>NZ_CM174409.1:0-2036381 GCF_057834705.1 Macrococcus sp. GL_134 | reverse complement strand
ATTGTGCCTCTTTCTCATTAAAATTTTTTCGGAAGTTATACACAGCATCATACATTGTGTATAATTTTAAGCACAGGGTGTGAATATTTATCCACAATTTATTCACAATGTGTGGATAAATAAATACAAGTGCATAGTTTTTCACACGAAATATAACAAAATATTATCAAATAAATGCAATAATATCAATCAATTTATATAGTTATCCACAAAGTTATCAAAAGTCACAGCACTCTTTATACCAACTTGTGGATTTGTGGGTTACCCGTGAGATGACTGTGAATAGTTCAGACATTCATTTTTAATTATCCACAATTCAGTGAAATTAAGATGTGGATAAGTGTATAACTTTTTTGATGCTTCCATCTTTTTAGTAGTTGCAAGGTGGAATGTAATTTGTTATACTTCAGTAGTTATTGTCAATCACATAAAAAGTGAAACATAGATGAATCAATTTAATAGGAGGTGTCCTAAGTGGTAAAACGTACTTATCAACCAAATAAACGTAAACATAGTAAAGTTCACGGTTTCCGTGCACGTATGAGCACTAAAAACGGACGTAAAGTTCTTGCACGTCGTCGTCGTAAAGGCAGAAAAGTATTATCAGCTTAAGATCACTCTCGCAGTGGTCTTTTTTTTGGTTTAAAACGGGGGTCTCATCTAGTATAATTGTATAAAATGCGGGCCTGGAAGTGAGTGGAGACAGTGGAAAAGAAATATCGAATTAAGAAAAACGAAGACTTTCAGATGATTTATAAGCACGGCAAGTCAGTCGCGAATCGTCAGTTTATCGTTTATCGTTATGATTCCCACACGCAGGATCATTTCAGGCTGGGAATATCAGTGTCTAAAAAGTTGGGAAATGCCGTCGTAAGAAATCGCATTAAACGGTCTATCCGAGAAAGTTTCACAAAACATAAGGAAGATATCATTCCAGCAGATTTTATCGTGATTGCAAGAAAACCAGCCAACGACATGTCTGTAGATGAAATTAACAGCAGTCTTGAACACGTGATGAAAATTGCCAAAGGATTCAATAAACGTATTAAATAGAAGGGGGCTGTGCTTGTGCTGCAGAAGAGTTTCACAGGCAGAACAGTAGAAGAAGCGGTTCAGTTAGGGTTAAGTGATATGAATATCACAGAAAACCAAGTGAAAATTGAAGTGATCAATCAAGGGAAAAAAGGATTGTTCGGATTTGGACAGCAGAATGCAGAAGTCAACTTAATCGTTATTGATCCAGTGCTCAAAAAGCTGACCTCATTAGATGAATTAATCACTGCGAAAGAACCTTTTGTTGAGCCGGAAGCTGAACAGCAGGCTGCTGACGAAGTACCGGTATTATCAGATGCACGGCGCAGACTGCCGGACAATGCAGAGAAGACAGCAGCTTATGTAGAGGCGATTATTCAATCGATGGGTATTACAGTCGATAGTACGTGTCATATTAAAGGTAACGAAATTACCATTGAGTTATTTTCACAAGACGCTGCTAGAATTATCGGTAAACGAGGACAAACATTGAATGCATTGCAAGTGCTTGCTCAGACTTATTTCCAGCATATTCAAAAAAGTTTTGTTATCGTTACGCTCGATATCGAGAATTATCGTGCTAAAAGAAAAGAAACACTGCAGACATTGGCGCTGAATATGGCCGGCAAAGCAAGAGCGACGGGCAGTACTGTCAGATTTGATCCGATGCCGAACTATGAACGCAAAATTATGCATCAAGTGCTGGCTGGTATGAAAGATATTGAAACTCATTCTGAAGGACGAGAACCTAACAGATATTTAGTGATAAAAGCTAGATAACATTAATGAATTAACTCTAAAAACTTTTGTTTTTAGAGTTAATCTCTTTATTCAAAGCATATTGATTTTAATTTTTAGTCGTTCGTTCTACAATCAACAAATGACTATGATGGAGGAGATACTATGGATTTTGATACAATTTCGAGCATCTCAACACCGATGGGTGAAGGTGCGATAGCTATCGTCAGGCTATCCGGACCAGAAGCGGTGACGATTGCAGATCGTCTATATAAAGGAAAGACTTCATTGAGTGATGTTCAGAGTCATACGATCAATTATGGCCATATTGTTGATCCAGTCTCCGGTAACATCATAGAAGAAGTGATGGTCGCGGTCATGCGAGCCCCGAGAACATTTACTCGTGAGGATATCGTTGAAATTAACTGCCACGGTGGTATTATGACGGTCAACCGTATTTTGGAACTGACGTTATCAAACGGTGCACGTATGGCTGAACCCGGTGAATTTACAAAACGTGCCTTCTTGAACGGCCGTATTGATTTGTCTCAGGCAGAAGGAATTATGGATTTCATCCGCTCTAAAACAGACCGCGCGAGCAAAGTCGCGATGAACCAGATAGAGGGCCGGCTGTCGACAATGATCAAAGGACTGAGACAATCAATCCTTGAAATATTGGCGCAGGTTGAAGTGAATATCGACTATCCAGAATATGATGATGTTGAAGAAGCGACGACGCAGTTTCTGTTAAGTGAAGCAGAGAAGATTGATTCAGCGATTGACGGCCTACTGCAGACAGGTGTGCAGGGCAAAATACTCCGCGAAGGACTATCGACGGTTATTATCGGTAAACCGAACGTCGGAAAGAGTTCAATGTTGAATAATTTGATTCAAGACAACAAGGCGATTGTCACAGAAGTTGCAGGAACGACACGTGATGTACTGGAAGAGTACGTCAATGTCCGCGGCGTACCCCTCAGACTGGTAGATACAGCAGGTATTCGTGAAACTGAAGATATCGTCGAGAAGATTGGTGTGGAACGCAGTCGAGAAGCACTAAAAAAAGCGGATTTAATTCTATATGTGCTCAACTATAATGAGCCGCTCACAGAAAGCGATTATCAGCTGGCCGACTTGATTAAAGACGAAGATGTCATTGTCATTATTAACAAAACTGACCTTGAGCAGCAGCTTGATCTGGATGAAGTAAAACAAATGGTCGGCGATGTGCCTGTCGTTCATACATCTATGCTGTCACAAAGTGGTATTGACGCACTGGAAGAGGAAATCAGTAGAATGTTCTTCCAAGGAGAGGTCGCGTCGCAGGACATGACGTACGTGTCAAATGCAAGACATATCAGCTTATTGAAGCAAGCTAAACAAACCATTAACGATGCTATGACAGCTGCAGAAGCAGGTGTCCCGATTGATATCGTACAAATAGATTTGATTAGAACATGGGAACTACTCGGAGAAGTCATTGGAGAAGAAGTGTCAGATAGTTTGATTGATCAGTTATTCAGTCAGTTCTGTCTTGGTAAATAAGGAGGAAATAAGTTGGAACATTATGATGTAATTGTTGTCGGTGCCGGTCATGCAGGCGTAGAAGCAGGGCTTGCTTCTGCTCGTAAAGGTGCAAAAACGCTGATGCTGACGATTAGTCTAGATTCAGTCGCTTTTATGCCTTGTAATCCGTCTGTCGGTGGACCTGCAAAAGGAATTGTCGTCCGTGAGATTGATGCACTAGGCGGCCAAATGGCCAAAACGATTGATAAAACACATATTCAAATGCGTATGTTAAATACAGGTAAAGGTCCTGCGGTCCGCGCACTCCGTGCTCAGGCAGACAAAGTATTGTATCAGCAGGAAATGAAGGAAGTTATAGAAAATCAGGATAATCTTGATATTATGCAGGGCATGGTTGAGCGTCTGATTATTGAAGACGGTCAAGTAAAAGGTGTAGAAACTGTCATCGGGACTACTTATTATGCAGATGCTGTGGTTCTGACTACCGGCACATTCCTGCGCGGTGAAATCATCCTTGGTAATATTAAATATTCATCAGGTCCTAACCACCAGATGCCATCTATCACACTTGCTGATCATTTACGTGACCTTGGCTTTGATATTGTGCGTTTTAAAACAGGGACACCGCCGCGGGTTAACGGGGGTACTATTGATTACTCCAAAACTGAAATACAGCCGGGCGATGATGTCGGACGTGCGTTCAGCTACGAAACAACAGAATATATACTTGATCAGCTGCCATGCTGGCTGACTTATACGAATGATAAAACGCATCAAGTCATCGATGACAATCTTCATTTATCTGCGATGTATTCCGGTATGATCAAAGGAACAGGACCGCGCTATTGTCCTTCAATCGAAGACAAATTTGTCCGTTTCAACGATAAACCGCGTCATCAGATCTTCCTTGAACCAGAAGGGCGCAACACGAAAGAAGTATATGTGCAGGGATTGTCTACCAGCCTGCCGGAACATGTTCAGCGTCAAATGCTGCAATCGATTCCTGGACTTGAAAATGCTGATATGATGCGTGCAGGTTATGCGATTGAATACGATGCAGTCGTGCCTACTCAACTATGGCCGACACTTGAAACTAAAAAGATCAACGGACTCTTTACAGCGGGACAGATTAACGGCACTTCTGGTTACGAAGAAGCGGCAGGTCAGGGGTTGATGGCTGGTATTAATGCTGCAGCCAAAGTATTGAATCATGAACCCGTCATTTTAGGACGAGCGGATGCATATATCGGTGTGCTGATTGATGATCTTGTCACTAAAGGGACAAATGAACCTTACCGTCTACTGACGAGTCGTGCGGAATACCGCCTGCTGCTTCGTCATGACAATGCAGATATTCGTCTCACTGAACTAGGACACCGCATCGGACTTATTTCTGACGAGCGCTATGCTAAATTCCAGCTGAAACTTGACGCTATTTCCGAGGAAATCAACCGGTTGTCGAACTACCGCATTAAACCATCCGAACGAACTCAGAAAATCATTGAATCTCATGGTGGTGCTGTACTTAAAGACGGCATATTAGCGATTGATCTGCTGCGCCGTCCAGAAATGGATTATGCATCCATCATCGAACTGATGGATGATGACAAACAAGTGGATGATGAAGTGGCTGAACAAGTTGAAATACAGACCAAATATGAAGGCTATATTCAAAAATCATTGCAGCAAGTTGAGAAGATGAAGCGGATGGAAAACAAAAAAATTCCAGAGAACATCGATTATGATGCGATTCATAGTTTAGCGACAGAAGCCCGTCAAAAACTGAAAGAAGTCAAACCACTCAGCGTCGGCCAGGCATCACGTATTTCCGGGGTTAATCCAGCAGATATATCCATTCTCCTTGTCTATATTGAACAAGGTAAAATCGCAAAGGTGAACTAGATGAACGAACAACAATTTGTTAATAATTTAGCTGAAAAAGGGTTCGAATTAACTGAAACTCAACAAAAACAGTTTGCAATCTACTATAAAAATTTAGTAGAGTGGAATGAGAAAATTAATTTAACAGCTGTGACGGCAAAAGAAGAGGTATATTTGAAGCACTTCTTTGATTCGTTGACACCTGCATTCTATTTTGATTTCAAATCAATTGAGACGTTATGTGATGTCGGTGCGGGTGCCGGATTTCCAAGTATCCCTCTTAAAATTTTGTTTCCGCATATCAAACTGACGATAGTCGATTCCTTGAATAAACGTATTAATTTTCTTAACCATCTGGCAGCAGAATTGAATCTTGAACAAGTTCATTTCGTTCATGACCGGGCTGAGACATTCGGAAAATCACCGCAGCGTGAACAGTTTGACGTTGTGACAGCACGTGCTGTCGCAAGATTATCTGTGCTGAGTGAGCTCTGTCTTCCACTCGTCAAAAAAGGCGGACATTTTCTGGCATTGAAAGGTGCACAAGGTAAGATAGAGATAGACGAAGGACTGTTTGCTGTCAATATATTAGGCGGGGAAGTCGTGGCGAATCATCAATTCACCTTGCCGATGGAAGAGAGTACACGTTATATAGTCGATATCGAAAAGCGTAGACAGACACCTAAGAAATATCCGAGAAAACCTGGTACACCTAACAAAGAACCGATTATGAAATAAAATGACACGATTTAAGAAAGTGAGTCGATTGTAGTGAAGAAACCCTTTTCTAAATTATTTGGATTACGTGATAAGGAAGAAGATGTGGTCATAGACCGCGAACGTGAAAAAGGTAATGTCATTGTGCTGCCGATAGAACGCATCGTACCGAACCGCTATCAACCGAGACAAGTATTCGATGAAGAGAAAATACAGGAGCTGGCAGATTCAATCCAATTCTACGGGCTGCTGCAACCGATTGTTGTCAGACCAATTGAAGAAGGGATGTTTGAAATCATCGCCGGAGAACGACGATTCCGTGCTCTGAAATTAAATCATACAGTCAAGACAGAGGTCATCGTCAAACCGATGAATGATAAACAGACAGCGGCTATTGCTTTGATTGAAAATATTCAGCGCGAAAACTTGTCAGCGGTTGAAGAGGCTGAAGCTTATAAGAAGCTGCTTGATCTTGATGGAATCACACAGCAGGATTTGGCTGCAAGCCTTGGCAAAAGTCAGTCGTTCATTGCGAACAAGCTCAGACTGCTGCGCTTGTCTCAGCCCATCCTTGATGCACTGGGCAGAGCCCAGATTACTGAACGTCATGCAAGAAGTCTACTGGCATTAACACCAGAGCAGCAAGTGGACATGCTCGGGATCATAAAAACTCAGGGACTGAATGTCAAACAGACAGAAGAGCGCGTCAAGCGTATGCTCGGCGGTGAAGATGTCAAACCGACACGTATCGCATTTACACGTGACCTCAAACTTGCCTTCAATACAATCGGCGAAAGTGTCAAAGCAGTTGAGAAAAGTGGTATTAAAGTCAAACGTAAAGATACAGAATATGAGAACTTCTACGAAATCTCAATTAAAGTATTCAAAAATCCTGATAACAAATAACGGCTCACGTTCATGTAAGTTCAAAACAGACAATCCGTCGTGACTGTCTGTTTTATTTTATTCAGTCATCGCTGCTTTTGAATGGCTGGTATGATGGATTTATCAGGGACTATGAGATTATTTTTAGGTTGTGCAGTTTACGCCTAAAATTGATATAATCGGTATTATGAATATGCCCGTCATAGAAACGAGGAGAGAGTGACATGAAAATTTTAGCTATAGCGAATCAGAAAGGCGGCGTCGGCAAGACGACGACATCTGTGAATTTAAGTGCGGCACTGGCAGCACTCGGCAAAAATGTATTGTTAGTAGATACAGACCCTCAAGGTAATGCAACAAGTGGTGTCGGTATCGATAAAAATAATGTGGAATACTCAGTGTACGACATGCTGGTTGAAGATGTATCAATCAATAAAGTAGTGATTCCTACTGAACAGGAAAATCTATGGATCATTCCTGCCAACATTGCACTGGCAGGAGCAGAAATCGAACTTGTTTCAGCGATGAGCCGTGAAGTTCGCCTGAAATATGCATTCAAAGAACTTGAACAGGATTATGATTACATCATTATCGATTGCCCGCCGTCTCTTGGTCTGTTGACTATCAATTCCTTCACTGCAGCAACAGGGATCATCATTCCTGTGCAGTGTGAATACTATGCCCTTGAAGGCTTGAGCCAACTGTTGAATACCATTAAGCTCGTTCAGCGACATTTGAATCAAGGACTTGAAATTGAAGGAGTACTATTGACGATGCTGGATGCGCGGACGAATTTAGGAAATGACGTCATGTCCGAAGTGCGCGCGCATTTTGGTGACAAAGTATATGATACGATTATCCCAAGAAACGTACGACTCTCTGAAGCACCTTCTCATGGACAGCCGATTAACGTCTATGATGCCCGTTCTGCTGGAGCAAAAACTTATAACGAATTAGCAGAGGAGGTTATCAGTCATGGCTAGAGGACTTGGAAAAGGATTAGGACGCGGGCTCGATGCTTTGTTTCAAGATAACAAAGGAGACGAACTCATCGAACAGATCCGCCTGGAGCAGATCCGCCCGAATCCTTATCAACCACGCGAAGAGTTCGACGAAACCGCGCTGAATGAACTGGCAGAATCCATCAAAATTCATGGCGTACTGCAGCCGATTGTTGTCAGAAAATCAGTCAAAGGTTATGACATAGTTGTTGGAGAACGTCGTTTCAGAGCGAGTCAGATTGCAGGAAAACACGATATTCCTGCAATCGTCAAAACATTGACAGACAAGCAGATGATGGAACTTGCCATCATTGAAAACTTACAGCGTGAAGATTTAAATCCGCTGGAAGAAGCTAAGAGTTATCAAGTCATGATGGAACACTTGAACTTAACGCAGTCAGAAACCGCTGATCGTCTCGGTAAGTCACGACCGTATATTGCCAATATGCTCCGTCTATTGAACTTACCTGATGAAATCAAACAGTTGATCAATGATAAAAAGATTTCCGGCGGTCACGGCCGCACGCTGCTTAGTCTGAAAGATGCTGATACAATGCACGTTGTCGCTGCTAAAGTCATCGCTGAATCAATGAGCGTGCGTCAGCTGGAGCTGTACGTCAAATCGCTCGGTGAGCATCCGGTAAAAGTAAAACAGGAGACTGCTAAACCGAAGTTTCTCGTGAAACATGAACAGACGTTAAAAGAATGTTTCGGGACAAAAGTTGAAATTTCGAAGTCGCGTAACAAAGGTAAAATTGCGATTGAATTCACATCAGAGGAAGAGTTCAATCGTCTAATCTCCCTGCTGGAAAATGCCGGACGATGATAGGTGAGCTATGATTGATTTCAATGAATTTATCCATGAAGTTTTGAAGCCCTTTGCTGATCCGGAACTATGGACAGCGGTCTTTAAAAATATATTCTGGGCTGTTGTTACCATTCTTGTTGCGATGGTGATCATCAAAGTGGTTCATCAGTTTATTGGACAGTTCTTCAATGTAAGACGACGCTCTAACTTATCGCACTCAGAGAAGCGGGATATCACCCTCGTTAAACTGCTCCAGAACATCACATCATACGTCGTCTGGTTTATTGTGATTACGACGATTTTAAGCAATTTCGGTATAAAAGTAGAGAGTATTATCGCAGGAGCAGGCGTCGCTGGTATTGCCATCGGTTTTGGTGCACAGACATTGGTGAAGGATGTTATCACTGGTTTCTTTATCATCTTTGAAAACCAGTTTGACATAGGAGATTATGTGCGTATCAATACGACTGGTACAACAGTGGCTGAAGGTACCGTGCAATCCATCGGTCTTCGTTCAACGCGTATTCGTTCTTATACTGGAGAGCTGACTATATTGCCAAATGGCACGATGAACGAAATCGTCAACTTCTCAGTGAATAATTCCGTCGCTGTCTTTGAAGTTTCCGTTTCAAGTGATGAGAATCTGAAGAAAGTAGAGCTGCTGCTGGAACCTTATCTTGAATCGTTGCAGGGGAAATATGAAGAGTTGACGGCAGTGCCTGAAATATTAGGCGTCGATATGGTGAAAGCAGGGGAGGCAGTCATTAAGGTTGCTGCTGAAACTTTACCGAATAACCATACAAAAATTGCACGATTATTGCGTCGCGACTTGAAGGATTTCCTGGATGCTCATGGTATAAAAGCACCTGTTCCACGTATGGTCATGTATAATCAGCCAAAAGGAGGTCCGACAGATGTATGAGCTGGATGATATTGTAGAAATGAAAAAACAGCATGCCTGCGGTACGAATGCTTTTCGAATCATCCGTCTGGGCGCTGATATTAGAATTAAATGTGAAAACTGCGGCAGAAGTGTTCTGTTGCCGAGACACGAGTTCAACAAAAAAATGAAAAAAATAATTTCGTCACGAGACGAATCTTAAAGGAGAAACATACATGGCATTAACAGCTGGAATCGTAGGGCTTCCGAACGTCGGAAAATCTACATTATTCAATGCAATCACTAAAGCGGGGGCGCTTGCTGCAAACTACCCATTCGCAACCATCGATCCCAATGTGGGCATTGTTGAAGTACCGGATTATCGCCTTGACCGTCTAACTGAACTGGTAAAACCGAAAAAAACAGTACCGACTGCTTTTGAATTTACGGATATCGCAGGTATCGTTAAAGGAGCTTCCAAAGGAGAAGGATTAGGAAACAAATTCCTATCGCATATTCGTGACGTCGATGCTATTTGTCAGGTTGTCCGTGCATTTGACGATGAGAATATCACTCACGTTTCAGGTAAGATCGATCCAATTGATGATATTGAAGTTATCAATATGGAATTGATTCTAGCGGATTTAGAGTCTGTTGAAAAACGCTATGCGCGTGTTCAGAAAATGGCCAAGCAGAAAGATAAAGAAGCAGTGGCTGAAGAAGCAGTGTTATCGATCGTCAAAGAAGCGCTTGAAAATGAACGTCCTGTCAGAAGTATTGAATTCTCTCCAGAGCAGTTGAAACTGGTTAAGGGCATGCATTTATTGACAGCTAAACCGATGCTCTACGTAGCGAACGTCTCTGAAGATGACTTAATCAGCGGTGAAGAAAACGAATATTTAACAGCGATTAAAACTTATGCAGATAACGAAGGCTCTGAAGTTATCGTCATCAGTGCCAAAATCGAAGAAGAACTGGCAGCACTTGAGGAAGAAGATAAAAAAGAATACTTAGCGGACCTTGGAATTGAAGAAGCAGGTCTTGATCGACTGATAAGAGCGTCTTATCATCTGCTAGGTCTTGCAACATATTTCACGGCGGGTGAACAGGAAGTACGTGCGTGGACATTCAGACATGGGATGACAGCGCCGCAATGTGCGGGAATTATTCATACGGACTTTGAACGCGGGTTTATCCGTGCAGAAACAGTAAGCTACGAGGATCTTGTAGAAAATAATGGAATGACCGGCGCTAAAGAAGCGGGTAAAGTAAGACTTGAAGGTAAAGACTATTTGATGAAAGACGGAGATGTCGTACATTTTAGATTTAACGTCTAAGGAGGAACTATATGCAGCCTTTAAAACGGATTATCTACAGTATCAAAGTCATTACGAAGTCTGACGATCACAAAGAAAAGATGTATCAAGTCACTTACTATTATGTCGTTCAGGCAGTACTGCCTGACGAACATGTGACATTGAATGAGAACATTTACAACAAAATCAGCTACAAAGATACTGATATACGTTATTTAGATATCATCAGCTGCGACGAAATAGAACCTGAAGACAGTGATTATTATCTATACGATTACCTTTATAAGACAAAAGATACGAAGTTATTTCATGTCAAAGATATGGTCGTCTATAAGTTGAATGAAGTATTGTACTAATGTTGTAATCAGTAGCAATCTATGCTATAATTTTCAATTGTGAGTAATGAAAATTATTCCTTGCTTTACGAAATCGTAAAGCCGCATAGACCATAAGGAGGTGTAATAGATGAGAACATACGAAATTATGTACGTTGTACGCCCGAACATTGAAGAAGATGCGAAGAAAGCGTTAGTAGAACGTTTCAACGAGATCTTAACTTCAAACGGTGCAGAAATCATCGAAGCAAAAGATTGGGGTAAACGTCGTTTAGCCTACGATATCAATGACTTCAAAGAAGGTTTCTACCAAATCGTACGCGTGAACTCTACTGATCAAGCGACTAACGAATTTGATCGTTTAGCTAAAATCAATGACGATATCATTCGTCACATTGTCATTCGCGAAGAAGAAAAATAATATTAGGTGGGGGCGATTGCATGCTTAACCGAGTTGTATTAGTAGGTCGTTTAACAAAGGATCCAGAATACAGAGTTACACCATCAGGCGTGTCAGTAGCCACATTTACACTAGCAGTTAACCGTACTTTCTCAAATGCTAATGGAGAACGCCAGGCTGATTTCATCAACTGTGTTGTCTTCCGCAAGCAGGCAGAGAACGTCAATAACTTCTTGAGTAAAGGTAGCTTAGCCGGTGTTGACGGCAGATTGCAATCTCGTAGTTATGATAATCAGGAAGGCCGTAAAGTGTACGTGACTGAAGTCGTCTGCGACTCAGTTCAGTTCCTTGAACCTAAAAACGCGAACCAGAACCGTCAGAATACCAATGATGACTACTCTGGTTACGACTCAGGATTCGGTGGACAGACACAAGGTCAGAATTATCAATCTAACAACACTAACCAAAATCAATCAAACCAGAATAATACATCATCTGCGCCATCAAACAACCCATTTGCTAATGCAACGGGACCGATTGATATCAGTGATGATGATTTACCATTTTAAGAAATTAATGTAAGGGAGGCAACAATCATGGCAGGTGGACCAAGAAGAGGCGGTCGTCGTCGTAAAAAAGTTTGTTATTTCACAGCAAACGGTATTACACATATCGACTACAAAGATGCTGAGATGTTAAAAAAATTCATCTCTGAACGCGGTAAAATTTTACCACGTCGTGTAACAGGTACTTCAGCTAAATACCAACGTATGTTAACTGTAGCTATCAAACGTGCACGTCATATGGCATTATTACCATACGTTAAAGAAGAACAATAAAATTCAAGACCTTGCAGCCCTGCTGCAAGGTCTTTTTTTACATTCTACTGATATGGTCCTGCAGTGTTGTCAGCGAAATACCGTTGGCTTCATTGTATTTAGCGATGTAGATCTGCGTGATGGCCAGAAATATTGTGCTGCTGTCACGCAGTTGCTTGATGAACAGATTCATCGGTACAGAGGCATCACCGTGCAGTCCAGGCTGCATATAGAAGATGGGATAACAGTGGTAGTCAAATTTGTTGTAGAAACTTTCGAGAGGACTGCTGCCGAATACGTCTTTTTCACATTCCAGCATCACTGTTTCAAGTCTGCCATCCACAGTCAGCATACGGGCTTCAGCATAAGCTATGAGTTTTGCAGCAAGCTTCTGTCCTCTGAAGTCAGGATGTACGACCAAATAGACAATAAAGCCGACATGATGGTCTTTCTCAATATGAAAAGTAATGAAAGCAGCTAATCTATCATCTATCTTGATGCCGACAAAATGATAACGTTCACTACCCATACGCAGGCTGTTTAAAAAAACGTCTTCACTCTCCCTGATTTCATAAGGAAACGTCTGTCCATATAGTGCCATCGCTTCATCGAAGAAATAGTGAGGCGTGATATCAATGAATTTCAATTTTAAATCACTTCCGTAGTTTTTTAAGCTATTATATCATCTATTGCATTCAAAATAGTTTGTAATCATACAAAATATAACAAATCTATTGATTCTTTAATGTCAATTAAATATAATAACGGTGATAATGTGTAAAATGATACATTGTCGAAGCGGAGGCTTTATCACTGCATGTCTTAATTAAATCTGACTAATGGAGGATAAAGATGGATGACAGGATGTGTCGAATGATTTTATTTCAAAATTGTCTGCTACTTGAAAAGATTGATCCAGTGAACGCAGCACTCTATCAGCAGCAAATGAGGATTATAAAGGAAGGTATTGTCTTTGAATACGGCACGGTATTTGAACAACTGGCACAGAGTGATGAATGTATCCCGCAGGAAGTCAGTGAAGAAGTCATTAATATTGTCCATATGTTCGTACATATTGGAAAATCGATTAAAGAATATCCATCGCTGCAGCAGTTCTGTCATTTTATAGGTTTCAATGCAGAGGATGAGAATGAATGGCAGCATGCCAAGTATGCATTTCATTATTTAAACCATGTGAATGCACATGAAGACGTCCTTGATTTAACACTGTTCAGAACTATGAACCAGAAACCGAGCTGTTTGAATGACTACCGAAAGATGATGAAAATCTATACGCAATATAAGGCACAAGACATTCTTTCTAGTGAGGCAGTTGCACGTATTCTGGATGTTATCTCATGTAAAAAAGGAGTGGGTTAGCCCACTCCTTAACTTAAATGATCAAGTAGTACAGATGTCAGTACGCCACACGCAGTTACTAATCCCACCATTGCGCCGCCTTCTTCGTATGCTTCCGGCAGCATAGTAGCACCAATCATCGTAATAATCCCACCAGCAGCAAAGCTGGAAATAAAGGCGAGTACTTTAGGATCGGCATCATCAAGAAAGATATAGCCCCCAAGTGCGCTTAGCCCCGCAATAACAGTCACTGTAATAAATAAAAATAATATTTTCTTCTTTGAATTCCCTCCGTGAAGCATCCCTTTCGTACTGGACAGACCTTCAGGAATATTACTGATAAATATAGCAATCAACAGCAGCATACTGACACCTTTACCACCGATTAAACTGACACCAAGCATAATGGATTCTGGAATAGCATCCATTACAGTACCAATAAAGATACCGATTCCACCTGATTGCTCGCTGCTCTCATCAGGGACTTGAGATCGTTTACGGTGTTTACCGCCTTTTTTAGAAATAAGGGTTTCTAGTACCGTGAATGTTACAGCTCCGACAAGAAAGCCGATGATGGTGTTCATAATTTCATCTTTTTCGAGAGACTCCTGCAGTAATTCAAAGGTAGCAGCGCCGATCAACACACCGACACCAAAGGCCATAATGAAACCGAGAAGCTTTTTCGGAATATGTACTAACAAGCTGATGACAGCCCCTAATAGAACAGCACCACCACTGACCATTCCCCATAACAATGCCATGCCCATTTATAAAACCTCCAAAAAACCTCGAAGGTTATCCCCCGAGGTTATGATTAATATATTGATTAACGACGATCTAAATCATTATCGAAGCGATCGTTATCAAGGTTTTGAGTGTCATCGATATTAACTTCTTCTTTACGTACTGTTTCTGATACGTGTGCAGTATCTTGTACGCGGTTTTTCTTGATTACTAATTCTTCAGCTACAACGTTTTCTTTTTCAACGTTGATGCGTTCTTCAGTTAATGGTACACGGATTGTATCATTGTCTAAACGGTCGAAGTCAACATCTCCGTCTACTCTTTCGTCAACACGACGACGTTCAATCGTTACTTCGTCACGACTTACTGGAACATCAAATTCTTGACGTTCTTCAACAACGTCTTTATCGATACGTACTTCACCAGTTTGAACTTCATCTTTACCTACCCGGATACGCTCTTCATGTAAACGGATTTTTTCGTCATCTGATAAATCAGTACGGTTTTTAATATCTTCATCAAATTCGTAGTCGCGGCGGTCGTTATCAAATGCTCCGTCACGGCCTCCTACTAAATTGTTATCTAAGCGGTCGTTATCTACTCTGTCAAAATCATTTTTGTTATCAAATTCGTTTCTCATGTCTACTCGTTCCTCTCTGTTATTAAGATTATTTTCGCGGTGCTTTGTTGAGTACTCTGCATCTGTGTCAGAGTTGTGACTTTGTTTGCTACTTAAACCTGTAGTACCAACATCTGGATGATCATAACTTTCGTTTTTTAAGGTACGGCCGTTATCAGAGTTTAAATCGCCCTGACTAGCATAACCACCGACAACACCATTAGTGTAACCGTCACGGCGCGTTTGTGTGCCTTCCACGTAACTATCATCACGTGCAGCGTTTACTGTGTTGTCATTATAAGTAGCATCATTGTCTACATATAATAGGATATTGCCACTTTCAACTTCTCTTACATACTGATCTTGTTCGGCATCTGTTAAATTTAATTTCTCAAATACACGATGCTGAGGATCTTCACCAGTAAATAAGGAAGCTACTTTGTCACCAAAGGAACCATCAGCGCTCTTGTACTGGACATCTGTATAATCCAATGCAGAACCTTCAAGCTTATTCTTTGAAATAACATGCATGTCGCGCTCTGCGACACCTTGCGATTTCAAGTTGTCAATTCTACTTAACAATGCTTGTTCGCTTGAAAACGATTCAATGTTTCTCATTTCAGCGTTACCTCCTAATTACTTTAAATGTGATTGTCGTGCTCTAAGGTGTCGATGTAATTATCTTGTGATAGTTAAGAGATACCCGTGGACTATAAATACTAAACACTAAAAAATTAAAATTTTATATTTCATCTGTATAGAAATTAAATTTTTATTCATCAGATTTCATGAGAAACCCTTATATTATAGGGATTACTTATTGATATCATGCGCTGACTTTGTTATTATCATAAGATAAAATAAATCAAAAACACTCATATAATATAAAGGATATGGCTTTAAAGTTTCTACCACATTACCGTAAATGATGTGACTATGAGTAATAGAAGTATGGACCATTGTCTGCTTTCATATATTTGAAAGTGGATTCGGACTTTCTTTTTTTACTCACTTATTCTTTATAATAGGGTGAGTTTTTTGTTTAAGGAGGACCAAAGTGGAATTGCTGCAGCAGAAAGTAAAAGAAGATGGTGTTGTCATTGATGGCTCGATTTTAAAGGTAGATGCATTCTTGAATCATCAAATTGATGCCCATTTAATGAAAGAAGTCGGTCAGACATTTTATGAATACTTCAAGGAGAAAGGTGTTACAAAAATATTGACGATTGAAGCGTCAGGCATTGCGCCCGCTATTATGGCTGCTCTTGCGTTCGATGTACCATGTCTGTTTGCTAAAAAGGCAGTCCCTTCAACACTAACTGAAGCGGTCTACACAACGGATATCCACTCCTATACGAAGAATAAGACAAGCCATGTGGTCATCTCACAGAAATTTCTGTCGCCGGACGATCGCGTGCTGATCATTGACGATTTTCTTGCTAACGGCGAGGCAGCACTTGGTTTATATGATTTAGTGAAACAGGCGGGTGCAGAGTGTGCAGGTGTCGGTATCGTCATCGAAAAGAGTTTTCAACAAGGTTGCAGCAGATTGCATTCAGAAGGACTGGATGTACTGAGTCTCTGTCGAATCGCGTCACTTGAAAATAACAAAGTAACATTAGTAGGGGAAGAATAATGAAGAACCTACTATTAAGTATTCAACATTTACTTGCCATGTATGCCGGTGCTATCATCGTGCCGATTATTGTCGGCGGAGCACTTAACTTCTCACCGAAAGAAATTGCTTATCTAGTGTCTATTGATATTTTCATGTGCGGGGTTGCCACATTCCTGCAAGTCTATAAAGGAATCGGAATCGGGCTCCCTGTTGTACTTGGCTGTACATTTACTGCAGTAACACCGATGATTATGGTCGGTTCGAAACATGGAATCGATGTATTATATGGTTCATTATTTGCATCAGGTGTGATTATTGTTTTAATTGCTCCATTTTTCTCATATTTAGTTAAGATTTTTCCACCGGTTGTGACTGGAAGTGTCGTAACGATTATCGGGATTACATTGATGCCGGTTGCAATGAATAACTTAGCAGGTGGGGAAGGTTCTGATCATTACGGGGACCCACTGAATATCATGCTTGGTTTCATTACTTTAGTGATTATCTTATTGATTCACCGCCTGTCTTCGGGATTCATCAAATCCATTGCAATATTGCTCGGGCTGGTCATCGGAACTATCATCGCTGCCTTCTTCGGTCTTGTTCATACAGATGCTGTCGGACAGTCCAATTGGTTTGACCTGCCGCAGCCATTCAGATTCAGCGGCTTTAAGTTTGAGATAGGTTCTATTTTAATGTTTGTTATTGTAGGAATCGTCAGTCTGATTGAATCTACGGGCGTCTATTCTGCGCTCAGTGAAATTACAAAAACGTCATTGAGCCGTAAAGATATCTCGAAAGGTTATCGTGCAGAAGGACTGGCTATTATTCTCGGTTCTATCTTCAATGCATTTCCTTATACTGCCTATTCACAGAATGTCGGCCTTGTATCACTATCCGGTGTCAAATCCAATAAAGTAATGTACGGGATGATTGTACTGCTGTTATTCTGCGGTTCAATTCCGAAGCTTGGAGCACTGGCAACAATTATTCCAGCAGCAGTACTCGGCGGTGCTATGATCGCGATGTTCGGTATGGTGATGGCGTATGGTGTTAAAATGCTCGGAGCTATCGATTTTACGAGACAGGAGAATCTGCTGATTATTGCAGTATCAGTAGGTATCGGTCTTGGTATTACAACAGTACCAGGTGCCTTCAGCAAATTCGGTGAAGATTTTGCGTGGCTGACACAAAACGGTATTGTTCTTGGCACATTTACAGCGATTATTCTGAATTTATTATTTAATGGATTAAACAATCAACAAACGACAGATTATATGAAATAATGAGAAGATAGTAAAAAGATTGTAAGAATAAAAAAATGGAGGTATTCAGCATGTGGGAAACAAAGTTTCAAAAAGAAGGTCTGACATTTGATGATGTGTTATTGATCCCTGGTCAATCTGACGTACTGCCTAATCAAGTCGATTTAAAAGTGGCTTTATCAAATCGTCTGAAGTTAAATATTCCAATTCTATCAGCAGGCATGGATACAGTAACAGAAGCGAAGATGGCTATCGCGATGGCACGCCAAGGCGGTCTTGGTGTAATTCACAAAAATATGTCTATCGAACAGCAGGCAGATGAAGTACAGAAGGTTAAGCGTTCAGAAAACGGGGTTATCACTAATCCATTTTTCTTGACTCCGGAAGAGCAAGTATTTGCAGCAGAACATTTAATGAGTAAGTATCGTATTTCAGGAGTACCGATCGTCAACAATGAAACTGAAATGAAACTGGCCGGCATTATCACAAACCGTGACTTACGATTCATCGAGGATTATTCAATGACGATTAACGATGTCATGTCAAAAGAAAACTTAGTGACAGCACCTGTCGGAACGACATTGGCTGAAGCAGAACAATTATTGCAGCGCTACAAGATCGAAAAATTACCGCTTGTCGATGATAACGGCGTTCTTAAAGGATTAATCACGATCAAAGATATCGAAAAAGTCATCGAATTCCCAAACGCAGCAAAAGATAATCACGGCCGTCTATTAGTTGCAGCAGCAGTAGGCATCGCTAAAGACACGTTGACGCGTGCAAAACACTTGGTCGATGCAGGAACAGACGCACTTGTGATTGATACAGCTCATGGTCATTCTAAAGGGGTTCTTGACATGGTGTCAGAGCTTAAATCAAACTTTCCTGATGTGACATTGATTGCCGGTAATGTGGCGACTGCTGAAGGCACACGTGCATTGATAGAAGCAGGTGCCGATGTCGTAAAAGTCGGTATCGGACCTGGTTCCATCTGTACGACACGTGTCGTTGCAGGTGTCGGTGTGCCGCAGATTACAGCGATTTATGATGCAGCGACAGAAGCGAAAAAATTTGGCAAAACCATTATCGCAGACGGCGGTATTAAATATTCTGGAGATATCGTCAAAGCACTGGCAGCAGGTGGACATGCAGTCATGCTCGGATCATTGCTCGGCGGTACAGAAGAAAGTCCTGGAGCTACTGAAATCTACCAAGGACGTCAGTACAAAGTATACCGCGGTATGGGTTCACTAGGTGCAATGGAGAAAGGGTCTAAAGACCGTTACTTCCAGGATGACAAAGAAGCGAAGAAGTTTGTGCCGGAAGGTATTGAAGGGCGAATTGCCTTTAAAGGGGCGCTGCAGGATACTGTCTATCAGTTAATCGGCGGTATTAGAAGCGGTATGGGCTATACCGGCTCTAAAGACCTGCAGACATTACGCGAAGAAGCACAGTTCATCAAAATGACAGGTGCCGGATTGAAAGAAAGCCATCCGCACGATGTACAGATTACAAAAGAATCACCTAATTATTCAATCTAAGGAGATATAATACATGGAAATGGCATTAGAACAAGAACTGATTCTTGTCCTGGATTTCGGGAGTCAATACAATCAGCTGATTACTAGACGTATTCGTGAAATGGGTGTCTACAGCGAACTGCATGACCACGAGATTTCAATCGATGAAATCAAACAGATGAATCCGAAAGGCATCATCCTGTCGGGTGGACCGAACTCTGTATACGAAGAAGGTTCATTTACAGTAGACCCTGAAATCTTTAATTTAGGCGTGCCGGTTCTCGGCATCTGCTACGGTATGCAGCTGATGACGAAACTGCTCGGGGGCTCTGTAGAACGTGCGAATGAACGTGAGTATGGCAAAGCAATTATCACCGCAGAAACACATTCTCTCTTCCACATGCTGCCTGAAGAACAGACCGTCTGGATGAGCCATAGTGATAAAGTCATCACTATCCCTGAAGGCTTCCGTATGATTGCGAACTCACCAAGCTGTAAATACGCAGCAGTAGAAAATGCAGAACGTCAGTTATACGGCGTCCAGTTCCATCCGGAAGTGCGACACTCAGAGTACGGCAATGACTTACTCCGTAACTTCATCCGTAAAATCTGTAACTGCACAGGTGAATGGACGATGGAGAACTTCATCGACATCGAAGTTGAGAAGATCCGTGAACAGGTCGGTGACAAAAAAGTATTATGCGCGATGAGCGGCGGAGTGGATTCTTCGGTTGTCGCGGTACTGCTGCATAAAGCAATCGGTGATCAGCTGACTTGTATCTTCGTTGACCACGGTTTACTCCGTAAAGGAGAAGGTGATATGGTCATGAAGCAGTTCGGTGAAGGCTTCAATATGAACATTATTCGCGTGGACGCAAAAGACCGTTTCATGAGTAAGCTTAAAGGCGTATCAGACCCTGAACAGAAACGTAAGATTATCGGTAACGAATTCGTTTACGTCTTTGATGATGAAGCCTCTAAACTGCAAGGCGTTGAGTTCTTAGCACAAGGGACATTGTACACTGACATCATTGAATCAGGTACGAAGACGGCACAAACGATCAAATCACACCATAACGTCGGTGGTTTACCAGAAGATATGCAGTTCAAACTGATTGAACCTATCAACACACTGTTCAAAGACGAAGTCCGTGCTTTAGGTATCGAACTCGGTATTCCAGAACATTTAGTATGGCGTCAGCCATTCCCAGGCCCAGGCCTCGGCATCCGTGTATTAGGTGAAATCACAGAAGAGAAGCTGGAGATTGTCCGTGAATCAGATGCTATTTTAAGAGAAGTAGTTGCACAGGAAGGACTTGAGCGTGATATCTGGCAATACTTCACTGTATTACCTGACATCCGTTCGGTAGGTGTTATGGGAGACTACAGAACATACGACTATACAATCGGTGTCCGTGCTGTAACAAGTATTGACGGTATGACCAGTGACTTCGCTAGAATCGATTGGGAAGTGCTGCAGAAAGTCTCAAGCCGAATCGTTAACGAAGTCAATCACGTTAACCGCGTCGTGTATGATATTACAAGTAAGCCACCAAGCACGATTGAGTGGGAATAGATTTCAAAAATAAAGAAACCCTTTAACAGCAATGGTTAGAGGGTCTTTTTTGATGTTTTAATTTAAGAAAAAGGGCAGAAAAAGGGCAGAGTGTGAGAAAAGTTAAAAAAAGAAGCGGACAAATTAATGTCCGCTTTCTCGAGAATTTAATCTCATGTAATATTTTGATGAGGGCAAGCCTCTATATATTCATAATAAGATGAATAATATTTTAAGTCAATTATAAAGTGAATAGTTCTTTAAATTTGTTATCTAATAAATTTAAGCTATTCTCATCAATCTCCATTTTACCTGAAGGATCAAATCTATTCATTTTTCCTATTCTTAATTTACTTATCGATGTAATATTATTAACACAAGCGTAAGTTTGCTTATCGAACTTTTTGTAATGATCAATGATAAATTTTAAATCTGTTACATCTTCTTGAGCTGCTAATACTGATGTTTGTATATGCGAATACATTAAGTTATAAACATTGTGAGGATCAACTTTATTAAAAGTAGCATATAACTTTTTTTCTTCTTCTGATACTTGAGGAGAAAGAGGAAGTTTAACTTTGCTAATTAATTTTTGAATTTGTTCCTCCTTTTCAGCCGTTAATTCTTGTAGTATTCCTTTTTGTGAAATTTCTTCAAAAAAGTTGTATGTCAGTCCATACAGTATTTCAATATCATTGTTTATTTTATCCAAATTATTATTAAGGACTTTGCTTGCATTATTAAATACTATATCCTCTAAAGGCAAATAATAATCTTTTTCCTTAGAAGTTAATGGCACTACGGTCAATATAGAATTAGATCTTTTATCTTCTTTATTTAAAACTATTGCAAAATGTTTGCCTGAAAATTCATGACCAATATTTAAACCAAAATCTACAAAAATTATAGTCCCTCTTTTAAAAATTTTATAAGTATGTCTAATTTTTTTCTCGTGTTCCATTTTTAGCCAATGAGCAGTAGTTTTTTGCCAATTAGGTAAACTGTTATATCGTAGTTTTTTCGTATTGTATAGCATATCAAAAATCTTACTAGAATCTTCAATTCTTTTATCCATTTTAAATCTCCTATCCGCTTACCGCTTCTAATTTATCCATCATGTCTTTATCCATCTGTTCAGTCACATGGCTGTATATCTGTAACGTGGTCTTATGGTCTGTATGTCCAACTCTATCCATAATAGCCCGTAGTGACACACCTAACTGACTTAACAGCGATATATGGCTATGTCTTAGCGTGTGAGTGGTCACATGCTTATTAATCATCTTCTTGCCCTGGTCGTCCTTTATGTCGTCTACAGCCGTCTTGATGTTACGATTGACGGAAGTAAGAGCCATAGGGTTACCGTAGTGATTGGTGAAGATGAAGCCACGATCTATATAGTTGCTGTCCCACTGTATCGCTTTCTTATTCTCTAGCATGACTTTTCGCAAGATGTCACAGCTTCTAGTGGTCAGTGAAATAGTTCTATAGGACGCTTCCGTCTTAGTCGTGTCTTTCACACCGTGACCCTGGTCGTCATCTACCCAGTGGATAGTCCCGTCTATCTCTAGCGTCTGTTTATCAAAGTTGATGTTATTAGGCTGTATAGCCAGTAACTCACCGATACGCATACCGTTAAGAGCCATGAACTCGACTATATAGGCTGTAACCAGGTATGACCGCTTCATATAGCCCGCCCGTTTCTCGTCAGCGAGTGCGTTCAGTTTATCCACTACCATCATGATCTGTGACATTTCTAAATAGTTCTCACGTTTAGCCTTTACCTCGTCCCTGGTCTTAGCTTGCTTAGGGATAGTCACGTCCTCCAGGTAGGATATATCAGCCAGGTTATAACGCTTCTGTGTGTACTTCATGATGTTTCTAACAATGCTCATAGCGTCCTTGATGACCTTATGGCTTAGATTGTCGTTGGAAGTGGAATTGATGAAGTCCTGGAACGTTTCAGCCGTCATATTCTTAACCAGTATGTCTTTATCCACGTTCCGCTTGATGTGTTCAACCTTATAATACTTAGTGGCGATGGTGGACTGTTTAGACCCCGATATTATTTTGTAGTTGCTAAACCATTCATCACACGCCTGGTGGAACGTAAGGCTTTTAAGTGTTGATGGCGTTCTATCATTCAGCTTCTCTTTAATCTTATCCTCTAACCGCTTCTGTGCTTCTTTCTGTGAGGGCTTCGTGTCCTTGTTCATCACTACAGATACACGCTTCCACTTGTCTGTTAAAGGGTCTTTATACTTCTCATAGAAGCGGTGTTTAGTGTCCCCGTGCTTGTCTGTGAACTGTTCTGACCACATTTTTTACCAATCCTTTCTCAATCGAATATTCTCATTTAATTCTTTTAGAAATTCAGCATTGTTTAGTTGCTTATCGATTTCTTTTTTTAATTGAATTAGTTGAGTTTTAGGAAGTAATTTAAGGTCTTCTACAAATTCTTCTAAATTAGGTGCATTCTGTATATCGAAATTGATAAGAAAGTCAATATTTCTATTATCTTCTATAGAGAGTTGATTTAATATCTTATTTTTCACTTCGAATAGTTCATTGTATAAATTAAAGAAATTTGTATCTAATCCTTTTTCATTTAACAATTCAAAACTATCTTTAGATATTGTGTTGGTTAAGAGCAATAGAAAGTTTTCATTATATAAATCAAATAGATGAAAGTTAGATTTAAATTCATATAAATCATTATCAATTTTATATGTTACTACTAAATCAATAGTTTCTAAGCTATGTTTTTCATTATTTACTTCAATTGTATCCATGTACTCATCATGTTTAATCTCCATCAATTCTATTGATACAGGTGAATAAATTAATAAATCATTAATTCCAATATTGAAAAATCTACACAACTCATCTATTGTGTCATATTTTATATTTTGATTTTCATTTCTTATTAATTGCAACAAAGTCGGTCTACTAATCTTTGTATATTCAGATATAGTACTTTGATTAATACGATGAAATTCCATGTAATGCTTTAATGTACATAAAATCATCTTTTTATACCTCCTAAAATTTTTGCTAACTTGTCACACTCGATTATGAATGATTTGATTTCAAAAATCTATAGTTTTGCAAATAAAAGTTGCAATATATTTTTTAGCATGGTAAAGTTTATTCATAAAGTAAACAAAACGTTCAATTATTAATATTTTTGAATGATTTGTTTTCAAATTAGGAGGTCAGAAATGAAAGTTATTATGCAATCAAATGAAGTTAGACAAGCAATGTTACGAGAAGGCTATAATATTTCAGCTTTAGCAGAACAAGTTAAAGTAGGCGTATCATACATGAGCCAAATACTTAACGGCAAGCGTAACCCTAGCCCTAAACTTGCCAAACGTATAGCGGACACCTTGGGCGTAGAGATTGAAGAGATCTTCACGATTGAAGCTAAAAAATAAAGCCATTGAGGGAGGTGATTTCATGAAGACAATGATTAAAACAATGCTTTATCTCATCATTGTGTACAGCCTGGGACAGACCTTTGATATGACAGGACAGCACAGCGTAGCAATTATGTATTTTAGCTTACTGGGTGTTATCACCTACGAAGCGATGAAGTTAGATAGCAAAGGGGGACAAACAAATGAGTAATATCGTTAAGTTACATGAAGAGCCGACACCGCAGAACAGTGTACTTAGAGAAGAACAAGTAGCACCCGTGAAGATGATTTACTGTAAAATCTCGACACTACCGAAGCTATTCAATATCAGCAAGGCGACAGCGTACAGATTTCTGAAAGAAGCGGAGGATATGGAAGAGTTTAAAGGTCGTATCTGTACAGACGTTTCAGCCACTATGACACTCGTCCACATAGACACGTTTAGCGAGTTTTTGAGAAGTAAACACAAGAAGTATCTGTAAAGTTAAACCGCTTCACACACGGCTTATATGAGCCATATCACACTATTAGGAGGACAATTAAATGGTTACTAAAAATGAAGAAATGTTAGGCGACTTAAATATTATCAGCAAGAAATTATCAGCACTATCAAACCTGGTATATGAAAAATTAGAAACAGTGGAAACACACGCTACAGCAGAATGGACTGAAAGCCAGCCAGTCATTAGAAAGTTATATGAAGAAAGCGAAGAAGATTTATATTTGATTGCCACAGTCCTATCAGACATAGCAAAAACAGTAGACCGAACAATAAAAGAGGCCTAGTTAACTAAGCACCTACCACAGCAACCAGTTAACTAAGCCCACAAAAAGAGGACTATTACTAATAGTCCTACTTGCATTTTAACAGAAAGGAAAAGCCCTTTACACTAATTATATCATACCAGGGCTAAGCGTGGGCATGGAAAACACATTAATCACAGTCAATCATTATGCAAGTTTAGACGCACATTCACATATTAAATCAAGTGATCTTACATTCAGTGAGTTAGTGGACTATCTAAGTTATAGCACCGTTTCAGCCAACAAGTATGAGGGCGGGTTATTCCTATTAGGTGACATGTCCGACACGCACCGTATCAATGACCATATCATCAATAAGCACGCCGTCACGTTAGATTATGATGATTTACCCCAGGGCTTTGATTTAATACAGCAGATTAAGGACACGTTAGGCTTCTCATGGATATGCTTCTCAACGCATAACCACACCGCAGACAAGCCACGTTTACGCCTGGTGATACCCTTATCCAGTCCACTTCATAACGACTACTACAGCCAGGCTATAACGGTCATAGATGAAGCGTTAGGCGTGAAGTCAGACCCTAGCAGTGTGAAGCTAAGCCAGGTACAAGCACGCCAGGTATTAAAGACCGCTTCTAGTGATCGTGTGTTTGAAGTGAACGATACACATTTACTTGATACGACTAAGCTAGTAGAAATGATTAAACAGCGACAGCCTAAAGATAAGCCACTCATGACCGCTAGAAGCCCGAGAAGAGACGCTAGTCATTGGTCAGAAATTTGTTACGGGGTCGGCGAGGGACAGCGTAACAGCAGTTTAGCCAGCATTACAGGGCTACTACTCTATAGAGGTGTACCGATAGAAGCGGTCACAGGGCTGTTATGGTGTTGGAATAATAATAATGATGTACCGATGGACGAGAAAGAATTTAAAAAGACGCTCGACAGCATACTGAAGAAGCACCTAGACGGAGGAGGTAAATTAATAACATATGACAACAAAACAGAAGCCGACTGAATTAATAGAATACGCCAACGAAGTCAGACAGGAACATAGCAGTAAATTAGTGAAGTTCGAGAAAGGTCATTCAGAGTTTTGGGACGGCCAAACATTCAAACATGACGAGTTCGCTCAATATATTTTACAGAAGTACCACTTCATCATATTAGATGATGACGCATTACATTGCTTTGAAAAAACACATTATGTATATGTCGATATGGCCAAGTTCAGACGTATTTTAGTTAAAGATATGCCGATACTGAAAGAAGCACAGCGGAAAGAGGTCTACTACAGTCTGATGGCCAGGGCTAAGCAACGCCGACGCTCACACCCTCGCTATCTATCACTTATAAACGGTGTATTTGATGTTAAAGAAAAAGTGCTACACCCCCACAGCACCGACTATATCATCACTAATGATGTTAATGTGATCTATGACCCTAAAGCCTACAGCAAGGACTTAGACAAGTTTTTAGATGATATTGCTAACAACGATAGACAGATTAAGAAGCTGTTATTAGAAAGTGTCGGTTACGGTCTCTATGCTAGTCCATTCATGCAAAAATGCTTCATTCTCTATGCACCAGGAAGCAATGGGAAATCTTCATGGTTTAACTTGCTCTATCAGTTTTATGGTGAAGATAATATAACGCCCCTAAGTCTGAAAGACACAGAGCATGAATTTAAATTGTTCGGGCTGTTAAATAAGATGGTGGCCATTGGTGATGATATTTCAGCTACACGCCTGGAGGACGCAGAGAACTTGAAAAAATTGGTCACGGGGGACGCTATCTATTGTAATAGGAAGTATGAAAGCCCTCTACCCTTGCACAATTATGCTACCTTGATGTATTCCAGTAACCAGTTACCCAACATTAAAGATACGACACACGGACTATACAGACGTTTAACCATCATTCCTTTTATGAATACATTCAGCAAAGAGAAAGGCAACCTGGACTTATCCATCAATGAGAAGCTAGATAATCACATTGTTAGATCCCACTTATTCAATGAAGCGATAAAGGGCTTAGATAGAATACTTGAAAAACAAGAGTTTACCGAGCCTAAAGCAGTCACAGACGCACTACAGCAGTATCAGAAAGATAATAACGTGGTAGTTGAGTTTGTAGAAGATGTCGGCATGGATAAGGTGGTAGACCAGGATAAACAAGAAGTATTTGAACAATTTATTTGGTGGCTAGAGCGTAACGGACTAAAGAAGAAGTCAGCTAAGTTCTTAACCCAGGAACTTGAAAAAGTTTACGGACTAACGGTAAAGCGTTCTTCTAAGCGAGTAAATGGCCTACCGACTAATTACAAAAAATACTCTAAAGGTTAATAAAAAGTGGTCATACAGTACATACAAATAGACATACAAAAAACGTGATAACAACGGGCTTTAAAGTTGTTTGTATGTACACATGTCTACTTGTTGGCTAAAAACTATTATTTAAATAAGTAGTAGTAAGTAATATATAAAGGTTTTGGGATAAAAAAGTGGTCATCTGTACATACATTGACCTTAAACCCTTGATACATAAGGCTTCAAGTGTATGTACACTTTATTAAATTGTATGTATAAAAAATGACATACACAGCGACATAAATACTACATTTCACTACATTAGGAGGCCATCGCATGTATAAAGAGTTTTACGGTGAGAAGCTCACCCAGGAACAGCTAAAGACAATGGATAGAATGATAGAACATTTCAAGAAGCGGTGGGAAGTGGCCAGTATAGAGAAAGAGTTCATAGAGACGACCTATCACGATGGCGGGACAGTGACTAAAAGCGTGGTCTTTCAGTTCACGCTAGCGGAAGAGATCAGAGAAGTGATAACACACGTACTCACGGAGGACATTATCAATGAATGTGAAGCTATTTAGCAAGCGGTATATAGAAAGTCAGCCTTTTACAGATAGGTATGGCGAACTGTCAACAAGAAGAAAAGAGACACAAGAAGAGTATGAAACACGGTTAAATGACTTCCTGGAACAGCACCACATTATAGATATTAAGCCTATCTACAATGGCGATTGGGACGAGGACGGTGGCGGTATCTACTGTGAACTTATGGTGATGTATGAGCCGATGAAAGTCAATAACCCGTTCTCTAATAACTAACCTAACTAGACCGTCTATAATATGGCGGTCTTTCTACTAAAGGTGGTGTATATGGATAAAGCAGTGAGCAACTATTTAGAGCATGAATTAAGGCGTTATAAGGCCATGAAGCAACGCCGGGCATTAGAGGATAGACGACAGCTAGACCGCTTCACAGTAGCAGATATAACTGTCCTAGAACGTTACAGGCGTAGTCAATATAGAAAGCAACTCATAGAAGCGGTAGAAATGGTCTATAACAATCTGAACGACTTAGACAGACAGCTTATAGATCTCTACTACTTTGATAACAGCAGTGTGATAAATGGCGATGGCGTGGCCGACAAGCTACACATATCAAGACGAGACTTCTACAATCGGAAGCGGAAGATTTTAGACCGCCTGGGGGAATGCTTAGGGGTGGAAAGTTAAGATTTTTTAGTGTGGAGGGGGCTAAAACCTCAACAAAACTTAACGTTTACTAATTAATACTAACTTTTAGCATGGCCTAATAGCCCTTAAACCCTTGATATAGAGCGATTTTAGTTAAATGACAATGCAAATTAATGCAAATTTTAGCGAGGTTTTGAGGGTTAAACGGTTAAAGTTGATTAACATTAAGAAATGCTGTCATATCAATGGTTACAGCTATTTTTAGACTTTAATTTATTTTAATTTCAGCGACTTTTAAAGTGTATAATTTCTCAATATATTTAGGTGTTTCGGCTATATAGAACAAGCGAGGTGACATGATGGCATATACAGGTACAAGAAAGCTATGTACGACAGAACTCTTCGAGATCAATATCAATAAGATGAAAGTAAGGGACAGCTTCATAGGGGTGAAGCGGTTAGGCTTAGACTTCACAGATTTTACAATGCCGTGCTATGTCGAGGGTGTAAAGGTTGGATATGGTACACGTTACTTCTTTAGATGTGGTCGATGTAACACCAGGGTGACTAAACTCTATACAGTACCAAAGCCGACAGAGAAGCACACGACAGGCTGTAGGTACTGTTTAGAACTCAATTACATTTCACAGCAAGCGACTAAGACTGATCTAGCGTATGAATACCATTTAATGAAGCGGTATGGCCGTATGTTAGACCCTAATTATCAGTTAGTGGACTTTACAACACCTTGCCCCTGGAAGCCTAAGCACATGCACTATAAGACTTATGAGAAGATAAGGAATAAGTACGAGAAAGCCAGTCATTCAGCACATAAAAAATTCAGTGCAATGATTGGGCCAACTATAGAAAGAATAAGAAAACAGCTATATGGTAAGCCCTCCCCCTAGAATAAATCGGCTATCAAAACAGAAAACAGGAAGCGGGTAGGGGTCTCGACTGTTCAAAAATATAGCCGTCTCGCACGTAAGGGGGGTACCTCACAAAACCTCACATTTCAGAATAATAAGCAATCTATTAAGGAGGTCAGCCATGAAGCTAAAACGATGTAACCAGGTACTTCACTATGAGGGTGGCAAGATAACAGAGTACGAACTACTGACCCGATATAACCCCCGTTTCATCAATGGCAAGATACAGGCTATTCAATATCAGATTAATGCCATGTACTCACTTAACCAGTCGCATGTGACGTGCTGTGATGTAAGAGGTGTGATTAGTGTCAGCTATCCAGTAGATAAGCTAGTGATATGGATCATCGAACAGAAAGAAGCCCTGGAACGATACAAGACCGCTTCTAACAGCAATCTAGCGACACTAAAAAGAATAGTCAGCAGATATACGCCCCAGGAACAGAAAGACATTATCAGATACATGTCTTCTAATGGCCATTACAGACCGATAGGCGTTATAGAACGACTACAGGTAGATTTATATAGAACAGTGAATAACGCCCGTCAGAAGCGGAACAGAGGGCGTAGAGAAGCACAGGAAAGGGCTGTATATGAACACGTAGCACTGATTAAGCAGACCATCAGTAAAGAGCGTGAGGTGTTGGCCATATGATTGAAATAGTAAGATGGGAGTCGTTAACTAAGAATGATATTAGAGTGTTGGAAGCACGGTTAAAGTCCTATCATCAACTTGCTAAAGCATATAAGAATAGACCTAAAGAGTGGTCAGATGATTACTATCGTAATGTAGGGATAATCGTTAACGGGATAACGGAAGCCTACAACGAGTGTACAGCCCTTGAGCAGAATATCATTAAGCTGTCCTACTGGGATATTCAAGAAGACAAGATTATAGCGGAAGTGCTAGGCGTTAAAGTCAGTCATATAAAAGCCCTTAGAACAGAGATACTTAGGCTAGTGGCTAACGCCATATATCATATATGAAATACGATAAAGAAACGGTGAAGCTGTTCATCAAGAATTATCATAAGCACAACGACAGCCAGGACATAGACCAGGTAGAAGATATAGATGACTTCTTTAGCATTACAGACAGCGTGGCCTATGACATGGAGGACAGCACGCACATAGATGAAATAGTGTTCTTCAATGAGTTAGAAGCGGTTATAGAGCAAGTAGGAACGATGAAACAACAGTTCATCTTCTATATGCTGTGTGAGGGTCTGACGTTTGACAAGATAGGTGAAAGATTATTTGTGAGCGGTAAACGAGTAAGACAGATATACGACGATCTACTGAATAAAATATGTGAGTAAGCCCCCGTTTAGTATGACTGGGGTGTTATTTCGAATATAAAATCTTACAGTAGAAAAAAAGCATTATTACACAGTCAATAATTGCTAAGAACGTGTTATATTAGTTAATGACCCTCATAAATGCAAGCGTTCTTGTTGTCTCACGTTATGGAGGACAGAAGCTATTAAAGATACTAGTAATACTAATAAAGACAGACTATCTTTATTAGAACTTTGGGCAATCTTTGAAATTGGAAAGACTGGAGCTGACTACTTCAATTCTCTTTTTGATTTTATGAGTAACTTGCACGTCTTAATAGAAATCGTTAAGATTTTCATGATGTAAGCAAGCACCATTTTTGACTAAGTATTTTGTGACGGTTTAAAGGCGGAGCGGAACTAAACCTACAACAAGCTCGAGGGTAATTTTGAGATATACAACCAAAACAGAAGAAAAGAAAAAATAAAAAACCCCACTCTTTTGAAGGTTAAAAAGAGTTGGGGTTTTGGTTTATTGAGTGACTAGTTCAATAAACAGGATCTTTTTGAATCATTTAGATTCAAATTAATTAACTTGCTAAAGTGACTAAACTTTAGAACAGAAGCTAATACCAGTAACTTTTACTTTGGGTATTATTAATTCTAACAAATACTTTTAAAGAACACTAGTAAAATGCTAAAAATATAATATTTATTCTAATGCGAAGAAATTATAAAAGGATTCAATACCTATATTAAAAACTGTACGCCTCTGATAAAATCAGCAACATCACCACCAATAAAAAGGGCAAAAAAAGGGCAGATAATTGCTACTAAGGGCAACGCCAGGAAACACATTTAATATCTGTACCGCTTCAACCCCTTGATATATAAGGTTTTGAAACTCTATGAAATTTCTCTATTTTCTATTTTGGATTGAGTGGGAATAGCACTAAAAAATCCTCCAACCTTCGCGGTTAGAGGATTTTTGCATTCTATTTAGCATCTTCTTTTGATGGCAGTGGATAGAAACCAGCTTTAAATTGCTGCCATAAGGGTTCAGGTAATTCGTGTTTGTTAGGGTGTTCTGGATCAAAGTAAGAGATGATTTCATCTTCTTTACCTTCTTTGATTTTACCGACAAACGCATGGTCGAGCAGGAGTTCTCTGCCGACTGCGATGAGTTCTACGCCTGTGTTCAGTGCTTCAATCGCGTCATCAGCTGTGAAGATTGAGCCGATTCCGATTAACGGCATACGTCCGTCTACCCATTGATGCAGCAACTGAATACGATTTTCGCCTGCGTATTTCCCTTCATGAACATCACCATGAATGCGCATCAGTGAAGCATGTAAATAGTGAAGCGGTTTTTCGATCAAGCGTTTGATAAGTTCTTCAGTGAGTTCCATTTTAATCCCTGGGTTGAATGCTTCTTCTGGTGAGAAGCGATAACCGATAATAAAGTCATCGTTGCCGTGTTCTTGTACTGTTTTAAAGACTTCATCGACGACTTTCAGTGCAAATAAAAATGGATCTTTCCACTGGTCAGTCCGCTTGTTGAAGTGAGGAGAGACAAACTGATGGATAATATAGCCGTTTGCGCCGTGAATCTCTACACCATCGAATCCTGCCTCAATCGCACGACGTGTTGCTTCGCCGAATGCTTTGATGGTTTCGTCGATTTCGTCTTCTGTCATTTCTCTCGCACTATGTGTGTGGTCCTGCCCGAAGCTTTTCAGCTCCATCGGGCTTGGTCCGACTACATCGCCGTTTGGTGTATATTCTGGTAATGCCTGCACGCCGCCGTGATGAATCTGTACGATGGCTTTTGCGCCGTTCTTTTTCATAGCAGACGCTAGGCGTGTCAATCCCTCTATATCACTGTCATGCGCGATAGAAGGCTGGCCTGGAAAGGCTTGCCCGATTTCTAATATATGAGACGCTGCTGTAAGGGACAAGCCGACATCTTTAGAGCGGCTTTCCATGTAAGGAATCTCTCTATCAGCAATTGTTCCGTCTTCATTAGAAGAAGTGTGAGTCATCGGTGCCAGCACAAAGCGATTACGCAGTTCGACACCGTTGCTTAATGTTAAAGGTTGAAATAAATCATTATATTTAGTATTCATTGTAATGCCTCCTCGTAACCATCAGTATAGCATCTGGCAACAGAAGGTTTAACAATTCTGCTTGAATATAGAACCCAGTCATTGATACAGCAGCAATCGACTGAACTCACAGTAATTCCTAGAAGTTAATCGCTATTCTAACAACCGTCACTAGTGTTCCATCATTTCATGGGAAATTTCTTCGCCGCTCATATCACTGAAGTAATAAGTCGGCCAGTGTTCGAGTTCTTTGAGCAATGCTGCTCGGTCATTACCCATATAGATATGGAAATGAGAAGCACGTTTCGGAGCGATGTTGTGGTCGCTGAACTGGATATACATCGGTGCTTTTTGATCACCTGATGTTTTCTTGAAGGTGAAGTGAATGCCGCGATTTCCTTTGTCGTAGTTCAGAATTTCTTTGCCATCATATTCATAACGTCCTGAATAATGCTGCTCGCCTTTATAGAAATCAATTTGTTCTTCACCAATATTGATTCTTGAAACATCTGTTTTATAGCCTGTCTTATAGTATGCTTTATACTCTTCTGCTGTCATACTTTCGTCTTCATCTGCTTTATGCTCGAATACTTTATCTAGTGTGCCATCTTTCAAGTAAGGATATACAGATTGCCAGTCGCCTTTCCAATCTGTAAGTGCTCTGTCTTTCACCATATGATCTTCGAAATAGCCGTCGTAAATCTTTTTTTCGTCAGTTGTCATATGGTGGTGATGTTCAGTATGTTCTTCTGTATTTTTTTCTGCTGTCTTAGTTTGTGGACCACATGCTGTAAGTGAGCTGCATATTGTCAGTGCGGCAATGCTTTTCATTAAATAAGAATACTTCATCATTTAGTCTCTCGATGTAGTGTGACTTTTCTTAACCTCGGACAATACTTCTTAAGTTCTATTCTTTCGGGGATAGTCCGCTTATTTTTCGTCGTGATATAATTTCTATCCCCTGATTCAGTACATGCTAATGTAATGGTGACACGTATATGATTACTCCTTTTTTAAATCGTATTAATTACGTTTTATACAATAACGTAAATCTCTCTGTTTGTAAATAGTAATAATTACGTTTTATTGCTTTTGCTATAATTAACAGAATAGGAGTTGATGATGATGATTAAATTAAAGAACCCGAGTGCTGTTTATTTGAAAGGAGGCAGTCATGCGATTCTGCTGCTGCATTCTTTTACAGGGACAGTCAGAGATGTCAAAGATCTCGCAAAACGACTTAATGAAGCGGGCTTTACCACTTATGCCCCGCCATATTCCGGTCATGGATTGATCCTTGAAGATTTTGTGGAATATGATACAGATGATTGGTGGCAGCAGGTGGTTGATAGTTATGATTTTTTGAAGCAGGAAGGTTATACGACTATCAGTGCTGTAGGTATCTCATTAGGCGGATTATTTACACTGAAACTGCTTGAGACGTATACGGATATTGAGCGTAGCATTGTGATGTCTGTCCCTCGATACAAGGATGAAGCAGGGGTGAGCGACCGTCTTCAACAATATGGTATGCGTCTTAATCAGATGCTGGGTATGTCGGACGAAGAACATATGAGACAACTCAAGTATGTTAACGATTATTATCAAGGAACAACTAAATTCACTATGATGGTTCAGCACGTTATGGACCATCTGCACGACATCAAAACACCTGTGCTGGTCATGTACGGTGAACGCGATGACATCAGTTACGCTGACAGTGCGCAGTTCATCTATAATGAACTGACGGGTCAGAAGAATCTCGAAAGTATTGCTGAAGCAGGTCACTTGATGACACTTGGTCGAGGGCAGACAGCGACTGAAGCGCAAATACTTGCTTATTTTGGTCGAGCGGACATCTGATCCGACATGAGGGATTATTAGTAATTTTAGTACAAAAATATATTATCGATTATTGATCGACAATAATATAGAACACACTTTAAGTCAGTGTGTTTTTTAATATATCATTATGAATACGTTTACAATTTTATCTTGACTTATCTAATCAAAAAGTATAAATTATTAGTAAGTTAACTTAATTAAATTAATTAATAAAGTAATTAGAGGGAATGGGAGGAAATTAAGCTATGAAAAACGCAAAGATTGTGTCTATTTTAGTTCTTATGCTTTCGGTAATTTTGGCGGCTTGTGGTGGAAATAACGATGGTGGGTCCTCAAAATCTAATGGTGGGAAAGATGTTACTTTCTGGGCACCATTTTCAGGTCCTGATGGTCCAAATATGAAACAGATTGTTGAAGATTATAACAAGTCACAAAAAGATTTTAATGTAAAACTACAGATTGTTCCACAAAATGATTACTACAAAACAGTTGACTTAGCATTAAATGGTAAGAAAGACGCTCCTGATGTAATGATTATGCATGGTGATCAAATTAGAACATACGCTGAAAAAGATGTAATTCAATCGCTTGATTCATTTATAGGAGATAAAATCAAAAAAGATGATTATCACAAAAATGCATGGAATGGTACTGAAGTAGACGGTAAATTATACGGTGTTCCTTTAGATATTCACCCATTAATGTTGTACTGGAACAAAGAATTATTCAAAAAAGCTGGTCTTGACCCAGATAAAGCACCACAAACTGGTGAGGAATTTGTTGGTTATGCTAAAAAATTAACAAATGATAAAGGGCAATACGGTTATGTTGTACCAACATTGTGGCCGCAACAATTTATCTTCCCAACACTTGTATATCAAAATGGTGGAAAATTAATTGAGAATGACAAAGTAGATTATACTTCAAAAGCAGCAATTGACGCTTTACAGTTCGAACATGACTTAATTTTCAAAGATAAAGTATCTCCTAAAAACGTCCAACAAGATGGTGAGTTAACATTATTCCTTCAAGGTAAAAACGCAATGACAATGAATGGACCTTGGATGATGAACCAATTTGAAGAATCGGGAATTGATTATGGTGTTGCACCTGTCCCGCAATTTGGTGATACAGAAGCTGTTTACGCTAACTCACATAATTTCGTTATTCCAACTTCAGTTAAAGATGATAAAGTCAAAGACGCAATCGAAAACTTTATCGCTTATGTCGGTGAAAATGGTATGGAATGGGCTAAATCAGGTCAAGCTCCAGCAGCTAAAGCAGTTTACGAGAGTGATGACTTCAAGAAGATGAAACAACAGCCGGAAGTGGCAAAATCATTTGATAAAGCAAAATTTTCACCGAACGTATCAAACTGGGGTCCTGTATCTGATCCACTATACAAAGGTGTGAATGAAGCATTATTAAATAAAAAATCAGTTGAAGAAGCACTAAAAGATGCAGCTGAGAAATCACAAAAAGAAATTAAATAAAAATTATAAAGAGGTATGTCTTTTGACTTACCTCTTGATTATTATAAGGCAGGTGTTATACGTTGAAACGTAATAAAGGATCCATTACATCGTTATTGTTTGTTATTCCTTACTTAGTGATGTTTCTATTATTTTTAATTATTCCATTAGTTTATGGTCTGTGGATTAGTTTGCACGATTGGAATTTGATTTCTCCGAACCACAAATTTGTTGGCTTCAAAAACTATTTTGAAATTTTAAAACCAGGTACTTCTGAACACGATTTATTTGTCCGCGGTCTTCTTAATACACTGAAATTTGTAGTTTTTAGTGTGCCGCTATTAGTAGCCTTGGGTCTTGCATTAGCATTGCTATTAAATAGCTTACCGCAGAGATTAAGAGGATTTTTTAGAACAATTTATTTTATTCCATATTCTATTTCTGTTTCAATAGTTGCAGTTTTATGGTTATGGATGTTAGATACAAACTCTGGATTAATTAACCAGACATTAGCCAAATTTGGCATGGGACCAATACCGTGGCTTACAGAAACAAACTTAGCATGGTTTTCAATAGTTTTAGCTACATTATGGTGGACTATTGGATTTAATATGATTATCTTCATAAATGCATTAAATGAAGTTTCAGAAGAAATGTACGAAGCTGCAGATATAGATGGGGCGAATTCAGTCACAAAATTTAGATTTATTACTTTGCCAACCATTAAACCTGTTCTGTTGTTCGTTCTTGTTACTTCAACCATTGCTTCTTTTAATATTTATGGACAACCTTATTTAATGACTAGAGGCGGTCCCGGCGATTCGACTGAAGTTTTATTAATGGGAATTGTTAAAGAAGCATTTACTTTAAGACAAATTGGATCCGCTTCAGCAATGGCCGTTATAATGACGTTAATTATTATTGTTATTTCTATATTCCAATTTATCTTCTTAAATAGAAAGGAGAAAACATCATGAGAAGAACACGCTTATTAAAAAATTCGATTTTAATATTAATTGCATCTATCGTTGCACTATTCTTTCTCACTCCTTTAGTTTGGATGATTTCCACTGCATTTAAAAATGACTTTGAAGCAATAGGTACAGTGAGCTTAATTCCAAAAGAGATAACGGTTGAAAACTTTCAATATTTCTTTGACTCTATGAACTCAGATTCACCTGTATTAAGATGGATGTTCAATTCTATTTTTGCAGGTGTTGTTGGCACGATTATTGTTGTAGTTATTGATTCAATGGCTGCTTATGCATTAGCACGTTTAGACGTACCGATGAAAAAAATACTAATACCATTGATCATTAGTACATTAATGATTCCATGGGTTATTACTTTCCTCCCAATGTATATGCAGTTTAATAATGCTGGATTGTTAAACACTTTTGCACCATTAATTCTTCCGTATTCAGCTAATGCCTTTGGCGTATTTTTACTGTACCAATATTTTAGAAGCTTTCCGACTGAATTAGAAGAAGCGGCACGTATTGATGGGGCAAATAAATGGCAGATATTTACGAAAATTGCTCTACCAAGTGCCCGGCCATTATTAGCGACACTTGCCATCTTTACTTTTATGGGAATTTACAATGACTTTTTGTGGCCGCTTGTATCTACAAGTTCACCAGAAATGAGAACTTTAACAACAGGTATCGCTATTATGTCACAAGGTAGTTTTGTTTCTTCGTATGGTAAGCTCATGGCGTTGACAACAATCGCAACTATTCCAATTGTCATCGTATTTATTATTGGACAGAAACAATTGATTAAAGGTGTTACTCAATCAGGCATTAAGTAGGAGGAATTTTTAGTTATGATGCGGACAGAATATCCACGACCTCAATTTGTAAGGGAAAACTGGACAAATTTGAATGGGAAATGGGATTTTACTTTCGATGATAAGAATATAGGGTTACAAGAAAAATGGAATGCAACATTTCCAACGGACAGAACTATTAATGTGCCATTTGCATTTCAAACTAAACTGAGTGGTATTCATGATACATCATTTCATGATGTTGTTTGGTATCGCAGAAATTTTGATATTAATATAGAAAAACAGAACAGATGGATTCTTCATTTCGGGGCAGTAGATTACCATTCTCATATTTTTGTTAACGGTCAGCTTGTTAAGGAGCACATTGGTGGCAACAGTTCTTTCTCTGTGGATATTACAAATAATTTGCAGAGTGGCAGTAATGAACTTATTGTCAGAGCATTTGATCCTTCTACAGATGAAACAATCCCTAGAGGCAAGCAGTACTGGCATGAAGAATCTGCTTCCATCTTCTATACGCGTACTACAGGAATTTGGCAGACAGTCTGGCTGGAAGAAGTTCATGTTTGTCATATAGAAGAAATAAGATGGACGGCTGATATTGACAGTGGAAACATACAATTAGAACTTAATACTTCTGAACAACATAAAGATTTACTGCTCAACGTTAAAATATCATTTAATAAGCAAGTGTTGGTAAACGATATCATGCAGCTGAATGAAACTTACTTTAAACGTTCTTTCAATATAAGAGGTCATTTTTGTGATCGCAGCAACATTCATAATGATGGCTGGTACTGGACGCCGGAAAACCCTAATTTATTTGATGTGACACTTTCTCTTACTTTAGAAGGGGAAGTTGTAGATCAAGTTGAAAGTTATTTCGGCATGAGAAAAGTTGGCACTCATAATGGTAGATTTCAATTAAACAATAAAGATTACTATCAGAAATTAGTATTAGATCAAGGATATTTTCCAGATGGCTTATTAACAGCACCATCAGATGAAGATTTAAAAAACGATATTATTCTTGCAAAAGAGTTAGGTTTTAATGGTGCAAGAAAGCATCAAAAAGTAGAAGATCCAAGGTACCATTACTGGGCTGACAAATTAGGTTTTCTTGTTTGGGGAGAAATGGCAGGCGCTTCAGAATTCAGTGAAAAATCAGTTGAACGCCTTACAAATGAATGGATTGAAGTAATAAACAGAGACTACAACCATCCTTCAATAGTTGCGTGGATGCCTCTTAACGAAAGCTGGGGTATCAGCAGAGTGAATCATGACAAACAACAGCAGGCTCATTCTCTAGCCATGTACTATTTAACGAAATCATTGGATACTACACGTGTCGTGTTTTCTAATGATGGCTGGGAACATACAAAGTCGGATATTTGCGGTATACACAATTATTCCAGTGCTGAGCAAATAATGAAAAATTATAGCGACTTAAATTCAACATTATCAATTAAACCTGCCAATCGAGAAATATATGCCCAAGGATTCAACTATGACGGCGAACCAATTATGATTACTGAATATGGTGGCATTGCTTATGCTATTGAGGATAAAGGCTGGGGTTATTCATCGGTTAAATCTGATGAAGAGTTAATTGCAGCATATAGAGCAGTCACTAAAGCGATAGGAGACGCCCCTCTTATCCACGGCTTCTGTTATACACAGTTGACTGATGTAGAGCAGGAAATCAACGGGTTACTCACATACGACCGGAAAAAGAAATGCGATATAGCTGTCATTAAAGAGATCAACGACAGCATTGTCAATCATATTTAACAGCGTTTGAAATACATCCATATTTTGACGAAAAAGAAACACGATTGTCTACGAACAACAACGAGTTGTTATAATAGACATATCGTGTTTCTTTATTTTACTTACAATCATTCATCTGAACTTTTTTCTATTTGAGCTATAAATTTCTTGAATGGTTCAATAGATTTAAATACGCCTGCATCTTCAAGTATTAAAGCAAACTTATTGCCTAGCGCAGTATCTACATAATTATTGATGAGTGCTTTATCAGCGGGAAGTCCTTTTTTCAGTGTCTGCACCCAGTCATTATGAATTTCATTGAAGGATTCGACATTACCAGCAAGATAATTTTTAATTTCTTCGATATCGTCTTTCAAACGTGGTGGGAGAACTGCAAGTCCCATGACTTCGATAAGGCCTATATTTTCTCTTTTAATATGATGATGCTCATCATGTGGATGAAAAATCCCTGATGGATGCTCGTCGTTAGTTCTGTTGTTACGAAGTACTAAATCTAATTCAAATGAGTCATTGTTAACACGAGCGATAGGTGTAATAGTATTATGCGGCTCTTCTCCTGTGTGAGAAATAATTTCATTCTCTTGATCTGAATAGTTTCTCCACTCTGTAAGTATATGAGAAGCGGCACTAATTAATTCAGACTTGTCCTGACCTGACAATCTAATCACTGACATCGGCCAATTAAGAATAGAAAATTGAGTATGACTGAAGCGCGGGATATTAAATTCGTAAAGATGTTGTGCTTTAGCCATAGCAAATGTATAATTTCCTGCTTGATAATGGTCGTGAGTTAACATAGAACCTCCTACAATAGGAAGATCCGCATTAGAGCCAATAAAATAATGAGGAAATTTCTCCACAAATTCAATTAAGCGGACAAATGTTTCCCGGTTAATCTGCATAGGAGTATGATGTTTAGAAAGTACAATCGCATGTTCATTATAGTATGAATAAGGAGAGTACTGGAAAAACCAATCTTCATCGTTTAGCTTGATATTAATCATTCGATGATTGGCACGCGCAGGATAATTAAGTCGACCTTGGTATCCTTCATTTTCAATACAAAGCATACACTTTGGATAGGATGTCTCCTGCGTAGTTAAACTGAGTGATTTCAAGCGTTTAATTTCCTCTGGATCTTTTTCAGGTTTTGATAAATTAATCGTGATGTCCAATTCACCATATTTTGTATCACTTAAGTAGTGAACATTTTTGGCGATACGTTCAGTTTGTATATAGTTGCTGACCTTGCTTAAATGATAAAAATATTGGGTGGCTTCTTCTGGATTTTGTTCAGCTCTTGTGTAAAATTTCTGTTCAATGATGGACGGTGCATCTATAAAAACATCCATAATTTCAGCTGATTTGATTTCCTTTGTATCCAGTAAGTTCTCAATGACTCCCTGGTCGGCAAGAATAACTGTAATGGCATTAAGAATTTCAGGGATACTATCATAGTTGTTGTCTGTCAGCAAATGATCAGTTGGCTCTATATGACAAAGACTCGCTATTCTATTCTTAAAATATATTTTATCTCTAACATTAATAATATGCTGTTCTTCTACCCGCTCGATTAAAGTATTGATTAATGATTCTAACTTCATTTGTCATCCCATCCTTTAAGGTTATTGGAATGCCAGTTCCATGCATCTGTAATAATTTTGTTGATATGTGTACGAGTAGGATTCCACTTAAGTACATGCTTTGCTTTTTCAGCGCTGGCGACTAAAGTTGCAGGGTCGCCTGCACGGCGGTCACCGATTTGCTGCTGAATTTTTTTGCCGGTAACTGACTCGACGGTATCTACAATTTGTCTGACTGAGAATCCAGTACTGCTACCGAGGTTAAAAACATCACTTTTACCACCATCGGTTAAGTATTTCAGTGCAAGAATATGCGCATCAATCAGGTCTTCTACATGAATATAATCTCTAATGCAAGTGCCGTCTTCAGTGTTGTAATCATCACCGAATATAGTTACAAAAGGTCTTTGTCCTAATGCGGCCTCAATAACAATAGGGATAAGATGAGTTTCTGGTGAATGGTCTTCACCAATTTCTCCGCTTTCTTTTGCTCCAGCCACATTAAAGTAACGCAGGGCCACATAGTTGAAATCGTTCGCCCGACTGTTCCACTGCATCATTTTTTCCATCATGAGTTTGGATTCACCATACGGATTTGTGGGATTTGCTGACATATCTTCTGTAATAGGTACAACATCTGGTTCTCCGTATGTGGCAGCAGTTGAGCTGAAGACGATATATTTAACATGATGATCATTCATCACTTCCAGCAGAACTTGAGCGCCATAAACATTGTTGTTGAAGTATTTCATTGGTGCTTTAACAGATTCTCCGACTAATGAAAAAGCCGCGAAGTGAATGACTGCTTCAATATCTTCCTGCTCAAAAACGTTATCCAAAAAAGCTTTATCCCGCATATCTCCTTCATAAAACTTTGCATTCTGATGCACTGCTTTTCTATGGCCTGTTACTAAGTTGTCGACAACAACTACATCATACCCTTGCTCAATTAATTGGTGTACAGCATGAGAACCGATATACCCCGCACCACCAAGTACTAATACTTTCATTTTATCTCAGCTCCTTCTAGTTTTCTAGGTCCATCACTTATAGAAAATTCATAGACGTCCGGCTCATATCCTATTTCTTCAGAGTAGCTATTAATTAAAGTCTGCTTATATAATTCGGTCGATTCATTTTCAACTAATGCTATAGCACATCCTCCAAAACCTGCACCTGTCATCCTGCTTCCCAGTACGTACGGTAATGACGAAGAAATATTGTAAATAGTGTCAAGCTCATGTCCAGTTACTTCATAATGATCCTTTAACGACTGGTGAGATTCATTCATTAATCTTCCAAATGTTTTTAAGTCGTTGTTTCTCAGTGCTTCAAACGACTGTAAAGTTCTATTATTTTCATAGACAACATGGCGGGCTCGTTTAACTAATTTACTATCATCGATAAGATGGATATTTTCTTCAAACTGTTCAGGAGATAAATCGCATAAATCTTCTATTGCAAGTTTTTTTTGTAATTGTTTTAAAGCTGATTCGCATTCAGTTCTTCTTTCGTTATATTTAGAATCTGCGAGTTCTCGTCGTTTATTGCTATTGATTACTATCAGCGTATGATTGTTTAGCTTGAAAGGAGCATAGCTGTAAGATAAATCTTCACAGTTAAGTAAGAGGGCATGATCTTTTTTCCCCATACCAATGGCAAATTGATCCATGATTCCGCTGTTTAGACCGATATAATCATTTTCAACTTTTTTCCCTATTTTAATCTGCTCGATTGTTGATAAGTTCAAATGATATATATCATTCAACAGAAAAGTAGTAAGCAGTTCGATGGAAGCGGAAGACGACAATCCAGCACCATTCGGAATGTCGCCGTAATAACAAATATTCAATCCGTGAGTAATAGAATGAGATGTTTCAGTAATATATTTAAGGACTCCTTTAGGATAGTTAGCCCACTTATCAACAGCTTGATAATCGAGTTGATCTAAATTAATAATAAACACGCCATCTTCTTTGAAGTTGACAGAAAAAAGGTGGAATTCATTGTCATCTCTCTTTGAGACAGTTGCGAAAGTACCGGCAGATATAGCAGCAGGGAAAACATGTCCGTTGTTATAGTCTAGGTGTTCACCGATCAAGTTGATTCTACCAGGAGAAAAATAAAAAGATTGGGGGGGCGCATTAAATAAATTTGTAAATTTCTCAGTTAAAATCTGAATGTTAATGGCCATTAATTGTTACCTCCATTTAATAAGATTAGTTTTGTAATTAAGAAGGGATAATGATATAGTATACTTAATTAATTAATTTAATTAAGTATATCGTTAAATGAGTATGAAAGCAAGAAACCAATAATATAGAGGTGACTAAGATGGCAAGTATTAATTTTGAGAATGTTTACAAAGTTTATGAAGATGGTTATGAGGCAGTCAAAGATTTTAATTTAACCGTAGAAGATAAAGAATTTATTGTTTTTGTAGGACCGTCCGGCTGTGGAAAATCCACTACTTTGAGAATGCTCGCTGGTTTAGAAGACATATCAAAAGGGACTATAGCGATAGATAATAACGTAGTTAATGATGTGACGCCGAAAAATCGGGATATTGCAATGGTATTTCAAAACTATGCATTATATCCTCATATGACTGTTTATGAAAATATGGCGTTCGGATTAAAGCTGAAGAAAGTGAATAAAAATGAGATTAAAGAACGCGTCAATGAAGCGGCAGACATACTAGGAATTAAAGATTTATTGAATAAAAAACCAAAAGCAATGTCTGGCGGTCAAAGGCAGAGAGTAGCTTTAGGAAGAGCCATTGTAAGAAAACCTAAAGTTTTTTTAATGGATGAACCACTGTCCAATTTAGATGCTAAATTACGAGTCCAGATGAGATCTGAAATTTCTAAACTGCATAATCGTTTAGGAGTAACTACAATTTATGTCACTCATGATCAGACAGAAGCAATGACTATGGCTTCTCGAATTGTAGTAATGAAAAATGGAGTGATTCAACAAATAGGAGCACCTAAGGAAGTATATGATTATCCTGTTAATATTTTTGTCGGTGGTTTTATTGGAAGTCCTGCAATGAATTTTATTGATGCTTATTTAGATAACGGGAAAGTGAAGGTTGGAAATTCTGTTATAACAATTCCTGAAGGGAAGATGAAGAAACTAGCAGCTTATAATGGAAAAAATATCGTCATTGGCATTCGGCCTGAAGATTTACATGATGAACCTCTATTTCTTCAGTCATCTCCAGATAGTGTTATCACTGCAAAAACTGAAGTTGTTGAACTCCTTGGATCTGAATCTATTTTATTTACAGAGGTCAATGGCAATCAAGTTATTGCTAAATTAGATTCACGTTTTGATTATAAGGTGGGAGAGATGATTGATCTTGCTTTAGATTTAAATAAACTTCACTTTTTTGATAAAGAAACAGAACTTGCTATAAGATAGGAGGTTATAACATGAAAGTTGAAAAGGTGCTTTTTGATCATATTAATGATCAGAATGTATATGAATATATTATTGAAACGGAAAATATGTTCTTTAGTTTTATCAACTTTGGGGCACGTATCCATAAAGTTATGATGTTAAATAATCATAATCAATTGGAGAATATAATATTATCTTTAAATACAGTGGACGACTATATAAATAGTGGTGGTTATTTCGGTGCAACGGTCGGTCGGGTAGCAGGTCGGATTAATAGAGGAATGTTTACTTTGAATGGTGAAATGTTTCAACTTGAATGTAATGATAGAAATAACCATCTGCATGGTGGCCGAGCGGGATTGGATAGCAAAATATGGGACTGTGAAATAAAAGAAGAGAGAGATAAGGTTTCATTGATTTTTACTACTTTTCAATCATCGATTGAGGATGGTTATCCAGGCAATATGAATATTAAAGTCATTCATACAATTGAAAAAGATAATCAATGGACAATACGCTATGAAGCAGAAACGGATAATGATACTATATTTAACCCTACAAATCATGTTTATTTTAATTTGAACGGTAATTATAATGAAAGTATTCTTAATCATGAATTGAAGCTGAATAATCAGTATTTTATAGAAATAAATAAAGAGTTAATTCCTACTGGAGAAGTAAAGCACACTGAAAATTTCGATTTTAGCCAATTTAAACTTTTGAAAGATGGAATTGTGCATCAAGATGATGATAACCAGTTAGTTGATGGTTATGATCATCCTTTCTTATTGAATGGAAAATTAGATAAAGCAGCTATTGAATTAAAGGTAGAGGAAAAAGGTAGAAAAGTAGTAGTGTATACAGATCAACCCTCAGTAGTCATTTATACATCTAATATGATGGATTATTTATCATCTGATGGTGTACAATTAAAGCAATACTGTGGTGTTACGTTAGAAACTCAAAATATTCCAGATGCTATTAACCATGATAATTTTGGAAATATCATATTGAAAAAAGGCGAAACTTTTAGCGCTGTAACAACGTATAGTTTCCAAAAAATTTAACTTAAGAGGTATTGTATGATGAGACGTGGAACATTTAAACAAATGAAATATACAAACAAAACATTAGTGCTAAATAATATACGTCAAAATCAAACAACCTCACGTGCGCAGATAGCTAAAGATACTCTTTTGACGCCACCAACTGTCAGTAGCATTGTTAAAGAACTTATTGAAGAAAAGATCGTTCTGGAAAAAGAAGTATTAGGTGAATCCCAAGGTGGTAGAAAACCTAAACTTCTTGCAATTAATGATAATGCTTACTATATTTTTGGTGTGGATGTTTCTTCAAGAAAATTAAATGGAATCATATGTAATTTAAATGGAAATATACTATATGAAAAAGAAATACAAATAAAAAAACCTAACGAACAAGAGTTTATTGATAAAATAAAAGAAGTCATCAATGATTTGATTCGCTTTACTAAGAACGGAAATAAAGAAATTTTGGGACTCGGGATTGCTATGAACGGTATTGTGGATTCAGAAGATGGGATCGCTTTATTTGCTCCGGGACTGAACTTGAAAAATATACCCCTCAAAGAAATCATTGAAAAAGAATATGATTTTGAGGTTAAAGTTGAAAATGATGTGAGAGCCATGGTACTTGCGGAATCATGGTTTAATGGTGAATCTAAACATGATAATTTAATCCTTGTAAATATTGGTTATGGAGTCGGTGCAGGTATGATGATTGATGGTCAACTTTTCCGAGGAAATAATGATATTGCCGGGGAATTCGGACATACAGTAATCAATTACGAAAATGGAAGAAAGTGCGATTGTGGTAATCATGGTTGTATCGAAACCATTATCTCAGGTTCAGCAATAGAGAAAGTAGCAAGAAAACAAAAATTAATTAAACCAAATGAAACAGCAAAGCGTGTTAACGAATTAGCTAATGCAGGCGATGAACACGCTTTGAAAATTTACAGAGATTTAGGAACTGCTCTTGGTTACGGGCTGATTAATCTCATTCACTTAGTTAATCCGGATAAAATTATTTTATCGGGTGGTGTTACAAATGCGCATAAACACTTTCTCCCGCATACCAATAAAATCATTAAAAAAAGTGTGATTGTAAAAACTGTTGGGGCGACTGCAGTTGAAGTATCTTCTTTTAAAAATAACAGTGCGGCGTTAGGAGCATGCTCATTGTTTTTAGAAAATCTCTACAACGAACAGCCGCACATCTGATCCGACATGTCACAAAATTGTGCAATCTCTTAATCTTACTTATCGTTCGTTTTGTTGTATGATAAGCGTATAGAATTTTCTAGAAGAGGTGAAAGAGATGAACGCAACGTACAAAAAGTTATTTGTATTTGTGCTTGGGCTGATTGAAATTATCGCTGGTTTTGCTTTGTATGAAACGTCAGTGTTCGGCTCATTTGTATTTATAGCATTAGGACTATTATTTATCATTATTACGTTCATCATAGATCATCGTGCCAACAATCCTTATAATGGCCGCTACAGCAACTAAATCCTGCACGCTCAAACTTGAGCGGCAGGATTTTTTGTATTAAGAGTAAGTGAATAAAAATTTAGATCATTATCATTTGAAATAGTAATTTAAGTAATATACGATAGACGTATGATATGTAACTTACGCCACACGCTAAAAAATTTTTGGGGTGATTGGAATGAATTATGTTACAAAACTAATTAGTGCAGGAACTATCGCATCATCATTGTTATTAGGAACAATGGTAGTTGATACGAATGAAGTATCAGCGAAAACATCAGCAGTTCAAAAGCCTTATTATTATTACAATGGCTACACATATTACAATGGCAGCTTTATATTAGACAAGTATTTTGTTAAAGCATTGAAATACGATAACGTAAAAATTAACGGTCATAAAATTAATCCAAAAGCAGCTGTAGGAGTCACCGGCATATTGACTAAAAAATATGATACTGAATTTCTGACAGATAAAAAAGGGCGACTCGGGAATATTAAAATGATGTTTAAACCGGGAACAGTAAAAAAATCAGCATTCATGAAGGCACATCAAGCAAACCATATAGAAGATATGCATGAAAATATGACTGGCGGCGGTTATATTTTGTATAAAACGAATAAAGCACATTACTTAGTATCGTTCAATGAGAATAATTATGTTACTTCAATGGAGATTGGAGTCATAGGGCAGTAGTGATGTATAGTATTAAAAATTCTATGGATGAGACAGCATAATAATTTAATCAGGGCGCCTATTTCCTTATTAATATTGGAAACAGGTGCCCTGATTCTATCAGCAAAAGTGTTTTATTTTATTATAAAACTGGGACGGTTCATCTTATAGGATATCTTTTCATTTAAGCAGCTGTTCAATCACTTCTGCAATGCCGTCACTGTTATTATCACTCGTCACGATATCAGCAGTTTCTTTGATGGAATCGACTGCATTGCCCATCGCTACACCGATCCCTGCATCGCGTATCATCTCTGTATCGTTCAGCTGATCACCGAATGCGATGACATTATCTTTATCAATATTCACAGCTTTGCAGATATGATCAAGTGCAGATGACTTGTTGACTCCTTTAGTTGTAATCTCAAGATAAAACGGGGTGGAACGGATAGGACCGAGAGTGTCGCCGCAAATATCAACGAGTTCATCATATATTTCGTCCACACGTTCCGGGTCTGCGGTCAATAAGATTTTCACTGGATCGAAGTCCAGCTCCTCACGCAACTCCTCGGTCTTTACAAGTTCCAGTCGATGATCACGGTATTCATGTATGACATATTGATTGTCAGGTGAATTAGAATACAAGTGCGTGCCGTTGTCGACGATATAGGTGAGGTCATAATCGTGAATTAAATTGAGAAATTCCTTTGCTTGTTCGACAGGTATTGGATTTTGATATTTAATTTCTCCTGATTCAACATCAATGACCATGCCACCGTTATAAGCACCGATCAGACCATGATGCTGCTTTAAGTTCAGTTCTTCTGTTTCATACCAGAATCCTGATTGCGGCCGGCCTGAAACAAGCGCTACTCGTATTCCCTGCTCTTGTGCTTTGATGAGTGCCACTTTCGTGCGCGAGGTAATCTCACGGTTGTCACTAATTAATGTGCCGTCACAATCAAGGGCGATCAACTTAATAGTTTTATCCTTTATAGTCATTCAGTCATCTCCTCATGGATAGAGTTTCTATCTATAGCGTCAAAGATTAAAAAGTATATTATAATTGTAAAGTTGATAGTTATAAAATAACAATGAAAAGGTTGGGATGAACAAAATGAAACACGTATATTTTAATCATGATGGCGGCGTAGATGATTTAATTTCATTATTTTTGCTGCTGCAGATGGATAATGTTAAGTTGACGGGTGTCAGTGTCATTGATGCTGATTGTTACATAGAACCTGCGACATTTGCCAGCCGGAAAATTATTGCAAAGTTCGGTGATTATCAAGTTGATACAGCAATGTCCAAGGAAAGAGGCAAAAATCCATTTCCGAAAGACTGGCGGATGCATGCGTTCTTTATGGATGCTTTGCCGATACTAAACGAAAAACAGCAGCTGGCACCTCTTGCTGAACAGCCGGCTTATCAGCACTTAATTGATCAAGTAATGGCAGAATCGGAGAAAACAACGCTCTTATTCACGGGTCCACTGACGGATTTAGCTAAGGCTATACAAGTAGAACCCGCGATCGTTGATAAAATAGACCGCTTAGTATGGATGGGGGGTACTTATCTCCCTGAAGGTAATGTCCACGAACCCGAGCATGACGGCACGGCGGAATGGAATGCTTTTTGGGACCCGGAAGCTGTAGGGGTTGTTTTCAATTCTCCGATTGACATCGATATGGTCGCCCTTGAAAGTACGCTGCAAGTGCCGTTAACAACAGACATACGACAAATGTGGGCTGATGAGCGGTCATTTGAAGGGGTTGATTTCTTAGGAGTGAGTTATGCCATGGTTCCGCCGCTCAAACACTTTGCGACGAACTCAACGTATTACCTTTGGGATGTCTTAACGACTGCTGCGCTTGGTAATCCTGAGCTCGTCAAATCCAAAGTCGTCTATTCAGACGTCGTTACTGAAGGGCCGTCGCAAGGGCGTACGTATGAAGTGGAAAACGGCCGTCGGGTTAACTTGGTCTATGACGTCGATCATGATGCATTCTTTGACTACATAACGTCATTAGCTAAAAAGGCTGTCTCACAGTAATGAGCGGACTCATGATTTCAATGAATTGTCTTGGAACAAATAAAAGGCATTGACAAAAAATAATCTGTGTTATAAGATTGTTATTGTCTTATTTGGAGGAATACCCAAGTCCGGCTGAAGGGATCGGTCTTGAAAACCGACAGGGGCTTAACGGCTCGCGGGGGTTCGAATCCCTCTTCCTCCGCCATTATTTTTAAACCAAGACTAATATTTTGATATGCAGATGTCCTCTCCAGGGCATCTTTTTTTTATGTCTGATATAATAGAAAGAAAATTCAGATATTTAGAGGTGGCACATGAACATCACAGCAATTGATATTAAACTGAAACGATCACCACTCCAAAAAACATTTAAGACTGCATTAAGAGTTGTAGAAGCAGTAGAAAGCCTTTATGTATTCATACATACAGACAGCGGTGCCATTGGACTGGGAGAAGCGGTGCCGACCCATGCGATCACAGGTGATACGATTCCTGGTATATGCGGGGCAGTCCACATTATTGAACAACAGCTCATTGGACGAGAACTATCAACAGAACTGCTGCCGGTCATTCAGCAGGCTATCGTCGGTAATACAAGTGCTAAGGCAGCTCTTGATATGGCGGTGTACGACCTGCTCGCCCAGGAACAGCAGCAGCCGCTCTATCAATATTTAGGAGGAACTTATCAAGATTTCGAAACAAGCTATACAGTCAGCTTGAACGGGCTGGACGAAATGGTCAAAGATGCCCTCGATTATCAATCACGAGGATTTACTCTGCTGAAGATTAAACTTGGTGGCCGCGTAGAGGAAGATATTGAACGCATCGCTGCTCTTAGAGAAGCAGTAGATGATTCTATACAACTCGGCATTGATGCCAATCAAGGGTGGTCTGTCAAAGATGCTGTGACGTTCTGTGCTGGCATTGAACGACGTGACATTCCATTGACAGTTATTGAGCAGCCGGTTCATAAAAGAGATATAAAAGGGATGGCAGAAATCAAACGTCATACAAAAATTCCTGTCATGGCAGACGAAAGCTTGTTCTGTATTGATGATGCCAAAAATCTTGTCGATCAATGGGCGGCAGACAAATGGAATATTAAGCTGATGAAGACAGGCGGTTTATATGAAGCATTGAAAATTTATCATATTGCTTCAGTCCCTTGTATGGTCGGGAGCATGATGGAATCTCACGTTTCCGTGACAGCGGCGTTGCATTTTGCTATGGCAATACAAGCAGATCAAATTGATTTTGATGCACCGCTCATGTTGAAAGAAAAGCCTATCAAAGGCGGCATTCATTATGAAGGAAATCAGGTGAGCTGCAGTAAAGGGTATGGGCTCGGAATTGATAATGATAAGTTATGGGAGGAGTTAAAAGATGAGAAAAGTATGTAATGTAGCAGTGGGAACGATCTGGTCAGCACCTGACAAGGTGAGATCTGTAGATGAGCAAGCATTGACACATCCAACGAATATCCAGCAGTGGCTGCTCAAATTAACGCTGGAAGAGAAACTTGCATTCAGTGAAGATTTGAGTATTGACACTCAGATTCTATACGGAGAAGAAGTTGAAGTGCTTGAAGAACTGGATGGCTGGATGAAAGTTGCCTGTATTCACCAGGCGTCTGATCAGCATGAACTCGGTTACCCAGGTTATATTCCTGCAGCACAGCTGTCAGACGTCTGTGAAGTGGCTGACGACAGTCAGTATGTTCGCGTCATTGTACCGAAGACATTGACATACAAAGATCAGCAACCGCATATCATCATTAGTTTTAATACAACTTTGCCGTTGATCGATGAACAAGATGGCTGGGTCACTGTGATGAGTCCAGATGGTACGCTTGAACTTCGTACCTCAGATGTCGTGATTCAACCGAATTACTGGCCGCAAATACAGCATAATTTTAAAGCGCTGTATGCTGCTGCCCGTCAGTTCCTGGATCTCGGTTATTTGTGGGGCGGAATGTCCAGTTATGGCTATGACTGCTCTGGATTTGTCTATCAAGTGTATCGTCATATGGGCCATAAACTCCCTAGGGATGCAGGTGAACAATATGAGGCTGCAGCGCCGGTTGATAAAATTGATTTGCTGCCGGGCGATTTAGTCTATTTTTCAAGCAATCAATCTATAGATTCGATTACACATATAGGCATTTATATAGGGGACGGCATGATGATTCACTCGCCGCATACCCCGAAAGCCATAGAAGAGATGACGATTACTTCCGGGTATTACGAGACGCATTATGTTGCAGGGAGTCGGGTGATTGATTTCCAGTAACAATATCCTTGAGCACCAGGCCGAATGAATGAAAGGCCTGGTGTGTTTTAATGGGATCTGGGTGATCGGTGAGGCAGGCAAACAACAAAATGTTGCTGTCATAACGCATAATACCGACTTCATGTCTCGTTTGATCGAATTCTCCAGATTTAGAACCTGTTTCAATGTTACTATCAACAATATATAGTCGTATCTTCTCCTTCAACTGCTGTCGCTTCATCATTGTAAACATGTCTTCAAAGTGTTGATGACGATAAATCGCTGTTACTATAGCCATCATATCAGCTGCTGAAGTCATATTATCAAAACCTGCAAGCCGTCGTTCAATGTCCATCATTTTACGGTTAAGAATAGTGGCTGACCAATGATTTTCCATGAAATAATGATTCAATGTATCCAGTCCTATATATTCGATGATGGTATTAGTTGCTGTATTATCTGAAGCAATAATCATTAATGTGACAAGATCGTGAATAGTGTAATACTGATGAGATAAGTAAGGGCTTGGACCGCTTCCTTCAACAGGGCTATCAAGTGCCAGCTTTTGATCGAGTGCGTCATACAAATGTTCATACACATATAACATAATAGGAAGTTTAATGAGGCTTGCTGACGGAAATAGCGTATCTCGTTGTTCATCGTCATAAAGACATCGGGTTCCATCACTTATAATGACGGCTTTTCGAGGTTCGTTACCCATAAACATATGCATTTTATTCATCCTTTCAAATCAGCTCTTTTAACTTAGTATAAATAAAATTATTCGTGATGACTATGAATTGTGAAAGAACTAATGTTTTTGTAATCCTTTTCAGAAAGCCTTTACATGCTTGTATAGACAAGATACAATAGGATTAATTGAAAAATAAGGAGATGACAGTATGGCAGTTAATAGAGATGAAGTCAGACAGATTATTGATGCAATCGGCGGCAAAGAAAATGTCAATGCAGCGACTCATTGTGTGACAAGACTACGTTTAGCACTTAATGATGAAACGAAAGTCGACAAAGTGGCATTAGATCAATTGGATTTAGTGAAAGGGTCATTCGCGGCAAACAATCAGTTTCAGATTGTGATTGGTCCTGGTACTGTAGATGAAGTGTACCAAGTGTTCACGGAGGAAACGGGAATAGGCGAGAGTACGAAAGATGAAGTGAAAGCAGCAGCAGCAGACAAGATGAACCCACTGCAACGTGCGATTAAAACATTAGGTGATGTCTTCATTCCGTTATTGCCGGCTATCGTTACAGCAGGTTTACTTCTTGGTTTGAACAACGTACTGACAGCAGGCGGACTATTTGGTGATCAGTCACTGGTCGAGATGTATCCTCAATTGAAGGACTTGGCAGAAATCATCAACTATATCGCAGCAGCACCATTCATCTTCCTTCCTGCGTTGATTGGTTGGTCAGCTATGCGTGTATTTGGTGGTAGTCCAATTCTCGGGTTAGTACTTGGTTTGATTATGTGTCACCCGGGTCTTGCTTCACAGTATAGTTTAGGTAATTCAGAGACAGGTGAATTAACAAAGATTCCAGAGTGGAATGTGTTCGGTCTGCATATTGAAAAACTGAACTACCAAGGACAAGTCTTACCTGTATTGATTGCAGCATGGTTCCTTGCTAAAGTAGAACGTTTTCTGAATAAACGTGTCCATGACTCAATCAAAATGCTCGTTGTTGGACCTGTATCTCTACTGCTTGTCGGTTTCTTGTCATTCGTTCTTATTGGCCCGATTGCCTTATGGTTAGGGACGCAAATTACAGATGTCATTCAATGGATCTTCACTCAAGCAGGCTGGTTAGGCGGCTTAGTCTACGGCTTGATTTATGCACCATTAGTAGTCACAGGTTTGCATCATATGTTCCTTGCTGTTGACTTCCAGTTGATGAACTCTGAGTTAAAAGGAACCTATTTATGGCCAATCCTTGCGATTTCCAATATTGCTCAAGGATCTGCAGCATTTGCGGCATGGTGGTTATACAAACGCCGTAAACTTGTTAAAGAACAAGGTTTAGCATTGACGTCAGGAATTTCAGGCTGGTTAGGTGTTACAGAACCTGCCATGTTCGGGGTCAACATTCCGTTGAAATATCCATTCGTTGCAGCGGTAATTACGACGGGTATCGTCGGTGCGTTGTTTGGTTCTCAGCAATTACTTGGAAGAGTCGGGGTCGGTGGTGTACCAGGGATTATCTCTATCAATGAAGGTTTCCGTATGACCTTCTTAATTGGAATGATTATTGCCATTATTCTTCCGATTGTATTGACACTGATATTTTCAATATTTGCTGAAAGAAAGAACAAAGAAGTTGTTAGAGAAATTGAATAACTTGTAAGTACAAGTTATGCTCGATAAATTTAAAGTATCTTAAAACGTGAGGAGTTTTTTAATTGGCAGTTTCCGACTGGAAAAAATCAGTGGTCTATCAAATATATCCGAAGTCATTTAACGATACGACAGGTAATGGACAGGGAGATATTAACGGTATTATCGAAAAGCTCGACTATTTAAAGATATTAGGCGTAGATTATCTGTGGCTGACCCCGGTTTATCGTTCACCGATGAACGATAATGGTTATGATATTAGTGATTATTATGAAATTAATCCTGACTTCGGGACGAAAGAAGACTTTAAGCGGCTGCTTGACGAGGCGCATGCACGTGGTATCAAGATTATGTCAGACATCGTCATCAATCATACATCCACTGAGCATCAATGGTTTATTGAATCACGTCAATCCACAGACAGCAAGTACCGTGACTACTACATCTGGAAAGACGGTGACGGTGACCAGCCCCCAACCAACTGGGAATCTAAGTTCGGGGGAAGTGCATGGCAGAAAGATGAAATAACGGGACAGTATTACCTTCGACTGTTTGATGTCACTCAAGCAGATTTAAACTGGGAAAATGACAGCGTGCGTCAAGACATCTTTGATATGATCAATTACTGGATTGATTTCGGTATGGACGGATTCCGTTTTGATGTCATCAACTTAATTTCTAAAGGCGACTATAAAAACTCTGACGACATCGGTAAAGAATTTTATACGGATGGTCCAAGAATTCATGAGTTTCTGCATGAAATGAACCGTAGCACGTTTGGCGACAAAGAAGGATTTATGACCGTAGGCGAGATGAGTTCGACGACCCTTGAACATTGTATTAAATATACAAAGCCGGAGCGTCAAGAGTTAAACAGTGTCTTTAATTTCCATCATCTTAAAGTAGATTATAAAGATGGTGAGAAGTGGTCTGAACAGCCGTATGATTTTCTGGAGCTGAAAAAAATTCTGTTCCGCTGGCAGGTAGGTATTGAAGCTGGAGGCGGCTGGAACGCTATTTTCTGGTGTAACCATGACCAGCCGCGCGTAGTATCTCGTTTCGGTGATGATACGACTGAAGAAGCCCGTGTCAGAAGTGGTAAGATGCTTGCCGTCGCGCTGCACTTCCTGCAAGGTACACCGTATATCTATCAAGGTGAAGAAATTGGTATGACGAATTTGTATTTCAATAGCATTGATCAGTATCGCGATGTGGAATCATTAAATGCTTATTCTATTATGAAAGAGCGTGGTATATCAGATAGCCAGGCGATTCGTATTTTAAGGGACAAGTCTCGTGATAATGCACGTTCTCCTGTGCAGTGGGATGGTTCTGCCCATGCTGGATTTACGACTGGGACGCCGTGGATTGATCTCGCTGATAATTATCAGCATATTAATGTGGAACAGGCACTTGCAGATAAACACTCTATCTTCTACACGTATCAGCGGTTGATTGAACTACGACACGAACTTGATGTAATGACGTATGGAAAGGTCGTACCGTTACTGGAAGAGCATCCGCAATTATTTGCCTATGAACGTCAGTTGGATGAAGAAATAGTGATTGTCATTGCTAACTTTAGCGGTCAGATGGTAGAAGTGCCGGCTGATGTAAATATTGACGGTGAAGTGCTCATTAATAATTATGATTCTTACAGTGGGAAGTTTGAGCCTTACCAGGCTATTGCGGTTAAAAAATAATTAAAAGCATCTTGTTCCAAACTAGTTAATTTATGTTAAGATATTTGGAAACAAGAGGTGACATAAGGATGAATAGTAATAAATATCGTATGATATATCAGGAATTAAGTGGTAAAATCATCAGCGGAGAATACCAGCAGCATGATCAACTGCCTTCTGAGAATCTTCTGGTCAAACAGTATCAAGTCTCACGTGAAACAGTGAGAAAGGCTTTGAGTCTGCTTCAGACAAATGGGTTTATCCAGAAGTTAAAAGGCAAAGGGTCAGTTGTTATTTACAATGAATCAATGAATTTCCCGGTGTCTCAGCTCATTAGTTTTGAAGAAATTAAAGAGTCGCTCAATATGGACTATGTGACACATGTGGAATCGTTTGACAAAGTACGTGCGTCTGACTATCCAGCAGTAATGACGGCACTTAAAATATCGGGAAATACTGAACTGTTTAAGGTCGTCAGAACAAGACGTAAAGGAGAAACAGTCAACATCATTGATACAGATTATTTTCTTGTTGAGTTGATGCCGACATTGACGAAGGAAATAGCTGAACAATCGATCTATTCCTATATCGAGAATCAACTTGGGTTGGTCATCAGCTTCTCAAACAAGGCGATTACTTTCGAACCGATGACGACAGCTGAGCTCGAGTTGTTCAATGATGCCTCACCACCTTATGCAGCCACAGTTCGTTCGATTGTTCATTTATCAAATGCTGTCGCGTTTCAATATAATATTTCGAAACATAGAGCAAGTGAATTTAAGTTTGTTGATTTTTCAAGACGACCGACTAGCAAAAAATGATAGTATGAGAAAAATAAAAGTGTTTTTCTTGCCAAACAATCCGCTGATATAGTATCATAGGTTTTGCCGTGCTAAGTGGGGAGTTAGCGGTTCCCTGTACTTGCAAGCCGCTTAGGCAAGACCTAATTCCTCTGCCGAGGGTAATATTTTGTGAGGCCTGACCTTGACACGTAGTGTTGAGAAGACGGTCCGAGTCAATATAAGCCCATGAATCATGTCAGGTCCGGAAGGAAGCAGCATTAAGTGGTACCTTGTATGTGACTGGGGCAGCCGTCTTTGAGCTGTCGATCGAGGTTCCGCTTGTGGATGTTAATCGACGTAGAGGTGCACGGTATTTATATACAAATTAATGATATAGCTAATAGATAGACCTAGGAGACTAGGTCTTTTTTTTGAACGTTTCAGCTGACTGAAGTCGGAAATAAAGTTGAATATAAGATGCGGAAATAATATTACTACATATTTATTACACGAAAGTGTTATAGTAAATAACGAAATAGAACATGTCAAAAAACGGGAGAGCTTTTTAATGAAGTTTTGTAATTTGACGATAGAGGAATTTGAATCGTTTGTTAACGATCATTTCAGTCACTATACACAATCTAGAGCTCACTTCGCGGGTCGTCAGACATTAAATCTTGATGTCCATCTCGTAGGAGTGAAAGAAGGGGACAAAGTGCTGGCAGCCTGTTTACTGAACGGTGCGCCGAGCTTTAAATTCTTCAATTATTTTTATACGCATAAAGGACCGTTGTTCGATCATCATGACAAAGCACTCGTCGATTTTTTCTACACGCATTTAACTGCTTATTTGAAGAAGCACAAAGGGCTGTTTGTGTTAGTGGACCCTTATATTACGCGTAATCATCTGGACGGCGACGGCTATGTCACTGAGTCATTTGAAGTGGACGATATTATCACCGAAATGGAACGCCTCGGCTATAAACACCAAGGTTACAGTATCGGCTACTCTATGGATTCCCAGGCACGCTTCTTATCAGTACTTGATTTAACAGATAAGACAGATGACGAACTGCTGAAAGAAATGGATTATAAGACGCGCCGTAATATCAATAAAACGATTGAGATGGGTGTGCAGATGCGTGACTTATCAGATGATGAAATGGAGAAGTTTTTCAGGCTGTATAAAATGGCGGAAGATAAACATCATTTCTCATTGTTTGACCTGCAGACGTTCAAGCGTATGAAACAAACATACGGGGACAATGCGCGCGTTGTGATGACGTATATCAACCTCAATGATTACTTAAAACGCCTGAACGACCAGCTGAGCATAAAACGCGCAGATTATAATAAGGCAGCAGCAGAACTGGAAGAGAACCCTGACTACAGAAAGCTGAAAAATAAAACAGTAGAACTCGAAAAGGCAGTAGCACAGATCGAGAAGAAAGTCGCGGAAACAGAAGCCTTAAAAGCAAGTGACGGCGATGTGCTTGAATTGGCGAGTGCTATTTATGTTTTCAACAATCATGAGCTGTATTACTTATCAAGCGGCTCTAATCCTGCTTATAATCAGTTCATGGGTGCGTATAACATGCAGTGGGAAATGATTAAGTTTGCCAATCAGCTTGGCCTGAAGCGCTATAACTTCTATGGCGTCAGCGGGGACTTTACAGAATCGTCGCCTGACCTAGGCGTTGCGAAGTTCAAGAAAGGATTCAATGCCTATATTGATGAGCAAATTGGTGATTTTATCAAGCCGCTGAACCCTGGGGCATACTGGCTGTACAAAAAAATGAAAAAGAAATAACGATGTTGCGGAAGACTCATCAACAGTTCATTCTGATGAGTCTTCTCTTTTTTGTTATGAAGCAGTTATGTCTAATGGTATAATAAAAGGACCAATATTGATGGAGGGGACGTCTTGAGTTATCAGGCATTATATCGCGTGTTCAGATCCCAGGCTTTCGAAGAAGTAGTCGGACAGAAGCATGTGACGACTACGCTGAAGAACGCTATAGCGAGAAATAAAATATCACACGCTTATTTATTCAACGGACCGCGTGGTACAGGGAAAACAAGTATCGCGAAAATATTTGCCAAAGCTATCAACTGTACTGAACGTCATGACGGCGAACCATGTAATGAATGTGCCAGCTGTATTTCGATTACGAACGGAACAAACTCTGACGTCATTGAAATTGATGCAGCCAGCAATAACGGCGTGGATGAAATCCGTAATATTAGAGATAAAGTGAAGTATGCACCAGGTGAATCCAGATACAAAGTCTATATTATCGATGAAGTGCATATGCTGACGACAGGTGCATTTAATGCACTGTTAAAGACACTTGAAGAACCACCCGGCCATGCGATATTCATATTGGCGACGACAGAGCCGCACAAAATACCACCAACGATTATTTCCCGCTGTCAGCGATTTGATTTCAAGGCAATCGCCACACCAGATATCGTTGAACATTTGACTTATGTCTGCGACAAAGAAGGCATTCAGTTTGAAGTGCAGGCACTTGAATTCATTGCCCAGACAGCTGAAGGCGGCATGCGGGATGCTTTGAGTATACTGGACCAGGCCATTGCGTTCGGCGATGAAACATTGACGCTGTCGCATGTATTGAATGTGACCGGAAGTGTCGGTAAAGATGATCTTCACGCACTGACTGACGCGATTGTGACACATGATGTACGCGGTGCATTTGACTTGTATCACCAGCTGTTAAGTGACGGTAAGGAATCAAACCGGCTCGTGAATGATTTCATCTATTATTTACGGGATATCATTGTTGATTTTGCTACCGGAACAGAGGGACAAGGTGAAATTTACAGAGTAGAGCTGCCCGTCATCTACGAAATGATTGATAAGATCAACGATACACTTGTATCGATGCGCTTTGCAGTCAACGTGAACATCCACTTTGAAGTGTTGATTGTGAAACTTTCAGAACTGGTCAAGAGCCATCAGCAGAGTGCGGGAGTTAATACGCAGTATATCGATGCGAAGATGAAGGAATTTGAAGAGAAACTTGCTCAAGTCCAGTTGAACCCTACTGCAGCACCGTCTAAGCCAAAACAAAAAGTAGAGCGTACGACGAATAAATTCTCAATCTCTCAAATAGAGAATGTGCTGGACAATGCTAATCGTGAAGATTTGAATTATCTCAAGGAGAACTGGCAGTCGCTCATCGATCACGTCAAACAGAACGACCGTGCACTTGTCAGTCTGCTGCAGAATTCAGAGCCGGTAGCAGCGAGCAGTACGCACGTGTTGATTAAATTTGAAGAAGATATTCACTGTGAACTCGTCAATAAAGGTGACGACAAACGCGAACAGATTGAGTCGATTGTGTACACAATTATCAATAAAAAAGTTAAAATGGTAGGTGTACCAGATTCACAGTGGCTGCAAGTCAGACATGACTATATTAAGAATAAGAAGCAGCAGACCGAAGCTAAATCGGAACCCAAGAACGATATCGTCAAGACGGCAGAAGATTTGTTCGGCAAAGACACAATAAATTTAATTGATTAAATAGGAGGAAACAATTATGCGCGGTGGCGGTAATATGCAGCAAATGATGAAACAAATGCAGAAAATGCAGAAGAAAATGGCGGAAGAGCAGGAAAAGTTAAAAGACGAACGTATTGAAGGGACAGCAGGCGGCGGTATGGTCACTGTTGTTGTCTCAGGTCATAAAGAAGTTCTTGATGTCATCATCAAGGAAGAAGTAGTAGATCCAGAAGATATCGAAATGTTACAGGACTTAGTACTGGCAGCAACTAATGAAGCGTTGTCTAAAGCAGACGATGTGACAGCACAGCGTTTAGGTCAGCATACTAAAGGAATGAACATTCCAGGAATGATGTAATGCATTATCCAGCACCTATTTCACGGCTCATAGACAGCTTTATGAAACTGCCTGGTATCGGCCCTAAGACGGCAGCACGTCTTGCATTTCACGTGCTCGATATGAAAGAAGACGATGTGATGAACTTCGCCAAGGCGCTGGTTGATGTGAAGCGTGAACTGACGTACTGCTCGGTATGTGGTCATATTACGGATACAGATCCTTGCTATATTTGTGCCGATAAGACGCGCGACCGCTCGATGATCTGCGTCGTCGAGGAATCAAAAGACGTCATTGCAATGGAAAAAATGCGGGAATACAAAGGGATGTACCATGTGCTGCAAGGAGCGATTTCTCCGATGGAAGGCATCGGCCCAGAAGATATCAATATTCCGAACTTATTGAACCGATTGAAGGATGAACAAGTTCAGGAATTGATTCTGGCGACAAACCCTAACATCGAAGGTGAATCAACAGCGATGTACATCTCAAGATTAGTGAAACCGATCGGTCTTAAGACTACTCGCCTTGCGCATGGACTGCCAGTCGGCGGTGACCTTGAGTATGCGGATGAAGTGACGTTGTCAAAAGCCATTTCAGGACGTACAGAAATATAAAAACAGTGACGCTGTGTAGTGCGTCACTGTTTTTTTGTACTGTTATACAAGTCGTTTTCTAATGGCACCTGATAATGTGTCAACGATGATAACCATGATCACGATACCGATAAGGATGATACCGACACGGTCCCATGTTCTTCCCTGCAGTGCGAAGATGAGTGGTGTACCGATACCACCTGCACCGATTAACCCGAGGATAGATGCACTTCTTAAATTGATTTCGAAACGATAAAGAACAAACGAAATGAATGCCGGTAATATTTGCGGAACGACAGCAAACATCAACGTTTTAATTTTATTGGCGCCTGTAGCAGTCAATGCTTCAGATGGACCGAGGTCTAAATTCTCGATGTCTTCAGCAAACAGTTTACCGAGCATCCCGATTGAATGGATACCAACTGCAAGTACCCCTGCAAATGCGCCAGGACCGACCGCTTTGATGAATAATAAAGCCATGATGATTTCCGGGAACACGCGGATGAGACTGAGTAGGAATTTACTGATTTCAGACAGGAAGCGGTTTGAAATGTTTCTAGCTGCTAAAAATGCGAACGGGATACACAGCACTGCTGAAATGATGGTCCCGAGAAACGCAATGGCAAACGTTTCAAGCAGACCGCGCAGCAAGTCCTCCCCTTCAGGCATATAGACATAACCCCAGTCAGGATGAATGATTCCTGACAAAATATTAGAAAGAATCTCCCATGATTTTTCTTTGATTTCTATTTTCGGCATACCACTGAACGCCCATATGTAAATGGCAAGGAGCAGCACAATGAGAAGGACCGTTCTGATAATAGAAGGGACGGATGATTTAGTTTTCAAGTAGTCATAGTTCTTTGTCACAGCAATCGCTCCCTCACTTTCGTACTCGTATAGTCAATGACCATTACTATTATTAAAGTAAAAATGATAATAGCAGTTACTTTCGGATATTCAAAGTAGCCGAGTGTTTTATCGTAGAACAACCCGATACCACCCGCACCTACAAGACCAAGTACAGCCGCAGCACGGATGTTGATTTCAAAAGTAAATAATACAAATGACAGGTAAGGTGCAAGAGCCTGCGGCAGAACACCGAATGTAATCCATTTGTATTTGTTGGCTCCGACCGCAGTCATCGCTTCAAGCGGTCCGTTGTCGATATTTTCAAGGGCCTCATAGAACAGCTTTGCGACAATTCCGAAGGACAGAACGGTCAGAGCGAATATACCAGGAAGCGCTCCAATACCAAACACCGCTACGAATATAGAAGCAAGCAATAGGTCGGGAATAGTCCGGATGATATTGAGGACGAAACGAACAGGCATGTAAATCCAGCGGGATTTAAATACATTGCTTGCTGATAATAAGGCCACGGGTAGCGCAAGTAGTGAACCGAATGTTGTGCCAAGCACTGCCATACGAATCGTATCGAGCATCGGATCGGCGATTTCTGAGAAGTAGGACCAGTCTGGTGGCAGCATTTCTCTCATAAGATTCATCATTTCCGGCCAGCCCATAGCCAGACTTTGTAAGCTGAACCCTGTGCTGTAGCCGCTCCATATGACTAGAGCAATTATTAACAGCAGTGAGAAAATAGTTTTATAACGTTTAGCATTACTGGTAGGTGTTGGGTTCATCAGTTAACCCCCATCTTCTCGTCATCTTTAATTTCACGACCGTAAATCTTGCTGAAAGCATCGTCTGTTGCCAGTTCTACAGGACCATCAAAGACCACTCTGCCAGCCTGCAGCCCGATGATTCTTGTCGCATACTCACGGGCAAGGTCAACAAAGTGAAGATTGACAATAATAGTAATGCCGAGTTCCTTGTTAATACGCTGTAAGTCATCCATGACTTGTTTAGTGGTCAATGGGTCGAGAGAGGCAACAGGTTCATCTGCTAAAATAATTTTCGGTTCCTGAGCAAGTGCCCGTGCGATTGAGACACGCTGCTGCTGGCCGCCTGATAATTCATCGGCACGGTTATAAGCTTTCTCCACAATATTGACGCGGTCAAGTGCTTCAAGAGCAATCTGTTTGTCCTGTTTTGGAAACAATCCCAGCACCATTTTCCATGTTGGATGATAGCCTACACGACCGGACAGTACATTTCTAATGACAGAAGAGCGTTTAACAAGATTGAAACTTTGAAAAATCATACCGATATTGCGGCGCATCATCAGTAGTTTATTGCCTTTTGCTTTAGTGATAGATTCACCGTCGATGGAAATATCACCTGAAGTGATTTCGTGGAGACGGTTAATAGAACGCAGCATCGTCGATTTCCCGGCTCCTGATAAGCCGACAATCACTACGAATTCACCTTGGTTGATTTCAAGATCAACGTGGTCAAGGCCGACATGGCCGTTTGGATAGACTTTACTGACGTCAGAAAATACGATTTGACTCATAGTGACACTCCTTTAAATAAAAGGCTAAACCCACGAGTGTGAGTTTAGCCTTGTTGATAGCATAGATATGCTTAAGAAATTATTCTTTGACTTTTTTATCGTACTCACGAATGATGTCAAATTTAGAATCATCTGATTTCACATAACCTTCATGTGAATAAACATCACGGATTATTTTTTGTCCTTCTTTGTCTTTACCGATATTGACGAATGCTTCTGTTACTTTATCTTTCCACTCATCAGTCATATCTGAACGAGCTGCGATTGTATCATTAGGAATATTTTCAGTGAATTTCACGATTTTAGTATCTTTGAAGACATCAGGCTGGTCGCCTTTAACAATGTTACGTGCATCCTGGAATGTCACTGCAACATCTACATCATCATTTAATAATGAAATAACTGCTTGATCATGACCTTTAACAGTGGTTACTTCCATATCTTTTAATGGATCAATACCTTCGCCTTTTAATTCAACAGCCGGGAACACGTATCCTGCAGTGGACGTCACGTCCTGCATCGCAATTTTCTTGCCTTTCATATCTTTCAAGCTGTCGATACCGGAATCTTTTTTAACGATGAACTGTGATTTGTAAAAATCAACTAATTCGTCAGTCGGGGTACCATCATCATTTACACCGTAACGCTGAGCCTGTAGCAATACGTCGGCAGCTTTTTGATCATGTGCTAAAACATAAGCAGTGGGAGGCAGGAAGCCGATATCTACTTTTTCAGATTTCATCGCTTCTACAATTGTGTTGTAGTTAGTAGATACAGAAACTTCTACTGGAATATCTAGTTCATCAGTCAATAACTTTTCAAGCGGTTTTGCTTTTGCTTCAAGTGTTTCAGCATTTTGAGAAGGAACGAATTGTACCGTTAATTTCTCAGGCGTGTAGCCTTTGTCTGCTGACTCCTTGTTGTCGTCTGATTTTGAATCTGTAGAACCACAAGCTGCAAGTACTGTTACTGCCATCACTGCAGGAACAGAAGTTTTAACGATTTTTTTAAACATGATGATGCTCCTTTTTCTATTTTTGTAACGCATGAGTCAATGATAACAAAACATCAATCAAATAGACATGACAATTATGTAAATATTGAAAATAAAGCGCTATTTGTTTTACATATTATTTACATACACTTAAAAATAGTTTGTTAAAAATAGAGTTATAATAAGTAAAAATCTATTTATGTGAAAAGAGGAAAATCTGATGCTCAAAAAAGCGGTCTTGACTACGATAGCAGCTCTAACTTTAGGGACTCATGCGGGCTATGCAGAAAACTTCAGCGACCGAGCACCAGAGATTAAGCCGACAGCTGCGAATGGTCAGAGCGTCTTAGTTGATAATACCCATGGTCAGACTGCAGGAGCAGCGGACTGGGTCATTGATGGTGCATTTTCTGATTTTGGTAACGGCATAGCAGCAAAAGGTTATCATGTGAAAGAATTGCGTAAAGGAACATCGATTACATATGAAGACTTGTCTGCGCATGACATTTTCATTATACCTGAGGCAAATATTCCGTACAAGGTCACAGAGCAAGATGCGATTTTAAAATTTGTTCAGCAGGGCGGCAGTGTATTTTTCATTGCTGACCACTATAATGCCGACCGAAATTTAAATCGGTTTGATTCTTCAGAAATCTTCAATGGTTATCGCCGGGGCGCGTATAATGATCCTGCAAAAGGGATGACGACCGCAGAAAAACAGTCCTCGAAAATGACAGGAGTAGGAAGCTCTGACTGGCTGTCGGCTCATTTCGGCGTCAGATTCAGATATAATGCACTGAATAATATTATTGCGACAGATATTGTACGCGATGCCGGTGCATTTGGTATTACAAATGGAGTTAGTAGTGTTGCGATGCATGCGGGCTCTACACTTGCGATTACCAACCCTGATATTGCTAAAGGACTCGTATACTTACCATCCGGTCTGACAACAGCGGATAAGTGGGGGCCGGCTGTAGATCAGGGCGTTTACTTCGGAGGTGGACGTGATGAAGGTGCTTATGTTGCCATCAGCAAAGTAGGACTCGGCAAAGCAGCCTTTATCGGTGATTCGTCTATGGTAGAAGATGCAACACCGAAATATTTAAGAGAAGATAACGGGCAGACTAAAAAGACATATGACGGCTACAAAGAACAAAATGACAGCACACTACTCCTTAATCTGATCAACTGGCTGGCTAAGGATGAATCTTATACGTCATTCCGCGAGAAAGGCCTGACATTAGATCAGAAATCTCCTATATTACCGTTTGAAGTACCTTCAGCATCGACAGAATCTGAAAGTGAGCCGTGGTCAACACCTGCCGCTACCTACAAATGGTATGATGAAGCGACCTTCAAACAAGGAAGCTACGGCTATCAATCGGCAGTGCCGGCACCAGTCAGCAGTTATGATTTTATGATGCCGACAGTAACTAACGGCGTTTCGTTCACTACTCAGTTGACATTAAGTGGTTTGACTCCTAACACAACGTATAACGATCTCAAGGTAGGAATATACAATACAAGCGGCACTCAACTCGGTTCCTTCTATATGAATGGAACATGGAGTGCAGTCGGTTATAGTCCCGCATTTTCATTGACTACTGATATGCACGGCTCAGCTTCTACTGTCATCACAGGAAAAACGACTAAAGGAACGACGGGAACTTCGAACATCAGACTAAAAAGAGGGACAACTAACTTATATACTGAAGCATTTACAATTAAATAATAAAGAGCAGTAACGTTCAAGCAGCTGATAGCAGCTGCTTTTTTTATATTTTGACATTTGTTATAATATGGAATAGCTGAAGGAGTGAGAGAATGGATAAAATAGGATTGGTGTTAGAAGGAGGAGGTATGCGCGGAATCTATACCGCAGGCGTCCTCGATTTATTTTTAGATAAAGGTATTCATTTTGACTATATTATCGGTGTTTCAGCAGGAGCTAATATGGCTGCTTCTTATTTATCTATGCAGCGCGGGCGCAATAGACAAGTCAGTCTGGACTTTTTAAATGATCAGCGCTATTTATCTATGAAGAATTTCGTGAAGAACCGGGAAATGTTCGGTATGGATTTTATTTTTGAAGAGATACCGAATAAGCTCGTGCCATTTAACATGGAAAACTTCCTACTATATGAAGGAGAATACGTAGTTGCCTGTACCAACTGTGAAACAGGAGAGACAGAATACTTTGATAAAACCTATTTAACGAAAGATTTATTGAAGATACTTCGTGCCTCGAGTTCTCTTCCGTTCATGGCACCTATTGTTGATTACGAAGGTAAGAAATTACTTGATGGCGGCGTTACAGATCCTATTCCGCTTCGAAAAGCGCAGGCAGATGGAATAGCAAAAAATGTGGTCGTGCTGACACGCCCGAAAGGCTATGTCAAAAAATCAGGACGTCTAGCAAAGTGGTTCAAAGTGAAAGGCTATCCCAAAGTGGATGAAGCGATGCGCAGACGACCTGCTCGATATAATGAAACATTATATTATGTCAATCAACAGGAAGAAGAGGGAAATGTTGTTGTCATTCGTCCTTCAGCCGATTTAAAAGTAGATCGCCTGGAGAAAGATAAAGTGAAACTCGATGGGATGTATCACATGGGTTATAAGGATGCAGAAAATGCTCTAGCTAAAATAGCTGATTTAAGACTTTCAAACTAATTGCTGAAAGTGTAAATTTTATGCTTGTAGAACAGCTTGCAAGCCTGTATAGTTATATCTTGTCCGGCAGAGATAACAATAACTCGAAAAAAGATTTCAAAAAAAGAGTTGACTTGTACTTTGCATAAGAGTATAATTAAATCTTGTCCGGCAGAGATATAACAATACATGAACCACTTGATTTTAAAAAAACTTTTAAAAAAGAGTTGACTTTCAAAATGAAAGAGTGTATAGTTAAATCTTGTGAGACGAAAAATGAACATTGAAAACTGAATGACAATATGTCAACGTTAATTCCAATAATTTGAGTACTTTAAGTACTTGCTGAAGAGTGATTGGCTCAACCAATCAAAGAGCTTTTATCAAACAAACTATTATGGAGAGTTTGATCCTGGCTCAGGATGAACGCTGGCGGCGTGCCTAATACATGCAAGTCGAGCGGACAGACGAGGTGCTTGCACCTCTGAAGTCAGCGGCGGACGGGTGAGTAACACGTGGGTAACCTACCTATAAGACTGGGATAACTTCGGGAAACCGGAGCTAATACCGGATAATATGTTTCACCTCATGGTGAAACAGTGAAAGACGGTTTCGGCTGTCACTTATAGATGGACCCGCGGCGCATTAGCTAGTTGGTGAGGTAACGGCTCACCAAGGCGACGATGCGTAGCCGACCTGAGAGGGTGATCGGCCACACTGGGACTGAGACACGGCCCAGACTCCTACGGGAGGCAGCAGTAGGGAATCTTCCGCAATGGACGAAAGTCTGACGGAGCAACGCCGCGTGAGTGAAGAAGGTTTTCGGATCGTAAAACTCTGTTGTAAGGGAAGAACAAGTACGTTAGTAACTGAACGTACCTTGACGGTACCTTACCAGAAAGCCACGGCTAACTACGTGCCAGCAGCCGCGGTAATACGTAGGTGGCAAGCGTTATCCGGAATTATTGGGCGTAAAGCGCGCGTAGGCGGTCTCTTAAGTCTGATGTGAAAGCCCCCGGCTCAACCGGGGAGGGTCATTGGAAACTGGGAGACTTGAGTGCAGAAGAGGAGAGTGGAATTCCATGTGTAGCGGTGAAATGCGCAGAGATATGGAGGAACACCAGTGGCGAAGGCGGCTCTCTGGTCTGTAACTGACGCTGAGGTGCGAAAGCGTGGGGATCAAACAGGATTAGATACCCTGGTAGTCCACGCCGTAAACGATGAGTGCTAAGTGTTGGGGGGTTTCCGCCCCTCAGTGCTGCAGCTAACGCATTAAGCACTCCGCCTGGGGAGTACGGTCGCAAGACTGAAACTCAAAGGAATTGACGGGGACCCGCACAAGCGGTGGAGCATGTGGTTTAATTCGAAGCAACGCGAAGAACCTTACCAAATCTTGACATCCTCTGACAACTCTGGAGACAGAGCGTTCCCCTTCGGGGGACAGAGTGACAGGTGGTGCATGGTTGTCGTCAGCTCGTGTCGTGAGATGTTGGGTTAAGTCCCGCAACGAGCGCAACCCTTATCTTTAGTTGCCATCATTCAGTTGGGCACTCTAGAGAGACTGCCGGTGACAAACCGGAGGAAGGTGGGGATGACGTCAAATCATCATGCCCCTTATGATTTGGGCTACACACGTGCTACAATGGATGGTACAAAGGGCAGCAAAACCGCGAGGTCAAGCAAATCCCATAAAACCATTCTCAGTTCGGATTGTAGTCTGCAACTCGACTACATGAAGCTGGAATCGCTAGTAATCGTAGATCAGCATGCTACGGTGAATACGTTCCCGGGTCTTGTACACACCGCCCGTCACACCACGAGAGTTTGTAACACCCGAAGCCGGTGGAGTAACCTTTTAGGAGCTAGCCGTCGAAGGTGGGACAGATGATTGGGGTGAAGTCGTAACAAGGTAGCCGTATCGGAAGGTGCGGCTGGATCACCTCCTTTCTAAGGATTATACGGAAAAGGAATCCATGAGATTCCTTCGGAATTGACGCTGACATATTGTATTCAGTTTTGAATGTTTATACATTCAGAATGTACCTTGAAAACTAGATAAGCAATGAAGAAGAAAAAGATTTTACCAAGCAATACCGAGTGAGTTCATTTTATGAATTCTTGAAATCGCGCGTCTGCATTCATGCAGACATCACATTATTAATAACAGATTAAGTTATTAAGGGCGCACGGTGGATGCCTTGGCACTAGAAGCCGATGAAGGACGTTACTAACGACGATATGCTCTGGGGAGCTGTAAGTAAGCTTTGATCCAGAGATTTCCGAATGGGGAAACCCAGCATGAGTCATGTCATGTTATCCATATGTGAATACATAGCATATGAGAAGGCACACCCGGAGAACTGAAACATCTAAGTACCCGGAGGAAGAGAAAGAAAACTCGATTCCCTGAGTAGCGGCGAGCGAAACGGGAAGAGCCCAAACCAGAGTGCTTGCACTCTGGGGTTGTAGGACACTCAATACGGAGTTACAAAGGAACAGTTTAGACGAATGATTTTGGAACAATCAACCAGAGAAGGTAAAGGTCCTGTAGTCGAAAAACTGTCCCCTCCTGAGTGGATCCTGAGTACGGCGGAACACGTGGAATTCCGTCGGAATCCGGGAGGACCATCTCCCAAGGCTAAATACTCTCTAGTGACCGATAGTGAACCAGTACCGTGAGGGAAAGGTGAAAAGCACCCCGGAAGGGGAGTGAAATAGAACCTGAAACCGTGTGCTTACAAGTAGTCAGAGCCCGTTAATGGGTGATGGCGTGCCTTTTGTAGAATGATCCGGCGAGTTACGATTTGATGCAAGGTTAAGCAGTGAATGCGGAGCCGCAGCGAAAGCGAGTCTGAACAGGGCGAATGAGTATCAGGTCGTAGACCCGAAACCAGGTGATCTACCCATGTCCAGGTTGAAGTTCAGGTAACACTGAATGGAGGACCGAACCGACTTACGTTGAAAAGTGAGCGGATGAGGTGTGGGTAGCGGAGAAATTCCAATCGAACCTGGAGATAGCTGGTTCTCTCCGAAATAGCTTTAGGGCTAGCCTCGCATGATGATTACTGGAGGTAGAGCACTGTTTGGACTAGGGGCCCCCCTCGGGTTACCGAATTCAGACAAACTCCGAATGCCAGATAATTTAATGCGGGAGTCAGACTGCGGGTGATAAGGTCCGTAGTCGAGAGGGAAACAGCCCAGACCACCAGCTAAGGTCCCAAAATATATGTTAAGTGGAAAAGGATGTGGCGTTGCCCAGACAACTAGGATGTTGGCTTAGAAGCAGCCATCATTTAAAGAGTGCGTAATAGCTCACTAGTCGAGTGACGCTGCGCCGAAAATGTACCGGGGCTAAACATATTACCGAAGCTGTGGATTGTCCTTACGGACAATGGTAGGAGAGCGTTCCAAGGGCGTCGAAGCATGACCGCAAGGACATGTGGAGCGCTTGGAAGTGAGAATGCCGGAGTGAGTAGCGAAAGACGGGTGAGAATCCCGTCCACCGATTGACTAAGGTTTCCAGAGGAAGGCTCGTCCGCTCTGGGTTAGTCGGGACCTAAGCCGAGGCCGACAGGCGTAGGCGATGGATAACAGGTAGATATTCCTGTACCACCTAAGATTGTTTGAACGATGGGGGGACGCAGAAGGATAGGCGATCGTACTGTTGGTTATGTACGTCCAAGCATCAAGACTGAGCATCAGGCAAATCCGGTGCTCATCAAGGTTGAGATGTGACGGGGAGCGAAATTATAGTAGCGAAGTCGTTGATTTCACACTGCCAAGAAAAGCCTCTAGTTAGAAATTAGGTGCCCGTACCGCAAACCGACACAGGTAGTCAAGATGAGAATTCTAAGGTGAGCGAGCGAACTCTCGTTAAGGAACTCGGCAAAATGACCCCGTAACTTCGGGAGAAGGGGTGCTTTTTAGGGTGCAAGCCCTGAAGAGCCGCAGTGAATAGGCCCAAGCGACTGTTTATCAAAAACACAGGTCTCTGCAAAACCGTAAGGTGACGTATAGGGGCTGACGCCTGCCCGGTGCTGGAAGGTTAAAAGGAGTGGTTAGCATCTGCGAAGCTACGAATTGAAGCCCCAGTAAACGGCGGCCGTAACTATAACGGTCCTAAGGTAGCGAAATTCCTTGTCGGGTAAGTTCCGACCCGCACGAAAGGCGTAACGATTTGGGCACTGTCTCAACGAGAGACTCGGTGAAATCATAGTACCTGTGAAGATGCAGGTTACCCGCGACAGGACGGAAAGACCCCGTGGAGCTTTACTGCAGCCTGATATTGAAATTCGGCACAGCTTGTACAGGATAGGTAGGAGCCTTTGAAGCGTGAGCGCCAGCTTACGTGGAGGCGCTGGTGGGATACTACCCTGGCTGTGTTGACTTTCTAACCCGCACCACTTATCGTGGTGGGAGACAGTGTCAGGCGGGCAGTTTGACTGGGGCGGTCGCCTCCTAAAGAGTAACGGAGGCGCTCAAAGGTTCCCTCAGAATGGTTGGAAATCATTCGCAGAGTGTAAAGGCACAAGGGAGCTTGACTGCGAGACCTACAAGTCGAGCAGGGTCGAAAGACGGACTTAGTGATCCGGTGGTTCCGCATGGAAGGGCCATCGCTCAACGGATAAAAGCTACCCCGGGGATAACAGGCTTATCTCCCCCAAGAGTTCACATCGACGGGGAGGTTTGGCACCTCGATGTCGGCTCATCGCATCCTGGGGCTGTAGTCGGTCCCAAGGGTTGGGCTGTTCGCCCATTAAAGCGGTACGCGAGCTGGGTTCAGAACGTCGTGAGACAGTTCGGTCCCTATCCGTCGTGGGCGTAGGAAATTTGAGAGGAGCTGTCCTTAGTACGAGAGGACCGGGATGGACATACCTCTGGTGTACCAGTTGTCGCGCCAGCGGCATAGCTGGGTAGCTATGTATGGACGGGATAAGTGCTGAAAGCATCTAAGCATGAAGCCCCCCTCAAGATGAGATTTCCCAACTTCGGTTATAAGATCCCTCAAAGATGATGAGGTCAATAGGTTCGAGGTGGAAGCACAGTGATGTGTGGAGCTGACGAATACTAATCGATCGAAGACTTAATCAATTTTATAGATTATCGGCATTGCCGGTTGAATCTCTTCTTCATGCCTATCTAGTTTTGAGGGTATATTCCCCGTCTGTCTGGTGACGATGGCAGAGAGGTCACACCTGTTCCCATACCGAACACAGAAGTTAAGCTCTCTAGCGCCGATGGTAGTTGGACTGACGTCCCGTGAGAGTAGGACGTTGCCGGGCAGAAATATGATGCGATGAGCCGCACTCGAGACCGTTCAGGTCTCTTTTTTTTGCGTTCTTCTGCCTTGAGAATACAGGAATCACAACCTTATCATCTGGTATACTAAAACTACTTTCTTAAGGGAGGATGATGTTATGAATCCTATTACCACTCAGCTCAATTACTATGCAAGTCGTGCCATTTCACTTCATGTACCTGGGCACCATAATGGTACGATCGGCAATCTTGATATAAAGCTTTCTTATGATATGACTGAAATTACTGGACTTGATGACTATCATCATGCTGAAACAATCATAGCTGATAGTGAACGATTATTGACGAGACATTCAGACTATCAATCCCGTTATTTAGTCAATGGAACGACAACTGGACTATTATCAGTTCTGCAAAGCGTCAAATCCTCATCAGTTGCAGTGATGCGAAATGTACACAAATCTGTTTTCAATGGTTTGACTATGGCCGGCTTAAAGGCTTATATTCTACCGACAACTGTATCAACAGTGTCACAGCAATATGCAGGTATAGATTTTTCTATGATTAATAAAAAAGATCTGGAAGAGGTCACACTTGCTGTACTGACCTATCCTAATTACTTTGGTGAGACGTATGACATCAAGGCAGCTATTGAATTCTTTCATGATTGTGACATTGAAGTACTCGTTGATGAAGCGCACGGGGCACATTTTGATATTGCTGCCGATTTTCCTGTTTCTTCGATTCATTACGGAGCGGATTATGTTGTTCAGTCGTATCACAAAACACTTCCTGCACTGACGATGGGTTCAGTGATTCACATTCACCATCAAGCATCGCTGAAAAATAACATACGTCGCTATTTATCGTTTCTTCAGACGTCCAGTCCATCCTACCTTGTATTATCAAGCTTGGAACAGGCGCATGCGTTTTACGTCAATTATGATGCAGCGAATTTCTGGCAGAAGCGCAGTATACTCATACAACAGTTAAGCCATCAAGTTGACGTAGTGGAGATGGATGACCCTCTTAAATTGATGATTAGAAAAGATGGTTATTCAGGAACAGCACTCCAGACTCTTCTAGAGAAACAGTTCATCTATACCGAACTTGCCACGTTATCTGAAGTACTGTTAGTGCTGCCGTTATGGCATGAAGGAGACCATTTTCCGATGGATAGACTGCTGACAGCAATTAAAAAAACGGATGTGACCGATATACCAGCTAATAATATGATTCAAGCAAAAAATACACTCCCTACTTCTCCTGGATATTTCAATCCTGTGGAAGGTGAGGAACGCATTGTATCTCTCGTAGAAGGTATCGGCTATTACACGGCGCAGTCACTGATACCGTATCCTCCTGGTATTCCTTTCGTTGTAGCTGGAGAAAGATTGACTGAAGGTCATGTCACAGTACTTCAAAAATACATAGGCCAGGGGATTCGTATTCATGGTATGATTGATGGGAAGATAACGATAGTTGAGTGAGGGATAGTATGAGTTTGTTTATCACATTTGAAGGGCCGGAGGGATCCGGTAAATCGACGGTTATGTCAGCAGTTGCTGAACGGCTTAGTGAACGCTGCGAGATTGTCACCACACGTGAGCCAGGCGGTATAAAAATTAGCGAGGCTATTCGAGAATTACTGCTGCATGATCAAAATGATATGGATTACCGCACAGAGGCACTGCTGTTCGCTGCAAGCAGAAGACAGCATCTAGTTGAAAAAGTACTGCCGGCGCTTGCTGCAGGGAAATTAGTGCTATGCGACCGGTTTATTGACAGCTCCCTTGCTTACCAAGGATATGCCCGTGGAATCGGTAAAGAAGATATTTTAACAATCAATGACTTTGCTATAGAATCTCATTATCCAGATTTGACACTTTACCTGCGTGTTGACGCTGAAGTCGGTCTCAGCAGGATTGCTGATAACGCACGGGAAACTAACCGTCTGGATAAAGAGACGCTTGAATTTCACAAGCGCGTCTGTGCCGGCTATGATCAACTAGCGGAAGATTACCCGGACCGCATTCATGTAGTCGATGCTTCGCAAGCCCTTGAAGAAGTGATTGAAACGGTCTATAATATCATCATCAAAAAATTAAAATAGTTATGTTATAATGTGACTGAGGTGTTTACTATGAAAATGGTTATTGCAATTGTCCAGGACCAGGACAGCCAGAATTTAATGAGTCAGTTAACAAAGCATGATTTCAGAACGACGAAACTTGCAACAACAGGTGGATTTTTACGTGCAGGAAATACAACTTTTCTGACAGGTGTTGAAGACGAGCGTGTCCAGGAGCTGTTATCGTTAATCAATAACACTTGCCGCAACCGTGATCAGCTAGTTTCTCCGGTAACACCAATGAGTGGTAACGTGGATAATTATATTCCTTATCCAGTGGAAGTAGAAGTTGGCGGAGCAACTGTTTTTGTTATGCCGATTGAACAATTTCATCAATTTTAACGAGCTGCAGCTATGCAGCTTTTTCAATATAACGGAGGACTTATGAACAGACAACTCCAGCAATTAGTAACAGCCAATAAATTATCACATGCTTATTTGATGGAAGGCACTCAGCGTACGGCCCTGAAAGAAGAAGCTATCCAGTTTGCGGCTCATATATTAGCGGCAGATGACACAGCACGTTCCCGCGTATTCAGTCATAACCACTCAGATTTCTACTGGCTGGAGACAGATGAGCAGTCGATTAAGAAGGAAATGATTGAAGAACTGCTGCACCGGATGAATCAGAAGCCGGTGGAGGGCGATTATAAAGTATATGTTATCGTTGATTTCGATAAAGTGACGGTACAAGGTGAGAATTCTATTCTGAAATTTCTTGAAGAGCCGCCGCCGAATACGGTCGCTTTGCTCTTGACGACTAAATCGGGCGAAATTCTGCCGACTATCCATTCGAGATGCCAGCATATTTCTGTGTCTGCACCATCGGATGATACACTCCGTACAGCGTTGATAAACGGCGGAATTAGCGAAGCTCAGGCTGCCACATTGGTCGCATTGTCATTTGGTGAGGAAGAAGCAAATGACTGGATGGAAGAAAAAGAGTTCACGCAACTGCGCACAGCCATGTTAAAATGGGCAGATATGATGATGACTGACAGCACGATGGGGCTCGTCCAAATTGTCGACCTGCTGCAGATTGTATCAGACCGCGAACAACAGTTGCTGGCACTCGACATGCTCCAGCTGTATTTTCAGGATATGATATATATCAAACTGAACAATCATCATTTGAGTTTTCCGGACCATCAGCCGAAACTGGAAACATTGGCACGCCATAGATCATTGTCCGAATGCGTTAAGTGGATTGATGTCGTCCTGCTCGGCAAAAGAAACTTATTACAGTACGTCAGCCCAATGCTGGTGTTTGAACATATAGCGATTCAAATCGCAAAAGAGGTGAAATAAGTGATAGAAATCATCGGTATTAAATATCACAGAGCAGATAAAACAGAATATTTCGTACCTAATGGGGAGACTTATCAATTAAATGATTACGTAGTCGTTGAATCGAAACGAGGGCAGGAACTGGCTCGTGTCGTCATCGGTAATCGACAGGTCGAGGAAACAGACGTCGTTCTGCCTGTACCTGCTATTAAACGTCGTGCGACACAGCAGGATATGCTGAAGTATGAATCGAACATGCAGGAAGCGGATGCAGCATTGAAACGCTGCAAAGCACTGGTAAAAAAGCATCAGCTCGAAATGTATTTAGTCAATGCTGTCTATACGCTTGATAAAGGTAAAATTATATTTAACTTTACAGCGAATGAACGGATAGACTTCAGAGAGCTGGTTAAGAGTCTGGCATATGAACTGAAAACACGTATTGAACTGCGTCAAATAGGTGTCAGAGATGAAGCGAAGATACTTGGTGGTATCGGCCCGTGTGGGCGCAGCTTGTGCTGTTCGACTTATTTAGGAGATTTCGAACCTGTTTCAATTAAGATGGCTAAAGATCAAAATTTATCACTCAACCCCTCAAAAATATCCGGTGCATGCGGCAGATTGATGTGCTGTCTGAAATATGAGAATGATTACTATGAAGAAACAAGAAAGAAACTCCCTGACATTGGTGATAAAATTGACACACCCGAAGGACCAGGAAAAGTCATCGCCCTCAATATTCTTGATGTGACGATGCAGGTGAAAATTCAGGGGATGGAACAGCCGCTTGAATATCATATCGATGAAATCAATGCTTAAGGAATGATAATGTGAATCGAGACGATTTATTGAACAAAATTATGGAACTGGAACAGCAGATGGATATGCTTCAGCAAGGGTTTGTTGAATTGAAACAGCAGACTGTCGATCTTGTCGAAGAGAATGTAGCGTTGAAGCTGGAGCGGGACAACATGCAGCGGATGATTCAGTCACAGAAGAATCAGCCTAAGAAAATGAAGTCGCTTCAAAGTAAGGATAACCTTGCGATGCTCTATGCTGAAGGGTTCCATATATGCAGAGGTGAACTGTTCGGTAAGCACCGCGGCGGTGGTGACTGCATGTTCTGCCTCAGCTTACTGGATTCGGATTAAAGGGGCAGCAATGCCTTTTTTTCTTGGAGGAACATATGCTTAAAGAGAACGAACGTTTAGACCAATTGATAAAAGAAAACTTACAAATCATCCAGAATGATGCGGTATTTTCATTCTCGACCGATGCACTGCTCCTTGGTCATTTCACGCCTAAACTCAACAAAGGCCGCGTCATGGACCTCTGTTCAGGAAACGGTATTATACCGCTCCTTCTTAGTCACGGCTCAAACTATACGATCGATGCAGTCGAAATACAGCCGCAGCTGGCAGATATGGCAAGGCGGACCGTTGAACGTAACGGCCTGTCTGACCGCATCACTGTATATGAGATGGATTTAAAGGAGTCGACGCGATTTATTCCGAGTCAATATGATATTGTCACTTGTAATCCGCCGTACTTCCGTGCAAACCAGTCATTCCGGCATCTGAAAGAAGCACATCAAATTGCGCGTCATGAAGTGATGTGTACACTCGATGACTGTACACACGCAGCACGCCATCTACTGAAGCAGGGTGGCAAACTCTATCTCGTTCATCGTGCGGATCGTCTCGTCGACTGCCTGGTCTCTATGCGTGCGGCAGACATTGAGCCGAAGAAACTGTGGCAGATTTATTCAAAGCCTGATAAACCGGCCGCTGTCACCGTTGTCATTGAAGGGATCAAAGGCGGTAAACCGGACTGTAAAGTAATGCCGCCGTTCTATATATATGATAATTCCGGTGTATATTCGCCCGAAATGAAAGAGGTATATTATGGCTGATCATTATATCTATATATTAACATGCAGTGACGGTACATTGTATACAGGGTACACAACAGACCTCGATAAGCGCTTGACAATGCACAACTCAGGGAAAGGTGCAAAATATACTAGAACGAGACGTCCCGTCAGCCGGGTCTATTCAGAACGTCATACGTCGAAGTCAGCAGCGATGCAGCGCGAATATGCGATTAAGCAGCTGACTAGACAACAAAAATTGCAAATGATCAAGGAGGCAGCACATGAGTACACTTTATCTAGTGGGAACACCCATCGGCAACCTTGAAGATATGACTTTCCGAGCGGTTCGTATACTGCAGGAAGTAGATGTCATTGCTTGTGAAGATACACGGGTAACGGGTAGATTGACGCATCATTATGAGATTAAGACACCACTTAAAAGTTATCATGAACATAATAAGGACAAGATGACAGAAGTACTTGTAGCGATGCTTAGAGAAAGGAAGTCTGTAGCTCTCGTTTCAGATGCAGGGCTTCCGCTCATCAGTGACCCCGGCTATGAACTGGTCAACGCTGTCAGAGATGCCGGCTTAACTGTTGTCACAGTGCCCGGGCCGAACGCCGCATTAACCGCGTTGATGACGAGCGGATTATCTTCTTATTCTTTTCTGTTCAATGGATTTCTGCCGCGTAAGGAATCTGACAAACATGCTAAGCTTGAGGAATTAATGCAGCAGCCGCATTCTATTCTGCTATATGAATCTCCTTACCGTGTGAAAGATACATTGACCACTATTGCGAAAATAGATGCGGAGCGGCGTGTAGCACTTGCAAGAGAGTTGACGAAGCGGTTTGAGCAGGTTGTAACAGCACCAGTCAAGGACCTGCTGGCTAAAATTGAGCATGACATCCCGTTAAAAGGTGAGTTCGTCATTGTCATTGATGGTCAGTACGAAGTTCATGTGGAGCAGTGGTGGGGTGATTTATCACTGAATGACCACGTGAATCACTATATCAGCGAAGGACAGTCATCAAAAGAGGCGATCAAACAAGTAGCTGTTGAGCGAGGACTGAAAAAAAGAGAAGTCTATGATAGTTTTCATATAGATGATTAAAGCCCCGGCGCTCTTGCGCCAGGGCTTGATATATTATTTTGCTGCTTTTTCTTTTTCTTCAATTTCTTTGATTAACTGTTCAGCGCCTTCTTTGCTAAGAACAAGTTTGCCGCCTGCTAATAAGTAGTTATCTTCAGAAACGTCACCAGTGACTGCACAAGTCATGCTTGGTTTATATTTCTTTAAAATAATTTTATCTGAATCAGTGTAAATCTCTAATGCATCTTTTTCAGCGATGTCTAAGATACGACGTAATTCAATCGGAATTACAACACGTCCCAATTCATCAACTTTTCTTACAATACCTGTTGATTTCATAACATTTATCCTCCAAAATAGTTAGTAATATTTTCTAATTCGACATATCAATAGACAAATTCGACATTTGACATAGTTAGAATATACTACCATAAATATACAATGTCAATAAGTTTGTTTGTATATTAAGTTTTGTAAAGATAGTGTAATATTTTATAATGATAGTTTAATATTAGATTTGTCGAATTTACATTTAAAGGATATTGAAATCCATGCCTTTTTTCTGTATATTTAAGTGATAGAACAATTGAGGAGGACTACGATGACAAACAAGACTTTTTACGTGACGACACCGATCTATTATCCAAGCGGTAAGCTGCATATTGGACATGCCTATTCCACTGTTGCAGCAGATACGATTGCCCGTTACAAGCGCCTGCAGGGATATGACGTCAGATATTTGACAGGTACAGATGAACACGGTCAGAAGATTCAGGAGAAGGCACAGGCAGCAGGTAAGCCTGAGATCGAATATTTGAATGAGATTATCGAGGATATTCAAGCGCTATGGACAAAATTAGAGATTTCCAATGATGATTTTATCCGTACGACTGAAGAGCGTCATAAAGTAGTCGTAGAAAAAATATTTGAACGTTTACTGGAGCAGGATGATATTTATCTTGGTGAGTACGAAGGATGGTATTCAGTTCCGGATGAAACTTATTATACAGAAACGCAGCTCGTTGATCCTATCTTTGAAGGCGATAAGATTGTCGGCGGAAAAAGCCCGGATTCCGGCCATCCAGTTGAGCTGGTTAAAGAAGAGAGTTATTTCTTCAAGTTAAGTAAATATGCTGACCGCCTTGTACAGTATTATGAAGATCATCCAGACTTCATTCAGCCTGTGTCAAGAAAAAATGAAATGCTGAATAACTTCATTAAGCCTGGACTGGAAGATCTTGCTGTGTCACGTACATCATTCGACTGGGGAATTAAAGTACCGTCCAATCCGAAGCATGTAGTCTATGTATGGATTGATGCACTGACTAACTACATCTCAGCACTCGGTTACTTGTCTGATGACGATGAATTATTCAGAAAGTACTGGCCGGCAGATGTACATATTATGGCGAAAGAGATTGTTCGTTTCCACACCATTATCTGGCCGGTTCTATTGATGGCACTTGATTTACCTCTGCCTAAAAAAGTATTTGCACATGGCTGGATATTGATGAAGGATGGTAAGATGAGTAAGTCTAAAGGAAATGTAGTAGACCCTCATATTTTAATTGACCGCTACGGCCTGGATGCAGTCCGTTATTATTTAATGAGAGAGTTACCATTTGGTTCTGACGGCGTATTTACACCTGAAGCGTTCATTGACCGCACTAACTTTGATCTGGCAAATGATTTAGGTAACTTAGTGAACCGTACAATTGCAATGATCAATAAATATTTTGACGGAAAACTTACAGGTTACAAAGGGCAGCTGCATGAGAAAGATGCTGAACTTGAAACACTTGCTGTTGAAACGAAAAAGCGTTACGACGAAGCAATGGAAGCACTGCAGTTCTCTGTTGCACTGCAGGAAGTATGGAAGCTCATCAGCCGTACTAATAAATATATCGATGAAACAACGCCATGGCTTCTTGCCAAAGATGACAGCCAGAAAGAGCTGCTTGAGAGTGTCATGTATCACCTGCTTGAAAGCATCCGTTTTGCCGCTGTATTACTTCGTCCTTTCCTGACAAAAGCACCGTACAAAATCTTCGAACAGATGAATTTGACAGATAGCGCACTGCAGGAGTACAGCAGTCTTGATACGTTCGGACAACTAGAGGCGAGTGAAGTGACCTCAACCCCTGCACCGATATTCCCGCGTCTTGAAGCAGAGAAAGAAGTGGCGTTCATCAAGAGTACGATGCAGCCACCTGCTGAGGAACCTGTGGAACAAGGAAAAGAAGAGATTACGATTGACGTTTTTGATCAAGTAGAACTCAAAGTAGCGACTATTATTGATGCAGACCATGTGAAGAAAGCGAAGAAATTACTGAAGATCCAAGTGGATTTAGGGAACGAGAAGCGTCAGATTGTTTCCGGTATCGCAGAATACTATAAACCTGAAGATCTCATCGGCAAAAAAGTCATCGTGGTTACTAATTTGAAACCGGTCAATTTACGCGGTGAACTGTCAGAAGGTATGGTTCTATCAGCAGAGAAGGACGGTCAGTTGACACTTGTAAGCGTACCGAGCAGTATTGATAATGGTTCAATCGTCAAATAGGGGTGATTCAATGTTAATTGATACACATGTTCATTTAAATGCAGAGCAATACGATGAAGATCTAAATGAAGTGATTGAACGGGCACAGGCAGCGGGTGTTGATCGAATGATGGTCGTCGGATTTGATGAGAAGACGATTAAGCGGACGATGACGCTGATTGATGAATACGACTTTGTCTATGGTGTGATCGGCTGGCATCCAGTTGATGCGATTGATTTCACAGATGACTATTATGCGTGGATTAAGGAACTTGCACAGCATCCTAAAATCGTTGCAATCGGTGAAATAGGGCTTGATTATCACTGGGACAAATCACCGAAAGAGATACAAAAAGAAGTCTTTAAACGTCAGATTGCGCTTGCTAAGGAGCTCAAACTGCCGATTGTCATCCATAACCGCGAAGCGACACAAGATGTAGTAGACATCCTGAAATCAGAAAATGCTGCTGAAGTCGGCGGGGTCATGCATAGTTTCAGTAGTTCTCCTGAAATATGTGATGAAGTATTGAAATTGAACTTCATTATTTCATTGGGAGGACCCGTAACATTTAAAAATGCTAAGCAGCCAAAAGAAGTAGCAGTCCATGTTCCACTCGATAAATTAATCGTTGAGACAGATGCACCGTATTTAACGCCGCATCCTTATCGAGGTAAGCGTAACGAACCAGCTTATGTCAGACTCGTGGCAGAGCAGATTGCAGAACTTAGAGGAATCACATACGAAGAACTTGCGGCGGCGACAACGGCTAATGCTGAGCGCTTATTCAACCTCAAATAAAATCATCAAAAAGGTCTGCCTTTAAAAGGCAGGCCGTTTTTTATTTGTTGTCTCACCGCATGATTGTAAGAGAAGAATGCCGACATTTGTGGTATAATAGCGCAGGTGATAATAATGAAGATAAATGAAATTGTAATCGTTGAAGGGAAGGACGATACAGTCCGGGTCAAGCAGGCGGTCGACTGCGATACGATTGAAACAAATGGTTCTGCTATTAACGAAACTACGTTACAGGCAATTGAACATGCTGCTGAGAAGCGGGGAGTGATTATTCTCACTGATCCCGATTACCCGGGAAATAAAATCAGAACAATCATTGAAAAGCGTGTACCATCTGCCAAGCAGGCGTTCGTCGATGCTCAAGTGGCCCGCAGTAAACGCGGTAAAATCGGCATCGAACATGCACCGCTGGACGCGATACGTGACGCGCTGACTAACGTCAGTACACCATTTGACAGTGATGTAGAGACAGTCTCAAAAGAACTGCTCGTAGACCTTGGACTGATTATGGGGCCGGGCGCCAGAGAACGACGAAGCAAAGTGTGCAATCATCTAAAACTGGGATACTGTAACGGTAAGCAGCTGTTCCACCGTTTAAATGCGTTCGGTGTGACTGAGGAAGATGTCATTGCAGCTTTGAAACATGGAGGATAATATGGAACACAAAGATATTGCAACACCTGCCCGCACGAAAATGCTGCTTAATAAACATGGTTTTTCTTTTAAGAAAAGTCTCGGACAGAACTTTTTGATCGATACGAATGTCATCAACAATATCATTACAGCGAGCGGTGTCTCAGAACAATCAGGTGTCATTGAAATTGGGCCGGGCATGGGTTCGTTGACAGAACAGCTGGCAAAACACGCCAAACGCGTGCTTGCTTTTGAAATTGACCAGCGGCTGATTCCTGTTCTGGATGATAGTCTCAGTGCCTATGATAACATTACCATCATCAATGAGGATATATTGAAAGCAGATGTTAAATCGGCCATAGAGGAACATCTGTCAGACTGCGAAGACATTATGGTAGTCGCTAATCTGCCGTACTATATTACAACACCGATATTAATGGGGCTGCTTGAGAAGCATCTCCCGATTACAAGCTATGTTGTGATGATGCAAAAAGAAGTGGGTGAACGATTAAGTGCTGCTCCTTCAACAAAGAGCTACGGCTCACTGTCTATTGCTGCACAATATTATACGACTGTCGAAAAAGTCATGGTCGTCCCTAAAGGTGTCTTTATGCCGCCGCCGAATGTCGATTCATTAGTTGTCAAACTGACTGTACGTGATCAGCCTGCTGTGACAGTCCACGATGAGTCACTGTTCTTTAAGTTGACACGTGGTGCTTTTGTGCAGCGACGTAAAACAATCTTAAATAATTACATGTCATTGATACAAAACAGTAAAGAACATAAAGAAGAAATTATCAGCTGGCTTGAGCAGTCACATATTGCGCCGTCACGCCGCGGTGAAAGCTTATCTCTTGAAGAATTTGCAGAATTATCAAATAATTTTAATGATTTTTCCAATCTTTCGATATAAATATGTTGACAACGCTTGATGTAGTTGATAAAATTGAAAATTTATTTGACAAAATACCATAAAAATGCTATAATTTCAACTATAGCGAGGTGGGTCAATATGCCAAAAACATTAATAGACATCAAAAAAATTCTTGATTGTCAGTTAGGAAATCGTATTGTACTTAGAGCTAATGGAGGCCGTAAAAAGTTGATTGAGCGCAGTGGTGTACTCAAAGAAACTTATCCATCAGTATTTATTGTAGAACTTGATCAGGATAAACATAATTTTGAGCGTGTGTCTTATACATACACTGATGTATTGACTGAAAATGTCCAGGTCACTTTTGTGAATGAAAATCAAGAAGAGTTTCTTGTTCAATAATCCAAGCAATTCAGCACAGTCCTAACGGGCTGTGCTTTTTCTTTGTGACAAATCATTATACCGGCACTTTACAAATTATGATAAACTTGTACTAATAATTTTTAAGTGAGGATAACTAATGATTTATGAAAATGCACCGGCAAAAATAAATTTAACGCTCGATACGTTGTATAAACGAGACGATGGCTATCATGAAGTTGAAATGATTATGACGACCGTTGATCTGAATGACCGTCTCTCTTTTGAAAAGCGGAAAGATCAGCGCATCGTACTGAAAATTGAGCATACGTATGTACCGAATGACCATAGAAATCTCGCTTACAAAGCAGCAAAACTAATGATGGACCGCTATGATATCAGTCAGGGTGTGACTATTACATTGGATAAGGCCATTCCGATTGCTGCAGGACTTGCTGGAGGATCCAGTGATGCAGCGGCAACGTTCCGCGGGATGAATCGTCTCTTTAACTTGAACCTGTCACTTGAAACACTGAGCAGCCTTGCAGCTGAAATTGGTTCGGACATTTCGTTTTGTGTTTATGGTAAGACCGCACTATGCAAAGGGCGCGGTGAACAGCTGACACACCTCCCTAAACCACCGGCGTCCTGGGTCGTTTTAGCAAAGCCGGATATCAGTGTATCGACAGCTGATGTATACGGTGCGTTAACGCTCGATGATCAGGCTGATGATATACCGACTCAGCAATGTATCAAAGCAATTGAAACAGGCGATTATCAGTTATTGACCAACAGTCTCGGTAATGACCTTGAAAAAGTAACGACTGAGATGCACCCGGTCATCAAAACACTGAAAGAAACGATGCTGAAAGGTGGTGCTGATGCTGCCCTGATGAGTGGCAGCGGACCGACCGTATACGGTTTGATGAGCAAGGAACGTCAGGCGAAGAGTGTCGTCAATGCACTAAAAGGCTGCTGTAAAGAAGTTTATATGGTGAGGTTGCTCGGTTAATATTGTAAAACCGAACATTTATGATATATTATATATATAATATGCGTAAATGAGGGCTTTATATGAAATTTAAAAGAAGTGAACGTATTGTCTATATGACAAGTTATTTACTGAGTCATCCTAATGAGCTGGTGCCGCTGACTTACTTCGTCCAGAAATTTGAACAGGCGAAGTCATCCATCAGTGAGGATATTCAAATCATCAAGGAGACTTTCCAAAAAGAAGAGATTGGTATCGTTACGACGACAGCTGGCGCAAGCGGCGGTGTCACTTTTATGCCGAAGATGTACAAAAGAGAAGCAGAGCAGCTGATTGATTATTTATGTGACATGCTCGAGGAAAAAGAACGTCTGCTGCCAGGCGGCTACTTATTCATGTCAGATTTAGTCGGTAATCCAAGACTTCTCGGCCAAGTGGGTGAACTGATCGCAACGATGTACATGAATCAGCAAGTAGACGCTGTAGTGACGATTGCTACAAAAGGAATCTCGCTGGCCAATGCGGTAGCTAATATTATGAATGTTCCGGTAGTTGTTATCCGTAAAGATAACAAAGTCACTGAAGGCTCAACAGTGTCTATCAACTATGTTTCTGGCTCATCAAGAAAAATCGAAACGATGGTACTATCAAAACGAACATTGCCGGAAGATTCCAATGTCTTAATTGTTGATGATTTCATGCGTGCCGGTGGTTCTATTACAGGAGTCATGAATTTGATGAGCGAGTTTAAAGCAAAAGTAATCGGGGTATCAGTACTTGTAGAATCGAAAGAGGTCAAACATCGCTTAATAGAAGATTATACTTCCTTAGTAAAGTTATCAGATGTAGATGAATATAATCAGTCATTCACAGTAGAAAAGGGCAATTGCCTGGAACGTTTTGAATAAAGGAGATATCAACATGAAGAGAGTATTTTCTGAACATGCACCTGAAGCCATTGGACCATATTGCCATGCAGTCGTTGTGAACAATATGGTATATACCAGCGGCCAGATTCCTTTGACATTAGAAGGCGAAATTGTTAGTGAAGATGTACGTGAACAGACAGAACAAGTTCTCATCAATCTTCAAGCTGTTCTTAAAGATAGTGGTGCATCACTGGATTCAGTTGTCAAAACCACTATATTTATTAGTGACATGAATGACTTCCCGATCATCAATGAAGCATATGGCACGTTTTTTACAGAGCATCTTCCAGCAAGAAGTTGTGTAGAAGTCAGCCGTCTACCAAAAGACGTTAAAGTTGAAATTGAGGCAGTAGCTCTAATCCATTAAGCGATATTGATGGTTTTACATACAGATAGGGGGCTTACTGAAGTGAAAGTTACAGACGTGAGATTAAGGAAAATAGACGCAGATGGCCGGATGAAAGCATTAGTATCTATCACGCTAGACGAAGCTTTTGTAATTCATGATTTACGAGTCATTGAAGGCAATTCAGGATTATTTGTTGCGATGCCGAGCAAACGGACGCCGGATGGAGAATTTCGTGATATCGCGCATCCTATTAACAGTGAGATGCGTCAGGAAATTCAACAAGCAGTCATGAAAGTATATGATGAGGCAGAAGTTGAAAGTAGACAGCCGGCAGCTACTGACGATGACCCTATTCAGACATTTGATCAGTCTCATGCAGCAACAAGCGAAGAAGTACCGGACTTAGTTGAGTCAGATTCCGAAACGACTGTTTCTGAAGATTTAAGACCTTAATGACAAAAACATCACTTGAAAAAGTGATGTTTTTTTGTTTTAAAAATAGTGTGCTGAGTGGATTACAACGTGTCAACTACTGATACCTCTTGAAACTCGTACGTCTATTAAATTATAATAGAGGTAAAGTGAATGATGGAGGCGCTCTTTTATGAATAGACAAGCAATCATCCTGGCTGCTGGCAAAGGTACACGTATGAAGTCAAAACTATACAAAGTACTGCATCCTGTCTGCGGCAAGCCGATGGTGAAACATGTACTTGATAACGTCCGCAGTGCGGGTGTTACAGAAGTCGTAACTATTGTCGGACACGGCGCTGAGCAGGTGAAGAATGTGCTGGCTGGAGAATCTAAATTCAGCATGCAGCAAGAACAGATGGGAACGGCCCATGCGGTATCGATGGCGAAAGAACATCTAGGTGAATCGACTGGGACAACAGTCATCATTTGTGGAGACACTCCGTTGATTTCTGAAGAAACAATCAATAATTTTATTACGCATCACGAAAATAGCGGGGCGAAAGCGACTATTCTCTCAGCAGTGACGCGGCATCCATTTGGATACGGGCGCATTATACGTGATGAGCATAACAACGTCGTAAAAATTGTTGAGGAAAAAGATGCGTCTCTTGAAGAGAAACTGGTTTCTGAAATCAGTTCAGGAACATTCTGTTTTGATAACGCAGCTTTGTTTGACAAGCTTGCTCAAGTTAATAATGACAATGCACAAGGTGAGTATTATCTGCCGGACGTCATCCAGTTGCTGCAGGCGGACGGTGAAAAGGTGGAAGCCTATACGACTGAAGACTTTGACGAAACATTGGGTGTCAATGATCGCGTGAACCTGGCAAAAGCAGAACGATTGATGAGACGTCGTATTAACTGCGGACATATGATGAATGGTGTGACATTAATTGATCCTGAAACGACTTACATCGGCGCAGATGTAGTAATTGGAGCAGATACTGTCATCTATCCCGGCACTGTACTTTCAGGTAAGACAGTCATCGGTGAAGATGTCATGATTAGTGCCAACTGTGAAATCACTGATAGTACAATCGGTGACAGAGCGCATATTAAACAATCAGTCGTTACTGAATCAGTCGTGGGTGAAGATACAGCTGTTGGACCATATGCTCAGCTGAGACCAGGCAGTGATATAGGAAAAGCTGCGAAAATCGGTAATTTTGTGGAAATCAAAAAAGCAAGACTGGATGATGAGGCAAAAGTATCACATTTGAGCTATATCGGAGATGCTGTCATTGGTGCGCGTACGAATATAGGATGTGGTACAATTACAGTCAACTACGACGGTAAGAATAAGTTCAAAACAACCATCGGTAAAGATGCATTTATCGGATGCAATTCAAACTTAGTGGCCCCAGTGACAATCGGTGATGATTCCTTCATTGCTGCAGGATCGACGATAACAGATGATGTACCGGAATCAAGTCTGGCACTTGCCCGTGCGCGTCAGACAACTAAAGAAGGATATTACAAAAAATAATGAGCAGGACTACGATGGGAGTTAATACAATGTCAAACAGTGAATACAAAAATTCAAAGCTAAAGATTTTCTCGTTAAACGGTAACCAGCCACTTGCAGAAGAAATTGCACGTTATATCGGAATTCCATTAGGGAAATGTAGTGTCAAAAGTTTCAGTGACGGGGAAGTTCAAATCAACATCGAAGAAAGTATCCGCGGCTGTGACGTCTTTATCGTTCAACCGACGTCTAATCCAGTCAATGAACACTTAATGGAATTATTAATTATGATTGATGCTTTAAAGCGTGCGTCTGCAGCGACAATCAATGTGGTGATGCCGTATTACGGTTATGCACGCCAAGACCGTAAAGCAAGAAGTCGTGAACCTATCACAGCGAAACTTGTTGCTGATATGATTGAAAAAGCTGGTGCAGACCGCGTCATCGCATTAGATCTTCATGCACCGCAGATTCAAGGATTCTTCAATATTCCGATTGATCATTTAATGGGGGTACCAATTCTTTCAGATTACTTCCTTGAACGAGATGACATTGATCTGACTGAAACAGTTGTGGTCTCTCCGGACCATGGTGGTGTGACGCGTGCACGTAAAATGGCAGACCGTCTAAAATCACCGATTGCGATCATCGATAAACGCCGTCCGAAGCCTAATGTGGCAGAAGTGATGAACATCGTCGGTGATATTAACGGTAAAACAGCAATCATCATTGACGACATCATCGATACAGCAGGGACTATTACTTTGGCAGCACAGGCACTGATTGATAAAGGTGCAAAAGAAGTCTATGCTTGCTGTACTCATCCAGTATTATCAGGACCTGCTTATGAAAGAATTGAAAACTCCGCGATTAAAGAACTTGTCGTGACAAACTCCATCGTTCTTACTGAAGAACAGAAACCGGCAAAAATCAAACAGCTGTCAGTCGGTGAATTACTAGCTCAAGCAATCATCAGAGTCTATGAACAAGAATCGGTCAGTGTATTGTTCGATTAAAAATGTTTACCCTCACTATTGTGAGGGTATATTTATTTCATGAACGATAAAAAACATTCTGCAAGCAGGTTACCACAACTGATGGGCAGGTGTAGGAGCGCTTACGGAGCGCAGTCGAAAGGATGAAATAATATTATGACATCATTAAAATCAGTAACTCGTGAAGGTAAACAGACAAAATCAGTATTAAACCAATTGAGAAACGAAGGAAATATTCCTGCAGTCGTCTATGGTTATGGTGCTGAAAATACATCAGTACATGTTGTAGAAAAGGATTTCGTTAAAGTCATCCGCGAAGTTGGACGTAACGGTGTTATCGAATTAGAGGTCGATTCTCAGCCAGTCAAAGTAATGGTATCTGATTATCAAGTAAATCCACTTAAAAATCAAATCACTCACATTGATTTCTTAGCAATCAATATGAAAGCAGAATTGACAGTTGATGTTACAGTGACATTAACAGGAGAAGCTGCCGGCGCTGCTGAAGGCGGCGTTGTACAACAACCACTCTATACAGTATCAGTCACAGCAACACCAGACGAGATTCCTGAAACAATCGAAGTAGATGTGACATCATTGAACATCGGTGATACGATTTCAGTTGCTGACTTACGTACAGGTAGAAACTTCACTATTAACAATGAAGATGACGAAACAGTAGTATCTGTTGTACCACCAACAGTCGAAGCTGAAGAAGGCGATGAAACAGAAGCTGTTGAAGGCGAAGCAGCTGAAAACACTGAGGCAACTGAAGAAAACAGCGAAGAAAAATCAGAATAACAAGTAATTTTTAAACGCCCTGGCAGCGCCGGGGCGTTTTTCTTTATGGATGAGACAGTTGATTTCTTTATTTTTCACGGTTATCGAAAAATGGTAAACTCTTTATATTAGGATTAATGGTAGGAGGCTGTTATGAAGTGTATCGTAGGGCTCGGTAATATCGGGCGTAAATATGATGGGACAAGGCATAATATCGGCTTTATGGTGGTCGATGAACTCGCAAAAAAACACCATATCGAACTAGATAAGCAAAAATTCAATGGTTTGTATACAGTCGCTATGATTAACGGCGAAAAAGTACTGCTGATTGAACCAATGACATATATGAACTTATCTGGTGAAGCGGTAAGACCACTGATGGACTATTACAAAGTAGCACTGGAAGATTTATTAGTATTGTATGATGATCTTGATATGCCGCCTGGAAGACTGCGGCTCAGACAAAAAGGTTCAGCAGGTGGTCACAACGGTATTCGATCAATGATACAGCATTTAGGGACTGATCAATTCAAACGGATTCGAATTGGTATCGGACGCCCGAACGGACGCATGAGTGTGCCGAACTTCGTGCTGCAGCGATTCACAGACGATGAGATGATAGTGATGGACCGTGTCATTGACCGGACAGTGGAAGCGTGTGAGACATTTCTTACACAGGAGCGTTTCGAAAATATAATGAATCAATATAATGGTGATGTCAATTGAGAACTATAATAACTAAAATTTTAAGCCAGGATGAACGATTTAATGAATTAAGCAGTATATTCGGCAGGAAAAACTTGTTAATCACTGGTTTGAACCCTTCTGCGAAAGCAACTATGATTGCAGAGCAGTATATCGCTGCCGGCAGACAGATGATGATTGTAACGAGCAGCCTGTATCAGGCAGAGCGGCTTGAATCTGATTTATCCCAGCTGCTGTCAGCGGACGAATTATTTAAGTACCCTGTTCAAGATATTATGATTGAAGAGTTTTCGACAAAGAGCCCGGATTTAATGAGTGAACGTATAAGAACCTTGTCCCATCTAATCACTGGACGACCTGGGTTATTTATCGTACCTATTAACGGACTTAAAAAATTAGTCACACCGAAGCAGTTGTTCGGTGCTCATGTTCTGACATTGAAGCTAGGAGAAGATCTTGATCTAGCAGAATTACAACAGCAGCTTATCGATATGGGTTATATGAGACGTAACCGCGTGACGACCGTGGGTGAGTTTTCTGTCCGGGGCGGCCTCGTTGATATTTTTCCCATGATCGGCCGGCCTGTCCGGATGGAACTCTTCGACACTGAAATTGATGCACTTCGTCACTTTGATGCGGACAGTCAGCGGTCAGAAGACAATATTGAATCAGTCGATATTACGTCAGCGAGCGAGTTCATCTTCAATTCAGAGCAGATTGCACGCATTCAGCAGGAACTCAAACAAGCGCTGGAAAAGACTGAGAAGAAAGTATCGAAAGAAGCGGCTGAAACGCTGCATGAAACATATGATTCATTGATGATGCATACGACAGAACTGCTCGATCATAATATTTTACGTCGAGCTATTAAGTTTGCTTATCCGATTGAAACGACAATCGTCGATTATTTGACTGATGATGCGATTGTTGTTGTTGACGAGTACAATCGTATCAAGGAATCGGAGCTTGCAGTGACACGCGAAATTGAAGAATTTCAGACGTCACTTATTGAATCAGGCCGCGGATTTATTGGTCAGAGCTTCATCAAAGAGGCTGCGTTCAATCAACTGCTGAACCGTTATAAGACTGCCTTCTTTACGCTCTTTACAGCAACGATGCCAGTAGCGATTGAAGAGCTCGTCAAATTCTCATGTAAACCGGTTCAGCAGTTCTACGGCCAATATGATTTAATGTTCTCAGAGTTTGATCGATTCAAAAAACAAGGATACACCATGGTAGTACTCGCTTCTAACCCAACCCGTAAGAAAAAAATAAAAGATATGCTGGTCGATATGCAGCTGCCGGTTGCTGTCGATCGAGTGACAGAAGAGACGGGTGTTGCATTAATTACTGAAGGGGATTTGTCTGAAGGCTTCGAGCTGCCGTTCATGAAGCTTGCTGTAATCACTGAAAGAGAGTTGTTCAAACTCCGCAAAGAGAAGCCGAGACGGACGCAGAAGAAGTTATCGAACGCAGAGAAGATCAAGTCCTATCAAGAACTGAATATTGGAGACTATATCGTTCATGTGCATCACGGTGTCGGCCGTTATATGGGCGTTGAGACACTGCTCGTCAACAACATCCACAAAGATTACATCAAAATTCAGTACAAAGGTACAGACCAGTTGTTTGTTCCTGTCGATCAGATGTCGTATGTTCAGAAATTTGTCGGCTCAGAGGAAAAAGAACCTAAACTGAATAAGCTCGGTGGAACTGAATGGAAGAAAACAAAAGCCCGGGTCCAGCAGAGTGTCAATGATATCGCAGATGAACTGCTGAAGTTGTATCAGGAACGGGAACGTGTGCAAGGTTATCAGTTTGGCCCGGATACGGAAGAACAAGAAAACTTCGAGATGGATTTCCCCTATGAACCAACAGAAGATCAAGTGCGCTCGCTCGCTGAAATCAAAGAAGATATGGAAAAACCAAAACCGATGGACCGCCTGTTATGTGGGGATGTCGGTTATGGTAAGACGGAAGTTGCCGTTCGTGCAGCCTTCAAAGCAGTGATGGATGGTAAGCAAGTTGCTTTCCTTGTACCGACGACAATTCTTGCGCAGCAGCACTACGAAACATTCATTGAACGAATACAGGATTTTCCGGTTGAAGTGCAGATGATGAGCCGCTTCAGAATGGCAAAGGAAATCAAGCAGACGAAAGAAGGGCTGAAGTCTGGATTCGTTGATATCGTGATCGGTACACACAAACTACTCAGTAAAGATGTCGTCTATAAGGACTTAGGATTATTGATTGTCGATGAAGAACAGCGTTTTGGTGTTACCCATAAAGAGAAGATTAAAGCACTGAAAACGAATGTCGATGTTCTGACACTGACTGCAACACCTATTCCAAGAACACTTCATATGAGTCTGCTCGGCGTCCGTGACTTGTCAGTCATTGAAACGCCGCCGGAAAACCGCTTCCCAGTGCAGACATATGTGCTTGAGTACCAGCAGAACTTCATCAAGGAAGCGATGGACCGGGAGCTTGCTCGTAACGGCCAGGTCTTTTATTTATACAACCGGGTGCAGACGATCTATCAAAAAGCTGAGCAGTTAGAGATGATGCTGCCATCTGCCCGTATTGCGGTCGCGCATGGACAGATGTCGGAGCGTGAACTGGAAGAAACGATGCTCGCGTTTATTAACGGAGAATACGACGTTCTTGTAACGACGACCATTATCGAAACGGGTGTTGATGTACCGAATGCCAATACGCTCATTATTGAAGACGCCGATAAATTCGGTTTAAGTCAGTTGTATCAGCTGCGCGGACGTGTAGGCCGAAGCAACAGAATCAGCTATGCTTATTTTCTGCATGCGCCCAACAAAGTGCTGACAGAAGTCGCCGAGCAGCGGCTGCAGGCCATCAAGGAATTCACCGAGCTCGGTTCTGGATTTAAGATAGCGATGCGGGACTTGAATATCCGCGGCGCAGGTAACCTGCTCGGTCGTCAGCAGCATGGTTTCATTGATGCAGTCGGTTACGACTTGTACTCTGAAATGCTTCAGCAGGCAGTCAATGAAAAACGAGGCATTGAAGTGAAGGAAGAAGTGCCTGACATCGAAATCGATGTGCAGGTCGATGCTTACATTCCAGCTGAGTACATACGTGAAGAACAAGCGAAAATTGAGTTCTACAAAAAACTACGCTCAATTGAGACCGAACAGGAACTGATGGATGTTCAGGACGAACTGACTGATAGATACGGTGATTATCCTGTAGAAGTCGATCGACTTCTTAAAATCGTTAAGGTCAGAATCAATGCCTTGATGTTCGGTATCGTTCGTGTAAAAGAAACAGGAAAAGAAATCGAAATAATGGTTTCTGAAGCATCGACTGCAAAAGTTGACGGTGCGAAGCTGTTCAAAGATACAGAATCATTCGGTCGTGAATTGACCATCAGTGTGTCAGAAAACAAGATGAAACTGGTCCTTAAAAAGCGCGGCAACTGGCTGCAGTCTCTTGTTCAATTGACAGATGTGATACAAGGAAGCTTGAAAATTGATGAAGAAGAATGAGGGTGTCTTCAGTACGGTCATCGTGCTGACGATAACAATGTTTCTTGTCAAAGTTTTGAGTGCAGTATACCGCGTTCCTTATCAAAATGTCCTCGGTGATGCCGGGCTGTATGCTTACCAGCAAGTCTATCCGGTCATTGCAATCGTCTCAGTACTCAGTCTCAATGCGATACCAAGCGTCATCAGTCAGCAGCAGGATAAGAATTTCCCAGGAAAATTAGTCAATGTACTGCGCATGATCAGTCTGCTGGTGCTGGTCATCTTAGTTGTCTTCAGTGATGGCGTGACCACATTGATGGGAGATGTCCAGTTAAGCGGCATGTTCAAAGCAGCAGCACTTGTGCTCCTGCCGTTCAGCTTTGTCGCCGTTGTCCGGGGAAGACTGCAGGCTGATAATGAGATGCGGACGATTGCTGTGTCGCAGTTGATTGATCAGCTGCTGAGAGTAGCGACCATTTTAATAGCAATCTTCCTGTTCACTAAAGGATTTACGATTTATGAGAGCGGTATGCTCAGTATTTTCGGATCATTTTTGGGCATTTCCGGTGCATGGCTTTACTTGAAGTATGGCAGGCAGCTGAAAATATCAGGCAGGGGATGGCTATCCGCTGCAGAATTCAAGCGGTTCTTTGTATTGACACTCTTCTATTCGCTCAGTTATCTCATCATGATTCTCTGGCAGGTCGTCGATAGTTTTACGGTACTTAACGGATTGAAACAGTCCGGCTTAGCCATTGAAGAGGCGCGGGTACTAAAAGGTATCTATGACCGCGGGTCGTCACTCATTCAAATGGGGCTGATCGTGACGACATCGTTTTCACTCGTTCTCATCCCTCTCCTTGCAGCCAGTCGAACCAGCAAAGATTATACGTTGATGAATGACTATGCGCGTTCAGCTCTTAAAATCACCATCATATTCAGCAGTGCAGCAGCTGTCGGATTAATGAATTTAATCAGGCCGTTTAATTTGTTGTTGTTTGAAGATACACGTGAAGCAGCAGCGCTCGGTGTCTATATGCTGGCGATTATCTTTGTTTCGCTTATCATTATGTACACCGCGATGCTGCAGGTAACTGAACAATATATGATTCAAGCACTCGGGGTAGCAGCAGGGCTCATTGTGAAAATAGTATTGAACATCATTCTCGTCACGCAATTTGATGTGTTCGGCGCAGCAGTGGCAACAGTGAGCGGCCTTGCTGTCTATACTTGCTTGCTGCACAGTAGTATTCACAAACGCTATACGTTAACCATGCGGTCGTTCATCATTAAATGGGTCATCGTCCTTATCACGATGAGTGCAGCTCTGCAGATCGTCTGCCTGATTCCTGCTGCAACAAGAGTCAGTGCACTAGTAGTTTCCTTGATAGGTGTCGCCTTAGGGGTTATGATAGTAATAACAACACTGACGAAATGGAAGCTGCTGACGAAGCAGGAGTGGACTTATTTGCCGTTCGGCGATAAGGTCATTGATTTGATGAAAGAATGAAGGGATACAAGATGAACGCTATTACTGTAATTGGACTCGGAAACTACGGACTCGATGAACTGCCGTTCGGTATTTATCAACTCCTTAACAAAACGAAAAAAGTATATGTCAGAACGTTAAAACATCCAGTGATTGATGAACTGCCGGACGTCAATTGGCACAGCTTCGACGAGACATATGAACGTCACGATCAGTTCGAAGCGGTATATGAAGATATTGTTGAGCAGCTTGTTGAGGCAAGTCGTCATCAGCCGGTGGTCTATGCCGTACCAGGACACCCGATGGTTGCTGAGACGACCACTCAGCTGCTGCTGAAACGCGATGATGTGAACGTGACCGTCAAAGGCGGAAAGAGTTTTATCGATGATTTGTTCACCGCAGCGGGTTACGATCCTAATGATGGCTTTCAGCTGCTTGATGCAACACAGTTTGAGACGAATCGCGTCAATATCAGAAACGCACTGATTGTGACACAAGTGTACAACCAAATCGTTGCAGGTGACCTGAAAATTTCTCTGATGACAAAATATCCTGAGGATCATCCTGTTGTCATTATCACTGGTGCACGCGGTGCGGCTGCAACTTATCAACACGTGCCGCTATATGAATTAGACCATGAATTCCAAGAATCCAATCTGACAAGTTTGTTCATTCCACCAGTGACCGGTGACGGCCTGAATGGTGAATTTAGTACTTTAGTTGAAGTAATGACAACACTCGTAGGTCCGAATGGCTGCCCGTGGGATCAGAAACAGACCCATCAATCATTGAAACGGTATTTGATTGAAGAAAGCTATGAACTGATGGCCGCGATTGATGCAGATGATATCGACAATATCATTGAGGAGCTCGGCGATATTCTACTGCAGGTAGTCTTCCATGCAGCTATAGCAGAAAAAGAAGAAATGTTTGATGTCAGAGAAGTAGTGACGTCAATTACTGACAAGATGATTCGTCGACATCCCCATGTCTTTGGTGCAGAACAAATCAGCACGATAGAAGAGCTGAACGTCATATGGGAAGCAGAAAAGCGTAAAGAAGGCAAACAGCCTCGGGAATTCAAAGCAGAAAAAGTGTTTGCTGACGTTGTGGCAGCCATCTATGAACGCATGCAGCAAGGCATACCGATAGAACAAGCGATAAAGGAGATATAGAATGAGACTCGATAAATATTTGAAAGTATCACGGTTGATCAAACGACGGACACTTGCTAAAGAAGTGAGTGACCAGGGACGTATTACTATCAACGGTAACGTTGCAAAAGCATCATCCAATGTCAATATCGGCGATGAACTGGTAGTTAAACTCGGACAGCGTATCATTACTGTCGAAGTGACGGCATTGTCAGAACATGCTACTAAAGACAACGCAAAGCAGATGTTTGAAGTGAAAAAAGAAGAGAAAGTTAATTCTATGCTTGAATAGGGGGAATCAAGATGGCGCGTAAAGTTAAAAATATTAACAACGACTACACGAAGCAGAACCGGATCAAAGTGAAGTCCAGCCGTGTCGTCAGAAAGAGAATGTCAGTATTCGGCGGCGTGCTGGTGGCCATCTTGCTATTTCTGACAATATTGCTGATTGTCCAGCTGCAGCAGAATAAAGAATTGAAACAAGCTCAGGATGCTAAAACAGAAGAACTCGCTCAGCTGAAGGACAAAGAAATTGCCTTAAAAGAAAAGTTGAAGCAGTTAAACAACAAAGAATATATTACTAAAATAGCACGCAGTGAATATTTCCTGAGCAATGACGGAGAAATCATATTCAAGATACCTGATGAGGACAACGGTAAAAAAGCTGACGAAGAGTAAACATTCAGAAAACTAATGAAGCTGGTTGTCATTTAAAGGAATCAGTCATATAATAAAGATAGGAAAAAAATCTGGGAGGATTCATTAAACATATGTCAATTGAAGTTGGAAGTAAGTTAAAAGGTAAAGTCACAGGCATTAAAAATTTCGGTGCATTTGTGGAGTTGCCTGAAGGAAAAAGTGGTCTTGTGCATATTAGTGAAGTAGCAGATAGTTACGTTGAAAATGTTGCAGATCACCTCGAACTAGGTCAGGAAGTAGAAGTCAAAGTATTAACTATAGGTACTGACGGCAAAATCAGCCTTTCTATAAAAAAAGCAAAAGAAAGACCAAGACCTCAGAGAGCACCACAGCAGGAGAAAAAGCCTGAGGATTTTGAGAAGAAACTGTCCAACTTCCTGAAGGATAGTGAAGATCGACTAACTTCAATTAAACGTCAGACTGAGTCACGTCGTGGTGGTAAAGGTTCTAAACGTTAATAGATTGTCAGAAAGATTGTCTGCGGACAATCTTTTTGTTATTTGAAGGAGGGCTGACAATGAATTGTTGCTGGAATGCTGAGCAGCATGTAGCGGTTGCTGTATCAGGCGGCGTTGACTCTATGGTCCTGCTCGATCAGGTGAGAACGTCCGGGACATTCAAAACATTATCAATCGTGCACGTCAATCATGGGCTGCGCGCCGAATCAGCAGTGGAACAGCAGATGATTGAGCATTATGCAGCAACTTATGGCATTCCCTGCTATACATCGCAGATTCCATCCGGCTACTTTGATGCCGATAAAAGTATCCAGCAGGCAGCCCGTGATTACCGCTATCAGTTTTTTGATCAAGTGATGACCGATCAGCGACTGGATGTTCTGCTGACGGCTCACCATCGGGGCGATCAGCTGGAAACGATAGCCTTTCGTCTGTTGACGCGCCGCTTCTATATGCAGCCGCTAGGGATTACAGATGACAAGCGGAGCAGCTATCAATTGTGCAGGCCGCTGAAAGATGTCAGTAAGTCGGCATTACGTGCCTATGCTGAAACTCATGCTATTCCCTACATGGAAGACGCATCGAACAGCAGCACAAAATACGCACGCAATGCGATTCGTCACGAACTGCTGCCGACTATAGATGCCATCGACCAGCTGTCATCCGATGCATTGATTGATTTTGCTGACTGGCATGCAGATGTGCTGGAACTGATTGCACTGAACGTTTTGGACTTCAGCCGTGCTGTGACTGAAACAAAGCGGGGGTACCGCTGGGCGAGAGAGGCGTTCAACCAGCTGAATCACTTAGTGAAACGCGCCTTATTAGTCCAGCTGATTGAGTCAAGTGAACACGAACCACTGGCGCTCAGCTACCTTGATGAAATTATCCGGGTTGCAGCGTCGGATACTGTGCAGGTCAGTTTCTCTGTGACTTCACAATGGAATATTGAAATTGCATATGATAAATTGATGGTACACCGTGTCCAGCCGCTGGATGATTATTTGGAGATTCAATCACCTGGGAAATACTTATTCAATGATTATGAAATTGAACTGACCTCTCCAACTGATCAAATAATTATTGTCAGACTGCCGCAGCCTCATGATAAAATAAAGGTTGGCAATCATCACCAGAAGGTTAATCGCATCATGATCAATGACAAGGTGCCGGATTCTGAAAGAATCAGGCTGCCGATTGTAGAAATAGAAGGAAGCATTGTAGCAGTCGGCACGTTAAAACGTGCGCACCACCCTATACACGACATATTGATAATTAAAGGAGAAGAACAACATGCATAATGATATCGGAAGCATCGTATTGACAGAGGAACAGATTGAAGCAGCCTGCAACAGACTAGGTAAACAACTGACTGAAGATTATAACGGTAAATTGCCGCTATGTGTCGGTATACTGAAAGGGTCTGTCTTGTTTATGACAGACTTGATCAAACATATCGATACACATGTCGAAATTGACTTTATGGACGTATCAAGTTATCACGGTGGTACGGAAAGCACGGGAGAAGTGAAAATCCTTAAAGATCTGGGAACATCAGTTGAGAACCGTGATGTCATCATTATCGAAGACATTCTTGAAACGGGTACGACACTTAACTCTATTATCGATCTGTTGAAATACCGCAAAGCAAATTCTATCGAAATTGTGACGCTTCTCGATAAACCATCACGTCGCAAAGTTGATATTCAAGCGAAATATGTGGGAGAAAAAATTCCTGATGATTTCGTAGTAGGCTATGGTCTTGACTATCAGGAGAAATATAGAAACCTACCTTATATCGGCCTTCTCAAAGAAGAAATTTACGCTAAATAATAGAAATCTGACTGAGTTTGACTATTTTTGATTTTTGAAGTGCAATTAGTAGCTTGATAGCGATTAAGTATGATAGAATTTTTTTAGCTTTACATATGAATTAGGAGGATAACGTGAATGCAAAAGGCCTTTCGTAATATTCTGATGGTCGCTTTATTCGGCATCGTCATTTTTGGTGTATTTTCTTGGATTAATGGTAACGGCGCCCTGCCAAAACCAATCACATATACAAAATTAATGACCGAACTGGAAAAAGGTAACGTGGAAGAATTGACGTTACAACCGGCTCAGGAAGTTTATTTAGTCAATGGTAAACTAAAAGGTGCAGACAAAAATGAAACATTTACATCTGTCGTACTTTACAATAACGAGAAAGATCTAGAAAGAATTACAGATATTGCAGAAGCCAATAAAGGTGAAATGGACTTTACTATTAAACCTGCTGAGAAACAGAATGTCTTCTTAGGTATGCTCTCAACATTAATCCCGTTATTACTGCTTGCCTTCTTCTTTATCTTCTTCTTGTCACAGTCACAAGGTGGCGGCGGCGGTGGCCGTGTGATGAACTTCGGTAAATCTAAAGCAAAACTGTACGACGACAAAAAGAAAAAAGTAAGATTTACAGATGTTGCAGGTGCAGACGAAGAGAAACAGGAACTTGTAGAAATTGTTGATTTCCTAAAAGACAATCGCAAGTTCAAAAAAATGGGTGCTCGTATTCCTAAAGGGGTACTGTTAGTCGGCCCTCCAGGGACAGGTAAAACGTTACTTGCCCGCGCTGTAGCAGGAGAAGCAGGCGTACCGTTCTTCTCTATCAGTGGTTCTGACTTCGTCGAAATGTTCGTCGGTGTCGGTGCGAGCCGTGTCCGCGACTTGTTCGAAAACGCAAAGAAAAATGCCCCATGTATCATCTTCATCGATGAAATCGATGCAGTTGGTCGTCAGCGTGGTGCAGGTGTCGGCGGCGGTCATGATGAGCGTGAGCAGACACTCAACCAGTTACTTGTTGAAATGGATGGTTTCGGTGAAAATGAAGGCATCATTATGATTGCTGCAACTAACCGTCCTGACATTCTAGACCCGGCGCTACTTCGTCCAGGTCGTTTTGACAGACAGATTCAAGTGGGTCGTCCAGATGTCAAAGGACGTGAAGCGGTACTGAGAGTACATGCGCGCAACAAACCACTTGATGAAACAGTAGATATCAAGGCACTTAGTCAGCGCACACCAGGTTTCTCTGGTGCCGATCTCGAAAACCTATTGAACGAAGCCGCATTAGTCGCTGCCCGTCAAGGTAAAACGAAAATCGATATGCGTGACATCGATGAAGCAACGGACCGAGTCATTGCAGGTCCAGCTAAGAAATCACGTGTCATCTCAGAGAAAGAACGCAATATTGTCGCATGGCATGAAGCAGGTCATACAGTCATCGGTAAAGTACTTGATGAAGCAGAGATGGTTCATAAAGTGACAATCGTACCGCGCGGCCAGGCCGGTGGTTACGCAATGATGTTACCGAAGCAGGACCGTTATTTCATGACGAAGCCGGAACTGCTGGATAAGATTGTCGGACTGCTCGGCGGTCGTGTCGCAGAAGAAATTACATTCGGCGAAGTATCTACTGGTGCTCATAACGACTTCCAGCGTGCTACAGGAATTGCGCGTCAAATGGTTACTGAATATGGTATGAGTGATAAACTTGGACCCCTTCAATTCGGTAATACACAAGGCGGCGAAGTGTTCTTAGGCCGTGATATGCATTCTGAGCCGAATTATTCCGATCAGATTGCCTACGAAATCGACCTTGAAATACAGCGTATTATCAAAGAAGCGTATGAGCGCTGTCGCGAAATCTTGACTGAACACCGTGAACAACTCGATCTGATTGCAAGAACGTTACTCGTTGAAGAAACACTTGTGGCCAATCAGATCGAAAGCTTGTTCCGCAACGGGACACTGCCTGAAGTAAGCTATGATGATTCACATCTCTATCATCCGACAGTGAAGTCAGATGACAGAGTGACCGTTCAACATAGTGATGACAGAGTGACCATTACAGATGTAGATGATGCTGATGACAAAATCGGCTCATCATACGAAGAAGTCAAAAAAGAATTAGAAGAGGGTGACGATGTTCAGGACCAAAGCAGCAACCAGCCTGAACGAAAAGTTGACCGTCTGGATAAAGATGAATTTTAAATTTCTATCCCTTTCTCACTGTCTGACAGGAAGAAAGGGATTTTTTAAAGGAGAATGACTATGGAAGACTATTTAGTAAGAGCGCTTGCGTTCAATGATGAAGTGCGCGCATTCAGCGTCCGTTCGACAAATGCAGTACAGGAAGCACAGACGAGGCATTACACATGGCCGACCGCGTCTGCAGCACTGGGACGTTCCATGACAGCAGGCATCATGATGGGCTCTATGCTGAAGAACGAAGAGAAGCTGACCATCACGATTAACGGCGGGGGACCGATCGGACAGATCATTGTTGATGCAAACGGCAAAGGAGAAGTGCGCGGCTATGTGACGAATCCACAGACACACTTTGATTTGAATGAGCACGGCAAGCTGGATGTCCGCCGCGCTGTCGGTACGACCGGCTCATTAAATGTCGTCAAAGATATTGGAATGAGAGATTTCTTTACGGGTTCTACGCCGATTGTCTCAGGCGAACTCGGAGAAGACTTCACATATTATTTTGTGACAAGTGAGCAGGTCCCGTCAGCTGTCGGTCTAGGTGTACTCGTCAATCCGGATAATACAATCAAAGCAGCCGGCGGATTTATCATCCAGTTAATGCCGGGCGCATCAGAAGAAACTATCAGTGCGATTGAACAGCGTATCGGTGACATGCAGCCGGTTTCCCTGTTGATTGACAAAGGACTGTCTCCTGAGCAGCTGCTTGAAGAAGTACTTGGAGAAGATAATATTCGTATCATTGACCGTATGCCGGTTGAATTTAAATGTAACTGTGGCAAAGAAAAATTCAGCACAGCCATTAAAGGACTCGGCAATGCAGAGATTGACAGCATGATCAAAGAAGATCACGGAGCTGAAGTTGACTGTCACTTCTGTCGTGAGAAATATTATTTCTCTGAAGAAGAATTGGAAGCGCTAAAGCAATAATTTTGAAGTGGTGGGTTTCAGCTGATATAATTAATCCGATAACAATACTAGGCTTTGGAGGAGATCGAATCATGGCTAAACGAGTTAACAATATTACGGAAGTAATTGGAGATACACCGATTGTCAAACTGAACCGTGTTGTTCCTGAAGGGGCAGCAGATGTTTATGTGAAACTGGAATATCAGAACCCGGGTTCATCAGTTAAAGACCGTATTGCGATTGCAATGATCAATGCAGCAGAACAAGACGGCAAATTACAGCCGGGTGATACAATTATTGAACCGACTTCCGGTAATACAGGAATTGGTCTCGCGATGGTTGCAGCGGCTAAAGGTTACAGAGCAGTATTAGTAATGCCTGATACAATGAGTCAGGAACGTCGTACATTATTGCGTGCTTACGGCGCTGAACTCGTGTTGACACCGGGCGCTGAAGGAATGAAGGGTGCTATTGCAAAAGCAAACGAACTGCGTGATGAAAAAGGTTACTTCATGCCGCAGCAGTTTGAAAATATGGCAAATCCAGAAGTTCATAGAAAAACAACTGGTCCTGAAATCGTAGCGGCTATGGAAGGCTTGACAATCGATGCTTTTGTAGCGGGTATTGGGACAGGGGGTACAATTACCGGTGCAGGAGAAGTCATTAAAGAAAGCCATCCTGACGTTCATATTGTTGCCGTTGAGCCGACTGATTCACCAGTCTTGAGCGGTGGTCAACCGGGTCCTCACAAAATCCAAGGAATCGGTGCAGGATTTGTTCCTGACACACTGAACACTAACGTCTATCAATCAATCACACAAGTATCTAATGATGATGCGATGGAAACAAGCCGCAAAGTAGCGCGTGAAGAAGGAATACTAGGTGGTATTTCATCTGGTGCTGCCGTATATGCTGCTATTCAAAAAGCAGTAGAACTGGGTGCAGGTAAAAATGTCGTTGCCATCCTGCCAAGTAACGGTGAGCGTTACTTGTCTACAGCATTGTACGCAGAACTCGGCAAATAACATATTGATCAAGCTATCTTGTCATGAGATAGCTTTTTTATTTGCTATAATAGATAGGAATGTGGAGCATACAGGAGGTACAAGAGGTACAAATGGAAACGTTGATAATGGGTATTCTTAATGTCACGCCGGATTCATTTTCTGACGGCGGTCAATACAATTCAGTAGCGCGTGCGGTTCAACGGGTGGAAGAGATGATGCAGCAAGGTGTGGATATAGTGGATGTCGGCGGATATTCTACGCGACCGGGGCATCAGGAAATCACTGTGACGGAAGAACTCGACCGCGTCATTCCTGTAATTGAAGCACTCCAGTCATTGGATGTGCTGCTCTCTGTCGATACATTTAGAAGTGAAGTGGCTGATGCAGCCCTTAAGGCAGGAGCAGACTTCGTCAATGATCAATGGGCAGGAAAATATGATCGTGCGATGTTTGACGTAGTTGCTAAACATCGGGCGAAAATATTTCTCATGCATAATGACGACAGAGAAATCACAGGAGATGTTATGGCAGCAATCACTGAGGATTTATTGCAGCAGGCAGAGCGCGCACAACACGCTGGCATCAAGCACGAAGATATATGGTTGGATCCAGGCATCGGTTTTGCTAAATCAAGAGCACAGGAAATCGAAGTCATGAGACGACTTGATGAACTTTGCAGTCTCGGCTACAAAGTACTGCTCGCAACTAGCCGAAAGCGTATGGTCAAGGAATTACTTGATGACGGTCTGCCGGCTGACGCAAGAGACGAAGGTACTGCTGCTACAACAGTATGGGGAATTACAAAGGGTGTACATGCGGTACGTGTTCACAATGTAGCGATGAATAAAAAAGTGGCGCGTGTCGCTGACGGATTGCGAGGATAATTCATGGATAAAATATTTTTGCATGGAATGAAATTCTATGCTTATCACGGTGTTTTTGAGGAAGAGAACAAACTCGGACAGATCTTTGTAGTCGATACTGAATTGTCGCTTGACCTTACTGAAGCGTCTGAAACAGATGCGCTCGACACTACGGTCAACTACGGCGAAGTCTTTCATATCATCGAAGAAGAAATGAAAGAACCTTCTCAACTGCTGGAACATGTCGCCGGACGTATTGCCAAAAAGCTGTTTGCTCACTATAATCGTGTAGTGGCGTTAACCATCAGAATAACTAAGGAAAATCCTCCGATTGTCGGTCATTATGACAGCGTAGGGATTGAAATCCATCGTGTGAGGTAGTATAATGACTACTATTTACTTGAGTCTTGGCAGTAATATCGGCAACAGACGGCAGCAGCTTGAACGAGCAGTGGAATTGTTAAGTGACACTGAATGCATCCGGATCGTTAAAACCTCTTCCATCTATGAGACGGTACCTGTCGGCGGTGTGGCACAGGATGATTTCTATAATCTGTGCGTCACGCTTAATACATCATTGACTGCACAGCAGGTTCTTGCTGTATGTCAATCGATTGAACAGCAGCTGGCACGCGTCCGTAAAATCCACTGGGGACCTCGGACGATTGATCTGGATATTCTATTAGTGGAAGATCAGGTCATTGACGAACCTACGCTGCAGGTACCGCATCCGTATATGCTGGACCGCAGCTTTGTATTAATACCTTTGAATGAAATTGCACCAGATGCTGTCCATCCTTTAGCACAGCAGAAAATAAGTGAACTCGTGTATGACGACCCGGAAGTTAGGAAACTATAAGTGAGGCTATAATTATGTGGAAAATAGGCGATATTGAAATTAATAACAAAGTGGTTCTAGCACCAATGGCAGGTGTTTGTAACGCAGCATTCAGATTGACAGTGAAAGAATTCGGTGCAGGACTGGTCTGTGCAGAAATGGTCAGCGATAAAGCGATTCTTTTCAACAATGAAAAAACAATGAAGATGCTCTATATTGATGAGAACGAGCGACCGTTGTCACTGCAGATTTTCGGTGGCGAAAAAGAGACGCTTGTAGAAGCAGCTAAATATGTCGATCAGAATACAACAGCTGATATTATCGATATCAATATGGGCTGTCCTGTATCAAAGATCATCAAGTGTGAAGCAGGAGCAAGATGGCTGCTTGATCCACCTAAAATTTATGAGATGGTCTCTGCAGTTGTAGAAGCCGTATCAAAACCAGTAACGGTGAAGATGCGTATCGGCTGGGATGATGACCATATTTATGCGGTTGAAAATGCAAAGATGATTGAAAAAGCAGGAGCGGCAGCGATTGCAGTCCATGGACGTACACGAGTACAGATGTACGAAGGTCATGCCGACTGGAATGTCATCAAACAAGTTAAAGAAGCGGTGTCAATTCCTGTCGTTGGTAATGGTGATGTGACTTCTCCTGAACTGGCCAAGAAAATGCTGGATGAAACAGGTGTTGATGCTGTAATGATCGGCCGCGAAGCACTCGGCAATCCTTGGATGATTTACCGGACTGTGCACTACCTGGAGACAGGTGAATTAAAACCGGAACCTTCTATCACTGAGAAGATGGACGTCGCAATTCTGCATTTGGACCGTCTGATTCATCTGAAAGGTGAAAAGATTGCGGTCATGGAGATGCGCAAGCATGCTTCATGGTATTTAAAAGGCGTCAAAGGCAACGGTAAAGCCCGCAAATTAATCAATGCAGCCGAGACACGCGATGAATTAGTTGATATACTAAGAACGTTCGAAAAAAATGTGCTGGAAGAAGAAAAAGTAGCTGAAGGAGTGTAACCATGACAGAAGAATTAAACGACCAGATGCTGGTCCGCCGCCAAAAAATGCAGGATCTGCTGGACCTCGGTATCGATCCATTCGGTCAGAAATTTGAGAGAACTGGAACAGCAGCAAGTCTCGCTGCAGAATGGGATCAATTCTCTAAAGAAGAACTGCATGACAAAGAAGAAGAATCACATACAAAAATTGCTGGACGGATTATGACAAAGCGCGGCAAAGGTAAAGCAGGGTTTGCACACGTCAAAGATTTGACAGGACAGATCCAAATCTATGTGCGTAAAGATCAAATTGGTGATGAACAGTTTGACTTATGGAACAATGCCGATCTAGGCGATATCGTCGGCATCGAAGGTGTTATGTTCAAAACAAATACAGGTGAATTATCTGTTAAAGCGACATCATTTAAAATGCTCGCTAAAGCACTGCGTCCGTTACCTGATAAATTCCACGGCCTGCAGGATGTTGAACAGCGCTACCGTCAACGTTACCTCGACTTAATCACAAGTGATGAATCAACACAGACATTTATTACACGCAGCCGTATCATTCAAGAGATGCGCAATTACTTGAATCAAAAAGGTTTCCTTGAAGTAGAAACACCGATGATGCACGCGATTGCAGGTGGTGCTGCAGCGAAACCATTCGTTACACATCATAATGCTCTTGATATGACACTATATATGCGTATTGCCATTGAACTTCATCTAAAACGTCTGATTGTCGGCGGCCTTGAAAAAGTATACGAAATCGGCCGTGTTTTCCGTAACGAAGGAATATCTACGCGTCATAACCCGGAATTCACAATGATTGAATTGTACGAAGCGTATGCTGACTATAATGATATTATGGATTTAACAGAATCTTTGATTGCTCATATCGCTGAGCAGGTTACTGGCTCTACTACCGTCACTTACAACGGTGAAGAAATTAACCTTGCACCGAACTGGCGCAGATGGCATATGGTTGATGCGGTAAAAGAATATACAGGTGTGAACTTCTATGAGGTTTCATCAGATGAAGAAGCGCATCAATTGGCCAAAGAACATGGTATTGATGTGAAACCTAATATGAAATACGGTCATATTCTGAATGAATTTTTCGAACAGAAAGTCGAAGAGCAGCTCGTTCAACCGACATTCATCTATGGTCATCCGGTAGAAATCTCTCCGCTTGCTAAGCAGAATCCAGAAGACAAACGCTTTACAGATCGATTCGAGCTGTTCATTGTTCGTCGCGAACATGCGAATGCCTTCACTGAATTGAATGACCCGATCGACCAGCGTCAGCGTTTTGAAGCACAGATGGTAGAGAAAGAAGAAGGAAACGACGAAGCACACGAGATGGATGATGATTTCATTGAAGCACTGGAATACGGGATGCCGCCTACAGGTGGACTCGGCATCGGTATCGACCGTTTAGTCATGCTGTTAACTGATTCACCATCTATTAGAGACGTGTTATTATTCCCTTATATGAGACAAAAGTAATAAATGAATGTCCGGCTGACAAGGCCGGGCAATTTTTATAGATTTTGTTAAGGAAAACCGTTGACATCAATCTTGCAATCATGTAATATAAAAAAGTCGCTTGTGACATAACAATCGACTGTGAATCAAACAATGATTTCAATTGTTAAGCAAGTGTAAAATTTACTGTTGCAAAAACAAAATGAAATCTTTATACTTAATAAGTATTCGATTTTTGTCTGGTGACGATGGCAAAGAGGTCACACCTGTTCCCATACCGAACACAGAAGTTAAGCTCTTTAGCGCCGATGGTAGTTGGACTGACGTCCCGTGAGAGTAGGACGTTGCCGGGCAGAATCATTATGGAGGATTAGCTCAGCTGGGAGAGCATCTGCCTTACAAGCAGAGGGTCGGCGGTTCGATCCCGTCATCCTCCACCATTTTATTATGCCGGAATAGCTCAACTGGTAGAGCAACTGACTTGTAATCAGTAGGTTGAGGGTTCAAGTCCTTTTTCCGGCACCATTTCTAGCTTGAGCCATTAGCTCAGTTGGTAGAGCATTTGACTTTTAATCAAAGGGTCAGAGGTTCGAATCCTCTATGGCTCATTTATTTTGCGGGTGTGGCGGAACTGGCAGACGCACTAGAATCAGGATCTAGCGCCTTCACGGGCGTGGGGGTTCGACTCCCTTCATCCGCACCATATTAGCGAAAGTAGTTCAGTGGTAGAATACAACCTTGCCAAGGTTGGGGTCGCGGGTTCGAATCCCGTCTTTCGCTCCATTTTAATTATACTGATTCACTAGCCGGGGTGGCGGAACTGGCAGACGCACAGGACTTAAAATCCTGCGGTAAGTGATTACCGTACCGGTTCGATTCCGGTCCTCGGCACCATTCAAATTAATCAGCGCCCGTAGCTCAATTGGATAGAGCGTTTGACTACGGATCAAGAGGTTAGGGGTTCGACTCCTCTCGGGCGCGCCATTATTTTTATCAACGGGAAGTAGCTCAGCTTGGTAGAGCACTTGGTTTGGGACCAAGGGGTCGCAGGTTCGAATCCTGTCTTCCCGACTTACTTCAATAGATGGGGGCTTAGCTCAGCTGGGAGAGCGCCTGCTTTGCACGCAGGAGGTCAGCGGTTCGATCCCGCTAGTCTCCACCATTATTTGATGATACTGAACATTGAAAACTGAATGACAATATGTCAACGTTAATTCCAATAATTTGAGTACTTTAAGTACTTGCTGAAGAGTGATTGGCTCAACCAATCAAAGAGCTTTTATCAAACAAACTATTATGGAGAGTTTGATCCTGGCTCAGGATGAACGCTGGCGGCGTGCCTAATACATGCAAGTCGAGCGGACAGACGGGGTGCTTGCACTCCTTGAAGTCAGCGGCGGACGGGTGAGTAACACGTGGGTAACCTACCTATAAGACTGGGATAACTTCGGGAAACCGGAGCTAATACCGGATAATATGTTTCACCTCATGGTGAAACAGTGAAAGACGGTTTCGGCTGTCACTTATAGATGGACCCGCGGCGCATTAGCTAGTTGGTGAGGTAACGGCTCACCAAGGCGACGATGCGTAGCCGACCTGAGAGGGTGATCGGCCACACTGGGACTGAGACACGGCCCAGACTCCTACGGGAGGCAGCAGTAGGGAATCTTCCGCAATGGACGAAAGTCTGACGGAGCAACGCCGCGTGAGTGAAGAAGGTTTTCGGATCGTAAAACTCTGTTGTAAGGGAAGAACAAGTACGTTAGTAACTGAACGTACCTTGACGGTACCTTACCAGAAAGCCACGGCTAACTACGTGCCAGCAGCCGCGGTAATACGTAGGTGGCAAGCGTTATCCGGAATTATTGGGCGTAAAGCGCGCGTAGGCGGTCTCTTAAGTCTGATGTGAAAGCCCCCGGCTCAACCGGGGAGGGTCATTGGAAACTGGGAGACTTGAGTGCAGAAGAGGAGAGTGGAATTCCATGTGTAGCGGTGAAATGCGCAGAGATATGGAGGAACACCAGTGGCGAAGGCGGCTCTCTGGTCTGTAACTGACGCTGAGGTGCGAAAGCGTGGGGATCAAACAGGATTAGATACCCTGGTAGTCCACGCCGTAAACGATGAGTGCTAAGTGTTGGGGGGTTTCCGCCCCTCAGTGCTGCAGCTAACGCATTAAGCACTCCGCCTGGGGAGTACGGTCGCAAGACTGAAACTCAAAGGAATTGACGGGGACCCGCACAAGCGGTGGAGCATGTGGTTTAATTCGAAGCAACGCGAAGAACCTTACCAAATCTTGACATCCTCTGACAACTCTGGAGACAGAGCGTTCCCCTTCGGGGGACAGAGTGACAGGTGGTGCATGGTTGTCGTCAGCTCGTGTCGTGAGATGTTGGGTTAAGTCCCGCAACGAGCGCAACCCTTATCTTTAGTTGCCATCATTCAGTTGGGCACTCTAGAGAGACTGCCGGTGACAAACCGGAGGAAGGTGGGGATGACGTCAAATCATCATGCCCCTTATGATTTGGGCTACACACGTGCTACAATGGATGGTACAAAGGGCAGCAAAACCGCGAGGTCAAGCAAATCCCATAAAACCATTCTCAGTTCGGATTGTAGTCTGCAACTCGACTACATGAAGCTGGAATCGCTAGTAATCGTAGATCAGCATGCTACGGTGAATACGTTCCCGGGTCTTGTACACACCGCCCGTCACACCACGAGAGTTTGTAACACCCGAAGCCGGTGGAGTAACCTTTTAGGAGCTAGCCGTCGAAGGTGGGACAGATGATTGGGGTGAAGTCGTAACAAGGTAGCCGTATCGGAAGGTGCGGCTGGATCACCTCCTTTCTAAGGATTATACGGAAAAGGAATCCATGAGATTCCTTCGGAATTGACGTCTGACATATTGTATTCAGTTTTGAATGTTTATACATTCAAATGGGCCTATAGCTCAGCTGGTTAGAGCGCACGCCTGATAAGCGTGAGGTCGATGGTTCGAGTCCATTTAGGCCCACCATTATTTTAAAATGTACCTTGAAAACTAGATAAGCAATGAAGAAGAAAAAGATTTTACCAAGCAATACCGAGTGAGTTCATTTTATGAATTCTTGAAATCGCGCGTCTGCATTCATGCAGACATCACATTATTAATAACAGATTAAGTTATTAAGGGCGCACGGTGGATGCCTTGGCACTAGAAGCCGATGAAGGACGTTACTAACGACGATATGCTCTGGGGAGCTGTAAGTAAGCTTTGATCCAGAGATTTCCGAATGGGGAAACCCAGCATGAGTCATGTCATGTTATCCATATGTGAATACATAGCATATGAGAAGGCACACCCGGAGAACTGAAACATCTAAGTACCCGGAGGAAGAGAAAGAAAACTCGATTCCCTGAGTAGCGGCGAGCGAAACGGGAAGAGCCCAAACCAGAGTGCCTGCACTCTGGGGTTGTAGGACACTCAATACGGAGTTACAAAAGAACAGTTTAGACGAATGATTTTGGAACAATCAACCAGAGAAGGTAAAGGTCCTGTAGTCGAAAAGCTGTTCCCTCCTGAGTGGATCCTGAGTACGGCGGAACACGTGGAATTCCGTCGGAATCCGGGAGGACCATCTCCCAAGGCTAAATACTCTCTAGTGACCGATAGTGAACCAGTACCGTGAGGGAAAGGTGAAAAGCACCCCGGAAGGGGAGTGAAATAGAACCTGAAACCGTGTGCTTACAAGTAGTCAGAGCCCGTTAATGGGTGATGGCGTGCCTTTTGTAGAATGATCCGGCGAGTTACGATTTGATGCAAGGTTAAGCAGTGGATGCGGAGCCGCAGCGAAAGCGAGTCTGAACAGGGCGAATGAGTATCAGGTCGTAGACCCGAAACCAGGTGATCTACCCATGTCCAGGTTGAAGTTCAGGTAACACTGAATGGAGGACCGAACCGACTTACGTTGAAAAGTGAGCGGATGAGGTGTGGGTAGCGGAGAAATTCCAATCGAACCTGGAGATAGCTGGTTCTCTCCGAAATAGCTTTAGGGCTAGCCTCGCATGATGATTACTGGAGGTAGAGCACTGTTTGGACTAGGGGCCCCCCTCGGGTTACCGAATTCAGACAAACTCCGAATGCCAGATAATTTAATGCGGGAGTCAGACTGCGGGTGATAAGGTCCGTAGTCGAGAGGGAAACAGCCCAGACCACCAGCTAAGGTCCCAAAATATATGTTAAGTGGAAAAGGATGTGGCGTTGCCCAGACAACTAGGATGTTGGCTTAGAAGCAGCCATCATTTAAAGAGTGCGTAATAGCTCACTAGTCGAGTGACGCTGCGCCGAAAATGTACCGGGGCTAAACATATTACCGAAGCTGTGGATTGTCCTTACGGACAATGGTAGGAGAGCGTTCCAAGGGCGTCGAAGCATGACCGCAAGGACATGTGGAGCGCTTGGAAGTGAGAATGCCGGAGTGAGTAGCGAAAGACGGGTGAGAATCCCGTCCACCGATTGACTAAGGTTTCCAGAGGAAGGCTCGTCCGCTCTGGGTTAGTCGGGACCTAAGCCGAGGCCGACAGGCGTAGGCGATGGATAACAGGTAGATATTCCTGTACCACCTAAGATTGTTTGAACGATGGGGGGACGCAGAAGGATAGGCGATCGTACTGTTGGTTATGTACGTCCAAGCATCAAGACTGAGCATTAGGCAAATCCGGTGCTCATCAAGGTTGAGATGTGACGGGGAGCGAAATTATAGTAGCGAAGTCGTTGATTTCACACTGCCAAGAAAAGCCTCTAGTTAGAAATTAGGTGCCCGTACCGCAAACCGACACAGGTAGTCAAGATGAGAATTCTAAGGTGAGCGAGCGAACTCTCGTTAAGGAACTCGGCAAAATGACCCCGTAACTTCGGGAGAAGGGGTGCTTTTTAGGGTGCAAGCCCTGAAGAGCCGCAGTGAATAGGCCCAAGCGACTGTTTATCAAAAACACAGGTCTCTGCAAAACCGTAAGGTGACGTATAGGGGCTGACGCCTGCCCGGTGCTGGAAGGTTAAAAGGAGTGGTTAGCATCTGCGAAGCTACGAATTGAAGCCCCAGTAAACGGCGGCCGTAACTATAACGGTCCTAAGGTAGCGAAATTCCTTGTCGGGTAAGTTCCGACCCGCACGAAAGGCGTAACGATTTGGGCACTGTCTCAACGAGAGACTCGGTGAAATCATAGTACCTGTGAAGATGCAGGTTACCCGCGACAGGACGGAAAGACCCCGTGGAGCTTTACTGCAGCCTGATATTGAAATTCGGCACAGCTTGTACAGGATAGGTAGGAGCCTTTGAAGCGTGAGCGCCAGCTTACGTGGAGGCGCTGGTGGGATACTACCCTGGCTGTGTTGACTTTCTAACCCGCACCACTTATCGTGGTGGGAGACAGTGTCAGGCGGGCAGTTTGACTGGGGCGGTCGCCTCCTAAAGAGTAACGGAGGCGCTCAAAGGTTCCCTCAGAATGGTTGGAAATCATTCGCAGAGTGTAAAGGCACAAGGGAGCTTGACTGCGAGACCTACAAGTCGAGCAGGGTCGAAAGACGGACTTAGTGATCCGGTGGTTCCGCATGGAAGGGCCATCGCTCAACGGATAAAAGCTACCCCGGGGATAACAGGCTTATCTCCCCCAAGAGTTCACATCGACGGGGAGGTTTGGCACCTCGATGTCGGCTCATCGCATCCTGGGGCTGTAGTCGGTCCCAAGGGTTGGGCTGTTCGCCCATTAAAGCGGTACGCGAGCTGGGTTCAGAACGTCGTGAGACAGTTCGGTCCCTATCCGTCGTGGGCGTAGGAAATTTGAGAGGAGCTGTCCTTAGTACGAGAGGACCGGGATGGACATACCTCTGGTGTACCAGTTGTCGCGCCAGCGGCATAGCTGGGTAGCTATGTATGGACGGGATAAGTGCTGAAAGCATCTAAGCATGAAGCCCCCCTCAAGATGAGATTTCCCAACTTCGGTTATAAGATCCCTCAAAGATGATGAGGTCAATAGGTTCGAGGTGGAAGCACAGTGATGTGTGGAGCTGACGGATACTAATCGATCGAAGACTTAATCAATTTTATAGATTATCGGCATTGCCGGTTGAATCTCTTCTTCATGCCTATCTAGTTTTGAGGGTATATTCCCCGTCTGTCTGGTGACGATGGCAGAGAGGTCACACCTGTTCCCATACCGAACACAGAAGTTAAGCTCTCTAGCGCCGATGGTAGTTGGACTGACGTCCCGTGAGAGTAGGACGTTGCCGGGCAGAAATATGATGCGATGAGCCGCACTCGAGACCGTTCAGGTCTCTTTTTTTTGCGTTCTTCCGGCTGAACGGTCCTGAAAAACTGATCATCAGGCTCTTTCAAAGGAGCTCAGTCATTAAGCTTGTCATTACTTTTTCTATATCATGATCTTCTAATCCTCCGAAGCCTAGTACAAAATGATTATAAGCTTCGTTTTTATCTTCATCCATATAGTCACTCAACATATTCACTTTGACATCGAGCTGCTTGATTTTATCGCTGATAGTGTCTGCCCCTTTGACTTCTACTATAAAATGCATTCCTGCATACTCGCCTCTAATATTGATCCGTTCTTTATATGGTTCAAGGGCAGCAAGTGTAAGTTCCAGCTTCCTTTTGTATATCTTTCTCATACGATTGATATTTCGTTCAAACTCCCCGTCCTGCATAAACTGTGTAACGATATACTGCATATGTCTTGGCACTGTGATACTTGGCTTATGCGGGAGCTGTCTATAGCGCTGTAACAATAATGGTGGGAGCACCATATATGCGATACGGATACTTGGGAAAATGGATTTTGAAAAAGTACTCATGTAGATTACTTTCTCGCTGCTGTCCATTCCTTGCAGTGCTTTCAGAGGGCGTCCTTTGTATCTGAATTCGCTGTCGTAGTCATCTTCTATGATGTAATGTGCTTCGTCGGCTGCGGCCCAGGCCAGAAGTTCAGTTCTTCGTCCTGCTGACAGTACGGCACCTGTCGGGAATTGATGGCTTGGTGTGACATGGACAATACTACCATTTCCAGTAAGTTCATCTACAATGATGCCTTCATCGTCAACGTGTATGTTTCTGTAAGGGATATGTTCATATTCAAGTACTCGACGAATAGTAGGATAACCCGGATTTTCAAGAAGATAGGATGCACCTGGCAGAAGATGTGTCAATAGTGAGAATAACTGTTCTGTAGAGCTGCCGATAATAATTTCTTCGTTCTTACAGTTGACACCGCGCGAATGATAGAGGTACCGTCTAATTTCGTTGCGTAGTGCAGGCTCACCTTGATGGTCACCGCGTTCCAGTAAGACGCTCTGCTCCATTTCAAAGGCATCCCTTGCGTACTTTCGGAACAACTGAAAAGGAAACTTCGGCTGGTGACTGTCTTCGATTGTTAATGATAAATGGTCGACTGCTTCGTTAAGACTGATATCTTCAGTCGTATTTCGTGGGGCACTGTTGACTGTCTTAATGTCTTCCACAAAATAGCCGACTTTCGGTTTCGAGTAAATGAATCCTTCGTCCTGAAGCTGTTGATAAGCAATTTCTACAGTGGTCTGACTGATGCCTAAATGTTGACTCAGCTTGCGTTTCGATGGGAGCTTTTCATTGAATGTCAAGCGTCCTGTCAATATGTCGTCTTTGATGAACTGGTAGAGCTGCTGATATAAATAGCGATCTTCTGTAAAAGGGTAAGTAAGGAGTTCCATCGTTATCACTGACCTTATTAAAATTATAAAAACTGATACTTTTTTAATGCCAGATATTATTATACAGTAATCTTTGTAATAACAACAAGGAGAGTGTAATGCATGTCTAAAATTGTAGGTTCTGATAAAGTGAAACGCGGTATGGCAGAAATGCAAAAAGGTGGCGTCATCATGGACGTTGTCAACGCGGAACAGGCTAAACTGGCTGAAGCAGCGGGTGCTGTGGCGGTTATGGCATTGGAACGTGTGCCAAGTGATATCCGTAAAGCGGGCGGCGTCGCGCGTATGGCTGATCCACGTATCGTTGAAGAAGTGATGAACGCTGTTTCTATACCGGTTATGGCTAAAGGTCGTATCGGTCATATTACAGAAGCACGTGTATTAGAAGCGATGGGTGTGGATTATATCGATGAATCTGAAGTGCTGACGCCTGCTGACGAAGAGTTTCATTTAAAGAAAGATGAGTTCACAGTGCCATTCGTCTGCGGTTGCCGTGACTTAGGTGAAGCTGCGCGTCGTATCGGTGAAGGGGCTGCAATGCTCCGTACAAAAGGCGAACCGGGGACAGGTAATATCGTAGAAGCAGTGCGTCACTTACGTAAAGTAAACGCACAAGTTCGTAAATTATCAGTGATGAACGATGATGAGATTATGACAGAAGCAAAATTACTGGGTGCCCCTTATGAAGTCTTAAAAGAAATTAAAGCACTCGGTAAGTTACCGGTTGTGAACTTTGCTGCAGGCGGTGTCGCGACACCAGCTGATGCAGCATTAATGATGGAACTGGGCGCGGACGGTGTGTTCGTCGGTTCTGGTATCTTCAAATCAGAATCACCTGAAAAATTTGCAAAAGCCATTGTACAAGCGACTACACACTATCAGGACTATGAACTGATCGGTGAGCTGTCTAAGGAACTTGGCGCAGCGATGAAAGGCTTAGATATCAATTCTCTTTCACTTGAAGAAAGAATGCAGGAACGTGGCTGGTAAGATGAAGATTGGAGTACTTGCGCTGCAAGGAGCAGTACGTGAACATTTAATGCAGATTGAGCAGAGCGGTCATACAGGGATTCCGGTTAAGCACGTCGAACAGCTGAAAGAGCTTGATGGCCTTGTGCTGCCAGGCGGGGAATCAACAACGATGCGCCGTCTGATGGACCTCTATGGTTTTACGGAAGCATTACGGGAAAGTGAACTGCCGATGTATGGCACTTGTGCCGGTCTAATTCTTCTCGCTGATGAAATAGAAGGCTATGAAGAAGGGCATCTAAAGAAAATGGATATCAAAGTCCGCCGTAATTCTTTCGGCAGACAAGTGGATAGTTTTGAAGCAGAGCTTGATGTAAAGGGCATAGAAGAACAGGTCAACGCGGTCTTCATCCGTGCACCGCACATCGTCTCAGTAGGTGATGGGGTAGAAATCTTAAGTGAAGTAGAAGATAAGATGGTAGCGGTGAGACAGGGTAAATATTTAGGTATTTCATTTCATCCAGAGCTGACAGATGACATCAAGATTATGAAATATTTCATCGAAGAGATGGCTGCTCAAAACAAATAGAAGTCACCGGCATAGGCCGGTGGCTTTTTTGCAAACAGCTAGCAGGATTTTTAGTCTGAATGGCGATATAATGTGACATTATATTTAAAGGAGTTTTATATAATGAATCTGACACTTACAGAAGCAATCAAAGCGAGAAAATCAGTCAAGGAATTCGATCCGAACGTCAAAATTCCGCACGAAGAAATGCTCGAAATGATTAAACTTGCTACAGAAGCACCATCATCCGTTAATCTACAGCCATGGCGCTTCGTTGTTGTGGAATCTGATGAAGCGAAAGCCAGCATCAAAGATTTAGTGCGTTTCAATACTCGTCAGCTAGAGACAAGTGCTGCATTTATTCTCGTATTATCAGATAATAGACATGCAGAAGATCTAGAAAAGATTTATGGCAAAAATGTTGAACTGGGCTATATGCCTGAGGATGTCATGAAAACCAATGTGGCTTATATGAAAGAATCATTCTCACAGGTACCTGCTGAAGCACTTCAGATACAAGGGATGATGGATGCCAACTTAGCCGCTATGCAGCTGATGCTGATCGCTAAGGATCATGGCTATGATACGAATCCGATTGGTGGTTTTGAACGTGATGAAGTGCTGGATGCTTTAAGTATCAATAAAGAACGGTATGTACCCGTCATGTTCATTGCGATTGGTAAAGGTGTGAAAGCGCCGCATGATAGCAGCCGCCATGAAATAGAGGAAATTGTTGCCTTTAACGGAGGAAACGCTGAAGGTATAATTGGACAATAAAAGCTCAAAGAGGGACTGACCCTCTTTGAGCTTTTATTTTTCTTCTGTAAGAAGAGGCTGATCCGGTTTGACAAAAAACCACATGATGATAGCGAAGATCACCGGGATAATTGTCAGCATGAGCGTATTGGTCCAGCCGATCTTGTCGGCCAGAAAACCGCATAGAATCGGACTGATAAGTGCGCCGATATTACCCCATAAATTCATCCAGCCTGACACAGTGCCTGAGAAGTTTCTTCCAAGGTCAGTGGCTGCTGCCCAGCTCATCCCCATTGATAAGCCGATTCCACCTAAAGAAAGAGAGAACCAGATGATAGCGATATGGACATCTTTAGCCATCAATGAGAAGTAAAGTGCGCCGCAGAAGACAGCAAAGCCTATGATAGCAATGATGCCACGTCCGGCAAACTTGGAATAGCCGCTGGAAATAATCTTATCTGAAATAGTACCACCCGATAAGATCAGGATGAACATTGCAAGCCAAGGAACAGCGGCAAATGTACCCATATCTTTCAGCTGAACATGATACTCCTCTGCCAGATAAGTCGGCAGCCATATCAGGAATAGCGCAATAACAAACTGTACGACAAAATACTGCGCGGCAATAGCATAAAAACTGAAACGCCCGAAAAACTTCCGCCAAGGTGCACTTGTTTTGTTAGTGTCAACTGTATCACGTTCTGCCATGATCAGTTCTCTTTCAGCTTCATTGACCCATTTATGGTGCTCAGGCAGGTCTTTGGCAATCACTGCCCAGAGCAGAGCGATTACGATACCGATGAGTCCGAAAATAACAAAGACAGCCTGCCACCCGAACGCCTGTGTAATGGCAATCGTAACAAAGGGTGCTAAGACAGGTCCGAAATAACTGCCAGCGAGGAGCGCACTTGAAGCACGTCCTTTTTCTGTCTTGCGGAACCAGTATGTATTGAATACTGCATTAGACGGATACATCGGCCCTTCACCTACACCGAATAAGAAGCGAATCGCATACAGAAGACCATGGTGCTTGACAAGCCCCGTCAGAATCGTAAAGGCACTCCACCAGACGAGAGCGATGGTCAACATTCTCTTAGGACCGAATTTTTCAGCCATGATACCTGCAGGCACCTGCATCAAGGCGTAACCTAAAGAAAAGAATGATGCGAGTAACCCGAACTGGGTTTTATTCATGTTTAAGTCTTCCATCATAGGGCCGGCAATAATTGAGATGTTAGAGCGATCCATATAAGCGATAACGCCGATGATAAAGAACGCAAACATAAAATACCAGCGAATTTTAGTTGGTTTTGTTTTCATATATCCCCCTTGAACATATAGTCATCAGATGACCAGTTGAGTTGCCCCTTTATATTATCATATCAAAAAAACGCTTTCAACAATTTATTTTCTGAATATTCTATACTTCAGATTTCGTTCTCTCATTTCATAGCCAGAGGGCTGCATTTGCTATAATACAACTATAACTATTATGGAGGAAGATGACTTGGGACGTATCGAGAAGAAGAAGTTGTATGAAGAAATTGCCGATATCATCAGTGACAATATTAGATCGGGGCAACTTGTAGAGGGAGAGAAACTGCCTTCTATTCAGAGTCTTGCCAGTGAGTATGGCGTAGGGCCGGCATCTATCAGAGAGGCATTAAATGCTTTGAGAGTCATGGGAATGGTGGATATCAGACATGGTGAAGGGACATTTGTAAAGGCCAGCAGCCCTAAAGCATTTACAGTGGAGATGGCAATCTTTAAGAAGAAAGATATTGAGGAACTGTTAGAAGTCAGAAAGATGATTGAGGTCGGTGCCGTCAAAATAGCAGCTATTCAGCATACGGATGAGCAGCTGAAGAATATTCAGGCAGCACTGCTTAAAATGAAGCAGGCCATTTCAGAGAATGAACTCGGTGAAATGAGTGATCTCGAATTTCATATGGCGATTGCTGAAGCCACCAATAACAGTTTACTGAAAAAGCTTCTATCTGACGTGTCAGATGTCATGAAAACCACGATGAAGGAAACACGGAAAATCTGGCTTTATACCCAGGCAAAAACGATTGAACGCTTATATCACGAGCATCGTGAAATCTACGAAGCGATTGCTGAAAGAGATAGTGACAAAGCGGCGAAGTATATGATTGCGCACCTTGAAGAAGTCGAGCAGGTATTGATGGCTCATTTAAATATCGATTAAGCGGTTGCAAAAAAACGTTAGGTGACATAAACTTGTATTCATAATCATATGGTCATCTGATGACTATAAACTCTGTTGGGCACAGAGAGGAGAAAGGGTGGTTATGATGAAAGTGAGTTTGTTTAGCACATGTCTTGTAGATGTGTTTGAGAAAAAAGTAGGAATTGCGACGGTAGAATTGCTTGAAAAACTGGGCTGTGAAGTCGATTTTCCTGGTTCCCAGGTCTGCTGCGGGCAACCTGCCTATAACTCCGGCTACGTTCAGGATGCCAAAAAGGCAGCTAAAAATATGATCAAGGCATTTGAGAACTCGGAAGTTGTCGTGAGTCCGTCAGGTTCTTGTATTACAATGTTCAAACATTATCCGCACTTATTTGAAGACGATGCGGTATGGCAGCTGCGGGCACAGCGTCTAGCAGATAAATCCTATGAAATCACACAGTTCATTGTTGAGGTCCTGGGGATCACAAATGTCGGGGCGAAGTTGACGGGTAAGGCTACGATGCATCCATCATGTCATATGACGCGGCTGCTCGGCAATGTGACAGCACCGAAGAAATTACTTGCTGAAGTAGAAGGACTGGAAGTGGTTGAGCTGCCCCAATACTATAACTGCTGTGGTTTCGGCGGCACGTTTGCAGTTAAGATGCACGACGTATCCGGCGAGATGGTTGATGAGAAAGTGGACTGTATCCTAGAGAGTGGCGCAGATTATTTGGTCGGCGGTGACGCCAGCTGTCTGATGAACATCTCTGGCAGGCTGAAACGACGCGGCGCAGATGTTAAGGTGGTCCACATTGTTGAGATTCTCAATAATCAAGTGGAGGCGGTCACATTATGAGCATGAAAATTGGTGAGGAGACATTCAAAAAAGCGGTCAAGACAGAACTTAAAGATACGTTTATGCGAGGTGCAGTATCGAGTGCACAGGACCGTCTGCGTGAGCGTAAGCTGAAGGCACAGGAAGAGCTCGGGAACTGGGAGGAATGGCGCAGCCACTCCGAGGAGATTCGTCAGCACACCCTCGCAAATCTGGATTATTATCTTAATATGCTGGCAGAGAACGTCAGTAAGCGCGGCGGGCATGTCTTCTTTGCAGAAACGGCTGAAGAAGCAAACGAGTATGTCCAGCAAGTGCTGAAAGACAAAAATGCCAAGAAGGTCGCTAAGTCAAAATCAATGGTCACTGAAGAGATCGGACTGAACCAGGCGATGGAAGCAGTCGGCTGTTCAGTCGTTGAGACTGACCTTGGGGAGTATATTCTGCAGGTTGATGATCACGATCCACCTTCTCATATTGTGGCGCCTGCACTTCACAAAAATAAGGAACAGATTCAGGCTGTCTTCCATGACAAGCTAGGATATGACCGTACCTCCCAGCCGGAAGATTTAGCGCTCTTTGCACGCCAGAAGCTGCGTGAAGAGTTCTTAAGTGCAGATGTCGGCATCACAGGCTGTAACTTCGCGGTCGCTGAGAGCGGTTCCTTTACACTTGTGACAAATGAAGGAAATGCGCGCATGGTGACAACATTGCCGAAGACGCAGATTACAGTTATGGGTATGGAACGTATCGTGCCGAGCCATAGTGAGATGGAAGTGCTGGTCTCTATGCTGACGCGTAGTGCGGTAGGACAGAGGCTGACAAGCTATGTGACGACGCTTACGGGCCCGCGTGCTGAAGATGAGATCGACGGACCGGAGGAGTTTCATCTGGTCATCGTAGATAACGGGCGCTCCAAAATACTGGGGACACAGTTTCAGTCTATTCTGCAGTGTATCCGCTGTGCGGCCTGCGTCAATGTCTGTCCAGTGTACCGTCAGGTCGGCGGTCATTCGTACGGCTCCATCTATCCGGGACCGGTAGGCGCTGTCTTGTCTCCACTACTCGGTGGATACGAGGAATACAGCGAACTGCCGTACGCGTCAACATTATGCGGCGCCTGTACAGAAGCCTGTCCCGTGAAGATTCCGCTCCATGATTTACTGCTGAAGCATCGCCAGGTTATCGCCGAGGAAAAGAAGATGACCCCAATGGCGGAACGTCTTGTCATGAAAGGGTTCGGAGTAGGGGCTTCGCAGGCGACACTTTTCAAGTACGGTACAAAGATGGCACCATCCTTGATGTCTCCATTTGAGAATAAAGAAGTGCATATGATTACAAAAGGGCCGAAACCGCTCCGTGCATGGACGGATACGAGAGATTTCCCGATGCCTGATGATGAGAACTTCAGAGACTGGATGAAAAACCGGCTGAAAAGAGGTAAGGATTAATGACAGGAACTATTCACAATAAAGATCGATTTCTTAAGAATATCAGCCAGAACTTATCAAGACCTATGCCTAGACAGGTGACCAAGCCGGACTGGCAGTTCAGACCGCAGGATAAGACATTAGCGGGCTTATCACAGGATGAGCTGGTAGAGGTGATGAAACAGCACAGTATTGCCATCCATACAGATATCATTGAGACCCGTTCAAGTGACGTGAATGAGGTGCTTGCACGTGTCATTGCCACATACGGCGGTGGAGAGGTCATCGCCTGGAATGATCCTCGTTTTGATGAGTTGAATATTGATTTGAAACAGTATGATACTTTCATCTGGGATGAGGCAAAAGGTGCGGAGAATATCGAGGTTGCAGAACGCGCTAATATCGGTATCACCTTCAGTGATGTGACACTTGCTGAAAGTGCGACAGTAGTGCTGTACGCAGATAAAGGGAAGGGTCGCAGTGTCAGCCTGCTGCCGGCTACATATATTGCGATTATTCCGAAGTCGACAATAGTCCCACGGTTTACACAGGCAGCAGAGCAGATTGACCAGAGAAACAACGATGCAGATTTTCCGACATGCATCAACTTGATCACAGGTCCGTCCAATTCTGCAGATATTGAAATGAAGCTGGTGGTCGGTGTCCACGGGCCGATCAAAGCGACTTATATCATCGTAGAGGACTACTAAAAAAAGCTTCGAAATCAATTGATTTCGAAGCTTTTTTTATTACAGGAAGAAGCCTGCGATAGTCGCAGAGATGAATGAGACAAGCGTCGCACCGTAGAGTAACTTAAGACCGAAACGAGCGACAACATCACCTTGCTTATCATTCAGCGATTTAATCGCACCAGCGATAATCCCGATAGATGAGAAGTTGGCAAATGATACTAAGAAGACTGAAACGATACCAATGGCACGTTCAGATAACTCACCTGTTTTATTGTTGACGATATTCTGAACATCCAGCATCGCGACAAACTCGTTAGATACGAGTTTAGTGGCCATAATTGAACCTGCACGTACCGCATCATCCCAAGCGATACCTGTTAAGAAAGCAAGTGGTGCAAAGACATAACCAAGGATTGTCTGGAAATTCATGTCTCCTGGTGTGAATGCATCGACGATACCATTCAGCATAGCAATCAATGCGATATAACCAATCAGCATCGCACCGACGATGATTGCTACTTTGAAACCGTCAAGAATATACTCACCGAGCATTTCGAAGAATGACTGCTTTTCGCCTTCGTCTGTCATAATCACATCATTCTCTTCTTCTTCAGATACCCGGTAAGGATTGATGATAGAAGCGATGATGAAACCACCGAATAAGTTCAGTACAATCGCCGTAACGACGTACTCCGGCTTAATCATTGAGAAGTAAGCACCAACGATGGACAATGAAACAGTAGACATCGCCGACGCTGTCAATGTATACAGACGATGCTTCGGAATGTAAGGCAGTTGCTTCTTAAGTGAAATGAATACTTCAGATTGACCAAGAATCGCTGAAGCGACTGCATTGTAGGACTCAAGTTTACCCATACCGTTAATTTTAGAAATCGCAAGACCTAAGTATTTGATGATGAACGGTAAAATTTTGAGATACTGCAAAATACCGATCAGTGCTGAAATGAATGTAATAGGAAGCAGTACATCCATGAAGAATGTTGATGCAGCAGGCTGATCACCGACAGCAGGATTTTCAAGACCAGCAAACACGAAGTTCACACCTTGTTCTGCGTATCCTAGTAAATAGCCGAATCCAGTGGCAAGCCAGCCGACAAATTTAATACCGTACGGCGTTTTGAGCAGCAGGAAGGCAAGCAGGAACTGAATGACCATCATCAGGCCGATATACTGCCATCTGACTTTCTTTTTATCTGAACTGATGACCCAGGCAAGGAGCAGGAAGACAGCCAGACCAATAATACCAATAATATAATTCAATGTAAGACACCTCTTTATTTGATAAGTTCTATTTTTTTCGCTTTTAATATCATACTACAATTATAATGAAAGCGGTACAAAAATTTTAATCATTCACTAACTGTTTATCAATTTAATGTAAAGAGCAGATAAAAACATATTATTTGCACTTGAAGTAGATAGGCCATATAATAAAGTCAAAGATGGTCAAAAAGAGGTGAAGTCATGAAAAATATGTCGGATATTATTGAACAATATTTAAAACAGCTGCTCGAACAAAGCGGCGATGTTGTTGAAATTAAACGTGCACATATTGCTGAAAAATTTGATTGCGTCCCGTCTCAATTAAACTACGTCATCAAAACAAGATTCACTAATGAGCATGGCTATGCGATTGAAAGTAAGCGGGGCGGTGGCGGGTATATACGCATCACAAAAATTGAATCCAGCAACCAGTCCGCTTTTATCAATCATCTGAAAGAATTGACAGGTAACCAGATTTCTCAGCAGGATGCTGAACATATCATAGAAGGTTTATATCAAAATGAACTGATTACAAGACGCGAAAAACGGCTGCTATCAGTGACGCTCCACCGGGATACACTGCTTGTAGATATTCCTTACAGAGATCGTATTCGTGCCAATATACTGAAGAATGTACTGACTGTCATTCAATATCAGTAGTAAGGGAGAGAACATAGATGAACTATAACGAAGATGAATTCACAATGAACCAACTGCTCAAGCATCTTCTGGCTTCCGGAGAAATCAATGGTCGCCAGGAAGTGTGTCCGAACTGTGGATTGACACTGCGTGAGTCGCTGCATATCGGCAAATTCGGCTGCAGTACGTGCTACGACACCTTTCAAACCTACTTGCCCCGCATTGTAGAACGCGTGCAGGCAGGCAATCAGAAGCATATCGGAAAAGCTCCGCTTAAATCTGCCGAGAAGATTGCTCGCAAGAAGAAAATTGAAACACTTGAGCAGCAGCTGAAAGAACTGGTGGAAGTTCAAGACTTTGAACAGGCTGTTCTTGTCAGAGATGAAATTAAAGCATTGAAGGAAAGTGAGGCGGAATAAATGCTGGATAAACATTTAAGTCACACACTCAGCGACTGGATGCAGCAGGAATCGGAGAAACCTATTATTTTAAGCTCCCGCATCCGTCTTGCCAGAAACCTTGAAAATTTTGTTCATCCGCTTATGTACGATGACGACACAGCAGAAGCCGTACTTGCCGAAGTGTCGAATGTGCTCAAACCTCATTATGAAGAAGTGCGGCTGAGTGAACTGAATAATAATGAACGGCTGATGCTTGTGGTCAAACATTTGGTCAGCAAAGAACTGTTGACGCAGAATCACGGAGCAGTATTTTTAAATGATGATGAGTCAGTCAGCATTATGGTCAATGAAGAAGATCATCTTCGTATTCAAGTGCTCGGCCGCGAATTATCGCTTGATGAGCTCTATGCTAAGGCGCTGGAAGTGGATAGTCTGATAGATGAGAAGCTGACGTTGTCCTTTGATGAGACGCTCGGTTATTTAACGACATGCCCGACGAATATTGGGACTGGTCTACGTGCAAGCGTTATGCTGCATCTCCCGGGATTATCCATTATGAACCGGATGAGCCGTATTGCCCAGGCAATCAACCGCTTCGGCTATACGATCCGCGGTATATACGGTGAAGGGACGCAGGCGCTCGGCCATGTCTATCAAGTATCCAATCAGCTGACGCTCGGTAAGACAGAAGAAGCGATTATTGAAGACTTGAAGCAGATTGTCGAACAGATTATCAGTGAAGAAGAAGGCATGCGGCAACGCTTGAAAGATTACGATTATATCGAGACTGCAGACCGCGTCAATAGAAGTCTCGGCATTTTGAAGTATGCCCAGCTCATCACTGCTGAAGAAGCAAGTTTAAGATTAAGTGAACTGAAAATGGGTATCGATATGGGTATTGTTGAACAGATGCCGTTCCGATTCAACGAGCTGATGGTTGCGATTCAGCCGCCATTTTTAGCAACAATAGATGAAGATTTAACCGTCAATGAAAAACGAGCAAAGATGTTAAGAGAACATCTTTAAAGGAGGACATATATCGTGTTTGGAAAATTAACAGAACGTGCGCAGCGAGTGCTTGCTCATGCGCAGGAAGAAGCGATTAGATTACAGCATAATAATATTGGTACAGAGCACTTACTGTTAGGTCTTGTCAAAGAGCCTGAAGGTATTGCTGCAAAAGTACTGGCGACATTCGATGTCACTGAAGAAAAGATCATCACTGAAGTAGAACAGTTGATCGGTCACGGTTCTGAAATGTCAGGAACTATTCAATATACACCACGAGCTAAGAAAGTCATTGAACTGTCATTGGATGAAGCACGCAAACTTAACCATTCATTCGTGGGTACAGAGCATATTTTACTAGGTCTGATCCGCGAGAACGAAGGCGTTGCAGCACGCGTCTTAGCAAACCTTGACTTGAATATTACAAAAGCACGTGCACAAGTCGTGAAATTACTAGGCAGCCCCGAAATGAGCGCTAAAAACTCACAATCTGCTAAATCACAGGCCACACCAACACTTGATGGTCTGGCACGCGATTTGACAGTCATCGCTAAAGACGGAACGCTGGATCCAGTTATCGGACGCAGCAGCGAAATCATGAGAGTGATTGAAGTATTAAGCCGTCGGACGAAGAACAATCCAGTACTGATCGGTGAGCCCGGGGTCGGTAAAACAGCAATCGTCGAAGGTCTGGCACAAGCTATCGTCAACAACGAAGTACCGGAAACATTGAAGGACAAACGTGTGATGAGTCTTGATATGGGAACTGTCGTTGCTGGGACTAAATACCGCGGTGAATTCGAAGAACGTCTGAAAAAAGTCATGGAAGAAATCCATTCTGCAGGGAATATTATTCTATTTATCGATGAACTTCATACATTGATCGGTGCAGGCGGTGCGGAAGGTGCCATCGATGCTTCGAATATTTTAAAACCAGCGCTTGCCCGCGGCGAACTTCAATGTATCGGTGCGACAACGCTCGAAGAATACCGCAAATATATCGAGAAAGATGCGGCGCTTGAACGTCGTTTCCAACCGGTTACAGTCAACGAACCGAATGTTGAAGACGCCATTGAAATCGTCAAAGGTCTTCGCGACCGCTACGAAGCTCACCATAGAATTACGATTACAGACGAAGCACTGGAAGCAGCCGTCAAAATGAGTGACCGCTACATTTCTGACCGCTTCCTGCCTGATAAAGCCATCGACTTAATCGATGAAGCAGGGTCAAAAGTCAGACTGCGTAACCATATTACACCGCCAAGCTTAAAAGAGATGGAAACAGAGCTTGAACAGGTCAAAAAAGAAAAAGACTCAGCTGTTCATTCTCAGGAATTCGAACAAGCTGCAGCACTTCGCGATAAACAATCCAAGCTTGAACAACAGCTGGATGAAACGAAAAAAGAATGGAAAAAAGCGCAGGGTCAGACTGAATCATCAGTAACAGCAGATGATATTGCAATGGTTGTTGCCCAGTGGACAGGTATTCCATTGAACAAAATCGCTGAAACTGAATCAGCAAAACTATTAAATCTTGAAGAAATCCTGCATGACCGTGTCATTGGTCAGTCTGATGCGGTGGAATCTATTTCAAAAGCTGTGCGTCGTGCACGGGCCGGCCTGAAAGATCCGAAGCGTCCAATCGGCAGCTTCATCTTCTTAGGACCAACCGGGGTCGGTAAGACAGAGCTTGCGAAAGCACTTGCTGAAGCGATGTTCGGTGAAGAAGATGCGATGATTCGTGTCGACATGAGTGAGTTCATGGAGAAACATAGTGTGTCACGTTTAGTCGGTTCACCTCCAGGATATGTCGGTCATGAAGAAGGCGGTCAGCTGACTGAGAAAGTACGTCGTAAACCTTACTCAGTTATTTTGTTCGATGAGATCGAAAAAGCCCATCCGGATGTCTTCAACATGCTGCTGCAAGTACTGGACGATGGTCGCCTGACAGATTCACAGGGCCGTACAGTTGATTTCCGTAATACGGTGATCATTATGACTTCGAACGTCGGTGCACAGGAACTGAAAGACAGCAAGTTTGTCGGTTTCGGTGCAAGTGATGTCGGTCCGGATTACGAAACAATCCGTAAAACGATGATGGATGAACTGAAAAACCAGTTCCGTCCTGAGTTTTTGAACCGCGTGGATGATATCATCGTCTTCCATAAGCTCGAAAAAGATCACTTGAAAAAAATTGTCACATTGATGGTTGAAGATCTTGCCAAACGTCTGAAAGAACAGGATATCGTCATTACTTTGACAGATGCTGCAAAAGAAAAAGTGGCTGAGGAAGGTTATGACCCTGAATATGGTGCAAGACCGCTGGCACGTTCAATTCAGAAAAACATTGAAGATAAATTGTCAGAAGAGCTGTTAAAAGGTGAAACGCTCGCAGGGCAGGACATCGTCATCGATTACAAAGACGAAGCGTTCACTATCGACAAAAAAGAGCGAGTGGCTGAAGAAATATAAATGATTTCCAGTTAAATGTTAACATGGGACAATGCCCTTAATGCTATTGCATTAGGGGTTTTATTGTATTGACCGATGAAACAGTTTACAATAATAACATATTGAATCAGGAGGAACTTTTTTGGCGAAAACGAAATCAACGTTTGAATGCATGGCCTGCGGATATCAGTCTCCTAAATGGATGGGCAAATGTCCGAACTGCGGTGCATGGAACCAGATGGAAGAAGTAATAGAACACAAAGCCAAAGGACCGAAGACGGCAATTACTGAATCATCCTCTACTGAACGCGTAGAGAAATTGAAGAATATCACTAAAGAAAGCACTCCCCGCTCAACAACATATATCCGCGAATTTGACCGCGTACTCGGCGGTGGAATTGTACCGGGTTCCCTTATTCTTATAGGTGGAGACCCTGGAATTGGTAAATCTACATTGCTGCTTCAAGTATGTGCACTGCTCTCAAAAGAGAATTCCGTCTTATATATCTCTGGTGAAGAATCTGTCAGACAGACAAAGCTGCGAGCTGACCGGTTGAAAGAAGATGCGGGCGAACTAAGCGTCTATGCAGAAACGAATCTTCAAGTCATTCATGAAACAGTGAAGAAGACTGAACCGAAGTTTCTTGTCATCGATTCGATACAGACCATATTCCATCCGGAAGTGACTTCAGCACCGGGCTCTGTCTCTCAAGTAAGAGAGTGTACACAGGAATTGATGCGTATGGCGAAGCAATTGAACATCGCCACATTTATCGTCGGGCACGTGACTAAGGAAGGTCAGATCGCAGGACCCCGGCTGCTCGAACATATGGTGGATACGGTGCTGTATTTTGAAGGAGACACACATCACAGCTACCGTATATTGCGGGCGGTGAAGAACCGTTTTGGCTCAACGAATGAGATGGGTATATTTGAGATGCGGAATACGGGTCTGAATGAAGTGCTGAATCCGTCAGAGATGTTTCTTGAGGAACGAACGAAGAATGTTGCAGGGTCAACTATTGTTGCGACGATGGAAGGAACCCGTCCGCTGCTTGTCGAAGTGCAGGCACTGGTCACACCGACGACATTTCATAATCCAAGACGAATGGCAACAGGCATTGATCATAACCGCTTAAGTCTATTGATGGCAGTGCTTGAGAAGAAGCAGGGGCTGTTACTGCAGCAGCAGGATGCTTACATCAAAGTGGCGGGCGGAGTCAAACTGGATGAACCGGCTGTCGATTTAAGTGTCGTCGTCAGTATTGCATCCAGTTTTAATGACAAGGCGACGCGCGGTGACGACTGCTTCATCGGAGAAGTAGGGCTGACAGGTGAAGTGAGACGTGTAGCACGGATTGAGCAGCGCGTTCAGGAAGCGGCGAAACTCGGCTTCAAGCGTGTCGTCATTCCGAAGAACAACATCGGCGGCTGGGATTTCCCTGACGGCATTGAAGTCATCGGCATTACGAATATTTCTGAAGCATTGAAACTAGCATTTAGCTAATATAAGGAGGTGACGCTATGCTTAAAAGGTTAATAGTTCTGTTATTCATTATCATTGGTGCATCACTTGGTATTTATTTGATCCCTGAAGTCGTTAAATTATTTGATCTGAACGTTCCTTCTCTTGTCGTCAATAATTACGTTGACGGTGCTATCGGTATCATTGTCTTTTTATTGTTGTTTTACTGGTTGATTGATAAGGTCGTGGCGATGGTTGAGGCAGGCGAAGGGTTACTGTTGAAACGTAATTTTATGGAGATTATTTTTGCGACGATCGGCATGATGATGGGTCTGATGATAGCGTCCATGATCAGTCTGATATTCAATACGATGGGCTTCCCGCTATTGAAAAATACCATTCCTATCGTCCTGGCTGTTATTCTCGGCTACTTAGGATTTCAAGTAGGCCTCAAAAAGCGTGAAGAGATTCAAAGTCTGCTCCCTGAAAGGTTTCAGGGCAGTAAGCGCAAAGTAACTGACGCAGTGAAATTGCTGGATACATCTGCAATTATTGACGGACGTATTTTAAATATCGTCAAATGTGGTTTTATTGACGGGACGATCATCGTACCGCAGGGGGTTCTTGACGAACTCCAGTTAATAGCAGACTCAACAGACGGTTTGAAGCGGGACAAAGGACAGCGAGGGCTTGATATTCTCAATGAATTAAAGAAGACCGGCCATCCCGTAAAGTTTCATCCGGGGCATGATGAGATCAAAGAGGTCGACCAGCTGCTGGTCAAGATGGCTTCTGAATCAAACGCAAGTGTCATTACGACGGATTATAATTTGAACAAAGTCTGCCAAGTGCAGGGCATCAAAGTACTCAATGTCAACGATCTGTCTGAAGCAATTAAGCCGGTCGTTCAGCAGGGAGATCGTTTCAAACTGCTGATCACTAAAGCAGGGAAGGAAGAAAACCAAGGGGTCGGCTATTTGGAAGATGGCACAATGGTTGTTCTTGAACACGGCAAAAATTTTATCAACCAAGAGAAGCTGGTTGAAGTGCAGTCTATTTTACAGACATCATCCGGACGTATTATTTTTACAAAGAAAGTAGCAGATAAGTAATGTATACAGTAATTATTCCCGCAGCTGGACAAGGTAAGAGAATGGGTTATGGACACAACAAAGTCTTTCTTGAAGTGGGTGGTGTCCCAGTCATCAGACGTACTGTAGCAGCTTTCCAGAGTCATGAGCAGTGCGGTGCCATCTATGTTGCAGCACAAGAAGACGAAATAACGCAGCTGACTGAACTGCTGAGCGATTTCCCGAAAGTGCAAGGGATAATAGCAGGGGGCAGTGAGCGGCAGTACAGTATAGACAATGTGCTGAGAGAGATTGAAGAAGTGGCCGTCGTCATGGTTCATGACGGTGCACGTCCCTTGATTTCACATGAAACATTGAACCATCTATACGAAGGTGCTCTGCAGCATCAAGCGGTCATTGCAGCAGTACGTGCCAAAGATACTATTAAAATGATCGATAACGGCCAGGTGGTAAATACGCCGGACCGCAGCAGGATGTGGCTCGTTCAGACGCCGCAAGCTTTTGCTTATCATGTGCTGACAGCAGCCTATCAACGTGCAGCAGCTGATGGCTATTTAGGTACGGATGATGCATCGCTTGTAGAACGGACAGGTCTTCCTGTTCATATCGTTGAGAGCAGTTATGATAATATTAAACTGACAACACCGGAAGATTTATATTTTGCAGAAGCAATTTTGAGAAAGCGGGAGGAATCGGATGTTTAGAGTAGGATTCGGCTATGATGTTCATCAGCTGGCAGAAGATAGGAAGTTAATCATCGGCGGCCTTGAGATCCCTCATGAAAAAGGGCTGCTCGGCCACAGCGATGCAGATGTACTGCTGCACGCAATTACTGATGCGATGCTCGGAGCAGCAGCATTAGGAGATATCGGTAAGCTGTTTCCGGATACCGATGCAGCGTTCAAAGATGCAGATTCTAAAATTCTGCTCAAGGAATCTTTTAAGGAAGTCAAAGCGAAAGGTTATACTATCGGTAATATTGATGCGACCATTGTAGCGGAACGACCGAAGTTCAGACCCCATATTGATGACATGCGCAGCATCATCAGTGAGCTGCTGGAAGTAGATGTCGATCAAGTCAATGTTAAAGCGACGACTTCTGAGAAGATGGGCTTTTTAGGAAGGGAAGAGGGAATTGCTGCACAAGCTGTGGTATTATTAACGAAGAATAATTAAATTGGAGTGACAAACATGGATAAAGTAAGAGTGAGATATGCACCTTCACCTACAGGTTTCCTTCATATCGGTAATGCACGTACAGCATTATTCAACTATTTATTTGCAAAACATCACGGCGGTGCTTTCATCGTCCGCATTGAAGATACAGATACGGCACGTAATGTAGAAGGCGGCGAGGAGTCACAGCTTCGCTACCTCAAATGGTTAGGACTTGAATGGGACGAATCCGTTGATAAAGACGGCGGTTACGGGCCGTATCGCCAATCAGAACGTGCTGACATCTACAATCCGATTATTGAGCAGCTACTGGCTGAAGACAAAGCTTATCGATGCTATATGACATCTGAAGAGCTGGAAGCTGAGCGCGAAGCACAGATTGCCCGCGGTGAGATGCCGAGATACGGTGGACAGCATGCGCACTTGACAGAAGAAGAGGAAGCAGCATTTGTTGCTGAAGGCCGTCAGCCAAGTATTCGTTTCCGTGTACCGAAAGACAAAGTTTATACATTCAATGATATGGTCAAAGGCGAAGTTTCATTTGAATCCAATGGTATCGGTGACTGGGTCATCGTGAAAAAAGATGGCATCCCGACTTATAATTTCGCGGTAGCGGTGGATGACCACTTCATGGCGATTAGTCACGTGATCCGCGGTGATGATCATATTTCCAATACACCGAAGCAGATGATGATCTACGAAGCGCTGGGCTATGACGTTCCAGTATTCGGCCATATGACACTCATCGTCAATGAAGACCGCAAAAAATTATCTAAGCGTGACGGTTCTATCATTCAGTTCATCGAGCAGTACCATGATCTTGGTTATCTGCCGGAAGCGTTGTTCAACTTCATCGGACTGCTGGGCTGGTCGCCGGTCGGAGAAGAAGAAATCTTCTCAAAAGACCAGTTCATCGAGATGTTCGACGAAAACCGTCTGAGCAAATCGCCGGCATTCTTCGACAAAGTGAAGCTTGCCTGGATTAACAACCAGTACATGAAAGAGAAAGACCTGGATACAGTGTTTGAAATGACATTGCCGCACATGAAAAAAGCAGGGCTGATTACTGAAAATCCGACACCTGAAGCGTTGACTTGGGCGAAAGGCCTAGTTGAACTGTATCAGCAGCAGATGAGCTATGCTGGTGAAATTGTGGAACTGTCTGAACTGTTCTTCAAAGAAGAGCTGACATTGAACGATGAGGCAGCAGAAGTGGTAAACGGTGAGCAGGTTCCTGAACTGATGCGTGCGTTGACTGCACAGCTTGAAGCACTGGAAATATTTGATGCAGCGTCTGTCAAAGCAGCTATTAAAGCAGTTCAGAAAGAAACAGGCATCAAGGGTAAAAACTTATTCATGCCGATTCGTGTCGCTGTATCAGGACAGACGCATGGTCCAGAACTGCCGAACACGATTGAACTGCTGGGGCGCGAAAAAGTGCTGGCACGTATTGCACCTTACTGTGCTTAAGTGCTTGATATTTAATCAAAACCCCTTATAATAGAACTTAATCAGGAAGACATAGTAAATCGTGCCATACCAATAGAGAGCATCCGGCTGGTGAAAGGGTGTGATGACACGGTTGAATGCACCTTCCGTTGTTTAATTTCATAACTTGATGAGTGAATGATAATAATCATTAATGAAGAGTGGAACCGTGTTTATATTAGGCACCTCTGACGTTTGTCAGGGGTGTCTTTATCTTTTATGGGAAGAGAGGATACCGATGTTCACAAGAATTAAAGACGACATTGCGATGGTCTTCGAACAGGATCCCGCAGCCCGCAGCAGCCTGGAAGTTTTCCTGACTTATTCAGGGCTGCATGCTGTATGGTGGCATTTAGTCGCACATTGGTTTTATAACAGACGATGGTTTTTTGCAGCGAGATTCATCAGCCAGATGTCGCGCTTTTTCACAGGCATTGAAATACATCCGGGTGCGAAGATAGGCCGACGACTGTTTATTGATCACGGCATGGGTGTTGTGATCGGTGAGACGTGTACGATCGGCAGCAATGTCACCATCTATCAAGGCGTGACCCTTGGGGGTACAGGAAAAGAGAAAGGGAAGCGGCACCCTGACATTGGAGACAACGTGTTGATTGCAGCAGGAGCTAAAGTGCTTGGTAACATTAAAGTAGGGAGTAATGTCAATATCGGTTCGAACTCCGTCGTGCTGAAAGATGTGCCGGGCTGTACGACAGTCGTAGGGATTCCGGGCAGAATCGTCAGACAATGCGGCCAGAAGGTAGGTAAAAGTTTTGAGCATACAGACCTGCCGGATCCGATTTTTGAAAAATTAGTAGAACTGGAACGTCAAATAGAAGCGACAAGAAATGGAGAGATTAAAGATGATTACGTTATATAATACACTGACGCGTAAAAAAGAACCGTTTGTACCGATTGAAGAAGGCAAAGTGAAGATGTATGTCTGCGGTCCGACCGTCTATAACTACATCCATATCGGTAATGCACGTCCGGCTATCAGCTTTGATGTCGTTCGCAGATATCTAGAATACAAAGGCTATGACGTGAACTATGTCTCTAACTTCACAGATGTCGATGACAAGCTCATTCGTGCAGCTAATCAGCTCGGCGAAACAGTGCCTGAAGTAGCGGACCGTTTCATTGAGGCCTACTTCGAAGATACTCACGCATTAAATTGTAAGACGGCGACAGCGCACCCACGGGTGATGGACCATATGGATGATATCATTGATTTCATTCAAGTACTGATTGACAAAGGCTATGCCTATGCCAATCAAGGGGATGTCTATTACAGAACCCGCAAATTTGATGAATACGGAAAACTGAGTCAGCAGTCGATTGATGAGCTGAAAATCGGCGCTCGTATTCAGCAGGGTGAACTGAAGGAAGATGCTCTGGACTTCGCATTATGGAAAGCGGCAAAACCAGATGAAATCAAGTGGCAGAGCCCGTGGGGGGAAGGTCGTCCAGGCTGGCACATCGAATGTTCTGTCATGGCACGTAAACATCTGGGCGATACAATCGATATTCACGCAGGCGGCAGTGATCTTACGTTCCCGCACCACGAAAACGAAATCGCACAGTCAGAAGCGCATAATGACAAGACATTTGCCCATTACTGGCTGCACAATGGTTTCATCAATATCGACAATGAAAAGATGAGTAAATCACTCGGTAACTTCATTCTTGTCCATGATATCATCAAAGAAATTGACCCTAATGTCCTGCGTTTCTTTATGATCAGCGTGCATTACCGTCATCCGATCAACTACAATATGGAACTCGTCGATGCAGCGAAGACAGGTCTTGAGAGAATTCAGAATGCCTATCAGTCCCTTGTCGAAAGAAAGAATATTTCTGTTGATATTGCAGACCATCATGAGGTCATCGCTGACATAGATCATATACTCGCTAAGTTTGAAGAAGCGATGGATGATGATTTCAATACGGCCAACGCGGTGACGAGCTGGTATGAGCTCGCGAAGCTTGCGAATGTCTATAACGCGAATACATCGACTGACTTGTCCGTCATTAAACGTTTTATTGAAGTGTTTGATATTATGAGCGATGTCCTCGGCGTGAATTTACAGGCGGACAATGGCCTGCTGGACGAAGAGGTCGAGCGTCTGATTGAAGAACGTCAGACGGCCCGTGCCAGCAAAGACTTCAAACGCGCCGATGAAATCCGCGACCTGCTGAAAGAGCAGAACATCATTCTTGAAGATACAGCACAAGGAGTGCGTTTCCGCCGTGGTTAACGCTGCTCATCTCCATAATCCGCTGACACTCGCCTATTTAGGAGATGCGATATTAGACCTCCATGTCAGACAGCATGTCATACTAAAATTGAAGGCGAAACCGAATGCTCTGCACCGCGCTGCAACGTTCTATGTATCAGCGAAGAGCCAGGCACAGACGTTCGATGCACTCGTTGACGCACAGTATTTCACTGAGCAGGAATTGGATGTATTGATGCGCGGGCGCAACGCGAAAAGCCATACGAAAGCAAAAAATACAGATGTGGTCACTTATAAGAAGAGCACAGGGCTTGAAGCGGTCATCGGCTACTTGCAGCTGGCAGGAGAAGAAGAACGGCTGAAAGAACTGCTCGACAAAATAGTGGCGCTATGTGAAGAGAGGGAACTGAAATGAACGAAGATATTATCGTCGGCAGACATGCGGTGAAGAGTGCCGTGTCATCTGACCGCGAGATCAACAAAGTGTTTATTCAGGAAGGCATCAACAAACAGCAGATCAGGCCCATTCTCGACCTGCTGAAAGAACGGAAAATCATGGTTCAGCAAGTGCCGAAAAGCAAACTGGATCAGATGAGTGATGTACCGCATCAAGGGATTGCGGCACAGATTTCACCGTATGACTACACCGAGCTTGAAGACTTCTTGGAGACAGTAAAGGATAAGACAGCGACTGTCATGATTCTGGACGGCCTGGAAGACCCGCATAATCTCGGTTCTATCATCAGAACAGCAGATGCAATCGGTGTGGATGGGATTATTATCCCGAAACGACGTTCTGTGACGCTGAATTCAACAGTTGTCAAAGCATCGACCGGGGCGATTGAATATGTGCCGGTGATGCGCGTCACTAATTTGGCGCAGACGATCGATCGACTGAAAGAGGCGGGATTCTGGATCTGCGGCACTGACGCTGGGAAATCAGTGGATTACCGGAGAATGGCTGCGGATATGCCGCTTGCTGTAGTCATCGGTTCTGAAGGTGAAGGGATGAGCAGATTAGTCAAAGAAAAATGTGATTTTCTTGTGCACTTGCCGATGGTCGGTCATGTCAACAGCTTGAACGCCTCAGTGGCTGCAGCGCTATTGATGTATGAAGTCTATAGAAAGCGCAACAGTATCGACTGATGAAGGAATTCTATATCATAGTTGATGGTTACAATGTCATCGGGCAAAGCGACCGGCTGAAAGCTATCGCACTGGAATCATTGGAAGAAGCAAGGAAAACACTGCTTTTAGATCTCGTCAACTATAATGCAAGACAGCAGGGTGAACTGATCTGCGTGTTTGATGCTTACGATGTGAAACGCGGAGAGTTCATTGAACTATTTCACGGCATCAAAGTCATCTTCTCAAAAGAGAAGGAAACTGCGGACTCGGTCATCGAGCGTCTCGTCTATGAGCTGTACGATAAGCACATTACACGAATTACAGTCGTGACAAGTGATTTATCTGAGCAGCATGCTATTTTTGGAACTGGGGCACTGCGCGTGTCGTCACGTGAATTTTTAAGTGAACTCGATGAAGAGAAGGAACTGCTGGATAAAGACATCAAGAAAATGAACACATTCAAACCAAGGACAAGAATCGATATCGATGAAGAGACGAAATTTAGACTCGAACGGCTCAGACGTGGACTTGATGAGTAAATTTATTATTTCAGCAGCACGGCTTGTCGGTAGTTACGTGACGTTGTACACTGAAGTTAATACTAATAAGGGGTGTTAACTTTTGTTCAGAGCGCTGACATTCGTTCTGTTTGAGACAGAAGAACGTTACGAGACGAAGACGGATGAACAGCTTGTCGCTGACATTCAAGCAGGGGATGAACGATCTTTTGAACGGCTCGTTGTCCGTATGAGACTATTGATTTTGACGTATGTCAGACGGCATCAGATGGATGATGACGAGCTGTATCAGGAGGCATTGATTCTGCTTCACCAGGCAGCTGTTGACTATGATCAGCTGAAATGCGATACGTTTAAACCTTATTATCTAAGGCTGCTGCGCTTTCGGATGATTGACTGGGCGAGAAAAGAGCGCAGTCGTCAGAAGGTGGCGATGGTCAGTCTTGATGCGCCGCTGTCAGAAGATGAGAGCAGAACATTAATCGATGAGCTGAACGACTATTCCCAACTATCACCTGAAGAAGTCAGCATCTATAATGAACTCTCTAGTCAGTTGGATCCAGTGACACTCGGCCTCAGTCCGCTGGAGCATCGCATGGCAAAACATCTGCTGAGCGGTCTGACAATTGAAGAGATTTGTGTGCTTGAAGACCGGACGGAACGCATCATCCGGAATGCACATCAGAGACTAAAACACAAAGTGCTGAGTCAGTTGATGCGTTGACAACTGAACCTTTACTTTGTATATTAAATAGGATTAAGGTGAACCCAATTGAAAAAAGTGGCATTAAATTGTTCGGTTTGCGGCAGTCGCAATTACACGGTGGCAAAAAAAGATTCAACGATTCGCATGACACTTAAAAAGTATTGCAAAACATGTGATCAACATACGATTCATAAGGAATCTCTATAGGAGGCATCAGCATGCAGAAAGAGAACTTCTTCCAAGGCGTCGTTTCCGAAATGAAGAAGACGTCATGGCCGACTGGCAAAGAAGTAGTACGTGATACAACGATCGTTGTGCTCACCGTATTGTTTTTTATTTTATTTTTCTTTGCAGTGGACCTTGGTATCACAGAACTTATCAAGTTAATTAATTAAGGAGGCACATTATGTCTGAAGAAACTACAAAACATTGGTATGCAGTCCATACCTACTCCGGATATGAAAACAAAGTAAAGGACAATCTGGAGAAGCGTCTGGAGTCAATGAATATGCAGGACCAAATCTTCCGCGTTGTGATTCCTGAAGAAGAAGAAACAACGATTAAAGATGGCAAAAAGAAAACATCACTGAAAAAAACATTCCCGGGGTACGTGCTTGTTGAACTCGTGATGACTGACGAATCATGGTACGTCGTACGTAATACACCAGGTGTTACAGGATTCGTAGGATCTGCCGGCGCAGGATCGAAACCTAATCCATTGTTACCGGATGAAGCACGTTTCATCCTGAAATCAATGGGAATGGCTGAAAAAACTATTGATGTGGAACTTGAAGTCGGTGAACAGGTGCGTGTAACATCTGGACCGTTCACGAACCAAGTCGGTGAAATTAAAGAACTGGATGCTGAAAAATACAAATTGACAGTGCTGGTTGATATGTTCGGCCGTGAAACACCCGTAGAAGTAGAGTTTGATCAAGTCGAGAAATTATAATCTATCGTTTTAAAAAAAACAGTAAAAATACACTTGCCAAGCGGCTCTAAAAATGCTATTATTTTAGGGTCGTGCTATTAGCATGCGTGTTTGAGTGGGAGGGTAAATCTCATACCCTGTGACCACATCACGATATTATAGGAGGTGCACATCGTGGCTAAAAAAGTAATCAAAGTTGTTAAATTGCAAATCCCTGCAGGTAAAGCTAATCCAGCTCCACCGGTTGGTCCAGCATTAGGTCAAGCGGGTGTAAACATTATGGGATTCTGTAAAGAATTTAACGCACGTACTCAAGAACAAGCAGGTTTAATCATTCCAGTTGAAATTTCTGTATTTGAAGACCGTTCATTTACATTTATCACTAAAACTCCACCTGCAGCAGTATTACTGAAAAAAGCAGCTAAAGTTGAAAAAGGTTCAGGCGAACCTAATAAAAACAAAGTGGCTACAGTAACTGAAGATCAAGTACGTCAAATTGCTGAAGAAAAAATGGAAGACTTGAACGCAGCAAGCGTTGAAGCAGCAATGCGTATTATCGCAGGTACAGCTCGCAGCATGGGATTTGAAATCAAATAATAAACGTTTTTAAGCAGACGTCATGACGTCTGCTCTTGCATTGTCATCCGGCATTGCATACGTGGGAGGACATTCCGCTAAAACCACTATAAGGAGGAAAATAAACAATGGCTAAAAAAGGTAAAAAGTATCAAGAAGCCGCTCAAAAAGTTGATCGTAACTCTTTCTACTCAGTAGAAGAAGCAATCAAACTTGCGAAAGAAACAAGCACAGTGAACTTCGACGCTTCTGTTGAAGTGGCATTCCGTCTAGGAATCGATACACGTAAAAATGATCAGCAGATCCGTGGTGCAGTTGTACTGCCAAACGGTACTGGTAAAACACAACGCGTCTTAGTATTCGCTAAAGGCGAAAAATTAAAAGAAGCTGAAGCAGCAGGTGCTGACTACGCTGGTGACACTGAATACATCAACAAAATCAACCAAGGTTGGTTCGACTTCGATGTAATCGTTGCAACACCTGATATGATGGGTGAAGTGGGTAAACTTGGACGTGTCTTAGGACCTAAAGGTTTAATGCCAAACCCTAAAACAGGCACTGTAACAATGGACGTTACTAAAGCAGTTCAAGAAATCAAAGCAGGTAAAGTAGAATACCGTGCTGAGAAATCTGGTATCGTACATGCAGCTATCGGTAAAGTATCATTTGACGACGCTAAATTAGTTGAAAACTTCAATGCGCTTAAAGACGTGTTAGCTAAAGCTAAACCAGCATCATCTAAAGGTACTTACTTCAAAACAGTTGCAGTTTCAACAACAATGGGCCCTGGTATTAAAGTAGACCCAAACGAAATTCGTAACTAATTAATATTGACAGATTACAAACTACACGTTATAGTGTAGTTTGTGTTCATAACCTAAGACAGCAGGGGCTGCGTGCTTAATCATCCTGCCGAGGTGAAAATTGACTTGATAACGTTCAAGCACTTTTTGCCATAGGTGAAAAGTGCTTTTTTAATTCTTATTAGAAAAGCACGAAAATCTAAATGGAGGTGTCATCATGTCTAAAGCAGTTGAACTTAAACAACAACAAACTGATGTGATCACTGAGCAGTTTAAAAACTCAGTATCTACAATCATTGTTGACTATCGTGGTTTAACAGTTGCTCAAGTAACTGAACTACGTAAACAACTTCGTGAAGCAGGCATCGAATTCCGCGTATACAAAAATACGCTCGTACGTCGTGCTGCTGAAGCTGCGGGTGTTGAAGGAATTGAAGAATTCTTAACTGGCCCTAATGCGATCGCGTTCTCTAACGAGGAAGTTGTTGCACCTGCTAAAATTATTGCTGATTTCGCGAAAACAAACGAGAAATTAGAAATTAAAGCAGGTATCATCGAAGGTAAAGTGACTTCTGAAGCAGAAGTTAAAGCAATCGCTTCACTTCCTTCAAAAGAAGGTCTTATCTCAATGGTTCTTTCAGTATTACAAGCACCAATGAGAAACTTCGCTTATGCTGTTAAAGCAGTCGGCGAACAAAAAGAAACAGGCACAGAAGCAGCAGCACCAGCTGAAGCTCCTGAAGCAGAAGTAACTGAAACATCTGAAACAACAGAAGCTTAAAATAAACTATTAAAAAAACGGAGGAAATATAATCATGACTAAAGAACAAATCATCGACGCGATTAAAGAAATGTCAGTTTTAGAATTAAACGACTTAGTAAAAGCTATTGAAGAAGAATTTGGTGTAACAGCAGCAGCTCCTGTAGCAGCAGCTGGTGCAGCTGGTGGCGCTGACGCTGCAGCTGAACAAACTGAATTCAACGTAGAATTAGTATCTGCGGGCGCTTCAAAAATTAAAGTTGTTAAAGCTGTTAAAGAAGCAACTGGTCTTGGCTTGAAAGACGCTAAAGACTTAGTAGACAACGCTCCTAAAACAGTTAAAGAAGCTGTTTCTAAAGAAGAAGCTGAAGAATTAAAAGCTAAATTAGAAGAAGCAGGCGCAACTGTAGAAGTTAAATAGTTTGTCACTTCCATTTAAAACCCGTTATTATTGATAACGGGTTTCTTTTTTTACGAAGGAGGATTGATGATGAGTCATTATTATAGTGAAGAACAGGATGTTGAATCAAATCCGTCCGTGTTCACTTATCGTTATGAAGATTATAGCCTTGAGTTGAAGACAGATAGTGGTGTGTTCTCTAAAGGTAGTATTGATTACGGTTCAAATGTCCTCATCAATGCATTTCTGAAAGAACAGTCTTATCCGCGGATACTTGATGTCGGCTGCGGCTACGGGCCGATTGGTCTGATGATCGCCAAAGTTCATCCGGAAAGTACAGTTGATATGGTCGATGTCAACACACGTGCACTTAATCTGGCAGAAGAGAATCGCCGGGTGAATCTCATCGACAACGCAGTCATCTACAAGAGCGATGCACTTGATGCCGTCGAGCAGTCATTTGATGCAATCCTGACCAACCCGCCGATTCGTGCAGGTAAAGACGTTGTATCCAGAATTCTCGACCAAAGTTATGACTGCTTAAATGTTGGCGGTGCGCTGTTTGTTGTTATTCAGAAGAAGCAGGGCATGCCGTCAGCTAAGAAACGCATGGGTGGGCTGTTCGGCAACGTAGAGGTTGTCACTAAAGACAAAGGCTATTATATTTTAAAAAGTGTCAAAGGTTGACCTAATCATGTCAATCTGTTATAGTAATAGAATGTAAAAATTTAAATTCAATAAGTGTGTACTTTTCTAGCTCAAATTTGGCAGAACTAAGTCGATAAAAAAACGAAAATGGGGTTTATTTTGATTCCGTTTTCTTTTTGTCTTATGTCTGTCGGAGAGTAAGGTAACCACAATTTTTGAGGGGTGAATCTGTTGACAGGTCAACTTATCCAGTATGGACGACATCGCAAACGTAGAAGTTACGCGCGTATCTCCGAAATTTTAGAACTACCGAACTTAATTGAGATTCAAACTAAATCTTATGAATGGTTCCTTAAAGAAGGCCTTCTTGAAATGTTTCGCGACATTTCTCCGATCGAAGACTTCACAGGTAATCTTTCATTAGAATTCGTCGATTATAAATTGGGTGAACCCAAATATGATTTAGATGAAGCCAAAAATCATGATGCAACTTACTCTAAGCCACTTCGTGTAAAAGTTAGACTGATCATCAAAGAGACTGGTGAAGTCAAAGAACAGGATGTCTTCATGGGTGATTTCCCAATCATGACGGACACAGGTACTTTCGTGATTAATGGTGCGGAACGTGTTATCGTTTCTCAATTAGTGCGGTCACCATCTGTTTATTTCAACGACAAAGTTGATAAGAACGGTAAAGTAAGTTTTGGTGCAACAGTTATCCCTAACCGTGGTGCTTGGCTGGAATATGAAACAGACGCGAAAGACGTTGTATTTGTTCGTATCGACCGCACGCGTAAATTACCGATCACGGTATTACTACGTGCGTTAGGTTTCTCATCAGATCAAGAGATTATCGATCTATTAGGTGAGAGCGAATACTTGCGTAATGCATTAGATAAAGACAACACAGATTCAGTTGAATCAGCATTGCTCGAAATATATGAGCGTTTACGCCCAGGTGAGCCGCCAACAGTGGAAAATGCGCGAAGCCTACTGTATTCTCGTTTCTTCGACCCAAAACGCTATGATTTAGCAAGCGTCGGTCGTTACAAAATGAATAAAAAACTTCACTTAAAACACCGCCTGTTCAATCAGACACTCGCTGAGCCGATTGTTGATGTGGAATCCGGTGAAATTGTTGCTGACGAAGGGACAGTTCTTGACCGTCGTAACCTTGACAGCATCATGGAAGTTCTTGAAAACAATGCAAACCGCAAAGTCTTTGACTTGGATAACGGTTTATTAGACGAGCCTGTAGAAGTTCAATCAGTTAAAGTCTACATCCCTGGCGATGAAGAAAAACGCACAACGACAGTCATCGGTAATGCATTCCCTGATGATGAAGTGAAATGCATCACGCCGGCAGATATCGTTGCTTCTATCAGCTATTTCTTCAACTTGCTGCATGGTGTCGGCGATACAGATGATATCGACCATTTAGGTAACCGTCGTCTACGTTCAGTAGGTGAATTGCTGCAGAACCAGTTCCGTATCGGTCTATCTCGTATGGAACGTGTTGTTCGCGAACGTATGAGTATTCAGGATACAGAATCTATTACGCCGCAGCAGTTGATCAATATTCGTCCAGTCATTGCATCTACTAAAGAATTCTTTGGCAGCTCTCAATTATCACAGTTCATGGACCAGGCGAATCCATTGGCAGAGTTAACGCACAAACGTCGTCTATCTGCATTAGGACCCGGTGGTTTAACGCGTGAACGTGCTGGTATGGAAGTACGTGACGTTCACTATTCTCACTACGGTCGTATGTGTCCGATTGAAACACCTGAGGGACCAAACATCGGTTTGATCAACTCATTATCAAGTTATGCACGTGTGAACGAGTTCGGTTTCATCGAAACACCTTACCGTAAAGTAGATCCAGAAACTAATCAAGTCACATCACAGATCGACTACTTAACAGCAGACGAAGAAGATGCTTACGTCGTCGCTCAGGCGAATGCACGTCTTGATGACAACGGCAGCTTCATCGACGAAGAAATCGTCTGTCGTTTCCGCGGGGACAATACAACAATGCCTCGTGAACGGATGGACTACATGGATGTATCACCGAAGCAGGTTGTCTCTGCTGCGACAGCATGTATCCCATTCTTAGAAAACGATGACTCAAACCGTGCCTTGATGGGTGCGAACATGCAGCGTCAAGCAGTACCGTTGATGATTCCGGAAGCACCATTTGTTGGTACAGGTATGGAACACGTTGCTGCCCGTGACTCTGGTGCAGCAGTCGTTGCTAAATATAAAGGTCGTGTGGAACACGTTGAAGCACGTCAGATCAAAGTACGCCGTATCGTTGAAGAAAACGGCAAAGAAATCGAAACAGATTTAGATGTATACAAATTATCTAAATTCGTACGTTCTAACTCAGGAACATGTTACAACCAGCGTCCAATCATCGCTGTTGGTGATGTTGTGACTAAAGGTGAAATCTTAGCAGATGGTCCTTCTATGGAACTTGGTGAGATGGCACTTGGTCGTAACGTCGTTGTCGGCTTCATGACTTGGGATGGTTATAACTACGAGGATGCGGTTATCATGAGCGAACGTCTCGTGAAAGACGACGTCTATACATCTATTCATATTGAAGAATATGAATCAGAAGCACGTGATACTAAACTCGGACCTGAAGAAATTACGCGTGACATTCCTAACGTCTCTGACAATGCACTCAAGAACTTAGATGATCGTGGTATCGTCTATGTCGGAGCAGAAGTTAAAGACGGAGATATCCTGGTCGGTAAAGTGACACCTAAAGGAGTTACTGAATTGACTGCTGAAGAGCGCCTGTTACATGCAATCTTCGGTGAAAAAGCACGTGAAGTCCGCGATACTTCACTTCGTGTCCCTCATGGTGCCGGTGGTATCGTTCTTGACGTCAAAGTCTTCAACCGTGAAGACGGAGATGAATTATCTCCTGGTGTTAACCAGTTAGTCCGTGTATACATCGTCCAAAAACGTAAAATTCACGTCGGAGATAAAATGTGTGGTCGTCACGGTAATAAAGGGGTTATCTCTCGTATTTTACCAGAAGAAGATATGCCATTTATGCCTGACGGTACGCCGATTGACATCATGTTGAATCCACTTGGGGTGCCATCGCGTATGAACATCGGTCAAGTACTTGAACTGCACTTGGGTATGGCTGCAAAACAATTAGGTCTGCACGTTGCTTCTCCAGTATTTGACGGAGCAAACGATGAAGATGTATGGACGACTATCGAAGAAGCGGGTATGGCCCGTGACGGTAAGACTGTTCTTTATGACGGTCGTACAGGTGAACCATTCGATAACCGTGTTTCTGTCGGTGTCATGTACATGCTGAAACTTGCACACATGGTTGATGACAAACTTCATGCACGTTCTACTGGTCCTTACTCATTAGTAACTCAGCAACCATTGGGTGGTAAAGCACAATTCGGTGGACAACGTTTCGGTGAGATGGAAGTATGGGCACTTGAAGCTTACGGTGCTGCTTATACATTACAGGAAATCCTGACTTACAAATCAGATGATACTGTCGGTCGTGTGAAAACATACGAAGCGATTGTTAAAGGCGAAAACATCCCTAAACCAGGTGTTCCTGAATCATTCCGCGTATTGATGAAAGAATTACAAAGTTTAGGTCTGGATGTTAAAGTCATGGACAACAAAGACGAAGAAATCGAAATGCGTGATCTTGAAGATGACGACTTCATCGATAACAAAATCAATCTTGATAAACAGCAGGAAGCTGAAATCACTGAAAAGTAACAGTCTGACGAAATGCTTATGGGCATTATTAATATAAAACTTGAGGAGGTAGGGCTTTGATTGATGTAAATAACTTTCATTACATGAAGATAGGTCTCGCTTCACCTGAAAAAATCCGTTCTTGGAGTTTTGGTGAAGTTAAAAAGCCAGAAACAATTAACTACCGTACATTAAAACCGGAAAGAGACGGTTTATTCTGTGAGAAGATTTTCGGTCCGACAAAAGACTGGGAATGTAGCTGTGGTAAATACAAACGTGTGAGATATAAAGGGATGGTCTGTGACCGTTGTGGCGTAGAGGTTACTAAATCCAAAGTACGTCGTGAACGTATGGGCCACATCGAACTTGCTGCACCTGTTTCTCACATCTGGTATTTCAAAGGCATTCCAAGCCGTATGGGCTTATTACTTGATATCTCTCCTCGCTCTCTTGAAGAAGTCATCTACTTTGCATCTTATGTTGTAGTTGATCCAGGCCCAACAGGTCTTGAAAAAAAATCATTGCTATCTGAACGTGAATACCGTGAGTATTATGATAAATTCCCGGGTCAGTTCACTGCGAAGATGGGTGCTGAAGCAATCAAAGATCTATTGATGTCAATCGACCTGGACGCAGAACTCAAAGCACTTCGCGAAGAGTTAGAATCTGCGACAGGTCAACGTTTAACAAGAGCAATCAAACGTCTTGAAGTCGTAGAATCATTCCGTAACTCAGGCAATGATCCATCATGGATGATTTTAGATGTGCTGCCGATTATTCCACCGGAAATCCGTCCGATGGTTCAATTGGACGGCGGACGTTTTGCGACAAGTGACTTGAACGATTTATATCGACGTGTCATCAACCGTAACAACCGTCTGAAACGCTTATTGGATTTAGGTGCGCCTGGCATTATCGTCCAGAACGAAAAACGGATGCTGCAAGAAGCGGTCGATGCGTTGATCGATAATGGTCGCCGTGGTCGTCCGGTCACTGGACCAGGTAACCGTCCATTGAAATCACTGTCTCATATGCTGAAAGGGAAACAAGGTCGTTTCCGTCAGAACTTACTTGGTAAACGTGTGGACTACTCTGGTCGTTCAGTTATCGTTGTAGGTCCAAACTTGAAAATGTATCAATGTGGTCTTCCTAAAGAAATGGCACTTGAATTATTCAAACCATTTGTCATGAAAGAACTCGTTGAACGTGAAATCGCTACAAACATCAAAAATGCTAAAAGTAAAATCGAGCGTATGGATGCTGAAGTATGGGATGTATTAGAAGATGTCATCCGTGAACATCCAGTTCTCCTAAACCGTGCACCGACGCTTCACAGATTAGGTATTCAGGCCTTTGAACCGACCCTTGTAGAAGGGCGCGCGATCCGTCTGCATCCGCTTGTAACAACTGCTTACAATGCCGATTTCGATGGTGACCAAATGGCCGTTCACGTTCCGTTATCTAAAGAAGCCCAGGCAGAAGCACGTATGCTGATGCTTGCTGCACAGAACATCTTAAATCCTAAAGATGGTAAACCAGTTGTTACACCATCTCAGGATATGGTACTTGGTAACTACTACTTGACGCTTGAGCGTAAAGGTTCAATCGGTGAAGGTAAGATCTTCAACGATGCGAACGAAGTTCTCATGGCTTATACAAACAGCTATGTTCACTTACACTCACGTATCGCAGTAAGAGCAGGTTCATTCAACAATCCTACATTCACTGAACAGCAGAACAACCAGCTTCTTGTAACTACTGTAGGTAAAGTCATATTCAATGAAATCATGCCGGAATCATTCCCTTACATCAATGAACCATCATTGACTAATCTGGAAGAAAAAACACCAGAGCAGTATTTCATCAATGCGACTGACTTAACAGAAGAAGGTCTGCTGAAATATTTAGAAGAGACACCACTTGTCAAACCATTCAATAAGAAATTCCTTGGACAAGTCATCGCAGAAGTATTCAACAAGTTCCACTTCACAGATACATCAACAATGCTTGATAGAATGAAAGACTTAGGATTCAAATATTCTTCACGTGCAGGTATTACTGTAGGGGTATCTGACATCGTCGTATTACCTGACAAACAGGAAATCATCAGCGCAGCTGAAGAAAAAGTCGATAAAGTAACGAAACAGTTCACACGTGGTTTAATCACTGAAAGCGAACGTTACGCCGCAGTTATCGATATTTGGACAAAAGCAAAAGATGAAATCCAGGCGAAACTGATGAATTCTCTTGATAACTTGAACCCAATCTTCATGATGAGTGATTCTGGTGCCCGTGGTAACGCATCTAACTTCACGCAGCTTGCGGGTATGCGTGGTCTGATGGCCAACCCGGCTGGACGTATCATCGAGTTACCTATTAAATCTTCATTCCGTGAAGGTCTGACAGTACTTGAATACTTCATCTCAACACACGGTGCGCGTAAAGGTCTTGCCGATACAGCACTGAAAACAGCTGACTCAGGATACTTGACACGTCGTCTTGTAGACGTGGCACAAGATGTCATCGTCCGCGAAGCAGACTGTGGAACAGACCGTGGTCTTTTAGTCTCTGCTATCCGTGAGGGTTCAGAGTTAATCGAGCCATTCATTGAACGTTTAGAAGGACGTTATTCTCGTGAGACATTACGTCACCCAGAGACAAAAGATATCCTTGTTAAATCAAATGAACTGATCACTCCTGAAATCGCAAAAGCAATCGTCGATGCAGGAATCGAAGAAATGCATATCCGTTCAGCATTTACTTGTAATACGCGTCACGGTGTCTGTGAGAAATGTTACGGTAAAAACTTGGCAACAGGTGAGAAAGTTGAAGTCGGTGAAGCAGTCGGAACAATCGCTGCGCAATCGATCGGTGAGCCGGGTACACAGCTTACAATGCGTACTTTCCATACAGGTGGGGTAGCCGGAGCCGACATCACACAAGGTTTACCGCGTATCCAGGAGCTATTCGAAGCGCGTAACCCTAAAGGTCAGGCGATCATCTCTGAAATCAATGGTGAAGTCATTGAAATCAACATCGTCAAAGACCGTATGCAGGAAATCAAAGTGAAAGGCGAGAACGAAGTTCGTCCTTACTTAGCGCCTGCAACAGCGCGTCTGAAAGTGGAAATCGGTTCTAAAGTCAGCCGTGGTGAAGTAATGACAGAAGGTTCTATCGAGCCGAAAGAATTACTTGCTGTTGCCGGCTTGAACGCAACACAAAAATACTTGCTGAAAGAAGTTCAGAAAGTTTACCGTATGCAAGGGGTAGAAATCTCTGATAAACACGTTGAAGTGATGGTTCGTCAAATGCTGCGTAAAGTACGTATCATCGAAGCTGGAGACACAAACTTATTACCAGGTGCATTAGTAGATATTCACGTATTTACAGATGCTAACCGCGTCGTGTTCCAGAACAGAAAACGCCCTGCAACTGCAAAACCTGTGTTACTTGGTATTACTAAAGCATCGCTTGAAACAGAAAGTTTCTTATCAGCGGCTTCATTCCAGGAAACAACACGTGTGTTAACAGATGCTGCAATCAAAGGTAAACGTGATGACTTACTTGGTCTTAAAGAGAATGTTATCATCGGTAAATTAATTCCTGCGGGCACAGGTATGAGACGCTATTCAGGCGTTGAGTACGAAAAAGGCACGCCGGATTTTGAACCGGAAGAAGCATTTGTAACAGAATAATCATCAACCGGATCCGTGCAAAGGATCCGGTTTTTTATTCATTAGAACAATGACTGCAACTGACAGCGATTCAATCAAAAATATTGGTGATTTTATCTGCTGTACATTGTTGACACTGTCTGTGATAGGTGGTAAAATAATTAAGGTTGATGCAGAAGCGCTTTGGAGGATTTCCATGTCTAATGAAAAAGTTCATTCTAATCAATATGTAGTGGGTCTTAAGGAAACTCTTAAGGCATTGAAGGAATATCGCGTACAGTCACTTGTGATTGCTAAGGATGTTCAAATCCACTTATTAACCGATGTCCTGTTGATGGCACATCAGCAGCAACTTCCAATAACGTATAGCGATTCTAGTCGATCGCTGGGCGATGAATTTGGAATTCAAGTGAAAGCGACAGTCGCTGCTCATTTGAAAAGTGGTTTGTAAGCCGCTAATCTTACAAAAATTTTTATTTACCCAAAAAATGAACCACCTGGATGTGTGGAATTAAAGAACAGAGAGGAGGACAATTAAAATGCCTACTATTAACCAATTAGTTAAGAAGCCTCGTACTTCTAAAATTAAAAAATCAACTGCACCTGCATTGAACAAAGGTTATAACAGTCATAAGAAAAAAGCTACTGATGTTGCATCTCCACAAAAACGTGGTGTTTGTACTCGTGTAGGTACTATGACTCCTAAAAAACCTAACTCAGCGTTACGTAAATATGCACGTGTGCGTTTATCAAATAATATCGAAGTTAATGCTTACATTCCTGGTATCGGCCACAACTTACAAGAACACAGTGTTGTACTTATTCGTGGTGGACGTGTAAAAGACTTACCAGGGGTACGTTACCACATCGTTCGTGGTGCGTTAGATACTTCAGGTGTTGACGGTCGTATGCAAAGCCGTTCTTTATACGGTGCTAAAAAACCTAAAGCTAAAAAATAATATTTCATTTATGTAAATATTACTGTCCTGCTAGACACTAAAACAGCAAACAAATATACTGTGAAAGGAGGATATACTCATGCCTCGTAAAGGTCCTGTTGCTAAAAGAGACGTATTACCGGATCCAATTCATAATTCGAAATTGGTTACTAAATTAATCAACAAAATCATGATTGATGGTAAACGTGGTACTGCTCAAAAAATTCTTTATTCAGCATTTGACTTAGTTCAAGAACGTTCAGGTCGTGATGCTATGGAAGTTTTTGAAGAAGCGATCAACAACATCATGCCTGTATTAGAAGTTAAAGCTCGTCGTGTTGGGGGTTCTAACTACCAAGTACCTGTAGAAGTACGCGCTGAGCGTCGTACAACTTTAGGATTACGCTGGTTAGTCAACTACTCACGTCTTCGTGGTGAAAAAACTATGGAAGAGCGTTTAGCTAACGAAATTCTTGATGCTGCTAACAACACTGGTGGTGCTGTTAAAAAGCGTGAAGATACACACAAAATGGCGGAAGCAAATAAAGCATTTGCTCACTACCGTTGGTAAGAAGAAAGTGAACCATAGGCATCTGCAATTTATTGCTGTACCTATGGTATCTTTCTAAATATAAACCATTTCCTGGAAGGAGAAAGAATACCTATGACAAGAGAATTCTCTTTGAAGAACACTCGTAATATCGGTATCATGGCCCACATCGATGCTGGTAAAACGACGACTACTGAACGTATTCTTTATTATACTGGCCGTATCCATAAGATCGGTGAAACGCACGAAGGTGCTTCACAGATGGACTGGATGGAGCAAGAACAAGAGCGTGGGATCACAATCACTTCTGCTGCTACAACAGCGCAGTGGCAAGGTCACCGCATCAACATCATCGATACACCAGGACACGTAGACTTCACTGTTGAAGTTGAACGTTCACTTCGTGTACTTGATGGTGCGGTTACTGTACTTGATGCACAATCAGGTGTAGAACCACAAACTGAAACTGTATGGCGTCAGGCGACGACTTACGGCGTACCTCGTATCGTATTCATCAACAAGATGGATAAAACAGGTGCAGACTTTGACTACTCTGTAGGTACTTTACACGACAGATTACAAGCGAATGCTCACCCAATTCAAATGCCTATCGGTGCGGAAGATGAATTCAACGCAATCGTTGATTTAGTTGAAATGAAACTTCACACTTATACAAATGACTTAGGGACTGACATCGAAGTCACTGACGTACCTGAAGAATTCCTTGCAGATGCTGAAGCGAAACGTGAAGCATTGATTGAAGCTGTTGCAGATTTCAATGAAGAATTAATGGAAAAATACCTTGGTGGCGAAGAAATCACACCAGCAGAACTTAAAGCTGCTATCCGTCAAGCAACATGTGACGTAGAATTCTTCCCAGTGTTAGCAGGTACTGCTTTCAAAAACAAAGGTGTTCAATTAATGCTTGATGCAGCAATTGACTACTTACCATCACCATTAGATGTTAAACCTATCGTAGGTCATTCAGCTGATGATGAAGAACAGGAAATCGTAGCAAAACCTGATGACTCTGAACCATTCGCAGCATTAGCGTTCAAAGTTATGACTGACCCGTTCGTTGGTAAATTAACATTCTTCCGTGTGTACTCTGGTACATTGAACTCTGGTTCTTATGTACAGAATGCAACAAAAGGTAAACGTGAACGTGTAGGACGTATCCTGCAGATGCACGCGAACTCACGTGAAGAAATCTCTACAGTTTACGCTGGAGATATCGCAGCAGCAGTAGGACTTAAAGATACAACAACTGGTGACACACTTTGTGATGAAAAAACTCAAGTTATCCTTGAGTCTATGGAATTCCCAGAGCCGGTTATCCACTTGTCAGTTGAACCTAAGTCTAAAGCTGACCAAGACAAAATGACTAACGCTCTTGTGAAATTGCAGGAGGAAGATCCAACATTCCACGCGCATACTGATCCTGAAACAGGACAAGTAATCATCGGTGGTATGGGTGAGCTTCACTTAGACATCTTAGTTGACCGTATGAAACGTGAATTTAAAGTTGAATGTACAGTTGGAGCGCCGATGGTATCTTACCGTGAAACGTTCAAAACAGCTGCCCGCGTTCAAGGTAAATTCTCACGTCAATCAGGTGGTCGTGGTCAGTACGGTGACGTTCACATTGAATTCGAACCAAACGAAGTTGGTGCTGGCTTTGAATTCGAAAACGCTATCGTCGGTGGGGTCGTTCCTCGTGAATATATCCCATCAGTAGAAGCTGGTCTTAAAGATTCAATGGAAAACGGTGTTCTTGCCGGCTATCCATTAATCGATGTTAAAGCACGTTTAGTTGACGGTTCATACCATGATGTCGATTCATCTGAGATGGCCTTCAAAGTGGCGGCATCTTTAGCACTTAAAGAAGCAGCTAAAAAATGTGACCCTGTTATTTTAGAACCTGTCATGAAGGTAGAAATCGTTATGCCTGAAGAGTACATGGGAGATATCATGGGTGACGTAACAAGCCGTCGTGGTCGTGTAGAAGGTATGGAAGCGCGTGGTAACGCTCAAGTTGTTCGTGCATTCGTTCCACTTGCAGAAATGTTCGGTTACGCAACTAACTTACGTTCTAACACACAAGGTCGCGGTACTTACTCAATGGTATTCGATCACTACGAAGAAGTTCCAAAATCAATTTCAGAAGAAATCATCAAGAAAAACAAAGGTCAATAATTCCTTTGATCAACTCTGATTGATTTTTCCGATGAAATGCTTTATAACAGAGTTATAGCGTTACCTCATGAGGGTGAGAATCCCTCATGAGATCTAATATACTTATATTCTAAGGAGAGATTTCAAAATGGCTAAAGAAAAATTCGACCGCTCGAAAACTCATGCCAATATTGGCACAATCGGTCACGTTGACCACGGTAAAACAACTTTAACAGCTGCTATCGCAACTGTATTAGCAAAAAAATTAGGTGGGGAAGCGCGTTCATACGATCAAATCGATAACGCTCCTGAAGAAAAAGAACGTGGTATCACGATCAATACTTCACACATCGAATACGAAACTGAAAAACGTCACTACGCTCACGTAGACTGCCCAGGACACGCTGACTATGTTAAAAACATGATCACTGGTGCTGCGCAAATGGACGGCGGTATCTTAGTAGTATCTGCTGCTGACGGCCCAATGCCACAGACTCGTGAACACATCCTGTTATCACGTAACGTTGGTGTTCCAGCATTAGTAGTATTCTTAAACAAAGTTGACATGGTTGACGATGAAGAATTATTAGAATTAGTAGAAATGGAAGTTCGTGACTTATTATCTGAATATGACTTCCCAGGCGACGATGTACCTGTAATCGCTGGTTCAGCATTACGTGCATTAGAAGGCGACGAAGCATACGAAGACAAAATCATGGAATTAATGAACGCTGTTGATGAGTACATCCCTACTCCAGAACGTGATTCAGACAAACCATTCATGATGCCAGTTGAGGACGTATTCTCAATCACTGGTCGTGGTACAGTAGCTACAGGACGTGTTGAACGTGGACAAGTTAAAGTCGGTGAAGAAATCGAAATCATCGGTTTAACTGAAGAACCATCAAAAACAACTGTAACTGGTGTTGAAATGTTCCGTAAATTATTAGATTACGCTGAAGCTGGCGACAACATCGGTGCATTGCTTCGTGGTGTATCTCGTGATGACGTACAACGTGGTCAAGTATTAGCTAAACCAGGTACTATCACTCCTCACACTAAATTCAAAGCTGAAGTTTACGTATTATCAAAAGAAGAGGGTGGCCGTCATACGCCATTCTTCTCAAACTACCGCCCACAGTTCTACTTCCGTACAACTGACGTAACTGGCGTAGTTAACTTACCAGAAGGTACTGAAATGGTAATGCCTGGCGATAACATCGAAATGGACGTTGAATTAATTTCTCCAATCGCGATTGAAGACGGTACTCGTTTCTCAATCCGTGAAGGTGGACGTACAGTTGGATCAGGTGTTGTATCTGTAATCGAAAAATAATTCACAGTTAGTGAATCAAAAAATCCGAAGAGGACGCTCTTCGGATTTTTTTTGTTATTTTAAGTGATTGATGATTAGTTCAGCTGATTCATATTCTCTGCGATTTTCAGGAACACACGGACACCGTTCAGCAGGCCGTTTTCATCTAGATCAAACTTTGGATGATGATGCGAGTAGTGCGCACCGATTGCTTCATTCATGACACCGGTATAGAAGTAAGTGCCCGGCCGCTCCTCAAGGAAGTAGCTGAAGTCTTCTCCGCCAAGTGATGCCGGCTGCTGAATCACTTCATCGACTTGTTCAATCTCTTCGGTCAGCTGTTTTAACCATGCTGTTTCCTTCTCATGATTAATCAGAGCTGGATAACCATCCGTATAGTCGAGTGTTATCGATACGTGATAGCCGATTTCAACAGCTTTGATCAAGTCGTTCATGCGTTGTTTGATCATGGCTTTCACTTCCGGCAGATATGTTCTAATGGTACCTGACAAATAGGCGCTGTCTGCAATGACATTGAATGCTGTACCTGCTCTGAATTCTCCGACAGTGACGACAGCGGTATCCATCGGGTTTGCAGAGCGGGAAATAATGGTCTGGAACTGTGTGATTAAACTGCTTGCTGCAATTATCGCATCGTTCGTCTCATGAGGAGCAGCCCCGTGTCCGCCTTTCCCTTGAATGTGGATCGTATAGGCATCTGCATTCGCATAGGCAGGACCCGGACAAAATCCGACTGTACCGACAGGAAGATAGCTTGCGGTATGTGTACCGAACACATAATCAACACCGTCAAGGGCACCCGCTTCAATCATCGACTTGGCACCGCCTGGCAGCACTTCTTCTGCGTGCTGATGGATCAATACAATAGTACCGGCGAGTTCTGCTTCGTGCTGCTTTAATATTTTGGCAGTGATGAGCAGCATCGCCGTGTGGCCGTCGTGACCGCAGGCGTGCATCACACCAGAGACTTTTGATTTGTAGGGGACGTCTTTCTCGTCTTGAATCGGCAGGGCATCGAAGTCAGCACGCAGGCCGACTGTCGGCCCCGGCTTACTCCCTTTAATATAACCGAGCAGTCCGTTGCCGCCGACGTTACGTGTCACTGGAATATCAAGTGCTTCCAAATAGTCAGCGATATAGTTCTTAGTGTTCTCCTCGTGGAAGGAGAGCTCTGGATTTTCGTGCAGAAAGCGTCTGATTTGAATCAATTCTTCTTTGTGCTGCTCAACCTCATTTAACCAGTTCATCATTTACCTCCTTCAAAGAAATCTTCTGTAGCCTGTAGGAAGATTTTCACTGCATTCAACATCCCTTTTTCGTCAATATCAAATCGTGGATGATGGTGCGGGAAATCTGCTTTTAAGTTCTCGTTCTTTGTTCCTGTGTAAATAAAAGCACCAGGTACGCGCTGCAAGTAGTACGAGAAATCTTCTCCGCCGAGTGACGGTTCAATTTCAACGACTGCTTCCACCGTATCGACTTTGTTCGCAGCGCTGACGATTAAATCAGTTTCTGCCTTTGTGTTGACGACTGGTGGATAGCCTTTTAAATACTTCAAGTCATAAGTGATGCCGGTAGAAGCAACGAGTCCTTCAAGACATTTCTTCAGTTCGTCAATCATATGCTGCTGAGTTGCTGAATCAAATGTCCGGATGGTACCACCGATAGTTGCAGTATCAGGGATGACATTGGTCTGTTCACCGGCCTGGAACATCGTAATCGAGAGCACAGCAGGGGTGGTTGGATTGGTCTTTCGTGAGACGATGTACTGAAGATCATTGCAGAGCCTTATACCCGCTGCCACAGGATCAATCGTTGTATCAGGGTGGGCGGCATGTCCGCCCTGTCCCTGCAATGTGATCCAGAAGTCATCAGGAATACCTGTCACTGTTCCGTGTCTGTAGCCGACTGTGCCGACAGGGATACTGCTGGAGACGTGCTGACCGATAATGGCATCGACACCACGCAGACAGTTATCTGCGACCATCTGCAGCGCACCCCCCGGATCGACTTCTTCAGCATGCTGATGAATGAAGACGACGTTGCCGTTCAGCTGGTCGCGGTGTTCACTCAAAATTTTTGCTGTAATAAGCAGGATCGCTGTATGAGCATCGTGCCCACAGGCATGCATGACACCTGGGACAGTTGATTTGTACGGTACATCTTTCTCGTCTTGAATCGGCAGCGCATCAAAGTCGGCGCGGATAGCGAGAGTAGGGAGTGACTCATCTTTGATTAGACGGCCGACAACACCACGGCCGCCGACTCCTGTTTCCACTTCAATATCGAGCCCTGTCAAATAGTCTGCGATATACTGAGGGGTCTTCTCCTCCTGGAAACTCAGCTCTGGATGCATATGGAGATGACGTCTAATATCAATCAGTTCTTCGTATAAGTGATCGGCATAATTACTAAGCATGGATGACACCTTCTTCTTCAAGGATAGCGAGGAACATTCTGAGTGCGCCTGTCATCGCTTCTTCGTCCAGGTCAAACAATGGATGATGATGGGGTGCGGTTGATTTCAATTCCGCATTTCCTGACCCGGTCAAGAAAAAGGCACCCGGTCTCTTTAGTAAGTAGTACGAGAAATCTTCGCCGATCATCATCGGCGCGGTATCGTTGTAACTTAATCCTGCGCGTTCGGCTGCCCGCTTGATGACGTCGTAACCTTCCTCATGATTGACGACTGCCGGATAGCCCTTCATGTACTTCAAGTCATACGTAATGCCTTTTGATATCGCGAGGCCTTTCAGCTCATTTTCAAGCGCTGTACGGATGATTTCCTGAACAGCTGGTTCAAATGTCCTTACTGTTCCTGAGCACGAAGCAGAATCGCTGATGACATTGAAGGCACTGCCTGCTTCCACTTTGCCGACAGTAAGTACACCGGCATCGATCGGATTGATGTTACGAGCAACGATGGTCTGAATGTTCATAATGAATTCAGCCATTACTACGACTGCGTCAACAGTCATATGAGGCTTGGCACCATGGCCGCCGCGACCGTATATAGTAATGTCGAACATATCCGGGCTGGCCATCAACGGACCGTTAATAGAGTGAATCGTATTCGTATCAAACTGACTCCAGAAATGATTGCCGTATATGGCATCTACACCATTCAATGCTCCGTCATTGACCATAGGTGATGCACCACCCGGCGCAAACTCCTCAGCAAACTGGAAGATCAGGACGACGCTGCCGGACAGCTCATCACGATGTTCCGCTAATATTGCTGCCAGGCTGAGTAACGTCGCTGTATGGCCATCGTGACCACAGGCATGCATGACATTCGGTACAGTTGATTTGTAAGGGACATCTTTCTCGTCTTGAATCGGTAGTGCATCAAAGTCAGCACGAAAGGCAATGACAGGTCCATCTCCGCCTGTAATTCTCGCCGTGATGCCTTGCCCACCGACTGCTTCTCGAATATCGATATTCGGTATGGCCTGAAGGCAGCTGAGAATATACTTGTATGTTTCTGTTTCATGAAAAGAAAGTTCGGGGTGCATATGTAAATATCTTCTGCGTTCAATCATTGCTGCTTGTTCAGATGAAACGAGTTGTTCTAAATTCATTAAATCCCTCCACGATTATATTATTATTCGATTTTATCAGACATTTCAGTATAATTAAATAGGATGTATTTTATGTTATGATAAAGAAAAATGATGAAGGAGTCTGATTATGTCTAAAGTATTGAATGAATTTCTGACGACTAACTTAAATGAATTGAAGAAGAATGGTCTCTATAATGAGATCAACGTTGTTGAAGGAGCGAACGGAGCAAAGATTACGATTGATGGTAAAGCGCTGATCAATTTATCTTCTAACAACTATTTAGGTCTGGCAACGAATGAGCGTCTGAAAGAAGTTGCTAAGCAGGCGATTGATTCTCATGGGGTAGGTGCCGGCGCAGTACGTACCATTAACGGGACATTGGATCTTCATATCGAACTTGAAGAAACACTGGCGAAATTCAAAGGGACAGAAGCAGCCATTGCCTATCAGTCAGGCTTTAACTGTAATATGGCGGCTATCAGTGCCGTGATGGACAAAAATGACGCCATTCTTTCAGATGAACTGAACCATGCGTCTATCATCGATGGCTGCCGTCTCTCTAAAGCTAAGATCATCCGCGTCAACCACTCAGATATGGAAGACTTGCGTGCCAAAGCGAAAGAAGCGGTGGAATCCGGACTTTACAACAAAGTGATGTACATTACTGACGGCGTGTTCTCAATGGACGGCGATGTCGCAAAACTTCCTGAAATCGTAGAAATCGCTGAAGAATTCGGCCTTATTACTTATGTCGATGATGCCCATGGATCAGGTGTGATGGGTAAAGGGGCAGGCACGGTGAAACATTTCGGCCTGCAGGACAAAATTGACTTCCAGATCGGCACGTTATCAAAAGCAATCGGTGTTGTCGGCGGCTATGTGGCAGGGACAAAAGATTTGATTGACTGGCTGAAAGTAGCATCACGTCCGTTCTTGTTCTCAACATCACTTGCTCCTGGTGACACACGTGCTATCACTGAAGCAGTGACGATGCTCATGGAATCAACAGAGCTGCATGACAAGTTATGGGAGAACGGCGATTACTTGAAACAAGGTCTGAAAGAACTCGGCTTCAATATCGGTCATTCCGAGACACCGATTACACCATGTATTATCGGTGATGAAAAAACAACACAGGCATTTTCAAAACGTCTGATGGAAGAAGGCGTGTACGCGAAATCCATCGTCTTCCCGACAGTACCAAAAGGCACAGGACGCGTCAGAAATATGCCGACAGCTGCTCACACAAAAGACATGCTGGACGAGGCGCTCACAGCTTACGCCAAAGTCGGCCGCGAACTGAATATCATCAGCTGAAGCAATACACCGCAGAACGACTGCGGTGTATTTTTTGAGTGTACAATTAGTTATGAGAGCGTTAAAATGATAATGAAAACTATGATTATGTACACTGTCAGAGGACAGTTGTCGTTTTAAGGAGTATGGATATGAAGAGAATTATGATTACCGGTGCCCTAGGGCAGATCGGTACAGAACTAACAGTGAAATTACGTGACATCTATGGTACAGACAATGTCCTGGCGACTGACTTGCGCCGTCCGGAAGAGGATAATATTGTTCTTTCGGGGCCGTTTGAAACGCTTGATGTCATGGATGGTGAGAGAATGCAGGCTATTGCTGATGACTTCAAACCGGACACTATGATGCACATGGCGGCATTGCTCAGTGCAACTGCCGAGAAAAATCCAGTATTCGCATGGGACTTGAATATGGGCGGCCTGCTGAATGCTCTGGAAGTAGCGCGTCAGCACAACATGCAGTTCTTTACACCGAGCTCAATCGGCGCATTCGGCCCGACAACACCGAAAGATCATACGCCGCAGCTGACCATTCAACGTCCGACAACGATGTACGGTGTCAACAAAGTGGCAGGAGAGCTGTTATGTGATTATTACTACCACAGCTTTGGCCTGGACACACGCTCTGTCCGTTTCCCCGGCTTGATTTCACACGTCAAAGAACCAGGCGGCGGCACGACAGATTATGCGGTTGAAATCTACTTCAAAGCCGTTCGTGAAGGTCGTTATGACAGCTATATCGACAAAGGGACGTTCATGGACATGATGTATATGGATGACGCCATTGACTGCATCATTCAACTGATGGAAGCGGACGCGAGCCGCTTAAAAACACGCAATGCATTCAATGTGACAGCAATGAGTGTGGATCCTGAAGCAGTGGCAGCAAGCATCCGTAAATTCATGCCTGACTTTGAACTGGGCTACGATGTTGATCCAGTCCGTCAGGGGATTGCTGACAGCTGGCCGAATTCAATCGATGCGACAGAAGCAAGAGAACAGTGGGGCTTTGATCCGAAGTTTGATCTCGATACAATGACTGAAACAATGCTTAATGCCATCAAAGCGAAATAACAGAAACCTCCAGTTACACGGTGACTGGAGGTTTTTTTAGATGATGGTATGATTTCCTTTTTTGCTCAGGACTCAGTACAATAAGGATAAACAAATAGAAGAGGTGACGCATGGTACAGTTAATCGTATTTGATAAAGACGGCACGTTAATGGAGCTCGGCAGTGTGATTGTTAAGCTGGCAGATGATTTGATCAATGAATTTTCATCCCGGTCGAATATCCACGTGCCGAAGTCAGAAATTAAAAACGCATTCGGAATCGTCGATGACAAACTCGACATGCTGATGCGTTCAAACACAGCAAAGAGTATCGTCAACCGACTGCGGGTCCTGCCAAACGGGGAGCAGATGGCTGACTGGACGCTCGGGGAGATGGAACATTTATCAACGGACAATGAAGTCGATGATATTGAAATCATCAAAGGCGTCCCGGAAACACTTAAGGAGCTGAAAGCACGCGGCTATAAGCTTGCCATCGTGTCAGCAGACGACAAATTATCGATGGATCTGTTCATTGATAAATATGACATTCGTGATTACTTTGATTTAATAGTCACAAGTGATAGTTCCACCCATCAGAAGCCGCAGCGAGGACTGATGGACGATATGCTGGCAGCACTCGGCATTCAGCGCGAAGAAACTGTTATGGTAGGAGATACTGAAATGGATATCATGCTCGGACGTAATAGTGACGTCTATCAGACGGTGGGCGTGTTGAGCGGGTCAGGAGACGAGCAGGATTTAAGAGACGCAGACATTATATTGGATAGTGTGGTTGATTTAATAGATAGCGGCGTTCTTGATAGATAAAAAAGCGGCCCTCAAATGCAATTTGAGGGCCATTTTTTATCTATGCTGTGATTTTCGATGTTCTTCGATGACCCGGCCGATTTTCTCGATGACAGGATCCAACGTATCAATATCTTCAAAAACATCATATTCATCGATATGAATTCTAATGACTGGGCAGGCATTGAAGCCGTCAATCCAATTTTCATAGCGCTGGAATAAGGCGCGCCAGTATAGCTCGTCTGTCTCGATCTCCATTTGGCGGCCGCGCTCTGCTATTCTGCGGATCACTGCGTCATAATCACATTCCAGATAAATGAGGCAGTCCGGTTTTGGGAAGTAAGGTGTCATCACCATTGCTTCATACAGCTGACGGTATGTTTCGAAATCTTCTTTTGACATCGTGCCGCCTTCTTCGTGCATCTTCGCAAAAATATCGACGTCTTCATAAATAGAGCGGTCTTGAATAAAGCCGCCGCCGTATTCAAACATTCTCTTCTGTTCTTTGAAACGCTCAGCAAGAAAATAAATCTGCAGATGGAAGCTCCAGCGGTCAAAGTCATTATAAAACTTTTCTAAGTACGGATTGTTATCGACTTTTTCAAATGAAGTTCTGAAGTTCAGTTTCTCAGCTAATGCTTTTGTCAGTGACGATTTGCCGACACCGACTGTTCCTGCAATCGTGATGACTGCATCGCTTGGTATATTATACATGTTGTTCTCCGATCACTGTGTTTATTTGGTCAAGGATATACTGGTAATCTCCTTCATTGTGGACAAAATCAAGTGCTGTCGTATCGATGCATAGACTGTTATCAGATGTTTCTTCGCAGATGCGGTTATAGTGTTCAGTCAAAGTCAGCAGGTAGTCATCAGTGATGGACGACTCGAACTCACGGTTACGCTTAGCAATACGTTCTTTCAGCACGGGCAGGTCTGCTGTCAAAAATAAAGTGATATCAGGTTGACGTAACTCCGCTGTCATCACTTCATAGATTTTCTCGAACATCCCGAATTCTTTTTCGTTCAATGTTTGACGTGCAAAAATCTTGTTCTTCATAATATGATAGTCGCTGACGATGTTTTTATCTGCTAATTCGCTTATCTGCTTATAGCGGTTGCACAGAAAAAACATCTCGGTCTGAAAGCTCCATTTGCTGATATCTTCATAAAAATCGCTGAGAAATGGATTTTCTTCCACGATTTCATACATTGTGTCCATATTTAAGGTGTCAGCAAGTTTTCTTGTGAGAGAACTCTTACCGACACCGATGGGCCCTTCAATTGCAATATATATTGTCATGATACTCTCCCGTAGTGATAAAATGTATATGTTATTGTATCACAAAATATAAAGGGTGAAGCCAAATGAATCATGAAACTTTTATGAAACTCGCAATTGAAGAAGCATACAAAGCAGAAGCTATCGCTGAAGTGCCTATCGGAGCAGTGGTTGTCCACCACGGTGAAGTCATCGGACGCGGTTATAATTTACGTGAGACCGAGCAGAATCCGACGTACCATGCAGAGATGATGGCTATCAACGAGGCAAGTGAGCACCTCGGTTCATGGCGACTTGAAGAATGCACATTGTACGTGACGCTTGAGCCGTGCGTCATGTGTTCAGGTGCGATTGTCATGAGCCGGATCCCGGTTGTTGTGTATGGCGCTCACGATCCAAAAGGCGGCTGCAGCGGCAGTCTGATGAATCTGCTCAACGAACCCCGATTTAATCACCGGGCAACCGTTATTAGTGGCATTTGTCACGATGAATGTAGTATGCTGTTAACGACATTCTTCAGAGCGCTTAGACAAAAAAAATCACTCGAGAAGAACAGGAATAACAGCGCTATATAATTTAACATAGCTATTATCACATAGGAGATGAAACGATGATTAAACTGATTGCGATTGATATGGACGGAACACTATTAAATGCTTCCCATGAAATTTCCGAGGAAAATATCGCTGCAATCAAAGCGGCACAGAATAACGGCGTTACAGTGGCTATTGCGACTGGCAGAGCTTTTTACGAAGCCCTGGCTCCAGTGAAGCCGACTGGACTCGTCCTACCGTATATTTGTCTGAACGGAGCAGAAGTAAGAGACGAAGCATTCAATATCCTTCATACATCGAGCTTGAATGCAGAACAGATCGACAAAGTCACAGCGATACTTAACAAATATGATATTTTCTATCAAGTCTATACTAATTCAAGTATTTATACAGAAGACGTTGATAAAGATCTGCAAATCTATATCGATATTTCTGAAAAAGCGGGAAATGTACCGGATGTCGATAAGATTAGAGCGGGCATTCAAAAGCGTATCAATCAAGGGTCATTGAAAGAAGTCGACAGCTATCAGCAAATATATGACCATGACGGCGAGCTGGTTCTTAAGTTTCTGGCGTATTCCAGCAATCTCGACAAAATAGATGCGGCCAAAGCAGAGCTTAAACAGTTCTCAAGTCTTGCGATATCTGCATCATCGCGCGGTAACATTGAAATCACGCATAATGACGCGCAAAAAGGAATCGCACTTGAAGCTATTGCAGAGCAGCTGAATATCTCAATGGACCAAACGATGGCACTCGGCGATAATTTGAACGATATATCCATGCTCACACGCGCAGGCTATTCGGTAGCTATGGCGAACGGCGCCCCGGAAACAAAAGCGGCAGCAAAAGACGTGACAGAATCCAACCAAAACAGCGGCGTCGGTAAAGCTATCTTCAAATATTTGCGGGAAGTAAACGGATTAGACGTTTAGCAGCTGTACAACTACAAAAGCCATGCTCAGCTGAGCATGGCTTTTTATTGTTCGATCATTCGAATGATAATTGCAGGTACACCAGCAACGACGGCGTTGTCCGGGACGTCTTTTGTGACCACTGCACCGCTTGCGATAACGACATTATCGCCGATCGTGACGCCGGGATTGATGACGGCACGACCGCCGATCCAGCAGTTATGGCCGATCTTGACCGGCTTGGCATACTCGACGCCGCTGTTACGTTCAGCCGCTGTCAGAGGATGTGTAGCGGTATAGATGTGAACACCAGGTGCAATCATACAATGATCGCCGATGTCTACGCGCGCAACGTCCAGTATCGTTAAATCATAGTTGGCATAGAAGTTCTCACCGACATGGATATTATAGCCGTAGTCGACTTTGAAATCACTTTCGATCCAGATCTTGTCGCCGGTTGTACCAAGTATTCCTTTGATCTGTTTCGTCCGTTCTTCTGTGAGATTTTCAGGAATCGCATTATAGCTTCTTATCGATAACTTGGCTTGAATTCTATCACCTGCAAGTACTGGATCTTGCGGATCATAGAGTTCACCTGCAAGCATCTTTTCTTTTTCAGTCATTGAAATCTCCTATTTTGTATAGTGTAAACGCGCGAATGCATCGTGCTGATGAATCGATTCTTCATTACGGCATTCTATATCAAAACCTGTGACAAATGGCAGCTCGACTAAGTCAGCTGCAATCAGACGTAGCAAGTCCTCAACGAAACGAGGATTCTCATACGCGCGTTCTGTCACTGCTTTTTCGTCGGTACGTTTCAAGATCGGATACAGCATGCTTGAAGCATTGGCTTCCATCGCATCGAGCAGCTGCTCCTTGAAGTCACCTGGAAGGTCATCACTCAGTGCGGCTGTGACGGTAATGACGCCGCGCTGATTATGAGCAGAATATTCACTGATTTCTTTTGAGCACGGACAGAGCGTCGTGACGTCTGCTTGAATAGTGATAGACTTCGCAGTCACGGTTTCATCAGCGACCGTCATTGAGAACGTCACATCTGCATGGCCGACCGCCTTCAAGTTTGTCAGCGGACTGAAGCGGTCAAAGAACCACACCGCTGATACATCGACAGAAGCATTCTTCTGCTTCATCGTCGTCTGCAAAGTGACTAGAACTTCTTTCAATGTCTCGAACTCAAGCGGTAGTCCATTGTCATAGTGGGCTTCCACCGATTCAAGAATACGGCTCATATTGATCCCTTTTTCATCTTGAGCGAGGTGGGTGGATAAACTGAACGTCCCAGCCGTCTGAAACTGATCGATCTTGACCGGGTACACCAAGTTTTTAATACCAACGTGATCGATTTCGAATAAAAAGTCTTTTTTTGAGCTTTGAAGGTCTGTCATGAACTCTTTTTCGGTCGGTTTTGTTCCTTTGATAGGATCAACTGAACCGAAATGCTTCCAGCGGCCTTCTCGCGTCGTTAAATTATAATCCATAGCTATCTCCTAATTACTGTTCATCATCCACTAATATGATAAGTGTAGAATCGTTCTATTTTAAACCACATATCTTTTGCAGCTTCTGCTTCCTGTGTGTCTGCTGCCAGTGATGCAAGCATCGGGCCGGTCTGTGAGGCGTGGGCTTCTAATACACGCTGCTTTCTGTCGCTGAAGTCGTCAATGTCGACTTCAATGTCAGGTTCACCTAAATCATCCAATGTATCGTTACTGAAAGCGACGAGATGCAGTTTCGGCCGGTCGCTTGCAGGCAGTCGGCGCACCGCTTCTACTACTGCATCGGCTGTGGCCTCGTGATCCGGGTGCACCGAGTAGCCGGGATAAAACGAAATGATCAGTGACGGCTTCAGCTCATCGATCAATGCGCTGACCATATTGGCAAGGTCACTTGTCTTTTCAAATTCAAGTGTTTTATCACGGTAACCCATTTTGCGCAGATCGGTAATGCCGATCGCCTCTGCTGCAGCCTCAAGTTCTTTCTCGCGAATATGAGGCAGTGATTCGCGTGTCGCAAACGGGGGATTGCCTAAGTTACGGCCCATCTGACCAAGTGTCAGACAGGCATAAGTCACAGGGACACCGCTGTCAATGAATTTGGCAAGCGTTCCTGAGACGCCGAATGCCTCGTCATCGGGATGGGGAAATACGACTAATACTTGTGATTCTTCCATAGTTACACCTCTTATAACGGGAACGGTGTTCTGCTGATTTCAAGAGCAGCAGCCAGCTGACCTTGGAAATTATGTCCTGCAAGCAGGAATTCACCGTTTTCTGTGATTTCGTAATGTGTTAAACCTTGCACGTATACCCAGCCGCCTTCAAGCTTCAGACCGATGCGGAACGGCTCTTTGCCGCCACCGGTAATTTTCGCCTGAACATAAGTCACCTGAATATTGCGTAAAAATGTGCCTGCGTTGAATACTTGCTTGTCGAAATGAGAGGCGTATGCCCCGTTAGTCGTTTCGACATGTAAGTAGACAGGCTGACCTTTATATTCTTCTAAGTGCTGCTGCACTGTTTCCTGGTTAATTAGTTCCATCGTCAGGACTCCTTCATGATTGATACCTTACTATCTTACTAGAAATTGTTGAAAAATTATACCGTTTGAGCTTGACTGTCACTCATTATTGTCACTGATGAATAAAACGCCCTGGCGACTTACAGACATAGTGCTGTACGTGTGAGTCGGCCAAGGCGTATCGATTGAGTTATACTTCTTTTGTCTGTACGTCGATCTTCTCGACTTTGTTGTAAGCACTGTGCTGTACAGGACCGACGAAATCGTTCATCTTCCAGCCGTTCTTAATCGCTGATGCAACGAATGCTTTTGCGTTGATCACAGCTTCGCGCGGCGTTAAGCCGTTCGCTAAGTTGGCAGTGACTGCAGCTGCAAATGTACAGCCTGCACCATGGTTATAAGATGACTGGAATTTATCCGTTGTCAGCAGTGTGAACGTCTCACCATCGTAGTACAAGTCAACGGCTTCTTCGCCTTCCAGTGCTTTGCCGCCTTTGATGACGACGTGCTGTGCGCCGCGGTCATGAATGATCTGAGCTGCTTTTTTCATATCTTCTACGGATGTTAATCTGCCGAGTTCAGACAGCTGGCCCGCTTCAAATAAGTTCGGTGTCACAACGGTCGCGACCGGCAGCAATTCTTTGATCATGGCATCAGTATTTCCCGGGTTTAGTACTTCGTCTTCCCCTTTACATACCATGACAGGGTCAACCACGAAAAATTCAGCATCGGAATCTTTGAACGCCTGTGCGGCACGACTGATGATTTCCTCAGTACCGAGCATTCCTGTTTTGATGGCATCAGGTTTAATGGATAACGCCGTTTTGATTTGTTTGTCGAGCAGTTCGATCGGTAGTGCTGTCACATCATGGCTCCATGTTTCAGGGTCCATGGTCACTACAGCAGTCAGTGCGACCATACCATAAGTGTTATGCTCCTGAAATGTTTTAAGGTCAGCCTGCATGCCTGCTCCAGCACTTGTATCAGAGCCTGCAATCGTTAATGTTTTCTTTAAAGCCATTTTGACATACCCCATTCTTATAGTGTTTACTATTATCATATCAGAAATAAAAGGATGATAAAATAAAATGATTCAATAATATGGTACAATTTATGGCGAGGTGAATGAGATGAACTGGGACACGATTTTCAAAGACATTAAAGACAGACATGATTTCACAGCGATGGATGAATTTTTGAATGATGCTTATCAGCATAAGACAGTCTATCCGGCAAGAGAAAATATCTATAATGCCTTCAAATTCACGCCGTTTGACAACGTCAAAGTGGTCATTCTAGGACAGGATCCTTATCACGGACCTGACCAGGCACACGGTCTAGCATTTTCAGTGAAGAACGGCACTAAAATTCCGCCGTCATTACGCAATATGTATAAGGAGCTGGAAGCTGACATCGGCTGTGTGAGAACGACCGGCGAACTGACCGGCTGGGCACAGGAAGGCGTGCTGCTGTTGAATACGGTCATGACTGTGGAACAAGGCGCCGCTCATTCTCATAAAGGCATCGGCTGGGAGACGTTTACCAATGAAGTGATACAGGCGGTGAGTGATCATAAGGAGCATGTCGTCTTTGTGCTATGGGGAAACCCCGCGAAGGCCAAGCTCGAGCTGATCGATCAGACGAAGCACCACGTCATCACCAGCGTCCATCCGAGTCCGCTCAGTGCGTCAAGAGGCTTCTTCGGCTCAAAACCATACAGCCGGACGAATCACTATTTGACGACGCATGGACTGCCGCCGATTGACTGGTGTAAGGAGGTTGTTATGAATGAACGAACAGCTGATCAAGCAGATTGAACAGCAGCTGGCACTTGCTAAAACAGCCGCATCATCTGCAGCATTTGAAAAGCATATGTATGCGATTCAGACGCTCGCATCACTCGGCGCTCAAGCGCTGCCCTATGAACAGCACGTGCCACCCGCCGGCACGACTGAGATATCTGCTGCAGAACTGAAGATGATGGGCGGCACAGTCACTGGCAAAACAGCCGAGACAGACGACGGTTATGGTAACGGCGAATCACTTTTTGATTTTTAGGAGGAACAGATTAATGAAGACATTTTTAATCATCGGGGCTATCAATGCGATGGTGGCAGTCGCTTTAGGTGCATTCGGTGCACATGGACTGGAAGGAAAGATCACGGATAAATATCTCGCTATATGGGAAAAAGCCACGCAGTATCAGATGTACCATGCTCTTGGATTATTGGTTATCGGGGTATTGTCAGGCACGACATCACTGAACTTGAATGTTGCCGGGTGGCTGATGACGGCAGGCATTATTTTTTTCAGCGGTTCACTGTATATTCTTGCAGTAACGCAGATCAAAGTGCTCGGAGCTATCACACCGATCGGCGGCGTATTATTTATTGCGGCATGGGTCATGCTCGTCATCGCTGCCTTTAAACTATAAAAAAAACAAGCGGTTTTAACCGCTTGTTTTTTATTTGTAATCACGATTATTATTTGATTTTTTGTTCAACTGACGTTGGATGATCGGTAGTAATATCGGGCTTAATTTGATTAATAAACGAATAATTCTACTCATTCTAGTGTCCTCATTTCACTTTATAGTTAGTAGTTTTTACCCGGATATGCAAAATTAAAACATGATGCCTGCTTGTTTTTGAGTAGATTATAAAAATGCCTGTTCAGCATGACATACAGCCATCACCGTGTAACGTTAAAATGCAATAATATAGTTTTTTGTTGAAACCGCTTGATTTATTGAAAGATATTTCCTATTATTAATGAGAATGATTATCATTCGCGAAGGAGTACGTTATGAAGCTACGTTATTTAGTTATGACCCTCATACTGCTGTCGGTGACTTCCATTTTCATCGGAGTAGTCAATGTCACACCGCGAAGTTTATTAAATTTGACAGAGCACGACAAAAATATATTGCTGAACAGCAGGATTCCGAGAACTATCTCGATTATTCTGGCCGGGGTTGCACTAAGTGTCGCAGGACTGCTCATGCAGCAGTTGACACGCAATAAGTTCGTATCACCGACCACTGCGGGAACGATGGATTTCGCAAAACTTGGGATTTTGATTGCGATGATCTTTTTCACGGATGCACCGATTCTTGTGAAGCTCTTGTTCGCAGTAACAAGTGCTATTATCGGAACGATGGTTTTCATGTGGATTGTCAGACGGATTAAATACAAAGATGCTATTTTCATCCCGCTTGTCGGCCTTATGCTAGGTAATATCGTCTCCAGTCTGGCGACGTTCATGGCGCTTAGGTTCAACGCCATGCAGAGCATCGGGAACTTCTTCGTCGGAGATTTCTCAATGATTACAAAAGGGCGCTATGAAATCATGATCATCATCATTCCGATGGTCGTGCTGATATACGTGTTTGCCCATCATTTTACGATTGTCGGAATGGGAGAATCGTTCAGCCGCAACTTAGGGATCTCATATGATAAGATCATGAATCTCGGTATCGTCATTGCGGCCGTCGTATCAGCGACAGTCGTTGTTACCATAGGGGTGCTGCCGTTTTTAGGGTTGATTGTGCCGAACATCGTCAATTTGTTTGTCGGTGATCATCTGCAGAAGACGCTGCCGTCTACTGCACTGCTCGGCGCGATACTGGTCATGGTGGCAGATATATTCAGCAGACTGATTATCTTCCCGTATGAAATACCGATCGGATTGACGCTCGGTATACTAGGCAGTGTGATTTTCATGGGATTATTGTTGATGAGGAGAAAAAGCTATGCAGAAAAAATATAGACAGCTGCTGATTCTTGCGATCGTTCTTGTCGTCCTTATTGCGCTGTTTATCGTCATTCAGCTGAACTTCAATATTCTGGACTATGTATTACCGTCTCGTTTGAAAAAAGTAGCCGCGATTATTATCGTCGGTGCAGCTATCGGTGTCTCGTCTCTGATCTTTCAGACGCTCACTGAGAACCACTTGCTGACACCATCTGTCATCGGCCTCGATGCGGTCTACTTATTCATCCAGACGCTCACGATCTTTATGTTCGGCACATTCAGTGTGGTGCTGTTTAATACATACGTGAATTTCTTTATTTCAGTCGGGCTGATGATTTTGTTTACACTTGGATTGTTCCAGCTGGTGTTCAAAAAGAATGTCTCGGTCTATTTCATCTTGTTGTTCGGAATGGTGATGGGAACATGTTTCCAGAGTTTGTCGAGCTTCATGCATATGGTCATGAACCCGGATGACTTCCTCATGCTGCAGGATAAGATGTTCGCGAGCTTCAATACAGTGAACAGCTCGCTGCTCGGAATTTGCACTGCTATCATTTTGTTGATGCTGCTGTTCGTCTATAAGAGAAGCAGCCAGCTGGATGTACTGAGCCTCGGCAAAGTGCATGCCACGAACCTCGGTATCGATATCGACGGTTTGACGCGGTCCATGCTGCTTGTCGTCGCTATATTGGTCAGCGTGTCGACAGCACTCGTCGGGCCGATCACGTTTCTGGGCATTATCGTCTGTAATGTCACGTATCAGTTTATGAAGACATTCGAACATCGCCTGCTCATCCCGGCAACAATCGCAATTTCCGCTATTACTTTGCTCGTCGGGCAGATGCTCACGCAGTATCTATTTGACGGTAATACTGAAATTACGATCATGATTAACTTTGCAGGCGGACTGTATTTCATCTATTTACTTTTTAAGGAGGGTGCACATGATTAACATTGAAAATTTATCAGTCCATATCGGCAAAAAACCGATTTTAAATAATGTCTCAAGCATCATTAAAGAAGGAGCGATTACAGCTATCATCGGACCTAACGGCGCTGGTAAAAGTACGCTGCTGAACGCCGCAACGCGCCTCATTGATGCGGACTCAGGAACAGTTTATCTCGACCGTGATAATTTGACGACGATGAAAAGTGATGACGTCGCTAAGAAATTATCAGTACTTAAGCAGAGCAATCATACGAACTTAAAAATAACAGTGCGTGAACTCGTCAACTTCGGCAGATTCCCTTATTCAAAAGGCAGACTGTCGAAAGCCGATCATGCTATTGTCGATGAAGCACTGGAATATATGGCGCTCACTGATATGCAGGACCGCTACATTGATGAACTGTCAGGCGGTCAGCGCCAGCGGGCCTACATCTCAATGACGCTCGCTCAAGATACTGACTATATCTTCTTGGATGAGCCGCTGAACAATCTTGACATGAAGCATTCTGTTCAGATGATGCAGCTGCTGCGCAAACTCGTCCGCGAAAAACAGAAAACCATCGTGATCGTCATTCACGACATTAACTTTGCGTCGTGCTATGCGGATTACATCATCGCCTTAAAAGACGGCGAAGTGCTGTTAGACGGCAAAAAAGACGAGGTCATTACGACAGAAGCATTAAAAGCCGTATATGACATGGATATTAACATTGAATGTATATTCGGTCAGCAGATCTGCGTCTACTTTGACGACGAGAAGACGGTAGATGAATTCATCGAAGAAGTTCAGCTCGTCTAACGTATGTACATTGAGAGGAGTGATGCCGGGGAATGATACATTCATCGGGCGGATTAATCGGGGAAATAACACCATTTTAAAGGAGCAGAAAATGAAGAAATTATCATTAGTATTATTAGCTTTAGTTATGATTCTGACACTTGCAGCATGTGGTCAGTCAGCGGAGAAAGACAGTGCAGCAAAAGATGACAAAAAAACAGTAGCGATCAAAACATCTTATCAACTTGCTGGTGAGAAAGAAGACGGCAGCGATGCCAAAGCAGTGGACGAGACAGTAGCTGTACCGAAAAACCCTGAAAAAGTAGCGGTATTTGACTACGGCGTATTATCTACATTGCAGGAGTTCGGCGTAGAAGACAGCGTTGCCGGATTACCAAAAGGAGAAGGCGACAAATCAGTGCCATCATTCCTTAAAGGATTCAAAGACGCGACATACGAGAACCTAGGCACATTAAAAGAACCTAACTTCGAGAAGCTGGCTGAAACAGATCCAGACTTAATCATCATTTCCGGACGTCAAGCAACAAGCAAGATTTTAGATGAAATGAAAAAAGCAGCACCCAATGCTAAAATCCTTTATATGGGAACAGACGATAAAAACTATCTTAGCAGCGTAAAAGACAATACTGAGAACCTCGGCAAAATTTTTGATAAAGAAGACGAAGCGGCTCAATTAGTGAAACAATTAGATGACAAAGTTGCAGAAGTGCAGGAAATGACAGCAGATTCTGACGCAACAGGATTATTCGTTCTTGCTAATGAAGGAGAGTTGTCTGTTTACGGTAAAGGTGGTCGCTTTGGATTTATCCATGATGTACTTGGTGTGAAAGAAGCGGACAAAAACATCAAAGCAGAAGGACACGGTCAAGTGATCAACTTTGAATATTTAAACGACAAAAATCCTGATATCATCTTTGCGATGGATAGAGGCGTTGCAGTCGGTGGTAAATCATCAAGTAAACAAGCGCTGACCAATGACGTCATTAAAGATGTCAATGCAGTGACCAATGACAAAATCATCGAGCTTGATCCTTATTTATGGTACTTCTCAGGTGGTGGTGTCAAAACAGCTATTCAGCAAATTGAAGAAATAGAGCAGGCTTATCAATAAACGGAATAAACATAATAAGTAAAAGGTCCTGATTATAGATTAATCAGGACCTTTTACTTATTGTTTACTTGTTATACTTCAAATAGAGGCGTCAGATCATCGGCAGTCAATAGGTGGCCGACGAAGAACTCACCGAATTCTGCGTAACGTGCAGATACTTCATCAAAGCGCATTTCGTAGATTAATTTTTTGAACTGCAGGACGTCGTCTGCAAATAACGTAACGCCCCACTCGTGGTCGTCAAAGCCGACAGATCCTGAGATGAACTGCTTCACTTTGCCTGCGTAGCTGCGTCCGATCAGACCATGTGAACGCATCATGGCTTTGCGGTCAGCCATATCAAGCATATACCAGTTGTCTGCCGCTGTACGACGTTTATCCATCGGGTAGAAACAGACATATTCTGAACGTGGTAGTTCAGGGTAGAGGCGGGCTCTGACGTGCGGGTTTTGATAAGGGTCTTCATTGGATTCCCCTGCCAGATAATTACTTAATTCAATGACCGACACATATGAATACGTCGGAATCAAATAATCAGTGATCGCCAGCTTATTGAATTCATTTTCCAGTGCATTCAAGTCTTTCATTTCAGGGCGCAGCAGCCAGAGCATGACGTCTGCTTTTTGACCTGTAATATTGTATAGGGCGTAAGAGCCTTCTTTAGCGGCATGATTGTCATCAAGTTTAGCGACAAAACGCTTCAGTTCAGTGATCATTCTTTGTCGGTCTGCCTGTTCAACCACTTTTAAGCTCGTGAAATCGATTGTATAGAATAGGTGAAGGCTGTACCAGCCGTCCAGTGTAATTGCTGCTTCGTTCATCGTTATCTCTCCTTAAAATGTGTCACTTCTAATATACCATAATCCACTGAAAATTCCGCCTTCATACTTTTACAATTTGATGACGTGAAAAAATATGGGAAATATCATATAATGAATAAGGAAATCAAGACAACAGAAGCATTAGGAGGCTATTATGGCTAATTTATTAGATGTATTAAAAGACAAGCTGCAAGGTAAAAATGTCAAAATCGTATTACCTGAAGGAACTGACGAACGGGTGCTGCAGGCAGCGGTTGAACTGCAGGCAAGCGACTTCGTCTCACCAATCGTTCTTGGCAGCACGGAAGAAGTCACTGCCCTTGCTGACCGGTTAGGTGTATCAGTCGAAGGAATTGAACTGTTAGATCCAGCGACAAGCGAGCTGCGCGACGAGTTGATCAGTGCGTTTGTTGAACGCCGTAACGGCAAAGCAACTCAGGAACAGGCGGAGCAGCTGTTGAATGATCCGAACTACTTCGGGACAATGCTCGTTTACACCGGCAAAGCAGCCGGCCTCGTGTCAGGTGCTGCACATTCTACAGCAGACACGGTTCGTCCGGCACTGCAGATTATCAAAACAAAACCAGGCGTTGCGAAAACATCAGGTGTCTTCTTCATGATTCGTGGAGACGAGCAGTACGTGATGGGTGATTGTGCCATCAATCCGACACTTGAAGCGACAGATTTAGCTGAAATCGCTGTTGAAAGTGCGAAGACAGCAAAAGCATTCGGTATGGAACCGAAAGTCGCTATGCTCAGCTTCTCTACTAAAGGTTCTGCCAAAACAGACGAAACAAAAAAAGTCGTTGAAGCAACACGTCTCGCACAACAAAAAGTAGCAGGTGAAGCAGCACTCGAGGGCACTGTCATCGACGGTGAATTCCAGTTTGACGCTGCGTTTGTTCCTTCAGTTGCCGCTAAAAAAGCACCGGACTCTCCGATTCAAGGCGATGCCAACGTCTTCGTCTTCCCGAGTCTTGAAGCGGGCAACATCGGCTACAAAATCGCTCAGCGGTTAGGTGGTTTTGATGCGGTCGGTCCAATTCTTCAAGGATTGAATGCACCAGTCAATGACTTATCACGAGGCTGTTCTACAGAAGACGTCGTGTCATTATCTATCATCACAGCAGCTCAAACGCTTTAATGGACATCTTTCAACAACAGTGGCAGTACGTTGACCACACTTCAGGACTGCAGCCGATGCAGTCCTTCAGTTTTGATGATACTTACTGTCACTTGACGGGCATGCTCGGCTGGAACAGCATCGTCAGAACGTGGGTGCATCAGCATGTCGTCATACTCGGCATTCATGATTCACGCCTGCCGCACTTAAAAGAGGGTATCCAGTATTTGAATGATTCTGGTTACGGTGCTATCGTCCGCAATTCAGGGGGCCTTGGCGTCGTGCTGGACAGCGGTGTGCTGAATATTTCACTGATTTTTAATGGGAGTAAGAACTTCTCGATTGATGCAGGCTATGAGCTGATGTACACATTGATCAAAGAGATGTTCAAGGATGAAGTCATCATTGCAGCGAAGGAAATCGAGCATTCCTACTGCCCCGGCAGCTATGACCTCAGCATCAATGACCGCAAGTTTGCCGGCATATCTCAGCGCCGGGTACGCGGCGGTGTTGCTGTACAGATATACTTGTGTATTGAAGGCAGCGGCAGCGAGCGGGCTGAACTGATGCGTGAATTCTATCAACGTGCGCTGCAGAATGAGGAGACTAAATTCAAATACCCTGACATTCATCCTGAAGATATGAGCAGTTTGAGTGAACTGCTGGGTTATGAATTGACAGTGGAAGACGTGTTATTTAAGCTGCTCGGCTCAATGAAATCACTCGGGGCCACTTTGACTCAGGCAGAGATGACAGATGAAGTGTGGGCATTGTATAATGACTACTTCGACCGAATGATTGACCGTAACGACAAAATGATTAAACTGATGAAGGATGTGACTAACGATGCGCAATAAATTTCAAATCTGTGACGACTGCCAGGCTGTGAACATTAGAACACTGCTGCCGAAACTGGAGAAAATGGATCCAGATGCAGAGGTGGAGATCGCATGTCAATCCTACTGTGGTCCCGGACGGAAGAAAACGTTCGCATTTGTTAATAATCGTCCGTGTGCCGCATTGACTGAAGATGAGTTGATGGAAAAAGTTGCTAAACGACTCGCACAAAAACGCGACCCTGAAGAAGAAGCAAGACTTGCCGCGCGTAATGAAGAACGAAAACGCCGCCAAGCAGAGATTGACGCAAAAATCAAAGCTAAACGAGCTAAATAGCAGGACACCATCCGATTCCGGGTGGTGTATTTTTATCGGCATGCGATTGGTAAATATATTTATTTTTCAGATAATAATGTTATAATGATGTACATATTATTTCAGGAAGTGATGACATGTCAATTGAAACGAGACGTGCGACCGCAGCAGACCTGCCGCGTATTGTTGACATATACAATTCAACAGTGGCGAGTCGTCTCGTTACTGCAGACACTGAGCCTGTTACTGTAGAGAGTCGGACTGAGTGGTTTCACAACCATTCAGATCAGCGGCCGATTTTTTTGTTTTTACAGGAAGATGAGACGATCGGCTGGTTCAGCTTTGAGGCGTTTTACGGTAGACCCGCTTATGACAAAACAGTGGAGATCAGTCTGTATTTAGATGAGCACTATAGAGGACGAGGCATCGGCAGTCAGGCAGTCGCACAGATGAAGGACATTGCAGCGACGCTTGATATAGAGACGCTGCTGGCATTTGTCTTTGCACATAACAGCCGGGCACTCATGCTGTTTAAGAACCATGGCTTTACCGAATATGGTCGATTGCCTGATGTAGCGACGATGGACGGGTCGCATTATTCATTATCGATATTAGGATACAAAGTGGATTAGGAGAGAACAATGATGGTCAATGTAAGAAGAGCAGAACAACACGATATCCCTGCTATTAAGAAAATAGCGACGATAGCGTGGCATGATACGTATCAAAATATTATGGCGGCGGGTACGATTGCACAGTTTCTGACAGCCGCATACAGCGAAGAACGCCTGGAGAAACGCCTCGGGGATTCACTGTTCCTTGTAGCGGAAGCAGACGATGAGGTAATAGGATTTGCGAACTTCATCAACGGGCGTGAACTGTATTTAGCAGCTATTTATGTCATGCCTGGTCATCAACGCAACAGCGTCGGTGAAGCATTGCTTAATGCCGGGATTGCACAGTTCGAAGATTATACTGAATTATTTGTCGAAGTTGCAAGCGACAATGAGGGCGCCGGTCATTTCTACAACAAGCACGGCTTTGAGCTGGTCCGTGAATACGAAGAGGAGATCTTCGGCGAGACGGTGGTCACCGGTCTGCTCAAGAAACCACTCGAATCATCGCGTAGTCACGAGCAATAAACAATAGTCGCTATTTTGAGACCTGACTATGTTAAGGTCTCCTTTTTTTGTGGTAAACTTTAGTTAACATTCACTAAAGGAGAACGCTATGTCCTATCAATTTCAGAAAATGCCTGAAGAAAAAGTATTTAAAGATCCTGTACACCGCTACATTCATGTCAGAGATCAATTGATATGGGATTTAATCAAGACGAAGGAATTTCAGCGTCTCCGCCGAATCAAGCAGCTGGGGACATTGTATTTGTCGTTCCATTCAGCAGAGCATTCCCGGTTCAATCATTCGCTCGGTGTATACGAAATCGTGCGCCGGATGATAGACGAAGTATTTCACGGGAGACCGGCATGGCACGATGAAGACCGCCCGCTTGCGTTATGTGCGGCACTACTGCATGACTTAGGACATGGCCCGTTCTCGCACTGTTTCGAGAAGATCTTCAACACCGATCACGAAGCCTATACGCAGGCCATCATTACAGGCGATACAGAAGTCAATGCGGTACTGTCGCGCGTCCATCTGGGATTCCCGGAAGAAGTCGCGGAAGTCATCAATAAGACGCATCCGAACAAACTTGTCATTTCAATGATTTCCTCGCAGATTGATGCGGACCGTATGGATTACTTGCAGCGAGACGCCTATTATACCGGCGTGAGCTACGGCAGCTTTGATATGGAGCGTATTCTCCGCCTGATGCGGCCGACTGAAGACGAAGTGATGATTAAAGACAGCGGTATGCACGCGGTTGAAGATTATTTGATGAGCCGCTATCAGATGTACTGGCAGGTGTATTTCCATCCTGTCAGCCGTGGCGGTGAAGTACTGCTGAACCGCTGCTTCAAACGCGTCAAAGTACTATACGAGGCAGGTTATCAGTTCAAATCACTGCCGACTTATCTGCTGCCGTTCTTCAAAGGAGATGTATCAGTACAGGACTATTTACGGCTCGATGAAACGATCGTCTTCTATTATCTGCAGGAATGGATGTCAGAAGACGATGCCATACTGAGTGATCTATCACAGCGCTTCGTCAATCGTGATTTGTTCAAGTACTTGCCGTTTGACGGCTCTATTATTACGATTGGTGAACTGACAGAACTGTTTGAACGGGCGGGCATCGACCCTGAGTATTATTTCGTCTCAGATTCTTTCAGCGATCTACCGTATGATTATGATCGACCCGGCTCAAATAATAACCGTAAACCCATCCATCTGCTGACCCGCTCCGGCCGCATCAAAGAAATCAGTACACAGTCGGTCATCATCAGCAGTATTACCGGTGTCAACCGGATGGATTACAAGTTATACTATCCGAAAGAACTGATCTTGAACATTGAAGATCTCGAACTTAGAGGAGCAATTATTAATCTGCTCAACGAATTGAACTAGGAGTGATCACATGAGTAATTTTCAATTCAATATCATCAAAAATGACCCGCTGGATGGTCACAAAGGGACCAATATTGGTTCCATCAGTCTCGATAATGTCGCACCTGTGTTCATCGACGTGCTGGACAAACACGCATTCATCGATATCGGTGCGATGCACGCGCGCAGTGAAGTAGAGAAACGCGTCAAATGGATTGATGATGAGGAAGAAGTGAAAGGCGATGCTGCAAAACCATACTGGCTCGTCTGGGTGACGACAGAACGCGGTAAGGACGGCCCTTATTATGCCGGCGTGACAGCATGCTATATGCTTGTCAACAAAGAGAAGAAGCGCGCGTTCAAACGCATGCATGAACATGTCAATATGATGGACAAATCTATGAAGCACCACATCATCGTTGATCATATCGGTGATGACAACAAGCAAGTACTCGCTGATTTTCTGAAGCATCATAACCCGCAGATGTGGGATTTATCTTCTGATGAACTGAAACAGCAGCTGATTGTGTCATCATTGTGAACAAATATTGACTAACTTGTAATTTATTTTTTGGCGTATTAAAATGACGATAGCTATAAAAATAGCTAGGACACTAAAGAAAGCAGGTCTCTGTACCTGCTTTCTTTAATTTTTGTTATAATACAAAATAGGTGATAATTATGAAAGTCTGGGTCACAACAAAACAGAAATTAAAGCAGAATAATGAGCTGATGACCTACCACAACGAAGTAGCAGGTCAGCTCGTCGAACGGCGTGTACCGTACGTATTGTATACTGAAGTGCTGGACGGTGAGCCGATTGACGTACGCGTCAAAATGGACCCTGACGGTATCCGGATCTCGCGCCGCGGTGCCATTAAGATGGATTTTCTATTTGTCTACGGCGAAACGACGCAGAATGTCTATACGACGCCTGCAGGACGTTCGGTCATGGATGTGACGACAACAAAGCTGGATTACAAAGCACTGTCCACCGGTGGCCGCCTGACCATTCACTATCGTTTGAGTGAGAAGGGTGAAGATCTTGGACAATTTAACTATCAATTAGACTATAAGGAGACTACGACATGAATATCGTCAATCAATTAAAGGACACTTTAATAGAAGAAATCAACGCTGCCATCCTCAAAGCAGAGCTGGTCACTGAAGTTCCTGACATCAAAATCGAAGTACCGAAAGATACGGCGAACGGAGACTATTCAACGAACATCGCGATGGTTCTGACGAAGCTTGCTAAACGCAGCCCGCGTGACATTGCAGCATTGATTGTTGAACATCTGGATACATCAAAAGCTCATGTCAAGAAACTCGACATCGCAGGTCCTGGTTTCATCAACTTCTATATGGATAACAGCTATTTGACAGATATCATCGGCGAAGCTCTGACGAAACAAGAAGCATTCGGTCATCATCCGGGTGTCCGCAGTGACAACGTACTGCTGGAATATGTATCAGCCAATCCGACAGGCGATCTGCATATCGGCCATGCCCGTAATGCGGCTGTCGGTGATACACTGGCGAACATTTTGGCAGCAGCAGGCTACCATGTCACGCGCGAATATTACATCAATGATGCTGGTAAGCAGATTGAAAATCTGGCCTATTCGATCGAAGCGCGCTACTTACAGGCACTCGGCAAGCCCGCAGAGCTGCCTGAAGACGGCTATCACGGCAAAGACATCATCAACATTGGCAAAGAACTTGCTGACAAAGAACCAGGCTACGCTTCAGCTGACAGAGAAGAGCGCATCAAAGTGTTCCGTCAACTTGGACTCGACTACGAAATGAAGAAACTGAAGCAGGATTTAGCGGACTTCAATGTCCAGTTTGATAACTGGTTCAGCGAAACGTCATTATATGAAACAGGGGCTATCGACCGTGCACTTGAAACGATGACAGCGAACGGCTATATCTTTGAAGCGGAAGATGCAACGTGGTTACGTACGACGGATTTCGGCGACGACAAAGACCGTGTGCTGATCAAAAAAGACGGGACATATACGTACTTCCTGCCTGACATCGCTTATCATTATGACAAGATTCAGCGCGGCAATGATGTACTCATCAACTTGTTCGGTGCGGATCATCACGGCTATATTCCACGTCTCAAAGCTTCACTCGATACACTCGGCGTTCCATCTGACCGCCTTGAAGTGCAGGTCATGCAGATGGTGCGTCTGCTGCAGGACGGTCAGGAAGTGAAGATGAGCAAGCGTACCGGCAATGCCATCACACTTCGAGACATTATGGACGAAGTAGGGGTTGATGCGGCGCGTTACTTCTTGACGATGCGCAGTGCGGATACACACTTTGACTTTGATATGGAACTGGCGAAGAGCCAGTCAAGTGACAACCCTGTCTACTACGCTCAGTATGCCCACGCGCGTATCTGTTCAATTATCCGTACAGCGGCAGAGCAGGGCATTACAATAGATCGTGAAGCTGACTTATCACTCATTACGAATGACAAAGCGTTTGAACTATTGAAGCGCGTAGCCGATTTTGAAGGTGTGATTGACAGCGCAGCAGAAAACCGTGCACCGCACCGAATGACGAATTACATTCAAGATCTCGCGAGCCACTTCCACAAGTTCTACAACGCAGAAAAAGTACTGACAGACGACATTGAAAAATCAACAGCTCATGTAGCATTGATTGAAGCAGTCAGAATAACGCTGCATAATGCGCTGACATTAGTCGGTGTAACTGCACCGGAACGCATGTAATCGTGTTAAACACCATCATTCCTCAGAGTGATGGTGTTTTTTTAGTGGTGAACGGATGCAAATTATGCGTTCTCCGCTATAATAAAAACAAGGAGGTGCCTATGAAGAAACTATTACTCATGATTGTATTACTGCTTGCTGCCTGTCAGCCGGTAGATTCGCCGAACAAGCTGCGTATTATCAGCTTGATGCCGAGTAACACAGAGATTCTATACGAACTCGGACTCGGTGATGCTGTCATCGGTGTATCGACAGAAGATGATTATCCCGCTGACGTGAAGACGAAGCTTAAATTTGATGGGTTTAATCTCAATAAAGAAGCTCTGCTGAAAGCGAGGCCAACGCATATTGTTACCCATGAATCCGCCCGCAATGCCCAGCACAAAATATTAGCCGACTTAAAAGCGCGGGGCGTCACCATCATCTATGTCAAAGAGGCAGTTCGCCTGTCACAACTTGATGAGACATTCATGCAGGTCGCAGAGGCTGTTGACCGGGTGGATGAAGGCAGGCGATTATCACAGCGCGTCACTGAAGACATTGATGACGTCATACGCCGTTATCCATCCGCAGGAGGTCAGCGTGTCTTCATGGAAGTGTCGTCGGCACCAGAAATTTATACGAGCGGCAGCGGAACATTGTTTGACGATATGATTACGCGTCTTGGAGCAGTGAATGTCTTTCATGACATTGACGGCTGGCAGCCGGTATCAAAGGAAGCCATCGTGCGCCGTAATCCTGATGTACTCATTTCAACGACCGGTCAAAGTGCCGCAGCGTATCGGCAGACGATTGAGCGTCGCGGCGGCTTCAATGAAACGACGGCAGTCAAGCAGTCTCGGATTGATGCGCTGAATGATGATTTATTCACGCGGCCGGGACCGCGGATAGCGAAAGGGCTTGAGGCACTTGCGACGATACTCGCTGATCAATAGCATAGTCGTTGTGCTCCTCTTCTTCGTTTCAGCTCTGCAGTTGTTTGTGCAGATGGGTTTCCCGGAGACACCGCTTGAATGGTCGATCCTCACTGATATCCGGCTGCCGAGGCTGTTATTAGGACTGATGGCAGGGTTCATCCTCGCTATTACAGGAGCAGTGTTTCAGACGATGTTCAACAATCCACTTGCCGATTCCTTCTCACTAGGAATTGCAAGCGGCGCGAGCTTCGGCAGTGCGTTGGGCATTGTGCTGGGCTTGAGTTTGACGATGACCGCATTAGCCAGTATTGTGTCCAGTCTGTCGACACTAGTGGTCGTTATCTTGCTCACTTATCAGCTCTTCCATGCGCATCAAAAGACTGGAATGGTGCTGTTCGGTATGTTTATTAACTTCTTCTTCTCTAGTGCGTTGTACGGGCTGGTCATCTTAAGACCAGACGAGTCGCGGTCGCTCCTTAACTATTTGTTCGGCAGTGTCGGCAGTGCTGAATGGCAGGACATTATCATACTTATACCAGTCATACTGATAGGGACCGGATTTCTCCTCTATCATGCCCGAGCGATCGCTATTATGGCGACCGGAGAGACGATTGCGAGAAGTCTTGGGATTAGTACGACAACACTTATGTATGTGATTCTCACTGTTGCTTCGATCATGACTGCAGTACTGATCAGCATGACCGGTATTATCGGTTTTGTCGGACTTATTGTGCCGCAATTGTACAGAACAATGAACGACCGTTTCACCGTGAAGTTATTATGGACCGGGGTAGTTGGCAGTCTTGCTGTCATCATGTCGGATTTCCTAGGTAATATCATACTATCACCTGTCCAGATACCAGTCAGTGTCATCCTTGCCTTTTTAGGACTGCCGCTGCTTTTGGTCATCACGATTCGGACAGTCAGAAAGTAGGAGTGTGTCATGAAAAAATATATCATTTTAATGCTGCTGCTCGCCGGATGTCAGAATGAGGAAAAACCAGCTGAAGAACCGACTGAAGAGCCGAAACCATCATCTCAACAACCGGATGGTAGAATTGCTTCAAATCTCAATATTCCTTGGCAGATTGCCAAAAATGGTGATGAACTCATTGTGACTGAACGTGAAGGGACGATACAATCCATCAAAAATCAGCAAAAGACTGCATTGAAGCTGTCGCTTAACAAGCCGATAGTAGCAACAGGCGAAAGTGGTCTGCTTGGGTTCGTGCTGCACCCGGATGATGCGGACAAAGCCTTCCTCTACTATACGTATGAAGATAATGGACTGAAGAACCGAGTGGTGACTGTTACTCGTGACGGCAATGCGTGGTCTGAAGATGCTGCACTGCTGGACGATATTACAGGAGGCGTGACGCATAACGGCGGACGGCTGGAGCTGTCCCCGGACAATCAGCTGTACATTACAGTCGGTGACGGCGGTAACGCCGATCTTGCACAGGACAAAGAAGCGCTTGCCGGTAAGATTCTCAAAATGAACTTAGACGGTTCCGTGCCGGATGATAATCCATTTGACAACTATATTTACAGTTACGGCCACCGCAATCCGCAGGGCATCGTCTTTAAAGATGACAAAATCTATGCTGTAGAACACGGTAATTCAAATCATGACGAAATCAATGAAATACAAAAAGGACATAACTATGGCTGGCCGGTCATTGAGGGAGACGAGCAGCAGGACGGTATGGAAACGCCGATTTACGAAACGGGTGACAGTACGCTTGCACCGTCCGGCATTGACATTAAAGGAGATGTGCTCTATATTGCAGCGCTGAGAGGAGAATCTATTCAGCAGTATGACATTGAATCAGGAGAGCTGACGCCACTTGTAACAGATCAAGGGCGTATTAGAGATGTGCTCATTGACGGGGATGTGCTGTACTATATTACAAATAATACAGATGGTAGAGGCAATCCTGACAGCACTGATGATCAGCTTATCAAAATAACCTTAAAGTGAGGACGAAACGATGGAAACGATTTATCGGTACTGTGAAGGAAGCTGGGACAAGCTGTTTATTGAGCCGGATGACATGAAATCGCACAATCAGTCGTGGACAGAACGACTGGCTGACCTGCTTCAGTTTGACGGTAATATCGTCAGAATTGAAGCGAAGGAAGATTACAATGAAGTATGGGGGTCCTACATTTACTATCAAAACCTGGAAGAGAAGGATGACAACAAAGCATTTAAGTTTTATTTGTCAAAAGATGAACTGGTGCTCATTCATCTGAATATCGCAGAACACTTGGACACAGACGATACAGCGCTTCTTAGAGATACTAGCAGGCGGACGCCGATTGAAAATTTTTTAGTCATTCTGAAAAATACAACCGATACTTACATGAAGCAGATTGACCATTTTGAACGTGTGCTCCATTCCATTCTCTGGCAAGTCAAAGAGCGCAACAATACAGACATTCTTGACGCAGTAGCAAAAGCCGACCATCAGCTGCTCATCTGTAAGACACAGGTAGTGACAGTCACAGAAGTTCAGATGGTCATTCAAGAAGCGTTTGATGCTGAACTGGATCATAACAAGTATTTTAAGCAGCTGGACCATCGTCTCAAGCGAGCTAGGTTTCTGATCGATGCCTATGAACAGGAAATCGATGCGCTATTAGATTTTGAAAGTGTTGTTTCTTCTCATCGCGGCAACGAAATTACGAAGACATTGACATTGTTTACAGCACTGTTCACTCCAGGGACACTGCTCGGCGCCATCTGGGGTATGAACTTCAAATATATGCCTGAACTCGACTGGAAAATCGGTTATTTATTGGCGCTGCTGTTGATTATCGGTGCGACGTTCGGTGTCTATTTCTATTTGAAAGGCAAGGGCTGGATGGGCGACCTGCTCGACACGCACAACAAGAAGAAATTCTTCTAGCGCTTCTGCTGCCACTGGTAGAACGCTGCAATATGCAGGGCGTTTGAGAATGAACCGTCTGTAATCGCCTGGTCAATCGCTGCAGGTGTCATGAAGCTCACCTGAATGTCTTCGAATACGTCTAGTGACGGCTGCGTAGTTTGAGTGATAGTAGTGACGGCGACTGTCGTACAGCGATTCGTCATGAGTGCGGGATTCGGCCGCATCGTGCCGATGATAGCAGGCTTTCCTGTATAGCCGGTCTCCTCCTGCAGTTCACGGACGGCCGCACGAACGGGGTCTTCTCCTTCTTCAATGACACCGCCCGGGAATTCGAGTGTCATTTCCTCTGTGCCGATCCGGTACTGAGATTCGACCAGCAGCAGGCCGTCTGCTTCTGCGATGATGGCCACCCAGTCCGGTGCGTCGATCTGATAGAACGTACCGTCTATGCCGTTGATATGTTTAGTGACTGTGTTGACGCTGAATACGCGATAGTCATGTCTATGGATCATTGGCTTACCTCCTGATAGTGTTGTTACTATTTTAGCAAATGGGGTAAGATAATAAAAAACTGGAGGTTCATCATGATTAGTGCCATTATATTTGATTTGGACGGGACGCTTATGGACCGCGATAAGTCACTCCGATTATTTCTTGAAGATCAGTATGAGTATTATCATAACTATATGTTGAACGTGCAGCAGGCTGATTTCATCAATTATTTCATTGAGTACGATGACCACGGGTATGCGCCGACTTTGGAAGTGTATCAACGATTGTTCAAAGAGCTGGATATCAGCTATGTTGTGCCGGAAGACTTGCTGGATGATTTCAATGCCAGATTCCCGCAGTTTGCCTACGGTTATGACGATACGCTCGATACACTGCGCAGGCTGCAGGCACGCGGCTACAAACTTGGCATCATCACTAACGGTGAGACAGAGCATCAAACGATGTTGATTGACGTGCTTGGCCTTGAGACGATAGTGACAGGGTTTGTCATTTCAGAGCAGGTCGGTTACCGGAAGCCTGAACCGCAAATATTTCAGGCGATGATGGACCAGTTGAGTGAAAGGCCGGAACATTGTATGTTTATTGGCGACCATCCTGATCACGACGTCAGAGCGAGCCATGATCTTGGCATGGTGTCAGTCTTCAAAGACAACGGCTATTTTGAAGCACCACCGCAGGCAGTAATGGATTACCGGATTACGCATCTTATTGAACTGCTGGATCTACTTGAAGAGGAGGATGTCTCATGGAAACTCGATTGAATATCACTGAAGCAGTCGTCACACAAGGTGGCATTTTTGAACAGATCAATGCCGAGGCACGGACCGATCTATCATCAAGCGTCGAAGCGAATGAACTGACAATCGGTAAGACCGGCGATGTCTTTATTGAGGGCCGGTTGAACGCCTCTTATATTAACAACAAAGGAATTCTTGATGTCATGGATACAATCGAGACGGAAGAACTGACGAATCATCAAGAGGCGCTCGTCAAAGCAGGAGATCACGTCGGCGCAGGAATCATCGATAACGACGGCACACTTGAATTGGCCCGGAGCTTAAGAGCTGAAGCACTGCAGTCCAGAGGAAGCATTCAAGCAGGAGTCGTCAACGTAACGACATTCCGCTCTGAAGGCAAGCTCGCGATTGAAGAGCTGACGGCAGAAGAACTTCATATCAAAGTAGCGGATCATAGTTCCATCAATTATATCAATGCAGCGAATGTATCGATCAAGGCGAAACGACAAGGACTGCTGCTCAAAGATGACGATGCGAAGCTTAGCGCAGCAGAAATTACAGGCAGTGACATTCATATAGAGAATGTCATCGCTGACCTCGTGCGTGGTGACCGCGTCACTATCGGACCTCACTGCATCATCAAAGTGGTGGAATATACTGAGCGCTATGACTTGGATGAATCATCAGAAATATATGAGCTTGGCAAGATGAGAGATTAGGAGACACTTATGAATATTATAATTAGCGGCAGAGATACAGCGATTCACTACGAGATTACTGGTAACGGCTATCCACTGATACTACTGCACGGACAATATATGAATACAACGATGTTCGATACATTTGAACGTGAACTGATACAGGATTACCAGCTGATTAAGGTGGACTTAAGAGGGCATGGTCTGTCTGACAAGCCGCTTCGAATCAATATGGATGACTATATAGAAGATGTGATGAATGTCATGGCTGAACTGTATATTACGAAGGCACACTTCCTAGGTTACGGTCTCGGTGGGATGGTCGCTCAGGCCATCGCCATTCGTTATCCTGAACGTGTGCAGCGGCTCATTCTGGTCAGCGTCGGCAATGAGCCGTTCAAAGACTCAGAAGAACGTTTCCGCATGGGATTTGTCAACATACTGCGGACAATGAAGGAGAAGGAACGCACTAAACTGCTGAATCAATACATGTATCATGACCCTAAAAAAGTCAACCGCTGGATGCGCGGCTTGAAGGATTCTGAGACGTCTATGACAGAGCTTGAAACGAAAGCAGTCAAACATTCTACTGACGGCGTTGATCTGTTGAGTCAGTCACATCTCATTACGGCACCGACGATGATTGTCAGCGGCGAACATGATCACTTGATTCAGCCGGATCACGGTAGAACGCTGAGTGAGAAGATTCCGAACTCAAGTTACATGCTGTTTGATAACAGCGGACATGCTCCGATGATTGAAGAGAAAGAACGCTTCATACAGGATGTCAAAAGGTTTCTGTCACCGTCGCTAGATGTATAGTCTGAATGGTAAATTGAATAAAACAAGTCATTTATCATTAAACAATACATAAAGGGGTACTGTTAGTTAAAAGGAGGACTCAGACGATGAAAACTTTTAATTCTGATGGGTCTGTAATTGCATATGAAGTAACAGGTCAAGGAGAACCTCTAATACTAATTCACGGAATTAACGGCAATATGGAAATGTTCTATCATAACGTCCAGGAATTAAGCAAGTATTACATGGTGATTACTTATGATCTCCGAGGTCATGGCAAATCAGACAGACCCTTAAATTATTCTATGGAAGATCATATCAATGACTGCTTCACGCTCATCAAGCATCTCGGCATTAAGCGCACGAATGTATTAGGCTTCTCGCTAGGTGCATATATTGCGTTAGGGTTTGCTATCAATTATCCGGAATACTTAAATAAATTAATACTGGTTGGCGGCAAAGCACACGGTGAAGTAAGCTCCTTTGCACGATTGATGACGAAACATCGTCACGAAATTAAAGGACTGACAAAAAAAGAAGTGCTCGAAAAGCTCAATCCTTATATTTATCACAATACAGCGATTGTTAAAGAGTGGCTGGAGAAAGTCACAGATTATTCAACGATGACTGCGAATGAAGAGGCTATTGCGTCACGCAGCGTATCGAACTTTGATTTTAGAGACGACATGAAATACATCGACAAAGAAGTGCTGCTCATTGTCGGCGAACATGATGGACTGAACCCGCCGAATGAAAGTGAAGAGATAGAACAGAGTGTGAAACGCAGCTTCCTTGTTGAATTTAATCAGTCAGGACATGCCCCGCTCGCTGAGGAACATGAGCGTTTCAACGACATTGTTCATTATTTTTTGAGCTGATGCATCAGAAAAAACCTTTCTTGATTGTAGTGAACCCAAAAAGTTGAACTTTTTATTAAGCTACTTTCATTAAAGCAAGATTTCTGTATTCTACAGGAGTCTTGCTTTTTAATTTTCTCTTCTTTCTGACTAAATTATAATACTCCATATAGTCAATAATCTCCTCTTCTAGTTCATCATAAGAATCAAATGTTTCTCCATAAAACATTTCTTGTTTTAAAATACCAAAGAAATTCTCCATCGGAGAATTATCAAGACAATTACCTTTTCTAGACATGCTTTGAATAATTCTATTCTTTTTCAAAGATTGTACCCAAGATTTATGCTGATATTGCCACCCTTGATCGGAATGGATTGTAGTTCTATAGGGAAGGTCTGGAATTACATTAATTGCTTTTAACAATGATTCCACAACGAATTCCAATGTTGGACGCTTACTAATTGAATAAGAAATAATCTCTTTCGAACATACATCAAAAATTGTTGACAGATATAGCTTAGTTCCATTTTTAATGTTGAATTGTGTTACATCAGTAAGTAATTTTTGATATGGGCGATTAGTTACGAATCTGCGATTCAATTTATTCTTAGCTGTTTTGCCAACTTTCCCTTTGTACGACTTATATGTTCTATTTCTATGCTTAAACTTTGTACAAAGTAAATTATTTTCTCTCATTATTCTAAGAACTTTTTTATGGTTAACTACAAAACCTAACTCTCTTAGTTCGTCGGTTACTGTACGATAACCTATCCTATTTTTATGTTTGTTAATGATTTCTTTAATCAAAGTAATTAAATAATTGTCTTTATGTTTAGTGACACTAAGTCGTAATTTCCAATAATGGTATACACTTTTCGCTATCATAGCTACTGATAATATTTCTTTTAACTTATAGTTAGATTCATTCCTTAACTCAATAATAGCAGCTACTATTTCTTTGTTTGATTTTTTCGAGCTAAGGATTGTAACTTTTTTTCGAGAGCAATTGCGATTTCTAATCTCCTGTTTTCCTCACGTAAGCGTATTAATTCTTGTCGTTCACTTTCGTTTAAACTAGTGTTATCAACCTTTTTATTTTTCATAGTTTTAGACGCACGACCCTTCGGTTTTGATTCTAAACCTAGGATACCATATTGATTGTATTTCATCTGCCACTGAGCTATTAAAGTAGGATTAGTAATATCAAAGATTCTAGCAGTTTCTTTATATGAAAGTTGATTAGTAATTCTATACTGAATGATTCTTAATTTTTCATCTGTTGAATATTTCTTTCTGGTCATACTGGATATAAGACCGTCAATACCGAAGGTATCAAATTGGTAAGTCCATGTTTTTAGTTGTGAAGGATCGATATCATATTTGTTACTTAATGAATCATAACCAATATTTCCTTCTTTATATTCTTTGATTAGTTTTAATTTAAAATCAAGATCATGCTTTTTATTCAAAATAAACACCCCTAAAGTTGAATTTTAAGGTTCAACTTTAGGGGTGCACTTCAAAAGAAGGCACTCTCTTCGGGTTTTCGGTCTGTACTGAAATCAAGGTATTATTGGGAATCCCAGCTTAAATCATAGATACCGTAAGGGATTTTATTCTTTATTTAAAACTTTGCAACAGAACCTTTTTGTTTATATTATTTTATTTTTAAATTTGCTATTATTAAATGGAATTTAAAAACTCCAGGTAGAGAAGTAGAGGATGTTGTTATTTCTGGTACTGTTGAAAATACTACAGATTCTAAAGAGCTTTTAGAAGCGATCATTGTTGCTGTCGGTGGTAAAGATAATATTGAAAAAGTAGATGCTTGTTTTACACGTTTGAGAATAACTTTAAAAGAGCCAAGTAAAGTTGAATCAAGTACTCATTTCACGGAAAAACTAGGGGCAAATGGTGTTGTTAATGTTCCATCTGGTATTCAAATTATTTATGGTAATAAAGCAGCAGTCTATAAGACAGAAATGAGAGAATTACTAGAAATGGAGTAATTGTTTCTTTGAAGGGAAGATAAAGTGTGAATTTATTTAAAAAATTTAAAAAGAAGACGAACCAATTAACCCTACATAGCATAAATACAGGGGTATTTGTTCCAATTACAGAGGTGAAAGATGATGTGTTTTCTCAGAAAATGTTAGGGGATGGTTTTGCTATTAGACCTAATATAAAAGAGGTATATTCACCGATTAGTGGTAGAAGCATTTAGAGGGTCAGGATACCCTGATATGCCAGAGTTAGAACTGGCTCCTCATTTAGATTGGTATAAAGATGTAGATATACGTAAAGAATACAATTGAGTTATATAATATCTGTAGAATCGAATAAACTAAAACGCATTTTAAGACTGTTTCGTGGAGAGTCATCCACTCGGAGATTCGAAACTGCCTTAAAATGCTTTTTTTTTTTTACTATTTTAAATATCGATAGAGTGTAGCCTTACTAATACCAGTCATTTCCGTAATTTCTTTTACACTATATTCCTGACTGTCATATAGTTTCACTGCTCTTTCAATATCTCGTTGATTAACGCGTGGGCGACCACCTTTTCTACCTCTAGCCCGCGCGCTTTTTAAACCTTCTTTCGTACGCTCTACAATCAAATCACGCTCAAACTGACTGAATGCTTGGAAAACGGTCATCATTAAGCGTCCTTGGGGTGTACTAGTATCGAAGTTTTCTTTCAGACTTACAAGCTTCACTTTATGCTCTTCAAAGTAAGTAACGAGATCAATTAAATCTTTAGTACTACGACCTAGACGCGAGAAACTTTCCACTATAACTGTGTCTCCAGGGCGTATCTTATCTTTTAGTCGGTTCAGCTGAGGCCGATCGGATTTTGTTCCAGTCATTTTTTCAGTAAGGATCTCATTGCAATTTTGTTCATTGAGTAAATCTAGTTGTCGGTTTAACTCTTGTGATCGTGTACTCACTCTAGCATAGCCATATATATATCCATTCATAAAACTCATCCTTTTTTTGATTTTATTGTATCATAAATGGTTGTTAAAGATTCATACATAAAGAAAAAAGTTTTGATACTGAAAAGGACTACTTTTTTAGTAAAAAAACAGTCCTTAAAAATCGTATCATAATCGATTATTTTTGAGACAAAGTAATTTATAAAAAATATGCCTCTAACGTTTTTAGAACGTTAAAGGCATATTAACTTCAGACAGTTATTACTATACCCTAGCTTTATGGGTTTTGATAGAATTAATTAGATTTTAATAAACGAAGTCCATTCAGAATAACGACCAACGTACTTCCTTCATGAAGGAAGACACTAATTGCAATATCCGTCAAACCTAAGAAACTAGCAATAATTAAAAAGACAACAACGGCCATTGAGAAAAAAATATTTTGCCAAATGACACGATTCATTTTGGTTGCAATATTATGAGATTGTACCAATTTGGATAAATTATTCTGCATTAAAACCAAATCAGACACTTCTACTGCTACATCTGTTCCTTCCCCCATGGCAATACCTACATCTGCATTAACAAGGGCAGGGGCATCATTTACACCATCACCCACCATTGCTGTTACGCCGTATTTCTCTTTTTGCTCGTCAATAATTCGAGATTTATCTTCTGGCATGACATTCGCGATTACTTCATCTATTCCTAATTGTTCTGCAACTGCTTTTCCTGTCATTTCTGAGTCACCAGTAATTAAAGTGGTGTGTATGCCGTGTTCTTTAAAGTAATTAATAGTTTCTTTTGCATGTTCACTTGGAATGTCCATGAGAGCTATAAGTCCAATGACATTCTCATCTTCTGCTACGTATACGACTGTCTTACCTTCTGATGCCCATTCCTTATTTAAACGAATATATTCATTTTCAACATTGTCAAACGAAGTTGGTTTTCCAATCCGATAATTTCTTCCGTTATAATCTCCCGTCAACCCTTTACCAATCTGATTTTCTACTTCAATGGTAAGCTTATTTTTTTGTTCAAACTTTCTTAGAATGGCATCTGCTAAAGGGTGATTGGATTCTTTTTCAAGAGCCACTACGATATCAATAATATTTTCTTCATTCACAGAATCGGCAAAATAATAATTGGTTACTTCTGGTTTTCCTTTGGTCAAAGTTCCCGTCTTATCAAACGCAATTGCTTGAGTATCAGCTAATTGAGACAGATAAGAACTACCTTTTGAAAGGACACCTTTTTTGGCCAGGTTAGAGGTTGTTGATAAGGTTACCGATACGGTAGCTGCTGCTAAAGCACAGGGTGAAGCTGCAACTAAAAGAACCAATCCCCTATAAATACTTTGTGACCATGTCCAATCAAGTAGAACAGGAGCCAATAACACGAACAGGGGAATGGCAATTAAAACAACTGTGACGTATTTCGGTTCGAATTTTTGGATAATACTCGCAGCTTTTGTTTGATTATCTTGGTTCTGGTTCACTAATTGTAAAATTTTTGAAAATACTGTATCTTCGTTTTCTTTGGTGACTTCCATTGTAAACGTGCCTGTCCCATTAATCGTACTCCCAAAAACGGTATCTCCTTTTGTTTTTTCATTGGGTATACTTTCACCATTAATAGACGATTCATCAATGGAAGTAGAGCCAGATAAAATGACTCCATCAATGGGTACTTGGTCACCGTTTAGTACTTGAAGTTGGTCCCCAACTGTTAATTCACTGACGTCAACAATCTTTGTATTCCCATCAGGCAAAATTAACCGAGCAGTTGTTGGGTTCATTTCGAGTAATTTCGTTATTTCTCGTCTACTTCTTCCTTCAGCGTAATCTTCCAGGAAATGTGCGCCTGAAAAAATGAGAATCAACAACGTTCCTTCCCAAAAATTCCCTATCGCTGAAGCTCCTATAGCCGCTAATCCCATTAAAATATGAGAATTAGGCGTAAACTTATTATTTGCTTTTGTATTCTCAATTGTCTCTCCAAGACCTTCCAGAACAATGACATGATAGCCCGCACTAATTGTGGCGAGTGAGAACATGATGTTTTTAATTAATTGATATTCTCCACTTAAGAACAATGCAACAATTGCCAATGCCAAACCAATAAAGTATAGAATAATAGGCATCTTCCCGTGATTGTGATCATGGTCGTGGTTATGTTTCTCTTTTTCCTGTGAATGTTGCTCTTTGGTAGTTTCCATTTCTATCACCTTTCTATTAAATTTCTTTGATTTTTGTTGACTTTTTTGTGCCTTGCAAATTCTGAGCTCGTTTGTTTGCTTAAGTAAGGCAAGGATTCATATGGTTTGGGCTTATCCAGTCTCCATCTCCTTTTATTTGTAAATCGGAATGATTATGATAAAGATATGAAGTTACATTCATATGTTTACAAAATCATAATAACTCACTGTATGAGTTTTGTCAAGACAAGATGCTTCTTATTCAAATGGACTACTATTGCTGATACAAAAGTCTTAATTTTGTCTATAAACAAAAAACTAGCATCGTTTTACTCATGTGGTATTATATATATATGAATGGAAAATCATGTGAGAGGAATAAGATCATATGGATACATCAACAACTTCGCCAATCAATAAAGAGAAGATCCAATCAATAAGCAAAGTATTCAAAGTGATTAGTGACCCTACACGCTTGTCAATTCTCTTTCTTTTACAGAAAGAAGAGCTCAGTGTTGGAAACATTGTGCTTGCATTGGATATGGAACAGTCCGCGATTTCACACCAACTAAAAATATTGAAAGATTCACGTTTAGTGAAGGCAAGAAGAGAAGGGAAAAGCATGGTTTACAGTCTTGATGATCTTCATGTTTTCAGTATTCTCGAACAAGTCTTAACTCATATCAATGAACAAGAACAATAAAAGCTAATAAGGTATAAAAGGTTCTGTTGCAAAGTTTTAAATAAAGAATAAAATCCCTTACGGTATCTATGATTTAAGCTGGGATTCCCAATAATACCTTGATTTCAGTACAGACCGAAAACCCGAAGAGAGTGCCTTCTTTTGTAGTGAACCCAAAAAGTTGAACTTTTTATTAAGCTACTTTCATTAAAGCAAGATTTCTGTATTCTACAGGAGTCTTGCTTTTTAATTTTCTCTTCTTTCTGACTAAATTATAATACTCCATATAGTCAATAATCTCCTCTTCTAGTTCATCATAAGAATCAAATGTTTCTCCATAAAACATTTCTTGTTTTAAAATACCAAAGAAATTCTCCATCGGAGAATTATCAAGACAATTACCTTTTCTAGACATGCTTTGAATAATTCTATTCTTTTTCAAAGATTGTACCCAAGATTTATGCTGATATTGCCACCCTTGATCGGAATGGATTGTAGTTCTATAGGGAAGGTCTGGAATTACATTAATTGCTTTTAACAATGATTCCATAACGAATTCCAATGTTGGACGCTTACTAATTGAATAAGAAATAATCTCTTTCGAACATACATCAAAAATTGTTGACAGATATAGCTTAGTTCCATTTTTAATGTTGAATTGTGTTACATCAGTAAGTAATTTTTGATATGGGCGATTAGTTACGAATCTGCGATTCAATTTATTCTTAGCTGTTTTGCCAACTTTCCCTTTGTACGACTTATATGTTCTATTTCTATGCTTAAACTTTGTACAAAGTAAATTATTTTCTCTCATTATTCTAAGAACTTTTTTATGGTTAACTACAAAACCTAACTCTCTTAGTTCGTCGGTTACTGTACGATAACCTATCCTATTTTTATGTTTGTTAATGATTTCTTTAATCAAAGTAATTAAATAATTGTCTTTATGTTTAGTGACACTAAGTCGTAATTTCCAATAATGGTATACACTTTTCGCTATCATAGCTACTGATAATATTTCTTTTAACTTATAGTTAGATTCATTCCTTAACTCAATAATAGCAGCTACTATTTCTTTGTTTGATTTTTTCGAGCTAAGGATTGTAACTTTTTTTCGAGAGCAATTGCGATTTCTAATCTCCTGTTTTCCTCACGTAAGCGTATTAATTCTTGTCGTTCACTTTCGTTTAAACTAGTGTTATCAACCTTTTTATTTTTCATAGTTTTAGACGCACGACCCTTCGGTTTTGATTCTAAACCTAGGATACCATATTGATTGTATTTCATCTGCCACTGAGCTATTAAAGTAGGATTAGTAATATCAAAGATTCTAGCAGTTTCTTTATATGAAAGTTGATTAGTAATTCTATACTGAATGATTCTTAATTTTTCATCTGTTGAATATTTCTTTCTGGTCATACTGGATATAAGGCCGTCAATACCGAAGGTATCAAATTGGTAAGTCCATGTTTTTAGTTGTGAAGGATCGATATCATATTTGTTACTTAATGAATCATAACCAATATTTCCTTCTTTATATTCTTTGATTAGTTTTAATTTAAAATCAAGATCATGCTTTTTATTCAAAATAAACACCCCTAAAGTTGAATTTTAAGGTTCAACTTTAGGGGTGCACTTCAGATTGGAAAGGTTTTTTTGTGGTATATATGTGTTAAGCGATCCAGAACGGATTTAAGGAGACTGAAACGATGGCTAATAATTTCTTTGATGACAGGACGTTTTTCAACAAATATGATGAGATGCCGCGCTCACAAAAAGGACTGACAGCGGCAGGAGAGTGGGAAGCTTTCCAGAAGATGATTCCTGATCTTGAAGGTGCGCATGTGCTTGACCTCGGCTGTGGTTACGGCTGGCACTGTGAATATGCGGTGGAGCAAGGGGCAGCACATGTCGTTGGTATTGATATTTCTGAGAAGATGATCGACCGCGCACAGACGCAGCCGAACGCTGACAAAGTCACTTATATTCGAGGAAGTCTCGATAACTTGGAAGAGCTTGGCTTTGAGGCACATGAATTTGATGTCGTCATGAGCAGTCTAGCCCTTCATTACTTGCCGAGCTTCAATGATATCGTCGAACAAGTGAAAGAAGTACTGACGATCAACGGTACGTTTGTGTTCAGTGTGGAGCATCCAATCTATACTGCAGATGGTTCCCAGGACTGGATTTACGACGAAGACGGCAGCAAAGTAAGCTGGCCCGTCGATCACTATCATCGTGAAGGCGAACGGCTGACGAATTTCCTCGGGGAACCTATTACGAAATATCATAGAACATTAGCTCATTATTTAAGTGTATTGATCGAACATCATTTTGTCATTAAAGGCATTGATGAGCCGGTGCCATCAGAACGACTGATGGACGAAAATCCGGAAATGAAAGATGAATTGAGACGGCCTATGATGCTGATTATCTCTGCCAGAAGAAAGTAAAATAAAAGGAGCAGTACAATGTATGTAGGACAGTATCGCGTCAGATGGATGTTTTTTGTAACCGGCCTTGCGATTATCGGGCTTGGCATCACCCTTATGCTGAGAGGGAAGCAGTTCGGCCTCAGCAGCTGGGACGTGCTTCATTACGGATTATGGAAGCAGTTCGGTCTGACGATCGGTCTTTGGAGTATTATCATGGGCATTGTCGTTATACTGCTCACAGTGCTGTTCACACACCGCCTGCCGAGACTCGGCGTCTATGTCAATATGCTGACGATCGGTACATTCATCGACATATTTAACGGCTTGCTGCCGGACGTCCATGGATTTTCAGCGCAGATGATAACGTATATACTTGGCATCATCGTGATGACATTCGGCATTGCGCTGTATATTACCCCGCAGCTCGGCGCGGGACCGCGTGATACATTCATGCTGCTCCTGGTTGAGCGGACGCGATTAGATCTCAAGACCGCGCGAACCATCATGGAACTCGTCGTGCTGCTTGTCGGCTGGCTGCTCGGGGGCCCGGTCTTTATCGGGACTATTTTTGTCACTTTTATGATGGGACCTTTCATCCAAATGTGGCTGCCCTATACACGACGGCTGCTTGAACGATGGGTGACAGTGCACGAAGCACTATAAAAAATGAGCCCGCCTAAAAAGGGGGGCTCATTTTTCGCATCATTAAATCGGCCGGCTGTGTGATTCTCGCCCTTGATGAAACAGCGACACTTACACGACCTATTTTGGTATAAATTCAAAGTCAATGTGACGTCATGATTTTATGTATGTTACAATTAATAATTGAATATGAATGAACAGTATACGTATATACTGAATTTATAATAGAAGTAGAAGACTAGTTGAGGTGTATGATGTTAGAAAAACAATTGGATTTGACGACTATGGACAGTGCCCAGATTCGTAAATTTGAGCGGCCCCTTGCTCACTATTTGACTGAACTGAAAAATGATGAATTAAAAGACATCTGCAAATTCTTCGGAATCAAAGGTTATTCCAATAAGAATAAGGATACATTGGTGACGATGATCACTGAATTCGTGTTCAAAGACAACGAAGCGGCAGACAAAATGTTCAATGATATGTCGGTGGAAGAGTACAACGTGCTGAACCATCTGCTGATTTCAGACCATTTTGCTGATGAATTCAACGGCCGGATGCAGCCGCAGCACCTGATCTTTACAAATGGCAGCTATGCCTTCATGCCATCTGACGTCAAAGAATATTTAAGAGCATATGTCGTTGAGAAAAGCAGCGCAGAAGAACAGGACGATGAAGTGAAAGCATTGGTCAGCGCAGTGAACTTGTATGGTTATTTCTCGCTTGCGCATTACAAAGAAGTGCTGAAGACGTATTTCGACATTGATATGACAGTGGAAGAATTGAAAAGCGAGCTGTCCGGTGTAGCAACGCTGAAAGACAACTTCATATTAAACCCATTGATGTCTGAAGGGATGTTCAGCGGTGAAGGTGTAGACAAAGAGCGCATGTATTATCTACCTGACAGCTGGGAAGAATTCCAGAAATATTTCGCCTTTGAATATCACCCGGGCACTGAAGAGCTGAACGCCTTGCTCAGCTACCTGGACGATTATTTGACGAGCCCGATGCGCCGCAAAGATCTGACAGATTCCTTGATCGTCATGATGAAAGTGATGGATCATCCGAAAAACTTGATGAACATCATTACGGATCTTGTCAGCGAAGGCATTTTGACACCAGTGCCAAAGCAGCCGACAGAACTGTATATGATCGCGGCATTCAGAACAATCCGCAACTGGCATCTCGGCGGCCACAAGATGATAGAAGTCGCTGAAACAGTCGCAAAAACGCCGGCTCAGACACAGGAAAAACGCGTCATCAACAAACAGGTCAAAAAGAAAAGTAAGAAACGCAGAAAAAGCCGAAACGTCAGCAGATTCAAAAAATAATGAAAACCCCGTGCCTCTGCACGGGGTTTTGTCATTTCTTGTAACTTTCATTGACGACAAGAAACTCAACTTGTTCATCAGTATGGTTATACCAGTAATGCGGCTGTTCTGCATCGTACATATAGGACTGACCGGATGACAGATGAAATTGCTGATCGCCTACTATCAATGTCAGAGTACCGATTAAACAATAAACGAACTCATGACCCGGGTGAGTCACAGTTTCAATCACACTATGATTAGGATGTATCGTTACTTTGATAGGGGTGAAGTGTGCGTCTGCCTCGTTGGCTAAATTCACATAACCAAAGTTACCTGCAGAAGATGATGGATCTTCAAGGTCGTTATATTCGAAGAAAAGACTGGGATGAACGTTGAGTACATCGGCAATCTTTCTTAAAGTGGCCATAGTGGCATTGCATTTATTAGTCTCGAGCTGAGATAAAAATGCAATAGAAAGCTGTGTTTTTTCAGAAACGTATTTTAATGTTAATTTTTTTTCTTTTCTTATGGCTCTAATCCGCTTCCCTAAAGTCATACATGAACCTCCTTTTGAATTAATGCTATTATATCAAACTCTGTCAGAGAGATGAGCTGAAAAAATATAGTTGACAGAAAATTCAGTTAAAACTATTATTTAAGTAATACTTAAATTTTAAAGTTAACACAAAGGGGTGTTGTATATGGACAAAAGGTTACAAAGAAAAGTATTAACTGCAAGTTTAGTCGGGTCATCTATCGAATGGTTTGATTTCTTCTTGTATGCATCAGTAGCGAGCATTATCTTCAATACGCAGTTTTTCGTCACTGATGATCCTGCGGTCTCAACAATGATCGCCTATTTTGGATTGGCGTTATCATTTTTCATCCGTCCGTTTGGCGGCATTGTATTTGCTCATATTGGTGACAGAGTAGGCCGCAAACAAACTTTAGTGCTTACATTGACATTGATGGGTATAGCAACAGTCGTCATTGGACTGCTGCCTAACTATTCACAAATAGGGATCTGGGCGCCGTTACTTCTATTATTATGTCGATTGGTTCAAGGGCTCGGCATCGGTGGAGAGTGGGGAGGCGCATTGCTGCTCGCTACTGAGTACGCGCCGGAAGAGAAAAGGGGCTTTTTCGGTAGCGTTCCTCAAATGGGTGTCACTATTGGAATGGTACTTGGCTCTTTATCTTTTTATTTAATGACAACATTATTGTCTGAAGAACAATTTGCAAGTTTCGGCTGGAGACTTCCATTTATATTCAGTGGTATTCTTGTTGCATTTGGTCTATGGATTCGTAAAGGTTTAGATGAAACACCTGAATTCAGAGAGACACTGGAATCAGGAAAAGTTCCTCGAGTACCGCTGGTAGATACATTTAAATATCACTGGAAAGAAGTGCTGGTAACAACTGGTGCAAAATTTATTGAGACAGCACCATTCTATATCTTTGGAACATTTGTAGTAGGTTATGCGACAAACACATTGAATATTCACTTTGACTCAGTCATGCTGGTCGTCTTGACTGCTGCCATTTTAACGACGCTGTTAATTCCGATTTACGGTTCATTAAGTGACAGAGTGGGCCGCAAGAAGCTCTATATGATGGGTGCATTCGGCATGATTGCATTCGCATTTCCTTATTTTCTCATCATCAATCAAGGTAATGTTGCTGCCTTATTAATAGGTACAATCATCGGCTTGAGCGTCATCTGGTCACCTATTACAGCAGTTCTTGGAACGATGTTTTCAGAAGTGTTCTCAAAAGAAGTCAGATATACTGGTGTCACATTAGGCTATCAGCTGGGCGCAGCATTAGCAGGGGGGACAGCTCCACTGATAGCAACTTATTTAATGGAACAGTTTAAGGGCTCGTGGATTCCAGTTGCGGTCTATATCATTGTTGTTGCCATCATTTCAATAGCTTCTGTCGCGACAATCAAAGAGAACAAACAAAGCGATACGACTAATCACTAGGAGTGACGATATGAAGTTCATGTCAGAACAAGAAATCATGGATCATTACCATATGACGCATGCAATAAAAGATGTGAAAGAGACGTTGATGTCTTTAGTAGCGGGCAAAATAAAAACAGAAGAAAGAATAGTGATTGAATCAGATGGTAACACGATGCTCTATATGCCGTGTGTGGATTTGAAAGAAAATTTTTCGCTGATTAAGATCATTTCCATATTTCCCGGTAACCCTGACAAAGGATTGTCAACTTCTCAAGCAGTGTCAATACTATCAGAGCTAAAGACAGGTAAACATGTTGCAACGCTGGATGCAAGCTATTTGACGCGACTAAGAACAGGAGCAATAACCGGTATAGCAACAGATTCGCTTGCCCGGCAGGACGCTGAAGTTGTAGGTGTCATAGGGACGGGGGGAATGGCTTTTGAACAATTATTAGGTGTGCTCGCAGTGAGAACTGTAAAGAAGATACTGTTATATAATCGGACCATGGAGAAAGCACAATTATTTGCAGAGCAGTTGCGGTCAGCAGCCGTCGATGCCGATATTGAAGTAGTATCAGAAGTCAATCAATTAACAGCACAGGCTGATATTATTAATTGTGCGACTAAATCACATGAAGCGGTTTTTGATCATCGTGCGGTTAAGCAAGGCACGCACATTAATGGTCTTGGTTCTTACTTGCCATCCATGCGTGAAATTAATGTTGATACGATTGCTGCTGCAGATCTCATTGTTCTTGATGATTGGGAAGGTGCAAAATATGAAGCAGGAGAATTTATAGAAGCAGAAGCGTTAGGACGATTCAACTGGAATGAAGCCCTCTCATTAACTGATCTTATTTCTCAGCAAGTTTCAAGACAACATATCAATGACATCACTATATTCAAATCTGTAGGAGCTTCTTATTACGACTTGGCAGTAGGTGTTGGTGCCTACAAGCTCATGCAATAACCCCGTGCATCTGCACGGGGTTTTCATTACCTCTTAATCAATATATTATTACTCCTATCATTTAATTGCTATAATGAGTGTGTAATTATCAGTGCTCAAAAAGAGGAGAGATTTATATGTCAGTGTATCAATTTGAAGCGACAGACAGCAAGAACGAAACTTATCAACTCGATAAATATAAAGGACAAGTATTATTGATCGTCAACACAGCAAGTAAATGCGGCTTGAGCGGTCAGTTTGACGGTCTTGAGAAACTGTACCAGGAATATAAGGACCGCGGGCTGATGGTGCTTGGATTCCCGTGCAATCAGTTTGCGAATCAGGAACCGGGATCTGCTGAGGAAGCGGAGGCTGCCTGCCGTCTGAACTATGGTGTCACGTTCCCGATGCACGAGAAGATCAACGTCAACGGCAGCGACACGAATCCGCTCTTCAAATACTTGAAAGACGAAACGAAAGGGATGCTCGGCAGCGCGATTAAATGGAACTTCACTAAGTTTCTCGTGGACAAAGAAGGAAATGTCATCGCCCGCTATGCGCCTCAAACAGAACCTGAAAAATTAAAAGGGGATATTGAAAAATATCTGGAAGCCTGATACAAGCCGATTTGCTTATCATTATCTCCGAATCCGTGTACACTAGTAGATAAGTATATGCAACACGAAGGAGATTTAAATGAATAAAGAAACAAGCAATAGACCAAAAATTATGTGGGGTTCCATCTACCGCATCCTTAACATCGCTGTTATCATTATGATTTTAGCGCGATGGTTTACATCAGTCGAAATTGGATTATATATCATTCTGACCCTCGCTGCTCTGTTAATCGTAGGGCTGCTGGATAGTCTCGACACCAATCGTCTGAGAGAGAACCGGGCGCGTCACATTTTTGACGCCATCATCCTGATTCTCTTTATGATGTTATATGCAGGCTAAAAAAAGCTGGGCTCATCGTTTGAGCCCAGCTTTTTTATGCCACTACTTTGTTGACGTCTACACCGTACAACTGGCACAAAGATTCAATTAAATTAAAATCAACAGCAGGATTCACACCTGATTCCATGTCAACGAGTTCACGTTCAGTCAGCTCTGCATAGTCAGCCGCTTCAGCGATAGAATAACCAGCGAGTACGCGTAACTTACCGAGAAGTGTACAGGCATTGACGACATATTTGAAGTTAGTCAATTGAGGATACATCATTATCTCACGCTCTTTTCATATCACTTGTTAATTAAATTTAATCATATAGCGCTATTACTCCGCTATTAAAAATTGACGTTATTTGGAATTTGAATATTATAGATGTTTTAATGCATAAAAATGAACAGATGTTATCAATTGACCGACTGAATGACGTATACTAATAGTTAAGTCAGTGAGATGGAGTGGAATCAATGAAATTTTTAACGATACTGGACTATTCAAATATCGTGGCGCTGCTGCTCAGCACCGTCCTTGTACTGTCCTTGAAATTTGCAGGCTGGGAATCGCCGTATATGATGGCGTTCATGATCCTCATGCTAGTGCTTGTCGTCGTGAACCGCATTAAAAACAGCAAATACAGAAGACAGGTCAAAGAAACGCAGCACGTGACATTGACTGAAGCCGACCGTCGCTTCGGTTACATCAGCATTGCTGTGATGCTGATGCTCTTTTTGTCTATACTGCTGTTTCCTGCCTTAAGATAACAACAACGCGCCGCTCTGTACATTCAGAGCGGCGCGTTGTTTGTTAAACGATAATGTCGTCATTCATATGAATAATAGTGTCATGAGCAATGGTGATCGGATGTTTCTTATCATCTGATGCAGAATTATGGTAGGTAGTAATGAACTTCAGCACTCTGAGCAATGTCTGGTCATCGTTTAATGTATCCATAATCCTGTCGAACCCTAACGTGCGACAGCGTAAACGCATGAACGCAGGGGCATCTCTATAATCGTCATTATTATGGATGGAACATACCCAGCGATTACCGAGGTAATCGAATATTTCATATTCATGCTGCATTCTCATTAAGGTTCCCTCCTGACTATAATCGCTTCTATTATATTATATTTAAGCTTATCACTAAAAGTATTGTAATAAAACAATTATTTTATTGATAATGGACATAATGTATAGGCTGTTGCACAACTTTTTATTTATTTTAAATAATCAATAATGTATTTCACAATAGTTAATTTCCATAATATTGAATTATTAACATAGAGAAAAATAAGTTATATGTTTACTTTTTAAGCTGCTGGAGGCGTCTTTGAACACTTTGGAATATGGGTAGATAGTAGGAAGGAGGCGATGATCAGTGAAAGTAACGACTGAACATTTTGATGAATATCAAGGGAAAGCGATTACAAAATATACGATAACCACTGACACGATGGCGTTCTCATTTCTTGATTTTGGAGCGACTTTGCACAGTGTTATCATGCCGGACAAAGAAGGACAGCGAGATAATGTTGTCATCGGTTTTGACAGCGCTCAAGATTATATCGACAGCAGCGGCTTTTTTGGGATGACGATTGGCAGAGTGGCGGGAAGAATTAGTCACGGGACATTCGAGCTTGCAGGTAAGACGTATCAGCTGCAACAAAATATGCCACCGCACCATCTGCACGGCGGGACGCACGGCATGAGTTACCGCGTCTATGAGACAGAAATCAGTCGCCATGAGAACGGTCATGAGATTGCGTTGATCATGACGACAGTACTTAAGTCTGAAGACGACCATTACCCGGGCAATATGCGGGTGCAGGTAACTCATACTATCAATGACGCGAATGAGTGGACCGTTCATTATCAGGCCGTCACTGATGAAGATACATTGTTCAATCCGTCGAACCACACGTATTTCAACTTGAACGGCATGACGCGGGATATCATGAATCATCTGCTCACCATAGATAGTCATCAAATAGCGGAGACTGATGATGAGCTGATACCGACAGGACGACTAATCGATGTTGAAGAACAAACAGATTACAGCACTGAAAGGCCTGTTGTCGAAGGACTCGATACACCTTATGTGCTGGACGGTAAGCAGGATGACGACAGAATTCGACTCCGTGAACCGGAGTCAGGACGGACAGTCACTATTCAGACAGACCGCCCCGCAGTGATCGTCTATTCAGCAGGGGGAGTCGATTTTACCGCACAAAATGGCTTCCATGTCGGCAGCGGCTACGGTATTGCACTAGAAACACAAGTATTACCGGACGCCATCAATCAACCGCAGTTCGGTGAGATAAGAATCATCGGTTCAGAAACATTCCAGTCAGCAACGATTTATAAGTTCAGCGTAGAGTGATGACATTAACAGCACAAACATGGCCTTCAAACAGGATTAGAGGGCCACGTTTCAGACAAAATCGTCTATTCAGCACAAACATGGCCCTCAAACAGGATTAGAGGGCCATGTTTCAGACAAAATCGTCTATTCAGCGCAAACATGGCCTTCAAACAGGATTAGAGGGCCATGTTTCAGACAAAATCGTCTATTCAGCACAAACATGGCCCTCAAACAGGATTAGAGGGCCACGTTTCAGACAAAATCGTCTATTCAGCACAAACATGGCCCTCAAACAGGATTAGAGGGCCATGTTTCAGACAAAATCGTCTATTCAGCGCAAACATGGCCTTCAAACTGGATTAGAGGGCCATGTTTCAGACAAAATCGTCTATTCAGCATAAACATGGCCCTCAAACAGGATTAGAGGGCCATGTTTCAGACAAAATCACCTATTCAGCACAAACATGGCCTTCAAACAGGATTAGAGGGCCGTGTTTCAGACAAAATCGTCTATTCAGCACAAACATGGCCCTCAAACAGGATTAGAGGGCCATGTTTCATTCTATTTTCGACATCACTGATTAAGCAGATGCTGCTGTTCCATCCATCCGCCAGAAATAGGTGATGACCAGCGCCACTACTAATACAATAGCACTGAAATAATAGGGATAGTTCCAGTTGATATCAAAGAGCACGCCGCCGATAATCGGGCCGAGGACGTTGGCGAGTGAGGTGAAAAATGAATTCATCCCGCCGACAAATCCCTGGTCGCTGCCCGCAATGCGTGATAAATAGGTCGTAATGGCCGGTCGGATCAAATCAAATCCGATGAATACGGTGAATGTGACCAGCAGAATCATCCAGTATGAAGTGACGACTGTCATCATCATGACAAGAACGATCGAGATGACAATTGACCATCTGACAATATTGATTTCTCCGATTTTACGGGTCAGTCGTTCAAACAGCAGAATCTGGCTGGCTGCACCGACGATAGCACCGCCAGTGATCGCGACGGCTATATCAAATGGTGTGAAGCCGAACTTGTGGTCCGTATATAGGCTGAAAAATGATTCGAACGCCGCGAGTCCGAATGATGAAATCAAGATGACGATAAACGCATAGAGAAACATCGGTTTCATCAGTTTTTTGAAGCTGCTGTTGTGAGACACTGCTTTGTCAGCAGACATCTTCTGACGTGTCGGTTCTTTCAGAATAATGAAGCCGACAATCGCAATCAACAGTGCGACGGCCGATGCCGCAAAAAACGGCACGCGTGAACCGAATCCAGCAAGAAAGCCGCCGATACCCGGGCCGATAATCAGTCCGGTACTGATGGCAGCAGACATATAGCCGATTGCCTTCGCCCGCATCTGATCGGTCGTGACGTCTGCGATAAATGCTGTTACAGCGGGCATGATGAATGCTGCACTCATCCCGCCAAGTATACGCGACACAAACAGCCATTCAATAGCTGTGCTGAGACCGAAGAGCAGTTCTGATACACTGAAGACGATGAGGCCGCTGATGATCATCAGCTTACGGCCGTAACGGTCCACTGCCTGTCCCGCAAACGGCGAAATAATCAGCTGAGTCAACGCAAACGCAGCTGTCATATAACCGACCGCTGCCCCGCTGAGATGAAGTTCATTCATAATGGTCGGCAGTACAGGAATGACGAGCCCGATACCGAGGAAAATAATGAACATAATCGATAGTAAGATGGTAAGTGTGATATTTTTATGCATAAGTACCTCCCTGCATTCGTAAAATTTGCCTTAACTACCAGTATGACGGATAACAAAGCTTCGTCAAGAAAGATGTTTCAATCTTCAGTGCATGTACGATTACACAATATTCTAAAATCTTTCTTTGTGAATATGAGTCAATTCACTTATAATGAAGACAAAATATATTAACGGGAATGATTACCATGGATTATAGAGAAGCATTGATGAATTTAAGCGACCAGGATTTAAAATTGATATACAGCTATTTATTTGAAAAGGAAGACGTCGGCGATATTCACCGCATTGAACTGATTGAATCAATCAGACAGGAGGTCCTTGAGACTGACTATATTTCGCAAATGCTGGTGATGATGCCGGAAGACGAATACGGCATTTATATGAAAGCAGTCAAAGCCGGTCACGAATTTGTGCCGATGCCTGCTGACCGCATGCCGTTTGCGCTGCAGCTGCTGCTGATGTTCGAAAGTAAGAAAGGGCTGATGATTCCGTCTGACTTGACAGAAGAAATCAACAAGCTCGACATCAAAGAGATCGAAGCAGAGCGGACGCATGTCGACAACGAAAAAACATTTCTGACAGGAGTCTTATTTTTGTACGGCTATGTACATGAACAGCACGTGGCACGCCTCTACAACGATTATTTCGGCGAACCGCTGCCGATTGAAAAATTCAATGAGTGGATCGCCATTCTTGGCTTGAAACGTGTCAATGATGTCGTCATGATGCCGGCAATCTACGAAGGGTACGAAGGCGAAGAGACACCGCCGTATTCACCGAACTATTATTATCATCCGGCGTCATTGGAAGAGCTTGGTCTGTATGCCGGACCTGACCATCATAGACACACTCAGGAAATGCAGGATTTATTGACGTTCATCGAAACACATACGCAAGAACTGCCAAAAGAAGAACGCGATGAACTCATGGATGCTGCTGTCTTCCTGATCATCGCAAGTAACGATGCCAACGTGACGATGGAAGAACTGATCAACATGTTCGCGAAAAACTTATCGACACAGGAATTCGACATGTTCGAGTCACTGTTCGTCAAAACATTGGATACGACACGCCTCTGGATATATGGTGGTATGACAGTGGAAGAAGTAAGAGAAGCGACAGAAGAACGCGAAAAAGTGGAAGAAGAAGAAAAAGAGAAAAAAGTCATCAACTTCGATGTCTTCAGACAGAACTAAATGGAAATGGTTGTGACGGTCCTGTTCATCTGCGGTGTCCTCTACTGTGCAAGAAAGGGGCTGACAGTGACGCTGCTGCTCGCACTCATGCTGCTGCACCGTGTCCTGCTCGCAGTGCTCAGAATCGTCTGGTACGGTGTGGAGCCCACTGCAGCTGTATCAACGCTTGTCAGTCCGTGGACGCTTATTGTTGCCGCCGCTTTTTGTGCAGCAGTAATCATGCGGATGGTCACGGGGCGGCGCATTTAATGGAAACGGAGGAAACGATATGAAACAACTCAGTCTATTACTAGTTCTGCTGCTGGCTGCGTGCGGCCAGACGGAAGAAGAACAAGTGACGCAGCAAACAGCGAAAAAAGAAACGGCGAAAAAAGAAACAGCAAAAAAAGACGCTGCAACAGAAGAAGTCGACTATCAGTCGTTGACGAAGCGTCAGGTCAATGACTACTTAAAAGCGGTGCCCGCTGCATTCAGTGATAGAGACTATGAGGCGCTCAAGCCGTATATCTACAAAGATTCGGAAGCGGCGAAATATATTAAGAAGACCATGCCGACTGGTCACTTTGACCGCTATACTATCCCGGAATTTTCGGTCGGAGACATCACTGTCAACGGAACGAAGTCAAAGGCCACTGTCACACGCCTGATGTCATCAGCTGCAACTGATGACCAGCTGACAAAAGTCATTACAGTGTATGACCTCAGCTACGACAAAGATAACAACACGATGCTGATCACTGATTTTAATGACCAGTTAGTTCAACCTGTCCCAGCAAGCACGACGAAGCCACCAACGGAAGGGCCGACGACTGAAGCAGCAACGACTGAATCGGCCGTCGAAATGACAGCTGACGACGCACGCGCACTAGTGGAGGCACGTTACCGAAAGCAAGTAGAGCAGGATTATAGCGACGCTAAAGTCACCTTCACCTATACTGATCGCCAGCCGGAAGAAGATGCAGGCGGTACATACTATCCTATTCAAGCCGTCGACAGCAGACAGACCACTGAAAATCTACTGCAGTCATTCAAAGTCTATGTGGCGTCACAAGAAATCGTAGCCGAATAATCGACTCCATACACAAAAACAGCAGCGATGCACCATCGCTGCTGTTTGCTATTCTCCGACGCCATCTTTGTAGTCGGCATGATCTGTGAAACGGTCTTTCTGTTCGGATACGAGACCATGACCTTCCACATCAATCCCGTCGATGCTCTCGTCATAGTCTTTCGTTAAGTCCTCAGGCTTCGACGTGCCGCCTTCCTGCGGGTCGATGCCGTCCATACTACTGTCATAGTGCTTCGTTTCATCTGTGTTCTCAGCCATAACCATCCTCCTTATACGTGCGTTTTACGGTCCTGTTTGACAAGCAGTCTGATGATCTCGTCATGCTGTTCGATGAGGCGTTTCTGATGACGCAGTTGTTTGATGAAGAGTCCAATCACTACAATGAGCAGTATACTAGGTATCAATAACGGCAATGTAGCAATGAAAATATCCATCGCACTGATATCAAACCAATCGAACACTATTCGTCGTCCTCAGCAATCATCTCATCATCCATCAGTGGATCTGGATCCAGTTCTTCCACTCCTGCGTCAGGTGCCACACCTAATGAATCGTTCACGAGTTCTGCTTCCTGCTCGCCGCCCGTCAATGTTTCATTGGTCAGTTGGTTCTGTTCAGTTTCCAAACCTTCATATTGTTCTTCAGCCATGTCATTCACTCCTTTGGGCATCTTCATCTAAAAATAAATCATCAATCAGCTGTTCCATAAAATTCGGGTCTTCCATCTTGTCGTCAGCCGGGTCCTGGTACGAAATTGACGGCGTCGTCGGGTCGTTGTCCTCATACGTCTTCTTTATTCCATCTTCATTGCTGACATCATCAAAATTATTGTTGAAAGTCATAGCCATTCCCTCACTTATAAAAAAAGCACGTTGTATTAACAACGTGCGCTCGTATTATTTTTCGTCTCTTGACGTATCGTCTCTGTCAGCATCAGCTTCCATATCTTTGCCGGCATCGGCATTGTCTCCGCCGAATTTGTCATTGACGTAGTCTTTACCTTTTTCAGTATATTCGTCTTTATTATCCTCGAAATGCTGTTGACCTTTGTCTTTCAAATCGTCTAAACCTTTGTTGAAATCCATTAACAATCACTCCGTTTCATTAAGTTGTTATACAATTAATGTTTACCACGTCACCAGTAAATTAAACATCGTTACAGCGCAAAATATAACAGCGCGACAAAATGGCAGGCGGCACCGATTAAAATGAAGAAGTGCCAGATCATATGGAAATAAGGTCTTGATTTCTGTGCGTAGAACCACGAACCGGCAGAATAAGCGACGCCGCCCGCAACAATCAATATCAGAAAAGTCAGACCGACTTTCATCCATAAGATGGGGAACAAAATAATTCCGAGCCATCCCATAATCAAATACATCGCAAGACTGATTTTCGGATTGACTCTGACGGTCAGCGCTTTGTAGAGAATGCCGCCGATAGTAATGATCCACTGAATGATCATGATTGTCCAGCCGAGCTTCCCACCGACAATACTAAGGGCAAGCGGCGTATAACTTCCAGCTATCGCGACGTAGATCATGCTGTGGTCGATAATGCGCATGACGTATTTGTGAGTGGAGTTATAGGGCATCAAGTGGTAGATGGCTGATGATAGAAACATCAGGAAAATACTGATCAGAAATACCGATATGCCGATTGAAAAGACATTCCCGCCTATTGTATAGCTTTTGACAGCGAAATAGGGAAGAGACAGCAGGATGAACAGTGCAGGAACACCGTGTGACACAGAGTTGCTGACTTCTTCACCAAGCTTCAGCTGAGGGATATTTTTGAAGTTATAGGTTATGTCATTCATTATTATCACCTTTATAGTTAAGTTATAGTTAGTTTACCACGAAATGCATGACAATGAACTACAGATGGATTTGTAAATAACCATATGCGGCACGACCGACAAAATAAATGAACAGTACCCAGATGGTGATGATGAACAGTGTGATGATGTATTGATGTTTAATATCGATATCACCATCCATGGTACGAGAGTCATCGAGAACATGCTTTGGAATGAGTTTGTAGCATATATAGATACCGACCGGCAGTAGGACCAGGTCATCCACAATGCCGAGCACCGGTATAAAGTCAGGAATCAAATCGACCGGACTGATGGCATAGCCGATAATGAAGAGTGTAAGGAACTTTACGGATGTCGGAATATCTTTGTGCTGCGTCGCGAAGTAGAGTGTCAGCAGCTGACGCTTCATCCTGCTTGCAAATTGTTTTAAACGATTCATAGTTGCCTCCTTCAGTCACCTTATTATCGCATGTCATCCAGTCGATGTTAACTAAGAATCCATCGTCTGCAGCATCAAAAAATCATGAGTTTATTACAATTATGTTACAATAGTCGAAAAATTTACACAGTTCATAGATTAAAGCCCTCAACCATTGATTTAATGCGGTTTAACACATCAATAAAATTTACACTTTTTTGACAATGGCCATTTATCCATGAACTGGAAAAGTTCGGCAGGCGAACACGACAATCGTTGTAAATACTCACTTTTCGGCGCTTCTATCTCTCTCGTGTTCGGGTTTGAAATGACTGATATTAAATGCATTTGAAATGATTTGAAAGGAAACTGTAATATTCCGGCCGTGCCACATGTGGCATAATATTGACATATCACAATAATATAACGACATGGAGGACCAGGGCTTGAAGAAAAAAGTTTTTATTATGGCGACGACAGCATCGGCCGCCGCTGCAGCGTACAGTTACCAAGCAGAAGCAGCATCTTACACAGTGAAAGCCAATGATTCATTATGGGCGATCGCTAACAAGTACAATACCTCTGTCACTGAACTGAAACAATTGAATAACTTGACTTCAAACCTGATTTTTCCGAATCAGCGTCTTGTTGTCTCCAGTTCAGGTGGCACGACAGCAGCTAAACCAACCACGCAGAAGAAACCTGAATCGACGACGACGACAACAACAACGACCGCAGGAACACACATTGTTCAATCGGGCGAAAGCTTATCATTGATTGCTATGAAGTACGACACGACGTATACGAAAATCATGGAATTGAACAACTTATCGTCTTACTTGATCTTCCCGGGGCAGAAGCTGAAGATTTCAGAGTCCGTAACGTCAGCACCCGTGAAAACACCAACGACGACGACTAAGACGCCGACGACAACAACAACCACATCAGGCGGCACGAAGTACACGGTGCAGGCTGGGGATTACCTCTACAAAATCGCGACTCAGTACGGGGTTTCTGTAGACAAACTGAAATCATGGAACGGCCTGACATCAAACATCATCTACGTCAATCAGCAGCTCGTTGTCTCTAACGCCGTAACAACAACAGAGAAAGCACCCGCACCAACAGCTGAACCTGTACCGCAGCAGACGACAACGTCTCCCGTATTCAACCACCAGAACTGGTATGACTACGGACAATGTACATGGCATGTCTTCAACAAACGTGCTGCAATCGGCAAAGGTATTTCTACTTACTGGTGGAATGCTAATAACTGGGCAAACGGTGCAAAAAACGATGGCTTCACAGTGAACAGCACACCTGAAGTAGGAGCAATTGCTCAAACAACAGCAGGATGGCTGGGGCACGTGGCATTCGTTGAACGTGTCAATGCAGACGGTACTATTTTAGTATCAGAGATGAACTATTTGACACCTCCAGGCGTTGTTGGATACAGAACGCTGACACGTGCTCAGATGAGTGACTATGTCTTCATTCATTGATTAACTTTTTTTAACACATCCGTTCATTTCGGATGTGTTTTTTGTTATGCTTGTAGCTGAACAACAACAGGGGTGAAGCGCTATGAAGAAAATACTACTACTGGTGGTGATGGTCATGATGACTGCATGCAGTGACAACGAAAAAGATAACAAACTGGAGCGGGTGCTGAGCGCCAATGAAGCCATTTCAAGCTATCACATGGAAATGACAAGTGATAGTGACTACAGCGACCGCGACATCTCACAGTCAATGTCCTACAAAGACGGCATGGCCCAGATCGTCACAGGAGGTCACAAACAATCCGTCACTTATATCACAGACGACACCCAGTATCGACTCGCCCATAACCGCGTCGTGAAGAGTAAAGCAAGTGAAGTCATCGATGTCTACGATGAACAGATGAAGTTCCTTAAGCGATACAAGCAGTATTTCAAAGTCACAACAGAGCAGCAGCAGATCATCTTCACATCAAGCCGGCAGCTGCTGAAAGACAAAGACGCGCTGACAAAGTTGAACCTGAACGATGCACCGGTCGATGAATTCAGCATCGAATATGTATTCGGCCCAGATGACACACTCAAGCAGTATTCCATCGAACGCCTGCAAAAAGACCAGAAAAAACTATATGACACAGTCTATCACTATAGTGATGTCAACAAACTGGAGACGATTGACATCCATCCGCTGATCAAAGAAGAGATGTATTAGGTGTAGTGACGAGGAGAACACATACGCAAACAGGCTGGAACTCGCTTGAGTTCCAGCCTGTTATTGATTAGTTCTGTTCACAGCCGACCTTGTCTTTATCGCGGTCAAATGCTGGGCGATAGGAAGGATGTTTCGATGTGATGCCGTACGGATAATACTTTCTCACTTCCGTACAATTCTTCAAATACGTGGGTGCTGATTTCAGCTTCACTGATGTCGGCTTCTTAGACGTTGCGGCTTTCTTGACGACGAACCCTTCACCATAAGGATTGACGTAGCCTGGTGTCTTCCAGATTCGCAGCTTGGCTTGCTGCGCATGTGTCTGTGCTTTATTCAACGTCGCTAAATATTTACGCTGGCTGTAAATATAGCCGACCCGTGCGTACCCGTTATAGACCAGCTTCTCGTTGATCATCGTGCTGCCGCTGTACAAATAGACGAGATGTCGGCCGTAGTAATCTGTTTTGCCGCCGGTGTCATACTGGATGGACAGCTTGCCGGACTTCGCGAGCTTGGTCAAATATGTCTTTGCTTCTTTGCTGTAAGGTTGAACGGGGGTGTTCGGCTTGACGGATTCAGGGGTATCGATGAGCAGCAGTCTTAATGTCAACAGCTTCCCGCTCGTTGTTGTTACTTTCAGTGTGTCGCCGTCAACCGTGCTTGCATAGTAGACGGTTTGACGCGAGGCTGCTTCGGCACCAGGCAGCGCGCTGAATGATAGCGCGGTGAACAGAACGCTGATCAGCAGTAGGCGGAATAATTTCATCATGATCTTCTCCTTATTGTATAAAAATGGTATAAATTAACTCAATTATACATAAGAAGTTTCAGTTAGGAAATATAATTTTTTGAAGCAAAAAAAACCACTGTCACAAAAACCAGTTGTCTACAGTCTTTTCTCTATTTCTTTGATAAGCGTATCGAGTGCTGCATCGACTATCCGGTAGAGCGCTGCACGAATCTTCTCGACGATATCGACTTCTTTCTCGCGCTCTTCTGTCGTCGTGTTGAACCCTTCACCGTCCTCGTTGACATAGCCTTCCAGTGACCAGATCTTCAGTTTCTTCTGCTTGGCGTAACGCTCTGCCTCCTGCAGTTCGTACAGATGGTCTTTCTGCTGGTAGATGTAGCCGACCCGGGCATACCCTTTACGGACGAGCATTTCGTTGACCATGTCATCACCACAGTACAAGTAGACGAGTTCACGTTTGTAACGGTCATAGCGTCCTTTTGAATCATGTTCGATTGACAAATCGCATGTCTTCACAAGCGATTCTGTATATTTCGCTGCTTCCAGACTATACGGCTGGACAGGAGTGTTCGGCTTCTTTGACTCTGGTGTATCAACTAACAGCAGGCGGACAGTCTTCTTGCGGCCGTTCTGTTTGACGCTGAGCGTGTCGCCGTCAATCGCCCGGTCGAACGTCACGTCATAGCGTTTGGCGTCGGCCGTGCCGCCCGTCATAACGACAGCTGCCAGTATAATCAGCAGTACTTTAGTGAATATCTTCATTGAATCCCTTCCATCTACAAAAATATGATTTATTATAGCATGAATTGTTATGATAAAATAATAAGCAAATGAGGTGGCATTATGAAAACAAAAGGAATCTTTCTGACGACAGCTGTCGCCGCAGCCGCAACAATTCTCGGCAGCTTCGTACCGCTGATAGGAGCGGCAGTGTTCAGCATCATCCTCGGAATCATCATCAGACAGCTGGTAGCGCTGCCGTCTGACTATGAACCCGGCATCAAGTATTCAGGAAAGAAAATACTGCAGTATGCGATTATATTGATGGGCTTCACGTTGAGCTTCAGAACAGCGGTCACTCTCGGCCTGTCATCGCTGCCGATCACGTTGACGACGATAACGGCTGCACTGTTATGCAGCTATGTCATCGGCCGCTGGATGGGCATTCCTGAACGCATCCGTACATTGATCGGCGTCGGCACGGCTATTTGCGGCGGGTCAGCCATTGCAGCCGCGAGTCCGATTGTCGAAGCGGACGATGAGGAGATTGCCTTTTCTATTTCGACGATCTTTCTCTTCAATATCATAGCGGTGTTCCTGTTCCCGGTGCTCGGCCACTTGCTGAACATGACGTCAACCGGCTTCGGTTACTTTGCGGGTGCTGCCATCAACGATACGAGCAGTGTGGTCGCTGCCGGCTATACGTTCAGTCAAGAAGCGGGGGATACAGCGACCGTCGTCAAGCTTGTCCGCGCGCTGATGATTGTGCCGGTATGTCTGCTGCTGTTAGTCATCAAAGTCCGCCGCGAGCAGCAGGAGCAGACAGTAGCCATCAAGAAAATCATGCCGTGGTTCATCGTTTATTTCTTCCTGGCAAGTGTGTTCGTCAGCATCGTCCCGCTGCCTGAGGAACTGGTCGCACTCATCAAGCAGGCGGCGACCTTCATGATTGCCGTTGCACTTGCCGGAATCGGTCTGTCCGTCGACTTGAAGTCATTCAAGGCTATCGGCTACCGGCCGGTTATGCTCGGTGCCGTCACTTGGTTCATCGTCACTGTGACGACACTCATTCTGCAGCAATTATTAGGCATATGGTAGGAGGTTGCTATGACAAAGAAATTAATATTCACTGTACTGCTCGCAGTCATCGCTGTTTTACTGCAGAAGAACGACGCGACATAACACGTGCGGCCCGCTTGTCGTCAGCGGGTCGTCCTTTTTTAGAGATAGGTTGACAATCGAATCCAATCACAGCTATCGCTATGCACGCAAAAAGTAATTTCAGTATAATGGCACTATACACTTTAAGGAGGCAATTATGAGCCCACATTATTTCTGGTTGAACTGCGGCTATAACCGCTTCAATCATGTCGAAGATTTGACCGGGCAGGTCTCTGTCTTTGATTCATCTGTTCATTTCAATCCGTCAGAAGGCTACACGGCATTCAAACGTGCACGGCTCGGGGATAAAGTGATCTTCTATCAAGTACAGAACAAGCTCGGTCTGCTCGGGGCAGGGACTGTCGTCAAATACGAAGAGCCTAGGCGCGGTAAGATTATCATCCATTTCCGCCTGGAAGAGACGCTGAACCCGGTCACGAAGGACTATTTAGCACGCAGCGAACAGCTGAAGACAACGCTGTCCCGCATGAAGGAGCAGCTGCTGAACCCGCTCAGTGAAGAAGACTATGAGCAGATTGTTGCTGTCGGCCGCGGAGAGGAGAAGATCAACCGCTACTTCTTGATGAAGGAGATGGAGCCTTTTGTTAAAGGAGAAGAGTATACAATCTTCGTCCGCACCGTGAACGGTATCGAGCGTAACGGCTTCAAGCATTATCAGGAGATGCAGCAGGGAGACCGCGTCATCATCTACCGGACAGCACCGGAGCGCGGTATATACGGTGTCGCCGAAGTGACGTCAGCCATGCAGAAACTACCGGTCATTCAAGGCCGCACCGATTCAACAGCAGTGATGATCAAGTATTTAGGAGATATCGACTACAAGACCATCTATGATCTGGACCGTGAGCCGATGCTCCGTGCCCAGCACTTCCTCGCTGACAACTGGAACGAATCCGTCACAGAACTGACCAAAGTGCAGTATGACGTCATGCTTGAGGCGGGTGACAAGGAAGAGGAACCGCTTAAGACAACGCCGTACTTGCACGAGCTGATCAAGCAGGCCAATCTGCCGAACCCTGACAGTTCAAAAGTATTCGTCACACCGAGCGGCCGTAAGCTGCCGGACAAAGCGCCCGCTGCTAAAGTCATCCATCTGTTTGTGACTGGCGACATGACCGATCCTTATGATATCGTCAAAAATTACTTGAAGTTAGCGGCAGACACGCCGTACTATATCGCTGACGACACATGGACAGCAGGCACATTGTACGGCCAGTACGTCGAAGAAGAGGTGACGACGTTCCATCCGGGCGTACTGACGAAGCACTTGAATGAGCAGGCGATCATCATTGAAGACATTGATCGGCTGGAGCCGGCAGTACTGAAGCCGCTCTTCCAGGCTTCTCGAGGACATACTGTACACCTGCCGTTCCAACACGACGGCAGTCCGGCAACGCTCGGCAAGACGGATGCCACTTACACAGTTGACCCGGATTTCCGTATCATTGGTATGACCCGTCAGACGGCGGATGACATCCGCCGGCATTATCCGGCTGATATGCACCCTTTGATCAAAGTGTACCAGTTCAAAAAATAAAATTCATAAACTATATTGTGTGAAATTGGATGCATATTGACTGTATGCTATACTGAAATGAATAAGCCCTTCATAATCAAAATTATGAAGGGCTTATTGCAATGCTCTGAACAGAGAGCCCGCTGATTTATCCAAGATAGAAACATGCCAGGAAAGAGAGAGCCATAAAATGAATAGATGAACGACTCATACTGCTGCATCATTACTTATCCGATTGAGAGGTGTTTTTCTGTTGAATGTCAAGCGAAATAGAGTTAAACTAAAGAAAAATATCAGAAAATTCAGATAAGAGAAGGTGAAGCAGTGCGGAAAAAAATGATACTGACTCTCTGTTATATGGCACTGATGACTCTGTTCCTTAATCCTGACATCAGTTTCGCAGGTCAGGTCAGCTACAACAGGCACATACTATCGTTTACAGAAAGTGCTGGTAAGATTGATAGTAATGCCGTAGCGGCAGCATTATTGATTACCTTAATCGGTGGAATCTCTATTATCATCGAAAGAAAACGGGATGATAATTGAAGATTTAAGCCGGTAAGGTTTTTTTCTTTGGAAAAATAGCGGTCAATCATTCAACAGATGAACATCATTGAAATGCTTTATTATATGCATATTGTATATAAAATATAATAAAAATTATTCACTATACGAATTATTTTTGAGAAATCGAACGTATTATATAGTAAAAATATTAACTATACGTTAAAATATATGTTTAAAGAGTATAACTGTCTTTATTGTAGAGACAGAAAGGAAGGAGAAGAAGGAATGCCGTTGAAAAAGAGCTTAGAGACCTCTATGAACTTCTACGAAGCGTTGGGAAGAGAATATCAATTACTCTATAATTTTACTGAAAAACATGAATTAAGTATACATGAATTTAAGTTATTGCTAATCATTTATAAGAACAAATCGATTCAATTAAGATCGATTATTCAAAGTGAAATGATGAAGACGAATCAGATTAATAAATCTGTTAAAAATTTATATGATAACAGGTTGATACATAAAGAAAGAGTGCCGCTGGACGAAAGAACAGTGGAGCTGTCGATCCGGGAAGATAGTGTAGAAAAGGTTGAACAGATGATCAAGGAATTTGGAAGTCTGGTGAATGATTTTTATAAGGATGATGAATAGGAAGAGTCGCAGGTTACTGTGGCTCTTTTTTTGGCATAGTTGGAGCGTTACGGGAATGTAAATGATATTAAGTATGTTAAGTGTATGTAACGTAGAGTGAAAAATTTGCCTATCAATCTGCTTTTGCTATTTAAAGGAATTTAAAATTGAGGTATAGTTAAATAAAACATGTTAGCATTTAGGAGGAAATATGGAAGAAGTTATTGATTTAAAGGAAGTTTTGGAGATATTGAAAAGAAATATGAAATGGATCATAGGATTGGCTGTGACTTTTGCATTGATTGCTTTTCTGTATTCTGCATTGCTGAAATCACCAGTCTATCAATCAGAGGCACAAGTCATCATTAACCAAAAAGGCAAAGATACAAACGTCTATAATCCGGGACAAGTGCAGACCAACCTGCAACTGATCAATACATACAGCCAGATGGTTAATTCTAAAGTTGTGCGTCAAAAAGTAATTGATAACTTAAAATTAGACCTTAATGAAGAAGATATGGCCGGCAGAATTGCTGTGACCAGTGAAGCGAATTCCCAGCTGATGAAAATTAATGTAACTGGTCCGCAAACGAAGCAGAATGCACAAATAGCAAATGAGCTGGCAAGCATGACACAAAAAGAAGTTAAACGGGTTATGGGCGTCGATAACTTATCTGTATTCTCAAAAGCAGATGAAAATGAAGAACAGTTTCCCATTAAGCCTAAACCATTGAATAATGCTATTATCGCAGGTCTACTAGGGGCGATAATAGGAACAGCGATTGCATTCTTGAAGAAGATGTTAGACAACAGATTGAATACAGAAGAAAAAGTAGAACAATATCTTGGACTGCCGACATTAGGTAAGATTCACAAGATAGAAGAGCAGGGGTAAATTATGGCGAAGAAAAGAAAGAATGTTATCAACCAGTTAGAAGTAATGAACAGACCGAAATCGGTAATTTCAGAACAGTTCAGAACGTTAAGAACTAATATATTATTCACGTCATCAGACAAAGAGATTAAACGTGTTATGATCACGTCATCTGAACCTGGAGAAGGAAAATCAACAGTCACTGCAAATACGGCGACAGCTTTTGCACAAGCGGGATATAAGACGGTAGTCATTGATGCAGATATGCGTAAACCTACTCAGCACAAAATATTTGGAGTCAATAATGTGATAGGGCTCTCAACGGTTATCTCAGGACAAGGCGAATTAGAGCAAGCTATAAAACCAACTGAAGTTGAAAATCTTCATTTGATTACATCGGGAGCTGTTCCGCCGAATCCATCGGAATTACTTGGGTCATTAGTGATGGAGGATTTATTGGAGACTCTAGACCAAGCATACGATATTGTCATTATTGATACAGCACCTATACTAGCTGTTACTGACTCAAAAATTGTCGCTAACTTAGTAGATGGATCATTACTGGTGGTTAATGCAAACAACAGACACCGTGAAAAAGTAGTCGATGCAAAAACTGAACTTGAGAAAAGTGAAGCAAAGATTTTAGGTGTTGTATTAAATGAACTAGATGTAAAAGAAGAAGGATCTAATTATTACTATTATGCACAAGGTGAATAGTAATCACTAATATTAATGAGGTGACTTTAATTGTTTAAAGATAAAACATTGCTTATTACAGGCGGTACGGGGTCTTTCGGTAATGCGGTACTTGATCGATTCCTACAGACCGACATTAAGGAAATCCGTATCTTCTCACGTGATGAGAAGAAGCAGGATGACATGAGAAAGCAATATAATAACGATAAGATTAAATTCTATATCGGAGATGTTCGTAATGTAAACAGTTTAAATTATGCAATGAAAGGTGTAGATTATGTCTTTCATGCGGCCGCACTCAAACAAGTCCCTTCGTGTGAATTTTTCCCGATGGAAGCCGTACAGACGAATGTTATTGGAACTGATAATGTATTGAATATGGCAATTGATAATAAGGTCCGTAAAGTCATCTGTCTGTCGACAGATAAAGCTGCCTACCCTGTCAATGCAATGGGTATCTCAAAAGCGATGATGGAAAAAGTATTTGTAGCAAAGTCTCGTAATATCAGCCCGGAAGAAACGCTGATTTGTGGTACACGTTATGGTAATGTGATGGCATCACGTGGCTCTGTTATTCCGCTCTTCATCGAACAGATTAAGTCAGGACAGCCGCTGACAGTGACAGACAGTGCAATGACACGTTATTTGATGAGTCTTGAAGAAGCGGTTGAACTTGTAGTGCATGCTTTTGAACATGCCAATGCAGGAGATATTATGGTTCAGAAATCACCAGCTTCTACAGTAGGTGACCTGGCACAGGCAGTAAAAGAATTGTTCAATGCTGATAATGAAATCAAAGTCATCGGTACACGTCATGGTGAGAAGAAATATGAGACGCTTCTTACAGTTGAAGAGAGTGCACAGGCAGAAGATATGGGGCAGTATTACCGTATTCCAGCTGATTCCCGTGACTTGAACTACGAGAATTACTTCGAAGAAGGTTCTCAAGAAATCAGTCAGGCACAGGAATATAACTCAGATAATACATATCGATTGAATATAGAAGAGATTAAGCAGAAGCTGCTTGAACTGGATTATGTGAAATCAGAACTTAAAAACTACAAAGTTAAATAGGAGGATCTCATGAAAATCGTCATTACAGGAGCAAATGGATTTGTCGGTAAGAACTTGAGTGCGGAGTTATCAAGCAATGAAGTCTATGAAGTCATTAAAATTACACGTCAGTCATCTGCAGAAGAAATTAAAGAAGCGATGCAGACAGCAGATTTTGTCTTTTATCTGGCCGGTGTCAATCGTCCTGAAACTGAAGATGAGTTTCAGAGAGGCAATGTAGACACACTTCGTTCGATGCTGGATGCATTGGCTCATAATGACAAGAAACCTTCAATTGTCTTCTCCTCGACTATACAAGCAGCACTAGATAATCCATATGGCAGAAGCAAGAGAGCAGCAGAAGAAGTGCTCGAGGCATTCGGCAAAGAGAACGGTAATGAAATACTGATTTACCGTCTTCCGAACTTATTCGGCAAGTGGTCACGCCCGAACTACAATACAGTGATTGCAACGTTCTGCCACAAAGTTGCACGTAATGAAGAAATTCAAGTGAACGATCCATCTGTTGAACTGACACTTAATTATATTGATGACATTATGGATGAGTTCAAGCGTGCACTTGAGGGGAATCCGACCATCATCAACGGTGAGTATACTGTGCCTAACCAGCATCAAGTGACGTTAGGTCGTATTGCATCATTGATACAATCATTCAAGGAAGACCGCGAAAGACGTACGTTACCAAAGTTCGACGATGCGTTTGAGAAAGCATTATATAGCACTTATTTAAGCTTCCTGCCGGAAGATGAATTCAGCTATCCATTGACAATGCACACAGATGATAGAGGATCATTCACGGAGTTCTTGAAAACACCGGACAGGGGACAAGTGTCAGTCAATATCAGTAAGCCTGGTATTACTAAAGGGAATCACTGGCACCATACGAAGAATGAGAAATTCTTAGTTGTGTCAGGCAAAGGAGTCATCAGATTCCGCAAGCCGGACGAAGAGAAGGTTATTGAATACTTCGTATCGGGAGATAAACTTGAAGTCGTCGATATACCAGTCGGTTATACACATAACATCGAGAACCTGGGCGATACTGATATGGTTACTGTTATGTGGGTGAACGAAATATTTGATCCGAATACACCAGATACATATTTCTTGGAGGTTTAATCATGGAAAAATTAAAATTAATGACCATTGTTGGTACAAGACCAGAAATCATTCGTTTGTCAGCAACAATCAAAGCATGTGATAAATATTTCAATCAAGTATTAGTGCATACGGGTCAGAACTATGACTACACGCTAAATCAAGTTTTCTTCGAAGAACTTGAGTTGCGTGAGCCGGATCATTTCTTGGAAGCAGTAGGGAGCGACTTAGGTGAAACAATGGGTAACATTATTGCCAAATCATATGCCGTTTTAGCGCAGGAGCAGCCTGATGCACTTTTGATTCTTGGAGATACTAACAGCTGTTTATCAGCAGTAGCAGCGAAACGCCTGAAGATTCCAGTATTTCATATGGAAGCAGGTAACAGATGTTTTGACCAGAATGTACCTGAAGAAATTAACCGTAAGATTGTTGACCATGTGTCAGACATCAACTTACCTTATACAGAGCATTCAAGACGCTACTTGTTAGATGAAGGATTCAAGAAAGAACATATTTTCGTAACTGGTTCTCCAATGAGAGAAGTACTCGAACAATATGAAGATAAGATCAATAATAGCGAAGTATTAAAACAACTAGAACTTGAAAAAGAAAAATACATCTTAGTATCTGCTCATCGTGAAGAGAACATTGATAACGAAGAGAACTTCAATTCACTGATGAATGCGATTAATGAAATTGCTGAACAGTATCAAGTCCCAGTCATCTACTCTACACATCCAAGAAGCTGGAAGAAAATTGAGGAACGTAACTTTAAATTCCACCCGCTTGTAAGACAATTAAAACCATTTGGGTTCTTTGATTATAACCACCTTCAGAAAAACGCATTCGTTGTATTAAGTGACAGTGGAACATTGTCAGAAGAATCATCAATGCTGAAATTCCCAGGAGTGTTGATCCGTACGTCGACTGAAAGACCGGAAGTAATTGATAAAGGAACAGTAATTATTGGGGGAATTAAATATGATAATTTAGTTCAATCAGTTGAACTCGCTAAAGCAATGCAAGAGGATAATGCACCGTATATTGATGCACATGATTATATTGATACAAACGTTTCTCAAAAAGTTGTTAAAATCATACAAAGTTATACAGAGATTGTTAACAGAGTGATTTGGAAGAAAGCAGATTAAATATATGATAGTTAGCAAGAATAAATTAAACATAACAATAGAGTGGATTTTGATTATCTGCTTAATGATATTAAGCTTAATAAACATCCCTTTATTACTTTTATCGATTATTCTTTCAAGTATTTACTTTCTAAAAAAGCAAGAAGGATTACTAAAACTTATAATAATATTAGTTTTTAGATTTGTAATTAATCCTGGATTAAATTTGGAAGGAAGCGAAGTATATATTCAAAGTTTTAAATACTTGCTTCTTTTTGGTGTTTCACCGATCTATCTTATATTAATTTTACCTAAATGGTGGAAACAAAAAAATATTAGAAGTTTCTTATTAACAACTTTTTTAATATTTATGCTTCTTTTAATACCTAGTTTAATAGTTTCACAATATCCTCATATTTCTTTTTTGAAATTAGTAAATTATTTTGTGCCATTAGTAATTATCGTTATTTTGGTGAACATCCAAAACAACTTATACAATTTTTTCACCTGGTTCTCAACTTTAAATAAAGTAATAATTATTTTATCTCTTATTTTTATCCGTAGTCCAATAGGTTATTTAAGAAATGGTTTTTCATTTCAAGGTATATTAAATCATCCTAATTTATTTGGCATTACAATGGTAATTGCAATTACAGTTATAGTGCTAGAACAATTTCTTAGAAAAAAGATTTCTAAAATAGACGTTATTATTTTAATAATTGCAATTATAGAATTATTGTTATCAAATTCTCGTACATCTTTTATCTCGTTATTTGTTTGTCTATTTTTAGTATTTATTTTTTCGAAGATAAAATTAAATATTAAAATTTTAACTCTCTTACTTAGTAGTTTATTATTAGGATTTTTATATTCGCTTCCTTTAGTAAATTCTTATATAACCAACTATATAAGAAAAGGGCAAAGTTCTGATGATATACTGCTTTCACGATATGGACAAATAGGGAATGCAAAATATGTTCTGAATAGTGAACCCCTATTTGGAATAGGTTTTGGTATTCCTTTAAACAGGACTTCAATTTCGTTAGATGACTATGTTTTTGAAGCTGGGAACTTATTATTTGGAATAATAATATTCTCTGGTTTGTTTGGACTAATATGTTATATCGCGTATATATTATCTATAATTTTTATAAATAAAAAAATTAATTTCGTTACCTTGCCTTTATTTATATGTACATTAATGATCAATATGGGTGAAATGATAATGTTTAGTACAAATAATTATGGAGTTTTATGCTATTTACTCTGGGGTTTATATATAAATAAAGGGAAGTATCTAAGCAATGAACAAATATAAAATTAATGTAATATTAATAACGTTATTCACTATATTAACTTTATTATCTAATTTCTTATTTTATCGAGTAGCTCACATATATTTGAATAGCCAAGAAAAATATGGAGTATGGTTAGTTATTCTCTCTTTAATTACTTGGTTCTACGTAATGGATTTAGGAATATCTAATTCACTTAGAAATTATTTGACACAAGCAATCGAAAGTAAAGATTGGAAAAAAGCAAGGCAATTAATATTTACTACATACATTATTATGCTAATTCCCTTAAGTATATTAATTATTTTTGGATTTATAATAAACCAAATAATTGACTGGGCTAGTTTATTAAATGTTGTAACATATAAGAAAGAAGTTAATTCACTATTATTAATATCTTTTCTTATGTTTCCTGTAGTATTTTATCTTAATACAATCACTTACATTTTTCATTCTTTCTATAAATCCTATCTTGTAAATTTAATTCAGTTTATAAATTTATTTATTAACTGCGTAGTACTGTATGTAATGTCATTTTCTCATGAGAATGACTTGGTTCTCATGGGTATTATATATTTTGGTATAAATATCCTTATTTATTTTTTAGCTACAATTCTATTTTTCAATACTCTACAAAATAAAAGTACTCCCATATTTAGATTTAAGAATTATGATGTTTCATTGATAAGGCCATTATTATCTATTGGAATTGCATTTTTTATTCTTGATGTATCAAGTATAATTTTATATAATTCTGGGCCCTTGCTTATATCTTATTTCTTTAAAGCAAAAGATTCGGTAACTTTTCAATTGCCCTATAAGTTATTAAGTATTTTTGTAACATTATCATACATTTTTCTGTCTCCATTAAGAACATTAGTTATAAATGAATTAACCAAACACAATTTTAATTCTATAAAAAAATTAAATATTAGAATTATTAAATTATTATCAGTGGTTATACTTTTAATAGTTATTAGCACTTTCTTTGTAAACTATGGGATTTTTCTTTGGATTGGGAAGAATTATAATATTGATTATTTATATATATTTCTAATTTCTACAATAGTCTCAATGTCAATTATTTGTCATACTTATACTACATTGTTGAATGCTATGGGAAAAGTTAGTCAGCAAATATATTATTTTATAATTGCGATTATTATAAGTTTAGCTTTGATGTATATTTTTATAGATATTTTAAACTTTGGGAAATATGGATTTGTAATTTCTCTGAATTTGGGTTTAATGGTACCGACAGTCATACTACCTTATATATTTAATCTTTATATTAACAAAGAAATAAATTCTCATTAAAATACTATTAAATATAAGGAGAATTCATGAAAATTTTAATTGTTACTAATTATTACTTGCCAGGAGTAAATGGTGGGGGACCGATTAAGTCTTTGAAGAACCTGACGGATTATATGAAACAAAATTATGATATTAATATACTTACTGTTGCTAAAGATGTAGGATCTAAAAAAAACTATCCAGATATAAAAATAAATAAATGGATTTATAAATATGGACATAATATTTATTATGCAGATTCTTTTACTTTTAACAATACAAGAAAAGCACTTAAAGAACTAAAGCCAACTATTATTTATATTAACAGTTTTTTTGCTTCTTCTTCTCTGTTATTTTATATGACTATTCCATTCTACTCGAAGGGTAAATATATTGTAGCTCCTCGAGGAGAATTAAATTCTAATGCTCTTAATTTGAAAAATAGGAAGAAAAAAAACTTTATAAGACTAATCAAAAAGTTTAATTTGCTTAAGAATGTCCATTTTCATGCAACTAGTGAAAGTGAAATGAATGATATTCTATCATTTTTCCCTCATAATAAAGTAACTGTTATCCCTAATTTACCTTCGATAGCTAGCAGTGAAAATTTAAGGATTGGTAAGGAAAAAAATTCTTTGAGAATTGTTTCAGTGTCACGGATTAGTAAAATGAAAAATATTGATTTTGCTATAAAGTCACTAAATAGAATTACAGAAGGAGAAATAGTATTTGATTTGTTTGGCCCTATAGAAGACAAGACGTATCATGAAGAATGTTTAAAGGAAATAGAAAAATTAAGTTCAAATATAAAGGTTAACTTTAAAGGTCCTTTGAACAATTCAGAAGTATCAGAGCAATTAAGAAATTATGATTTGTTTTATTTGCCTACGTTAGGTGAAAATTATGGTCATTCAATAGTTGAGGCTATTCAAAATCAAGTACCCGTATTAATAAGTAGTAATACACCTTGGATAAAATTAGAGGAAAAGAAGATTGGAAAAGATTTAAGTCTTAGCAATATAGATGAGTTTACTGATTTTATAAAAAGCTTGATACCTCTTAATGATGAAGAATATCGAGAAAGGTTTACAGGCTTTGAATCGTTTATTAAAAAAGAATTGAATGTTGCTGCTACTATTGAAAAATATAAAAAATTATTTGATGGAAAGAAGGATTAATAGTGAAAAATAATGTAGTTACTATTGTTGGTATGGGTTATGTAGGTATGCCTATTGCTGTTGAGTTTGCTAAGTATATTAGTGTGAATGGATTTGATATTAACGAAGATAAAATTAATCAGTATAGACTAGGTAATGATCCGACTAATGAAATAGGCTCAGATGTTATAAAACAAAGTACTGTTAATTTCACATCTGACCAAACTTGTATCAAAGAGTCAGAATACATAATTGTTGCAGTCCCAACTCCGATTAACCAAGACAAATCCCCTAATCTTGATCCAATTATTTCAGCTTCAGAATTAATAGGTAAAAATCTTAGTAAAGATAGTTATGTTGTATACGAATCAACAGTATATCCTGGTGTAACTGAAGATATATGTGTACCTATTTTAGAAAGAACTTCTGGATTAGTATGTGGTAGAGACTTTTATGTTGGATATTCACCTGAAAGAATTAACCCAGGTGATAAAGTTCATAAGTTATCAAATATTAAAAAAATTGTAGCAGGACAGGATGAAGCTACTACTAATAAGTTAGCTGATCTCTATTCAATCGTAGTACAAGTAGGAGTTGTAAAAGTAAGTAATATTAAAACAGCAGAAGCTACTAAAGTTATTGAAAATAGTCAACGCGATATTAATATAGCATTTATGAACGAAGTAGCAATGATTTTTAATGAGATGAATATTGACACTTTGGAAGTAGTTCGAGCAATGAATACAAAGTGGAACGCTTTGGGATTTACACCAGGACTAGTAGGGGGACACTGTATTGGAGTTGATCCTTATTACTTCATCTATGAAGCTGAAAAATTAGGCTATCACTCAGAGTTGATCTCTACTGGTAGACGCATTAATGATCATATGGCTCGATTTGTAGCAGAAAATACGATTAAACAATTAATTAAAGGTAATAAAAAAGTTAAAGGTGCTAACTTATTAGTTTTAGGGCTGGCATTTAAAGAAAATACTCCTGATTGTCGAAATAGCAAAATGGCTGATGTAATTCAGAGCCTTAAAGAATACGATGTAAGTTTAACAGTAGTTGATCCATTAGTAGATAAAAATGAAGCTGAAAGAGAATATAATATCCATCTTGATGAATTAAGTGATAATATGCAATATGATGGGATCATTATTGGCGTTAATCATGATGAATTTAAAGATTTATCATTAGATATTTTAGTAAATAAACTTAAAAATAATGATGAAGAAACAGGAGTAATTATTGATATCAAAGGTCTTTATAAGCCTGATGAAGCAAAAAATCATACAATTAACTATTGGAGATTATAATGAAAGTTTTAGTCTTTTCTCAATACTATGAGCCTGAACCATTTCTTATTCATGATAAAATGAAAGAGCTTGTTAGAGCTGGTAATGAGGTAACAGTGATTACCGGACTTCCGAATTATCCCAAAGGAAAAATATTAAAAGGTTATAAGGCAGGAATAGAAGTCAAAGATGGGGTAAATTTAGTTAGATTACCTGTGCGACCGAGAAAAACTGGTAGTAAAAACTTATTTTTAAATTATATTTCTTATGTAAAACAAGCTAATAAATATGTAAACTCTTTAGATGACAGTTTTGATGTTTTATATGTATATCAATTATCGCCAGTATTTATGGCTATCCCCGCTATAAAATACAAAAAGAAATTCAAAAAAAATCTTGTGATTTATTGTTTGGATTTATGGCCGGAAAGTTTAGTTTCTGGAGGTATCAAAAAAGACACATTTGTTTATAACGTTTTTAAAATGATAAGTAAACGAATTTACAAACAAGCAGATTCTATCCATATTTCTAGTCGTCAATTCACTAAATATTTCAATGACGTATTAAACGTTAAGAAAAAATTTATCTATAATCCTCAATATGCTGTCGAAACATCCACAACTATCATAGAGAAAAGTCCTTATGATAGTAAAAAAATAAATATTACTTTTACCGGTAATATTGGAGAAATGCAGTCTCTAGATACTGTTATTAATGCTATGTCTATTATCGAAAGCGATAATGTTCAATTAAATATTATAGGTGATGGCTCTCAGTTAGAAACTTTAAAGAAACTTGTTGAAGATTTGGAGATTACTCATAAAGTAATTTTTCATGGAAGAAAACCTGTTGAACAAATGGATAGTTATTTACATTATTCTGATGCTTTGATTATTTCCTTGAAAGATGATGAAGCTATTTCTTATACGATGCCAGCTAAATTACAGACTTACCTTAATAGTGGGAAATTTATTTTAGGATCTATAAATGGTGAAGCAGCTGAAGTAATCAAGGAAGCAGATTGTGGAATCACAGCACACGCAGAAGATGCTGAACAACTTACTAAAAATATTGACTTCTTTGTTCAGAATCAAGACGAATTAATGGAAAAAGGTCAAAATGGCTTGAAATATTATAGAAAACATTTTGGGAAAGATAGTTTTATTAATATACTAATAAAAGATTTGGAGAGATTATCATAATGAAGCTTCTTGTTACCGGTATTACAGGACACTCAGGAAAATGGTTTTTAAACAATCTCGAGACCAATAATTTTAATGGAGAAGTAAATGTTGTGGTGCGTGAAAGTTCTAAAACTGATATATTAGATAACTCTTCGCTTAAAATAGTAAAACATATTGGTGATTTAGATGACAAAAAATTTCTTAATAAAGTAACTCAAAATGTTGATACTGTTATACAAATTGCCCATATCAAATATTCTTTGAACATTCTTGAAGCTGCTGTTCAAAATAATGTCGATTGGTTTATTGGCGTCCATACTACTGGTATATACTCTAACTTTAAAGTTGCATCTGAAGAATATATCGCTATTGAAAAAGAACTAGAAAAATATAGAGATGATATAAACATCACATTATTAAGACCAACAATGATCTACGGCTCATCTATGGATCAAAATATGTTTAAGCTAGTTAAATTTATTGACAAGTCCCCTGTATTTCCACTCTTTGGCTTAGGTAAAAATCTAATGCAACCAGTACATGCTAAAGATTTAGGTAAAGCTTATTATAACGTTTTGATGACACCTGAAATAACAAAAAATAAGAGTTATATTCTCTCTGGAAAGTATCCTATTACATATAAAGAACTAGTTAAAACAGTTGCTGCTGAATTAAATTCTCACGTTAAAATAATTAATATTCCAATTAAATTAAGTTACTATAGTGCTCTAGTTGGTAATAGGATAATTCCGAAATTTCCCATTAATGAAGAACAAGTTTTACGAATGAAAGAGGATAAGAATTTTCCTCATCTCAGTGCCGAGAGAGATTTTGGTTATGATCCAGTAAGTTTTAAAGAAGGAATTAAAGAAGAAGTAGAAGAGTATTTATCAATGAAAAGAGGCAAATAAGAATGATCAAAAGAAGTTTTGATTTATCGTCTTCTTTAGTAGGTTTAGCGGTCATTTCTCCTATTTTAGTTGTAACAGCAATAGCTATTAAGACAGACTCTAAAGGACCGGTTTTATTTAAGCAGCAGCGTCCAGGTCTAGATAATAAACTATTTACTATTTATAAATTTAGATCAATGGCTATAGATACTCCGAATATTGAAACAGCTAAATTAGGTGAAGGAGTATCTTATATCACACCAGTTGGGAAATTTATTAGAAAAACATCTATTGATGAGCTGCCGCAGTTGATCAACGTGGCAAAAGGCGAGATGTCTATAGTAGGTCCACGTCCAGCACTTTATAATCAGTATGAATTGATTGAGAAAAGAACTGCCTTGGGTATTCATAAAGTCAAACCGGGTATTACAGGGTATGCCCAGGTCATGGGTCGTGACGAGATTTCAGATGATGAAAAAGTAAAATACGATAAGTATTATGTAGATCATCAAAGTTTTATGTTCGACATGTGGATTATATGGCAAACCATTAAAGGTGTAATTACTTCTAAAGGTGTAAGTCATTAGTAATATGTTAAAGGCAAAACTAACATGTAGGAAACCGGAAATTTTAAATTTCCGGTTTCCTACATGTTTTATATTTTAAACCTATATTCTCTGATTAATTCGAATTGAAAATACAGATTTATTAATAATGTATGGAGGAATAGGGCTGAGATTATAGTTAAATTTAATAAATTATCCTCAATCACTTAATTATTGGTATCGGATTTAAAGTAGTTCGCAATGATAAATAAAAGGAGTAATTCATTAAGATGTTTAATAATATTAAATATTTTGTAATAGTAGCAGTATTATTTATCGCTTTATTGTACACGTTATTATTAAATAGTTTGGACTTAGGACGAACTGATATTCCAGAACACTCTGATTTAATCGTAGTATTTGCAGGTGATAATGGTAGGTTAGAAAAAGCAGCAGAACTTTATAAATTAGGCTATGGTAAGAAAGTGTTATTTACTCCATCACAGAATGACCTAACTACTCAAGCAGCTGTTGCCGCTGGTATTCCTGCTAGTGCGTTAATATTAGATCAACAAGCGACTAGTACGTATAAGAATGCTGTCGTAACCCTAGATGTCATGAAGAAGAATGGTTATAAGAAAGCATTGGTTGTCACGAGTGATTATCATATCAGGCGGTCACGTTTTATACTAAACCGATTAAATGAAGATGGCTACGAAATCAATATCGTCGGTGCTCTCAATACTAAAGAACAGCACTGGACTGAACGCTCTAATGCTAATGCGATTTGGTGGTCTGAGTTTAGAAAATTGATGGGTTACCGATTAGGATTGTACCAATGGATTGATGAATAACAGAGATCATTACCTATCATTTAGGTGATGATCTTTTTATTATAGGGTATAAAAATCAATAATCACATTTATCGGAGGTCATTATGAGTCCATCTCATTCAAACACAAGCAGGACAACGTTAACGAAATCCTTATCTGAGAAATTCGTCTGGGCGATTGCTTATGGCTCATGTGTCGGGTGGGGTGCATTCATCTTACCAGGCGACTGGATTGAGCAGGCTGGTCCGATTGGTACTGCTATTGGTATTGTCATCGGTGCGTTGATGATGATGATTATCGGCTTCAGTTACGGCGCACTAGTCAAACACTTCCCCGTATCCGGCGGTGCCTTCGCATTTGCCTACGCGGGTTTCGGTCGCTACGTATCGTTCATCGCCTCATGGTTTTTAGTGCTCGGCTACCTATGCATCGTCGCTTTGAACGCTTCCGCCTTCGCGCTGCTGTTCAAATTCGTCTTCCCCGACCAGTTTCTCAAAGTCAGACTCTACAGTCTCGCCGGCTGGGACGTCTATTTGACAGAAATTATCGTCGCATCACTCATACTGATCATTTTCGCGTACATAAGTATTAAAGGCACCGGCATGTCAGGCTACTTGCAGTATCTCTTCTGTCTCCTGCTGGCTCTTATGGTAGTCTCGCTCTTCTTGATTAGTTTCTTTGTCGGTGATTTCTCGCTGGATAACTTGAAACCATTGAACAACCCGAGTGTCGGCTGGACTGCCTCCATTCTTTCTATTGTCGCCATCAGTCCGTGGGCTTTTGTCGGCTTTGATAACATCCCGCAGAGTGCTGAGGAATTTGATTTCCCGCCGAACAAGACGTATAAGCTGATTGCGTTCAGCTTAATTGCTGCGGCACTTACCTATATTGTCATGACACTAGTGACGAGCTGGATCTTTGATGATGAAGCGGACGGCATCTGGGTGACAGGCAGTGTGATACAGAACTCAATGGGTGTCATAGGTCTACTGATGTTATCACTCGCTATTTCGTTTGGTATTTTCACAGGACTGAACGGATTCCTGATGTCGACAAGCCGTCTGATGTTCGCTCTTGGTCGTGCAAAGTTCATTCCTACAGTCTTTAGTCGCTTACATCCGAAATATCAGACGCCGTATATCAGTGTCTTGTTTGTCACGATCATATGTCTCCTCGCACCGTGGCTCGGTCGTACGGCACTCGTATGGATTGTTGATATGAGTGCAACAGGTGTATCGATCGCTTACTTGACCACATGTTTAGTCGCTTTTAAGGTATTTAAAGGTAGACGACTGTACAGACTAATCAGTTTAGTCGGTGCAATGTTCGCGTCTGGTTTTCTTGTGCTGCTGCTATATCCTGGTTCACCGGCGTCTTTGACGACACCGTCATATATTGCACTTGGTGTATGGGGGCTTATAGGAATGATATTCTTTGCCATCAGGTTCAAGGATTTGAAAAACGTCACTAATGAAGAGCTGGATCATTTGATTCTTAATAAACAGTAAAACCAAGGCCTGGGCCTTGGTTTTTTAGATGAGGATAAATTATTGTCTAAACCCTTTCCAATGCTTCACTTGATGTTCAAACGTATCATCATCGACCATCACTCGGTTCATCAAGTACTCATAATTATCCGTCGTCACCGCCGCGGGAGCGAGTATATAACTATAGTCGAATCCTGCGTCTTTAACGACTTTTATCGTGTCATCAGTCGCATTCCCATACGGATACGCAAAGGTCTTCACATCAATCCCCAGTTCCTTCTTAAGCGTCTTCTTACTCTTCACCAAATCCGCTTTGAACTGCTCCGCGGGCACTTGATTAAAGATCGGCGTGTTATCCACCAGCTCATGCATATCATAGGTATGTGAACCGAATGAGATTAAGTCGCTCTCCTGCAGAGCTCTTAATTCTCCCCACGTCGCGAGTTCAATATTATTGAACGACGGATTGCCGACCTGTCCTGCAATGACGAATACGGTCGCTGGGACGTTATATTTTTCAAGCACGGGCAGGGCGTTTGTAACCATCGTCTTGTCGCCGTCATCAAACGACAGCCAGACGCATCCTTTCGGGAACTGCTGTGTTTCGTAGCTGTGCTGCAGTTCTTTCTCCGACACGAACGTCGCCCCGTGTTCTGTCATCCACTTGAGCTGTGCATCGAAGTCTTCCTGAAACACACTGTACTTCTGCAGTTCATTGCTGTTCGACATCGTCTTCAGCATGCGTTCGTACAAGTTCCCGCTTCTGATTCTATGGTAGTTCAGCGCAAGACAGCTGTTCTCTGATTCCAATGTTTTGTAGTCTTCTGTTGACTTGTCGTTAATAATGTTACGGTAGATCCACCATCCAAGTGCCATCACGATGATCAGGATAACGATCCAGAGAAGGATGCTTCTGGCTTTAGCCATGAGCTTTCTCGACTTTCTCGTCTCTGATCGGATTGCGTTCGAATGTGATGGTCTTAGCACTCTGCAGTTCTTCGTAGACGTCTCGCTGGATATAGTTCAAGTTCAGCAGTTCGTCTGTCGTCGTTGCTCCTGGATACTTCCGGCGGTTGAGTCTGCCGTAGCGCAGTTTGTTGTACAGCCCCCAGAAGTAGAACAGTCCGAAGATGAAGAGGGTGTAGTACAAGAGTGAGGCACTGAAGTTAATGATGTCATTGTTCTTCAAGTTCAATACGATACGCAGAATGTTGACAATATCAATGGGCAGTTTGAAATATGCAGCGATGAAGAACGTCACGGCATACAAGACATACAGCCAGAGCAGTGTAGAGAGGATGAACATGAAGGTTTCAACGACCGGATTTTTCTTCGTTCTGACGATTAAGTCGTTTCTTCTCTGTTTCCTCTGTCGGGGCTTGACCATACTGCATAACCTCCTTTGATTCGTGATTTGATGGCCTTCGGAAATGCGACGACAGCAATTGCTGCATTGATGATCCAGTAGACGAACGGATACCAGGCAATCCAGAAGTACATCTTACTGACGTCATCGTACCTCGCATCGATCAACAGCGACACGGTCAGCTGTATGACTGCGACGATGGTCAATGTGAATGCTGAGAATGTTAACAGCAGCATCAAGTCCTGGAATGAGTTGACTTGAAACAGCAGGTAGTAGATAGTGAGCAGGAACAGTGAATAGCTCCAGAAGATACTGAGCCATTGTTCGATGTAGATCGGCCAGAGGCGTCGATACTTCCAGCTCTTCAATACACCCCAGTGGCGCATGATGACTTCCTGACCACCTTGTGCCCAGCGGACACGCTGCTTCCAGTAGCCGCCGATCTTCTCAGGGACAAGCATCCAGCACAGTGCTTGCGGCTCATAGCGGATGTCCCAGAATCGTTCGTGGAACTTCCACGATACAGAAATATCTTCTGTAATCATATCAACATCCCATAAACCGACGTCGACGAGTGCTTTCTTACGGAATGCGACGATGACACCTGACACTGTCATGATCTTACCGATGATGCGCTGCGTGCGCTTAATTGAACCGATGATTGATGCGTATTCCACGACCTGCAGTTTGCCGAGCAGTGTGTCACGGTTTCTAATCCGCGGGTTACCTGTTACTGCCGCGACGCGTTCGCCTTTGTGGAAGAAGTGCTTGATCAAGTGATACGGTGCATCGTTATCGATAATCGCATCTGAATCAACGCATAGTAAGTATTCACCGTGCGATGCAAACAGACCGAGGCGAAGTGCATTGGCTTTACCTTTGTTCTCCTGGTTGTTGATGGCCCGGACGATGTCATGCTGACCGGCAAGCTTCATAATGATGTCAGCTGTATGATCCTTTGAGCCGTCATTGATCAGTATAATCTCCTTATGAGGATAGTTGAGCTTGATCAAATTGTCGACTGTTTCTTCGACAGTATCTTGTTCGTTATAACAGGGCACTAGAATACTGATAAGCGGCCAGTCGATGTCGGTCGGGATGTCGTTTGAACCGGCACGCTCGCGCCGGAAGTAATAGATGATAGATCCTGCAAGCCAGACGATGGCCATGAGTAGTGGATAGAGAAAGACGAAATTAGACCAGTAATCTATCATATGCATAGAGATTCTTCCCTTCAAGTGGTTTTGTAGTACTTCTTGCTGTTCTTATTGGCGTACATTGCTTCATCTGCCTTCTTCATCAGCGTCTTCAGCTCCATGCCGTCAATGCCGTATTCACTTGTACCGAGACTGATATCCATCGGCATCTCAATACCTTGAATATCAAACGGGTGCCGGAACATTGCCTGCAGCTTCGTCGTATAGAGAAAATGCTGCTCGTCTCGTTTGAGTGATGATACGAGCACAAATTCATCTCCACTGAGCCGGAACAGCCGTTCATTCGGTAGTAAAATGCTGTTAGACCGCTGGCTGATCGTTATCAGCACTTCGTCCCCGATATTATGACCATACGTATCATTGATGGTCTTGAAGTTATCGACGTCGAACAAAGTGATGTAATGGAGTCGTTCATCGTTCGACTTGATGTCATTATTGAAGTATTGAATGAGCGCCTGGCGGTTCGGCAGGCCGGTCAGTTCATCTTTGTACATGTTTGTCTGCAGTGTGTTCAGCGTCTCATGTATTTCTTTAGTGAGCAGCGATGTGCTGTCCGCTGTTGTACATGATTCTTCTCTGAAATTACCGGTCTTTACGTCTTCCAGCACGTCTTCCAGCTGACGCCGTACATAGTTGTAGATCATGCTCCAGGCACTGTAGTTGATCACTGAACTGATCAACGTAGATAGCAGCAGGAGTTCAAATGATGGGCGCGAAATCGGCTCAAACAGCAGATTGACTCCCATAGAGCTCAAGCTGATCAGGAGTGCAAGCGCAACAGAGAGGAAGATGATTTTTGTGTTGAATGGTAGTTGTCTCATGACACTCACCCTTTCTTTAGTCATGATAATGTTGTTGAGTATGTGAATGGCATATTCACAGACAATGTTTAAATCATTGAAAAAATACACATAAACAATGAGTATAATTCAAAAAGTGCTGGTGTAATACTATCGTTTTAAAATTAAATTTTAATAGTGTACTGTCTTTATTGGACATTTTCATAACATTATTAAGTACCTCATCTTACTAATCTTAAACAATTTTATCAAGAAAATAAGATTATTTTAAAATAATTATATGAGTATAAAATGAAACTGGCACAATAATAATGAATCCGCATAATATATATCTTATTTTGCATATTAAGTAGACATATTTTGTTTATATGTCAAGTTTTTAATCAGAAAATCGTATAACCATAAGTGGGGTGATGATATCTGTGAGTAACGGCGGAGGTATTGAAGCACTGTCAATGATGACCAGCATCGATGGAAATAGCAGCTAAATGAATGGTTCGGAACGCTCGAAGTCTTCCAGTGTCATATGTTCCATACCGCAGTCCAGGCAAATAAAAAGTGTGCCTGCTGGTTCGACCGTGACAATATGGTCATGCGGACAGCTCGTCTGGTCGTGCGGATAAGTCCCCTGCGTCAGATGGGCGATTTCGTCGGGTGTCAATTTTCTCATACGGCATTCCTCCTTATCTTATCTTTAACTATACCCCTTTTTATTCACCTTTGGTCAATGGTCGTCTCGTGTCACTTCCATCGATATATGTAGCAGGGAGGTGAAGAAGTGGCTGTATTGAAAATGGTGGAGTGTGTGCTGTGTATGGCGCTGTGCATCTTGTTTGTCATCGTCTGCAGCGGGGCGTGGTGGCTGTTCAACAGTGCGTGCTACGCGGTCGTGATCTATGCGCTGTTCAGTCTCGTCGTCATTCTGTTTGACGTCGATGGTGTGTTCTGGCAGCAGGCAGTAGAAGCGGTCGGTCTGTCGGTGCTGATTTTATATTTATTATTTTTTGTTTGTTGTTAATTATCAGTCTTAAGGTGGATGCAAAACGTGTATAATAAAAGTAGACTATTGGTTGAGGTGTATATATGAAGAAAAGAAAATGGGGATGCTTTCTACTGCTTGTATTATTAAGTCTATTGATCATTGGAGGTATCGTCAGCTATGCCTACTTCAAAGTGAAGGGCACAGCAGACGCGATTCATGAACCGATTTCGGGGCGTTCGAAGTCCGATCTGCGTGATGAAGAGGTCAGCATTAAAAACAATGAAGCAATTTCAGTCGCACTGTTCGGTGTCGACTCAGACAAAAACAGATTAGCAACAGGCGATGCAGGACGCAGTGACTCAATCATACTGCTCAGCATCAATCCGGAGAAGAAGAAGACCGTGATGATCTCTATTCCTCGTGATACGTACAGCGAGATGGTCGGCAAGGGCGACTACGAGAAGATCAACCATGCCTATGCATACGGCGGCCCGGATATGGCGGTCAAGTCAGTCGAGAAGTTGATGGGGGTACCGATTGATTACTATGCGACCATCAATATGGACGGCATGAAAGAAATGATCGATACGCTCGGCGGCATCGATGTGACAAGCAATGCGACATTCGATGTCCGTGACTACCATTTCGTCGAAGGGCAGAAGGCTCACCTTGACGGCGATGCTGCGATGGCGTTCATTAGAAGCCGTAAAGAGAACGGGGCAGGTGGCGACTTCGGACGTCAGGAGCGTCAGCAGCTTGTCATTCAAGGGCTGGCACAGAAAGCAATGAACGTCGGCACTGTGACGAAGCTCGACAGCATTCTCAAGACAGTGAAAGGCAATGTTGTGACAGACGTGACGTTCTCAGAGCTGACAGAGTTAAGAAACGGCTACGCAGCGACATTGAACAACGTCGACAAATATCAGCTTGAAGGCACAGGACAAGTGTTGGATGACGGCCTCTGGTATTTCATGGCGGACGATGCAAAGAAGAAGCAAGTAGCAGATGTTTACTTGAATAATTTGAAGTAACAGGAACTCCGGCGTGGAAGCGTCGGGGTTTTTGTTTTGAGTTGTTCTTCGTAACAGTGTTATGTTATATTAATAGTGGGGTGACAATATGGATGACTTAATCTCTAAAAAAGAATTGCTGAAAGTGTGCGATATCAGTTACGGCCAGTTATACCGGTGGAAGCGGAAAAAGTTGATTCCGGAAGAGTGGTTTATTAGAAAATCTACTTATACGGGTCAGGAGGCTTTCTTTCCCCGCGCATTGATAGTCAAACGTATCGAGCAGATCAAAGCATTGAAAGATGAACATTCACTGGATGACTTAGTGACATTGTTTAATGAGGGGGCACCTGTTGAAACGACAGATAACTTTGATGCAGCAGTGTTTCCCGATTATCTATGGGAATATGTCAGCTTTGATCGTAACAGTGTGACACTCGAGAAGTCCGTCATACTCGTGTTCATTGATGAAGCATTATCAAGTGGACAATTGACAGAGCAGGAAGTGACAGACGCTGTAGCAGTGTTGACAACAATCGACTTGAAGCAGGATATGTCGCTGATGGTTGTTCGTAAGCGCGGCATCGGGCTGTTCATTGCGGCAGAAGGCAATGTATGTGTCGATCAGCAGTCGACTATTGTATTTGAAAGGCGCTACCAGGAATTAGTGACGCAGTTGAAAATCAATTATTTAAGGGGATGACATAATGAAAATCAGTGGATCTTCAGTACTTACAGCTGGGACTTATGATGATATCAACGTATCGGGTAAAGCCGTGATCGAAGGAGATGCAGCAGCGGCGAATGTCGCTGTTTCAGGAAGTATGGTGGTTAAAGGTGTGCTCCGCGCCGACACAGTCAGCGTTCAAGGTAAGATGGTCGCAGGCGATATAGTAGCAGATGAGCTGAAGACTAACGGAAAGACTTCAGTGACAGGGGATGTCACAGTCAAGAATCATCATAATAACGGAAAACTCACTATTGACGGCAATTGTTACGGTGATGTCTTTGGGGTGTCGGGGAAGACATCTATTTCCGGCAACTGCGAAGTGGAACAGTTCACGAGTAACGGTCAAGTTCATATCGACGGGCTGCTCAATGCCGATGAGATCACGCTCCAGTTGATCAATGAGTCCTTCATAAGGGAGCTCGGCGGCAATCATATCATCGTTAAAAAGAAAGCTTCGGGCGGTCTGTTCAACTTTGGTAGTCAAGAAGGTATGCTCACAAGTGAATTGATTGAAGGGGATGATATTACGCTGGAACATGTCACGGCGAATGTCGTCAGAGGGAGACATGTGACAATCGGCACCGGCTGCCATATCGACTTAGTGGAGTACAGCGGTTCAATTGATATTGACGGCCGGAGTACAGTCAAAGAACAGCTTAATACCGGAATGTAATTATAGGACTGTCGGTAGTGGCTGAAAACATGGCCTTCAAACGGGATTAGAGGGCCACGTTTGAAGGAAAAACAAGAAATTGGGCGAAACATGGCCTTTAAACAGGATTAGCGGGCCACGTTTGAAGGAAAATCATGAAACAAGCCAAAACATGGCCTTCAAACGTCGGCTGCCGCACTATTTTTCACACTTCAACCTGAAAAGAAAGCAGTTAAATATAAAATGAAAAAACGGAAATCCGACATGGATTTCCGTTTTGTTTACATCATGCGTCTGACGGTGAACTGATAGACGATGTTGATGAGCATTGCACTGCCGGCAATCAGACTGAGTGCGAAGTGCTGCGACTGACCTGTCGCATAGCCGTACAGCGTGATGAACAGCATGATAGCAGGGAGCAGAATATTCGTCATCTTGAAGGCATTGTAAAGGCCGGTGAAAATGACGATCATTTCGTCCTTTGTCAGTGAATCGATGAGCTTGTCATCAAAATCCGATTCAAAGTTATTCGGCAGCTCGCGTTCAGGGTAGAGCTTGTTGATCATGCTGTAGCCGTAATAGCGGAGGACGATGGCGAAAATCAGCACGATGATACTTGCGATGCCGAGCCAGAGCGGTGCCTGATTCAATGTGACGAGCATGATGGAACCGAGCGCAAAATAAAATGTGATGATCAATGCGATGTTCATCAGTGAGAACTTCTTGAACGACTGACGGTCCTGCTCAGCGTGTTCAAGAGACGGGTCATTATCGACTTTGTAGGCGATGCGGCTGTAGATATAGCTGATGATGCCGGCAAGGATCGCGATAATGATGATAGTGATGATATAGCTGTCCGTATGCAGTAAGTCAGAGAGCGGATTTTTCCACCAGTCGATGGTGAATAACAACACAGCCATTAATATGACAAGTAAGACAGGAACAATATAATGTTTAAACATAAGACCCTCCTTTTTAATGTATTATACCCGGAAATTCAGGGTAAAGACATAGTGTACAGAATTATCAGTGTCAAACCAACAATCATTAGGAGGCGTTTGTTCATGGCTAAAGATAAGAAGACGACAGTTTCAAAGAAAGTCACTAAAGCACCGAAAGAGAGAGAAGATTCACCTGTTATTGACGTGTTGAATCAGCAGGTTGCGAATTTTACGGTAATGTTCACAAAAATACACAACTATCATTGGTATGTCAAAGGGCCGAACTTTTTCTCGCTGCATGTGAAATTTGAGGAAATGTACAATGAAGTCAGCCAGTATCTTGATGTAACAGCAGAACGTGTGCTTGCCATCAACGGTCATCCGGTTGCGACATTGAAAGAATGTCTCGACCAGTCCATTATCAAGGAAGCAGGGAAGAACTTGACTGCTGAAGAGATGGTCCGTGATTTATCTGAAGATCTTCAGAAGCTGATTGAACAGTTGAAAGAAGGACAGCACATTGCTGAAGAAGCAAAAGACGAAATGACAGCAGATATGATTCTCGGTATGATCACACAGTTTGAAAAGCATAACTGGATGTTTGCCTCTTATTTAGGCAAATAATGAAGAAACGGACTTCCGTATATATGCGGGAGTCCTTTTTTGATGGATGAATGGTTCAAAGAGCATGACAAGACATGATTATTTACAGCAGATGGGGTATAATGAAGTTGATAAAAAGGAGGAATTTTCAGTGGAATTAGCTAAATACATTGATCATACGTTATTAAAACCAGAAGCAACAACATCTCAAATCGACACATTGGTCGCTGAAGCAAAAGAACATGGCTTCATGAGCGTGTGCGTCAACCCGACTCACGTCAAGCGATGTGCAGCAGCATTGCAGGGCACTGACGTATTGGTCTGCACAGTGATCGGATTCCCGCTCGGTGCAACGACATCAGCGGTCAAAGCATTCGAAACGAAGGATGCGATTCAAAACGGTGCCGGTGAAGTCGATATGGTCATCAACATCGGCGCTCTAAAAGAAGGTAACGACGCGCTTGTGCTTGAAGACATCAAAGCAGTGGTCGCTGCAGCAGATGGGGTGACGACAAAAGTCATCATAGAAACGAGTCTATTAACTGACGACGAGAAACGTCGTGCGTCAGCGCTAGCGAAAGAAGCGGGTGCGACATTCGTCAAAACATCAACCGGCTTCTCTACAGGCGGTGCTACAGTAGAAGACGTTCAATTAATGCGCGACACAGTCGGTTCTGACATGGGTGTCAAAGCATCAGGCGGCGTGCGTTCAACCGAAGATGTGAACAAAATGATTGAAGCGGGTGCGACACGTATCGGGGCAAGTGCCGGGGTGCAGATTCTGCAAGGACAAACAACAGACGGAAACTATTAATCCGTCTGCTTTTTTATCTGACAAACGAAGGGGAGATATTCACATGAGAATGGTAGATATCATAGCAAAGAAACGTGACGGCGGTGCGTTGACGAAAGAAGAAATTCAGTTCTTCGTCAATGGATATACGAACGGGGATATCCCGGATTATCAGGTATCGAGCTTAGCGATGGCAATTTATTTCCAGGATATGAACGATGAAGAGCGAGCGAACTTGACGATGGCGATGGTAGAAAGCGGCGATCAGATAGATTTGTCAGCGATCGACGGCGTCAAAGTCGACAAGCACTCAACCGGCGGCGTCGGTGATACGACGACGTTAGTACTCGCACCACTTGTCGCAGCGCTTGACATTCCAGTAGCTAAGATGAGCGGCCGCGGCCTCGGACATACAGGCGGTACAATCGATAAGCTGGAAGCAGTGGACGGGTTCCACGTGGAAATTTCAGAAGATGACTTCATGCGTCTCGTCAATGAACACAAAATCGCAGTCATCGGTCAGACGGGTAACTTGACGCCTGCTGATAAGAAGCTCTATGCGCTGCGCGATGTGACGGGCACGGTCAACAGCATTCCGCTTATCGCATCAAGCATTATGAGCAAGAAGATTGCGAGCGGTGCTGACGCAATCGTCCTTGACGTGAAGACGGGGGCAGGCGCCTTCATGAAGACCAATGAAGATGCAGAACAGCTGGCGCATGCGATGGTTCAGATCGGTAACAATGTCGGCCGCCGCACGATGGCGATTATTTCTGACATGAGCCAGCCGCTTGGGTATGCGATCGGCAATGCGCTCGAAGTGAAAGAAGCGATCGAGACACTGCGCGGCGAAGGGCCGGAAGATTTGAATGAGCTGGTGCTCACGCTCGGCAGCCAGATGGTAGTACTCGGCGGCAAAGCAGAGACATTGGACGAAGCACGCGAAAAACTGCAGGCGGTCATCGATAACGGTGCAGCGCTTGAGAAGTTCCGCGACTTTCTGACGAATCAAGGCGGCGACGGCAGTGTCGTTGATGACGTCTCAAAATTACCGCAGGCGGATTACGTCATTGAAGTGCCGGCGAAATCAAGCGGTGTTGTCAGCCGGATCGTGGCGGATGAAATCGGGATTGCGTCCATGCTGCTCGGTGCGGGGCGTGCAACGAAAGAAGATACAATCGACCTTGCAGTCGGCTTGATGCTCCGCAAAAAAGTCGGTGACAAAGTTGCTGAAGGCGAGTCGCTCGTGACAATCTATGCGAACCGCGAAGACGTAGAAGACGTGAAACAAAAAATATACGACAACATTGACATCAGCGATCATGCAGAGGCACCGACGTTGATTCATACAATCATTACAGAGTAGGAGTGGTCTTGATGACTAAAGCGTTTAAAAGAATTCATTTAATCGTGATGGACTCAGTCGGAATCGGCGAGGCACCAGATGCTGCTGATTTCGGTGACACGGGCAGCCATACATTGAAACATACACTGGAAGGGTTCAGTGAGTCACTGCCGAACCTTCAGAAACTCGGTCTCGGGAACATTGCAGAACTGCCGGGTCTAGAAGCAGTGGACAATCCTGCTGCATTCTATACGAAGCTCAGCGAAGCATCAGTCGGCAAAGATACGATGACCGGCCACTGGGAAATCATGGGACTGAATATCGATCAGCCATTCAAAGTATATCCGGACGGATTTCCTGATGAACTGATCAAAGCAATCGAAGAGATGACCGGCCGCAAAGTGGTGGCGAACAAACCAGCGTCAGGCACTGAAATTATTGAAGAATACGGCAAACACCAGATGGAAACGGGTGACTTGATCGTCTATACATCAGCGGACCCAGTGCTGCAGATTGCGGCGCATGAAGACATCATTCCGCTTGACGAGCTGTATGACATTTGCGAGAAAGTCCGTGAACTGACAAAAGACCCTAAATATTTGATTGGACGTATTATTGCGCGACCTTATGTCGGTGAACCGGGGAACTTCACCCGCACATCGAACCGTCACGACTATGCACTGAAACCTTTCGGCCGCACAGTGATGAACGAACTGAAAGACAAAGGTTATGACGTCATCGCTATCGGTAAGATCAACGATATTTATGACGGTGAAGGTGTGACAGAAGCGATCCGCACGAAAGACAACATGGACGGCATGGACCAATTGATGGAAGTGGTCGGCCGTGATTTTGAAGGATTGAGCTTCTTGAACTTAGTCGACTTTGATGCGCTGTATGGCCACCGCCGCGACAAAGAAGGTTATGCCAATGCCATCAAAGCATTCGACGACCGTCTCGGCGAACTCATTCCGCAGCTGCGTGAAGACGATCTCGTCATCATTACAGCCGACCACGGGAATGATCCGACAGCACCAGGTACCGATCACACACGTGAATATGTACCGCTGCTCATGTTCAGCCCGAAAGTTAAGCATTATCATGAACTGGAAGGTCACGACACATTTGCGTCTATCGGTGCGACGGTTGCTGATAACTTCGGTGTAGCACTGCCGCAGTTCGGCCGCAGCTATTTAGGTGATATGAATGTTTAGACGACTTCTATATGGTACTGTCTATACATTTGCCGGCATCATGCATTTCAAAAACGAAGAAGGCTTCCGCAAAATCGTGCCGAAATCACTGCCGTACCGGAAACGCATCGTGCAACTATCCGGTGTCATAGAAATACTGTTCGGCTTGAGTCTGTTCATCAGAAAGCCCGGGCGCATGACGAAGCAGCTGCTCAAGCTGTTTTTAGTCGCAGTATTTCCGGCGAACGTCTATATGGCGAAGAACAACATCGGCTTCAAAGGTAAGCAGTTACCGGCATGGGCATTATGGGGCCGACTGCCGCTGCAAGGATTTCTGATCAAGGAAATGGATAAATTATAATAGTGAAGACCTGAATTTTTCAGGTCTTTATTTTTTTGATAATGGTGCAGAATTTTAAGTAATAGGGGAAGTGGATGATGATTATGTGATGAACATACTGACGTTCTTGATATTTTGCAGCGACGGCTGAAAACAGAGAAATTCACTTCGTGCTATGATAGTTTCGGAGGTGATAGGTTGCTGCTGAAAGACCATATCAAAAGTGTGGAATTGTGCTATCTCGAGGCACTCGAACAACGAATGGATCTGTCTTTGGAAGACGCCGGAAAGCTGAACAAATATCAGCGGGGCTATGAAGGGGAACGACAGTTTTTTGATAGCATAGCAGGGATTGATGCGCTAGTCATCTGGGACTTGCTGCTGAAAGACGGCGAATATGTCCAGTATGATTTCATTGTCATCGGCGACGGTACAGTGTACATTTTTGAGATTAAGAATAACAGCGGTCCGTATCGTTATGACCGGGGAAATATAGTGAACCGGCATCATGTGGTCATTAAGGATTACCGGCCGCAGCTGGAACGTGCGCATACGATGATGGAACATTTTTTGAGGATGCACGGGATGATAATGAAAGTGGTGAGCCGTATCGTATTTATCAACGACAGCTTCAGCCTTGCCGGATTTAATGGCGATGCACGGATGGTGTTTCACGGCCAGTTGCAGCAGGTGGTGAATCATCTCAAAAAGATCAAACCATCGACGTATGAATGTGAAGTCGGCCAGATGCTTGTCGGGGCCCATGTCGACAAATATCCTTATCAGAATGTCAGACAGGTGGAGGTAGATGTTATAGATCCAAGGCTGCGATGTCAGAGCTGCCGGCAGTTGATAGCAGGGATCGATACGATGAAGAAATATATCACATGCAGCTGCGGCCGGAAAGTCAAACGCGAAGACATCATGCTCGCCAATCTGCGGGAATTTGTATTGCTCAAGCAGGGCGCATTTACGATACAAGAGGCGATGGACTGGACGATGAGTCCGAAAACAACAGTCAAACGCCTATTGAGAGAACATGCAGTGAAGACAGGAATCGGTAGAGCCACGAAGTATTATTTGAAATGAAGACATAGTAGGATTAGCGGGCCATGTTTGAAGGAAAATCATGAAATTAAGCAAAACATGGCCCTAAAACAGGATTAGCGGGCCATGTTTGAGAGAAAACTATGAAATTACGTAAAACATGGCCCTAAAACAGGATTAGCGGGCCATGTTTGAGAGAAAACTATGAAATTACGTAAAACATGGCCCTAAAACAGGATTAGCGGGCCATGTTTGAGAGAAAATCATGAAATTAAGCAAAACATGGCCTTCAAACGAGATTAGCGGGCCACGTTTGAGGGGAAATCATGAAATCACACAAAACATGGCCCGCAAAGCCAGCTGCCATGACAATGCCGCTGCTGCTACTCTTTGACTTGGATCGCTCAACAAAATGACCAGCCTTCACTGGCTGGTCATCCTTCGATTTGTCGTTGAATGGCTCTCAATGTATGCAGCCAGTCGACGATATCGTCAAAATTTTCTCGGCGGTGCGTGTAGCAGTAATCGATAAAGCAGATGGCATCATATAGATGGCTGTCGTTATGAAATTCTCTGTCTAACGCCGCCTGATGTCGATTCAGTTCTTCTCTAGATATGATGGCTGCTTCAGCATTATAACGAGCAAGAGCATCTTCTCTGCCATATGCTTCAATGAGCTGCAGGCGTTCTTTTCTGTTAAACATGATATCATCTCCGTAATAATATCATACGCGTCTTCATCTACTACTACGGTTAATTTTCAGTTAAACCATTGTAAATTATGTTAATTTACCGTATGGATGCGTCTGCTAACCGCAATTGTTTCGTGTTTTTTCTATCAAGGCGTGTCATAATAATAATGACACTTTCCGTACTTGAAACTTTTTCCGGCGTTTATGCGTATGAATAGAAGAAAAGGGTATAGAAAGATAAATTTCAAATTACGAAAGGGGTTCAACTATGGGATGCCCATATCATTATCAAGCGCCTGCGCGTAAAAGCAAATCACCATTTGCGCTCGGCACGTTATTAAGTGTGGCTGCACTTGGTGCTGCTGCATTTGTCGTACTAAAAAAGAAATCATCAGATGAGGAGGTCGAAGGCAGTCAGCATGTTGAGCTGCTGAAAAAACAGCCGACGCCTGATAAGTATATCGGCCAGGAATTCTACATGCCGCACTTTATGCTGAAAAATATCAGAGTCACTCCTGACGACGCAGGTCTTACTGCCAGAATTGACTACCAGATTGACGATGTGCTCTACAATCACTTGATGCACAATACACCGCACTACACATTCCGCTTCACGCTGCCGGAAGACCAGCAGCATCTGTTCGAAGGGGACGGCACAGCCAAAGTCATCGGTGACTTAGTATACGGTACCGGCGATCAGAAAGATTACGCAGTGACGTTCAACTTCAAAAAACGGGATGATGCATCACAGCAAGACATCGCACAACTTGATGCAACAACAGGTCCATACAAATTAGATATCGTAGACCATCAGTTAAAAGTATTGAATCACTTTGATGACGTCTACGGTGCTGTCAATATCATCAGATTTTAATAGTAGAAAAGCAGGTTGCCTGCTTTTTTATTTATCATTATATATGCATTTTAATTGTATGTGACAACTTATTTAAGGGGGAAAAAGAATGAAACGATTATTGGGTATGTTATTAGTATTTGTGCTTATGCTTGCAGGATGTGGCGGGTTAGTCCCGAACAGCGGCAAAAATGATTCTAACGATCAAGCAGAAGGTGGTAAGACGGAAATCAGATTTTGGACATTCTGGGGTTCTGACCCGCGTAAAGCTACATTGAATAAAATCATTGATGACTACAATGATTCGCAGGATAAAGTAGTCGTGAAGCATACCTATTTACCATGGGGGGACATCTGGACGAAGAACTTAGCGGCGATTGCAGCAGGAAATCCAGCTGATGTCGTGATCAATGATATTAATGCGACAGCACTTCGCGGCATGAAAAATCAAGCAGAAGATCTGACTTCATTTGTTGAGAAAGATGATTTATCGAGTCAGTTCTCTGAAGAACTGTGGGATGCGACACAATATGAAGGGAAAACATACGGTATTCCTTACAATACAGATACACGCGTATTATTCTATAACAAAGATGCCTTCAAACAAGCAGGACTCGATCCTGAGAAGCCACCGACAACTTGGGCGGAACTAAAAACTTATGCCGCTAAGCTGGATCAGAAAAAAGGCTCAACTTATAACAAAATCGGCTTCTATCCATTGTTCGGCGCAGGCCCTGATATTTGGATTACGAACGCCAACCACAAAAACTATATCGATATGGACGGCAATGTGTCGATCGATACAGAGCAGAATATCGATACGATGAACTGGCTGAAACAATGGCAGGATAAATACGGCAGCGATACACTGCAGAAATTCCAGGCTAAATTCGACAGTCAGCAAGGAAATCCATTTTTCGCAGGTGATGTCGGCATGATTGTTAAAGACCAGAGCTTTGCGACACAGATGGACGATTACGCTAAAGACATCGATTACGGTGTTGCACCACTGCCAGCTGTAACAGCAGGGGAACAGCCGACGAGCTGGGGCGGCGGATTTGTCGCAGAAATCCCGAAAGGCTCGAAACATAAAGATGAGGCTTATGATTTCATCAAATTCCTGACTAACGAGAAAAACCAGCAGTACTGGGCTGAGGAGACGTTTGACTTAGTAGCAAACGAAAAAGCGGCTGAAGCGGCCGGCAGCAATCTGTCAGGCAATAAAAAAGAAGCATACCAGGCAGCGGTTGATAACTTAGAGGATACTATTCTCACACCGGTTCCTGTATCAGCACCAGACTATTTCAACCTAGTCAATCCTCAGTTTGATAACATCATGCAGGGCAAAAAGACGCCACAGGAAGGACTGAAGAAAGCTCAAACAGATGTAGAGAAATTAGTTGAGCAGAATAGCAAGTAGGTGAGCCGGATGAAAAAACAATATAAAGATAATCTGGCCGGCTACTTATTTATTTCACCGTGGATATTTGGGTTCCTAGTGTTTACACTAGGACCGATTCTTTTTTCGTTATATGCGAGTTTTACGAATTACAACATTACGTCGCAGATGGATTTCGTCGGTCTGTCCAACTATTCGAGACTGTTCAAGGAAGACGAACTGTTCTATACATCGATGATGAATACCTTGTTCTTTGTCATCTTCTCTGTACCGCTGACAACGGTCGGTGCTATCGTGCTGTCACTGATGATGAATCAGGACATACCGGGCATGAGAATTTTCAGGACGATCTACTATCTTCCGGCTGTATTATCAGGCGTCGGTGTGTACTTACTGTGGATGCAGCTGCTGGATCCGTCGACAGGGCTTGTCAACACAGCGCTCGGCTACATCGGTATCGACGGCCCGAACTGGCTGCTTGACCCTGAATGGACAAAACCATCACTGATCTTCATGAAACTATGGAGCGTCGGCGGCAGTATGCTGTTGTATTTAGCAAGTCTGCAAGGGGTTTCGAAGTCTCTGTACGAGGCAGCAGATATGGACGGTGCGAATCGCTGGCAGAAATTCAGAAACATCACGCTGCCGATGATTACGCCGATCATCTTCTTCGATATCGTGACCAGTACAATCGGTGCATTCCAGATTTTCCAGGAAGCTTACGTCATGAGCAGCGACGGCGCAGGTTCACCGTCGAATTCACTGTTGTTCTATAATCTTTATATGTGGCTGAAAGCATTCAAGGCGTTTGATATGGGTTACGCCATGGCGATGAGCTGGATCTTATTCGTGCTCGTGCTGATCTTGACCGTCATCAACTTGAAGCTCGCGCCGCGCTGGGTGCATTACGAAGGAGGCGAAGATAACTGATGAAAAATCACGTCAGTCCGTTCTGGAAATGGTTCAACTTCGTACTGCTTGCAGCGGGTTCACTCGTCATATTGAGCCCGATATGGTGGATGATTGCCACGTCACTGAAAACAATGGAAGAAATTATGGGGACACCGACCTTTATTCCGAAAGAATGGCATTTTGAGAACTATATGAACACGTGGCAGGCCGCACCGTTTACGACTTATGCGGTGAATTCACTCGTCATCACCTTGATCAGCGTTGTCGCAAACGTCTTCGTCAATGCATTCATTGCGTACGGCTTTGCGAAACTAGACTTCAAAGGCAAGAAAATCTGGTTTTTGATTGTTCTCGGCACGATGATGATTCCGGGATTTGTGACGCTCATTCCGCAGTATGTGCTGTTCGCCAAGCTGCATTTATTGAATACTTACTATCCACTCATACTGCCGGCCTTTTTCGGCAGTGCTTTCAACATCTTCCTGCTGCGCCAGTTCTTCATGGGTATACCGAAATCCTATATAGAAGCGGCGCGCATGGAAGGGGCCAGTCATTTCTATATCTTCAGAAAGATCGGGCTGCCGCTCGTGCTGCCGGCGCTCGCAACCGTTGCGATATTTACGTTCAACGGTGTGTGGAATGACTTTTTAGGGCCGCTGCTGTACATCAATGATGAGAATCTGTATACATTGCAGATCGGTCTGCAAGTATTCAAAGAACGCAGCACGACACAATGGAACTACTTGATGGCAGGGTCGCTCATGGTACTGCTTCCCGTCATCGTGCTGTTCTTCATGTTTCAGAGATACTTCATTCAAGGTTCGAACATTACCGGACAGAGTTCAGTTGATAAATAATCATGCAAAAGGTCCTCATTCTCATGGAATGAGGACCTTCTGCATGATTGCTTCTATCATTAATCCTGATAGATGACTGCCCACTCATCTTCTTTAGCGAGCATGTCTGATGCTAATTGTTGTGCACCTTCTAAACTGTGGCTTGCTGCCCAGCCGCACTGTACTTCGTTGCAGGCTGGAACTTCTGTCGCTGCGAGTACATCTTTCAGTGTGTTTTCCAGTATGCTGAGGACGTCATCATAGTTATCGTGATTGATCAATGACAAGTAAAAACCGGTCTGGCAGCCCATCGGTGAAATATCAACGACTTTGTCTGAATGGTTGCGGATATTTTCAGCCATCAAATGTTCAAGTGAATGTAATGCCGGCATTTCCATATGTTCTTTGTTCGGCTGCTTGAAGCGGATGTCATATTTGTGGATGACATCGCCGCGTTGACCTTCTTTAATTCCGGCAAGACGGACAAATGGTGCCACGACTTTTGTGTGGTCGAGGTTGAAGCTCTCTACGTTCATTTTCTGCATAGTTGACACTCCTTATTGAATGGCTGCAAAGCCTTGTTTTAAGTCTTCTAGTAAATCTTCGCTGTCTTCGATGCCGACAGAAATTCTAACGAGTCCATCAGTAATGCCCAGTTCAAGACGGCGTTCGCGTGGAATAGAGGCGTGAGTCATCTGGCTCGGTACTGAAATCAAGCTTTCTACGGCGCCGAGTGATTCAGCTAATGTGAAGTATTTCAATGATTTCACAAGGGCTTCTGCTTTTTCTTTAGAACCGACGTCGAATGAAATCATGCCGCCGAATCCTGATGCCTGGCGTTGTTGGATGGCAAGCTGTGCATCGTTCAACTGGCTTGGATGGAAGACGTTTGTTACAACGTCATTATGATTCAAGTAGTCGACAATTTCAAGCGTTGTTCGCTCTGTCTGTTCCATGCGGATGGCAAGTGTTTTAATACCGCGTACTAACAGGAAGCTGTCCTGTGGTCCGAGTACACCACCGACTGAGTTCTGGATGAAGCCGATACGTTCAGCTAAATCAGCATCTTTCGTTACGAGCAGTCCTGCGACGACATCGCTGTGTCCGCCGATATATTTCGTTGCGGAGTGCAGCACGATATCTGCGCCAAGAATCAAGCGGGTTCTGGAAATAAGGGGTCATGAATGTGTTGTCGACGACCGTGATTAACTGATGCTCACGAGCAATTTCTGCCATGCGGGCAATATCTGTCACGTTCAACAGCGGGTTAGTCGGTGTTTCGATGTACAGCATTTTTGTCTGCGCTGTAATCGCATTTCTCACGGCTGCTTCGTCTGTCGTATCAACGAATGTTGATTTGACCCCGATACGGTCGAATACTTTTGTGAAGACTCGATATGTCCCGCCGTACACATCTGAACCAACGACAATATGGTCACCGGCGTTCAGCAGCATCACTACAGTTGATACAGCTGCCATCCCTGAACCGAACGCAAAGCCGTCAGTACCGTGCTCGAGGTCTGCGATTAGTGATTCAAGCGCAGAACGCGTCGGGTTTTTTGAGCGTGAATATTCATAGCCTTGTCTTAAGTTGCCGATGCCGTCCTGTTTGTACGTACTTGTCTGATAGATAGGAGGGGCTACTGCTCCTGTAAATTCATCTGTTGTGTGACCGCCGTGGATCATCATAGTTTTCTTTTTCATAGTAACGCTCCTTAGTCGAATATATGTTGTGATAAATAACGGTCGCTCGCGTCAGGGAAAATGACGACGATGTTACCTGTCACGTGGTGTGCCTGGTTCAATGCGGCAATGAGTGCAGCCCCTGACGAGCTGCCGACGAGCAGACCTTCCTGCTGTGCCAGCTGTTTGACCGCATCAAATGCTGCGTCATCGCTGATTGTTTCAATGGCGTCGATGGATTCTGGTTTGAGAAATGCCGGCCATACTTCGACGCCGATGCCTTCAGTACGGTGTGCACCGCTCTCGCCGCCGTTTAAGATAGAGCCTTCTGGTTCAACGATGACTGTCCTCGTGCCGGTTGGTTTCAAGCGTTCAGCAAGACCGGTAAATGTCCCGCCGCTACCTGCACCAGCGACGATCATCGCGACGCTGCCGACAGCGTCAGTGATTTCATTTGTAAGTTTATCATAACTTGCTGGATTATCTAATGTTTCGAACTGGTTCGTATAATAAGCGCCGGTCTCATCGGCATAAGCTCTCGCCGCTTCCCGTGCACCGAGCATGCCGTCTGCCGTCGGTGTATGGATGAGTTCTGCTCCGAGCGCACGCATGATGTCCTGCTTCTCTATGCTGAACTTCTCAGGAACATAGACGCGCAGCTTCAAGCCGTGAGTCTGACACGAGAGGGCGAGCCCGATACCGGTATTGCCGGCCGTTGCTTCAACGACTTCACCAGTTGTGATGTCACCGCGGCGCAGTGCCTGCTCGATGATATTGCGACCGAGGCGGTCTTTGACTGAGCCACCGAGATTATACATCTCTAGTTTGGCAAAGAGTCGGACGTTATCAGGCAGTTCGAAGGCCGTCAGTTCAACGAGTGGTGTATCACCGATCAAGTCTTTCGGCCGCTTGACAGTCTTCTTCGTCAGCAGCTGCAGATGGGTGAACTTATTGAGCTGAATCGCTTCGTAGTCGCAGCCGCTCCGCCGTGCGATGCCTTCCATCGTCTCTTTCAGAGGATAGAACTCCCGGTTCAGATCTTCAATGAGGCTGTTGTAGCCGAGTGCCGCGTAATGTGCAATGATATCCTCTTTGTCTTTTGGACTGTTGAACATCGTATCCAATATGATGATGCGGCCGTCGTCACTCAACTGCTGCACATAGCGCTTGATGGCTGTTTCTTTCTCTTCATCGGTCAGATGATGGAACGCATAGGAACTGATGAATGTATCTACAGGACGCTCCTTGTAGTGCAGAAAATCACCGTGCTCAAACGTCAGTCCTGTCTTCTGTTCGCCGATAGCAGCCATTTCCGGGCTTGGTTCAATCGCAGTGACGTCCAGTCCTTTGTTCAGCAGCAGCGCCGTCAAATTACCGGTCCCTGGACCGAATTCAATGGTGCGGCCATGTGCACGCTTGGCTGCTTCTCCCAGCATAAATGCATAGTTTTCAAAGACATCTTTATATTCAGGCTGCTCACCAGATACTGCATCATCATAATCCGCTGCCCAATCTTCAAATATGTCCATAAATGATAAAGACATTATGACACCTCTTTTTCCTACTATTTAACTCGGAATTAATAATACCATGAATGGCAGGGGCTGACAATGAAATGATTTCGTAAACGGATTTACCTTAAAGTTACCTTAAAGTTACTGATGCACTATTGAATATCTTCTTCTTTAATGCTATAACAAATGGCAAAGAGGTGAGATGATGACGAGCGTTCTGATTGTTGAAGATGAGATTGAAATCGCTGAGTTGATCCGGTTCATTCTCGCAAAAGAAGGGTTCGAACCAATCGCTATTGCAACGAGTTACATGGAAGCTGTGCATCAGCTGCACATCCATTATGACACCTATATACTGGACATCAATCTGCCGGACGGCTGCGGTTACGAGCTGGCGGATCACATCCGGGCGTTTTCAAAGGCGCCGATTCTCTATGTCTCAGCCAATGTCACTGATGAAGACAAATTAAAAGGATTTGCTGCGGGTGCGGATGACTATATCACCAAGCCTTTTAATCCGCTCATTCTTGCTGCCCGCGTCAAAGCGAATGCTGAGCGCTACGTCCGGGATTACCGCAATATCCCTTTTTTCTTTGATGAGCACAAGGCGGAGCTGATGGTCGACGGGCATACGTATCATCTCTCCGGTAAGCAGTATTTATTGATGCAGTATTTGTACGAAAATCAGAACAAAGTGCTGACGAAAGAACAGATATACGAAGCGGTATGGGAGAATCGTTTCGTCGATGAAAATACCGTGATGGTCCACGTGAGGAAACTACGTGAGAAGCTGGAATGTAATCCAAGTGAGCCGAAGCGGCTGCTCACGGTGCGCAGTGTCGGCTACATACTAAAAGTAGGCATCGAAGAATGAGTATCGGGCGGAGATTTACGTGGCGCTTCATCAATTACTTTTTGCTGCTGTATGTACTGATGAATATAGCAGTCATCTCGCTCTTCATCTACTTGACAATCCGCTGGGACGGGACGCTGCTCACTGGTGACTTGACGACGGAATCGACATCGACCATGCAGTCGCTGATTCATCTGGACGGTGAGGAGATCACCATCACGGATGACCTTAAGCAGGCTTTGAAGAACAATGAGAGCATGCTGGTCATCAGAGGTGATGATGGCAAAGTGCTCAAAGTATTCAATCAGCAAGGTGAAACGCTCCACGGTCTGTACTGGTATTATATTCAGGATATGCGCACATGGTCGCTGTCACCAGACCGGCAGGCCGTGCTGATCAGCCGGAAGCCGATTGTCAAGTCAGCTGAAATGTTTGACCTCAGGCAGGACAAGAAGCTGGAACGCTATATGGACCAGCATGACATCGGGCTGTTCATTCAGAGCCCGAGAGCAAACGAGCTGACGAAAATTCACGGCAGCTTATCGACGACCGAAGTCCAAAACGCCTGGTTCCAGGATTTGAACGGAGATAACTTCAATGACTACCAGCTGCGGGAAACGATGCGGGATGGCCGCTATTATTTGTTCGTCCAGAAAAATCAAGGGGTGCTGGACAAGCAGATTATCTTTGATGAGTACGGCATATTCAAAGATCAGGCATTCATGGAGGACATCAAAAATTTCTTCCTCTGGTATTTGATCTTTTCTGTGATTGTGTTCGCGATTATTTTAGCGCTGGCACTGCTGGCAGGACATCGTCTGACGCGGCCGCTTGTTCATTTTGTCGACTGGGTGAAGATGCTGCAGAACGGGCATTACGTCGTTCCGGACAATGACAGGATCTACCGGAAGCACAAGCTGCGCCGCAAGTACCAGATGTATACATCAGTGGATGAATCCATCAAGGAGCTGACGGCGAAGCTCAAGCTCGACGAAACGTATCAGAGCCGTATCGGTAAGCTCCGCGAGGAATGGATTGCAGGAATCAGCCACGACTTGAAGACACCACTCAGCTCGATATACGGCTACAGCAAGCTGTTGACGAGCGATATTGAAATCTCGGGAGAGGAGCGCCGCCGCTTTGCGCAGATTATTGAGGACAAGGCGCTGTACATCGATATGCTGATCAAAGACTTGAACATGACGTACCAGCTGAAAAATGATTTCCTTGAATTCACCAAGGAAAAGACGCATATCGTACCGTATATTCAGCACTTTATCGACCATTACAATCAGCCCTTGAAATACGTGGATCAGACAGATGCAGTCGTAATGATTGACCGCGAGCGGATGAAGCGGGTATTGTTGAACATCATCTCGAATGCATTCGCCCATAATGACATGGTCGACGTCTGGCTCAGCACGACAGTCGATGACCAGATGCTGGTCATTGCCATCACTGATAACGGCAACGGCATCAAAAAAGAAGAGCTGCCGTATATATTCGACCATTACTACAGAGGAACGAATACGACTACTGACCATAACGGTTCAGGACTCGGACTCGCAGTCGCACAGCAGATTGTCAGAAGCCACAGCGGCAGCATTGAAGTGGAGAGTACGGTCGCTGGAACACAGTTCAGAATCTATCTGCCGGTAACATCGGAATGAAAAGGTTGACGAATACCGGTAGACATTATATAGTAATCAATAACAATTAAATCACTTATCAAGACGGATCGAGGGAAAGGCCCTATGACGTCCAGCAACCTACCTGAAGGCAAGGTGCTAACTCCTACAGCTGAAGCGCTGGAAGATAAGAAGAAGAGACATTCCTTATCTTTAAGGAATGTCTCTTTTTTTCTTGATAGTAGTGGACAGAAAGGAATTTTTTGATGACAACTCACACATATACAGCACCAGAACAGACGAAGCGGATTACAGATTATATCACGGCACATCAGGACGACATCATTAAGATCAGTCACGACATCCATTCACGGCCCGAACTCGGAAACGAAGAATATCATGCGCAGCAACTACTATCAGAACTATTGGAACGAGAAGGGTTCACGGTCGAGCGGGATATCGCAGGCCATCCGACTGGATTCATTGCGACGTACGCCGCGGAGAAGCACGGGCCGACCATCGCCTTTTTGGCGGAATATGATGCACTGCCTGACTTAGGTCACGCCTGTGGTCATAACATCATCGGAACGAGCAGTGTACTTGCGGCACTCAGTTTGAAGACCGTCATCGATGACATCGGCGGAACAATCAAAGTGTTCGGTACACCAGCAGAAGAGGGCGGCGTCAACGGCAGCGCAAAAGCGACTTACGTCAAAGCTGGGCTGTTCGATGACTGTGACGTCGCGCTGATGATCCACCCTGGTCATGAATCTTACCGCACCGTGCCGACGCTTGCAGTTGATGTATTTGAAGTTGAATTTTTCGGCAGAAGTGCGCATGCCTCTGAAAATGCCTTCAACGGCGTGAACGCACTCGATATGATGATCAGCTTTTTTAATGGGATTGCACAGCTGCGTCAACATATTAAACCGAAAGACAAAGTTCATGGTATTATATTAAATGGTGGGGCAAGTGCCAACATCGTACCGGATTATACGAAAGCACGATTCTATACGCGTGCGCTCAGCCGTCATGATTTGAATGTGCTGACTGACAAAGTGGAACGTATCGCCAAAGGAGCCGCTGACATTGCCGGCGGTCAGTTCAGACTGAATCATATTCAAAACGGCGTCGACGAATTCATCTTGAATGACCGTCTGGATGACCTGTTTGAACGCCATGCAGCGCTGCACGGTGAAGAGATTCAGCATGATGACTTTGGTTTTGGGTCGACGGATACAGGGAATGTGAGTCATGTCATTCCAACGATTCATCCACATCTCAAAATTGGACCATCTACACTGATCGGCCATACGTATGAATTTGAGCAGGCAGCAGCAAGTGCTGAAGGTGACCGTGCATTACTGCAGGGTGCCCGTATTATGGCGACGATGGCGGTTGAGCTGATTACGCAACCCGCTGTGCTTGAGGAGATCAAGCAATTACACAAACATCTGAAGGGGTAAATGAATGAATAATTTGACTGCTAAACTACCGCTGACACTCCATCAACTGTACGGAGATCAAGTAGTTTTTACGTCCCGCCCGTCATACGGAAAAAATCCGTGGCTGACGACTGAAGGACATCAATCTAACATGCTGACAGCCCGTGAATTATTGATTGCGGATATGCCTGTCATTCTTCATGAGGCCACTGTCGGCGACAAAACGCGTGCCTTATTTGCTGCAGCAGACATCGAACTGCCGGGCAACTACCGCATCTATACAGATGAGCAGTCTTACAATGCCCGCTTAAGAGAAGCAGAAGATAATGGTGAGAAAATTTTCTTCCAGTATACTCATGAAACGGATTACGTAAACCCTGAAACATCCTATATCGACCGTCCGACATTCATCGCACTGAACAACAAGATGCGGCTCGCTGACTGGACAAAAGGTAAGTTTCTGCCGCGGCGTGACATCGTCAGTGCCGATGAACTTGAAGCACAGCTCGCGAACTGGGAATATCCGTATGTCATTAAACCTGCAGACGATCATCCGACAGCTGGCGGCTATGGTGTGATGATTTGTTATAACGACGACGATCTTAAAAGAGCGCTGCAGCGTATCGGCAATGTGGCAGACGCTACAGACTTTGTCATTGAAGATTTCATCCAGGCAGAGTCGAACTACTGTGTGCAGTATGCCTATAGCGAGACGCTCGGACTGAAATACCTCGGGGCGTCTATACAGAATACGGATCAATACGGCAAGTACAAAGGCAATTCAACAGCAAGTCAAGTGCCTGACAAAGTCATCGAAGCGGGTAGAGAAATCATGCAGAACGGCATCGATGCCGGCTACAGAGGCATTGCAGGATTTGACCTGCTGGTCGACTCTGACGGCGATGTTTACGCGATAGACTTGAACTTCCGCCAGAACGGCTCGACATCATTGTTACTAGTGAATGATCTGCTGGCAGGCGAACATAAGAAATTCTTCGGCTACTATGCTGAAATTGATAATTCAGCATTCTACAGTCGGATTATGGAAGAAGTGAAGTCAGGTCAATTGTTCCCGCTTGCTTATTATGACGGCGATTATTACAGCAAGAATGAAACACCATCGCGATTTGTCGGCATATGGCATGGTACAAAAGCAGAAATTGAACTGAAAGACAGTGAGTTTACAGCATTTAATAAAGCTGAATAACAGAGGTTCAGATTCGCAGACGGTTTAAGTCTGCGGATTTTTTTGTGGTTTATGGAAGTTGGGTGATCAGGTGATTGATGTGAAACATGGCCTTCAAACACGATTAGAAGGCCATGTTTGAGAGAAAATCGAGAAATCAGGCAAAACATGGCCTTCAATCACGATTAGAGGGCCATGTTTGAGAGGAAATCGAGAAACCAGGCGAAACATGGCCTTCAAACAGAATTAGAGGGCCATGTTTGAGGAAAAATCGAGAAATCAGGCGAAACATGGCCTTCAAACAGAATTAGAAGGCCATGTTTGAGAGAAAATCGAGAAATCAGGCAAAACATGGCCTTCAATCTATCACTTCTATGCCAAACAGAGAGATAATGTCTGCTGCCTGGTATCGATTGACTGTGACGCCGACGAGATCATCTGCCTGAACCGTAATACCTTCTAAATCAGAATCACTTAAATTCAGTCCAGTAAGCGGCGTTTCTATGAATGCTGCGCTGGTGAAGCGGCATGATTGCACAGTCCATTTCTGAGGTTTGATATGGAAAAAATAGCTGTCAGTCATGTCGTTATCGACAAAATTCACGCCTTCAAATGTGCTGTTGACTAAGTTCAATAGATTCATTTTGCTGCTTTCAAAACTGACATCTTTCATGCCGACATCGTCACAGCTGAATCCTGTCATCTGGCAATGGCGGAAGCTGACTCTGCGAAAACTGATGTGTTCAAACGTCATCGTCATCAGCCGGCATTTTTCAAACATCGTATCGGTCACGTGGACTGCAGAAAAATCTCCTTCAAACTGACAGCCTGTAAAAATCATTTCATCTAATTCCCGCACCGTATCATCGAGCGTGATCACACAGTTCTTATAATGGCAGCGGCCGTCGTCACGGGTCAAACTGACGGCCTGATCTTCAATGACTACTGTACAAAGCGCTGTCTGCGGGGCTTTAAGCTTCATCGCGCAGTCTCATCGTTCCGACAGCACCGGAATACTCACCGTTTTCAATGAAATAAGGTTTGAACCCGCGCAGCACTGTATAATCCATGACGACATCACGCAGCAGGTCATTCGCTAAAAATGACGATCCGATATAGACGACGTGCGCTGTGTTGAACTCACGTGCAGCATGAATTGAGATGGTTGTCACGGTCTCGCCGACAATTCCCATGACAGCAGCAAGCTTATCTTCCGGGGTAAAGGTCATATCTACTCTGTTATGCAGCACGTTGCCGAAGTTCGCAGCAGTGAGGTCGCCCGGAATCGGGGTTTTATCGCCTTTATAGATGTGTTTGACTTTCAAATCGATCTTGTCGCGGTCGCCTGCAAGTGCCAGGCGTGTCACCTCACTGAAATCAGTAAGTCCAGTCAATAAATAGCTGAGTCCTTGAATCATTCCACCGCCGGCACCTGTCCCGCCGGCTCGGAGCTGGTTCTGTCCATCGACAAAGTGAATCGATGTTCCTGTGCCGACGTTCGCAAATATATAGTTATCAAGCGGTGTATCATGAGCTTCAAGAAAGCTCTGCAGTCCTCTGAATGTCGCATCGAATTCAATCGACTGGAAAGCTGTCTGCGGAATCAATGACTGCAGATAAGTGGCTTTACCACCTGTCAAAGAAACTTCTGCGTCAGGCATCCTGGAGAGCCACGCTGCTACGTCGTCGATCGCAGTGGACGGCTGTTTGTCGAACGTCAGCTGTCCGTTCTCTTCGATTGCAATTTTAATCAATGTTCCGCCTGCATCTATTCCAATTTTCATGTCATTATCCCGTCCTCAAGTTTTTCTGTTATTATACTACAAATGCCTCGTTAACAATGTCTTGACACAACAAAAAAAAGGAGCGGGTGCAGTCCCGTTCCTTTTTTGAGTTGCCTAGGTAAGTTAATTATAGCAGTTAAATAGAATAATTTAAATGCATTTTTAAATGTTTTATAGAAATTTTATTATATGACTGACTGAAAGAGTAAAATCACTTCTTTTGGCACCTGTTGTCAAGCGTAAGAATTTTCAGATTATTATTGACTGAATGTTCATTCATTATGTAGAATGAAGACAAAGGGGTCAAGGGGGAGCGTTATGGATAAATTGATTTACTTGAACTGGCTGTTATTTTTAGCGGTGACAGGCTATGCCGTCTATTTGTTTGTCTACTTAGTCAAAACGCGTTATCAGTTCATCAAGCTCGGACGGAAACATGAATTCAACGAAGCGCGTGATGAACGTATCAATAAAGTTCTGGTCAACGTGTTCGGCCAGAAGAAACTACTGAAGGATAAGAAGTCAGGAGTCATCCACGTGATGTTTTTCTATGGCTTTCTGCTGGTGCAGTTCGGAGCGGTTGATCTCATCATTAAAGGACTATTGCCCGGGAAACATCTGCCGCTCGGACCGCTCTATCCGGCGTTTACGTTTTTCCAGGAGCTGGTGACGCTGATGATACTCGTCGCTGTTGTCTGGGCTTTTTACAGACGTTATATTGAGAAGCTGAACCGGCTGAAAAGAGGCTTTAAAGCGGGGCTCGTACTGATCTTTATCGGTGGTCTGATGGTCACAGTGCTGCTTGCGAATGCCATGCAGCTGATCTGGAACGGTAACACAGCGCTTCACTGGGCTGAACCGGTTGCCTCGACCATGGCTTCAGTACTTCAGTTCATTCCGCAGTCTGCAGCAGCCGTGCTGTTTTTTATATTCTGGTGGCTGCATCTGCTCTTCCTGCTGTCATTCCTAGTATACGTGCCGCAGTCAAAGCATGCCCATTTAATTGCAGGACCAGCGAACGTTTATTTGAATAGAACGCGTCCGACAGGGAAACTTGACGCGATTAACTTTGAACTAGAAGACGAAGAAACAGAAGAATCAGAAGAACCGGCATTCGGTGTGTCGAAGATTGATCAGTTCACTGACAAACAGCTGCTCGATCTGTATGCATGTGTGGAGTGCGGCCGCTGTACGAATATGTGTCCGGCAACTCTGACCGGTAAGACGCTGTCACCGATGCATCTTATTACGAAGCTGCGGGATCATCTGACACTGACCGGCGCAGCTGTGACGAGTCAATCACCATGGGTACCGGCGCCGTTGTTTGCAGGAACGACAGGCAATCAGCTGGCAGCAAGCAGTACGCCTTCAGAACTTTATCATCCCGAGCTGGTCGGTGACGTCATCTCAGAAGAAGAGCTCTGGGCATGTACGACGTGCCGCAACTGCGAAGATCAGTGTCCCGTCATGAACGAGCATGTCGACAAGATCATCGATATGCGCCGTTACTTAGTGATGACTGAAGGGCGTATGAAACCCGATGCACAGCGCGCGATGCAGAACATCGAACGTCAAGGCAATCCGTGGGGGCTGAATAAGAAGGATAAGGAAAAATGGCGTGACGACTATCCGGATGTAGTTATTCCGACAGTCAAGGAGCTCGGCGACACACCTTTTGAATATTTGTTCTGGGTATCATCGATGGGTGCTTTCGACAAACGCTCGCAGAAAATTGCCGCGAGCTTCTGTGAACTGCTGAATCAAGCAGGTGTTACATTTGCGATACTCGGTAACAAAGAGCGGAATTCAGGTGACACTGTCCGGAGACTCGGCAATGAATTCCTGTTCCAGGAGCTGGCCGAAAAGAACGTCAAAGATATTCAGAAGACAGGTGCGACTAAGCTTGTCACAATCGATCCGCATGCGTATCATACGTTCAAAAATGAATATCCGGATTTCGGACTCGACATTGAAGTGAAGCACCATACAGAGCTGTTAGCAGAACTCGTTGCAGCGGGCCGACTGCAGCCGACCGAAACCATCAATGAAACCATCACTTATCACGATTCGTGTTATCTCGGCCGCTACAACGATGTCTACAGTGCACCGCGTCAACTGCTGGAATCTATCGGTGCCAACGTCGTTGAGATTAAGCGCAACCGTCAAGATGCGATGTGCTGCGGTGCGGGCGGCGGGATGATGTGGACAGAAGAAGAAGGGGAACGCGTCAATATCAACCGGACAGAACAGGCACTGGCGACACACGCCACAACGATTGCGACAGCCTGTCCGTTCTGTTTGACAATGATTTCAGACGGTACTAAAGCACTGGAAGTGAATGACCACGTCCAAACGAAAGATTTAGCGGAATTACTGAATGAATCCATTAAAAAAGGGGTAGTGTAAAGATGACTGAGGTAGTAATTGTTGCTGGTAAGAGAACACCATTTGGCAAGCTCGGCGGAAGTCTGAAATCAAAGACGGCAGGTGAACTTGGCGGCATCGCGATTAAAGGGGCGCTTGACAGCATTAACTTGGCACCTGATTCGGTTGATGCGGTCATCATGGGTAACGTGCTGCAGGCAGGACAGGGACAGCTCCCGTCACGTCAGGCGCAGAAGCATGCGGATATTCCGTTCACTGTGCATACTGAAACGGTCAACAAAGTTTGTGCGTCAGGTATGCGTGCCGTGTCTCATGCGATGGATCAGATTAAGCTCGGCCATTATCAGACAGTCGTTGCAGGCGGTATGGAATCCATGTCGAACGCTGTATTCTATTCGAAGGATATGCGCTACGGCAAGATGATGGGGAATGTTGAGTTCATCGACGGCCTTATCTATGATGGTCTGACATGCAGCTTTACCGGCGGGCATATGGGGGTGTACGGTGACCAGACGGCAGCAAAGTTCAACTTGACCCGTGAACAGCAGGATCAGTTCAGCTATGAGTCACACCAGAAGGCCATCCATGCGATTGATTCCGGTCTGTTTGACGAAGAGATTGTACCTGTTGAAGTGAAGACACGCAAACAGACGATCATCGTCGACAAAGATGAAGCGCTGCGCCGCGATACGACAGTCGACAAACTGGGCGCACTGAAACCGGCCTTCGTTAAAGACGGTGGAACTGTAACAGCAGGCAATGCACCGGGCATCAACGACGGCGCTTGTGCACTAGTCGTCATGACTAGAGAACAGGCAGAGCAGCGGGGCTGTGATGTACTGGCGACACTGCTTGCGCACAGTGAAATCGGTGTAGCTCCGGAACGTTTCCCTGAAACGCCGGGACTCGTCATCAATAAGCTCCTTGAGGAACAAGGCTTGACCTCTGATGATGTGACGTTATTTGAAATGAACGAAGCGTTCAGTTCAGTAGCGCTTGCCAGCCAGCAGATTGCACAGCTACCATCAGAAAAAATAAATAAAAACGGAGGGGCAGTGGCTCTTGGCCATCCAATCGGTGCTAGCGGCGCCCGGATCATTCTCACACTGATTCACAGCTTGAAACGTGAAGGTGGCGGAAAAGGGATTGCTGCGATCTGCAGCGGCGGTGGACAGGGGGACGCTATTCTCCTGGAGGTATAACAGTGGAATATAACGGTTCAAGAATCGATATCGTACAATACAACGAGAAATATAGGGCACAGCTGGAAGCATTTGAACTGGAGGAGCGTCAACTGATCTACTCATCGCTGCCGAAAGATGTACTGGATGAAGGGTTGATGGATCCGAACAGAAGGCCGTGCATCGTGCTGAACAAAGAAGGGCAGGTCGTCGGGTTCTTTGTGCTTCATCAATATTATCAGCACGAAGGCTATGATACACCGATCAACGCAGTATACGTCAGAAGCCTGTCAATCAATTCACAGCTTCAAGGATCAGGATATGGTACAGAGATTATGATGAACATCCCGTCGTTTGTTCAGACGGTGTTTCCGGATTTCGAACATCTGTATTTAGTCGTCGATGCCGAAAATCAGGCAGCATGGAACTTATATGAACGGGCAGGATTCCTGCATCTGGCGACTAATCCTGAAGGGCCGATCGGCAAAGAGCGGCTTTATTACCTGGATCTCGAAGGCAAATATGTTTCCAAGCTGCGCCTCGTGAAGCAGGACCAGCATATTATCCTTGAAAAAGACGGTGAGCCTGCAGGTCGTATTAAGCTTGACATTGAAGGAGAGACCGCGTACATCACTTCATTTGAAGCAGATGATGCAGCAGTAAGAGAGAGTGCGCTGCGTCAACTGGCGACGTTCGTCCGTAAACATCAACCGGATGTACTGAAACTTGTCGTCTCAACGAATGAGCCGGATGATTATTTGAACGCAAATTTTGTTCATATGGACCAGCAGGAACCGGACGTATTAACTAAACTCATCAAATATTAATGCATAAGCAGCTGAATCATGAGTAGATGATGATTGAGCTGTTTTTATGCGGCAAAGGGGAAGACGCATGGATTTTAAATTGACGGATGAACAGCAGATGCTGAAGAAGATGGTGCGGGAGTTTGCGCTTGAGCGCATCGGCCCGACCGTCAAAGAACGGGACCAGCAGGCACGGTTTGACCGGTCATTGTTTCAGGAGATGGGGGACCTTGGACTGACGGGAATAGTTATTCCTGAAGCCTATGGTGGCGCGGGCATGGATTATTTAAGCTATTCCCTCTGCCTTGAAGAACTATCGCGGGTCGATGCGTCGATGGGTGTGACATTATCGGTGCATGTGTCGCTCGGCTGTGTGCCGATCTACCGCTTTGGAACGGATGCGCTGAAAGACAAGTATTTACCCAGATTGACGAGCGGCGAATACTTGGCGGCCTATGCATTAAGTGAACCGGATGCAGGAAGCGACGTCCAGGCGATGAAGCTTACAGCGCGGACGGCTGACGGGGGCTATATACTGAATGGGAGTAAAATCTGGATCACGTCAGGCGGCTACGCTGATATTTATATCGTTTTCGCCCGGCTGGACGGTGAAGTCACGTGCTTTGTCATTGACGGTAACAACGACGGGCTGTCAGTCGGCAAGAAGGAAGATAAGATGGGACTCAGGTCATCAGCAACGACTGAAATCATATTCGAAGACGTCTTTGTACCGGCAGACCATGTGCTCGGGGCAGTCGGTGAAGGATTCAAAATAGCGATGGCGGCACTGGACGGTGGTCGGATGGGCATTGCCTCACAGGCAGTCGGCATCGCACAAAGTGCACTCGACCATGCGGTGGACTATGCCAATACGCGGGAGACATTCGGCAAGAAGATCATTCTGCATCAAGGCGTTGGATTTATGCTGGCGGACATGGCTGCGGAGATAGAAGCGGCGAGACTGCTCACCCGTCAGGCAGCATGGTATTTGTCAAACGGTCAGCCGAATACGAAGATGAGCAGCATGGCGAAACTGTTTGCTGCCGACACTGCGATGAAAGCGGCGACAGATGCTGTCCAGATCTTCGGCGGTTACGGCTATACGACGGATTATCCGGTCGAACGCATTATGCGGGACGCCAAGATCACACAGATCTATGAAGGGACACAGCAGATTCAGAGGCTCGTCATTTCACGGCAGCTCATGCGCTAACAAAATTTACTGGAAAAACAGCCGGGTTCTTGATATGATGAACTGTGAATAAAAATCGACTGAACGAGCTGAAAGGACGAACATTAATGAAAATCAGTGACTATACTAAAGAAATGATGAACGAGAACTCATTCATTGACCTTGCCTACCTCTATTTAAGCGAGCAGGGCAAAGATACAGGCCTTTATGATATGATCGATGAATTTAAAAAAATCGGTGGCTATAAAGATGAAGAGATTGAAACACGTGTGCTTCAATTTTATACTGACTTGAATACAGACGGCCGCTTCCTGTCTACAGGCGAAAGTATCTGGGGGCTGCGCGACTGGTATTCAGTGGACGACATCGAAGAAAAAATCGCACCGACTATTCAGAAATTCGACGTTCTTGACGAAGATGAAGATGATGCTAACATCGTCCTTCTTGGTGAAGAAGAAGTGGAAGATGAGCTTGATCTAGTCGTTGAAGGCGGTTCTGATGAAGAGAACTTGGAAGATCCTGAAGACGAAGAAGTGGAAGACGAGATTGATTCAGCTGGACTTGTCGTTGAAGAAGATGAGTTCGAAGATGATGAAGATGAAGATGAAGATTACGGCGAAGAAGAAGAAGAATAGGTTCGTTATTGACATTACTGTTAAAAGTGATTATTATTTTACTTGGGCTCCTTTAATTAGGACAAACGTATAAACCAATACGCTCCCTTTGCGATCTGCAAAAGGAGCGTTTTTTATTTTTTTATTCAGGAGGAACGTAATGACTAAATTTATTTTTGTAACTGGCGGCGTTGTTTCGTCATTAGGTAAAGGGATTACAGCAGCAAGTTTAGGACGATTATTGAAAGACCGTGGATTGAATGTGACCATCCAGAAATTTGACCCGTACTTGAACGTCGATCCAGGAACGATGAGTCCGTATCAGCACGGTGAAGTATTCGTGACAGACGACGGTGCGGAGACGGACCTTGACCTCGGACACTATGAGCGTTTCATCGACATCAACTTAAATCAGTATTCCAACGTGACAGCAGGGAAAGTGTATTCCCATGTCTTGAAAAAAGAACGTCGCGGTGATTATTTAGGCGGGACTGTGCAGGTCATCCCGCACATTACGAACGAAATTAAATCACGTCTGCTGCTTGCCGGCGAAAGCACAAAAGCAGATGTCGTCATCACAGAAATCGGTGGTACGACAGGGGACATTGAATCACTGCCATTTTTAGAATCGATCCGTCAGATCAAGAGCGATCTCGGCCGTGAAAATGTCATGTACATTCACTGTACACTGCTCCCTTACATTAAAGCAGCAGGTGAAATGAAAACGAAACCGACTCAGCACAGTGTGAAAGAACTGCGCGGACTAGGCATCCAGCCGGACATGATCGTTGTCCGTACGGAATACGAAATGACGCAGGACTTACGCGACAAAATCGCTTTGTTCTGTGACATCGATAAACAATCAGTCATCGAATGCCGTGATGCAGACACGTTATATCAAGTGCCTTTAGCATTAAAAGCACAGAAGATGGACGACATCGTCATCAACCGTCTCAGTCTTGAGGCATCTGAAGAAGCAGAAATGACGGAGTGGACTAAATTACTGGAAACTGTTCGTCACTTAAACGGTAAAACACGCATCGCGTTAGTCGGTAAATATGTCACGCTGCAGGATGCTTACTTGTCAGTCGCTGAAGCATTGAAGCATGCAGGTTATGAGTTCGGCAAAGAAGTAGAGATCAAATGGATCAATTCAGAACAATTGGATGTAACAAATTTCAAAGAAGAACTGAGTGATGTTGACGGTATTTTAGTGCCGGGTGGATTTGGTGAACGCGGCATTGAAGGAAAGATTTTAGCGACGCAGTATGCTCGTGAGAACAATATCCCGTTCCTCGGCATCTGTCTCGGTATGCAGCTGGCAACTGTTGAGTTCGCACGAAACGTCGTTGGTCTTGAAGGTGCACACTCTGCAGAGCTTGACCCGAATACGCCGTACCCGGTCATCGCCCTGCTGCCTGACCAGAAAGATGTCGTCGATCTAGGTGGAACACTGCGTCTCGGCTTATATCCATGTCAGCTGGTTGAAGGTACAAAAGCACATGAAGCATATGGGGAGTCATTAGTTCACGAACGTCACCGTCACCGTTATGAGTTCAACAATGAATTCCGTCAGCGCCTTGAAGAAAAAGGACTGGTCTTCTCAGGAACATCACCTGACGGCCGTCTTGTCGAAATCGTTGAGATTCCTGATCATAAATGGTTTGTCGCTTGTCAGTTCCATCCGGAATTTTTATCACGTCCGACAAGACCACAGCAATTGTTCAGAGGATTTGTCGAAGCAACACTTAAATAATATGATGAAAGCCGCTCATAACGATGGAGCGGCTTTTGTTGTAGGAAGACACAAAACATGGCCCTCAAACAGGGTTAGAGGGCCACGTCTGAGGGAAAATCATGAAATCACACAAAACATGGCCCTCAAACAGGATTAGAGGGCCACGTTTGAGCGGAAATCACAAAATCATACAAAACATGGCCCTCTTATCTATTTTATTCTGCTTCTTCTTCCAGCAGTTCTTTCATGCCTGCATAAATTACGTAATAGATGTAGTTCATCGCCATCATATGAGGGCGGATAATACGACTGAAGTCTTCTGCCGGCACAATCGCACGTGGTGTAGACAAGTCGATGAAATTCATACTGGTAATACGTTCGTCTTTGTTACATACAAGAATGTAATCGATATTAAATGCTTCCAGATCTTTAATATATTCAATGACAGCTTCATCATAAGTATCGGCCATCAACAATACTCGGTCCGTTTGGTCGAGGACGGATTCAGTAATCATCTTTTCAGCGCCGAACAAACTTTCTTCACTGTCAGCGACAAACTCTTCGAAATGGCGCAGGTCGCCGAATCCTTTGACGTAAATTTTCCCTTCACCGACGACTGCCTGGGCGAGTAAGCGTGAGGCAATATCAAGCTCGGTTTCCTGCGCGTCGATCTTCTTGAAAATACCGTTCAACTGCGTATTGAATATCTTTAACATTAAAATCCTTCTTTCTGTTATTTATAGTACAATTCTAATATAAAAGAGAGGTGGAAGACAATGGTACGCATTTTGGTCATTGATGATGAGAAGAACATCAGACTGCTGTTAAAAGAGATTTTCTCCATGTATGGGTTTACGACCGATGAAGCAGAAAATGGTCAAGCGGGGCTTCTTATGCTTGAGCAATCACAGTATGACCTTGTGTTCCTGGATAAGCGGATGCCTGTGATGAGCGGGGAGGAGACGTTGAGGAAGCTGAGAGCACATAGCCGGATTCCTGTTTATTTAATCTCTGCCTACCAGACGAACGAAGAAATTGACCGGATTATCAACCTAGGGATTGACGGAATTTTAATGAAGCCGTTTTCAATTGCTGATGTAGCAAAAATCGCTGAAAAATATAGTGATGACAAGGTTTAAAGTTATGCAAATACACGAATTGTCTGCTATACTAATGACATAATATTGTGCAGCAGCACACAAGGAGGATTTTTTCATGCCATTAGTTTCTATGAAAGAAATGTTAATCCAGGCTAAAGAAGGCGGTTATGCGGTAGGTCAGTATAACATCAACAATTTAGAGTTCACACAAGCAATTCTTGGCGCTTCTCAAGAAGAGAACGCACCAGTCATTCTTGGTGTATCTGAAGGCGCTGGAAAATACATGGGCGGATTCTACACTGTAGTAAAAATGGTTGAAGGTTTAATGAAAGACATGAACATCACTGTTCCTGTAGCGATTCACTTAGACCACGGTTCTAGTTTCGACAAATGTAAAGAAGCGATCGATGCTGGTTTCACATCTGTCATGATCGATGCTTCTCACCATTCATTTGAAGAGAACGTTGAAATCACTAAACAAGTCGTAGAATATGCACATTCTAAAGGAGTTTCTGTAGAAGCTGAATTAGGTCGTGTCGGCGGTCAGGAAGATGACGTCGTATCTGACGGTGTGGTCTATGCAGATGCTCGCGAATGTCAGGAACTTGTTGAAAAAACAGGTATCGACTGCTTAGCACCAGCACTTGGTTCTGTACACGGTCCTTACAAAGGTGAACCAAACCTTGGATTCAAAGAAATGGAAGAAATCGGCGCTGCGACCGGCTTACCATTAGTATTACATGGTGGTACTGGTATCCCGACTAAAGATATCACTCGTGCCATTTCTTTAGGAACAGCTAAAATCAACGTCAACACTGAAAACCAGATCGCTTCTGCTAAAGCAGTACGTGATACATTGAATAATGATGCTGACGTCTACGATCCACGTAAATATCTCGGACCTGCACGTGAAGCAATCAAAGCAACTGTTCAAGGTAAAATCCGTGAGTTCGGTACATCTGGCAAAGCTTAATCAGAAAGAATTAATACAAGCACATCAGCTCGGCTGATGTGCTTTTTTTCTTGACTTTTTGCTTGATTTTGAATTATATTTAAAGTCGCAAATTCTATATTTTGCTATTATTCAATGGATAAACTTACAATAATAATGAGAATAATATGATGAAACTTAATCATGTGTTTTTTATGGGAATAGAAAAGGAGTACGGACATGTCAGAAGAAGTGATCAAGATAAGAGGTGGTAACCCACTTCGCGGTAAAGTGCAGATCAGCGGTGCTAAAAACAGTGCAGTAGCGCTTATTCCTGCTACATTGATGGCGCAAGGTGTTGTGAAGCTGGAAGGACTGCCGGAAATTTCAGATGTCGTGACATTGATGAGTCTGCTGGATGACTTGAATATTAAAACAACGCTTAATGGCGACTTGCTTGAGGTAGACTCGAGTGAAGCAGTCAATCTGCCGCTGCCGAACAACAAAGTACAGTCATTACGTGCTTCATATTATATGATGGGTGCGATGCTCGGACGTTTCAAAAAATGTACGATCGGACTTCCTGGCGGCTGCCCGCTTGGTCCGCGTCCTATCGACCAGCATATTAAAGGATTTGAAGCTCTAGGTGCTACTGTGACAAACGACATGGGTGCGATGCATCTTGAAGCGGAAGAACTCATCGGCGCGAAAATCTTTCTTGACGTTGTGAGCGTCGGTGCAACAATCAATATTATGCTTGCTGCGAGTATGGCCAAAGGTAAAACAGTGATTGAAAACGCAGCGAAAGAACCAGAAATTGTTGATGTAGCAACATTGCTGAACAATATGGGTGCTAAAATCCGCGGGGCAGGGACAGATACACTGAAAATCGAAGGTGTTGAGCACCTGCACGGGACTACACATACGATTATTCCTGACCGTATCGAAGCGGGCACTTATATGTGTGCGGCTGCTGCGATGGGTGAAGAAGTTGTGATTGAAAATATCATCCCGCTGCATATGGAGCCGCTGACAGCGAAACTCATTGAAATGGGTGTTGATGTCGAAGTAGGTGAGGACAAAGCTGTGATCCGTAAATCTGGACCATTGTCCCCGTTGACGATTACGACTAATGTCTATCCAGGCTTCGCCACTGACCTGCAGCAACCGTATACACCGCTGCTACTCATGACGACAGGCGAGAGCACGGTGACCGATACGATTTATCCTGCACGTTTCAATCACGTAGCAGAACTTGCTAGAATGTCTGCTGACATCAAGGAAGCAGGCGGTACGGCAACTATCAAACCGTCAAAACTGACAGGGGCGGAAGTAGCAGCGAGCGACTTACGTGCCGGTGCATGTCTGGTCATCGCCGGGCTGACCGCTGAAGGAATTACGACTGTCTACAACGTTAAACATATCGACCGCGGCTACAGCGGTATCGTCGAGAAGCTAAAAGCACTAGGTGCCGATATTTGGCGCGAAACTATCGAAGCATAGCCTCCTTTTATCAGGAGGTTTTTAATTTTATATATAAATTATATTTGATATATTTTTTATACCATGATATAATAGGATTGTGAGGTGAGAGATATGGAAATGTGTCCTTATTTAGAAGAAACTTTTAAGATTCTTGGACGCAGCTGGAATGGGTTATTAATTAACTATCTTTCACGCTGTGATGACCATGCTGCTCATTTTTCAGACATCAAACGTGATCTGAAGTCCATTACACCTAGAGCGCTGAGCCTTAAACTGGCAGAACTTGCAGAGTGGGGCTTAGTAGAGAAGAAAGTCTTGACGACTACACCTTTATCAATCAAATACATTTTGACTCCGAAAGGCTATGCCTTGAGTCAAGCAATGATTCCTATAGAAGAATGGGCTCAGGACAACATTGAGCTGACAAGTGAAGCAAGCAGCCATTAAGCAGATGGCTGCTTTTTTTGTGGTTGCTGACAATCTTTGATTATGCTATTTGTTAAATGTGTTATACTATTTTTGAAAGTATGATCATGATAGCAAAGGAGAATGATGATGGAACGTAGTTTATCAATGGAATTAGTTCGTGTCACAGAAGCGGCTGCCCTGCAAAGTGCGCGCTGGGTAGGTAAAGGATTGAAAAATGAAGCGGATGACGCAGCAACTACTGCGATGCGTGAAGTATTTGATACAATTCCTATGGATGGTGTAGTGGTGATTGGTGAAGGCGAAATGGACGAAGCACCGATGCTGTATATCGGTGAGAAACTGGGTACTAAAGAGGGTCCGGAGATTGATATTGCTGTAGACCCGCTTGAAGGGACGATTCTTGTTGCTGAAGGTAGCTGGAATGCGTTGACCGTTCTCGCTGTGGGTGACCGCGGTACGTTGCTCCATGCACCCGACATGTATATGGAGAAGATCGCTGTCGGCCCTGAATGTGTCGGCGTTGTTGATATTTCTAAAAGTGTCACTGAAAACCTCCATGCTGTCGCTAAAGCCAAGAACAAAGATATTACGAATGTCACTGCGACATTACTGAACCGTGAGCGTCATGCCGGTATCATCAAAGAAATTCGCGAAGCGGGTGCCCGCATTAAGCTGATTGAACATGGTGACGTTGCAGCAGCTGTAAATACGGCCTTTGATTTCACCGGTGTCGATATTCTATTCGGTTCAGGCGGTGCTCCTGAAGGCGTCATCGCAGCGGTCGGTCTCAAGGCACTGGGCGGTGATTTTCAAGGGATTCTCCTTCCAGAAAATGCAGAGCAGGAAGAGCGCTGCCGTAACATGGGTATTGAGCCGAACACAGTACTGAAGCTCGATGACATGGTCAAAGGGGACGACGCTATTTTTGCGGCGACCGCGGTCACTGACGGCGAACTCCTTAAAGGCGTTCAGTTCAAAGGTGGTTTCGCTGAGACGCATTCATTAGTCATGCGTGCGAAATCCGGGACAGTCCGTTTCATTCAAGGACGCCACAGCCTGGAGAAAAAACCAGGACTGACTATCGATAGTAACGACCATATTTAAGGTGACTGCTGAAATTATTAAATAGTGAACATATGAAGGCCAAGTGGTTGCTGATTCCGGCAATTTCCTGGCCTTCAATCTCTGAATAGTCCCAGTGAGTTTGCTTTGAAATTTAATTGATTCGTGTTAAACTGTGGAAGTTATCCACGCACGTCCTCATCTTATTCTTCCTTTTTTCACAAATACACAATATGACTACAATGATAAATAGAAGGTGCTATATGATAGAAAAACAACGCACAAGCCCTCAGTATGAGTCATTCGATAAACTGTACAAAAACAGTACGACGAAAGAACTCACTGCACGTGCTAAAGAACTGGGTCTTGTCAATTACAGCAAACTGAATAAAAAAGAACTGGTCCTTGCCGTGATGGAGAAGCAGATGGAGCAGGATGGTAATTACTATATGGAAGGAATTCTTGACGATATTCAGGCAGACGGCTACGGCTTCCTGCGGACAGTCAATTACTCCAAAGGTGAAAAAGACATCTACATCTCTGCCAGTCAGATCCGCCGCTTTGAAATCAAGCAGGGCGACAAAGTAACAGGTAAAGTCCGTAAACCGAAAGAGAACGAGAAGTATTACGGCCTGCTGCAAGTCGACTTCGTCAATGACCAAAACGCAGAAGAAGTAAAAAAGCGGCCTCACTTCCAGGCGCTGACACCGCTCTATCCAGACCGTAGAATTAAGCTTGAAACAAGGAAGACGGCTTATTCGACCCGGATCATGGACCTAGTGACACCGATCGGCTTCGGTCAGCGCGGAATGATCGTCGCACCGCCGAAAGCAGGCAAGACGTCACTGCTGAAAGAGATTGCCAATGCCATCTGCACGAATCATCCTGAAGCCAAGCTCTTCATTCTGCTGATCGGCGAACGTCCGGAAGAAGTGACAGATCTTGAACGTTCAGTGGAGCAGGCGGAAGTCGTCCACTCGACATTTGATGAACCGCCGGAGCACCACGTCAAAGTGGCGGAGCTGCTGCTGGAACGCGCAAAGCGTCTCGTAGAGCTTGGTGAGGATGTTATTATCCTGATGGACTCCATCACTCGTCTGGCGCGTGCCTATAACTTAGTCGTTCCACCGAGCGGCCGGACATTATCAGGCGGCCTTGATCCAGCCAGCCTGCACCGTCCGAAAGCATTCTTCGGTGCTGCCCGCAATATTGAAGCAGGCGGCAGTCTGACCATTCTTGCGACAGCGCTTGTTGAAACGGGATCCCGTATGGATGATATGATCTACGAGGAATTCAAAGGGACCGGGAACATGGAACTGACGCTCGACCGAAAGCTTGCAGAAAAACGCGTCTATCCGGCGATTGATATTCGCAGAAGTTCAACGCGTAAAGAAGAACTGCTGCTGGAACCGAAAGAACTCGAGATGATCTGGCAGCTTAGAAACTTGTTTACTGAGCAGCAGGACTTCACTGAACGTTTCCTGCGCCGCCTGAAACAGAGCGACAGCAATGAAGATTTCTTCAAACAGCTCGGTGATCGCATGGAAATGAGTGCGAAAACCGGTAAACCGATCATATAATTAACAGTTGCATTTTGACGGGCAAGCCTATATAATATGTAAGTATTGACGTGAAATATCACGAATAACTCTGTTCCAGATGGTCCAGGGCAAAGGAGCTGAAAATAATGAAACAAGGAATTCACCCGGAATACCGTAAAGTAATCTTCTTAGATTCTACTACAGACTTTAAATTCTTAAGCGGTTCTACTCGTTCTTCAAAAGAAACGATGACATGGGAAGATGGTAACGAGTATCCAGTTATCCGTTTAGATATCTCTTCAGATTCTCATCCATTCTACACAGGTCGTCAGAAATTCGCTTCTGCAGATGGTCGTGTTGAGCGTTTCAACAAAAAATTCGGTCTTAAAAGCAGCAACGAATAATTTAGAGAAAGAAGTTCCACATTCAGCTTTGCTGGGTGATGGGACTTTTTTTGTACATAAGTTTCACTGTGAACTATGATATAATAAAGCGATTATGTGTAAAAAAGGTGGCCGTAATTATGTATGAAAGTTATTCCGCAGGTTGGATAGAATGTATCGCCGGCAGTATGTTCAGCGGTAAGAGTGAAGAGCTCATCAGAAGATTGAGACGCGGCCTGTATGCCAAGCAGAAAGTCGTCGTCTTCAAACCGGAAATTGACAACCGTTATAGTATGGACGCTGTCGTCTCACATAACGGCACTCAAATAGAGGCGCATAACGTCGCACGTTCTGAAGAGATATTGGACTATGTGACGAGTGATGTCGATATTGTCGCCATCGATGAAGTGCAGTTCTTTGATCCGGGTGTTGTCGCTGTCGCAACGACACTTGCTGAGGCAGGGCACCGCGTCATTGTCGCAGGACTGGATATGGATTTCAAAGGAGTACCTTTTGATCCTGTGCCCGAACTGATGGCAGTGAGTGAACATGTCACTAAGCTGCAGGCTGTATGTGCTGTCTGCGGCGCGCCGTCGTCAAGAACGCAGCGGCTGATTGACGGACAACCTGCACATATCAATGATCCGATTATTTTGATCGGTGCCAAAGAAAGCTATGAACCACGATGCCGTGAGCATCATATCGTAAAGGAGGATTAATATGTTTGATCAATTAGATATCGTAGAAGAACGCTATGAGCAATTAAATGAATTACTGAGTGATCCAGATGTTGTGTCGGACACGGACAAACTGCGTCAATATTCAAAGGAACAGTCCGATCTGCATAAGACGGTTGAAGTCTATAGAAATTACAAATCAGTCAAAGAACAGCTGGACGAAGCGCTGGAAATGATGAGTGAGACGTCTGACCCTGAAGAAGAGGCGATGATCAAAGAAGAGATCAATGAACTCAAACCTCAAATCCCTGTACTGGAAGAGGAACTGAAAGTGCTGCTGATACCAAAAGACCCGAATGACGACAAAAACGTCGTGATGGAAATTCGTGGCGCAGCAGGGGGAGATGAAGCAGCAATCTTCGCAGGAGACTTGTTCCGCATGTATTCGCGCTTTGCTGAAGAGCAGGGCTGGAAAATCGATGTGATGGAGACGAACGAAGCAGATCACGGCGGCTACAAAGAGATCAGTTTCACGATTATCGGTAACGGGGCTTATTCGATGCTCAAATTCGAAAACGGAGCACACCGTGTACAGCGTATTCCAACGACGGAAAGCGGCGGTCGGATTCACACGTCCACTGCTACAGTAGCTGTACTTCCTGAAGTGGAAGACGTGGAAGTGGATATTAGAAACGAAGACCTGCGAATAGAAACGTACCGTTCAAGTGGTTCTGGTGGTCAGCACGTCAACACGACTGACTCTGCCGTCCGTATTACCCATATACCGACCGGTCTCGTGGCGACAAGCTCTGAAAAATCTCAGATCAAAAACCGTGAGAAAGCATTGAAGCTGCTGAAAACACGTGTTTTTGACAAGATGCTGCAGGAAGAACAGGCGAAATATGCTGAACAGCGTAAGTCCGCTGTCGGTACGGGTGACCGTTCTGAGCGTATCCGGACGTACAACTATCCGCAGAATCGCGTGACTGACCACCGGATCGGTCTGACGATTCAGAAGCTGGATCAGATTATGGAAGGCAAAGTGACTGAAATTATCGAAGCACTGACGATTGCTGAACAGACAAGTAAGCTTGAAGCATTGAACGATGGCGTTCTTTAAGCCGTCCGAACTGACAGCAGCCGGTCGCAGCACGTTGACAGATCACGGCCAGCCCGGCATTGGTGCATTATTTTTGATGATGGACTTGTTTGACTTGTCGCAGATAGAGGTCACGCTCGACAAGCGGCTGCTGAGTGCAGAGGATGCGGCACGTTACGAAGCAGGTATTAACGCGTTATGTCATGATGTGCCGCTTGCTCACATTACTGGATTCCAGGAATTCTACGGTCGTAAGTTCACAGTGACAGCAGACACATTGGTGCCCCGTCCTGAAACAGAAGAACTCGTCCAGAAAGCACTGTCCGCTCAGCGCGGGGGTGTCGCTGCTGACATCGGGACAGGAACGGGTTGTATCGGCATCACGTTGGATCTCGAAGCAGATTTGACAGTGTACTGTACAGATATCAGCGGGGCAGCTCTTGACGTTGCCCGCACGAATGCAGAAGCGCTGAACAGCACTGTCATCTTAAGACAGGGGGATCTTTTGTCGCCGCTCATAGCAGAAGGCATCAAGCTTGATCTGCTGGTGTCGAACCCCCCGTATATCGCTGAAAGTGAAACGTCATTGATGACGGCATCCGTGCTTGACTATGATCCGCATTTAGCGCTATTTGCAGACGACCACGGTCTTGCGCTGTATAAACGAATCATCGATGAACTGCCGCTTGTCATGACAGCGGGAGGTTATGTCTTCTTTGAGATCGGTCATGCACAAGGGTCAGCGCTGACAGACTATGTGACTGAAAGATACAGTGTGACTGTCCATGTGGAACAAGATATGAATCAGCTTGACCGGATTCTCTGGTTCAAGTGGTGTGAATAAGTTATGCACAATTTAGAAAAGTTATCCACAATTTGTGCATAACTTTTTATTATGTAATAAAATAGACTTATGAGAAGGGAGTTAATGTGATGGAAACATATGTTTGGGATGTTCGTAACTATGTGGACGACTTATCCACATATCCACAAATCGGTGAAATTACTGCTGCTTTTCATGCGGATGAACTTGTTGCGATACCGACTGAGACAGTCTATGGTCTCGCAGCCAATGCCTATAGCAGTGAAGCAGTCGGCAAGGTCTATGCGGCGAAAGGACGCCCGAGCGATAATCCACTCATCGTCCATATTCACCGTAGCGACCAGCTTGACTTCATTGACGCTGTTCATCCGGCTGCGCGTCAGCTGATGGATGAATTCTGGCCGGGCGCCATTTCATTTATTCTGCCGGTCAAGGCGGGGATGCTCGCGCCGCAAGTGACTGCAGGACTGTCGTCGGTTGCTGTCAGAATGCCGAAAGACCGGGTCGCACGTCAGCTATTGCAGATTACGGACCTGCCGCTTGCAGCACCGAGCGCTAACTTAAGCGGTCGTCCGTCACCGACTCAATTTGACCATGTACTGGAAGATTTAGATGGTAGAATTTACGGTATCATACAAGGGCCGGACAGTGATATAGGGATTGAGAGCACGGTCGTCGACTGCACGAGCTATCCGTTCAAGATTGCGCGGCCGGGCAGTATTACAGAATCGATGCTTGAAAGTGTCGTTCCGGGCTGTATCACTGAGGCGGATTACAATGCTGAAGCTCCGATAGCACCCGGCATGAAATACCGGCATTATGCACCGAACAGCCCGGTTCAGCTCATTGACGGCGGCATTCGTTCCGCATTGACAGTTGATGCAGCAACAGCAGTCATCGCGCCGGAAAGCGTCCGGAAATGGATTGACGGCGGCCACTTTTATCCGCTCTGCGCTGATGAACATGACATCGAAACAGCGGCAGCTCGTCTGTATGACGTACTGCGCTCAATCGATCATAACCATGCAGTCAAGCAGATTATATTAAGCGGCTTTGAACGTACGGAAGCGGCACGCGCGCTGATGAACCGTATCGACAAAGCATCGTCTGGACAGTAGGAGGCACTATGAGAATTATATTTGTATGTACCGGCAATACGTGCCGGAGTCCACTCGCTGAAAGCATCGCAAAGTCACTGTCGGACGCTCATGACTTCACGTCACGCGGATTGTCGGCATTTGACGGTGCACCGGTATCGCAGCATTCCCGCACATTGATCCATCAGCACGGGCTGCCGGAACCGTCACCTGCACAGCAGTTCTCTCAACAAGATGCAGACGTCGATCTGATTGTTACGATGTCAGCCGACCACAAACGCTATATCGAGCTGATGTATCCAGAGGCCAACGTCTATACACTCAGTGAATATGCAGCAGGCGAAACCCGCAATATTAACGATCCTTACGGCGGCGAACTGCGTGACTATGAACGCGTGTATGACGAAATTGAACACTATGTCCGACAATTGTTAGAAAAATTGGACAATGGTCAATAAATGCTCGAGGAAACCAGTTAAATGAGCTATAATGAAGTGTAAATGCTAAAAGGAGGTCACTGTTATGAAAGTTGCCATCGCAAGCGATCATGGAGGCTTTGAATATAAGGAAGCCATCAAGAACCGTCTCAATGAACTGAACATCGACTATGAAGATTTTGGGACACATTCACCGGAGTCTGTTGATTATCCGGATTATGCACGCCCCGTGGGAGAAGCCGTGACAAGCGGCCGGGCGGATAGAGGGATTCTCATCTGCGGCACGGGAGTCGGCATGAGCATTGCAGCGAACAAAGTCAAAGGCGTACGCTGTGCCCTAGTGCATGATGTGTTCACTGCCAAGCTGACAAGACATCACAATGATTCCAACGTCATTGCGATGGGTCAGCGGGTCATCGGTGAAGGTCTGGCACTGATGATTATCGAAACATGGTTAAGTGAATCATTTGATGGCGGTCGTCATCAACAACGTCTAGACAAACTGGCGGAGCTTGAAGAACATAATGGCAGACATTAATCAGCTGCTTGATGAACTAATAGCAATCGACTTTTTTAAGGCGGGTGAGCTCTGTGTCATCGGCTGTTCAACTTCTGAAGTCATCGGTCAGAAGATCGGTACGCACAGCTCGGATGAAGTAGCGGCAGAACTGCTCGCTGCATTCGAGTCTGTGGCAGCAGAGACAGGGGTCACTTTCTGCTTCCAGGGCTGTGAACATATCAACCGGGCATTGACGATGGAGCGGGAGACAGCTGTCCGCTATCAGCTGGAACCGGTCTCCGTAATACCGGTCAGACAGGCAGGCGGCAGTATGAGTGCAGCAGCCTACCGGAGTATGATTGATCCCGTCGTCGTTGAACATGTTCAGGCCGACTGCGGCATCGATATCGGTCAGACATTGATTGGCATGCATATTAAGCACGTGCAGATTCCAATCAGAGTTCAGACGAAGAAGATCGGCGATGCAGTCGTCACAATCGCTGCGCATCGTCCGAAGCTTATCGGAGGACCACGCGCACAGTACACTCGTACATAACACAAAGAAAAGAGGGAGTTATATTGTCTACTTTACAAACACAGGATCAGCAGCTATGGCAAGCAATGCAGCAGGAGAAGGACAGACAGAGCAATAATATCGAACTGATTGCTTCTGAAAACTTCGTATCTCAGGCAGTGATGGAAGCTCAAGGGTCTGTACTGACCAACAAATATGCTGAAGGTTATCCGGGTAAGCGGTATTACGGCGGCTGTGAGTTCGTCGATGTCGTGGAAAATCTGGCGCGTGACCGTGCAAAGGAACTGTTCGGTGCTGAACACGCCAACGTCCAGCCGCACTCCGGTTCACAGGCCAATATGGCAGTATACCGCGTGGCACTGGAAGCAGGCGACACGGTACTTGGTATGGATTTAAATCACGGCGGTCATTTGACGCACGGTTCAAAAGTGAACTTCAGCGGCATTGATTACCAATTCGTAGCCTATGAAGTAGACAAGGAAACAGAAGCTATCGACTACGCGGAAGTGAGACGTCTGGCGAATGAACATCAACCGAAATTAATCATTGCAGGGGCTTCTGCTTATGCCCGTCAGATTGACTTCGCTGAATTCAAATCTATCGCTGACGAAGTCGGTGCAAAACTGATGGTCGACATGGCGCATATCGCTGGTCTTGTCGCTGCTGGATTACATCCGAATCCAGTCCCTCATGCAGATTTCGTGACGACAACGACGCACAAAACATTGCGCGGTCCGCGCGGCGGCATGATTTTATGTAAGGAAGAATACGCCAAAGCCATCGACAAAGCGATTTTCCCTGGTATTCAAGGCGGCCCGTTAATGCACGTTATCGCAGCAAAAGCAGCGGCGTTCGGCGAAGCACTGCAGCCTGAGTTCAAGGCTTATCAGCAGCAAGTAGTGGACAACGCCAAAGCATTGAGTGAAGGATTGAAAGAACGCGGCCTGAGAATTGTCTCCGACTACACTGAAAACCATGTGTTCCTGATTGATGTGACGACCGTGAACTTAACGGGTAAAGTCGCTGAACATGCGCTTGATGCAGTCGGTATTACGACTAACAAAAATACCATTCCTTTTGACGAGCAGAGTCCGTTCGTGACAAGCGGTATCCGCATCGGAACACCAGCCGTGACAACGCGCGGCTTCAAAGCACAGGAAATGAAAGAAATCGCTGATATTATCGCTGACGTCTTGAACGCTCCGGAGAATGAAGAAGTATTGGCACAGGCAAAGCAGAAAGTCACAGCATTGACAGACCGTTTCCCGCTGTACGACAACTAAACAGCAATGAACAGATTAAAGAAGTGAGGTGCATTTATGGGTAAAGTACATGTATTAGACCACCCATTGATTCAACATAAATTAAGCTATATCCGAGATATAAATACAGGAACTAAAGAATTTCGTGAACTGGTCGATGAAGTCGGCATGCTGATGGCTTACGAAGTGTCACGTGACTTAGAACTACAGGATGTGACGATTGATACACCGGTAACAAGGATGACAGCAAAGCGCCTGTCAGGTAAGAAGGTAGCAGTCGTTCCTATTCTGCGCGCAGGACTCGGGATGACTGACAGCGTCTTGAAGATGATTCCAGCTGCACGTGTCGGCCATATCGGTCTATACCGTGACCCTGAAACATTGCAGCCGGTCGAATATTTCGCAAAGCTGCCACAGGATATTAAGGAGCGTGACTTTATCGTTGTCGATCCGATGCTTGCAACTGGCGGCTCTGCAATCGAGGCCATCAATTCCTTGAAGAAACGAGGAGCGACGAAAATTCGCTTCATGTGTCTCATTGCTGCTCCAGAAGGCGTCAAACTGCTTGAAGAAGCGCACCCGGATGTTGATATTTACATCGCTGCATTAGATGAGAAGTTAGATGATCATGGTTATATCGTTCCTGGTCTCGGCGACGCAGGAGATCGACTGTTTGGTACGAAATAATACTTAGGAGCTCTTAAACGATGAAAAAAATTATGACGATTTTCGGCACACGACCTGAAGCCATCAAAATGGCGCCGCTTGTTCTGCAGCTTAAAAAAGACCCTGAACTTGAACCGATTGTAGTCGTGACAGCACAGCACCGTGAAATGTTGGACCAGGTGCTTGATATTTTTGATATCACACCGGATTATGACCTGGATATTATGAAGGCCGGACAGACATTGACTGAAGTGACTGCCCGCGTGCTGACAGGACTAGAGTCTGTCATTCAGGAAGCACAGCCGGATATGATTTTAGTGCATGGAGATACGACAACGACCTTTGCCGGCAGTCTTGCAGCACTCTATAATGAAGTGGCCATCGGTCACGTGGAAGCAGGCTTACGGACGTGGCAGAAATATTCCCCGTTCCCTGAAGAGATGAACCGTCAGATGACTGGTGTATTAGCAGACCTGCATTTTGCGCCGACTGCTGAAGCGGCAGACAACTTACTGCGCGAAAATAAGCCGGCAGACCGCGTCGTCATCACAGGAAACACAGCAATCGATGCGCTGAAAACTACTGTTCAAGAAGATTATAAGAGCGATATCATTGAGCAGACAGACGAGAAGATCATACTGCTGACCGCTCACCGCAGAGAAAATATCGGGCAGCCGATGCATAATATTTTTAGAGCAGTACGCCGTATCGTCGATGAGCATGACGATGTCAAAGTCGTCTATCCGATGCACAAAAATCCAAAAGTACGTGACATCGCTGGTCTATATTTAGCGGACCACAATCGTATCGAATTGATTGAGCCGCTCGACGTCATCGATTTCCATAACTTTGCGGCGAGAAGTCATTTCATCCTGACTGATTCAGGAGGCGTACAGGAGGAAGCACCGTCACTCGGTAAGCCGGTCATCGTACTGCGTGATACGACTGAACGCCCTGAAGGAGTAAAGGCAGGGACACTGAAACTTGCCGGCGTCGAAGAAGAAGCCATCTACAACTTGACCAATGAGCTGCTGACTGACGCATCTATCTATCAGGAAATGAGTCAGGCAAGCAACCCATACGGAGATGGCCGCACATCTGAACGGATTTGTGATCATATTAAATATTATTTTAACTTGACAGAGTCAAAACCCGAACCATTCAAGGTAGAAGGAAAATAATTTCATTCGATTTAAAACTTTTTTAACAAATCGAGATATATATGTCTAAAATGTGAACTATGGGTGAAGAATTATTATAGCGAGTTTTTCTGAGAGCATTGACACATATTTTACCCTATATTATTATAAACTTTGGAATGAAACGGTTTTCATCTCCATGAAAACTATTTCAAAGGAGACATAGTCCTATGTCCGAATTCAAAACTTTTTTCAAGCTTTATCTGCAATACTTTCTCTACTTAATCCTCGCTGTCCTTGTTGTGTATTTGATGACAGGAAGCAGCTTTGCATTAGGATTAGTCATCGGCACTATCGCGTCAGCTTGCAGTGCCTTTGTGTGGCATCACTACCTTAATCGAGCGATTAACAGTGATTCGCTGCACATCTCAAGTGGCTCAGGTCTACGCTTTTTAATAGCAGTCATGGCCTGTCTCTTCTGGGTGCGATTTCCTGATGCCATCAGCATTTATGGAATCGCATTTGGCCTCGCATTAACGTATGTGATGATCCTCATACATACATTCATCAGTTTGAAACACTAATACATAATAGGAAGAGGTGAAGAAATGGAACACGGATCACCGCTTTATACTTGGCATTTCATGGGTCAAGACATCATCTTCAATCTGAGTTCAATCTTAATGGTTATCATTACTGCTTTGATTGTATTATTGATTGCAGTGTTATGTACAAGACGCTTAAGTGTCAGACCAGCTGGTGCCCAGAACTTTATAGAATGGATTTTCGACTTTACCCGCGGAATTATCAACAGCAACATGGACTGGGGTAGAGGTGCACGTTTCCACTTTTTAGCGGTTACGTTACTATTGTTCATCTTTGTGGCGAACATGCTCGGATTACCGTTTTCAGTTGTCACGGGTCACACGTTATGGTGGAAATCACCGACAGCAGATGCAACCGTCACATTGACGTTATCGACAATGATCATTTTATTGACGCATTACTATGGTATCAAGATGCGCGGTGCAGGCAATTACTTCAAGAGCTTTGCACAGCCGGTCTGGTTCATGGTACCGTTCAAGATTATTGAAGAATTCTCTTCAACATTGACGCTCGGTCTTCGACTTTACGGTAACATCTTTGCAGGTGAAGTATTACTTGGATTATTATCTGGTATTGCAGCAGGAGGCTTACTCGGCTTCTTCGGTGCAGCGATTCCGATGATTATCTGGCAGGCTTTCTCTATTTTTGTCGGCTCAATTCAGGCCTACATTTTCGTTATGTTATCAATGGTATACATGTCACACAAAGTGTCGGAAGACCATTAATATAAAATAAAAAAACAATTATATTTCTTAGGAGGAAATTATTAATGAATTTATTAGCAGCAGCAATCGCAATTGGTTTAGCAGCACTTGGCGCAGGTATCGGTAACGGTTTGATCGTTTCACGTACAGTTGAAGGGGTTGCTCGTCAACCTGAAGCACGTGGTCCTTTAATGACAATCATGTTCATCGGTGTCGGTTTAGTTGAGGCACTTCCAATCATCGCGGTAGTAGTAGCGTTCATGGTAATGAACGGCGTATCTAACTAATATATAGAATCGTTACGGCGAAGTCTGAAATAGATTTCGCCATTCATTTATGAATATAACTGCGGTGAAAGGAGCGTTAAGACGTGAATTACTTTTTATTAGGTCATGCTGCTGATACAGCAGCGACAGGTGTTCAATGGGGAACCATTGTTGTTACTTTACTTACATTTTTAATCTTACTTGCATTACTACGTAAATTTGCGTGGGGTCCACTTAAAAAAATCATGGACGATCGTCAAAATACAATCAATTCAGATATCGACAATGCAGCAGCTCAAAATGCAGACGCTAAGCGCTATGCAGATGAAAACAAAGCATTGTTACAACGCACACAGACAGAAGTTCAAACGATTCTTGAAAATGCTAAAACTCAAGCGAAACGTGAACATGAAGAAATTCTTCATGCAGCAAACTCTAGAGCGAACAAGCTTGTAGAAGATGCTCAAGTTGAAATCGAAAATGAAAAACAGCGTGCAATTGCAGACATCAATGATCGTGTCGCAGAACTTTCTGTATTGATTGCTTCTAAAGTCATCAATAAAGAAATCAATGAAGCTGACCAGCAGAACCTTGTGCGCCAGTTCATTCAAGAGGCAGGCGATAAATAATGGTACATATCGCAAAAAAATACGCTGAGAGCTTATTCGAAGTCAGCCGTGACAACGGCGTCCAAGAAAGCGTTCATGCTGATTTACAGCAGATTAAACAAGCAGTGAACGGCAGTAAAGCTTATCAGCTCTTTACAGAAGACCCTAAAGTATCGACAGATGCACGCATCCAATTCGTCAAAGATACATTCAACGGTGTCGATCAGCCATTGCTGAACTTGCTGCAGATACTTGCAGAGCGTAAACATTTGAATCTCGTGAGTGAAATCGCAGATAACTATGAATTTTATTACAATGAATACAATGAACAACAATATATGAAGGTTGAATCTGTCTATCCGTTATCCAGCGATGAACTAGACGCAATCGGTCAATCATTCATTAACCGAACAGGCTACAAAAAGTTGCTGCTTGAGAATATCATCAATCCAGAATTGATCGGTGGTATCCGCGCAACGATTGGTACAACTGTCTATGACGGTTCAATCCAGAATGAGCTGAAACAAATCGAAAAATCATTTCACCAACAATAATATTTCTAAGGAGTGACATAAATGGCCATCAAAGCTGAAGAAATCAGTGCGTTACTTAAATCCCAGATCGCAAATTATGAGTCTGGCGTCACTGTAACGGATGTAGGTACTGTAATCCAGGTCGGAGACGGTATCGCATTAGTTCATGGTCTGGACAACGTTATGGCAGGGGAACTTGTAGAATTCCATAACGGTGTGTTAGGTCTTGCACAAAATTTAGAAGAAAACAATGTAGGTGTCGTTATTTTAGGCCCATACAATGAAATCAAAGAAGGCAACGAAGTGAAACGTACAGGACGTATCATGGAAGTACCAGTCGGTGAAGAACTGATTGGTCGTGTCGTTAACCCTCTTGGACAACCTATCGATGGTAAAGGTCCATTAAATACATCTAAAACGCGTCCTATCGAATCACCAGCTACAGGTGTTATGGACCGTAAGTCAGTTGATGAACCTCTGCAGACAGGTATTAAAGCGATTGATGCACTTGTACCTATCGGTCGTGGTCAGCGTGAGTTGATCATCGGTGACCGTCAGACAGGTAAAACAACAGTAGCGATTGATACTATCCTTAACCAAAAAGACGAAGACATGATCTGTGTCTATGTGGCTATCGGTCAAAAAGAATCAACAGTACGTACAGCTGTTGAAACACTTCGTCAGCACGGTGCATTAGATTATACTATCGTCGTCTCAGCATCTGCAGCACAGCCAGCGCCACTTCTATACCTTGCACCTTATGCAGGGGTTGCGATGGCTGAAGAGTTCATGTTCAACGGCAAACACGTATTGATCGTCTATGATGATTTAACGAAGCAGGCTGCTGCATATCGTGAGCTTTCATTGTTATTACGTCGCCCGCCAGGCCGTGAAGCGTATCCTGGGGATGTCTTCTACTTACATAGTCGTTTACTTGAGCGTGCAGCGAAGTTGAACGATGATTTAGGTGGCGGCTCTATCACAGCACTTCCATTCGTTGAAACACAGGCAGGAGATATCTCAGCTTACGTTCCGACCAACGTCATCTCGATCACTGATGGACAGATTTTCTTACAATCTGACTTATTCTTCTCAGGTGTACGTCCAGCGATCAACGCCGGTTTATCTGTTTCACGTGTCGGCGGTTCAGCGCAGATCAAAGCGATGAAAAAAGTAGCAGGTACACTGCGTCTTGACTTAGCGTCTTACCGTGAGCTTGAATCATTCGCTCAGTTCGGTTCAGATCTTGACCCGGCAACTAAAGCGAAACTTGAGCGTGGTAAACGTACAGTTGAAGTACTGAAACAAGATCAGAACAAACCATTGACAGTTGATAAACAGGTTGTCATCCTTTACGCATTGACTAAAGGTCACCTTGATGATATTCCAGTAGAAGATATCACACGTTTTGAAGATGAGTTTCTTGGCTGGGTAGGTAACAATGCACCTCACCTGTATCAGGAAATTCGGGAGACTAAAGGATTGCCTGCCGATGAGAAATTCATCGAAGCAATCAATGCCTTCAAAAAAGTCTTCAAAAAATCTGTATAATACAAGCGATTTATCATGTAAATAAGGTGGTGACATAATGAGTTCACTTAGAGAGATTAAGACGCGTATTACATCGACTAAAAAGACAAGCCAGATCACTAACGCTATGCACATGGTATCTAACTCTAAGCTGCGCCGTGCTGAAGAAAACGCCAAAAGCTTCTATCCTTATATGGATAAAATGCAGGAAACGATTGCAAGTATCGGCAGCGGTAATGACAGTTCTCACCCGATGCTCGTGAAGCGTCCCGTGAATAAGACAGGCTACCTTGTCGTGACCAGTGATAAAGGACTGGCAGGTCCATATAATGCGAACGTCCTTAAAAATGTGACGCAGCAGATTAAAGAACGTCACAACAACAACAAAGAAGCTTATGCGATTTTAGTCATCGGTAGTGTCGGACGTGACTTCCTTAAGTCACGAGGCTACAACGTAGTCGGCGAAATCGTCGGCCTGCCTGAACAGCCGTCTTTTAAATCCATCAAAGAATTAGCATATAGTGCAGTGAATCGTTTTGAAACGGGTGAATTTGATGAACTCTATATTCATTTCAACCATTTCATCAGCGTACTTGAGCAATCTGTTCAGGAACGTCGGATTCTCCCTGTCAGCCAGGATAACTTGAGCGGCGGCGCTGCAGCAAACTATGAATTTGAACCGGACAAAGATGCAATTCTGGAAGTCATTCTGCCGCAGTACGCAGAGAGCTTGATCTACGGGGCGTTACTGGACGCAAAAGCCAGTGAACATGCTTCACGGATGACAGCGATGAAAAATGCGACAGACAATGCGAAAGAAATTATCGACGACTTATCACTACAATATAACCGTGCACGTCAGGCGGCAATCACTCAACAGATTACTGAGATTGTCGGCGGGGCAGCCGCACTGGAATAATCTTTAGGAGGAAATCATAATGGCAGTAGGTCACGTAATTCAAGTGATGGGGCCAGTCATTGACGTTAAATTCGAAAATGGCCAGTTACCAGCGTTAAATAACGCTTTAACTTTAGAAATTCAACGTGAAGATGGCGTTGCTAAACTTGCTTTAGAAGTTGCCCTTCATTTAGGTGACGATGCAGTACGTACAATCGCGATGAGTTCAACTGATGGCGTTCAGCGTGGTGCAGTTGTTACTGATACAGGATCACCGATCTCAGTACCAGTCGGAGATGTGACATTAGGTCGCGTATTCAATGTACTTGGAGAGAAAATCGACTTAGATGAAGAACTTGGTCCAGACGTGCGTCGCGATCCGATTCACCGCCAAGCACCGAAGTTCGAAGAATTATCTACTAAAGTTGAAATCTTAGAGACAGGTATCAAAGTAGTAGACTTGTTAGCGCCTTACATCAAAGGTGGTAAAATCGGTCTGTTCGGTGGTGCCGGTGTAGGTAAAACCGTTCTGATCCAGGAATTAATCAACAATATCGCACAGGAGCACGGTGGTATTTCTGTATTCGCGGGCGTCGGTGAACGGACTCGTGAAGGGAACGACTTATACCACGAAATGAGCGACTCAGGCGTTATCAAGAAGACAGCGATGGTATTCGGACAGATGAACGAGCCACCTGGAGCACGTATGCGTGTTGCTTTATCAGGCTTGACAATGGCAGAATATTTCCGTGACGAACAAGGTCAGGACGTCCTGTTATTCATCGATAACATCTTCCGTTTCACGCAGGCAGGTTCTGAAGTATCAGCGCTGCTCGGCCGTATGCCTTCAGCCGTTGGTTACCAGCCGACACTTGCGACTGAGATGGGGCAATTACAGGAGCGTATCACGTCTACTAACGTAGGTTCAGTAACATCGATTCAAGCGGTATTCGTACCAGCCGATGACTATACTGACCCGGCGCCTGCGACAGCATTCGCCCACTTAGATGCAACAACAAACTTAGAACGTAAATTAACAGAGATGGGTATTTACCCAGCCGTTGACCCGTTAGCGTCTACATCACGTGCATTGACACCAGCTGTCGTTGGCGAAGAGCACTACGAAGTAGCACGTCAAGTACAGGCGACACTGCAAAAATACCGTGAGTTACAAGATATCATCTCTATCCTTGGTATGGATGAGTTATCTGACGACGATAAAAAGACTGTTAACCGCGCACGTCGTATTCAGTTCTTCTTATCACAGAACTTCCACGTTGCTGAGCAGTTCACTGGTCAAAAAGGTTCTTATGTACCAGTTGCACAAACTGTACAGGACTTCAAAGCTATCCTTGAAGGTAAATACGACCATATTCCTGAAGATGCATTCCGTCTAGTCGGTGGTATCGAAGCAGTTTTAGAACAGGCTAAAGGTATGGGCGTAGAAGTTTAAACTACTTAGGAGGAAGCAAATATGAACACATTATCGTTAAATATAGTCACTCCTAATGGCTCAGTTTATGCTACTGATCAGGCTGAACTGATTGTACTGCAAACTGAAACAGGTGAAATGGGTGTCATGGCCGGACATATTCCAACTGTTGCACCCTTGAAAATCGGCGCTGTTCGCGCTACGATTGCTGGTAAGCAGGAATATGTAGCTGTCAGTGAAGGATTTGCTGAAATCAGACCGACAGGCGTCTCTGTCCTCGTTCAGTCTGCTGAACAGTCCAACGAAATTGACATCGAACGCGCAAAAACTTCATTAAGCCGTGCGGAGGAACGTCTGAGTAGTGATCAACAAGAGCACGTAGACTACCACCGCGCAGAAAAAGCATTAGCTCGCGCCATCAACCGGATTGATGTAGCGAAATTCCGCTAGAACTTGATAGGATAAGACATAGTTGAATCATTATGTCTTATCCTTTTTTTATTTTAAGGAGGGAATGTCATGCAGGATATAGGTATTTACGCGCTCATTCATATCATAGTCCATGTCATCTGCGTATGTATCAGTTTCTGGGCGCTCCAATCGCTGCGCACCGATCAGTGGTTCAAAGGAAATCATACGAAACAAATACAAGTACTGCTGATTTTCATGAGTTTCGCGCTTGGCAGCTTAGTCAGCAATTTTATCATGGATATCATTTATTTTTCGCAGCAGCTGACGTGGATGTAAAAATTAATTTTGTAAATTGCGGTGTTTTATTACTGACGGACGAGCGCCATCTGTTATAGTATATAATGTATATATAAGTGTGGAGGAAATTTCGAATGGATACAATTTTAGTAAAAGGTGGTAACAGGCTGACAGGCTCTGTGAAGATTGATGGTGCCAAAAATGCAGTGTTACCTATCTTAACGGCTTCAATACTTGGATCGACAGGGGTCAGTGTATTTCACAATGTGCCGAAGTTATCAGATGTTGAAACAATCAGTCATGTGCTGGACGGATTGAATGTAACCGTGACAGCACAGGACGACAATACATATAGCGTCAATGCAGAAGCAGAGCTCAACCATGTGGCAAGCTATGAATATGTGAGTAAGATGCGTGCCAGTATTTTAGTGATGGGACCGCTGCTCGCCCGTCTCGGCAAAGCCAAAGTAGCGATGCCCGGCGGCTGCGCAATCGGCTCACGTCCGATTGAACAGCATCTCAAAGGATTGACAGCACTAGGTGCAGAGATTGTTCAGGAAAATGGATATTTAGTAGGAACTGTGAACGGTAGATTAACCGGTGCATCCATCTATCTTGATTTCCCGAGTGTCGGTGCGACGCAGAATATTTTGATGGCAGCAGTACTTGCTGACGGCACGACGGTGATGGATAACGTCGCTAAAGAACCTGAAATCGTTGACCTTGCAGATTATTTGAATGCGATGGGGGCAGATATTACAGGGGCAGGGACTGACCGCATTGTAATCAATGGTGTTTCGGAACTTCGAGGCGTTGAACATACGATTATCGGAGACCGTATTGAGGCAGGTACATTTATGGTTGCTGCTGCGATTACGCGCGGTGATGTCTTCGTTGAAGGTGCACGAGCAGATCACATGGCGTCACTTCTGTCAAAACTTGAAGAGATGGGAGTTAAACTTGACGTCAAAGAGAATGGTATCCATGTATCAGCTGACGGCTCGTTAAAAGGTGTTGAAGTAAAAACGATGCCTCACCCTGGATTCCCGACAGATATGCAGGCGCAGATGATGGCGTTAATGCTGACAGCAGATACATCCAGTCAAATGACAGAAACAGTATTTGAAAATAGATTCATGCATGTGGATGAGTTTGTGAAGATGAGAGGTCACATTAAAGTTAATAACCGCACAGCTGTTATATTAAAAGAACAGCTTCACGGTGCAGCTGTTCAGTCGACAGATTTACGTGCTTCAGCAGCATTGGTCTTAGCAGGGCTTGCAGCAGAAGGTTATACTCGTGTGACACAGTTATCTCATCTAGACCGCGGCTATGTGAATTTTCACGGCAAATTGAAAGCGCTCGGTGCAGCTATTGAGCGCACAGGTGATCAACAAGCATTCGTAGAAACGAGGTAAGAGAGATGCAGGTAGAAAAAACAGACATCGTCTATAGAAAACTTCCTATTATGATGATTGTATTGATTGTAGTGATTTTATCTCTATTATTATTTATTATAGGGCTGATGCTGGGTTATGGTATTCTGCATTCACCGCTTGATGTATTCAATCCGAAAACGTGGACACATATTTTGAAACTGACAGGAGCTGCTTAAATGGAGACGATAATGACATTTGATGAAATTAAGAAAGTGATTCCACATCGCTATCCGTTCTTATTGATTGACCGCATAGTAGAGCTGGAAGACGGCAAACGATGTGTCGGCTTGAAACAAGTCAGTGGCAATGAACCATTTTTTCAAGGACATTTTCCTGACTATGCTGTGATGCCGGGTGTGCTCATTGTAGAAGCGCTGGCTCAAGTAGGTGCCGTTGCTATGCTGCGTATGGAAGCTAATGAAGGTAAACTTGCGCTGTTTGCCGGAATTGACAAGTGTCGCTTCAAGAAACAAGTGACACCAGGAGATACACTGCTGCTTGAAGTAGAGATTGTCAAAATTAAGGGACCGATCGGCAAAGGAACAGCAAAAGCAACTGTAAACGGCGAACTCGCCTGCAGCTGTGAAATCACTTTCGCCATCACAGATAATTAATCATAGTAACGTGGCCTTCTAACAGGATTAGAGGGCCACGTTTTGGTTGATAGGGCGATTCTGACGAAAACATGGCTTTCTAACAGGATTAGAGGGCCACGTTTTGATTGATAGCGCGATTTTGACGAAAACATGGCCTTCAAACTGGATTAGAGGGCCACGTTTTGATTGATTATGAGATTTTGACGAAAACATGGCCTTCAAACTGGATTAGAGGGCCACGTTTTGATTGATGGTGAGATTTTGACGAAAACATGGCCTTCAAACTGGATTAGAGGGCCACGTTTTGATTGATTATGCGATTCTGACGAAAACATGGCTTTCTAACTAGTCCAACGATTCAATCTCGTCTTCTTTTTCTTTTAACTTTGGTTTAGAAACCATCATGCGGTTGAAGACCGTGATCAGTTCGCTGCCGCTCAGACCATCTTCTACTAATTGCTCCAGCAGTTGCTCTGCATATGCTTGCCTCAATGTATAAATATGACATTCAAAAATCACTGATATTTTATCTTCCAGCTGCATAATATTCTGGATCGTTGATTCAAATAGCGCGGGATCATTAGCTGTTCTCGTAATCACTACCCGTGTATCCAGAAGTGTGCCTGCTTTTTGATAGGCTTCCATCTTCTCGCGATGGATGTCGTCAATCAATATTTCAAGGAGCCATCCTGTCCCACTGTTCTCTTTATTGATAATGATGCCATCATGCAGCGTGTATTCATTAGTCGCTCCGTCTTCTACTATTTGAAACCGTACCGCCTTAAATGTTTTCATTCCCATCCCTCCACCTTCATTATAGATGACACGATTCTTTCATTCAAAATTATCATAACATGCATTTTTCCTGAAAATGCATCAATTTTGTGCATAACTTGATGAAATACCATCAGTTCATTAAATTATACGCACAATTAAGGACATTTCGCCATATTCTGCAATTTTTCAAAAGATATTCTTCCTATTATATTGGTGTTAGAAGGGAGGTGACATATGATAAACAAAGTTGTGCTTGTCGGACGACTAGCCAATGTGCCGAAATCCAATCAATCGAATCAGAAGACGGGTCATATTTGTGTAACGTTTCCGATTGCGATTGAACGAGGTTACAAACCAAAAGACGAAAATGCGCAGACTGTAGATTTTCTTCATTGCAAAGCTTTCAATAAAACCGCGACTAATATTCTTCAATACTGTAAAAAAGGGTCGACAGTATGCATTACTGGTCAGATTCACAGTAACAAATATTACAAAGCTGGAGAAGAAAAAGCGCAATATTTTACTGAGATTATTGTCGAGAACATTAAGTTTCTACCGAATTTCGGTGTTATCAAGACAGATGATGTGCTGCCACAGACACCGGATGAAATCTGGAACGAACTATCAGATGCTGAAAAGACACATGCCATCATCATGGCCAAAGAAGCGGCGGTGAAACAGTTTATCAGTGAACGGACAGATGAGCGTCTGAACACAGAACCTGTCAAAACAGAAGCGCATGCTGTCATCAGTGAAGAGCAGAGCAAAAAATTCATTGAACAGCTGGATAGTATCGAAGAAACTAGTGACCACTGTGACAAAGAAACAGTTTCCCCGGAAGAACCCGTCATTGCTTAACTGCACTCTCATTACTCACACCCACAAATACCTCTTCAGTCGTGCTGTCTGAAGGGGTATTTATATTGATACCATTCTGTAATCATTACGTAATTTAAAGCGGTCACTTAACATATTGCTGTAACCACAGGTACGGAATTTCGTGTTAAAGTATTATCAATATAAGAAACAAGGGTGGAGGCACACAATGAGAAAGATAGCAGTTATGGCAGGTGCAGTTATCGTATCGAGTATGATAACAATGCCACAGACAGAGGCCTGGTCAAATCGCGACACAAGAAGTGAGTCATTATGGGTGATTGCCGATAAATACGACACGACAATATCCAAAATGAAAAAAACACACAATGATAAATCGGAAGTCATTCAGAGCAATCAAACACTTGATCAATTACTGATGGACACACCCGCCTATCAGAAATGAGAATTATAAAAGGGATTTAACCAATAGATGAAAAAATGAGTATCAATCTCAGTATTGGTACTTTTTTCCTGTAACATTACAGACAGATAACGTCATATTTTGTGAATTTCATATAAAAATAGTGAAGAAACCGTATAGCCATTACTCATTCGACTGTTCAAACGTGTAAATAGGATAATTATTCCATTTGTAATGACGCTGTAATAAAAGGCGATATCTTTTATTTGTCTGTAACCTATGAAATATTTTTATCTGTTATATTATTAGCAGAGTTATAAAAGCCTAGGAGGAAAACAAAACTATGAAAAAATTATTAGCCGTTACAACAGCAGTAGCTGTTTCAGGATCTTTCGCTGCAACTGCAGATGCAGCAGAGCACACAGTAAAATCTGGTGATACTTTATGGGGAATCTCTAAAAGCTATGGTACATCAGTAGAAGCTATCAAAGCTGAGAATGGATTATCATCTAACCTGATCCTTCCTAACCAAGTATTAAAAGTAAATGAAGAAACTAAAACAGAATCTATAAAAACATATAAAATCGTATCTGGCGATACTTTAGGTAAAATCGCTAAAAAATTCGATGTAACAGTTGCACAATTGAAACAATGGAACAACTTATCATCTGATCTAATCATCGCTGGCAAAACATTGAATGTTCAACCAGTTCAATCAGTTCAAGCAGCACCAGCAGTTCAATCTGCACCTGCTACTGTAGCAGCGCCTAAAAAAGTTTACACTGCACCGAAAGCAGCTCCAGCGACTGAATACAAAGCGCCAGCACAGACAACTTACCAAGCACCAAAAACTACAACTTACCAAGCACCAAAAGCAGCACAAACAACTTATCAAGCACCAAAAGCTGTAACTCAAGCGCCAAAAGCAGCACAAACTACTTACCAAGCACCAAAAGCTGTAACTCAAGCGCCAAAAGCAGCAACAACTCAAACATCTACAGCTGGAAGCGGCGCTAACTGGGCAGCACTTGCAGCTTGTGAATCAGGCGGTAGAGCAAATGTGGTCGATGCAACAGGAACTTACCATGGTTTATACCAATTCGACGTACAAACTTGGCACTCAGTAGGCGGATCAGGTGTACCATCACAAGCATCAGCAGCTGAACAAACAAAACGTGCTCAAATTTTATACAGCCAACGTGGTTCTCAACCATGGCCAGTATGTGGCGCACGCTTATAACAGCGCACAAGTCATCCTTCTTGGATGGCTTTTTTATTTGTGTTTTTATAGATAATTCGTTATCCTTAAAGTAATAAAATAACCTATTGACTGCTAGGGGTGCCTCATGGCTGAGATGACTTCGTCAAACCCTTGTACCTGATCTAGTTAATACTAGCGTAGGAAAGCATCCTTCTTATGAGGCCTTTTTCTGCGGAAATAGGTTTTTTTTAATTTTAAGGAGGAATTTCAATGTTTACAGATGACTTAAAGCAGCAGGCAGAACCTATTATTGAAGCGATTTACAATGATCCATTTATTCAAGGTGTCATTAAAGGAACCATCGACAAAGCAGCGGTCCGGCATTATTTAAAAGCTGATCACTTGTATTTGAATGAATTCGCCAAAATATACAGTCTGTTGATCGCTAAACTAGATGATCGTGAGGGTATTAACTTCCTGCTTGGTCAAATAGACTTTGTGATGAACGGGGAAATCGAGGCCCATTTAGTGATGGCAGATTACGTCGGAGAAGATTACCACACCATCATCAAAGACGGTGTGTGGTACCCGGCAAGCGATCACTATATTAAACACATGTATTACAACGCCTACCGCTATGATGATGCCAGCTTCACGATCTGTGCGATGGCTCCGTGCCCTTACGTCTATCAGCAGCTGGCTCTGAAAATTACAGAGCATCATCATTTGACCGGTAATCCGCTGAAACCGTGGGTCGATTTCTATACGGTTCATATGGATGAGCTGTTGATGCATCTGGACCGCTGGGTCAATACATTTGCCGAACAGGCAACAGCCAAAGAGCGGGACATTCTTCGCCGTAATTTTCTCGAGAGCTGTATTCACGAAAGAAGATTCTTCAATATGGCAGCTGTGCAGGAGGAGTGGCTGTTATGATGAAGAGTGCATTATCAATAGCGGGAACCGACCCGTCAGGTGGTGCGGGGACAACGGTTGATCTTAAAGTATTTCAGTCGCGTCATGTGTACGGGATGAGTGTGGTGACGAGTATCGTCGCTCAAAATACGACAGGTGTCCAGCAAGTATTTGATCAGCCGCTGGACGTCATTGAAGCACAGCTGAAAAGTGTATACAGTGATATTATCCCTGATGCTGTCAAAACTGGAATGCTTGCGTCAAGTGACGTGATGGATGTGGTTCGACCGTATATATTGAACAACCGCATTCCTTATGTCATCGATCCTGTCATGGTCGCCAAAAGCGGTGATGATTTACTGGATGACGCCGGGAAAAGTGCCGTGCGTTATAAGCTGCTTGATGTAGCAACAGTTGCCACACCGAATCTACCAGAACTTGAGCGCATTTTGGAGATGACGATTGAAACGCGGGATGATATCGATCGTGCAGGACGACGTTTCATCAATGAAATCGGTTCGCAGGCAGTCGTCATTAAAGGCGGCCATATGGAAGGTGATGCAACTGATTATTTGTTCACTAAGCATGACTGTATCGTACTACCGGCCGAACGGACAGTTACCCGTCATACACATGGGACAGGGTGTACATTAAGTGCTGTGATTGCAGCAGAACTGGCAAAAGGTCGTTCGATTGAAGCAAGTGTGCGGACAGCAAAAGCCTATATTACAAGTGCCATTCAACATGCACCAGGTCTTGGTCACGGTAATGGCCCGGTCAACCATTTCAGTTATATGGAGGAAAGCAATCATGAGAATTCATGACGTAAGAAACGAGGCGCCGCTTGTCCTATGTATTACAAATGATGTCGTCAAAAACTTTACAGCTAACGGACTGCTTGCGCTAGGTGCAAGTCCGATAATGGCTGCTGATCCACAAGAACTGGATGAGTTGATACAGCACTGCGGCGCGGTACTGATCAATATCGGCACTCTGTCAGCAGCAGTGATACCGTCAATCGAAACAGCCATCCAATCAGCAAACCGTCATGCGGTGCCTGTCGTGCTGGATCCCGTCGCCTGCGGAGCTACAGCGTTCAGAAAGAACTTCTGTCTGAAACTGCTGCACCATTATGATATCAGTGTCATCCGCGGCAACGCATCAGAACTGCAGAGTCTGTTGTCAGCAGCTGAGATGAAAGGAACAGATAGTGATACGACTTTGAATACTTCAGCTATTGCCCGTGCAGCAGGACTGCATTTTAGTACAGCTGTTGTCGTGACAGGCCGGGAAGATGCAGTTTGTGTCGATGGACAAGTGATGAAGCTTACAAATGGCACACCGATGTTAACAAAAGTGACAGGTGGCGGCTGCTTATTAGGGGCAATTGTCAGCGCTTTTATATATAATGAAGTTAAACCGACATTGTCGATGCTGACAGAGGCGGTTAGCTGGTATAATATAGCAGCTGAACGCGCAGAACAGCTGGATAATGGGACTCTGCCCGGGCATTTTCAAATGAATCTGCTTGATATGCTGCAGGACACAGGAGAAAATGACATAGTAGAGAATATGCGAGCGGAAGAAGTGAAGTAAATGTTTGATCGACAAATGCTGCAACTCTATTTTATTTGCGGAACGAATGATGTTCCAGATGGTGACATTGAACGCGTGCTGACAGAAGCACTCAAAGCAGGTATTACGATGTTTCAGTTCAGAGAAAAAGGCGAAGGTGCGTTGACAGGTGAGGCGAAGAAACAGATGGCATTGACACTGAAAGAACTGTGTCAGTACTACCAGGTCCCGTTCATTATTAATGACGACTGGGAACTCGCTGTCCATATTGATGCAGACGGCGTACATCTCGGCCAGGATGATCAGGATGTTAAGGAGATCATCAATTATTTTCCGGACAAGATTATCGGATTATCAGTCAGTGACTTCCATGAATATGACCAGTCAGACCTTACGTATGTGGATTATATCGGTGTCGGTCCAGTCTATGAAACAAGCTCTAAAAGCGACGCAAAAAAACCAGGCGGTATCGAACTTATCCGCAAGATGCGCTTATACGATGAAGACATTCCGATTGTTGCCATCGGTGGTATTACAAATAAAAACTGCGAATTGATTTTAAAGGCAGGGGCTGATGGTGTATCGACGATTTCGTCCATCGCCAGAAGTCAAAATATTGAACAAGATGTGAAGGCATACTTGGATTATTATCAGAAAAACTGAGAATCGCTGTAGGAATAGTTTGATACAGTGCTGAAATATGATAAAATAACCTCTATGTGAAAGAATACTACGAGGTGAAGAAATGAAAAAAAAGGCACTACTGCCGTTATTATTCGGTATTATGATTTTTCTTGCAGGCTGTGATTACTCAAAAGAATCTAACCGAAATGGCTTTTTCTATGATACATTTGTTCTACCGCTTGACCACGTAATTCATTGGTTAGGTGCCAATATGGGACACAACTACGGTCTTGCGATCATCGTTATTACGTTAATTGTACGTCTGGCGTTGTTCCCGTTCATGATGAAAACTTATAAGAATCAAAGCATCATGAAAGAAAAAATGAACTTGATTCAGCCGCAGATGAAGGAAATCCAGGAGCGTGTCAAACGTGCACGTACGCAGGAAGAAAAAATGGCAGCCAATCAGGAAATGATGGCATTGTACAAAGACAATAACATCAATCCTTTGAATATGGGCTGTCTGCCGTTACTGATTCAGCTGCCGATCGTTACCGGATTATTCTACGTACTGAAATATCCGTCAACGGGCGGTATTACTGAATATCCTCACTTTTTATGGTTCGAGCTGACAAAGACTGACCTGTTGATGACGATTATTGCAGGTCTTGTCTATGCACTGCAGGCTTATGTCTCTATGCAGAATATCCCTGATGAGCAAAAAGCTCAAATGCGGATCATGATGTTCATTTCACCGATCATGATCGTGTGGATGTCATTCATCTCACCTGCAGCATTGCCGTTATATTGGGCTGTCGGTGGATTGTTCCTCGTATTCCAGACTTGGTTAGGGAATAAGTTTTATAAAACTAAAGTTCATGAAGAGATGAAACCATTAGTGGAAGCACATGAACAGAATCAAGCAAAAGCTGTGAAAAATACAACAGTCGCAGCTAAAAAGAAGAGAAAGAAATAATTTTAAACGACCTTCAAACTCAGTTTGAAGGTCGTTTCTTAGTTGACAGGACGTTGAGATGAGTGCCATTCCTGCTTGAAGCGGTGAATGAAATCTTCCATGTACTGCGTGCGTTCTTCAGCAAGACGTCTGCCTGTCTCAGTGTTCATTAAGTCTTTCAGCTTAAACAGCTTCTCATAGAAATGATTGATCGCCGTTGACGGTTCCCGGTAATTGACCTTGGACAACTCTCTCGGCGGAATATCAGGGTCATACATCGTATCTTTGAATGCACCGGCATACATAAATGTCCGTGCAATTCCGATGGCGCCGAGAGCATCGAGGCGGTCAGCATCTTGAACGACTTTTCCTTCCAGTGATTTCAGCTTACCGGCATTAACACCACCTTTGAAGCTGATATAGCGCAGTATATGACTGATGTCATCACGGCTCTGCTGCTCAAGCTGGATACTGTCAAAAAATGCTTCCAGGCCCTGCCACGCGGTCACTGGATCAACGAGTTTGTCATCGACGGTATCATGAAGCAGAGCAGCCATTTCAACAATGAATAAATCAGCCTGTTCTTCTGAGGCGATAGCCAGTGCCGTCCGGCGGACACGTTCAATATGACTGAAGTCGTGACCGGATGAATCACTCCCGTTAATCGTTTTGACATAGGCTTCAGTCGCTTGGATGATAGATGACATTAAAAAAATCCTTTCTCAAATAGTTTACTTTATCAGCTGCCAGGAATATAATAAGCATTAAAAATATCTGAATATTCTAATAAATAGGAGTGATCATGATGCTGACCACTTACACGTATCAATTGACACCTCACCAGAAGTTGGCCGCATTCAGCTTTTTAGCAGTTCATACTGTGTTCTTTCTGAACATCGTCTGTGATTTTATATTTTTCCATATTTAAAGTATCGGTGAGATCAAACGCGCAAAACCTTCTTTGAATTTGATCCATGTCGTGCGCTGACTGTAGATTTCTTCAGTCAGCTCACTCGATACTTTGACATCTTCTTCGAATGTCTTTCTTACTTTTACAGCCATTTCGTGATTATACATAAACGCATTCACTTCAAAGTTCAAGTCAAAACTTCTGACATCCATATTTGCTGTGCCGACACTTGCTACTTCGTCATCGATGACAATAGTCTTGGCATGTAGAAAGCCATTCTCATAAATAAATACTTTGGCACCTGTGTTCAGCAGTTCTGCCACATTGGAATAAGTAGCCCAGTAGACGAATGGATGGTCGGGTTTATTTGGGATCATAATGTTGACATTGACACCTGAGAGTGCCGCGACTTTCAGAGAGTCGAGGAACGACTCGTCCGGTATGAAATAAGGAGTCTGTATATAGATTGATTTTTTGGCGTCGGCAATCATTTTCAAGTAACCGTATTTAATCTGCTGCCACTTATCATCCGGCCCGCTGGAAGCGATCTGTATGCCGACGCTGCCATTACTTTTGACGTCGGGGAAGTATTCAGGTTTATTGGTCATGTAGTTACGGTTGGACTGCGAATTCCAGTCCAGCATGAACCTGAGCTGCAGCGCATTGACGGCATCTCCTTCAATACGGAGGTGCGTATCGCGCCAATAACCGAAGCGTTTATTTAACCCCAGATATTCATCGCCGACATTGAACCCGCCGACATAGCCGATATGTCCGTCGATGACTACGATCTTTCTGTGGTTTCTGTTGTTCAATCTGAAATTAATCAGCGGCAGAATGGATGGAAAGAACGCTTCAACTTGTCCACCGAGCTTCTTGAATTGTTTGAACTTAGACAGTGTCAGTGTTCTTGAGCCCATGTCATCATACAATATTTTCACTTCTATGCCTTCTTTGAGCTTCTGTTCAAGAGCATCGATGATTTCGAGGCCGATTCCATCTTTCTTAAAGATATAGTATTGAAAGTGAACGTGATGCTTCGCTTCCAGAATGTCTTTGATCAGACGGTCAAATTTTTTGCGTCCGTCAGTGAACACATCTACTTTGTTGTCAGTCGTCAAAAAAGCCGGCTGATTGATCAGCATCATCCTGATCATATCTTTGTGCTGCTCAATTTCTGCTGTCGGTTCATGCAGTAGATTTCTATCGAGGGCTGTAATCTGTTCGTTGATGATCGTTTCAAGAGCCACCTTGTCTTCTTCATCAAGTCTGAATAACTTTTGGCGCTGAATCTGGCGGCCGAACAGCAAGTAGAGAATGAAGCCGGCAATCGGCAGAAAGAACAGCACAAGCAGCCATGCCCACGTAGAACTCGCCGCTCTATGCTCCAGAAAGATTAAGATGAAGGCAAGAAATATATTAAAGATAAAAGCAATGAATAACAGCGTTGAGAAGATTTGAGGAAATTCCTGCGTCACGTAATCTATCATAGTCATTTCTCCTTTTTGTTAGTGTCAATTATACATGACAATTCATTATTTTGAGCATTTTAATCCACTCACCTAATCCATTTACTTAATGAACATCATTTTTTCGAAAAATTTACACAAATAGGTCCATAGTCTTATGGATAATGAGCAATAATTTGGGTAGAATATAATTATTAAAGAGACAGGAGAGATTATTATGCCGAATACACAGGACAAAATGAAGAACGTTGTGAATCTCTTATCTACGCTCGGAGTTAATATTTCAAAAACTAAGTCTAGATTAGAAGTAATGCGCACGCTGCCACATGTCGCACCTGCCAAACTGAAATAGAAATAGCCAAATAAAACAGCTGACTCCTTTGAGAATTACTCGTGGAAGCCAGCTTTTTTTATTGTGGATGCGTATTGTGATAGTAGATGCTCAGCGCAATACCGATACCTGCCATCGCTGCCCATAACGCACTGCCGCCATAACTGATGAATGGAAGCGGGATACCTGTGATGGGCACTAATTGAATCGTCATACCGATGTTCTGAAAAACATGGAACACCAGCATGCTCAGAAAGCTGATAAGAAAAATAGCACTGAATGGATGGTCAGCGTGCTGAGCGAGTTTGATGAGATGAATGAACAATGCAAGAAATAATACTAAGACGACAATGGCTCCGATAAATCCGAACTCCTCACCAATGACTGAGAAAATGAAATCCGTATGATTCTCAGGAATATAGACTTCACCATTTTTAAATCCTTTGCCGAACAGGCCGCCTGAGCCGATAGCTTTTAACGATTCCATCAAGTGGAAGCCGTCTCCTTCACTATAAGCACCAGGGTCAAGCCATGAATGGATTCGACCGAGCTGATACGTCTGTATACCTAGTACTTTTTCGACCCAGTCAGGGCGATAAATAATCCCTGCGATCAATGTCGTTCCGACTGCTGCGACACCGATTAAAAAAGGAGCAAGAATGCGCCAGCTGACGCCTGACACAACGACTGTTCCTAAGATAATCGCGAGCAGAACAAGAGTGGTTCCTAAGTCATTCTGCAGTAGAATGAGTCCCATCGGTAAAATCGAGACTGCAAAGATTTTGACGAGCAGCACCGCATCTGACTGGATGGTTTTATTGAATGTAAAGCGGTTATGCCGGTAAATGACATTTGCTAATGCGAGCATGAGGATAATCTTCATGAACTCAGAGGGCTGCAGGCTGATAGGGCCGATTCTGTACCAGCTCTTCGCCCCGTTGATGATCGGTGTAAATGATGATTCCGGCAGTACGTACAGGCCGAACAGCGCCAGATTACCCGCCAGATAAATCGGCCATACCCATTTTCTTAAAGTGTGCGGACTGATGAACATTAATGTCAATGCAATAATGAAGCCGAGGACATAATAAAAGCCCTGTCGTTCAGCAAAGTTTGTCTGATACTGCTGACCTGCCATCGCCGACATAATGACTGTCATACTCACAGTGCCAAGCATGATGAGCAGTATTAACAGCCACCAGTCTATCTTCTCAAGCCAGTTACGTTTGCGTGTTGAGACCATGAATAGCTCCTTACTATAGATAATGGTTATATTATACCTTATGAGATATGAAGTTTGAAATGTAGTTATGATAAAATAATGCATCACAACTTTTATCGTGATAATATTACTATATTAACATGTTGGAGGAAGATTATGTCTAAAGAAAATATTTGTCTTGTTTACGGCGGTAAAAGTGCTGAACATGACGTTTCTATATTAACTGCTCAATCTGTCATCAATGCGATGGACAAAGAAAAATATGCGATTGATATCATCTATATCACTAACGATGGTGAATGGATTAAAGGCGACCCCGTAACAGCAGATGTTGAAGATGCGGAATCGCTTCGTCTGACAAAAGCTGCTGACGCGCCGATCACTCATTTACTCCGTCAATCGGTGGACGGTGGAACATATGATGCGATTTTCCCGCTGCTTCATGGACCTAACGGTGAGGATGGAACGATTCAAGGTTTATTTGAAGTGCTGGACCTCCCTTATGTAGGTAACGGTGTACTTGCAGCTTCTAGTTCAATGGATAAGCTCGTAATGAAGCAGTTGTTTGCGAACCGAGGGCTGCCTCAGCTGCCATACGTCAGCTTCCTGCGCAGCGAGTTTGAAACATATCGCAGCAACATCATTGAACTCGTCAACACAAAATTACAATATCCCGTGTTCGTCAAGCCGGCGAATCTCGGTTCGTCAGTCGGCATCTCTAAATGTACGAACAAGGAAGAGCTGGTACAAGGTATTGAAGAAGCCCTTCAGTTCGACCGTAAGTTAGTCGTGGAACAAGGGATTGAAGCACGCGAAATCGAAGTTGCCGTACTTGGCAACGACCATCCTGAGACGACTTTGCCGGGAGAAGTGGTCAAAGACGTCAGCTTCTATGACTACAAAGCAAAATATCAGGACGGCAAAGTTAAGCTCCAGATTCCTGCTGACCTGCCGGATGATGTAGCAGAGACGCTGCGCAACATGGCGGTCGAAGCATTCAAAGCGACGGACTGTTCAGGACTCGTACGCGCAGACTTTTTTGTGACAGAAGACCATACGATCTATATCAATGAGACGAACGCAATGCCGGGCTTCACGAAGTTCAGCATGTATCCATTGTTATGGCAGAATATGGGGATGTCATACAGCGACCTGATCACTCGATTGATTGAGCTCGCTAAAGAACGCTATGCAGACAAGAAAAAAATCAAATATAAAATGGACTGACTTATATGATTAAACGTAAATTATCAGCAATTGCAGAGATGGCCGGCGGTTCGGTCGATCAACAGTTCGGCGCTCTTGAAATAGCAGGTGTCGCCATTGATTCAAGAAAGATAGCAGACGGCGTATTGTTCGTCCCTTTTAAAGGAGAGCATACGGACGGTCACCGGTTTGTAGAACAGGCGATAAAGAGCGGTGCAGCTGCGAGCTTCTGGCAGCGTGGTGTTGAAGAGCCGCCTGCCGGTCTTCCGCTCATCTTCGTCGATGACTGCCAACAAGCACTGCAGCAATTAAGTTCCTGCTACCTTCAACAAGTGAACCCGAAAGTCATCGGTATTACAGGTTCAAACGGCAAGACGACGACTAAAGATATGGTCAGTACGGTATTATCACAAGACTTCAAAGTCAAGAAAACAATCGGCAACTACAATAATGAAATCGGCCTGCCGTTAACCATCTGTCAGTTAGATGATGATACTGAAGTGTCCATTCTTGAAATGGGAATGTCCGGGTTCCGTGAAATCGCCTTGTTGTCCACCATTGCACGACCTGATGTTGCGGTCATTACTAATATCGGAGAGAGCCATATGCGGGACTTAGGGTCACGTGAAGGCATCGCTAAGGCGAAGTTTGAGATTACTGAAGGGCTTAATGGATTGTTCATCTACGACGGTGATGAGCCGCTGTTGAAGCCGCACGCAGAACATTATGACGGTGACAAAGCGTCGCTCGGCTTAAATGACGATAATATGCATCAGATCACATCAGTTAATATGACCGACGGCAGCATTCATTTCAAGGTGACACCGGGTGAGACGGTGTTCACAGTGCCGATGCTCGGCATTCATAATGCCCGCAATGCTGCTATCGCAATCGTCATCGGCCGTTATTTCGGTCTGACTGACGACAGAATCAATGCTAATCTGCAGCATCTTGAAATGACCGGTATGCGGATGGAACAAATCAACGGGCCGCATGGTAGTCTGCTCATCAATGATGCTTATAACGCGAGTCCGACCAGCATGAAAGCAGCGATTGATACAGTGGAGAACATGACGGGTGACAAATATATCGTGTTAAGTGATGTTCTTGAACTCGGGCCGGATGAAGAAGCGTATCACCGAGAAGTCGGCAAGTATTTTGAAGGCAGACATATGACTGTACTGACGGTAGGCAGTGCCGCCAAATATATTCATGAAGAAGCGGCAGCATTCACTGAAGCGCATCATTTTGAAGACAAAGCAGCGATTGCCGACTATTTAAAACCACGATTGCACAAAGGCGTGTCCGTGCTCTTTAAGGCAAGCCGCGGGATGGAACTTGAAACAATCATTGAAAATATTTTACAATAAATTTGTAAGCGTATACGAACGTTAGCTGTCCACTGATGGGCAGCTTTTTTTTGTTGCTGGAACGCAATAAACAAAGCTCGGTCATTTGCTATTCACTCGTACAGATGGTAGTATAGAGAAGTTAACGCGTGAGCATAGTGAAAAATCACACATAAATGTTTAGTAACAAGCGAATAAAAGGAGAAAATAATTTTGCAAAAATTTAGAGAATTAGGTATCAGCGAACCTACCATCAATGCGCTGGAAAAACTAGGATTTACAGATCCTACACCTATCCAGTTGGATAGTATTCCCCACACAATGGCGGGTAGAGACGTACTTGGTCAAGCACAGACAGGTACAGGTAAAACAGGTGCATTTGGTATTCCGCTGATCGAGAAAGTAAAGAACAATGAAGGGATTCAAAGTTTAATCCTTGCACCGACTCGTGAACTTGCTGTCCAAGTAGCTGACCAGCTAAAAGCATTTGGCCGTGGACAAGGGATTCAAGTCGTGACGATTTTCGGTGGGATGCCGATTGACCGTCAAATCAGAGAATTAAAGAAAAAACCTCAGATTGTTGTCGGGACACCAGGACGTGTTATCGACCACTTGAACCGTCGCACATTGAAGACTGACCAGATCAACACATTGATTCTTGATGAAGCAGATGAAATGATGAACATGGGCTTCATTGATGATATGCGTTTCATCATGGACAAATTACCTAAAGAAAACCGTCAGACTTTATTGTTCTCAGCAACAATGCCTAAAGCGATTCAAGAACTTATTCAGAAGTTCATGAAAGATCCGGTCGTTGTTAAAACAATGACGAACACAGATTCTGATCCACAGATTGATGAGTATTACACAATCATCAAAGAACTTGAGAAATTTGATACATTCACAAGCTTCCTTGATGTTCACAGCCCTGACCTTGCGATTGTCTTCGGTCGTACGAAACGTCGTGTGGACGAATTGACAAGCGCGTTAATTTCAAAAGGTTACCGTGCAGAAGGACTTCACGGTGATATCACACAGGCGAAACGTCTTGAAGTGCTCAAAAAATTCAAGAACGATGCCATCGATATTCTTGTCGCAACAGATGTTGCGGCACGTGGACTTGATATTTCAGGTGTTTCACACGTCTATAACTTCGATATTCCACAGGATGTTGAGAGTTATACACACCGTATCGGACGTACAGGCCGTGCCGGTAAACATGGTATGGCGATTTCATTCGTCAACCCGATTGAAATGGATTATATCCGTCAGATTGAAAAACAGAAAAATCGCACGATGAAAGCTCTTCGTCCACCAACACCTGGTGAAGTCATGAAAGCTCGTGAAAGCGAAGTTAAGAAAAAAGTGGCTGAATGGGTAGCAAAACCTTCTGAAGAACGGGTTCAATCAATCGCTGCGAATTTAGTTGAAGAATATGGTGACGTTAAACTGGTTACTGCATTGCTTCAAGAATTAATCCAGTCAAACAATGACGTGGACGTTCAGTTGACATTCGAAAAACCACTTGGCCGTAAAGGTGGAAAATCATCTTACGGACGTCGCGGTAATAATTCAGGTGGCAGCCGCAACTTCAAATCAGGGCAGAAACGCCGTGACAGTAAGGATGGCGGTCGTCGTAAGTCTTATGACCGTGGTGCGGGCTCAAGTAAACCTAAAACATTCAAAGGCCGTACATTTGCGGACCACAAAAAATAGTCTCATTTCAAAAAGTTAAATGCCGATAACAGGCGTTTAACTTTTTTATTTTTGTTATAATTTAACTTAAGGAGGGATGACATGCGATCAATTCAAGAAATGCGTAAAGAACCAGTCACTGTTATTGAGCTTAAACGCTGCCATTATTTAATGTATATGCTTCTGCTCTATATACCAGTAGTGGCGATGCATTATTTTATTAATCATTACGACTGGACGTTATGGCTCTTAGCACTGTATGCGATACCGCTGTTCGGCATGCTGTTCATGCTGCTCGCACCTGGCGTTCGTTATCGGCATACGGCATTCTATATTCATCCGTTGATGATAGAAACGATGCGCGGTCTCTATTATCACAAGCGCACTGTAACACCGCTTGACCGTATCCAGCATGTGAAGATCACACAGGGGCCGATTGCCTCAAGATTCGGGCTTGCCAAAGTGACGTTGGTAACCAGTGGTGATCAGCTGAATCTTCCGTATGTGTCGACTGCTGAAGCAGAACGGCTCGCCCGCCTCATCATTGAACGCATAAAAGAGGTGACGGCCTATGTCTGAGCCTCAAAAACTGCATGTAGTCACTTATTTATCCAAAACAGTGAAAGCCATCAAAGATAATTTGTTTACGATAGCGATTGCCTTATTTCTTTCATTCAGAGATGGCTTTGATTTTACGAACTGGTGGCAGCTGACATTTCCTCTTGTGCTGCTGTTATTAACTGTCGTTTCTATTTTGACAGCGGTCATAGAAACTATTAAAACGACTTACTGGATTGAAGACGACAAGCTGGTCATGAGGAATGGTGTGTTTAAGACGACAGTCAAAGAACTCTATATTTCGCGGATTCAGTCTATTGAAGTGACGAAGACCATCGTCAATCAAATATTCGGTGGTGTTGTCCTTGATGTCAAGACGCCGGGTGACGGCATTAAGCTGGATAGTATAGCAGAAACGTCGGCACATGCACTCACTGATTATCTGGAGTCACGTAAACAGACGTTATTGACTGATGACAACGACATGGAACAGGAGGAGAGAGTTACACCTTCTTTCCGCGAAGTCTATGCATTGAAATTAAAAGACATCATGTTAATGAGTGTGACGAGTGGAGCGATGGGGACCGTTCTTGCGGTCAGTTTCGGTCTCTATACACAGCTGGATGAAGTATTTGACTTAAGCGGCCGTATAGAGCCGATTGAACAGCTGGTTGCAGAGAGTTTAGTATGGCTGATCGGTGGTATTATAATGATTCTTATCATCAGCTATCTCATCGGTATCATCATTACTGCGCTGAAATATTATAACTACCAGCTGACTTATGATGGTGAACGTCTGAAAATCACACACGGTCTATTTGAGCGTAAGGAAAAACTAGTAGTCGTCGAGCAAATTCAGGCCGTGACGGAAGAGAAGTCGTTCTTAAGACAGTTGTTCGGATATACATCGTTCAAAGCAACGATTACGAGCGACGCAAAAGATAGGGAAGAACTGCTTGGCACGGTTGAAATTCTGCCGTTTATTAAACGAGATGAAGGACTGGAAGTCATGCGTCATCTCGTGCCGGATTACCGTTACGAAGAAGTGAACAGAATCATTCCGAAGCGTTCATTCAGACGTTATGTCCAGTTCTACTGGTTGTTCATCATCGCACTGACAGCTGTCGTTCAATACTATTGGTTTGATAAGTCGTGGATCATTGGACTGATTCTTATAGTCATAACTGGATTATCTGCCTGGATGCGCTGCCGGTTCTCCGGCTATAGAATCGATGATAATCAGATTACAATACGCAGTGTCGGGCTGTTGACCAGTAAAACAGCGCTGATTAAAGAAGACAAGCTGATCGCAGTTAATATTCGGGACAATGTCTTCCTTGAAAAGGCGCGGCTGGCGACTGTTGAAGTGAAACATTCAGCAGGTGCGCTCAATGCATCGAATACGCTGAAGATAGTGGACTTTAATGATGCGGCCCGTATTTACGCTTGGTTCATGCATCAGGAAGGAGCGGAATATGAAACACGTTAATCCTTCAGCAGTCCGTGTGTGGCAGATCACTAATAGTATCGCTGCCTCAATCGTACTGCTTGTGACGACCGGCATATGGCTGCTTAAATATTTTTACTTCGACTGGATTCCGATGTGGGTCATCTATATTCTGCTCGTAGAAGTAGCCGTTCAGGTCATCTGGTTTGTCCTCATTGAACCTGTCATCACCTATAGGAAGTACCGTTATGACATCAAGGACGACGAACTGATTATTCAGCAAGGTGTTTTTATCAACAAGACATCAATCATTCCGTTCACCCGGATTCAAAATGTCGAAACGACAGTCGGCCCGATTATGAAGCGCTACGGGCTGAAGACCGTGGATATTACGACAGCGGGCGGCGGCGCTTCTATTCATTTGATTGACGACGATGAAGCAGAACAGATTAAACATGATATTGCGCAGGTAGTCAAGCGTCTTGAGAGGAGAAGATGGCAATGATAGCAGGGATCGGAACAGATGTTATAGAAATTGAGCGTATCAGAAACTTGATGAGCGAGAAATTCATCAAGCGGATACTGCATCCTGAAGAGATCGAGCTCTTAAAAGACATGTCACATGACGACCGCCGGGTGAGTTTCACGGCTGGTAGATTTGCGGTGAAAGAAGCCTATTCAAAAGCCTATGGAACAGGTATCGGCAGCAAGTTCCGCTTCAATGAAATCTGCTGTTTGAACGATGAGAAAGGTAAACCTTATATTGATGATGACCACTACAAAGTGCATGTGACCATCGCCCACTCAGCAAGCGTCGCAACAGCATTCGTCGTACTGGAAAAACTATGAGTCCGAGTCATTTTCTCTTAGTTGATAAACTATGTTAAAATCTATGTAATTCAATTTGAGGTGAGGACATGACCACAAAATATTATCGACCCAGTTATATCAATGTTGATCTAGATGCTATCGCTCAAAACTTCAAAGCAGTACAGCGGCTGCATCCTAATAAAACCGTTATGGCTGTCGTCAAAGCCAATGCTTATGGGATGGGTGCTGTACAAGTGGCTGGCCATCTGATGGAACAGGGCGCGGAGTTTTTTGCGGTGGCCACGCTCGACGAAGCGATTGAGCTGAGAATGCATGGCATTAAAGCCAAAATTCTGATCATGGGCATCATTGAACCGAAAGATATCAGCAAAGCAGTGCGTCACCGGGTAGCATTGACTGTTCCAGGACAAGACTGGCTTGATGAGGCACTGTCATCTTTAGAAGATGGCAATGATAAGCCGCTTTGGCTGCACGTGAAGATTGATACCGGCATGAACCGGATTGGTATTCATACAGCGGCTGAATACCGCGACGTCGTTGCAGCGATTAAACAGCACCCACAATTAGTATTTGAAGGCGTGTTCACACATTTCAGCTGTGCAGATATAGACAGTTCGGCGACCGCTAAGGCGTATGACCAATTCATGACGATGGTGAAGATGACAGATGAGCCGCCTTTTATTCACTGTCAGAATTCTGCTGCTGCACTGCGCTATGATATGTCAGAATGCAGTGCGATCCGCTTCGGAATTAGTCTGTACGGCTATTATCCATCACCATTCATCAAAGAAAAGACACCTCTGAAGCTTCAACCGGCCATGCAGCTCGTGAGTACTGTGAGTTTTGTCAAACAGCTGTCCGCAGGAGAAAGTGTCGGCTACGGAGGCGTTTATACAGCGCAGGATGACGAGACGATTGCGACGTTACCGATCGGCTATGGTGATGGTTTTCTGCGTAGTATGGAAGGCTATACAATCAATATTAACGGATCAGACTGCCCGATTGTCGGCCGTATCTGTATGGATCAGTTGATGGCAGTTGTACCGCCGGGCATCAAAGTCGGTGACAAGGCGATATTGATTGACCACCATAGTGATGGCCAGTCTATGGAACGCGCTGCTGCCCAACAGCAGACCATCAGCTATGAAGTGATGTGTAACCTCAGCAGAAGGCTTCCGAGAATTTATCACACGAATGGCTCGCAAGTTGTTTATAATGAATTACTCAAATAAATATAGTTTTTATGATATTCATTTGATATGATTATGTTAATTCGTTGTTTGAATGGAGGATAATCATGAAGAAGTTTGAACAATTATTGGCAGAAGGATATCAATCAATGGCTGAACTGAACTTGATGATTTCTTATGAGCAATTTGCACTGGAATGTGAGGCAAGCGAACAGAGTGATCGCTGCTGCGCTTCTGAAGATGGTGAATAAATGAAACGCGGTGATGTTTATTTAGCAGATTTATCGCCTGTCAAAGGATCGGAGCAGGGTGGCAAGAGACCAGTTGTCATTATACAGAATGACGTCGGGAATAAGTTCAGTCCAACCGTGATTGTTGCGGCTATAACTGCAAAGATAAATAAAGCGCGAATCCCGACTCATGTTGAGATTGGTGGAACCAACCATCAATTAGATAAAGACTCAGTCATTCTACTTGAGCAGATCAGAACAATCGATAAGAACAGATTGATAGATAAGCTCACTGTGCTGTCAGCTGAGAAAATGGGTGAAGTTGATCATGCGCTGGAAATCAGTCTTGGACTGCAGGGTCATGATCAAGAATAATGGTGTCATGTTAAATGTCTGAGACTTTAGGAGACTAAAGTCTTTTTCATTGGAATGAGTTAGGGGGTACTAAATGAATCATATAGATACGCTCGTAGAGAAGTACAATATTATTTTTGATAAATATATTGCTTCGAAGAACGAAAAAGATCTGGATGGTCTTCAGGATTTGAGCTTTGAAGCCATCGAGAACGACGTTTCTCCGGAAGAAATCGTGTCACTGCACAAAGATTTGATGCTGGAGAAAGAACTGACTGCTGAAGAAGCGAAGTACTCTATGGACGTACTGCTTGAAATGATTATAGGGTTTGGTTTTTCTTACCGTGATTACAAAGCACTTGTCCGCAAGATGGAAGCGCATGACAAAGAGATGGATGTCGCTGTCAGTCTGCAGTCAATGATGCTGAAGACATCGATTCCTAAGCTTGACAGCATTGAAATCGGAGCGATCAGTGTGCCGGCTCAGCGGGTTAACGGGGATTACTTCAACTTGATTGACCATAGAGATGGTACGATGAGTTTTGCTGTGGCCGACGTCATTGGCAAGGGAATTCCTGCAGCGCTTGCGATGAGCATGATCAAGTTCGGTATGGATTCCTATGGTCATTCGCAATTGCCGAGTGACGGCTTGAAACGACTGAACCGCGTCGTTGAGAAGAATGTCAATCAAAATATGTTTGTCACCATGTTCTACGGACTATACGAAGAAGTAAATAGTAAGTTTTATTACAGTTCCGCGGGTCATGAACCAGGCTATATTTATCGTGACAACAGTGATACATTTCAGGAATTGTCGGCACGAGGCATCGTACTCGGAATCAATCCTTCAACGCGCTATGATCAGGAAGAGCATCAGCTGGAGATAGGTGATATGATCATCGTCTTTACGGATGGATTTTCTGAAATACGAAGATTGAACGGAGAATTTGTCAGCACAGAAGAACTGCTTGAGATCATCCGTGAATACAAACATCTGCATCCACAGGATATTGTGCAGGTGGTTTATGAAGAACTGCTGAAACAGCAGGATCCGAAAAAACGGGATGATTTAACGATACTCATCATTAAGAAGATTCAATAACTGTTATAAGTTTATAACAAAGTCTGCCGGGTATAACAAATAGATTATAGAAACTGCAAAGTTAATTAGGAGTGTATAAGATGAACTTGACTATTGAGACAACTGAACATGAAACCTACTATAATATAAATGTAGCAGGGGAACTAGACGTATATACAGCACCTGAACTACTAGAAGTACTGCAGCCGCTTCGCCAAAAGGGCACACATGATATCCATCTTAACATTGAAAACGTCAGCTATATGGATTCTACAGGGTTAGGATTATTTGTAGGGACTCTCAAAGAATTAAACAAACATGACCATGAGCTATTTGTTCTTGGTGCTAACAGCCGTATTGAGCGTCTGTTTGACATTACCGGTCTAAAAGAGTTGATGCATGTGAACGATGGAACGGGGGTTGAGTGATGTCAAATTATGATTATGTTGAAATGCACTTTCCGGCATCAGCTGAGTATGTAGGTTTAGTCCGCTTGACATTATCAGGTATTTTGAGCAGAATCGGGGCTTCTTATGATGACATCGAAGACTCAAAAATTGCGGTTTCTGAAGCAGTGACTAATGCAGTGAAACACGCGTATCAAGATGAAGTGAAAGGTGACGTACTAGTAGGTTACGTCATTTTTGAAGACAAAGTAGAAGTCATTGTGTCTGATTCAGGGCAGAGCTTTGATTATGAGAAGGCTAAGGCAGAACTGGGACCATATAATGAAGATGAAAATGTCGACTTTATTCGTGAAGGTGGCTTAGGCTTGTTCTTGATTGAATCTTTAATGGATGAGGTCAATATTAAAAAAGATGCAGGTGTAACAATCAGTATGACGAAGTACATCGCAGGGGAGCAGGTGCAACCTGATGGCGAAAGACTTAGCAGGCTATAATAATGTAACGCCAGAAGAAATCAATGCCTGGATTAAATTGTATCAAGACACTCAGGATGAAATGGCTCAGACTACTTTGGTGGAGCATTATCAGAAGCTCGTTGAGTCACTGGCTTACCGCTATTCAAAAGGGCAGAGTCATCACGAGGATCTTGTGCAGGTCGGTATGGTCGGACTTCTCGGTGCTATTAATCGGTTTGACGTATCGTTTGAACGGAAGTTCGAAGCCTTTCTTGTGCCGACAGTCATCGGTGAGATCAAACGCTACTTACGCGACAAGACATGGAGTGTCCATGTGCCGAGACGTATTAAAGAAATCGGCCCTAAAATTAAAAAAGCAACAGATGAACTGACAAATTCATTAGGACGTTCACCGAAAATCTCTGAAATCGCAGCCTTTCTGGAAGTCACTGAAGAAGAAGTGCTGGAAGCGATGGAAATGGGACAGAGCTATAATGCGTTAAGTGTCGATCATTCAATCGAAGCGGACAAAGATGGCTCTACGGTCACTCTTCTTGATGTCATGGGCAGACAGGAAGAAGGCTATGAACTGACTGAGAAACGAATGATTCTTGAGAAGATCATCCCTATTCTATCAGATAGAGAACGTGAAATTATTCAATGTACCTTTATCGAAGGCTTAAGCCAGAAAGAAACAGGTGAAAAAGTCGGCTTGAGTCAGATGCATGTGTCACGGCTGCAGCGCACAGCCATTAAAAAATTGCGCGATGCAGTTCAGACGAGCGAATAAATTCAGCATGTGTCGATGAGACACATGCTTTTTTATGTTACACTCGTTATGAATCAAGGAGGTCATTATGGAACAGCATATTATTAAACTGATCATCGACAAACTGTCCTTCAAAGAGGAACAGATAAAAGCAGTGCTGGCACTGCTGGAAGAGAAGAATACAGTGCCCTTTATCGCGAGATACCGGAAAGAAGCGACAGGTGGACTTGATGAAGTGGCGATCAAAGAGATTGAAACGGAATACATGTATATGGCTGCCCTGCAGAAACGTAAAGACGAAGTGATCCGTGCTATCGATTCGCAGGGACTGCTGACTGAAGAATTAAAAAAAGATATTCTTCGCCAAGTTAAATTGCAGCGTGTGGAAGATTTGTACCGCCCTTTTAAACAGAAGAAGAAAACCCGGGCAACAGAGGCGAAACGCAAAAATCTAGGGCCGCTTGCAGACAGACTGCTGGCATTCAACGATATGGATATTGACGCTGCTGCAAGAGAATTTCTGAGCGATGAAGTACTTACTACTGGCGATGCATTGAACGGCGCAAAGGATATCATCGCTGAACAGATTGCTGACGAACCTAAATATCGCAGCTATATTTTGAAATTTGTACAGGACAACGGTAATATAACCGCTGCAAAAAAACGAGGTGCAGATGATGAGAAAGGCATCTTTGAGATGTATTATGCTTACGAAGAACCAGTCAAGTCCATCGTTCCTCATAGAGTGCTTGCTATTAACAGAGGTGAAGACGCAGGAGTTCTGAAGGTAAGTATCAATGTCGATCTGGACAGGCTGGCATTATACTTACGAAATCAAGTCATCGAACGCCGGACCAATACGATTGGTTTATTTGAAGCGGCTGTTATGGATAGTCTGAAACGCTTGATTATGCCGTCCATTGAGCGTGAAGTAAGAAATGAACTGACGACAAAAGCCGAAACTCAGGCGATTGACATTTTTGCGGTCAACTTAAAAAACCTGCTGCTGCAGGCACCGCTTAAAGGCAAGGTGATTCTTGGAGTCGACCCTGCCTATAGAACAGGATGTAAGCTTGCTGTGATCAATGAGTATGGAACATTTGTCGCTAAATCAGTCATGTATCCGCATCCGCCGGTCAACAAAAAAGATGCCGCTGAAAAAATATTTGTCGACATGATTAAGCAGCATGATGTGGAACTGATTGCAATCGGTAACGGCACAGCAAGCCGTGAAACTGAGCAGTTTACAGCAGAGATGATCAATAAGCATCATCTCGATGTATCTTTTATCATCGTTAATGAAGCAGGTGCATCGGTGTATTCTGCAAGTGAGCTCGCGCGCCATGAATTTCCTGACTTCAAAGTGGAGGAGCGCAGTGCAGTGTCTATCGGCCGCCGCGTGCAGGACCCGCTCAGTGAACTCGTCAAAATCGATCCGAAATCTATCGGCGTCGGCCAGTATCAGCATGACGTGAACCAGAAGGCATTGAACGATGCACTGACGTTTGTTGTTGAGACGGCAGTCAACCAGGTTGGTGTCAATGTTAATACAGCGTCAGCTCCGTTACTGCAGTATGTCTCCGGATTGTCGAGCACTGTTGCAGACAACATTATCCAATACCGCGAATCTGCCGGACCGATCAAACATTCAAAGGAAATTGCGAAAATCCCGCGTCTCGGCAAAAAAACATTTGAGCAGAGTATCGGCTTTCTGCGGATACTTGACGGCACAGAACCGCTTGATACAACCGCGATTCACCCTGAGAGCTACAAAGCTGCCTATACATTACTCGATGAGATCGGTTCTTCTATTGATGACCTCGGCAGCGATTCATTGAAACAGCAATTGAGTCATATAGACAAACAGGCGATGAGTGTTAAGCTTGATATCGGTGTTCCTACTTTGGAAGATATCATCGCTGCACTTGTAGCACCGGGAAGAGATCCCCGGGATGCTTACCATGTCCCGTTGTTAAAGTCAGATGTATTATCAATGGAAGACTTGAAGCAAGGAATGAAACTGTCCGGCACAGTGAGGAATGTAGTTGATTTCGGCGCATTTGTTGATATCGGTGTCAAACAGGACGGGCTTGTTCACATTTCGAAGTTGTCCAATAAATTTGTGAAGCATCCGACAGATGTAGTGAGTGTCGGCGATATTGTTGATGTCTGGGTAGAGCATGTCGACCTGGATAAAGGGAAAGTAGCGCTGACGATGAAGGCGCCTAAGTGACAAACGAAGAACTTCAGCAGCTCGTCGAAGAACTATCCTTGCAGTACTTCGACCGCCCATTCCGCCATCAAGCCGTCTTCAATCATAGACTGAGAACAACAGGAGGACGCTATTTACTGCGTTCGCACCATCTGGAATTCAATGTCAAACAGTACGAAACGTTCGGTAAGGAGGCCTTGATCAGTATCATCAAGCATGAACTGTGTCATTATCATCTTCATATAGAAGGACTAGGATACAGACATCGTGACAAGGACTTCAAAAACTTAAGCTTCAAAGTAGGAGCCCCCAGGTATTGCAGCCCGTTACCTGAGCCAAGAGTTAACTATGAGTATCAATGCACTAAGTGCGGTCAGGTTTATTATAGAATGAGGAGAGTTAATCTCGACAAATATGGTTGCGGCAAATGCCGAGCGAAGTTACAGCTGACACGTAAAGTATAATTTTACGTGTCAGCTGTTTTTGTATTGACTTATCATGCGTTTCGTCTTATGATTATATTCGTTGTTGAAATAAAGGCCCCTTGGTCAAGCGGTTAAGACACCGCCCTTTCACGGCGGTAACACGGGTTCGAATCCCGTAGGGGTCACTTTTAAAAAGTTTTGAAAAAAATAATTAAAAGTGTTGACTTAACAACTGATAAGTAATATAATAAATCTTGTCGCTAAAACAGACAAACATAGTAATGCCGACTAACGCGCGGTCGTGGCGGAACGGCAGACGCGCTAGGTTGAGGGCCTAGTGGGAGTTAATCCCGTGGAGGTTCAAGTCCTCTCGGCCGCACTAATCATTTTAAATAAGCGGGTGTAGTTTAGTGGTAAAACCTCAGCCTTCCAAGCTGATGTTGTCGGTTCGATTCCGATCACCCGCTCCATATAAACTTATTGATGAACATTGAAAACTGAATGACAATATGTCAACGTTAATTCCAAATAAGACTGCGATTTTAATCGCTAGTCGCATTTGCGAACTCGGGCAGCCGAGTTTGTACAATGTCAAGAGTGATTGGCTCAACCAATCAAAGAGCTTTTATCAAACAAACTATTATGGAGAGTTTGATCCTGGCTCAGGATGAACGCTGGCGGCGTGCCTAATACATGCAAGTCGAGCGGACAGACAGGAGTGCTTGCACTCCTTAAAGTCAGCGGCGGACGGGTGAGTAACACGTGGGTAACCTACCTATAAGACTGGGATAACTTCGGGAAACCGGAGCTAATACCGGATAATATGTTTCACCTCATGGTGAAACAGTGAAAGACGGTTTCGGCTGTCACTTATAGATGGACCCGCGGCGCATTAGCTAGTTGGTGAGGTAACGGCTCACCAAGGCGACGATGCGTAGCCGACCTGAGAGGGTGATCGGCCACACTGGGACTGAGACACGGCCCAGACTCCTACGGGAGGCAGCAGTAGGGAATCTTCCGCAATGGACGAAAGTCTGACGGAGCAACGCCGCGTGAGTGAAGAAGGTTTTCGGATCGTAAAACTCTGTTGTAAGGGAAGAACAAGTACGTTAGTAACTGAACGTACCTTGACGGTACCTTACCAGAAAGCCACGGCTAACTACGTGCCAGCAGCCGCGGTAATACGTAGGTGGCAAGCGTTATCCGGAATTATTGGGCGTAAAGCGCGCGTAGGCGGTCTCTTAAGTCTGATGTGAAAGCCCCCGGCTCAACCGGGGAGGGTCATTGGAAACTGGGAGACTTGAGTGCAGAAGAGGAGAGTGGAATTCCATGTGTAGCGGTGAAATGCGCAGAGATATGGAGGAACACCAGTGGCGAAGGCGGCTCTCTGGTCTGTAACTGACGCTGAGGTGCGAAAGCGTGGGGATCAAACAGGATTAGATACCCTGGTAGTCCACGCCGTAAACGATGAGTGCTAAGTGTTGGGGGGTTTCCGCCCCTCAGTGCTGCAGCTAACGCATTAAGCACTCCGCCTGGGGAGTACGGTCGCAAGACTGAAACTCAAAGGAATTGACGGGGACCCGCACAAGCGGTGGAGCATGTGGTTTAATTCGAAGCAACGCGAAGAACCTTACCAAATCTTGACATCCTCTGACAACTCTGGAGACAGAGCGTTCCCCTTCGGGGGACAGAGTGACAGGTGGTGCATGGTTGTCGTCAGCTCGTGTCGTGAGATGTTGGGTTAAGTCCCGCAACGAGCGCAACCCTTATCTTTAGTTGCCATCATTCAGTTGGGCACTCTAGAGAGACTGCCGGTGACAAACCGGAGGAAGGTGGGGATGACGTCAAATCATCATGCCCCTTATGATTTGGGCTACACACGTGCTACAATGGATGGTACAAAGGGCAGCAAAACCGCGAGGTCAAGCAAATCCCATAAAACCATTCTCAGTTCGGATTGTAGTCTGCAACTCGACTACATGAAGCTGGAATCGCTAGTAATCGTAGATCAGCATGCTACGGTGAATACGTTCCCGGGTCTTGTACACACCGCCCGTCACACCACGAGAGTTTGTAACACCCGAAGCCGGTGGAGTAACCTTTTAGGAGCTAGCCGTCGAAGGTGGGACAGATGATTGGGGTGAAGTCGTAACAAGGTAGCCGTATCGGAAGGTGCGGCTGGATCACCTCCTTTCTAAGGATTATACGGAAAAGGAATCCATGAGATTCCTTCGGAATTGACGTCTGACATATTGTATTCAGTTTTGAATGTTTATACATTCAAATGGGCCTATAGCTCAGCTGGTTAGAGCGCACGCCTGATAAGCGTGAGGTCGATGGTTCGAGTCCATTTAGGCCCACCATTAATAGTTTAATATATTCCAGTGATTTGGGGGCTTAGCTCAGCTGGGAGAGCGCCTGCTTTGCACGCAGGAGGTCAGCGGTTCGATCCCGCTAGTCTCCACCATTATTTTAAAATGTACCTTGAAAACTAGATAAGCAATGAAGAAGAAAAAAGATTTTACCAAGCAATACCGAGTGAGTTCATTTTATGAATTCTTGAAATCGCGCGTCTGCATTCATGCAGACATCACATTATTAATAACAGATTAAGTTATTAAGGGCGCACGGTGGATGCCTTGGCACTAGAAGCCGATGAAGGACGTTACTAACGACGATATGCTCTGGGGAGCTGTAAGTAAGCTTTGATCCAGAGATTTCCGAATGGGGAAACCCAGCATGAGTCATGTCATGTTATCCATATGTGAATACATAGCATATGAGAAGGCACACCCGGAGAACTGAAACATCTAAGTACCCGGAGGAAGAGAAAGAAAACTCGATTCCCTGAGTAGCGGCGAGCGAAACGGGAAGAGCCCAAACCAGAGTGCTTGCACTCTGGGGTTGTAGGACACTCAATACGGAGTTACAAAGGAACAGTTTAGACGAATGATTTTGGAACAATCAACCAGAGAAGGTAAAGGTCCTGTAGTCGAAAAACTGTCCCCTCCTGAGTGGATCCTGAGTACGGCGGAACACGTGGAATTCCGTCGGAATCCGGGAGGACCATCTCCCAAGGCTAAATACTCTCTAGTGACCGATAGTGAACCAGTACCGTGAGGGAAAGGTGAAAAGCACCCCGGAAGGGGAGTGAAATAGAACCTGAAACCGTGTGCTTACAAGTAGTCAGAGCCCGTTAATGGGTGATGGCGTGCCTTTTGTAGAATGATCCGGCGAGTTACGATTTGATGCAAGGTTAAGCAGTGAATGCGGAGCCGCAGCGAAAGCGAGTCTGAACAGGGCGAATGAGTATCAGGTCGTAGACCCGAAACCAGGTGATCTACCCATGTCCAGGTTGAAGTTCAGGTAACACTGAATGGAGGACCGAACCGACTTACGTTGAAAAGTGAGCGGATGAGGTGTGGGTAGCGGAGAAATTCCAATCGAACCTGGAGATAGCTGGTTCTCTCCGAAATAGCTTTAGGGCTAGCCTCGCATGATGATTACTGGAGGTAGAGCACTGTTTGGACTAGGGGCCCCCCTCGGGTTACCGAATTCAGACAAACTCCGAATGCCAGATAATTTAATGCGGGAGTCAGACTGCGGGTGATAAGGTCCGTAGTCGAGAGGGAAACAGCCCAGACCACCAGCTAAGGTCCCAAAATATATGTTAAGTGGAAAAGGATGTGGCGTTGCCCAGACAACTAGGATGTTGGCTTAGAAGCAGCCATCATTTAAAGAGTGCGTAATAGCTCACTAGTCGAGTGACGCTGCGCCGAAAATGTACCGGGGCTAAACATATTACCGAAGCTGTGGATTGTCCTTACGGACAATGGTAGGAGAGCGTTCCAAGGGCGTCGAAGCATGACCGCAAGGACATGTGGAGCGCTTGGAAGTGAGAATGCCGGAGTGAGTAGCGAAAGACGGGTGAGAATCCCGTCCACCGATTGACTAAGGTTTCCAGAGGAAGGCTCGTCCGCTCTGGGTTAGTCGGGACCTAAGCCGAGGCCGACAGGCGTAGGCGATGGATAACAGGTAGATATTCCTGTACCACCTAAGATTGTTTGAACGATGGGGGGACGCAGAAGGATAGGCGATCGTACTGTTGGTTATGTACGTCCAAGCATCAAGACTGAGCATCAGGCAAATCCGGTGCTCATCAAGGTTGAGATGTGACGGGGAGCGAAATTATAGTAGCGAAGTCGTTGATTTCACACTGCCAAGAAAAGCCTCTAGTTAGAAATTAGGTGCCCGTACCGCAAACCGACACAGGTAGTCAAGATGAGAATTCTAAGGTGAGCGAGCGAACTCTCGTTAAGGAACTCGGCAAAATGACCCCGTAACTTCGGGAGAAGGGGTGCTTTTTAGGGTGCAAGCCCTGAAGAGCCGCAGTGAATAGGCCCAAGCGACTGTTTATCAAAAACACAGGTCTCTGCAAAACCGTAAGGTGACGTATAGGGGCTGACGCCTGCCCGGTGCTGGAAGGTTAAAAGGAGTGGTTAGCATCTGCGAAGCTACGAATTGAAGCCCCAGTAAACGGCGGCCGTAACTATAACGGTCCTAAGGTAGCGAAATTCCTTGTCGGGTAAGTTCCGACCCGCACGAAAGGCGTAACGATTTGGGCACTGTCTCAACGAGAGACTCGGTGAAATCATAGTACCTGTGAAGATGCAGGTTACCCGCGACAGGACGGAAAGACCCCGTGGAGCTTTACTGCAGCCTGATATTGAAATTCGGCACAGCTTGTACAGGATAGGTAGGAGCCTTTGAAGCGTGAGCGCCAGCTTACGTGGAGGCGCTGGTGGGATACTACCCTGGCTGTGTTGACTTTCTAACCCGCACCACTTATCGTGGTGGGAGACAGTGTCAGGCGGGCAGTTTGACTGGGGCGGTCGCCTCCTAAAGAGTAACGGAGGCGCTCAAAGGTTCCCTCAGAATGGTTGGAAATCATTCGCAGAGTGTAAAGGCACAAGGGAGCTTGACTGCGAGACCTACAAGTCGAGCAGGGTCGAAAGACGGACTTAGTGATCCGGTGGTTCCGCATGGAAGGGCCATCGCTCAACGGATAAAAGCTACCCCGGGGATAACAGGCTTATCTCCCCCAAGAGTTCACATCGACGGGGAGGTTTGGCACCTCGATGTCGGCTCATCGCATCCTGGGGCTGTAGTCGGTCCCAAGGGTTGGGCTGTTCGCCCATTAAAGCGGTACGCGAGCTGGGTTCAGAACGTCGTGAGACAGTTCGGTCCCTATCCGTCGTGGGCGTAGGAAATTTGAGAGGAGCTGTCCTTAGTACGAGAGGACCGGGATGGACATACCTCTGGTGTACCAGTTGTCGCGCCAGCGGCATAGCTGGGTAGCTATGTATGGACGGGATAAGTGCTGAAAGCATCTAAGCATGAAGCCCCCCTCAAGATGAGATTTCCCAACTTCGGTTATAAGATCCCTCAAAGATGATGAGGTCAATAGGTTCGAGGTGGAAGCACAGTAATGTGTGGAGCTGACGGATACTAATCGATCGAAGACTTAATCAATTTTATAGATTATCGGCATTGCCGGTTGAATCTCTTCTTCATGCCTATCTAGTTTTGAGGGTATATTCCCCGTCTGTCTGGTGACGATGGCAGAGAGGTCACACCTGTTCCCATACCGAACACAGAAGTTAAGCTCTCTAGCGCCGATGGTAGTTGGACTGACGTCCCGTGAGAGTAGGACGTTGCCGGGCAGAAATATGATGCGATGAGCCGCACTCGAGACCGTTCAGGTCTCTTTTTTTTGCGTTCTTCCGATTGATCTGTGATAAGGCCGCGACTTTTCAATCAATTTGTCATCAACAATGGCCAAATCATAAGATGTTCAACCCTTCAAGATGTTACAATAGATATTATTAATTAACGTAGGTGAATGTATGAAACTGATAATCAACTCTTTAGAAGAAATGAAAACACTATCATCACATTTGGCGCATCTTGCATCGCCTGATGATGTTTATTTATTGAAAGGTGATCTTGGAGCAGGGAAGACGACGTTCAGTCAGTTTTTCGGTCAAGCACTGGGTGTGAACAAAACAATCAGCTCACCGACCTTTACGATTATTAAAAGCTATTCAGGACGGCTTCCTTTTCATCATATGGACTGTTACAGACTAGAGGATAGTGATGAGGATCTAGGTTTTGATGATTACTTCTACGGTGAAGGTGTGACGCTTGTTGAATGGCCGCAGATGATTGAAGAATTTCTGCCCCCCGGCTATTTAACGTTGACTATTGAACGGATTTCAGATGATTCACGCCAAGTGACTGTTGAAGCGCACGGGGCGCATTACGAAAATTTACTGGAGGCTTTAACTCATGAAATTACTCCATATTGATACAGCGAATCAGCCGTTATCTGTCAGTGTCAGTGATGGTATCGAAGTACTTGCTGAATTCAACAGTGCCAAAAAGATCAATCATTCTATTACATTGATGCCTGCAATTGAATATGTGATGACCTATGCAGGACTTCAGATGAGTGATCTTGAAGGTATTGTTGTCAGCAAGGGGCCGGGTTCTTATACTGGACTCCGCATTGGTGTGACGACTGCTAAGACGCTTGCTTATACACTTAATATTCCATTATATGCTGTTTCATCATTGAAAGCACTCGCGGCTACGGTCAGAATGCATGAATTTCTGCTGGTTCCTGTCATTGATGCACGACGCGACGCGATTTATACGGGGATCTATCGATACAAAGGTATCCATATCGAAACTATTAAGGAAGACAGCTACATGACGATTGATGAACTGAATGATTATTTAAAGGTACAGCATTTACCCTATATGTTTCTTGGTATGGATGCCATCAAGTTGAAAGATCAGTTAAAAGGGCCGTATTTCTACTGTATTCCTAGAAGTGTGGAAATGCGCCGCTTAATTGACACCACACAAGATGCAGTCGATGTTCATACATTTGAACCGACTTATTTAAGAATATCGGAGGCAGAACGCAATTGGCTGAACAATCGGGATTGACTATAAGAAAAATGACTGTCCATGATGTCTCTGCAGTCTACGATATTGAACAGAAGAGTTTTCCGTCCGGCTCATGGACGCAGGATGCTTTCTATCACGAACTTGAGAAAAATGAGTTTGGTCATTATTTTGTCATGACTTTGGATGAACGAGTGATCGGTTACCTTGGGCTGTGGATTGTCATTGACCAAGCACAGATCACGACGGTAGCTATCGATGAATCACTGCGTGGTTATGGATACGGGCAGCTGCTTCTTGAATACGTGATGAACTACGCACGCGAAAGTTGTGAAATGATGAGCCTTGAAGTCCGCGAAGAAAATGTCGCGGCAAGACATGTGTATGAAAAATTAGGATTTTCGTATGGTGGTATAAGAAGAAATTATTACGGTGAAGGCCAGGATGCGAAAGTCATGTGGGTGAGGTTAAGAGATGAATGATATAACAATTCTAGCAGTAGAAACTAGCTGTGATGAAACAGCGGTCAGTGTGGTTAGAAATGGCCGTGAAGTGTTAAGTAATAGTGTGAACAGTCAGATTGAGTCACATCAGCGTTTTGGTGGGGTTGTGCCTGAGGTTGCGAGCCGTCATCACGTCGAAAATATTACGCTTGTCATTGAAGATGCTTTGAACGCAGCGGATGTATCGATGGATGACATCGATGCGGTTGCAGTCACTGAAGGTCCGGGTCTCATCGGTGCGCTGCTGGTCGGTATCAATGCAGCAAAAGCACTCGCCATCAGTCATAATAAACCGCTGATTCCCGTCCATCATATTGCCGGTCACATATACGCGAATCATATTGTAACGCCGTTGACATTCCCGCTTCTGGCACTCATCGTCTCAGGGGGACATACAGAACTAGTTGTGATGCGTGATCATCTTGATTTTGAAGTGATCGGTGAGACGCGTGATGATGCAGTGGGAGAGGCTTATGACAAAGTGGCCCGCACTATCAATCTCCCGTATCCAGGCGGGCCTCAAGTCGATCGTCTGGCGGCTGCAGGGCGTGATACATTGAACTTTCCGAGACCGATTCTTGACGGCTATGACTTCAGTTTCAGCGGCTTGAAGAGTGCTGTCATCAATACACTGCATAACAAAAAGCAGAAGGGGGAAGAAGTGGACCCGGCAGACGTCGCAGCCAGCTTTCAGGCAAGTGTGGTCGATGTGCTGACTCAGAAGACATTCGAAGCACTTGAAGCATATCAAATTCAAGAATTGATTGTCTGCGGCGGCGTTGCAGCTAACAGTGGTCTGCGACAGCGTCTGACTGAAGCAGCAGGAGACCGTATAGTGCTGCATATTCCACCGCTCAATCTCTGTACAGATAATGCTGCAATGATCGGTGCTGCCGCTTATTTCTTATATCTACAGCAGCAGTTCACAGATTTCAGCTTAAACGGCAAAAGTTCAATGGATTTATAAGACATGGAGACATGTCTTTTTTGTTGATTTTCATCATTTGTAAACAGAACATACGTACCTGTACACAAGTTGTTAACATATTGTGTATAAGTTCAGCGCTGTTAGTCATTTTACACGAAAATAAACCGATGAAATTAGTAATAATCTGTGGATAACTAGGATAACTTTGTGGATTGCTTTATTTACCTTATTTAGTTTGTGGATAACAATGTGTACAAAAAAAGAACCGGAAATTACTCCGATTCTTCAAGAATTGCTTCAAGCTCTGCCCATTGGTCCATGGCAGATTCCAGCTTTTCCTGCGCAGCTACCATTTTTTGGTGCAGTTCATAGCTTTTCTGACTGTCATTGAATATATCCGGCAGCGTCAATGTCTGTTCGATATCTGCAATCAGTGCTTCCTGTGCTTCGATATCCTGTTCGAGCTTAAGCCGCGTACGCTCCATCTTGCGGCGCTCTTTTCGCATCTGTTTGTTATCTTCATAGCTGGTCGACTCAATTAAAGCCGCGTCTATTTCACGTTCTTCAAAGGCTTCATGGGCGGCACGTTCTTCTTCTTTTTCGGTGAAGTATGTGTAATCGCCGAGGAATATGGCCGCACCTTCTGAAGTTACATTGAGTACTTTTGTGGCGATACGGTTGATGAAGTAGCGGTCGTGCGATACGAACAGCACAGTTCCAGCATAGTGGATGAGTGCTTCTTCCAGTATTTCTTTTGCATCGATGTCCAGATGGTTGGTCGGTTCATCAAGTATGAGAACATTGTTATTTTCAAGACTGAGTTTAGCGAGCTGCAGCCGTGCTTTCTCGCCTCCTGATAAGTCATTGATGGCTTTCTTGACGTCGTCCTGGACGAACAGGAAGCGGCCGAGTACTGCGCGAATATCTTTCTCCGGCATCGTCGGATAATACTGCCACAGTTCTTCCAGCACTGTATTCGTAGAACTGAATTCTGCCTGTTTCTGATCATAGTAGCCGATAGACACATTGGCACCATATTTAATATCGCCGCTAAGAGCAGGGAGCCGTTTCGCGATTGTCTTGATCAGCGTTGTCTTACCGATACCGTTCGGGCCAATGACAGCAATCGCATCCTGTTTTTTGACGTCAAATGAAATCGGTGCTGTAATCGGCGCATCGTAGCCGACTTCCAGCGCAGTTGCCGTCAATACGTCGTTGCCTGATTCACGGTCTATTCTGAAATTCAAGTTGAGGGAATGGTCATCGAGTTTAGGCGCTTCGATCCGGACCATCTTCTCAAGAACTTTGCGCCTGCTTTTTGCCATGCCTGATGTCGAGGCACGCGTAATATTTTTCTGTACGAACGTTTCAAGACGCTCAATTTCCGCCTGCTGCCGCTCGTATTCCGCTGTCATTTTTTCATAGAAAGCATCACGTTCTACTATGAATTTCGAATAGTTGCCGACATATTTTGTGACGCGGCCGAGTGCTACATCATATACCGTGCTGACCACTTTGTCCAAAAAGAAACGGTCATGAGATATGACGATGATCGCACCTTGATAAGTCAGTAAATAATTTTCGAGCCATGCAGTGGTCTGCATATCCAGATGGTTGGTCGGCTCATCGAGCAGCAGCAGGTCTGGTTCCTGCAGCAGCATTTCAGCGAGTGCAAGACGTGTTTTCTGACCCCCGGAGAAATAATCAATCTTCTGATTGAAGTCATCTTCAGTGAAATTCAAGCCGGTCAGCACCGTTTTGATTTTATGATCGTATTTATAACCATCTTCTGCTTCGAAGGCGGCCTGTAGTTTTTCGTATTCTGCCAGCTTGTTCTGATAGGCTTCACTGTCAGCATGTGCACTTTGACCACTTAAATAATCGGCGATACTCTGTAATTTCTTTTCCATCTCAACAAGATGAAGAAATGGTTTCATCATGGCTTCATACACTGTACCATCAGCATTCAATGTCATCTGCTGCGTCAAATAGCCCATGCGGATGTTTTTCGCGAGCATTAAGTGACCGCTGTCGTAGCTTTCCACACCTGCTAATATTTTCATCAATGTCGTCTTACCGGCACCATTCCTGCCGACTATGGCAACGCGGTCATTGGTTTTTATTTCGAATTTGACATCGGTGAACAGTGTGTCACCTGCAAATGATTTAGTTAATTGGCTTGCCTGTAAAAGAATCATGTTTTCCACCTCTATTGTATTTTACATGAATAATGCGTGAGTGGGAACGTCAAACCATGTCACATAACTTTCACATAGTAAACAGCCGTGCTGCATGGTATAATGAAGTGCTGTGAATTATATCACATATTTATAGAAACTGGGTGATCAGGATGTCCAAAAATGAAATGAAAATTCCTAAAGCCACCCTTAAACGATTACCGCTTTATTATCGATTCGTGGACACATTGTATAATTCCAATGTGGACCGCGTCTCATCCAAGGAATTAAGTGAAGGCCTGCAGATTGATTCAGCGACCATCAGACGGGATTTTTCTTACTTTGGTGAACTCGGTAAGAAAGGATACGGCTATAACGTCTCTTACCTGCTTAATTTCTTCAAGACGACGTTGCAGCAGGATGTGATAACGAAGGTGGCAATCATTGGAGTGGGTAACCTTGGAACTGCTTTAGTCAATTATAACTTCACGGTCAGTGACCGTATGCAGATTGCGGCGGCTTTTGATGCTGATCCAACTGTGATTGGCAAGCAGATAGGCAATATCAACGTTCAAGATATCGAACACTTTGAGGTCAGTATTGTTGAGCAGAATATTCAAATTGTGATTCTCACAGTTCCAGGAGCTGCTGCCCAGTCACTAGCAAATCGAGTGACAAAAGCAGGAATAAAAGGTATATTAAACTTTACACCGGAACGTTTGACAGTACCTGCTGGTATATACGTTCATCATATTGATTTAGGCATAGAATTACAGTCGTTAATATTCTTTATGAAAAATCATTAGGAGGAAGATAGATGTTCTTGATCTCTACATTAGGTTTTGCTTCACCAACGATTCTCGTATTTCTTGGTATCATTGCCTTGATTATATTTGGTCCTAAGAAATTGCCGGAATTCGGCCGCGCTATGGGTTCTTCACTGAAAGAATTCAAAGATGCGACAGACGGCATTATGAAAGACCATGACAAAGACGATAAAGACGTTCGTAAATAAGCTGAAAACGGCAGGTGTTTGCCGTTTTTTTTATGAGGAGGGAGATACCTCAAATGAATAAAGATGATTTAACCATTGTAGAACATTTAGAAGAGTTGAGAAAACGATTGATGATCATCGCTTATTTTCTTGCAGGTGGTGTACTCATCGGGTTCTTTTTCGGTAAAAGAGTCACTAAGTTTTTAACGAAAGATGATCTGCCAAGTGAAATCACATTGAACTATTTCAAAGTGACAGATCCATTGACCATCTATATTACGGTGATCATGCTGATTGCGATCATCATCATTTCACCCGTCATTCTATACCAGTTATGGGCATTTGTATCGCCCGGCCTGCATCCGAAAGAACGAAAAGCGACGCTCAGCTACATTCCTGTCAGCATCGTGCTGTTTCTGATCGGACTGACGTTCAGCTATTTGGTCATCTTCCCGTACATGATTCACTTTACGATTGGTCTCGCGTCTGAAATGGGAGTCAATCAATTGATCGGCGTCAGGGAATACTTCAATGAACTGCTGAAGTTCACCATTCCGTTCGGGTTTGTCTTCCAGCTGCCGATTTTATTGTTGTTTTTGACGAGACTGGGTATTATTTCACCGGCATTTCTTAAGAAAAACCGAAAATATGCTTATTTCATATTGATGGTACTCGCAGCTATTATCGCACCACCGGATGTCATCACGTATATCATCTTTGTGCTGCCGATGATGCTGCTGTATGAAGTCAGCATCCATATTAGTAAGATTGGGTACAGGCAGTTCTTAAAAGGGGAACAACAGCAGCTTGAAGAAGAACTCAATAAAGATTAACCATCTCGAAGCGGGATGGTTTTTTTTTGTCTTCATGCTAAAATGATAATGAGATCACAAGAAGGAGTCATGACAATGGAATGGACGAGAGAGATGCGTTACAGAAAGTTGACCGAAGTACCTGAAGCGGAGTATCAGGAGCTGCTCGAGCAGACAAAGCGTGCACCGTGGCGTCAGCATTATCATATTCAGCCGCCGACAGGACTACTGAACGATCCCAATGGTTTTGTCTATTATAACGGGGAATATCATCTATTCTATCAATGGTTTCCACTAGGTGCAGTTCACGGAGTCAAATACTGGTATCACCTGACTTCACAAGACTTGGTGACTTTTACATCGCACGGGGTGGCACTGGCACCAGACACAGCATTTGATTCTCATGGCGTATTCAGCGGGTCTGCCATCGTGGTAGATGATGAGTTGAACCTCGTGTATACAGGGAACCATAGAACAGCTGACTGGGAGCGGATTCCTTATCAGCTCACAGCGGTACTTAATGCAGATGGTGATTTCATTAAGCGTGAACGCCCGATCATTACAGGTCCGCATAAAGGATATACGGAACATTTCAGAGACCCAAAAGTATGGTATGAAGACGGATACTATGCGGTAATCGGTGCGCAGCGCAGCAACGAGACAGGAACTATTGTAGTGTACCGCTCTAATGACTTTAAGGACTGGGCATTTGTCTCTGAACTGAAGACAGATTATACAGATTTCGGCTACATGTGGGAGTGTCCTGATTACTTTGAACTGGATGGTCATGATGTTGTCCTGTTCTGCCCGCAAGGCATTGATAAATATGAAGATCAGTTCTGGAATATATATCAGTCAGGTTATTTGATAGGTAAGCTGGACAAAGAGAATTTCATTATGACTCACGGCGACTTCACTGAGCTGGATAATGGCTTTGATTTCTATGCGCCGCAGACGACATGCGACAAAGACGGCAGACGGATTCTTATCGGCTGGATGGGTCTGCCTGATACTGATTATCCAACTGATAAAGATAATTGGGCGCATTGTCTGACATTGCCGCGTGAGTTGACGATTGAACAGGGCAGGCTGAAACAACGGCCGCTGAAATCGCTGGAGCGCCGCCGCGGCACTGTCGAGACGGCGGAAGGTTATGCTATGAAACATAACATCAAACTGCATCCGTATGAAGGTCACTGCTATGAGCTGATTGTTGATATTCTGGATAATGAATCGACGGAATTTTATATTGAACTCAGAGTATCTAAACGAGAAGCGACCCGGCTTATCTATAACACATTAGAGCGCCGGTTCACACTCGACCGCACAGACAGCGGTGCTCTCAGCCGGGACGTTGACGGAACTACACGTTCAGTCGTGCTGGACAGCGATCTAAAGCAGCTGCAAATATTTGTAGATGAGTCGAGCATTGAAATCTTCCTGAACGACGGAGAACGGGTGATGACGTCTAGAATCTTCCCATCTGACGATGCAACAGGAATCAGAACATCGACCGAATCAGGGCAAGTGTACTTCAAATTTACGAAATACGATTTATCAAATCCACCTGAGTCATCAAGGAGGTAGCTGGATGTTCTCGGTATGGCATGAGATATCAGAGAAGAGTGTGACCTTTACCCCTGCTGATAAGAAACTGGCAGCTGTCATTATGGTATGTCCGGAACAAGTGATTGAGCTGACCATCAAACAGCTGGCAGAACGTGCAGAAACGAGTGAAGCGGCTATCGTCCGTTTCAGCCGCAAAATAGGGCTTTCCGGCTATCGTGAGCTGAAGCTGAAGCTTGCACGTGAGCTGGACGATACGCATGTCGAACTGAACAATCATAAAGTAATGCTGGAAGACAGTACACAAGTACTGACACAAAAAGTATTCAATAATGCGATCAGTGCTCTTGCTAGAACCGAGAAACTGATGAAGGCTGATGATCTACAGGCGGCAGCAGAATTGATCAGTGGTTCCAGCCAGCTGCTGCTGGTAGAGTCAGCAGAAATGACTGTGATGAGGGATTTCAAAACAAAGCTGATGACACTGAATAAACGGGCAGATGTCGTCACTCATTACAGCACAGCGGCAGTCATCATGGCACACATGAAGCAGGAAGATACAGTGATTGTATCGGTCGCAGTCAATGATGATAGTCAGCGCGCAGTGATAGAACAAGCTGCAGCCAAAGCATTGAATATCATCATGCTCTGTCAGACAGAACAGCATCCGCTGCGGCCATACGCAGACGTTGTCCTCCTTACATCAGCTGAAGAAAATCAGCAGCATATCGCGATGATGAACGGCCGTATCATCCAGTTCGTTGTTCTCGACTGTCTGTACATGAAACTGCGGCAAATGATGTCAGAAACGGTGACCCATTACATATCGGGAATGACCCGTCCCACTCATGCAAAATAAACAGGCAGCCTATCAGGCTGCCTGTTTGACGTCGTACAAAGATCAATTATTTTTTGATGATCAGACGGTTTTCTACTGGTGCGATTTCTTTAGGACCTGGCGCTGAACCAATTGAACCGAATGGCATTTGAGCAATCAATTTCCAAGTTTTTGGTAAGTCGAATGCTTCGTATACTGCTTCGTCGATAACGCCGTCGTAATGCTGCAGTGAAGCACCGAGATCTTTCACAGCAAATGCTGTCCAGATGCCGTATTGGTGCATCGCATTTGTTTGCTGGCTCCATACAGGGAATTTATCTGCATAGTCAGGAGCTTGTTCCTGCATTCCTTTGATGACGCCTGTATCTTCAAAGAATAATACAGTTCCGTAACCTGCTTTGAAGCTGTTGATTTTTTGTTCAGTTGCTGAGAAGTCACGGTCCGGTCCCATGATGTCTTTTAATGCATCTTTTGTTAAATCCCAGAGTTTTTTGTGGTTATCGTTCAAGAGCAGAACGATTCTTGTACTTTGTGAGTTGAATGCTGAAGGCACAAATTTAATAGCTTCTGTTAATACTTGTTCAATTTCTTCATCGGAAATAGGTGATTTTGGTTCAAGATGATAGATTGAACGTCTCTTCTCCATAGCACCTTCTAAATGTTTGTAATCTGCTTTGTCTGTTTTTTTGCTGAATAATCCCATTATAGTCGCTCCTTAGTAGTGTTAGACTGATGCTGCCCTTTCCTGTACATGACTCGGATACCGATACCATTCGGATCTCTTACTAGTTCTGAATTCCCGTCACGTTCAGTTGTTAATCCTAATTCCGTCAATTTATTTTTGAAATACTCAAAATCTTCACCATTCGGGAAGTTGATTTCGTATTTGCGAAGACCTGGATCGGTCAGTTCTGGTGAGTTTACTGCATGACCCCATGTGTTTAAGCCGAGATGGTGATGATAACCAGCGGCACTCATAAATGCTGCTTGTGCACCGTACGTCGTCATAATATCGAATCCGAAGATATCTTCGTAAAACTTGATAGTCTGTGGTAATTCTTTTGTTGATAAATGCACGTGACCCATGATTGTCTCAGGAGGAAGTCCAGCAAAAGCTGTCCCATCATTGGCATCAAGTACTCCTTGATAGTCCATCTCAACAGTGCCCATATCAATATGACCGTTGTCCTGATAAGTCCAGTCAGTTGCAGGACGGTCATGATAAATTTCAATACCATTCCCTTCAGGGTCCTGCAGATATAGTGCTTCTGATACAAAATGGTCACTTGCTCCGCTTAACGGGTACTGTGTCTGAATCAAGTGTTTAAAGATATTACCGAGCGCTGTCCGTGACGGAACGAGAAATGCCATATGATAGAGACCCGCCTGGCGCTCTTTTCGAGGTGCTGCTGTTTCGTAAAGATAAACGAGAGGTTGTTCATCTGCACCGAGCGCTATATAATCCGCCTGACGGTCAAGTACTTTCAATCCAAGGATCTCTGTGTAAAATTTAATGGAATTATCCATAAAGTTAACGTTCAAATGCACGGCACCTATATGAGTGTCAGTGCTGAAATATTTGATGTCCATAAGCACTCCTTGATATATATTTTATACTTGATATATTTATTATACTATATAACTTTGAATTGTAAAGAGGTTAACTCAAATATTTTAAAAAGTTTATTTAAATTTACAATAAAGATGTGTCAGAAGTATATACATTATTAAGAATAGATAACAAAATACCATCTTTATGGAAATAGGTAATTTTATCTTATATAATTGGGATAACCATAAATTGGAGGAATCATACATGCATAAGTTCAACTATAATATTTGTTTAACAGTGCTTTTGTCTGGTGCGCTGGTGAGTTCTACAACTTATGCTGCTGAATCAGAAAAAAACATAACACCGAGTGATACTATGGAGATCGTTGCTACTGAAGTTGCAACAGCCGAGGACAATAATGAAGCTATTGAAGTCGTTTCAACTGAAATTCCAGTGACAGAATCGTTAACAACAGACGAACCTGACAATGACACTGTTACGGAACAGGAGACTTCAGAACTCCCGGAGACTGCAGAACCGGAAACAGCAGAACCAGAAACTGAAGTCGTGACAACACCTGAGGTACAACCTGAGAGCGAAATACCACCGACTCAGCCGGTACCATCTGTGCCGACAGAGTTACCCGTCACTGAACGTCCTACGACTGAAGAACCTCAGACTGAAGAACCATCGACAGAACCACCCGTCTCTAATGAAGCAGTAGAACATCCAGCTGCTCCTACTACCGAAATTCCTACAGTAGAACCACCGGCAGCACATATACCGGAACCGACTCCTGCACGCGAGACGGATAACAAGCATCAGATCAAACCCGGCAAGTTTTCTCCTCATGCAGGAGAGCAGTATTACCGTTCATTAGATGAGAAAGTCAGCCAACTCGTCACGCAAAAAGTAGACAAAATTGACGAAAAGAAATCTAAAGTGAAAGACAAAGACAGTAAGAAAGATAGCAAAAAAGACAAAAAACAGGACAGTAAGCAGAAAAAGATGACAGCACTCCCTGATACAGGTGAGAATGCAGGCATTGCACTGCTCGGTTTCGCCCTGCTTTCAATCGGCCTGTTATTCCTGCGCAGAACAACCGCTGAGAAATAACAAAAACGGAAGTCCCAATAGCGGGACTTCCGTTTTTGTAATTAAAACTGTGAATCATCGATATTGTCAATATAGTCTTCAAGGTAGTTCATAATATCTGATAATGTTCCTTGTTCAAATGGTGAATTCAAATGCGCTTCTTTGACAAGTGCATTGAACGGCAGCGATCCACCTAATCGACATAACTTCAAGTAATCCTGCCATGCTGAATCGAAATCTTCACGGCTGCGTTTAAAGAACTGGAACGCACAGACTTGTGCAAGAGTATAGTCAATATAATAGAAAGGTGAATTGAAGACATGTCCTTGACGGTGCCACAGTGATCCTTCTGATAATGGATAAATACCGTCGTAGTCGCGGTGCGGTAAATATTTCTCTTCAAGTTCTGTCCATACTTGGCGGCGTTCTTCAGGCGTCATCTCAGGGCGTTCGTAAACGCGGTGCTGGAACTCATCGATAGCAACACCGTACGGAAGAAACTGTACTGCATCTCCAATATGCTTATATTTGAATTTGTCAGCGTTATTGAAGAATAGGTCAAGCCATGGGTATGTGAAGAATTCCATGCTCATCGAATGGATTTCACATGATTCGTGTGTCGGCCATAAATAATCCGGTACTTCCTGGTCGCGTGATGAGTAGACTTGGAAGGCATGACCTGCTTCATGTGTCAGCACGGTGATGTCATGATCAGTCGTATTGAAGTTCGCAAAAATAAATGGTGCATTATAGTTGTCGATAAACGTACAGTAGCCGCCTGCTTCTTTGCCTTTTTTCGCTTCGACATCAAACAATTGGCGGGACATCATGAAATGATAGAATTCACCCGTCTCAGGGCTCAGTGCTTCATACATTTTTCGCCCGTTCTCCAATATGACAGCCGGTTCGTCTTTTGGATTTTCATTTCCGCTGAGGAAGAGGATCGGTTCGTCATAATATTTGAGCTTGTCAACACCGATACGCGCTGCCTGACGGTCATATAATTTTGTCGCGAGTGGCACGACATGTTCTCTGATCTGATCGCGGTAACTGCTGACCATATGCTGATCGTAGTCGATACGCTGCATACGCATATAGCCGAGCTCAATAAAGTTATCGAACCCTAGCTTCAAGGCAATGTCATGACGAACTTTGACAAGTCTGTCATAAATATCATCAAATGCTTCGAGGTTGGCACTCATGAACTCCTGCACTTTTAACGCTGCTTCTTTGCGGACAGCACGGTCTGTTGACTGCGTGTATGGCCCCATCTGTGCAAGGTTTAACTGCTTGCCGTCATAGTCGATTTCTGCACTGGCGATGAGCTTTGAGTATTCACTGCTGATTTTGTTTTCCTCATTGATCAAGTCCTTGACTTCATCAGAATATGAATTGACGATGTTATAAGCAAGACTGAATAGCTGCGAACCTAATTGTTCTTCAAGTGCATCTTTGAACGGACTTGATGTCAATGCTTTGAAGTAATCTGCTTCCAGCGCAGCAAGCTGTGCCGCATTGTTATCAAAATAATCACGTTCATCAGAATAGAACTGATCGTTGGTATCAATCGATGCACGAATCATAGCGAGTGAATAGTTCGTATTGATATCGTTGCGGACGTGATTCAATTCTTTGATCACTTCAAGCTGTGCGTCGGCTGAATCTGCAGCGTTAAATTTATCGATCAACGCATCAAATGCTTTTTTAGTCGCACCTAGATCAGGACGAGTGTAAGTGTAATCATTAAAAGTCGTAGTCATGAAAATCCTCCTTTGTTTAGCTAACTTAATCTTACAATATTCGTTCGGGTTTTGAAATGTTTTAAAAACATTTTTTAAAATGTGTCATGTGATATGATGATATGAAAAGGGGATGATATGATGACAAAAATCAATGAAGAATTGGCGGTTAGAACAGCAGAACTGATTCGATTGACACATGATGCCAAAATACCGGTCATGATTTTATTTGAAGGCGTCGCAGCATCGGGTAAATCACGGTTGTCTAATGAACTACTGCTAACACTGGATGCGAAATATACTCAGTTCTATGCCACTAAGACGCCGACTGCTGAAGACCTCCGCATGCCGTTTCTATTTCCTTACTGGAAGAGCCTTCCTAAAAGAGGGGATGTAACGATATATTTCCGGAGCTGGTATGCGAGTCTACTCGACTATGAGGTGCAGGGCTTAAAGAAAGAGCTGTACCAGGGTTACACCATTCTGCTGAAAGAAATCGCAGGCTTTGAGAAGATGCTGTTAAATGACGGCTATGAAATCATTAAATTCAATGTTGAAATCAACGATAAAAAGCGTGAGGAACATATTCAGAAAACTAAGGACAATCCGCTGACACGCTGGAAAGCTGAAGAATTTGAACACGCTATTCCGACAGAAACTTATCTTAAAGGCATGAAAAAATTAATCAAAGCGACAGATGATATTTCACCTTGGACAAATATCACTTATGATGAGCGCAATCAAGCTATCAACGACATGTACGAAGTCATCATCGAACGTCTGGAAGCAGCGCTTAAAACGCATGACGAACAGCAAAAAGAGGCTGTGGACGGCAAGTTCACTGAAGATTTCAAGACCGAGCTATTTGTCGATGCTGAAGACAAAATATCTAAAAAAGATTATAAAAAACAGCTGCCTGAACTACAGGACCGCATGCGTGAACTACAGTATGCACTCTATGATAAAAAAATCCCGCTCATCCTTGTCTATGAAGGGATGGATGCAGCAGGAAAAGGCGGTAACATTAAACGCGTCCGTGAACGACTCGACCCGACAGGTTACGAAGTAAATGCTATTTCTGCACCGACAGAAACAGAGCTCAGCTATCCATATTTATGGCGATTTGCGGTCGATCTCCCGAGAACAGGTCATATCGAAATTTTTGACCGCAGCTGGTATGGACGCGTGCTTGTGGAGCGTGTCGAAGGCTTTGCGAGTACAGCAGAATGGCAGCGGGCGTACGATGAAATCAAAGATTTTGAGGAGAGCCTCATCATAGAAGGGGCGATTGTCATCAAGTTCTTCCTTGTACTGGACAAAGAAGAGCAGCTGAAACGTTTTGAAGAACGTGAGAATACGCCTGAAAAACAATGGAAGATTACAGAAGAAGATTGGCGTAACCGTGAGAAATGGGACATTTATCTGGAAGCGAGTCATGATATGATCAAGAAGACATCAACTGATGACGCGCCGTGGGTGATCATTCCGGCCAATAACAAAAAAGCAGCGCGTATTAAGGCATTGAAGACGATTATTGAACAGTGTGAAAAACGACTCGATATTAAAGATGAGGATAAGAACAAAAAGTAATGACAGCAACTCAAATCTCGTCAAAGGAAGTCCCGGTGGGTTCACCGGGACTTCCTTTGACGAGATTTTTATTAAGCTATGAATAATCTGGCTGCTGCCCAGATGAACTGCGTAGAGATCTTGGCCTTTTCCGCTGCATCTTCAAGCTGTTCACTGAAACCGAGTTGAACCAATACGACAAATGAATTCATTGCCATATGTGCGGCAATCGGCACTATGATCCGGCGTGTCGCTACATATAGTCCGGCAAAGACAAATGCCATCCCCATGTAGATCAACGTATGGTCAAAATCATTGTGAGCAGCTGAAAAGATGAATCCGCTGATGGCACCGGCAATAATGAATGCCGCAAAGCGTGGGAGTTTGATCCATTCGTAGAGTTCACCGAATATCACTTTGCGGAAGACGAATTCTTCTAGAATCGGTCCAACAACTGCAATCAGTATAATGAATACAGGGAACTGCTGGGCGATGGACAGAATGTCAGTCGTATTCTGACTTTCGATCGGCTGCTTCAGAAGATAGACATTGATCATATTCATGATCATCTGTACAAAGAGCGCTAGAAATAGCCCTGCAATCATCCAAGTGATAGTATACCGCCAGTTTTCTTTTGAAGAGCGTTCCAATCTCGTCTCATTGACAATCGCCCGGTTGATGAAAAATACGAGGATGGAAGCGACGATGAAGCCGCCGACAAGAAACGGAATGGTTTTTGCGAATAATTCATCAGATGTAAGGCCGGCATTTCTATATAAGAACACTGGGATTAATGATGACAACTGAGATGCAGCATAAATAAGGACAATTAAAATGTTTGCAAAGAGACGTCTGATTTTCATGGTTTGCTCCTTTAATTCAATATACTGTCTTATTGTACATGATATTTTGTGAGCCGTAAAAAAAATACAGCAAAATAATTGCTTTTTTGACCTTCTTTGATTATTATTTAATTGTTAGCACTTCAAATAAAAGAGTGCTAAGTCATTTTAAAATTCTGAGGAGGAACTATCGTGTTAAAACCATTAGGTAATCGAATCGTAGTTGAAAAAACTGAAAAAGAACAGACAACAGCAAGTGGTATCATCTTGACTGAATCAGCTAAGGAGAAGTCAAATGAAGGCACTGTCGTCGCTGTAGGACCCGGACGTTTATTGGATAACGGAACACGGGGTGAAATGGAAGTTTCAGTTGGCGACCGCATCGTTTATTCTCAGTTCGGCGGTACTGAAGTAAAACTCGGTGAAGAGACATATTTAGTACTTTCAGAAGATGACGTCATAGCAATTGTACAATAATGATTAGAAAATTTCTTAATAGAGTGATGATCAAACAGGAGGAATGACTATAATGGCTAAAGAACTTAAATTTTCAGAAGATGCAAGACGCTCAATGCTTGCAGGTGTTGATAAATTAGCAGACGCAGTAAAAGTGACATTAGGACCAAAAGGACGTAACGTCGTTTTAGACAAAAAATTCGTAGCTCCGTTAATTACAAACGACGGTGTGACTATCGCGAAAGAAATCGAACTTGAAGATCCCTATGAAAATATGGGCGCTAAACTTGTTGCAGAAGTAGCGAATAAAACCAATGAAATCGCTGGGGACGGTACCACAACAGCGACAGTACTTGCACAGGCAATGATTCAAGAAGGCTTGAAAAACGTGACAAGCGGTGCTAATCCTGTTGGTATCCGTCAAGGAATTGACAAAGCAGTCGCAGTGGCTCTCGAAGAATTAAAAGCGATTTCTAAAGAAGTGTCAAGCAAAGAAGAAATCGCACAAGTCGGTGCTATCTCAGCTGCTGACGAAGAAATCGGTCAGTTCATCTCTGAAGCGATGGAAAAAGTCGGTAACGACGGTGTCATCACTATCGAAGAATCTAAAGGGTTCAAAACAGAACTTGAAGTCGTAGAAGGGATGCAGTTTGACCGAGGTTACGCGTCACCTTATATGGTCACAGACTCAGATAAGATGGTCGCAGACCTCGATAATCCTTATATTTTAATTACAGATAAGAAGATATCTTCATTCCAGGATATTCTGCCGATCTTAGAGCAGATTGTTCAAACATCACGTCCATTATTGATTGTTGCTGAAGATGTAGAAGGTGACGCACTGACAAATATCGTCTTGAACCGCCTGCGTGGCACATTCACAGCAGTCGCAGTTAAAGCACCAGGCTTCGGTGACCGCCGTAAAGCAATGCTTGAAGATTTAGCGATTTTGACAGGCGGTCAAGTCATCACTGACGATTTAGGTCTTGAACTGAAAGAAACTTCTATTGACATGCTCGGTACAGCAGCAAAAGTTCATGTCACTAAAGACGATACAACAATCGTTGAAGGTGCAGGCGACTCAAATAATATCGATGCACGTGTCGGACAATTAAAAGCACAGATTGAAGACACATCTTCTGAATTCGACAAAGAAAAATTACAGGAACGTCTAGCGAAACTAGCAGGCGGTGTAGCAGTCATCAAAGTCGGAGCAGCAACAGAAACAGAGCTGAAAGAACGTAAATTACGTATCGAAGATGCACTGAATTCTACACGCGCAGCAGTAGAAGAAGGTATTGTCGCAGGCGGTGGTACAGCATTAGTGTCTATCTACAACAAAGTAGCAGCAGTAGAAGCAGCAGGCGACGTTGCAACAGGTGTGAAAATTGTCTTGAAAGCACTTGAAGCACCAATCCGTCAGATTGCTGAAAATGCAGGTCTTGAAGGATCCGTCATTGTTGAGAAAATTAAACATGCTGAAACAGGTGTCGGTTACAACGCAGCAACAGATGAATGGGTGAACATGATTGAAGCAGGTATCGTCGATCCTACGAAAGTGACACGTTCAGCATTACAAAACGCAGCATCCGTCGCAGCAATGTTCCTGACAACAGAAGCGGTCGTCGCAGAAATCCCTGAAAAAGAAGCAGCACCAGACATGGGAATGGGCGGCATGCCGGGGATGATGTAGTTCAGCATCGTCTTTATACAAAAGAAACCTCTTTTCAATGTCATTGAAAAGAGGTTTCTTTTGATTTACTTAACGATGGTTAGAATTATTCGGAAATGATGAGATACTCACAATTTATAAGGCTGTTTGCCGATTACATACTTAAACAACAGGAAGTCACGTAATAGTGTGCCAATACCAATACAGCAGGCGACGACAATAAATGCAGAGAAAGGAATGAACACTAACGTATCCCTCTGAAATCGTTCAGTGTACGTAAATATCGAATCTAATATAATCGGATGGAACAAGTAAATGAATAAGCGTTGATCTGAGCAGTGGTTTTCGGCATAAATGCTATCAATGTCGTACTGAACCGAAGTATTAACAGAAACATTGCCATCGTAAACAAAATAGTCCCATAATTAAAGATGCTGACCATCAGACGCCGTCATTATACCGCTCTATATCAAGAGGCGTGTTGTCTATTTCCCTGATGACCTGAAAAATTTTGAGCCGCACCACTACGGTACATTCAAATATGAACGCATCATCAAGACGAAATAAATATTAAGCCTGTTGTTCCAGTCCACTTCTTTTCAAGAAGAAGGTCAATATAAATGAAATGAGAATGATAACTGAGGCAACGATAAATGAAAAGTTGATGCCTGAAAGAGTCGCCTGACGCGTCAATTCATCGATGTTATCACGACCGAACTGCCCGATGAGCTGCTGCAGCTTCGTATGCGTATAATTCTGCATTAATGTAATGAGAAGCGCTGTTCCTACAGCCCCCGAGACTTGATTCAACATGGAATTAATGGCAGAACCATGAGGCATCAAGCGGTTGGGCAATGAGTTCAGACCGTTCGTCATCACCGGTGTCATCACAAGAGACATACCGAATGCACGTAAAGAATAGATGGTGATGATATGAGCATAAGACGATTCGAAATTCAGACGACTGAACAAAAATGTCGTCACCGTGGTAATGAAAAGACCCGTCATGGCAAGTTTTCTTGGACCGAGCATATCAAATAATTTGCCGGAGATGGGGCTCATCAGTCCCATAATAATAGCTCCAGGAAGCAGCAGCAGTCCCGTGTCCACCGGACTGAATGCTCTTAAATTCTGTAAGTAAATCGGCATCAGCAGCATACCTGAAAAAAGTGCCATGTTCATGGTGCCGACAATAAGAGAGGCTAATGTAAACATCGAATATTCATACACTCTGAAGTCCAGCATTGGTATTGATAAGTTCAGCTGACGCTTCACATAGTAAAATAATGTGACAAAGCCGACAACTACGGCGACAATGACATCAGGCTGCAGCCAGCCTTTGTTCCCGGCTGCACTGAAACCATATAGAATACCACCGAATGCGAATGTCGATAGAACGATAGACAAGACATCGATGTTAATTGAAGTTGTGTCACTATGTTTCGGCAGCCGTATATAGGCTACAAGAAGTACGATTAATATAATCGGTATGATCATGTAAAACAAGTAATGCCAGCTATAATACTGTACGACAAATCCCGATAATGTCGGTCCGATAGCCGGAGCAAAGAACATCACTAATGTGAATATCCCCATAACAGTGCCTCGTTGCCTTGGAGGGAAGCTGGTCATCATAATATTCATGAGCAGCGGCATCATAATCGCCGCACCAGCAGCCTGGATCATTCGTCCTAATATTAGTATTGAAAATACAGGTGAAAACCCAGCAATGATTGTTCCGGCCAAAAACAGCAGCATAGCGGTCAGGAACAATTGTCTGGCAATGAATCGCTGCATCAAGAAAGCAGTGGTCGGTATGACTATACCATTGACCAGCATATAGCCGGTAGTAACCCACTGGACAGTTGCGGTCGTCACATTGAAATCATCCATGATAGATGGAAGTGCTACGTTCAGAAACGTATTTGAAAGAAAGGCGATAAAGGCGCCTGACATTAAAACAGCAATCAGCTGGTAATCTGGTTTGTTCTGCATATAAGTATCCTCTCTTAGTTTCATGTGAGCCACATATTTTAACTTATTACCATGATAACAAATTTCAGTGGCAAAGGCTGTTAAGTGAGCCGTTCTGGTAAAGAAAGAGGGTTGAAGAAATAAAAGGAAAATGACATGATGGTTTCTTTTATGCTATAATAGAGCCGAACAGGATTCATTCTAATAACACCAAATCCCAGGTCGAGTGCGAGTCGACCTGGGATTTTTTTGTGGTGTTGTCGTCATTATTGATCATTGTTATCCCGGTGATTGAGCCAGTAACCGAAATAAGTGATCGCTATTCCGCTCAAGAGAGCAGGAACCAATCGAACAAGGATTTCATCCATCATAACACCTCCTCCCGCTAAGCATATGACCAGCGAAAGTGACGACACATTCATTATAACATAAAATAGAACACATGTTCGCATAAAATAGTGGTAATTTAATGTTATATCAAAATAAAGAGGCGGATTAATGAATGAATTACTATATTGTAGGAGATATTCACGGATGTTATCATACACTCAAAAAGATTCTTAAACATTGGGATGCTGAGATAGAACAGCTGCTCTTCGTCGGAGATTATATTAACAAGGGGAAGCATTCCAAGGAAGTAGTCGCTCACATTCGAGCGCTTCAGCAGAAATATCCAAATACTGTCTGCATTAAAGGCAATCATGAATACGAGATAGTCAAATATATTGAAGGTGGTACATCACTTAAAGACATGAAAGAAAATTATAGAAATACATTCAAGAAGTATGATCTAAAAGGAAAGCATCGGGATGATGTGCGCTGGATGGGTGAACTGCCATTATTTTATGAGAATGAAGTACTCTATATTTCACATGCGGGTGTTAATTTTTGGGGGATACGAAAATTCAGACAGGATTCGTGGTGGAGTGTACTTAGATTCCGTGGTAAATTGAAGCGGATGAAGAAATTACAGATCATCGGACATACCCCGACGTTAAGCGGACGGCCGGAATATAACGCTAAGTCTCATAGTCTGAATATCGACAGCGGTGCAGGTAATTTTGATTATTTATCGGCTGTACTGATTGGACAGGACGGAAGATTGATTCAAACGTTCAGAGAAGAAGTAGACAAAGACGACCGCTCATAACAGCCGTCTGTTATTCTTGAGGATATTTAGTCTGATAAATATAGCGATAGACAAAGAAAATCATCGTCGTCACTATTGCTGTTGAGATAGGCAGTGTATACGGCGCATCTTTCAGAAGATATTCGATGAGAAACCCAGCTGCTAGTATCACAGCTACGATGATGATTAAATGTTTGTCATAGTTGAATTTTTTGTGAGAATAATTCAGTGTCAGCAGCAGTCCTGCAAAATAACTGGCAAGCGCACTATACATCAGCTGAACTTTGAATAGATTCGTCACATCATTGCTGGCATCGAGTACAAGCGACGCATTGACCATACCGAGCCCTATGAGTATGAAGAAGTGAGCGATAGTGATTGTCATACCGGAAGCATAGTCTTCATCACTAATAAGTCTGTTTGTCTTCATCCAGTAGCAGCCGAATAATGTAATGATGATGATGAATAATAACACATCAGTGATTTTTAAATCACTGAGTTTGAAAATATTGGTCAGACCGATGATCGTTTCTCCGAACATAATGATGGTAAGCAGTGTGTATCGTTCCACCATATGAGGTACATTGACTGCCGACTGTTTTAATGCTTTCCTAAACGGCATAGGGCTGAAGCAGGCAACAGCAAGTGCGCATCCGAACGTGACATACATCCACGGCGATGGGATGAATATCGCGATAGTGGCAAGCACGGCACTGCTGAACATAGTTGTTCCGAAGACAACAGCAGCGAACTGGTCTTCTATATTCGTCTTATCCAGTAGACTCAGAAAAAACTGCAGGCTGGTTGAGAAATAAAGAATGGCGATACAGACATTGACCGGATCGAATACGTCTGAAAAATCTTTCGACAGACTGATTGCAAGGAATATCGCGATGAACATATTGAACATCAGGAACATCACATCTTTTGCTCTGATTAATCCAAAGCGATTTGTGTAGGCAGTTTGATAAGACCATACGGAATAAAATATGAGTGTCATAACTATATATTTCATAAATGCATCCAGAGGAATGTCGCCATTTTCTGCATGTAGTATCGTATGAGAAATCTGTGCGATGGCGTAGACATATACAAGGTCATAGAATAGTTCAGTCAATTCAACGCTTTTTTCTTTTTCATCATGTCTATCGGTCAAATCCTTATTAATAAAATGCTCTTTCATTGAACGCCTCCTGATTTGAGTATAAAAAAAATCAGCGCAAGCTGATTTTTATAGTGTATGGATATCTCTTGGTGTTAATTTCAAAATTCTATCGACATTGATTGCTGATACTTCTTCGCCTTCTTTAATAGCGATAAATCCATTGGTATTGCGGTTGAATTTAGCGATGAAGTTGTTGAATGTAATACTTTCAGTCGTTGTCAGACGTTCAAAGTGGCTCACAGTGACATTGCCTTCCATAACAATATCAATTTTTAAATAGTCATTACTTGCAGTCATTATTCAAACTCCCTTTGTACTTTGTCTTTTTTTCTATACCCTGATTGCTGAAGAATAACACATATTAATGGGGCGGATCGATATCCAGTGTGAGATAATCCCTGATTTCATCAGCCAGTTGTTGCTCGTTAATCTCATCTTCAATGTGAAGGTCAAGGTCCTGTATGATTCCGCTTGTCATCATCAACTGTCTGTTAGCTACTTGTTGTGTGAAATAAGTATCATGACTAACAAAGATAATGGAGCCGGTGTAAGTCATCAACATCTGTTCTACAATTTCCTGCATCTCGATATCAAAATAGTTGGTCGGCTCATCCAATACAAGTAAATTCGCTCCCGAAAAATACAGCATTACAAACGCTAAACGACATTTCTCGCCCATGGATAAGTCCTTGATAATATCGTCCATACGGTCTGCCTTGAATCTGAATGACGCAAGAATCGTCCGTGCTTGACTGATAGTCATATCATCTAATGACAGTACTTCGTCCAATACGGTGCGGTCGAAGTTCAGAACATCCAGTTGCTGAGAGAAATAGCCGATTTTAGTGCCTGGATTAATCCGTATTCGTCCTGTAGTTGGCTGGTACTCATTGACTAAGATTTTAAGTAGAGTGGACTTGCCGCTGCCGTTACGGCCGGACAAGGCGATTTTATCGCCACGGTTGATTATAAAAGTAGCGTCTTTTATAATGTCATAATCTTCAATCGATAAGCCAATCTGTTCAAATGACGCAAGCTGTTTCGCTTCTATAGGACTGCTTGCAATGGAATAATCAGTCCGCTGATCTTTTTTTGAGATACCTTTGAATTGATCCATTTTTTGTTCCAGCTGACGAGACTTCGTTTTATAGCGTTTTGCGATTTTAGCAACTTTTTTCTGTTCTCCGACATCTCTGACACCTGCATGATGGTTGGCCTTATTATGCCATTCTTTCATTTCCTGGATCATTTGTTTCATCCGCTGCTTTTCTTTGCGTTCTTTGTCCAGCTGGAGTTGATTTGATTGCTCTTCAATTTCTTTTTGCTGCCTAAAATCATCGTAATTCAGCTGGAAAGTGCGCACGCCGTCTGCTGTCAGTTCAATGATCTCATGTGCGGTCTCGTTAATAAAAGAACGGTCATGTGATGCATAGATGATGGTCTTCTTAGCCTGCTTCATCCATGATATAAGCCACGTTTTTGTCTCTTTGTCCATATGGTTCGTCGGTTCGTCGAAAATAAAAATCGGCTTATCTTCAATTAGCAAACGTGTCAGTGCGACTTTTGTCTGTTCTCCTCCAGATAAAGTATGGATACTGCGGTCAAGATGTTCTTCAGTTAGACCGAATTTCTTCAACTGAAGTATGATTTGCTGCTCCAGCTCATAGCCGCCTGCTTCGATGTAGTCACTGATTACTTCGTAGTCCTCAGTCATTATCTGCTTGATGCGATATACATCCGGATGTGACATCAATATGAAGTTCAGTACTGTAGTGTTGTCGGTAATAGTCTGCATCAGCATAGCCGCATCAAATCGATTATGGATGAGTTTCAACAAAGTAGATTTTCCAATACCATTGTTACCGATCAACGCAGCATGAGTGCCCGTTGTGATAGTCAGATGAATGTGTTTTGCCAGTCGTTTATCACCAGCAATTAAAGGTTCGTTAATTGTTAACATAAGATTGCCTCCAAATAAAAAATAGTCTCATCACATCATGTGAAGAGACTACGGGCATCATAAATAAGCCGATAACAACGTATAGGCTTCACGATTTAGACAGATTTATCCCGATCATCAATTTCACATGATATGCAGTTCGCATGTGTTTCATGTTATCGGATATCCATCGTCTTAAGTGACGCCTCCTTTTAATTAGTTAGTTACAAATTACCATAGCATCATATGGATGTCAAATGGGTATAGTGTCAATAAAGGAGGTAGTGCGATGCTGAGCAACGGAGAATTGTTTTGGCCGAAGACATTTGATCATACACATTATCCTGCACTGACAGGAGATGAGACATGCGATGTGCTTGTCGTCGGCGGAGGTATGAGCGGTGCTATCACTGCGTTTACGATGGCCCGCGCAGGTTACCGGACGATACTGATCGATCGGGGAATGGTTGCTTCTGAAAGTTCGGCGGCTAATACAGGCCTGCTTCAGTTTATGAGTGACAAGACACTGGCAGATTGTATCAAAGATTTCGGAGAAGAAGAAGCTTTTGAATTTTATCAGTTATCATTTCAAGGACTTGAGTATATTCGTGAATTGTGCAATGATTTACCGGCTGATGTTGAGTTTCAAAATCGTGACAGCGTGTTGTACGCATCAAAAAAACGGCATGACAACAAGCTCCGAGAAGAATATGTGGCACTCAGAAAGTTTGGCTTTAAATGTGATCTGCTGAATAGTCGTCAACTATCAGAGACTTACGGAATCAACCGGTCAATGGGACTTGTCACTCATGGAGATGCAGAAATTAATCCATATGTCTTTATCCAGCGCTTGTTGGACAAGGCAGTGAATACGTATGATTTACATATATATGAACAGAGCGAATTGCTGGACTGGCATGAAGGAAGTGACGGAGTGAATTGTCACATAACAGGCGGTAGAATTACTGCACGGCACGTCATCTATGCCGGTGGTTATGCTGATAACACATTCGTCAAATCAGTGAAGAAGAAGCAGTTTGTCCGCTCATTTGCAGTGGTCACTCGACCTATTGAAGACGGTGCATTCTGGGCTGAGAAAGCGATGATCTGGGAGACTGCGCGACCGTATCTCTACATCCGTCATGTCGAAGGTAATCGAATCATTGTCGGTGGACTCGATGATAACAACAAGCGTGTCCCCTCCGAACGCTTCATCCGCAAGAAATCCCGGCGGTTAGTCCGTGAGTTCAGGAAGTTATTTCCGGACATAGAGATAGCAGCTGACGACTGCTACGGTGCAAGATTTGGTGAAACAACAGACGGAAAACCTTTTATTGGGCGAGTCCCTGATATGTCTCACTGCTATATGCTCCTTGGATACGGTGGTAATGGCACTGTATATTCTGCATTTGGAGCGAAAATGCTGCTTGAAATGATACGCGGGGAAAAACATCCGCAGCATGATATATTTAAGCTTGACCGTTAACCTGATAGAACCCATATCAGGTTATTTAGTGTGCTTCCGATGATCTGTTGTTTCACTCATTTCAAATGAACATAGGGAGGCAGCAGATGATTCTCAAGGACACGACAACAGAATTTATTGTATGAGTTGGCCCTTAACGCAACATAGATCATTGCATCATAAACAATGATATAGACACATCATATAAGAGGAGAGCCGTTATGAGATCGTCGTTATTGAAGGAAATCGAGCAACTTAAAATAGGGGAAGGAGCTTCAGCGATAGGATTCGCGATGTTATGGATAATGATTGCTGTCATTGATGAAGAAGCGCGCGTGTATTTAATAGACCCGATGTTCTTTGTTCCCTTTAGTGCGATCTGCATCACGTTAGCGACAGGCAGCTACTTCTGGTCTATTATGCTTGAACACGTCAAACATCAACGTAAACTTATATTGACGGACAAGCAGAAGAATTATTTCAAGATGCTGCACCTTTTGATTGTGAGTCTGATGATCGGTGCAACAATACTCATCATCATCAATCTGCCTGTTGCATCATCAAGTGTGGGGCTGCTTGTATTGATCTATGGGTTCATGTGGCTCGAATATATCAATTACTTCCACATCAGATTATCTTATCTAACGCCGCGTGAATTCAAACAACTGTTGATACATAAGCCTGCACGTGCGCATCTATCACGCGTGCTCCGGTCAAAATAGCTGTTAATTAAGCATGAATCCGCTAAAATAGTAGTATTGCAAAGGAGAATGTTATGGTTTCAAAAGATAAAGAAACGCTGCATCTTAAAGGTGTGATCAGTCTGATTGATGTCATTCATGACGAACTGACTGGTGAGTTGTCACGGACTACCGGTGAACTGATTGAAGAGCGACGGTTTGCGCTTGCTGAACTCGGTTCAGAAATTTCTGATGATACACAAATTGAATATTCACAAGTATTACCATCGTTAAAAATGCAGGAAGAGCTGCAGGTCAACCGCCAGGATGTGGCGGATAGTCTCGGTAAAATGAAAGAGCGTCCGTACTTCGGAGCGGTGACTCTTACTGACGCTGAAGTGGGGCAAGAAAAACTGTACATCGGACTTAACAGCCTGAAAGACCCATCCACCAATGATCTGATTATCTATGACTGGCGGACGCCTGTTGCAAGTACATATTATGCCAACCATCTTGGCGCAGTGACTTATGATGTTCCTGACGTCGGTCCAAGAACAGTCGATGTGAATGAACGAATTCAACTCGTAATTGAAGACGGGACACTGCTTGACGTCTTCGACTCGGAACTCTATATCGGTGACGACGCCCTCCAGCATCTGCTCGTTGACACAGCGAAAGATAGAATGAAATCTATCGTGTCCACCATTCAGCAGGATCAAAATGAAATCATCAGACAGACGTCTGCCAAAGATATGCTTGTCCTTGGTCCGCCAGGAAGCGGCAAGACGTCCATTGCCATGCAGCGCATCGCTTATTTGCTGTATTTACATCGCCATAAAATGTCGGCGGAGAATATGCTGTTCATCACACCGAACGAAATGTTCGGTGATTACATCGGAGAAGTGCTGCCGGAGCTCGGTGAGGCAACTATTAATGCAACAACGTTCTATCGTCTCAACGATAAACTCGGAACTAGAAATAGTTTTGAGGCATTGTTCGCACATATCGAACGGATGAGGCAGGCATCAGTTGAAGAACAGCATGATTTTACTTTGAAATCGTCACAGCGCCTGCTCGATGCACTTGATGAGACGCTGACGCTTCTTGCAGAACGGCAATTGAAATTCAGAACCGTGCGGATTAAGGAGGAACCCTTTGTTACGACAGAGGAACTGAACACGTGGTTCTATGATAAGTTCAGAACATCTCCTATTGACACTCGGCTGAAGAAAATTCAAGTACAGCTGCTGCCGCGCTATCAGGATGCCCTTGACCGTGCCATTAAAGAACGGACGAAAGCACTGAAAAAAGTCCATACATATATCGGTACGGACAAAGAACTGGAACGTCAGGCAAAACGCGAGAAGACGAAGCAGTTCAAAGCGCTTAAACGTTATATCACGCAACTGCAGTTTGTGAATGTCGAGCGGATTTACTTGGATGTATTGAAACAACTGGACAGTGCGACGCGTCAGCGGACGATGGAATCATTGCAACAGAAGACGCTGAACTATGAGGATATCGCACCGCTGCTGTACCTCAACATTAAGATTAAAGGACTGCACAAAGAACCGAAGATTCAGCACTTGATTATTGATGAAGTCCAGGATTACAGCCCGGTGCAGCTCGCCTGTATTTCAGCTGTTTTTCCGAATGCACGGAAGACGATGCTCGGTGACAAACATCAGATGGTCCACCCGATACCGGTCAATACTCTTGATCATCTGAAAGCAATTGAACTCGTCAAGTCATATCGTTCAACCGTTCAGATTACAGAGTTCACTAAGCAGTTGATCGGCAATGACACTACCGAATCGCTCGGTGTCACAGGTGACGCAGTACGGCAAATGTCATTTGATGCATTTAAGGACGAACTGAAGACACTCGAGTCAGAAAGTGTTGCTATTATCACGAGAGATGCAGCGCACGCAGCTGAGGTTCATACCGCCATCGATCAGTCAGATGTGACACTTTTGACACATGACCAGTATACATTTACAAAAGGTAAGCTCATCATGCCGAACTATATGTCCAAAGGCTTTGAGTTTTCCCATGTCTATATTATCGATTACGACGCGTACGACCAAGTCAAAGATAAGTATCTGCTCTATACGACTGCCTCTAGAGCAACGCGTCATTTAACACTTGTCGGAAAAGAGGGATGACATGCAGCAATCACTGAATCCTATATTCAGCCAGCTCAAACTTCAAGTCGAGAGCATTAAAGAACTGATTCACTGTGTCAGTTTCTTTTCGATGGAACAGGAGATTTATCCAGGCGGACGCACTTGTCTTCAGCTGCTGCATCACCTCGTGCTGATACCTGACGCAGATTACAAGTTAGCACAAGGTGCGACAGCTGAAGAAATCAGCCAGTTTTACTTCTACTGGGAGAAAGAACTGACCACTGTAGAGATGCTCGAGGCGCGGATGGATTTGAGTTTCAGTATTCTGGAAGATGCTTATAAAGACCTGGAACAGGAAGATCTGGATGCAAGGTCTACGAGCTACTGGGGGACGACATATAGTCAGATTGAATGGCTGCTTATGATTCTGGCACATTTAAGTCATCATCGCAGTCAGCTGTTCAGCTTTCTGAAAGTAGAAGGAGAGCATTTAAATTCAATCAAGCTGTTTGAATAACAAAGGTTGTAATTATGGATTTTATTTGACGGAGGTTACTATGCTGCAAGCGATGACGCATGCTTTTCTTCTTGCCATCGGGCTGATTATGCCGCTCGGTGTGCAGACAATATTTGTCTTTAATCAAGGCGCTTCACAGAAACATTTAATGCAGGCACTTCCAGTTGTATGGACGGCGGCTATTATCGGCGTCATCTGCCTGCTGGTTAATCAGCTGCCGGAACTCGTCATATGGTGACCGATAGATTGTGTATTCGACCGCTGGAACAGCCGTGGATTAATGAAATGACGGCAGATTACACGGCACATCAGCGATTGCTGAATCGTGTGGCCAAGCTGTCCATCGATCCTACATTAGCAGATTGGGAGATGTGGATGGTTCAGCTGAAAGACCGAACCTATATCGGAGACATCGCTTTAAAACGACAGCATGATACCGTCGAGGTAGGCTACTTCTTTCAAGAAGATTATCGCAGTCAGGGTTATGCCACTGAAAGTGTAGGCGCATTGCTGAATGAGCTCGTGCAGCATGCCCCTGTTATATTCAAAGCGGAATGTCTGAAATCAAACATCGCCTCGCAACGCGTACTCGGGAAGTTAGGCTTTACAGTAACCCATGAAGATGGCAACTTAATGTATTGGAAAAAATAATGAACGCCTTTGTTACAAAAAAGGCGTTCATTATTTGATTTCTTTATATTAACTTTTGAAGCGGGTGTCATTGTTCGAAGTATGATTCACAGCTCAGTTAAATTATGCATGAGTCAGTCGTTCGATGATTGACTGATAGACTTCCTGCCATAGTTCCGGAGAATTTTTATATGTTTCATGAATCACTTGATGTTTTTCTTTGCTTTTCTCCTCGAACGTCGGATCTTCTTTGTCAGGCAGGTCGCTGCGTAGTTCGGTGACTAAATCCTGTACTTTCTGTGCACGTGGTCCCCAGACAGCAGTTTGATGATGGTCTTCATCAAGGAAGACGAAGATTGGAATTGAACGCGCAGTGCCGTTCGTCAAATATTGATCCATTAAGTCAAGATTTTCATCGCGCAGCACGAAACGGACATCCATTGCTATCTGTTCAGCGATTTTCAATAGAACAGGGATGTTCATCATGGCATCGCCGCACCAATCTTCAGTGATGACAATGGCTTTCAAATGCTTATCTTTAATTTGAGACAACCGTTCATCTTCAGGAAGTTCGAACTGATCATAAATAGCCTGCATGTCTTCTTTGTTTACCTGCATATGATCGATGTATGCTTCTGTTGTCAGTCCGTTCTCAAAATAAGTTTTTAACGTGGTCATGTAAATTCCTCCTTTAACAGTCAAACATATTATAGCAGTGTCATGGATGCTCTCAAAATAATCTGATTTTTATAAATTTTGCGGTAAATACTGATGTATTTCTGTCCACTCATTGATAAGCTGAAGACAGCTAATTTTTCATACAGCAAGACTCCTTCTGAGACCAGTGCGCACTGGTCTCTTTTTTTCTCCAAATTTATTTCGTTTTCCGATATAATAGAATTAATACTTATAAGGAGTGAGACGATGAATTACGAAGAAACAGTGAAAAAATATGCAGAGCTCGTTGTTAAAGTTGGATTAAACGTACAACCAGGACAGCGTGTTGTATTAAATGCAGATATCGATGCGATTGACTTTGTGCGGGAATTAACACGTGCCTCATACGAAGCAGGAGCAAGAGAGGTCATCCAGAAATTATCAGATGGTCCGTCTACGCAGATGAAATATGAACACGCACCGATGGAAGTATTTGAAACAGTGGAACAGTACCGTATCGATGAAACGAATGCTTATGTTGCTGAACGCATTGCCAACTTGAAGATCTATTCTCAGACACCGGAACTGTTGAAAAATGCAGACCCCGCTAAAATTGCTGCTTCAGCTAAAGCACTGGGCGAGGCAAACCGTGACTATGCACGTGCAGTCGGGCGTTTTGATTTCACTTGGAGCATCGTTGCTTTTCCGAACGTTGCATGGGCGGAACTTGTATTCCCTGATTTAAAAGGGGAAGAAGCGCGACTTAAATTATTAGATGAGATGATCAAAGCGGTACGGGTAGATCAGGAAGAGCCAGTGGAAGCATGGAGACTTCACAATGAGAAATTAAACGCAAGAGCGAAGCTGCTCACTGAAAAAGCCTATGACAAACTGCACTATCAATCAGATAGAACAGATGTTGAAATAGGACTGAATCAAGGGCACGTCTGGCTGGGTGCTAGTGCTGTCAATGCTGATGGTGTCGAGATTCAAGTCAACATGCCGACAGAAGAAGTATTTACATCTCCTGATTTCCGCCGTGTCAACGGGGTGATCGGCAATACGAGACCGCTGAGCTATAACAGCGCGATTATCGATGATTTCAAATTGACTTTCAAAGACGGTGTTGTCACTGACTTTGAGGCAGGACAAGGCTATGAAGTGCTGAAAAATATGCTGGACAATGATGAAGGTGCAAGACGTCTCGGTGAAATTGCTTTAGTTCCTGACGATTCACCGATTTCAAACTCCAAAGTATTATTCTATAATACGCTGTACGATGAAAATGCTTCCTGCCACGTTGCGCTTGGCCGTTCATTCCCGAACGCCATTGATAACGGTAAAGCATTGTCAAAAGAAGAACTGCTTGAAAAAGGGATGAATTCATCGATTATCCACGTCGATTTTATGATCGGTGGGCCTGATCTATCCATCGATGGGATTAAAGCTGACGGCACATCAGAACCAGTATTCCGTAATGGTAACTGGGTCATTTAACAAACAAATCCGGATGTCTCAGGACATCCGGATTTTATTATTCACCTTTTAAGTTGGCAGTACCTTCGAATGGATCGACAGTCACTGTTTTTTCCATATTATCATCAATCATTTCAATGTTATAAACCGTAATGCCGTCTTCAGTTTCAAGAGACCATTCTTTCACCTGTGCGCTGTCACTTGTTTTGTCCTGTGCCTTCTTTAGTGCTTCGTCAAATGACACAATTTCATCGTAATCGAATGTCTGATCCTCTTTGTCAATCATCTCTTCTTCCGTATTCAATAATTTTTTGTCTTTCATTGAATACGTATATTCCATGTCTTTATCATCTTCGTTCTGGCTGATTTTATAAACCCATTCGCCGTTTTCTTTCTCGAAGTTAATGCTTGTCAGCTCACCTGTTTTACCATCACTTTCAAGGACTTTGATGATATCATCAGGTGTTGCTGTAATATCGTCTACAGCGATAGGTTGGTCATCTTCATTTCCTGTAGCTGAAGATGCCTGCTCATCATCTTCTTCAGCGTCATCAGCATCGTCCTCATCGTTTGAGTCACTGTTCGTTGTAGTATTTGAATCTTCATCTTCTTTCACATCATCAGATTGATTTGCTTCAGAAGAATCCACCTCAGATTTGTTCTTGTCATCAGGACTCGTCGCTTTATCATTACTGTTATCTGCGTCACATGCTGCAAGTGCAAGGCCTGCTGTCAGCAACAGACTTAATATTTTAAATTTCATAATCATTTCCTCCTTGTGTATATTTATTAGTACTCTAGCCTATTTAACAGCGGTTTAAACGTATTATCTATATAAAATGAATAAATTCTGGAAAATGTGGTATATAAAATTATCATTGAAAGGGGAGAAAATGAATGTGGACGACACAGGATTATCCAAATAGCTGGAAGAACCTTGATGAACTTGAGCGGAAAAAAGCAATCGATATTGGCAATGCAATGCTGACTAATGGTTACAAAGAAGATGACGTCATTCCTATTGCAACGAGCCAGGCCGAAAAGTGGTACAAAGATGCGACTGATGATGAATTAAAAGAACTGAAGAACAAAAAGATTTCAAAACATGATAAAGATCAGTCAGCTAATCCTGAGCTGATGGATGAAAGTGTTGAAGTATATTTTGAAGATGATCAGTGGAAAGTAAAAACTACTGGTGCGAAACGTGCAAGCAGTACGTATGATACGAAAAAAGAAGCGGTGGAACGCGCTGAGGAAATCGCTGATAACAAGGGTACAACAGTTATTAAGCATAATAAAGATGAATAGATAATTCTTCTGACATATTCACAAACTAAAAACCAGGACTGTTGATGGTCCTGGTTTAGTGCAGCTTAATGATCTTTTAAATAATCGCTCAGTTCCTGGACAGATTCAACGATCTTACTCGGCTTTTCGTCTTCCAGTTCGACTAATGACCCATAGCCATACAGCACACCGATTGCATCCATATCATTACGACGTGCGCCGATTAAATCATGTTTTCTGTCTCCAATCATGACGCAGTCTTCAGCATTCAGGTCATAGTGCTGCATGACATGACTGATGACTTCGTGCTTTTGAGCTCTCGTACCATCGAGCTCACTTCCGGCAATCGCCTCAAAGTAACTGCCGAGATGAAAATAATCAATGATCTGTTCAGCGAAAGTGACAGGTTTGCTCGTCGCAACGAACAGTCGACGTCCCTCTGCTGTCAACGTTTTTAGCAGCTCTTCGATTCCTTCATATACTTTGTTCTCATAGAGCCCTTTATCCGAAAAATATTCCCGGTAATAATCGATGGCCAGATGATTCCTGTCACCGGTCAACTGGTAAGTCGATTCATAGCTCTCGCTGAGCGGCGGGCCGATGAAGTGCACAAGGTCATCATTATCCGGTGCTTCTATCTTTAACTTATTCAACGAGAAGATAATAGAATTTGTAATGCCGAGCTTCGGGTCAGTCAGTGTACCGTCTAAGTCGAATAAGATATTTTTGTATGTCACTTTTATCTAATCCCTCGTTCATATTGTTTCGGTACAATGATATCGTCTCGCAGTGCTTTCACTGCATGTATCGGCCAGTAAGGATCGTCCAGCAGGCCGCGACCGATAGCGATTAAATCTGCGTCGCCGTTTTTCAGTACCATTTCAGCGACTTCCGGAGATTCGAGTATGCCGACAGCGATGACCGGCACATTCAATTCTTCTTTGAAACGCTTGGCAAAAGGCACTTGATAGCCTGGATAATTGCCGGGTTTTTCTTTGCCGGCGGGTGCTTCACCGCCTGATGAGATGTCGAATATATCGACACCTGCTTCCTGGTACTTCTTACCGAGCTTAAGCGCATGTTCCAGTGAATAGCCGCCATCCATATACTCACGGGCCGATATTCTGAATATGAGCGGCATATTTTCAGGCATGACTGACTTCACAGCTTTGATGACCTCGACACCAAACAGTGATAAGTCTTTGCCGTAGTCATCATCCCGTTTATTGATGCCCGGTGAATGGAACTGGTGAATCAAATAGCCATGTGCCCCGTGAATTTCAATAGCATCGAATCCTGCTTCGACCGCACGGCGGGCAGCCTGTTTGAATTTGTCGACCATCGCTTTTACTTCATCGGTCGACAGTGCTCTTGGATAGCGCATTTCACCGAATTCTGTCAGTACTTCAACCGGCATTTCCGATGAACTGACCGGCGTTTCGATATGTGTTGCCTTACGACCTGCATGGGCAATCTGAATGGCTGCTTTAGCGCCTTGTGCATGAATGGAATCTACGATGCGTTTGTAAGCTGGTATTTGCGCATCATCCCATAGTCCCAGGCAGTTGGCTGTAATTCTGCCGTCCGGTTCTACATTGGTCATCTCGACGATGATCAGCCCCGTCTGGCCGACTGCGCGTGACGTATAATGGACAAAGTGCCAGTCATTTGGTGTACCATCTTCTTTAACGACCGAATATTGACACATCGGTGCCATAACGGTTCTATTTTTTAGTTCAAGCGTGTGATATGTAAAAGGTGTATTCAATAATGTTTTCATGTGGATTCCCCCTCTACCAATATTATAGGCATTGATATCGTGATAATAAAATGAACTGCTTGAATAGACGTTACAATTTATACTGATAATACTAGTTGTTATAATGATATTTGATCATTCTCAATGTGTAGTCAGCGGTTGAGACATGCAATCATTGCCAATCTTTTCTATAATGAAAGTAAGACCATAAGATTGGGCGTGGGATTATGTATGAAGTGAAAACAGAAGTTAAAATTATTCCAGATGGATTTGAATCGGTGAATCGTTTTTTTCATGAACATGTCTTCCGCAGTTATATTGAGCTTGGGGCAAAACTTAGAGGTAGATGGGTAGATGAAGATTGTACGTTGATCACTGAAATATGGGCATTTCATGATAAGGCACATTATCAGCAGTTCTTTGATTTGAGAAAACAGACTTCTCATTACAAGAACAGCGTGGCAGAGAAACTGGCAAATGATAAGTGGATTATCTCGAAGAAGGAAACACATATGGAGCCGACCGGCGAATATTTTCAGCCGTTATACAGTGTATCCGCCAGTGTCTTTGCACAGAATGACAAAGGTGAAACACTGCTCGTCCGCAGTCTGCATAGGAGTGACACTTTGGAACTTCCTGGTGGTGTTGTGGACTACGGCGAAAGTCTGAAAGAATGCGCCATCCGAGAGGCGAGGGAAGAGACAGGGCTGGATGTTGAAATTGTGGGTCTCGTCTATGTCTCGCAGAATATTTCAAACGGAGTAGTGGCGTTTGTTTTCCACGGAAAAATCCTAGGCGGAGAGCTGACTGACGCAACTGAAGAAACGAAAGATGTCGGATTTTATGATACATCAGAAGAAACGATTGATCGCTATGTGAAACGCACGCATTTCAAGGAGCGAGTGCTGCAATCACAGAAGCTGGAGTATATACCGATGGATATTGTAGCCAACAGACCTTATAGTATTATTGAACGCATGAACTGACGCGGAATTACTCATTTCCGCGTCAGTTCAAATGTTTAGAGATAGTTTATTCGCTTGCAAATGTCAATTCAGTGTCAATCTGTCCGGTAATTTCGGTGACCGGCAGTGGAACACCTTGCAGCCACTTACCGAAATCAAGTACAACAGGTTCGGCATCGCCGCCGAGTGCTATCCATGCAGTGAGTTGTTTCGGGAAATAGCAGCTTGTATGAATAGTACCGCTCCAGCTGGAATATTTGTCGCTGAAAATACCAGCAGTTGTGTTGTTCATTGCAGTGAATGCTTGTTTAGCGGTCAGGCCGCTGTTGACTTGCGCTGTCATGGCCTGCATCCGTTCTTTGGAGTCGGTCAGTACTTTTCTGTTTTCATGAGTTAATACTTCAAAATGATTCGTACAGTAATGGTGTTCTCTTATATTAATATCACGCGGTGTCACTTCAACAATTTGAGTGATGCCTTTTTTGTCGAGAAGAATATAGGAGAAGCTTGAGCGGTGCGGGATAGCTTTTAAGAGTGTGACTGCTTCATCGACATCTCTGCACGTTTCAAGAATCAGCCGGCCGATCATATAACAGACAAAGCCGTCTCCTGGTTTTTTGCGGTGCATGAAGTTATAGCCCATCGTCAAACCGTGTTCGTTAATGCCGTCCATCCGGCCGGTCACTCGTGATACGGGCGCCATCGTTGCATATCCGCCGTCATTCGGCTGGAAGAATGTCAGCCGGCCGTCATAAGTCGCCGGGTGGTAGTCATAGTTACGCACGAGGAAATCTTCAGCAGTGAAGACAGAGCAGCCTGAATCTTTTGCGTAAACTCTGTAGCCCCCAAAGTTCTGCAGCACTTGTTCCAGCCCCATATCAAGAGAATCTTGTAGCCCCGTCAGCTCGTTCCATATTTGCGGGGCGAATTCGTTGAATACACGCTTTGTTTCCTCAATATCGATATCAAATCGCGGGCGTCTAATGCGCCATTCGCGTTCACGGTTCTTCATCATTAATGTTCCTTTCATCCATTCTCCTTGAGAATAGCCGAAATCATAATGATTGCCGCGGAATTCTGTAATGATACTTTTTACGTTCTGCACACTATCACACCTTTTAACAGTTTTATTCAGTCTAACATAACTGGGCATTTGTTATGGGTAAGCGGGCTTTTGCTATACTGAGAATTGAGGTGACATAATGAAGCATAAATCCTATGTGCTGCTGCTCGGCGTTATATTGATTGCATCGACATTAAAGCGAATCATCAGGGTCTTTTGACATTTACAGCCCCCTTCGGTTGACTTCACTTTTAATTTTTACTAGGGTAGACGGTGAGGAGTGATAGTATGAGAACGTTGGAACAAGAGAAAGATTTATTCTTTATCGACGGTTCAACGTACGAGTTACTGAAAGATGAATTAAAGACGACGGTGGTCTGTCCTAAAGATGAGTTTCGAGGGCATGCCATCTACAAAAATTTCCATGTGAGCAACTGCCATAGAACGTGGCGGATTTCAGATTATGACTATGTGATTGCCGCTCAGCCGGGCTGGTACGAATCACTGCCAAGAGATCAACAGCAGCTTGTGTTCAATGAACAGAAGCGGACAGGTTCCTGTATGCTGCTCGGCAACATTTTAATTACACAGAACTACTGGTCCCGATTATCTGAGTCCCAGCAGCAGAAAGTGATCAGTTTTTACGATGAACCGATAGAAACGATCGATGTGACCGGACTGCCGGAACGCTTTACTCGTCTTCATGGTCGTTTTCCTGATGAACATGGCGGCAACTGCTTTGCGGCTGCGTTATATGGTGTGACTGATGAAGCATCTATACTGAGCGAATGGATTCACGACCAGATGTTCACAGATATGCTGGAGCGTAATGATTATCATCAAGTCGCCCAGCCTGCAAAAGGCGATGTAATTGTATTTGTACGTGATGGTGTTATCGTCCATGCAAGTTATATGATTGATGATGATTACTGTTTCAATAAATCAGGACAGATGTTCTATAACCCATGGCATATTGCGCGTATTGACAAAGTAAAAGAAGACTGGAAAGATTGTGAAGTGACGTATTACAGTGGGTCTGACCATCGATATCGAACAGCTGATATGAACGCAGAAAAACAGGCCGTATATGCGTAATTAATAGAATTGTATTGACCTTTTCTATGTTTTTTACTAATGTAAAATAAACATCAGAATAAGGGGACAGCTATGCGATTAATCAAACACGACTTGAGCTACATCGACGCCATTATGGCTGGAACAAGTCGACCGGAGATTCATGATATCCTCGGCATGGACACGCATATGATCGATAGAGAAGGAACCACACGATTTGTTCTGAATATGATTGATGACAATGACTGCACGCAGTATTCGAGATATATTCTAGATGATGATGACCAGTTCATCGGTATCATTACATTGAAGGACATTGACCGGGTGGACCGCATTGCGACAATGGGTACGTGGATTTATCCAGAACGCTGGGGAGAGGGCTATAACCGCCGGGCTAAAGATGAGATGTTGACAACTGCTTTTACGCAGTTAGCACTGGAGGCAGTGCTGTTCGGTGTTAAATTGAGAAACATCCGCTCGATGAAGGCGCAGGAGAAATTGCCTTATACAACGCTTGACGTTGCGGACCGCTATCCGGAGCGTGCTCTGACAAAGCAGATTCGATTGAATGAACCGTTTCAGCTGAATGTAGTTTATAAGGAAGACTTTCTTGAATATCTTAGAGTTACATTAAATAGTTAATCCCTCCTGTGAAGGAGGGGTTTTTTTATGGATCATAACGAAAAAAAACTCCCCTTTGACTAAAAAGGGGAGTAGATGTGATTAGTAGACGCCTACTTGGCTCCATGCTGCAGATACTGTTGCCGCATCTGTTGAACCATATAAATCAGTTGCTGATCTTACTAACGCAGCTCTCGCATCAGCGAATGATGCATTTGGTGTTAAGTAGTATGTCAGCGCTCTGTAGTAGATTTTTTCTGATTTAGATTTTCCAAGTTGAGTGACCGTATTGTAGAACGCTTTGTTCGGGATACCACTGTTTGTATGAACCCCGCCCCAGTCGCCGGCACTTGTATTCGGTAAGTATTTGTAATTATTCATATGAGCGGGCTGACCATAAGCTTCAGGGTTAGACATACTGCGCAGTGCGTCGCCGCTCTTATTAGGCGTATAGACATCTTCACCCATTAAGAAGTCAGGATCGACGAAGTAACCGAAGACATCAGAGAATGATTCATTCAAAGCACCAGGCTGATTCTCATAGACCAGTCCTGCTGTTTTTTCAGTCACTGCATGTGTCAATTCATGTGCAATCACATCATTTGCTCCTGATAGTGGAGAGAATGTGACACCATCTCCGTCTCCATAAACCATCGATTCACCATTCCAGAATGCGTTGTTGTAATTTCTGCCGTAATGGACGATAGAGTAAATCGGTGCGCCCTGGTTATCGTATGAATCGCGGTTATGAACTGATTGATAATAGTCATACACCTGATCTGCATAGTAATGGGCATCGACTGCTGCACGCTGTGTTGTTGATGTGAAACTCTTATCTATATCGTAGACGAGAGAGTATCTTGACGTTGTATTTTTGGCATCATATGTTTGAATCTTACCGGTATGAGTGACATCAGATAAATAGTATCTGCCGCTTTCTTCATATAAGTTTAATGTTTTAGTAGCGCCATTTGTACCTGTTCCAGTACCTGTTGTTGCGCCAACATCAGTTAGGGCATTCTGCTTTTTAACCACTTCGCCTGTTTCAGCGTCAATCTGTACTTTCCAGTTAGCTGGTTCCGGTGTTAAGTAGATGAGTTGAACATCATAGACTAATTTGTTTACTTCAGCATTCACAACTAAATCAGCTTTTTTAACCACTTTGCGATCCTGGTTTTTCACTTCATCTTTTGTAATGCCAGCTGCTGCATAAGCTTTGTTAACTGCCTCTTCAGCTGAAATCTGTTGAGTATTAGTCGGTGCCAGCTTCTCCTGATTCAGGTCACCGTTGACGAAAACGACTTGTCCTTCTTTGTTGACGTGGACTTTCACTTCTGTGTTCAATCCGGCTTTGCCATTTACTTTCGGTTTTAATGTATAGTGTGTGAAGCCTAGATCATCCTGCTGTACTGATACGACTTCATACTGTTTATAGTTTTTCTTGACTTCTTTTGAACCAGGTAAGTTTTTGAGTGTATTTTTAGCATCCTGTTTGCTCTGTACTTTCTCAAGCTTTGATAGTGCTTTTGAACCATCTGATTTGGCAAAAGAGTCGTTTGTAGGAACTAATGAAGCCAGTAAAGCTGTTGATAATACTGCAGGTACGATGAATTTTTTCGACATATAGACACTCCTTAAGTAATTTTTAATGCTAATTCTCATTATAAATATTCTAAAAATTTTGACATCAGTATATAACGCAAAGATAGACTGTCATTTTTTTAACATTACGGCTTTTATATGCTAATTTTATATATTTAATATGATTATTATGCTTATTTTAGCTAAATGAATATTGATAACACTGAATCATTAACATGATTTAACACTTTTAAATTGTTAATAATTCATGCAGATAATTGAACAAAAAAAGCTGAATCATTAAGATTCAGCTGAAGGAATAGTTAATTCAGTTAAAATTGTCTTTAAAGAAACTGTTTTAGATCCGCGTATATTCTGGCCTGACCAATTGCTCATAAATTCAGCATTGTATTGCAACTTTGCCGCAGCTCTTATATCAGCTGTCAATTGATTCATGATAGGGTAGGGAGGAACCGAATGATCTGCTAAGCGGATCATCATCTCATTACTGATTCCTCGTGCAGGTTTTCCAGTGAAAGAAGTCGTCACGACAGCAGCAGTTTCATCAGCTTCATTAATCGCTTTTTTATGAAGTGGATGAGCTGAACTTTCATAGGTATTGAGGAAACGTGTTCCTATCTGGACATAATGAGCACCGAGTGCCTGAGCTGCCTGGATTCCCCGGCGATCTGCAATACCTCCTGCTGCAATGATGGGAATGGCTACGGCATCAGCTATTTGAGGAATAAGACTCATTAATCCGATAGAAGACTGTTTAAGAAATCCGCCGTAATGTCCTCCCGCTTCATATCCCTGTGCAGTCACAAGTTCGATTCCCCGTTCTTCAATGATAAGCGCTTCATTAACATTAGTTGCTGTCCCGATTGTTTTAATACCAGCTTCTTTCAATTTCTTGATTACTGTTTTATCGGGGCAGCCAAATGTAAAACTGACGACAGGAACATTCATTTTAATACATAACTCAATATAGTCGTTGATTGATGGTTCTTCAATCAAGTGAATGTTAGTTATTTCAGGAATATTCAACATCCGTCTCACATTATTAAGTTCATTATTAATGATTGTAATATCATATGATAAATCATCCACACGATGATGTGCAAAGATATTGACAGCAAAAGGACAATCAGTAAGAGACTTTACTTCTTTAATTTGATTTGCCAGCTCATTAATTGAAAGACCACCTGCAGCGATAGAACCGAGGCAGCCATTATTCGACACTTCTGCTACAAATGAAGGACTGATAATCCCGCCGGCCATTGGTGCTTGAATAATCGGTGAAGAAATTCCGAGCAAAGCGCTCACTCCTTTAAGCTCCTGTGATACCCATTTCCATATGCATACGAACCATCTTACGTTCACCATTGATTGTTTTGAATGTCAGTATCGCCAGTGATGAATCCTCGATTAAGTTATAATTGCCGTCTTCCCTAAATATGCGAATGATAACAACACTATCTGAACCGCGTTCCGTTTTATAGATTACATCAAATTCCCATTCTTGCTGCTGTTCAAAAAGTTCTTCAAACACTTTGATGATGTGATCATAAGTGTATACTTTCTCTTCACCAGTCGGTAATATGAAAGTTGCATCCAAGTCAGGTGAGAGGATTTTCTTGATGGTTTCAATATCCTGATGTTGCCATGCTGCTAATAAATTGACATGTGCCAAGATGTTCACGTTCCTTCTGTATGGTTTAATTGAGTAAAATTTATTATAGCATGTCAGTATAGATAAAACATTTCTTTACTCTAATTTTGTATGTTAGAATAACTATATACAAAAATAAGAGGTGAAATGAAAATGAAAAACGTACTCAAAGGATTATTTTTCATCGTATTTTTATTAGCACTTATTGTCACAGGTGGCGCAGCTGTTCTGTTCATGCGCTTTAAAGCTGATTTTGAAGACATCGAACGTCGTACACAAGATATCGTTGCTAAAATTGAATCAGAAAACGTCTAGAACTTGCCATAGTGGTGAGTTCTTTTTTGTGACATTCTTTTCTAGGGGGCGGACATTTGTCAGCGATATGGTCTGAAGTATCTTTAGGGGAAGAGAAAGCAGTTGAACAATTGATTGAGTTGATGCGCTTGACTCATCCGTGTATTGAAGATATTGTGATAGGCTGTCCGAAAACAGATGAAGGTTATATGATGGCTATGAAGATTAAGGAAGCATGGGAACAGCTGGGTGGTTTTACTGGTGAGGGCGGCACTGTACTTGATATCGTCTGCTGGAATGATCAGTCCAGTTCATTCAATAAATATTCTAACCGTATTATAAGACATTATCCTGATGCTTTTGTGGCTGTTGGAACAACGATTGGATTTAAAGAAATCAATAGGCGGCTCCACCGTTTTTCGGAGCTGACAGCTGAGAAGATTTATATTCTCGGTGATTATAGTGAGACATTGAATTCATTATTTTGTGAGCAGCTGACGGGTGTAAGCTGGTCGGGCAGACCATGGAAGATTTCACAGTTATAGTGCGGTAGACAAAAGAAAACAGCCGATCATCGGCTGTTTCTTTTGTTGAGTCGCGGCTGCAGCAGGAGAGTTCCCATCAGTAATAATATATAGCCTGCTAAATTCAATGCCATCGGCTGTTCGCCTGTAGCAGGTAGAGACTCATGACTGGTCTGTTGAGTGTTATCAGCGGGACGGCTTGAAGTCTTAGCAGGTGTGCTGTCAGCTGAAGACTCTGGTACTTCATGAATTTTGTCATCCGTCATCGTATCGCGTGTCGTCGATGAGTGATTTGTAGCTGCATCGTTGTTCGGCTGATTGTTGTCATCACGTGGAACAGGGGAGTACGGCTTGATGCTGGGTGGGTCAACTGGCAGCTGGGGCATTACTTTGCTCTCTTGGCTGTTCGTTTTTGCAGGCTTTTCTTTAGTGACTGGCCGAGTGGCAGGCAGCTGCCGCGTTACTTTGCTTTCGGTTTTTGCAGGCTTTTCTTTAGTGACCGGCTGAGTGGCTGGCAGCTGCTGCGTTACTTTGCTCTCTTGGCTGTTCGTTTTTGCAGGCTTTTCTTTAGTGACTGGCAGCTGGGGCCGTGCAGTGCTCTTTGTCTGACGGTCTTCAGGTTGATCTGAGAGGATAGCGCTGACACGATCTCTCTGCTGCACTTTATTTGAATTCCGCCGTATGTCATTTGAATGCTGCTGTACTGCACGCTGTACTGGCTGTTCGTCTGTCGTTATGCTCTGAGGTTCAGCGGAATCATCTGTTGTCATGATGAAATATTTTTCCTCACCTGCTTCGACAGCTACCGTTTGATGATTATATGAGATGGTATAACTGCCAGCTTCAACGTTATGGAATGATGCTGTGCCGCTGTCATCAGTTATTACTTCATCAATCACTTCGTTGTCTTTCATCAGCTGAAGCGGCATATTGGATGCGACTGTTAAATCTGAAAGCAAGGCGTGAATGGTTACTTGAAGAGCAGGCGATTCATCAGCTGAAGCGTCTTCAACTTCAGTCGTTTCTTCTGGATGGAACTGAATTTCGTTAATATCTGTCGTCAAAGCGACTTCAGTGTCATCATTGATAATAGCGTAATTGTCAGTCGGCTGCTGCATGATGAACATTCCATCATCAAGTGTTTTGAACGACTTGATATGGCCTGCTTGATCGACAAGCTCAAACTGCTGCCTTTTCAAAGGTTGCTGGTCTTCATCGATGAGTTTGATGACTAATGGCGCTGATGCTGTCATAGGGAGTACTGTAAAGATGGCCGTCAATGCAATAAGTGCTGAAAAATTCATAGCGTCCTCCGTTTCATTTGAATAACCATATTATGACACAAAACAATGCCCCGCTCTACATCATTACAATTCATTCACAGCAATGTTATAACCGTCATACTATCTTAAAACGATTAACGTGCTGTTTAATTTTCCACGATCTTGTAAACACTATTAACAGTGCATCATCTAATCATTGGATTATTTCTATAGAATTTCTTCGCTCTGTAAAGCATGCTGTCATATAAATTTAAAAAGTTGTCGAACTTGTCTGAATTTTGAGGTATGATGATGAAAACCATGTATATCCAACATCAATAATTTCGTAAAGTAGGTGATCACCATCAAAATGATAATACTGGATGAACATGAAATGGTAGGTCAGGGAATGGCGCACCTCTTGTCAGCTGAAACAGATATGACTGTCGTCAAAGTATTCTCTGAAATCAATCATCTAGGATATTATATTGAAACGATATCACCGGATATTGTATTATGTGAAGCTAAAATCAAAGGTATGAATGTATTGACTGACTTAAAACGACTGGTCGATAAATATGACAGCACCCGCTTCGTTATACTGACTTCATACGATATTGAAGAATACAAGACGAGAGCACATGATAGCGGAGCGGCTGGATTTATTTCAAAAGGGGAAAGTGCGGACTATTTGATTGATTCTCTGCGAAAAGTATATTATTTCAATCGCAATCTCTGGACAGAAATGACATTGGAACAGCAGATATTGACCGTCCGTGAACGAGAGATACTGGCACTCGTTGCACAGGACATGACTAACAAAGAAATCAGTGAGACACTGTTCGTCAGTAAAAGGACTGTTGAGTATCAAGTGTCCAGCCTGATTCGTAAGCTGGAAGTGGAGTCGAGAGTCGGCGCAGTCATCAAAGGATTGAAGCTCGGTATTATTGAAGAAGATATTACTATCTGATTATTTTTGCGCTATATACGGATGAATATACTGGAAGAATCTTTTAATATGATGATTAACAACACCCATTCTATCAATTAATACATGGATTCTTACCCCCAACAGAATAGTAAATTAAATGATAGAAGAGGATTATATCCTCAAAAAAGAACCCGAATGGAATGCTGATGCTGTTCGGGTTCTTTTTGGACTGCTACTGGAGCGAGAGATTGATGACATCAATAAAAGAAACAAAACACATCTGCTGATTGTCGAGGTTGATTCCGATAATCAGCATGGCCCATGGATCTACTTTTTCGACAGACATTGTCAAAGTCTTGATGTAACCATCATGATAGAATTCAACGAACATCGACTGCTGACTGTGCATGGCTTCCCTTAAAGTGAGGTTGATGTCTTCCAGACGGTCGTCACTGAGGACAGGACGTTCAATCTTGTGCTGCTGCTCAATCTGCTTCTTGATACCCCTATATTGCTCAGGCATGGTGGCAAAGGGGGCCCATTTAATCATGCCGCGTCCATGCGGGATATGAGGATTGAGCTTGCTCCGTTCAATGTTGCGATAGTCGGTCTCGCCATAAATCGGATGGATCATAACATCACTTCTTTCGTGGATGTACCTCTATTATAAGAACGTATGTTCGCAATTTCAAGTGGATTCGTTATGATCCATCTATTTTTATTCATTCACTCGATTCCTCTACATAAAGAAAGACTGCGAGAAACCCAATTATATCAGGGTTTCTCGCAGTCATTTTTATGATGGAATCTGCTGTTTGAAAATAGTTGAGTGAATGGAAAGATAAAGTAACAGCATACCGATCAAGCCGAGACCGATGACGTAAAGAGACATCATCATGCTGTTCAGTACTGTACCGATGATCAAGCCGGAGCTTGCCACAAGACCGGCACCGCTGTGGCCGAGCGAACCAAAGGCGATATAGCTGGCCCGCTTGTCCTCCGGCATCAGCTTTGCCTGAAAAACAGAGATAATCGGTGTCTGCATGAGTTCACCGACTGTAGCGATGAAAATAACAAGTACGAGCAGATACCATGTCGTTAAATGATGAGCAAGACCGTATCCGCCTGTATACATCAATGTGCCGAGCATCAGAACAGCGACTTGATTGCGCTTTTCAGTGACTTTGGCGACAAGGAATGTAATCGTGACTACGAGAATAGTGTTTTCGATAAGCATGATACTCATCATCCGCACGCCGTCGACATGGATGCCGAATAGATTAATCTGCTTAAATTCATCGTGAAGTCTCACACCGATATAGTTCGTCAGTGCAAATTCTGCTGAGAAAATGAAGACCGCTGCCATCGTAAACACAACGAACCGTGTATCTTTCATGGCTACTTTATAGTTGCTGAGCAGATCCCGCATCCAATGGGTTGTCACTGCTCGCGGCGTGCGGTCGGTTGTCGGATCAATTAAATATTTCTTGAAGATGAGCGTATTGATGAGCATAATGATGATGATCAATATAAACAATAACAATCGATGGTCCTTATAGAACAGACCACCGATTGCTGTACCGACGGCAGTCGCTAAGTTGTTGGTCCAGTATGTCGTCACGTAGACTGATTTACGCATCACTTCAGTCGTTGAATCAATGATTAAAGCTTCAAGTGCCGGGAAGACCATTGCATTGCTGATAGCAGTCAGCATGAACAGTAGCGCAACCACCCATGGCATATTGACTGCGGGATGGATGAAGATTGCCATCAGAATCATAATGACCGCAAAAATCATCTGACCTGCCAGCAGCTGACCTTTTCTGCTGAAGCGGTCAGCCAAGTAACCGCCGAGCAGGTTGCATAGTAAACCGAAGATGACATTGATGGAGAGTAAAATACCAGACGTTGCTTTGCCGAGTTCGTCAGCGATATACAGCACCATAAAAGGCATGACACTCATACTCGCCGCATGGTCAAAGAAACCGCAGAAAATACGAAGTTTAACATTGGAAGGAAACTGTGAGAATTTCATGGTGATGGCCCTCTATTTTCGTAAGATTAGTTACATTATAATCTTAAAAGTGCAAAAATAATACAGCTGTTGCAGTATAGCCGCTGTTATTGGATATATACTTCGTCCCAGTTGTAGAAACCGTGCAGCTTCTGATTCGTATGTTGATGATGAGCCGTTTGTTCGGCAGGAAACACCAAACAAAGCAGACCATGTAGAAATTTGATAAAAGAATCCCTGGATAGCATCCAGGGATTCTTATTATTTAGTGATAGCAAGCATCAGTTCGCGTGCGACTTTTGCCGCGACTGCATTAGATACACCTGATGCATCATACGGTGGAGAGAGCTCCACGATGTCTGCTGCGACGACATTCAGCTGTTCGAATACTTTGAATGCAGGTTCCAGTTCCTTGTAAGTCAAGCCACCTGGTTCCGGTGTGCCGGTACCCGGGAAGATGGACGGGTCAAGGCAGTCCAGATCAATCGTTACATAGACAGGCGTATCTTTCAGGATGCCCGGCAGGTCTTTCAAAGTATCGATAGAGAATTTTTCTAGTGTCGTATGTTCATTACTCCAGTCGAATTCTTCTTTAGTGCCTGAGCGGATACCATATTGGAAGATACGGCCGTTACCTGTGATGTCATGAATACGACGGACGACTGTCGCGTGACTTAAAGGCTCGCCCATATAGTCATCGCGTAAATCTGTATGAGCATCAAGCTGGACAAGAACAACATCAGGATATTTTTCGTGAACGGCACGGAAAGGACCGAGCGTCACTAAATGCTCGCCGCCGATCATGAAAGGAAGCTTGCCGGCCGCTAAGATTTCTCGGGCTGTATCTTCCAGTTCATCCAGCACCTTCACTTTGTTGCCGATTGTAATATCCACATCTCCTGAATCCATGATGCTGACGTCTTCCAGGTCTTTATCAAGGTAAGGACTGTAAGTCTCAAGCCCGTATGACTCTGAGCGGATGGCATCTGCCGCAAAACGTGTACCAGGACGGTTCGAGACTGTTCCGTCAAAAGGCGCACCGTAGATAACAGTGGACGCGTCTTCAAAGGTTGCCTCACAGGCCATATAGACATGCTTATTCGGTTGCATCATTCAGCATCTCCTTGACGAATGTCGGCAGAGCGAACGCACCTGTATGGATATCTGTGTTATAGTACTTTGTTTTAAGGCCGAGTTTGTTCCATGCATCTAAATCTGCATCTTTCAGTGGATCATATTTCTTGGACGCAAAACCGAACAGCCAGTGACCTGATGGATACGTCGGCATATGGAACTGATACACACGTGTGATCGGGAATAAGCCTTTGATCTTAGAGTGTGCCCGCTTCATTTCATGTGCGTAAGACGGATAGTACGGTGATTCATGCTGGTTGATTAAAATACCGTCTTCTTTCAGTACACGGAAACAGTTGTTGTAGAAGTCGTGCGAGAACAGACCTTCGCCAGGACCGATTGGATCTGTGGAATCAACAAGAATCAAGTCATAGTAGCCGTCTTCTTTGTTCTTGACGTAAGCAAGGCCGTCTTCGAATAAAAGAGTGACGCGCGGGTCTTCAAGCTTACCTGCAGTAATCGGCAGATATTCCTGTGATAGACGAACAACACGCTCATCGATTTCAACCATATCGATCTGTTCGATAGACTCGTAACGCGTTAATTCCCGGACCGTGCCGCCGTCACCGCCACCGATGACTAATACTTTTTTGATGTTAGGATTCGTCGCCATCGCTACGTGTGTGATCATATCGTGATAGACGAATTCATCTTTCTCGTTGACCATCATCAGGCCGTCCAGCGTAAAGAATGTACCGAACTCTTCAGATTCGAAGAAGTCAATCTGCTGGAAATCGGACTGCTCAGAGTGGATATGTTTATTGGTCTTGATTGAGAAACGAACATTATCTGTGTGGTTTTCTGTATACCAAAGATCTAACATAATGGCCTCCTTATTTAACTTCTACTTCAACAGGTTTGAATGATTCGACAACGATTTCACCTTTAGAATACTTGTGGATTTTGTCAGCCATACCGCGGCCGATTTCGTATGAATCAGACAGTTCTGCACCCAATGCTTTTTCAAGATAATCTTCTGCTCTCCATGGGTCTACTGTATCACCGCATGTGAAGACATCGACCGATGCATAGCCGTATTCCGGCCATGTGTGAATCGTTAAGTGTGATTCAGAAATGATGACGGCACCTGATACGCCGTACGGATTGAATGTGTGGAAGCAGCTTTCAACGATAGTCGCACCTGATACACGTGCCGCTTCGTTCATGATTTCTTCGATTTTGTCGTGGTCTTTTAAGATATCTTTGTCACAGTTGTAGTACTCAATTAATACGTGGCGTCCTAAAGTGGTTAATTTCATAATAGTTATTTTCCTCTTTTCTCTACAATATAAACTTGATTTGAATTTTCAGTGCCGATCTTAAGAATCGGCTGGTTGTTGATGAACTGCCAGTAATCGATGATCTCCTGGGTGATGCGTTCTCCCGCCATCACAATCGGAATGCCCGGTGGATAGATCATTAATGATTCAGCACAGATTTCTCCGACAGCCTGTTCAATGTTAACAGGGCGTTTATCAGCATAGAGTACTTCTCTCAACCCTATTGCCTGCTCTGGAATATTAAGCTGTTTGAGTACGGGGGAGTGAACTGCTCCGTCACTTTGATGATAGCGTCTGCTGATGGATTGCAGTGCGTGCAGCAGGCGGTTCAGTACATCTTCATTGTCGGCGATGGAGACAATGCCCATGATTAAGTTAGGTTCAGCAAGTTCCATCTGGATGTTGTAATCACTGCGCAACAGTTTGTATACTTCAAATCCTGACAGTTCGATTGTTGTATCAATATAAATAGTGAGCTTCGATTCATCGAGCTGCTGCTGATACAGTTCCTTGAACACGAATCCGTCCAGCATATGAAACCCAGGAATGTCATTGACTGCCCGCTTGAATGCCTGAACAGCAGGCATCAACTGCTCAAATCGCTGGTAGCCGTTCAGTGCCAGGTTTTTCCGTGCGATATCGAGCGACGACATCAGCAGGTAAGACGCGCTCGTTGACGTCAGCATATTGATGACGCTTTTGACTTTGCGCTTATCAACTAAATCTCCTTGGACGAGCAGTGCGCTCGACTGAGTGAATGAGCCGCCTGTCTTATGAAGGCTGGTCGCTGCCATGTCTGCGCCGGCTTCCATGCTGGACAGCGGCAGCTGAGGTGAAAATCTGAAATGCGCGCCATGTGCTTCGTCAACGAGCACCGGCATATGGTGCATATGTGCAAGTTCAGTAATAGATGCCAGGTCACTCACTGCGCCGAAATAAGTAGGATTCATAATAAAGACTGCACGGGCATCGGGATGTTTGTTGATGGTACGTTTAACTTGGTCATAGCTTAAGTTATGCGCAATACCAAACGTCGCATCAAATTCCGGTGTAACATAAATCGGTGTAACGTCAGCAAGTGCCATCGCATTCAGCACTGATTTATGAACATTTCTTGGAAGAATCAGCTTGTCTCCCGGTCTGCACACAGAGAAGATCATTGTCTGGATACCTTCTGTTGTCCCGTTGACAAGAAAGTGAGCATCATCTGCAAGATAAAGGTCAGCGAGCAGATGCTGCGCTTCTTTGATGACCCCTTTAGGATTATCATAATTATCCAGCTGCGGCATAGAGTTGACGTCATGCCGCAAAGTCGATTGACCGTAATAATAAAGTTCAGACTGAGGGTCCAGTCCTCGTTTATGACCTGGCACATCGAAACTGGTGACGTTCTCTGATTCATATAATTTAAGTGCATCAAACAATGGCGTTGAGCTATGTTTGATTGTATCTATCTGTGTAAATGATTTGATTTCTATAGGTTTGAGCAATGCTGCACCTCACAATTTTCAGCGAATTGTAAAATATAGTAATACTTAACTATATGTTTTATATAACTGTTAATTTATTTTGACCAAACAAATTGTAATGTATTACTAAACTCATGGCAAGAAAAATTTTTCATTTTGCATATGTTTTTTTGAAGCGGGAATAGTCTGATAGAATGAGAGAAACAAGAGGAGGAATCAACATGGTAAATACTGTAGGTTATATTGGATCTTATACGAAAAAAGATGGGAAAGGAATTTACCGTTTTGAACTTAATGAAGAAGCGAAAAAATTAGAAACCATTGAAACAGGTTACGAAGTGCAGGCATCCACTTATGTGGTTCAGCACGGAGATTTCTTATATGGCATTAAGAAAGAAAATGATAAAGCCGGCGTTGCTGCCTACCGAATCGATGCAGAAGGAAAACTTGAGTTCATCAATGATTGTCTTGAATCAGCAGAAAGCGGCTGTCATATCTGGGTATCTGATGACGGTAAATTTTTATTTGAAGCAGTTTACGGTGCAGGACAGGCCCGTCTCTACAGTCTGAAACCAGAAACAGGGGAAGTACTGCAGTTGATTGATACGGTCGTTCAACAAGGCGAAGGACCAAACGAAGATCGTCAGGACAAAGCACATACGCATTATATTCAGCAGACACCGGACTTGAAGTATGCAGTTGCAGTTGATCTAGGAGCAGATGAAGTCATTACATTCAAATTCAGTGACAACGGTCTGAACAGAGTCGGCGAACTGAAACTGCCGGCGGGTGTCGGTCCGAGACATTTGACGTTCCATAACAATGGTCAATATGCTTACGTGTTCACCGAACTGAGCAACGACGTCTTCGTGCTGAAATACAACGACGGTGATTTTGAAATATTAGAACAGCATCACGCAGTGCCTGATGATTTTACAGACAATACACAAGGCGCAGCGATCCGTTTGAGTCACGATAACAAGTTCGTCTATGCTTCTAACCGAGGCCATCAAAGTATTGCAGTGTTCAAAGTTGAGGGAGACGGCAGTCGGCTGTCTCTTGTTGAGATGACTGATTGCGGGGGAGATTGGCCGCGTGACTTCAACATTACACGAAGTGACAGATTTTTAGTATGTGCCCATGAAGTAAGTGGCAATGTGTCATTATTTGAGAGAGATAGAGAGACAGGTCAATTGACATTGCTTGAAAATGACAAACAAGCAGCTGAAGGTGTCTGCGTACAGTTTCTCTAAGGAGTGATCCAAATGAAAACAGCAGTCTATCAGATGGCAGTCATTCCAGGGCAGCCGAAAGATAATATTAAAAAAGTGGCCGACTGGCTGAATCAGCTGCCGGATGATATTGATATCGCCGTGCTTCCTGAAATGTGGAATACTTCGTATACATTGAATCGCTTAGCAGATTTAATCGACGATGAAGGGAGCCGGGAAATCACGATGCTGCAGCAAGCTGCGAAACATCAGAACGTGAATATTGTGGCAGGTTCTATTGCCGTAAAAGCCGGCACTAAATTTCGTAACCGGTCCATCGTCATCGACCGGCGCGGCAATATCATCCATCATTATGACAAAATCCATTTAGTGCCGATGCTTGATGAACCCAGCTTTCTGGAAGCAGGCAATAAGTTTGAAACGTTTGAACTTGACGGCATGAAGATGGGGATGATCATCTGTTATGACCTTAGGTTTCCTGAAATAACACGAAGACTGGCCGTTGACGGCGCGGAACTATTGTTTGTCGTTGCAGAATGGCCGATTGAACGAATCCGTCATTTTACGGCGCTGTTGACAGCACGTGCGATAGAAAATCAATGTTACGTCGTTGCAAGCAACGGTGCAGGGACATGTGAACGTACTGTGTTTGGCGGGAAATCAATGGTGATTAGTCCGCTAGGTGACGTAATAGCAGAAGCAGAGATGGATGAAGCGACGATAACTGCTGAAATTAAGACAGAGCAGTCTGACGCAGTCCGGCAAGCTATTCCGATATTTAAATCACGTAGAACAGACTTATATTAATGCGTGAATTAAACCGCTCCGGGTAATGAGGAGCGGTTTTTTTGTGTGAGTAGAAGGTTGAGAATATACTGAGCTGCTTCAAAATAGACTGGCGATGGCTATTGAAAATTGTGTATTAATAAAATCTTTAATTATAACATATACTATTATAAAAATGTGGAAAGTTTCCAAATTGGAAACTTTTAATTTAAAACCGCGCTGTGATGATTCTATCAAAAAACAAAAAAAGACCACTGATTAATCAGCAGTCTTGTATGCATTCTTATTTGTAAAGTTGTCTAATATACTTGAATTTCCCTTTATACGGCGGGAAGAGCAGGCCTGTTTCGAGTTTCGTACTTTTAGTCATATAGGCTTTCTGATGACTGAACAGATCGAATGAATATTTGCCGTGATAAGTACCGATGCCTGACGGACCAACGCCGCCGAACGGTAAATAAGGGTTTGAAACATGCATGAGTGTATCGTTGACGCAGCCACCGCCGAACGACAGGCGCTTGAATACTGTTTTGACGAAGTCATTGTCCTCACTGAAGACATATAGTGCCAGAGGTTTGTCGAATGTGCGGACAATATCGAATACCTCATCCCGTGAATCAAATGTAATAATCGGTAATATCGGTCCGAAAATTTCTTCCTGCATCACATCGTCACTTAATGTGACTTCATCGATGAGTGTAGGTTCGATATAACGACTATCAGCGTTTGTCTGACCTCCTAACACAATACGGTCTGCTGCAGAGTCTATCAATCCGCTCAATCGTTTGAAGTGGCTGTCGTTGACAATTCGGCTGAAATCTTCACTGCGCTCGATGTCTTTTCCGTAAAATTCGGTAATCGTATTCTGCATCGCCTTGATGAACTTATCTTTTACTTTGCGGTCGATTAATATATAGTCCGGTGCAACACATGTCTGACCGGCGTTCATGAATTTACCAAATGCAATCCGCTCAGCAGCGACTTTGATGTTCGCCGTCTCATCGATGATAGTAGGACTCTTACCGCCAAGTTCAAGTGCTACAGGTGTTAAGTGTTTACTTGCAGCTTCATAGACGATTTGACCAACCTTTGTACTGCCGGTAAAGAAAATGAAGTCAAACTTTTCTTTCAGCAGTGCTGATGTGACGTCTTTTTCACCGAGAACTGTCGTGACATAATTGGGTTCAAATGCGGCTGTAATAATCTCAGCAATGACTTGACTTGTATTCGGTGTCAGTTCAGACGGTTTGACGACGGCGCAGTTTCCAGCTGCAATAGCACCAATCAATGGTTCCATGATCAGTTGAAATGGATAGTTGAACGGGCCGATGATTAGGACAGTACCAAGCGGTTCACGTACAACATAGCTCTTCGCGGGAAACTGAAGCATCGGTGTATTCATAGACTCAGGCTTACTATAGTTTTTCAGCTCTTTTAAAAACATGCTGATAGATTTCAGAATAATTCCGATTTCAGACGCGTAGCCTTCGACTTTTCCTTTGCCGAGATCTTGATTCAACGCCTTCAAAATGTCAGCTTCTCTTTTTTTGATTTCTTTACGCAACGACTTCAGCTGCTTCTTTCGGAACTTGATATCTTTTGTAGCATCTGTATCAAAAAAAGCATTCATGGCATCTACTTGTGGTTGATGGGACATGTTATTCACTCCATTCACTTTTATCTTAAGTGTACATCAAATCGAAACATGTTAGAATTAATACAGCTTAAGAAGAGGTGACGATATGAGATTTGGTATAATAGGAACGAACTGGATTACAGATCGTTTAATAGAAGCGGGCAGAACAGTAGAAGGATTTGAAGTGACAGCGGTATATTCAAGAACGATGGAAACAGCTGATCAGTTTGCAGATAAACATCGCATTGACCATCGATTTGATGACTGGACAGCTTTCCTGACAAGCCGTGAGTTTGATGCGGTCTACATAGCAACACCTAATTTACTGCATGCTCAGCAGTCGATTGATGTGATGAATCACGGCAAGCATGTATTATGCGAAAAGCCGCTGACGCTGACAGTCAAGCAGGCGGAAGAAATGTTTCAGACGGCGCGTGACAATGATGTCGTGCTGATGGAGGCAATGAAATCGACGGAATCTGAAGCGTTTAAGCAGCTGGAACAATGGATTCATGATATCGGTACAATCCGCCGGGTTAATTTTCACTACAATCAATATTCTTCACGATATGATAAGTTGAAAGACGGCATCATTGAAAATGCCTTCAAACCCGAACTAGGAAACGGTGCATTGATGGATCTCGGCGTTTATACCATTGCACCTCTTGTCAAATTGTTCGGTGTACCCAATACGCTCCATGCAGTGGCGGAGAAATTATCAACAGGAGCAGACGGGCAGGGCACAGTCATCTGTCAGTATGAAGAAATGACCGCTGTACTGAGTTTCAGCAAAATAGCAGATAGTTATCTGCCGTCTGAGATTATCGGCGAATCAGGCATCATCACAATAGACAAAATTTCAGCGCCGAACCACATCGTTAAGCTGACGAGATCGGGAGAAGTAGTTGAAGCGTTGACTCATGAGGCACCGCCGATGTCATATGAGGTGGCGAATTTCATCACAGCATGTCGCCTTAAACTTACAAATCATAATGAACGGACAAGTCTTGATACACTGCGCGTTGTAGAAGCAGTGAAAAAGCAGATAGGCCTTGAGTTTTAGTAGGAGGAAACAGCTTGAAAATCAATAAAGCATGGATGTTTTTAGTGATTGGCGGTTTATTGGAGGTCGTATGGGCAGTCGGCTTGAAATACGCCCATGGGTTTACGAATATCCCATGGACTATCTTTACGATTATAGTGATGGCAGCATCATTCTACTGCTTCGCCTATAGTTTGTCGCGGCTGGAAATCGGAACAGCTTATGCCATCTATACAGGAATCGGCGCTATCGGTACTGTTCTGTACGGTTATCTTTTTCTTGGTGAAGGCATGAGCGCATGGAAAGCAGTGTTTCTTGTGATATTGATTAGTTCAATCATCGGCCTGAAACTTGTAGAAGGAGCTGAACCAGAATGAGCTGGATCATATTAATCAGTGCCGGCATCATGGAAGTGCTGATGGTGATTGCACTTAAAAATAGCAGAGGCTTCAGTAATAAGAAATGGACCGTCATCTGGTTTGCGCTGAGCTTGACGAGTTTGTTTCTATTGTCGCTTGCGATCAAGCATATTCCTCTTGGAACAGCTTATGGTGTATGGACCGGAATCGGTGCCATGGGCAGTGTCGTAGTCGGTATGCTGTTCTTTCACGAGAAAGTCAGTGTGCAGAAAATCATCTTAATTACATTGATCATCATCGCTATTATCGGTTTGAAATTTGTATAAAGATTGATTTTTCTGAAAACTCATGATATGTTAAAACTACCATTTTTTCATTGTTAAAAAATAACGGGGCCGGCAAATGCCGGTCCCGTTATTATTGTTTCAACACGTCATGTGTCGATTTGTCGCGCTCCATGACAACACGAGCGTAAGAACATAGAGGGAGAATCTTTTTGTTTTCAGTGCGTGCGTACGCAACCACGCGGTCGACCAGCTGTTTTGCGATACCCTGGCCGCGCAGCGATGGATCGACAAATGTATGATCGATGACTAAAGTATCAGCTTGAGGCACAAAAGTGATTTCTGCTTGAAAGTCTGTATCTTCACCAATATAGAAACGATGGTCACCTTGTTTGATTTCCATAATAAAAGCCTCCTAATAATATTAAGATAATACGTCAGTCAACTGAGGGACGACTTGCTTCTTACGTGAGACGACGCCTTTTAACAAGGCAGCATTTTTATCCAGGGCAACATTGAATGCTTTTTCAACGGCAGCCTGCTGTTGACCAAGTGCGAGAATTTTTGAATCAGAGTTGATGATGTCTGTCACTACTAACACGAATAGGTCGTAGCCGTTATTTGCTGTTTCAGCATTGATCGCATTCTCGATTTCTTCCTGACGCTGGAAGACTTCGTCAATGTCAACCGTGTTGACCTGTGCTACACGAACTTCTTTGTCGCCCATAGAGAATGATTTAGCATCGATGTTCAATAAGTCTTCAGCTGATTTATCAGCAGTAGATGCGCCGGCTTTCAGCATATCAAGACCATATGTCTCTTTGTTGATGCCTGCAATCTGTTCTAGTTCAGCGGCTGCCTGAATATCTTCCTCTGTACATGTCGGTGATTTGAACAGCAGTGTATCAGAGATGATGGCAGATAACATTAATCCGGCTATTTCAGGTTTGATTTCAAGTTGATTCTCTTTGTACATTTTGTTCAGAATAGTGGCAGTGCAGCCGACGGGTTCAGCACGATAATAAAGAGGTGCTGATGTTTCAAAGTTTGAAATACGGTGATGGTCGACAACCATCAGTATTTGAGCTGTTTCAATGCCAGTGGCAGACTGCTGGAATTCGTTGTGATCCACTAAGATCACACTGTCACCATCTATTTTTTTGATGAATCGTGGTGCTTCCACATTGAAGTAGTCTAAAGCGAATGCAGTTTCTGCGCTGATATCACCGAGTCTTACGGCTTCAACGTCTTTGCCTGTCTGTTGCTGTAAGTCCTGCATGACGATGGCAGATGTGATGGTATCTGTATCAGGATTTTGATGTCCAAAAGTTAAAATTTTAGTCATAGTTCTTCTCTACTCCTTTAAAAAGATAAGTATAGTTTATCATGATTCACCGTGAACCGTCATGCCGAGTGTGTTCTTAAAATGTGAAAGAGCGAAGCGGTGCCCTTCTGCATTGAAAGATTGGACAGCGTCGCTATCTACAGTCATCTGATAGCCTAAATTATAACCATCCACTGCCGTATGCAGTACACAGATATCAGTGCAAACGCCTGTCAGTTCAATTGCCTGGATATGCCGTTCTGCCAGCAGCTGATGCAGATTAGTGCCGGCAAAAGCACTGTAGCGTGTTTTGTCAATCCAAGTCACAAGCGGATGGTGCTGAAGATCGTTATAAACGTCGTTGACTTTGCCGTATAATTCTCTGCCCGGCGTTCCGACGATATTATGAGGTGGAAACAGTTTCGTTTCCGGATGGTATGGGTCATTGTCATGATGACGGTCCATCATAATGAATACCGGTCGTTCTGCAGCAATATATTGCTGGAATTTGCGGGCAATCGTCTGCTCGATGGACTGACCGGGCTTACCGCATGTCAGCTTGCCGTCATCCGCGACAAAGTCATAAGAGTAATCAACAATTATCAGTGCATTTTCCATCTAATCATCCTCCAACAGGGTATAATATAATCATTCAATTTCATTATATAGAAGATGTAGGTGTAAATCGTGGAAAAAACAACTGTTTCAAAAATAAATGTAAGAGATTACGGCGCAAAAGGTAGGAATGCCTTATGGGATACGATTGGTATTCAGCGCGCACTTAATCAAGCGAAGAAAAGACCGGTCGAAGTATATATTCCAGCAGGAACGTACTATATCGGATATGAACTCGTCATCTATGGTCATACAACACTCACTCTTCATGAAGATGCTGTGCTGAGACGTATGAGTCCATTTGCGATGCTGAAAAATGGGAAGCGAAACGCTCATTTCAAGGGATATGATGGGCATAGCTATATTACTGTGAGAGGCGGGACATTTGATCAGTACGGACATGTGCTGAATTTCAACAACAGCATTATGTCACTCGGCCATGCGAGAGAAATATTAATAGAAGATGTCACTTTCAAAAACGTCGTGCAGGGCCATGCGATAGATGCGTGCGGTATTGACGGCTTTGAAGTAAGGAACTGTAAGTTTCTTGGCTTCCGTGATGATGACGGGAGCCGTGCATTTTCTGAAGCCGTTCAGATTGACCTGCAGCTGGAAAACTCATTTCCGAAGTTCGGTGATTATGACGGTACCCCGACGAAAAATGTCATCATTACAGGGTGTTATTTCGGTAATTCGGGCGATCCGATGATGAAGCCTTGGAACCGTGCGATAGGTTCACATGCGAGCAGATACGAAATTTATTACGAAAATATCTTCATTGAGAACAACACGTTTGATCAGATGGGAGACTATGCACTCACCTTCCTAAAAAGTAAGGTGCTGAGAATCACGAATAATACATTCAGCAACTGTGAAGGCGGCGTCAGATACCTTGCAGTGAATAAAGGAAAATACTCATATGACGCTGACGGGATTGATCATGGTGTACAGGCGGGTGAGATGACGATGATTGATCACAATCATTTTCACTCTATCAACAGTAAATATGCCATATTATTTCAGAGCTTTGAAGGAGTTCACAACAAAGATATATTCATCATCAACAATACATTCAGTGAAGATGAAACGTGCCGTGTGAAGATAGGATATGCCAGTGGCGTCGTCTGTGCGAAGAATAATCATTTAAAGAATGTGAAGAAGCAGGAAGTAGAAGACTTCTATGATGAGATGATGATACAACAGGAAAATGAAGGAGAAAAATAGCACAAGGCCGGCAACCATCCTCAAGTCTGGTTGTCGGCATTGTGCCGCTGCAGCTGCGCTAAGAATGGGCAGCTTTTTTTGCTGCGGTAATAGAAGTTCGGATTGTTATAAGTGTTATCGTAGCCTTTATGAAAATTATGGACGAGTGACGGAGATATCGGTGGTATAAGCCATGTCCAGTCGCCTGTCACTTTTCTTCCTGCTGCTGCTTCATTATGTTCAAATTTTTCGAACTGCCTGCTTGCCGTGTAGTGGTCTACTATCGATACACCTGCTGCTCTATACGAATGATAGACCGCATAGTTTAACTCAACCAGTGCTTTGTCACGCCAGTAGCTGGTAGTTGTTGACCGGTCGAGATTGAATGTATCCGCTGCAGTTTCCAGCAGGTCATAGCGATAGCTGTCAATCAAGTTGCGGCTCGCGATTTCCGATTCCATATACCAGCCATTGAAAGGTGCAGCAGCATAAGTGATGCCGCCGATTTTGAGGTCCATCGCAGAAATCATAGGGACCGCATACCACTTCAATCCTAATGCTCCGAACGCGGGATATTCCGGATGCATGAGCGGCACTTCTAGGATGACTTCCTGAGGGATCTCAAAAGTTTTCAGCTGTCCACCGTACTTATAAAGAAGCGGCAGAATATGATTGTCTGTTTGACTGATAGGCTTGAAAGGTGCGGCAATAGGATCATCGGTATACCGGATAAGCTGGTCATTGGCGATGACGAAAGGTGCTTCCGTTACAGTGCCCTGCGGAAATATAGTAATCGTCGGGCGGATCTTGCCGTTGTTTGTTGCATAGTCAATATGGTGGACGACAGCGTTTAACAGCTCCTCTTCAGCAGTCAGATGCCGTTGGTCCAATACATGCAGCTTATCCCAGAACAGACGGCCGATGCACCTATTGCTGTTACGCCATGCGACTTTTGCGCCGTAAGCCAGTTCTTCGTATGTGTGATGGTACGTTCCAGTTGCTTCGATGTCTGACTTGATGCTGCTTAACCGCCTGGTCGTTATCTCAGGAGCTATATTCAGTTCGTGATGCATGAGTTCTATAAATTGAACGGCTTCTGCATACAAAAAAATCACCTCTTAATCACATCATAGCATGAAGGAAGTTAAGAGCGTGATGAACATTGTTAATATTTTTTTAATTTTGATGAGACGCATCGAATGCTCTCCGCCAGTCAAGGGTGATCTGCTCAAGTTGAGTCAACTGTTCTTCTGTAGCGATTGAATAACGGACGACCTCATTTAATAAATCATCATCTGGATACGTCCTCGGCAGGAAGCCATGGGCTTCTATATATCGTCCAAGTGATAATGCATGTTCGCCGTAAGTCATGATGAAATTCGTCTCTGACGGAATGACATGGATGACGTCAGACTGTGCCAGAAATATTTGACGAAGCTGCTTTGCACGTGCGCGCTGATAATCAAAAAATTCAGCGAGATGTGTCTTGTCTTGAAGAAGATGGGTAGCAAGCTGCAGACTGAGCGTATTGATCGGATAAGGATGCTGAATGCTGTTCAGCAGTTTGATAGTGTCAGGGTGTGAGATGACGATGCCGATTCTAAGACCTGCAAAGCCATAAATTTTGCTCATCGTGCGCATTCGGATAACATGCTGTCCTTCAGGGACGGTGTAAGGTCTACTGAATTCGATGTAGGCTTCATCTAATATGATGTAGCCGCCGAGTGACTGCATTTTCGTGCTGCACTGCTGCACGAAATCATCGCTGAACAGTATGCCGGTCGGATTGTTCGGCTGACTCAATATGAAGAAGGATGGTTTCAGTTCATCCATTGCAGCGAGTATCTCGGTCAAGTCAAAGTTAAAATCCTGGTCACAGTTTACGTAATGAATCGGTCGCTCGAACTGTGCAGCATAGTCTGTGTACATAAAAAAGTCGGGATTCAATGTGAGTACTGGACCGGAGCCGAGAGCAATCATACATTTTTGAATCCATTCATCTGAACCATTGGCAGCAGACAGCTGATTGGCTGTGAAATCGTTGAATTCAGCATAAGCTGCGATGAACTGGTCATATTCCTCATCGGGATATTCAAAAAATCTTGATTTCAGCACGATATCCTTTAAAGTTTCGTCTGAGAACGCACGAATGGGACTTTCGTTTTTATTGATTCTGATCAATGGAATCCCTCCTGCAATTAATAGTTTTAAGAACGATTATATCATGTGACAGCTTATGCTGAAACACGACCGGCTGATTTTTTGATGAATAGAAAGGTCACGGCACTGGTCATCATGATAATCAGACCGACGATCACAAAATAAAACTGATTGTTGGAATAATGAATAACGAGCCCTCCAGCAATCGGTCCGGATATACTGCCGATACTATACGCGATACCACACATCAAATTACCTGCAGGCAGCAGTGCGCCCGGTGTAATATCAGCCATGTAACTGACACCAAGTGAGTAGAGTGAGCCTACAAATATTCCGGCAAGGAAGAAGATCAATATCATCAGCCAGCGGTTAGCGATGAACAGGTCAGCACTAATAAAGGTCAGACCGCCTAACAGGGTGAGTACTGCCATGACATGACTGCGCTGATATTTGTCGGTCAGGCTGCCGATCGGCACTTGCAGCAGGATGGCACCTAGGCTGAAAGCAGGTAAGATCCATGTGATATCATCCAGTGTCAGTTGATGATTGAGCGCAAAAACCGGAAAGTTACTGTTCAGCGTACTTTCTATGACGCCGAATATAAGTGGAAACAAAAATGCAATCCAAGATACATAGATGACTCTGCCGAAATTGCTGAAGGTGGATTTCAGTGAAATCGTTCCTTGGTTAGCAGGCGGATAACTATTTTTCAGCGTGAGAACAAGCAGAAAGGCACAAAGTGTCATGCCGGCGCTGACGAGAAATGGCAGTGCAGTATTGTACGTGACGAGCTGCGCAAGCATCGGTCCGAGCATGAATCCCAGTGAAAAACTAAGACCGTAAACAGCCATAGTCCGCCCGAGTTTGTGTCTTGGAACAATTTCCGTCAGCCACGACTGCGTGGAAAAATGGAGGGCGTTATCACCCACCCCTATCAGAATCCGTAGTATGAACCAAAATGTCATGGAATCAAATGCCGGGAACATCATGAGCGAGAGGAAGACGAGCAGTCCGCCCATGATAATGAGTGATCGATAGCCGAATTTGCGCAGCAAACGCTCCAGGAATAATGAAGCACCGAACATACCGATATAGAGAGATGTCGCATGCAGTCCGTTAATATGACTCGGCACGTTGTCCTGTTCGAATATATACGCAATCAGAGGCAGCAGCATCCCTTGAGACAGTCCGGATATGGAAACAATGATGGTGAGAACAGCGATGAGTTTCTTTTGGTTCATGATAGACTCCTCGGTTAATTGATACATACAGTGTAGCATTGATTGCACAAGATTTTGAAAATAAATATGATATGATAAACTAAATACATCAAAAGCAAATGAGGGATAATATGTTTCTAAAAGAAGACGATAGTTTAATGCTACATACCGATTTATACCAGATTAATATGGGTGAGACTTACTGGTTTGATGGGATACATGAGAACACGGCGGTATTTGATGTGTATTTTCGCAGCATGCCGTTCGAATCAGGCTACGCGGTATTTGCAGGTCTTGAGCGCATCATTGAATATATTAAGCGCTTCAAATTTTCAGAAACAGATATTGAATATTTGAGAGAGCAGGGCTATCAGGAAGATTATCTTGCTTACTTAAAAGACCTTCGTTTCACAGGGAATATCCGGTCAATGCAGGAAGGTGAAATTTGCTTTAACAACGAACCGCTGATTCGAGTGGAGGCTCCGTTAATACAAGCGCAATTGATTGAGACAGCCGTATTGAACATCGTCAACTTCCAGACGCTCATCGCTACGAAAGCAAGCCGTATTAAACAAGTGGTGCAGGATGAGATTTTAATGGAATTCGGTACGAGACGTGCTCAAGAAATGGATGCAGCTATATGGGGTGCGAGAGCTGCTTACATTGCAGGTTTTGATTCTACAAGTAATGTCCGGGCAGGTAAGCTGTTCGGTATTCCGATTTCAGGGACACACGCCCATGCGATGGTGCAGGCGTATGACGATGAATATGTCGCGTTCAAGAAATACGCGGAACGTCATAAAAACTGTGTCTTCCTTGTCGATACATTCCATACATTAAAAAGCGGTGTACCGAATGCGATTCGTGTAGCCAAGGAATTGGGGGATCAAATCAATTTTGTCGGTATCCGTCTCGATTCAGGGGATTTGAGCTACTTATCTAAAGAAGCCCGCAAAATGCTGGATGATGCCGGATTCCCTGATGCCAAGATCTTTGCATCCAATGATCTTGATGAAGAGACTATTATCAGCTTGAAGCAGCAAGGCAGCAAAGTAACTGCCTGGGGAATCGGTACTAAACTGATTACCGCTTACGATCAGCCGGCGCTCGGTGCTGTTTACAAACTGGTCGCAATCGCGGACGAAACAGGTGAGCTTCAAGACCGAATCAAAATATCTAACAATGCAGAAAAAGTAACGACGCCAGGCAAAAAGAAAGTGTACCGCATCATCAATAACAAAACCGGTAAATCTGAAGGAGACTACATTACACTTGAACATGAAGATCCAAGTGTCGAATCTGAGCTGAATATGTTCCATCCAATCTTTACTTATAAGAAAAAGCGGGTAAAAGATTTTACAGCAAAAGATCTGCATGTTGATATCTTCACTGACGGAGAACTGGTTTATAAAACACCTCAACTTGCAGATATCGCAGCTTTTCATCTCGACAACCTGGAATTAATCTGGGAAGAGACGAAGCGTTATTTGAATCCGCAGGAATATCCCGTCGATTTAAGTACAGCGTGCTGGAACAACAAAAACGACAAGATACACGAAGTATCTAATAAAGTAGAGGACGTGGAGTAAATGACGTTACAAGAAAACATTATCGAGGAAATGAAGGTTAAACCTGAAATCAATCCGGAAGTGGAAACACGTGCAATCGTTGACTTCTTAAAAACGTACTTGAAGCAATATAGTTTTCTGAAATCTATGACACTCGGAATTTCGGGTGGGCAGGACTCTACGCTTGCCGGCAAACTAGCACAGATGGCAGTCGATGAACTTAATGAAGAAACAGAAGGCGGCTATTCTTTTATTGCTGTCCGTCTACCTTACGGCACACAAAAAGATGAACAGGACTGTCAAGATGCGCTTGATTTCATTAATGCCACTAAAGAGCTGACAGTCAATATTAAACCGAGTGTCGAAGCGAGTACCACAGCACTGCGCGATGCAGGGATTGAACTGACTGACTTCCAAAAAGGAAACGAAAAAGCGAGAGAACGTATGAAAGTTCAATATTCTGTGGCAGCTGCCAATCAGGGTATTGTGCTTGGGACAGACCACGCTGCTGAGAGTATCACCGGTTTCTATACCAAATATGGTGACGGTGGTGCTGATGTGCTGCCATTATTCGGGCTGAACAAACGACAAGGCCGCGCCATTCTTAAATATTTGGGCTGTCCTGAACATCTATACAACAAAAAGCCGACCGCAGATCTTGAAGAAGATAAACCACAGCTGCCGGATGAAGTGGCTCTAGGAGTATCCTATGAAGCGATCGATGACTATCTTGAAGGCAGACAAGTGCCGGCTGAAGCGAGAGAAGTCATCGAAAAACATTACTTGAAGACACAGCATAAAAGAATGATGCCGATTTCCAGATATTCATTTGATGAATTGATCAAGTAATATTGCATACTCCTTCATTCTTTGATAGAATTCCTTAGTACTTGAGGAGGTGCGCCTTTGTTAGATAACCCGTTAATAATGATAGCCGTCATTTTTCTGATCAATGTGGTATATGTGACTTGTTTGACGATGAGGATGATTCTTACTTTGAAAGGATACCGTTACTATGCAGCAGGTGTGTCTGTCATTGAGACGATGATCTACGTTGTAGGTCTTGGGCTTGTGTTGAACAGTCTTGATAAGATTGAAAATGTACTCGCGTATGCGCTGGGCTTTGGTGCTGGAATAATCATCGGAATGAAACTTGAAGAATGGATCGCATTAGGTTACATTGTCGTCAATGTGACTACAGCCGATTATGAAAAGGATATTCCAAGAAAGCTGCGCGACCTTGGCTACGGTGTTACTCACTATGCAGCCAATGGACGCGATGGTCAGCGGATGGTCATGCAAATATTGACGCCGCGAAAATATGAACTGAAACTGATGGATACAGTGAAACAGCTGGATCCAAAAGCATTTATCATCGCCTATGAGCCTAAAAATATTCATGGCGGCTTCTGGGTCAAAGGTTTGCGCAGTAAACGATTGAAAGCGTATGATACAGATGAAATTTGAAGTGCTGGATCATGAAACGATTGCAGATTGTCTGAGTCGCATGAGAGCATCGGGCTATACACCCGTGAAGCGGATGGAACAGCCGATTTTCCACGAAACAAAAGACGGGAAGATTGAAGTGCTGAAGCAGCAGATTGTTTTTATCGGTAAGAAGATAGAAGAATAACAGAAGGTTCAGTGATATACTATTACTGAACCTTTTATTTATTCACGGACATTTTCAATATCTGTTTAATTAATGTACGGTTTTTGTTATAATCAAATTGAAAAATTAATCATGATAGGAGTTAAATTTATGATCGAGCGTTATTCGCGCAAAGAAATGGCAGCTATTTGGAGTGAACAGAATCGCTTTGAAGCATGGCTTGAAGTAGAGATTCTGGCATGTGAAGCATGGAGTAAGCTTGGGGTAATACCTGAGGAAGACGTAAAGCTGATTCGTCAGAACGCACGCGTTGATGTGCAACGTGCACAGGAAATTGAGCAGGAGACTCGTCATGATGTCGTGGCATTTACGCGTCAAGTCAGCGAAACATTGGGCGAAGAGCGCAAATGGGTGCATTACGGACTGACAAGTACGGATGTCGTTGATACAGCGCTCAGCTATGTCATCAAGCAGGCAAATGATATCATCGAACGGGACTTGGAACGATTCATTGAAGTGTTGAAACAGAAAGCGTTGAAATATAAGACGACGCTCATGATGGGCCGTACGCACGGAGTACATGCTGAGCCGACAACATTCGGTCTGAAGATGGCGCTCTGGTATATGGAAATGCAGCGCAATTTGAAACGTTTCAAAGAAGTCCGTAAAGACATCGAAGTCGGCAAAATGAGCGGTGCAGTCGGCACATTTGCGAACATTCCACCTGAAATTGAGGAACATGTGTGTCGGGAGCTGGGAATCGGATTTGCTGAAATTTCAACTCAGACATTACAGCGTGACCGCCATGCGTATTACATCGCGACACTTGCATTGATTGCGACTTCTTTAGAGAAGTTTGCGGTAGAAGTGCGAAACCTGCAGAAGACAGAAACACGTGAAGTGGAAGAAGCATTCGCAAAAGGTCAAAAAGGCTCATCAGCAATGCCGCATAAACGTAATCCTATCGGCTCTGAAAACATCACCGGACTGTCTCGTGTGATTCGCGGCTACATTACGACTGCTTATGAGAACGTGGCATTATGGCACGAACGCGATATTTCGCACTCCTCAGCAGAACGCATCATGCTGCCAGACGTGACGATCGCTCTTGACTATGCGCTGAATCGTTTCACTAATATCATCGATAATCTGACAGTGTATGAAAATAACATGAAACGCAATATGGATAAGACATTCGGGCTGATCTATTCACAACGTGTGCTGTTGACACTGATCGATAAAGGCATGGTCCGAGAAGAAGCCTATGACTTAGTTCAACCGAAAGCGATGGAGTCATGGGAAACCGAAACGCCATTCAGAGACCTACTTGAACAGGATGATAGAGTGACGTCGTTACTCTCAGAAGCAGATCTGAACAGCTGTTTTGACGAAACTCATCATTTGAATCAAGTGGATACATTGTTCAAAAGGGCCGGGCTTGAGTAAGCACTACATGGAATTCGACAAATAAAATAAAACATGAGAAAATAATATATCGGCATTCGAAATATATAATGGATGATACTGTACTTTAACGATTTAATGCGTTAATATAAAATTATCATATTTCAAGGGGTTGAAAGAATGCAGATTGAAAAATTAAAAGGCAAACGTCTCGATGATTTATTTGACGCGGTTCTGACACTTAAAACACGCGAAGAATGCTATGAATTTTTTGATGATTTATGTACTGTCAATGAAATTCATTCTCTGTCACAACGGATGCAGGTCGCTATGATGATCAAGCAAGGTTATACATATGCTGCGATTGAAAAAGAATCAGGTGCTTCTACAGCAACGATTTCCCGTGTGAAACGGTCATTGCAGTGGGGTAATGATGCTTATACTATGGTCATCGATCGAATGAGCGGTGACTCTGAGCACAGTACATCAGACGATGAAACTCATGAATAAAACATGCTGAATCAATTTGATTCAGTATTTTTTTTGGCTTATAATAGCAGTGAAATGAGGGGTATGATGAACAAACTACTGATTACATCTGCCGCTGCTCTATTACTTGCAGCGTGCGGAACTGACGACAACGATACAGTGATCTCTGATGAATCTGTAAAGTCATGGAATACTGCATTGAAAACGATGCCGCTGACAAAGATATTCATTGAATCACATCATAAGGAAGTAAGGCAGGGAGTTACTTATATTGATGATGTATTGATTGTCAATAAGAAGATTGCTCTTCCTGCCGACTATAATCCCGGTGAAAATAAAACTGCACGCCGTGAAATCGAACGGTTGATGACAGCAGGCAATCGTGAAGGACTGCAGTTTGTCATCCGCAGCGGCTATAGAACTTACGAGCATCAGGCACAGTTATACAGCGAGTATGTAGCACGGGATGGCCAGGTCGCTGCTGACAAATACAGTGCACAGCCAGGCCATTCGGAACATCAGACCGGTTTAACGTTCGATATCGGCAGTGTGGCGTCTGCCAATGACTTCAGAATTTCTTTTGGCAATACACCTGAAGGGGCATGGCTGCAGGATCATGCTCATGAATATGGCTTCATCATCCGTTATCCTGAAGGTAAGGAACATATTACAGGCTATCAATACGAGCCGTGGCATGTCAGATATGTCGGACAGTCGCTCGCTGAAGAACTATATGACAGTCATGAGACGCTCGAAGAATATCTCGGATTGTACAAGCAATGAGTCAGTGATTAATCGCTGGCTTTTTTGTTTCACGGCTAAAGAAATGCGCTAAAAATGTTATAATTATAAATATGTCTGAAAAGGAGTATTTCCATGTATGAAGTAAAAGATTGGGAACATGTATTTAAGCTGGACCCTGCTGATGCTATCGATGACAGCACCCTTCAGCAGCTGTGTGAATCAGGCACAGATGCAGTCATTATAGGAGGTACAGATAATGTGACGCTGGATAATGTGCTCGATTTGATGGCACGCGTTAGACGTTATACTGTACCGTGCGCTCTTGAAATTTCAAATTTAGAAAGTGTTGTTCCCGGATTTGACCGGTATTTAGTGCCCTCTGTTTTGAACAGTCCTAATGTGATGTTCCATAACGGAATGCTGCTTGAGGCACTCAAGCAGTACGGTCATATGCTGAACTTTGATGAGTTTACAATGGAAGGTTATATCGTTATGAATCCGGACAGTAAAGTTGCAAAACTTACAGCGGCTGACACTACTTTAAGTGAAGATGATCTTTATGCCTACGGGCAGATGGTCAATCATTTTTACCGGTTTCCTGTATGCTACCTTGAGTACAGTGGAACATACGGTGACGTCGCAATGCTGAAAACATTGAAAGCTGCCTGTCCTGATACGCATATTATCTACGGCGGTGGTATAGAAAATTTGACTCAGGCAATAGAAATGAAAGCCTATGCTGACACGATTGTTGTCGGCAATATTATATATAAAGATCTAAAAAGTGCCCTCGAAACAGTGAAAATCAAGAAACAGAAAGGATAATGGATTGTGAATGAATTGTTGAACAGAATGAATGATGAGCAGCGAGCGGCTGTCCAGGCTACTGAAGGTCCACTGTTGATCATGGCAGGGGCGGGGTCCGGCAAAACACGTGTCCTGACGCATCGCATCGCTTATTTGATTAAAGAGAAATCAGTCAATCCGTATAATATCCTTGCCATTACTTTTACGAATAAAGCTGCTAAGGAAATGAAGGCGCGTGTCGATCAGCTGATTGGTCCTGAAGCAGAAGCTGTATGGATCTCAACATTCCACTCGATGTGCGTCAGAATATTGAGACGCGACATCGACCGGATCGGTATCGAACGTAACTTCACTATTCTTGACCCGACTGATCAGCGCTCTGTCATGAAAGATGTGCTGAAACAGGAGAATCTGGATCCTAAAAAGTACGAACCGCGGTCGCTGCTCGCACAGATTTCAAACTTGAAGAATGACTTGAAGACACCTGAAGATGCTGAACGAGAAGCAAATGATTTCATGGCGATGACCACGGCAAAAGTATATAAAAGATATCAAAACATTCTGCTTAGAAACCATGCGCTTGATTTTGACGATTTGATTATGACGACTCTTCAACTGTTTGAACGTGTACCTGAAGCGCTGGAATACTATCAGAATAAGTTTCATTATATTCACGTGGACGAGTATCAGGATACAAACAGAGCACAGTATCTGCTCGTCAAAGCACTTGCTGAAAAGTTTGAAAACCTATGCGTTGTCGGTGACTCAGATCAGTCTATCTACGGCTGGCGCGGTGCTGACATTTATAACATATTAAGCTTTGAAGAAGATTATCAAAACGCCCGTACCATCTTCCTGGAACGCAACTATCGTTCAACAAAAAATATTCTTCATGCAGCAAACGAAGTCATCAGAAACAATTCAGAACGTAAACCGAAGGCACTGTGGACTGATAATGATGACGGCAGTAAGATACAATATTTCAAAGCGCAGTCTGAACGTCACGAGGCTGAATATATTGTGTCTGAAATACAGAAAAAACAGCGTGACCATTACCAGTTGAGTGATATGGCTATACTGTATCGTACGAATGCGCAGTCACGTGTGCTGGAAGAAACATTACTGAAATCAAACATCAACTATACAATGGTCGGCGGTACAAAGTTCTATGACCGCAAAGAAATCAAAGATATTTTAAGCTATTTACGTCTCATCGCTAACAGCAATGATGATATCAGCTTTGCACGTGTCATCAACACGCCTAAGCGCGGTGTTGGACCAGGGGCACTTGATAAAATTGCAGGCTATGCTGCAGCTAATGGACTGAGCTATTTTGATGCATTGGCAGAAGTGGACTTCATGGGGCTGCCCCGGAAAACGACAGAAACACTCGTGACATTCTATGATATGATGGACGGCTTCATGAAGCAGCAGGAATTTTTGTCCATCACTGAGCTGGTTGAACAGATTATGGATAAGACGGGTTATACAGATATGTTGAAAGTAGACCGGACACTTGAATCACAGTCCCGTCTTGAAAACTTGGAAGAATTTTTAAGTGTTCCTAAAGATTACGAAAAACTGACTCCTATTGAAGAGCAGTCGTTAGTGAATTTCCTGACCGACTTGTCGCTTGTCAGTGACGTCGATAACGCAGATATGGGAACAGGGGTGACATTGATGACGATGCACTCTGCAAAAGGTCTGGAATTCAAAGTCGTCTTTATTGCAGGACTTGAAGAATCCATCTTCCCGCATTCAAGAAGTCTTGCCGACGAAAGCGAGATGGAAGAAGAACGACGTCTGATGTATGTGGCAATCACGAGAGCAGAAGAACATCTTCATATGACTCATGCAGATTCAAGAACATTGTTCGGACGCAGTCAGGCAAACCGGAAATCCCGTTTTCTTGATGAGATTCCTGCTGATCTGCTGGAAGGCGTCAAACCGCGGCCTGTTTACGGGACGAAAAGACATCCGGCACGCAGAATAACGCCTGCTGCAAACAATCAGTCATACAAAGTGGGAGACAAAGTCATCCATAAAACATGGGGTGAGGGACTGGTCAGCAACGTCACTGAGAAATCAGGCTCTCTGGAACTTGATATTATATTTAAGACAGTAGGCATGAAAAGGCTTCTCAGCCAGTTTGCGCCAATCGAAAAGAAGGAGTAGATATTATGCAGCAGCGAGTAGATGAGTTACATCAATTACTGCACCAGTATAACTACGAATACCATGTGCTTGATCAGCCGTCTGTCCCTGACAGTGAATATGATAAGCTGCTTCACGAACTCATCGCGATTGAGGAAGAATATCCCGACTTGAAGACCGCGGATTCACCAACGGTACGTGTCGGCGGCACACCTGTTTCTGCATTTGAGAAAGTGCGGCATGATACACCGATGCTGAGTCTTGGAAATGCGTTCAACGAAGAGGATTTAAGAGCCTTCGATAAGCGTGTCAGAGACAGTGTCGGACAGGTTGACTACATGTTGGAACTGAAAATCGATGGCCTTGCCGTCTCGCTGAAATATGAAGACGGACGCCTCGTACAAGGATTGACGCGTGGTGACGGAAGTACGGGTGAAAACATCACTGAAAACATCAAGACGATATACGCGGTCCCTTTAGTCATCAAACAGCCATTGACACTCGAAGTGCGCGGAGAAGCATATATGCCGCGTCAATCGTTCCTTAAATTAAACAAAGAGAAGGAACGTCTCGGTGAACCGCTCGCAGCCAACCCGAGAAATGCGGCGGCAGGCTCTCTCAGACAGCTGGATTCTAAACTTGCTGCCAAGCGTAAACTAGATATCTTCCTGTATAGTGTGAATGATTTAAGAGAACTGGACGCCAGTTCACAGAGCGAAGCATTGGATACCCTTGACGCCATAGGGTTCAAGACCAATCATGAGCGTAGACTATGTCAGTCAATCGATGAAGTACTAGCATATATTGAGTACTGGACAAAAGAACGTAATCATTTAGCATATGATATTGACGGAATTGTCATCAAAGTGAATGACTTGATCAAGCAGGAGGAGCTCGGATTTACTGCGAAGTCACCACGCTGGGCGATTGCCTATAAGTTTCCGGCAGAAGAAGTGATCACCAAACTGAACGCTATTGAACTGTCAGTCGGCAGAACAGGGGTCGTGACACCGACAGCAATACTTGAACCTGTCAAAGTCGCGGGTACGACAGTCGGCCGTGCATCGCTGCACAATGAAGATTTAATTCACGACAAAGACATTCGTATCGGTGACGATGTTGTAATTAGAAAAGCAGGAGACATTATTCCTGAAGTCGTGCGGCCGGTTGTTGAGAGACGGTCCAAAGATGCAGAACCGTATCATATGCCTGATGATTGTCCTGCCTGCGGCCACGAACTCGTCAGACTAGAGGATGAAGTGGCACTGCGCTGCATCAATCCGACGTGTCAGGCGCAGCTGATTGAAGGAGTTATTCACTTTGTATCAAGGCAGGCGATGAATATCGATGGTCTTGGTGAGAAGATCGTTGCGCAGTTATTTGAAGCGGGTCTCATCAAAGATGTAGCAGACATATATTATTTGAAGCGCGAGCACCTGCTGCCGCTTGAACGTATGGCTGACAAAAAAGTGGACAAGCTGCTAGCTGCGATAGAGGCATCGAAAGAAAATTCACTGGAACGACTGCTGTTCGGTCTTGGCATCAGACATCTTGGAGCGAAGGCAAGTAGTATTCTTGCTGCTGAATACAAAACGATGGACCGCTTGATGGAAGCATCAGAAGAAGAATTGACTGCTATTTATGACATCGGTCATAAGATGGCACAGTCGCTTGTCACTTATTTGAGCAATCAAGATATTCAGGACTTGATTGAAAAACTAAATGCAGCAGGCGTCAATATGGCGTATACTGGTGCTACGATAGATGAAGCCGCGTTCAACCCTGAATTTCGGGATAAGACGATTGTATTGACAGGAAAACTATCGATTATGACCCGTACGGAAGCGACAGAACAGTTGACGAAGCTCGGCGCCAAAGTAACAAGCAGCGTCACTAAAAAGACGGATCTGCTTATTGCCGGGGAAGACGCTGGAAGTAAGCTTGACAAAGCTGAAAGTCTAGGAATTGAAATCTGGACTGAAGAAGAACTGGTCAATAAATTACAGGAAGCAAATTAAGGAGACAATGATGAAGAAAGTACCTATTGTCCTGCTATCAGCGTTGCTGCTGACAGCATGTGGTTCCAATGATGATGCAACATCACAACAAAATAATGATGACAAGCAGATGGCAACGGATATTCAAATCTCCGGAGACTATTACCGCACGCTGCTCCCTTTCAAAGAAAGTCAGGCGCGCGGTCTGACGAGTTCCAATATGACTAGCGCCTATAACGGTGATGCATTTGAAACAGGATTGTTCAGAATCAGCCGAAAGGTATTCTCTCCTGATGATTATTTGTTCCGCGACGGCCAGCTGCTGAATAAAAATGCGGTGGAAAGTTATCTTGAACCGCAGTTCACGAAGCAGGAAATAGATGCGATGAACGAAGATACACGTATTGAGCGGAATGCCTATGCGAACTTTGGATTGAATCCTTCACACAAAGGTGAGACAGATCCTGAGAAGATCGCCGAGCAATCCCCCGCCTATTTGTCTCACATACTGGAGCAGGATTATTTCACTGAGAGAGATGCAAAAAAAGAAAAAATTTCCGGTATGACGATCGGCCTTGCGATGAACAGTGTATATTACTATCAAAAAGAGCAGTACGGCGAAATATATGCCAGACAACTGAACGAAAAAGAAAGTGAGAAAAAGGGCAAGGAAATGGCTGAGGAAATACTTTCTAGACTGCGTGTCAAGTCTGAACTGAAAGAGATTCCTATTACGTTTGCTATTTTCATCCAGAGCTCGTCTGAAAGCATTGTGCCGGGTCATTTCGTTTCCTATTCAGTCAGTGAAAAGGGGAGTAAGTCAGTAGGAAAGTGGAAGAACGTCAACGAAGAGTATACGTTACTCCCCTCAAGTGAAGCAGGAGAACTGAATAAAAAGTTAAACAATGATTTCAAACAGTTCAATGATTCACTGCAAAGCTTCTTCCCTAACTTCACCCAAGCTATCGGAACCGGATACTTTGTAGATGACAAAGTACGCGAAGTAACGATTAATGTCCCGCTTGATTATTACGGCAGAGCAGAAGTAGTTGGGGTGACACAGTACATCAGTGATCTGTCGATGAAATATTTCAGCAATCTGGACAACCTCGAAATTTCTATCGTCGATAGCGACAAACCACTCGCATTGATCACTAAAACCAAAGATGATAAACATCCCGAAATCTATGTCTATAAGCAGTAAATCAAACAATCACCTCCTGTTCATCTGAACAGGAGGTGATTGTTTGTAGATGATTAACTTTTCACGATGCGCGTCATCTCGTCGAATTCATCAAGAACACGCTGTTCTGGTTTGTTCGTCACCAGGCTGACTAATACCGTGGCTAATAAGCTGATGATGAAACCAGGAACAATTTCGTACAGATCAAATAGTGCCGCATGATTTTTAGGACCTTTCATAATGATCCAGAAGATGACTGTCAATGAGCCAAGAATCATACCTGTGATGGCACCTTCTTTCGTCAATCCTTTCCAGAATAATGACAATAGAACAAGCGGTCCGAATGCCGCACCGAAGCCGGCCCAAGCATTACCGACAAGGTTCAAAATCGTATCATTCGGATTCCATGCGATAGCGCCTGCTACTAATGCGACCAGTAGAACGGATAGCCGGCCGACAAGCACGAATTCTTTTTCGCGGGATTTATCCTGAATGGTGGTTTTACGGAATAACATATAGAAGTCTTGAGTCAATGAACTACTTGTCACTAACAATTGTGATGAAATCGTACTCATAATAGCAGCAAGTATCGCCGCAAGAAAGAATCCGGCGATCAATGGATGGAACAAAATCTGACTCATCACAACGAAAATAGTTTCTGGGTTATCTAATTTCTGTCCTGTCTCATGGACGAATGCAATGCCGATTAACCCTGTCATACAAGCGCCGATGAGTGACACAGCCATCCATGAAATACCGATACGGCGTGCTGCCGGCAGCATTCTGTGCGATCTGATAGACATGAATCTGACGATGATATGCGGTTGACCGAAATAACCGAGCCCCCATGCAAGCAGTGAAATGATACCGACTGTCGTTGTCCCTTTGAACCAGTCAAGGTTCGTCGGCTCCAAGTCGACTACTGTATTAAATGTATCCAGGCCGTTTAACTTCAGCAACGCGACGACAGGGACTATTACAAGGGCAATCAGCATAATCACACCTTGGAAGAAGTCCGTAAGTGACACAGCAAGATATCCACCGAACAGCGTATAGATAATGACAATACCCGCTGTCAATATTAAGCCCCAGTGATAGTTCAGTCCAAATGCGCTTTCGAATAGGACGCCGCCTGACACCATGCCGGCTTGAGTATAGAGCGTGAAGAAGATGATGATGACAAGACCTGAGATGATTTTCAACATGCGGGTATGGTCGCTCACCCGCTTCTCAAAGAAATCAGGAATAGTAATGGCGTTATCTGCAAGCTCTGTGTAGACACGCAGCCTCGGGGCAACGAGAATATAGTTCAGCCATGCGCCGATTGTCAGGCCGATGGCAATCCACGTAGCAGATAGGCCACTGGAATAGACAGAACCAGGGAGTCCCATCAGCATCCAGCCGCTCATGTCAGCTGCGCCGGCTGATAGTGCAGTGACTAACGGTCCAAGGCTTCTGCCGCCGAGCATGTATTCATCAAGAGTGCTCGTTGACTGTTTGTATGCATAATAACCAATGCCGAGTAGAATAAGAAAATAAAATGCTATCATGACATAAGTCATCCAAGTTGCTTCAATCTTGACGTTTTGGAATGTGGAAGCAAGTATCATAAGTATTCCTCCTTAGTTGTATAATAATCCATCTTTAAACCTCATTATAAAGTTGTTTGAAGCGTTTTCATATATCTATTTTGACTTTCTTTAGATTTTTGTATAGAAATTTGATAAAATTTAAAGATGGTATAAACGTATAGGAGGATTAACATGACGACGATATCAAATGATCAGGTGAAGCACGTAGCACATCTTGCACGGCTTGCCATCAATGAAGAAGAAGCAGAAAAGTTCAGCACACAGTTAGCAGCCATTTTGACGTTCGCTGACCAGCTGGAAGAAGTAGATACAGAAAATGTCGAACCTACACTACATGTTCTTGATTTACAGAATGTGCTGCGTGAAGATGTTGCTGACAACAGTTTGACACAAGAAGAAGTGCTGAAGAATGCACCTGTCAAAGAAGACGGTCAATTCCGTGTACCTTCAATTTTAGGAGGAGAATAAGATGTCTTTAAGATATGAATCGATTGAATCATTGTCAACTATGATTCAAAACAAAGAGCTTAAACCGTCAGAACTTATTGCTGACACATTCAAAAATATTGAACAGGACGATGCTGACATTCAGTCATTCCTGACTCTTGATAAAGAACAGGCGATGGCAAAAGCTGCTGAGCTTGACCAGCAGACACCATCAGGTCGACTGTTCGGTATTCCTATGGGCATCAAAGACAACATCGTCACTAAAAATGTCGAAACGACGTGTGCCAGCAAAATATTGACTGGATTTAATCCGGTATACGATGCAACAGTAATGCAGAAATTGAACAACGAAAACGGTATTCTTGTCGGTAAACTCAACATGGATGAGTTCGCAATGGGTGGTTCTACCGAAAATTCATTCTACAAGAAGACGGTGAATCCATTTGATCATCGTGCTGTTCCAGGCGGTTCTTCAGGTGGATCTGCTGCAGCTGTGGCAGCGAGTCTTGTCCCGTTTGCACTTGGTTCAGATACAGGTGGTTCCATCCGTCAGCCCGCTTCCTACTGCGGTGTTGTGGGAATGAAACCGACCTATGGACGTGTATCACGTTACGGTCTTGTCGCATTTGCTTCATCTCTTGATCAGATCGGCCCGTTAACGCGTAACGTCAAAGATAACGCAACAGTCCTCGAAATCATTTCAGGTGTCGACAAAATGGACTCTACAAGTGCACCAATAGACAATGTTGACTTCACCTCTAATCTTGACAAAGACTTGACAGGGCTTCGCGTCGCGGTTCCTACTGAATATTTAGGAGAAGGTGTTCAGCCGGAAGTTAAAGCAAGTGTAGAAGCGGCAATCAACGAATTAAGTGCGATGGGGGCGACTGTGGAAGAAGTGTCGCTGCCGAATTCAAAATATGGTGTGGCGACTTATTATATCCTTGCCTCTTCTGAAGCATCAGCAAACTTAGCACGGTTTGATGGTATCCGTTACGGTTATCAGGCTGAAGGTGCGCAGAACTTAGAAGAGCTGTACAAGAAGACGCGTCAGGAAGGTTTCGGTGATGAAGTCAAACGTCGGATCATGCTAGGAACTTATTCATTAAGTTCAGGCTTCTATGATGCTTATTACAAAAAAGCACAGAAAGTAAGAACATTGATCAAACAGGACTTCGAAAATGTATTCAGTCATTATGATGTCATCGTTGGACCTGTCGCACCTACTCCTGCATTCAATATCGGTGAAAAAATCGATGATCCACTGACGATGTATGCTAATGATATTTTGACTATTCCTGTGAACTTGGCAGGTCTGCCATCTATCTCTGTTCCGTGTGGAGAACATAATGGTCGTCCAATTGGACTGCAGATCATCGGTAAACCGTTTGATGAACAGCAGATCTACAATGTGGCTTATCAGTACGAACAGAAATTTAACTTACATGACCGTTATCAAACATTATAAGGAGACGATGATATGCATTTCGAAACAGTAATTGGACTTGAAGTCCACGTTGAATTAAAAACTGAATCCAAGATGTTCTCCAGTTCTCCAGCACATTTCGGGGCTGAACCGAACACGAATGTCAGTGTCATCGATCTAGGCTATCCAGGTGTATTACCTGTGGTCAACAAAACAGCAGTTGACTGGGCGATGCGTGCAGCGATGGCATTGAATATGGATATCAGAACAGAAACGAAGTTTGACCGTAAGAACTATTTCTATCCAGATAATCCGAAAGCCTATCAGATCTCACAGTTTGATGAGCCGATCGGTGAAAATGGGTATATTGACATCGAAGTGAACGGCGAAACGAAACGTATCGGGATCACGCGTCTTCATATGGAGGAAGATGCCGGCAAGCTGTCCCATAAAGACGGGTATTCATTAGTTGACTTGAATCGTCAAGGAACACCGCTTGTCGAAATTGTTTCTGAACCTGATATCCGAACGCCGGAAGAAGCATATGCTTACCTTGAAAAGCTGAAAGCGATTATTCAATATACAGGAGTATCTGACTGTAAGATGGAAGAAGGCTCACTGCGCTGTGATGCTAACATTTCACTGCGTCCTAGAGGTCAGGAAGCGTTCGGCACTAAAGCAGAGCTTAAAAACTTGAACTCATTCAACTATGTCAGACGGGGTCTTGAGCATGAAGAGAAACGCCAGGCAGAAGTACTGTTATCTGGCGGAGAAATTCTACAGGAAACACGTCGTTTTGATGAGTCAACGGGCAAAACCATCTTAATGCGTGTCAAAGAAGGTTCAGACGATTATCGCTATTTCCCTGAACCTGATTTAGTTCCTCTCTATATCGACGCTGCCTGGAAAGAGCGCGTTCGTGCCTCTATTCCAGAGCTGCCTGATGAACGTAAAGCGAAATACGTCAATGAATTTGGCCTGCCGGCTTATGATGCACATGTATTGACGTTGACGAAAGAAATGTCTGATTTCTTCGAAGAGACAATCAAACTTGATGCAGACGCGAAGTTAACTTCTAACTGGTTGATGGGCGGCGTGAACGAGTACTTGAACAAACAGCAGAAGGAACTGGGGGAGACGGCATTAACGCCTGAAAACTTGGCGGAAATGATCAAGCTGCTGTCTGATGGAACGATTTCAAGTAAGATTGCGAAGAAAGTCTTCCAGGATACTGTGGAATCAGGAAAAGCTCCGAAAGTCATCATGGAAGAGCAGGGACTGGTGCAAATCTCTGATCCAGCACAGTTGACTACATTAGTTAACGATGCCCTTGATCAGAACCCGCAGTCTATTGAAGATTTCAAGAACGGTAAAGGAAGAGCGATGGGCTTCTTAGTCGGTCAGATTATGAAAATTTCTAAAGGACAGGCCAACCCGCAGATGGTCAACCAAATTCTTAAACAAGAACTTGAAAAACGTTAATAATGAGTCTTGTCATTGAATCAATCATATAAAATAAAAACCTTCGATTGTCATCTCACATCATCTGCATGTGAAGGGACAATCGAAGGTTTTATCATTAAAAAGGTATGATTTACCCATTTTCGATAAGTTCAGTCAATCGGTGGGGCTGAAAGATAGTGTAGGAGAAGTTGGTTTCTGCAAAGATGAAATCCCGGTCATCTGCCCACTGAGAATAATAGTACTGTTTCAAATACTCATACAGGTCTTTCCGTGATTCAGTTAAGTACCGCTTATATAAGCATTCCATTCGACTGACACGGAATATTACTTCGGATGATGTCACACGTCGTCCTCCTTTGAAGTTATATTTAACGTCCATATCATTAACTGTAATTGTATAGGATAAGATTAAATATATCAATTATAAAAACGGGAATATTCAGAAAACTAATTTGCTTTATATTCTCTTGGTGACCATGTATATTGGTAATAAAAGTGATAAAAGGAGAGCGAAAATTAATGATAGACATACATAATCATATTTTATTTGGTATAGATGACGGGGCAGAAAGTGCTGAGGAGACATTGGAGATGGCAAGAGCTGCAGTGCAGGAAGGCATTACAGATATTATCGCTACGCCGCATCACAAAATAGGTGTCTATGAGAATTACGGGCCGAAAATCAGTGAACTGACAGCACAGGTCAACGAGCTCATCCAATCTCATGATATACCGCTGACGATTCATCCAAGCCAGGAAATTAGAATATATGGTGATGTCATAGAGGATCTTAAAAGTGGCAAGGCACTTCCTCTCGTGCAAGGTGCGCCTTATGTCTTGATTGAATTCCCGACACATGAAATTCCGATCTATACAGAGCAGCTGTTCACTAAGATGGCACTCGCAGGCTATATTCCGGTCATCGCTCATCCTGAACGCAACAAAGAGCTGCAGAACAATCCGAACAAGCTTGCTGCATTGATAGAACTTGGCGCACTATGCCAAGTAACCGCAGGCGTTGTCGTCGGAAGATTAGGGGATCATACGCAGTCAGTAGCAGATATGATGATGACTCATCAGATGATTCACATCGTCGCAAGCGATGCTCATAATGTGACAGGCAGAAATTTCTTCATGAAAGACTGCTATGAATTTATTGAAGATCATTATGGTGTTGTGCAGGCTGAATATTATCAGGACAATGCGCGTAAAATACTGGCCGGTGAAACGATACGTTATGTGAGTCCAGTTGAAGTACAAAAAGAAGACAAATTAGAGAAGCTTAAAACTAAGAAAAAGAAGAAATTCCTTGGCTTATTTTAACCGATAAGTTTAAGTAAGACGGATTTAATAACAAAGAACCCGAAAGCGTGAGGTCAATCCACGCCTTCGGGTTCTAATCGTTTATTTGAATAAATAATCAGAGATTGCTGTCGTCCAGAGGTCAACACCATCAGTAGTCAATAATCCTTCATCGACATTATAGTCATCAGATATTGTTTCGTCATCAGGCCAGTCGCCGGATTGACTCACATATCTGAAGTTATTATCTTTGTTGCCGAAATAATCTTCTTCAGCTTTCTGGTAGTCGTTGAAATCAGGATTGTCATACTCGCGTCTTGTGCCGATAATAACAACAGGAATATCATTTTGTTCCACGTCGTTATAAATGTTTTCCAAAGTGTTGATGTGATTATCTAATGGCACACTTTCAAAGAAATCATTGAGCGTCAGTGCGTCCAGTACAATTAAGTCCGGATCCCCATCATATATATCTTCACTGGTTACAGCAGTGGATACACCGGCGACTTCCAAATCAGTAAGCTTAATATGATCATCAATTGAAGATTCAAGCTCGTCCTTGACACTCGTGTTTTCCTCTGAAGTCTGGTAAGGCGTCGACACGAGAGTAATATTCATTTTTTTACCGTCTTTGGTCTCAGTGTTATAAATCTCCTGAAATTCCTTACTTTTAAATAAATCTTTGTTTGGTTTTGAAGCATCCTCTTTTTTGTCTTTCTTTGATGAGTCAGCAGTGCTGGAATCTTTGCCGGTTGATTGCGCAACGACATCGTCCTGTGCCTCTGAGTCGGTTACTTTTGATTCCCAATAAGTATAGCCTAGTGCTATAAGTACGATTGCAATCACTACATAGAGCCAGAAAAGTAAATTTTTCATTGCTGCATTTTCCTCCAGACGTATATCAATATCTCAATTTTAGCAAATAATGAAAAAAATTTATAGCCCAATATTAATACAGCTCAGTTATTTAACTGGATCGACTGGGTTTAACAATGTAAAATAATGGTATGAATGAGAGATATCGAAAGTCAGTCACTTTTCTTTGTAAATAATAATGATAAAAAATATACATTACATTAATAGAATATTTACAATTATTGTGATAAAATAGCGGGAAAATAAAGACATACCAAAAAGTGGAGGATATTTATGATTGATTATACCCCGTGGAATGTCACAGATTACCAGAAAATATTTATAGATGAGTCTAAACAATTGATTGAAATCTTCAGAAATGAAATTGTTGAAATTCATCATTTCGGCAGCACCGCCGTCAAAGATCTTCCTGGTAATCAATCTCTGGATATACTGCCCGTAGTGAAGGACATCGAGAAGATCGAGCAGTATGTCGAAACGATGAAGTCGGCCGGCTACCGTGCGGTTAATTCGGTAGTCCTGGCAGATGAACGATGCAAAGTATTTATTAGAGAATGCGATGATTTGACACGTGTTATTCTGATGATTGAACAGACTGACTTTGACGCTATCGATAGAAGGCTTGCGGTCAGAGACTATTTGAGAATGCATCCAGATATCCGGAAATCATATGCTGATTTGAAGCAGCAGCTTGCTTATCAGTTCGCTGATGACTATCATGGTTATAAAAATGCCAAAGATGAATTTGTTACATCTCTTGAACGTGATGCTGTTAACTGGTATCAATCGACGAGACATTAGACCCTGTACGGGTCTTTTTTTTATAAAATTGCATAATTGAATAAATTCGGTACAATAATGATAACGATAAAATGTGAAAGAGTGATACGTGTGTTAAATATAGCAAAAGGCAGCAGTGACATCAGTCTGAACTTATCCATGGCAAATCGGCACGGCCTGATCGCCGGTGCAACAGGAACGGGTAAGACGATTACATTGAAAGTGATGGCAGAACAATTTTCAAAAGCCGGTGTACCGGTATTTCTTGCCGATGTCAAAGGAGACTTGGCAAGTCTTGCAGAGCCGATGACTGTTAACGCTAAAATTCAGGAGCGACTCGATGCATTGCAGCTCAGCGATTATCAACCACAGACATTCCCGGTGAGACTATGGGACATTTTCGGTAAGACGGGTACCCCTATCAGAGCCACTGTTTCAGAGATGGGTCCACTACTGTTATCGAGACTGCTGCTATTGAATGATACGCAGTCAGGTCTGTTGAATATGGCATTTAAAATCAGTGATGATAAAGGGCTCGTACTGCTCGAATCTGAAGGATCTACAGGCACTGCTCCGAGATATGGGAGACAATAACAGAGACTACATGAGTGAATACGGTAATATATCCAAGCAGTCCATTGGAGCTATCCAGCGCAAATTGCTTGAACTGGAAAGTCAGGGAGCTGAACAATTTTTCGGTGAACCAGCATTGAAACTGGAGGATTTCATCAGCGTCGATCAAAATAAAGGCGTCATCAATATACTTCAGGCGAATGAACTGTATCAACAGCCGCTCCTCTATACTACGTTTTTGTTATGGTTGCTGACGGAACTGTTTGAAGTGCTCCCTGAAATAGGAGATGCTGATAAGCCTAAACTTGTCTTCTTCTTTGATGAGGCTCATCTGTTGTTCAAAGATGCCAATAAGTCGTTTGTCACGCAGGTGGAGCAAGTCGTTCGTCTGATCCGTTCAAAAGGTGTAGGTGTTTATTTTGTGACTCAAAATCCAATTGATTTACCGGATGAAGTACTGGGGCAGCTCGGTAATCGCGTACAGCATGCCCTCCGTTCATTTACACCGCGAGATCAAAAAGCAGTGAGGAGTGCAGCGGAAACATTCAGACAGAATCCTGACATTGATGTAGCTTCAGTAATCGGAGAATTAAAAACCGGAGAAGCACTTATTTCATTTTTGAATGAGGAGGGGCAGCCGTCAATTGTTGAACGTGCCTTTATTAGACCACCTGAAAGTAAAATCGGAGTCATTGATCCCAGTGTTGCAGCGGCGGCTGTGGATGCGAATCCATACCAATCAACCTATAGTCAGTCACTCGACCGTGAAAGTGCCTATGAATTGCTGCAGAAGAAATTTACGGCAGCTGCGGAACAGACAGAAAATAACAAAGTGGAGAAGAAACGTACGACAAGAGAACCATCATCTGAATTCAAAAAAATTGCATCCTCTGTACTGACAAGTGTCGGCAGACAAATCGGCAGAGAGATAGTCAGAAATATATTCGGCGGGCGCAGACGATGAGCAGAATGACATGGTTTTATTTCATCTTAATTGTCATCAATATTATTCTTGTGACGATACTAATGATTCAGCCGCTTGAAGGCTGGCCGCTGAAACTTCTTCAAGTCTTGATTGTCATTGTGACTTTCACTTTGTTTAGGACTTATGTGAAAGAGCGACAACTGACCGGGAAAAATAAAGAAGAGGGAGACCACTAATGAGAAAAAAAGCAAGAATCATTTATAATCCTACATCTGGCCGAGAACAGTTTAAAAAAGTACTGCCGGATGTGCTGATTAAACTGGAACAGGCAGGTTTTGAGACAAGTGCACATGCGACGACAGCAGTCGGTGATGCGACCGTTGCAGCAAGAGCCGCGTTACAAGAGAATTTTGATTTAATTATTGCGGCAGGTGGAGATGGCACATTGAATGAAGTCATCAACGGTGTTGCAGAACAAGATCATATTCCTGATATCGGTATTATACCGATGGGCACAGTCAATGACTTTGGACGGGCGCTAGTGATTCCAAAGGACATTATGGAAGCAGTCGACGTCATTATCGAAGGAGATACCGTACCGGTTGATATCGGCAAGATGAACAATCGTTATTTCATCAACATTGCTGGGGGCGGTAAGATCACTGAAGTGTCATACGAAGCACCGAGCAAATTGAAGACGATGATCGGTCCGCTGGCATATTACGTCAAAGGACTCGAAATGCTGCCTGAAATCAAATCATCGGATGTTCGTATTGAATATGACGGAGAAGTATTTACTGGGGAAGTGATGTTGTTTTTGATTGGGTTGACCAACTCGGTCGGCGGATTTGAGAAACTGGCACCTGAAGCATCGATTAATGATGGCTATTTTACGGTGTTATTCCTTGAAAGAGTTAATCTAGCAGAATTCGGTCATATATTTACGCTTGCGACGAGAGGAGAACATTTAAAACATCCAAAAGTTCACTATGTGAAAGCAAAGGATGTCAAAGTATCTTCATTTGAGAAAGTGCAGCTGAATGTAGACGGAGAGTTCGGTGGAATACTGCCTGCTCACTTCATCAATCTGAAGCGTCATGTCAATATATTCAGTCCGCTCGAAAGATTTGAGAAAGAAAACAATATACAGAAGAAAAACGAAATAGACGGTCAATATCAACAAGAAATTATGGACAGCAGTCTAGAAGACCAATAATGGTGATGAATCATATTCCATCAATAAAAACAGCGGCTCATTGATCAATGAGCCGCTGTTTTTATTGAGGTTGAATATCAGTCAATCTATATTTCGTCTGTAAATTCCGCTGCCAGGTCATCATATTCCCAGTTGCGGTGTGATGGATAGAGTGACAGGCCGCCGTCAGAGACAATGGTCTGCCCTGTAATATATTTTGATTCCTTACTGGCCAGAAAAGCTGCAATATTGGCCATTTCTTCCGGTTCAGCAACATAGCCCATCGGCACGAAATCTTCTGCATCTTTTTTCTTCTCTTCTGTTTCGAAGTTCTCGGCATTGATCGGTGTATCAACAGAGCCTGGTGCAATATTATTGATCCGGATCTGCACGCGAGCATACTCCATCGCAAGACTTTGCGTCAGCAGTTTGACGCCTCCTTTACTTGCACAGTAATGAGCAAAGTGAGGCCATGGTATGATCTCATGGACACTCGAAACATTGATGATATTTCCTTTATATTTTTGCTTCATGAATTGTTTCAATGCTTCACGGCAGCCGATAAACGTTCCGCGTAAGTTGACATTCATCACCTTATCGAATTCTTCCATCGTCATCTCATGACTGACGATATCTTTTTGGACACCAGCGTTATTGACCATGACATGTAGTGCTCCGTATGTATCAATCGTTTCCTTGAACATTGCGAGAAATTCTTCTTCATTTGTCGTATCAGCTTTAATGGCGACTGCCTCGCCACCAGCTGATTTAATTTTGTTGACGATTTGTTCAGCAGCTTCAGCATCGGAATGGTAATTGACAGCCACTTTCATACCCTCAGCAGCAAAGCGTTCGACGATGGCTTTACCGATACCTGATGAGCCACCCGTGACAAGTGCGACTTTACCTTTTAAATCATTATACATAATGACACTCCCTTTTTATTTATCATGGTGTCCTATACCCCTCTTCTCCTTATATAATCTATGTGACAATAAATTCATGATGGAATAAAATAGAATAGAAAGGTGGAGACCTATGAAAGATTATCAATTAATGATTTTAGGAACGACAGATGTTCATACACATATCAGCTTATATGATTATTTTTTAGATCAACCACAGGAAACGAATGGCTTGATTCTCGCCGGCAGTAAGATTTTAGAAATAAAAGCTGCTAATGACAGCAAAGATATTCAGACTTTAGTTCTGGATAACGGCGATATTTTACAAGGAAATTTAGTGGCGGATTATGCGGTCAATAAGCAGCCGGAATGTCATCCGATGATTCATATGATGAATACTATCGGTTATGATGCAGGAACATTAGGTAACCACGAATTTAATTATGGGCTGGATTATTTATTTGAGACGATGGCTCAGACGGCGTTTCCGATTGTCAACAGCAATGTCAGAACAAGTGATGGTGATTATATTTTTTCACCTTACACAATCATCAACAAAACATTCGATGACGGAAAGACGGTCAAAGTAGGTGTCATCGGTGTTGTACCTGAGCAGATTTTAGTCTGGGACAAACCGCATTTGAATGGGCGGATCGTTGTCGACGATATGTATGAATCAGCGAAGCACTGGGCAGGACAACTGCATAATAAGTGTGATATTATCATATGTCTATGTCACTCAGGCTTTGATCCATCGCAGACAGCTGAATCAGGTCTTGAAAATCAAGTACATTTGATCAGTGCAATTGATGACATTGATGCGATGATTTTTGGTCATACTCATCAGCTGTTCCCGAGTGATGAATACAGCAGTGTAGAGGGCGTCGATTCACGTTGTGGAACAATCAACGGAACGTTTGCTGTTCAACCTGTGTCGTTCGGCAGTCATTTAGGGAAAATCACTTTAACGCTTGCGAGTGACGGCGATGGCTTTGTGATTAAGGGAGGCAGCAGTGAATTGATAGAACTGAAAGGACAGACAGTTATCAATCCGCAGCTTGAAGCCGAGAATGACTCAACTCATCGGGATATCATGACATTCATCAACAGCAAAGTAGGCTATACGGAGTATCCTATCGACAGTTTCTTCAGTCAGGCTGCACCGAGCCTTGCAGTCGAACTCATCGCAAGAAGCGCAAAAGCTGCCTTTGAGGCACAGGTAGATATGACTGACAGAGTTATCACAACATCTGCCCCGCTGAAAGCAGGTCGGGACGGTGGTGATGACTATGTCATGGTCAGTGCAGGAGATGTCACGTTGAAGGACGTGATGAGTATTTATCGATTCCCTAATCTACTGACTGCACTCAATGTTCCGGGACGATTGATCAAGGAATGGCTGGAGTGGAGTGCCTCAGCATTCAATACGAACGGTACGCCTTACTTATTGAAAGAAAATCAATCCATTGCACCAGGCTTCCCGAGCTATAACATGGATATCTTCTATGAACTGGATTATACGATTGATCTGTCAGAACCAGAACGTTATAACCATGCAGGTGTTCAAGTCAGTGAAGCTCACCGCGTAAAAGATGTGACGTTCGATGGGGAGCCGCTGGACGATGACGCTGTCTATACAGTGCTGACACATGACTACCGGGCTAATTTCACGCCTTTTCTGCAGACGGAAGACGTGACAGTAGTTCCGCTTGATGACATAGAAGTACGTGATGCGGTCAGTCAGTATGTCAAAACCAATGGCATTGATTTTACGCCTCGCATCCCGTTCAAGCTTGAACCAGGCGGCCGTTACTTAATGAAAACAAGTGCTCACGCAGTAGATGTCGAGGGACAGTATCCAGTCATCATGAAATCACTGCTCGATGACGGCTACGCATTATTTGAAATAGACACGAAAGAATTGAGGATATAATGAATAAAAACGATATATTATCCGGACAGGTCATAGATTATACACATGAAGGCAGCGGTGTCATTAAATTCGACGGCTATCCTGTCTTTGTACCAAACACTGTCAAAGGGGAACATGTAACATTCAAGCTCATTAAGAAAAGTAAAGGGTTCGGTATCGGTAAACTGTTATCCATCGATGAAGAAAGTCCTGACCGCGTCGTGCCGCCCTGCCGTTATTATTACCAGTGCGGGGGGTGCAACATTCAGCATCTGGCATATGACGCTCAGCTCAACATGAAAGAAGAACAGGTCAAAAACTTAGTGCGCAAAATGACAAAGCTAGATATTCCGGTCAGACCGATTATCGGTATGGAACATCCGTGGCGTTATCGCAATAAAAGTCAGCTGCCTGTGAAACGAGAAGAGCAGATAGTTACCGGCTTCTACAAGCCGCGTTCACATGACATTGTGCCTATCGAAGAATGCATCATTCAGAAGGAAAGCCATGACGACATTATGAATGAGCTGCGCCGTTTGTTGAATGAACTGAATGTCAGTATTTACGATGAACGCCGTCATACAGGGAATTTACGGCATATCATCATTAGAAGCGGAACAGCGATCAACGAAACGATGATTGTACTTGTCACTAAAAACAAACGTCTTGAGCAGGCTGATGTCATTGCTCAGCACATGATGGCCAAATTCCCATATATCGTGAGTGTCAGACAGAACATCAATCCGGACCGTACAAATGTCATCATGGGAAGACAATCAACGACCATCAGAGGAAAAGATGAAATACAAGACCAGCTGAAAGAGCTGAAGTTCGAAATATCGGATATGAGCTTCTATCAAATCAATCATGAGCAGACTGAAAAATTATATCAGCAGGCATTAGACTATGCTGAGCTGAACGACAGTCAGAATGTCATTGACTCATACTGCGGTGTCGGTACTATCGGCCTCTTCATGGCATCCCATGCTGAACGGGTATATGGTGTTGAAATTGTCCAAAAAGCTGTCATGGATGCGAAGAAGAATGCAGCGCTGAATGGTCTGACAAACACACATTTTGAGGCAGGTAAGGCAGAAGATATCATCATCAACTGGCAGCAGCAGGGCGTGAAGCCTCACGTTGTAATGATTGATCCACCAAGAAAAGGATGCGATTCTGTATTCATTGATACATTAAAAGAACTGAAGCCGGACCGTATTGTCTATGTGTCATGTAATCCATCGACTTTGATGCGTGATATTCAGAGTTTGTCAGATCTCTATCATATAGAGGAAATCACACCAGTGGATATGTTCCCGCAGACCACTCATGTAGAAGCTGTCTGCAAGATGACGATAAAGGGATGATGCTATGGAAAGAAGAATACTCCATATCGATATGGATGCCTTCTATGCGCAGATAGAACAGCGCGATAATCCAAAGTTAAAAGGAAAACCTGTCATAGTCGGCGGCAAATCAAGTTCAAGAGGTGTCGTTGCGACAGCGAGTTACGAAGCGCGGGCATTTGGTGTTCATTCAGCGATGCCGATGAGCCGTGCGCATCAGCTATGTCCAGATGGTTATTACGTCAGACCACGCTTTGAAGTTTATCGGGAAGAATCTGAGAAAATCATGGCGATTTTTAGAAGTTATACTGAACATGTCCAGCCAGTGGCCTTTGATGAAGCGTATCTTGATATTACACATCTTGTCAGAAGAGATATGCCGGCGTCACGTATCGCTTCATTCATTAAGCGGGATATCTTTGAAGGGACACGGCTCACTTGTTCAGCAGGTGTATCGTATAACAAGTTTCTTGCCAAACTATCGTCAGGAATGAATAAACCGAATGGCCTGACTGTCATACACCATGGCAATGTACATGAGCTATTGATGAAACTCCCGATTGGTGCATTTCCAGGCGTTGGACAGGTAACCGAAAACAAGATGAAACAACAGGGGATTCATACAGGGGCAGATCTATATCTGTTAACTGAACATGAACTGATTGCTAAGTTTGGCAGGCGAGGACCTAAGCTATACCGCTATGCTCGTGGTATCGATGAATCGACGGTGAAATCAGAACGGATCAGAAAATCCATCGGCAAGGAAACGACATTCGCTGTCGATAAAAATGAAGACGAGGAAATACTCGGTGTCATCAGACAGCTGTCCCAGCAGGTGAGTGACAAATTAAATCGTTATGGTCTGACAGGTGACGTCATCACTGTCAAGATGAAAGAGTTTGATTTTCGTACAACGTCAAAGCAGTTGAAACTTCCTGACCGAGTGTCAGATAGTACGGATATATACAATGTATGTTATGATTTGTACACGTCTCTAAAAAATCCCGACCGGCCGATACGTTTAGTAGGGGTCACAGTTGGGAATTTAGAAGAACGGAAGTATATGAATATGACAATCTATGATTTTATTTGACGAAACGAGTGATGATTATAAAATTCAAATTTTCAATTATCGGAATTACTGCGGTATTGATTGCTATGTTTGTGATGAATACTATCGAAAATGGTTTTGAACCATTGAAACTCATGGCAATTATTCTTATTGCAGCACTATTGTTCTGGATAGATTATAAATTAGAACGTCCTATTTCCCGTTCAAGCATTAAAGGCAGTATGAGAAATAAAAAATAGCTAGCTGTAAAAAGTGATGAGCTGCTGCAGTTTATCATCGCTGATCAGCAGGATCTCTTGACCAGAGGCAATCTTATTTTTAATGATTGTCTCTTTTTTTGATGGTTTTCCACTCTTCTGTGTACCGAATATCAAAATATCAATCGGTGCACCAATATCCGGTTCGAACTTACCTCCATGGTCAACAATATACTGGACAGTTTCCTTACGTTTCATATGAAGCGTTCCTGTGATGGCTATTGTTTTACCGTGGAACGGATGCGTCATATCAAAATCACTGACGGTCGGTTTAACGCTGACGAGATCTTTGTTATAGCGGTCGAGCTGGGCCTTCTTAGTAGCTTTATTTTTCATTGCTGACAAATACGAACGGTTCTTCTTCAAGTAATCATCGAGTGATGGATATGACTTCAGCAGTCTGACGGTAATCATAGCACTTGCTTTCGCATCGTTAAGTGCATGATGATGGCCGTGGAAGTCGAGCTGATAGTAGGCCATCATATTCTTCAGACTATAGCTGTGATGCTTGACAGTCTTCCGTGCCATATTGCATGAACAGAAATATTTCAAAGTCGGCATGTCGAGCTGATAGCGCTGGATGGATGCATAGAGCACGTTCATATCGAAGCGGGCAAAGTGTGCAACGACCGGCAGCTCACCGATGAAGTCGAGCATATGCTCAAATACTTCAGGAAATATCGGTGCGTCTGCGACATCTTCAGGCGTAATGCCGTGCACTGCAATGTTGCCTTTTGAGAAATAGTCTTCAGGATTGACCAGTGTATAGAACGTTTCAGTCATCATATTATCCCGCACTTTGACCATTCCAACACTGCAGACACTAGCCGACTTACCATTGGCTGTTTCAAAATCAAGAGCTACAAATTCATTCATGGACGTTCCTCCTTATGCCTCTCTATTCTACAAAAAAAAGTGCTGGAACGCCTTAAATGAGATTCACAGCAGCAGTCGAATGAAAATCAGTCGTTAAATATAGTATAATAATGGGCATTGTTATCCCATCAGATGGTATAATGAATTGTTAATCAAGGAGGTTGCTATGAGAACTTTTTCAGCTAAACTAATCGCAAAAGCTGCGAGACGCGCAAGTATTGCGGCCGGAAAGCGCGGCACGGATCTGCCCGGTCAGATAGCACGTAAAATAGACCCGCAAATCTTACACAAACTTGCTTCTTCAGTGGATGCAGTGGTCTTCATTTCCGGAACGAACGGCAAAACGACGACTTCAAATTTAATTGGACATACATTAAAGACCAATCACATTAAGATTGTTCATAATACAGAAGGCGCTAATATGGCAGCAGGCATTACTTCAAGTTTTATCACTCAGACAAAAAAGGATACGAAGCTCGCCATTATTGAAATTGATGAAGGCTCTATCCCGAGAGTGCTGAAGGAAATGACGCCGACGATGATGGTGTTCACTAACTTTTTCCGCGACCAGATGGACCGCTTTGGAGAAATTGATATATTGGTCGACGGAATTGCAGATCATATTAAAGGAAAAGGCATCAAACTTATTTTGAATGCAGATGATCCTTTTGTGTCACGATTGAAAATCGCTGGCGATGATGTCGTTTATTATGGTATGGCAGCAGGTATTCATCAATTTGAAGAAAGCACGATGATTGAAAGCAAATACTGCCCGAACTGCGGCAGATTATTACACTATGACCATATTCATTATAATCAGATCGGACATTATTCTTGTGAGTGCGGCTTCAACAGAGCAGAACCGATGTACGAAGTCGAGGCACTGAAAGAGAATCCTTATTTAGTCCCTGTCATTAATGGACAAACCTTCAATATGAAGCTTGCAGGGGATTTCAATGTGTTCAACATCATTGCAGCGTACAGTGTATTAAAGGAGTTAGGGTTAAATGATGATGACATTAGAAGAGGTTTTGAGAGCTATTCCTCTGATAATGGACGGATGCAGTATTTTACTAATGGCCGTGCGGAAGCAATCATCAACTTAGCAAAAAATCCAGCAGGACTTAACGCGAGCCTATCTGTCGGTGAGAAAATCGATGGTGAGAAGAATTACTTGATCAGCTTGAACGATAACGGTGCAGATGGACGAGACATTTCCTGGATATGGGATGCGGATTTTGAGAAGCTGGAACGCCAGAATATCGGTAAAATTTACTGCACGGGTAACCGTGCGGAAGAATTAGCCGTCCGGTTAAAATATGCAGAAATCAATGTACCTGTTGAAGTTATCAGCGATATATCAGCTGCGACGGCGTCCGCTCTGCAGGACGGAACTTACACGGTATGCATTCCGAACTATACATCGCTGGAACCGATGCATCGTGTATTAACTAACTATTTTAAGGAGGGCCGCTCATGACTTCAATTAATGTCTATCATTTCATGCCCGACAAACTGAATCTATACGGCGACATCGGCAATATCATTGCTCTTAAAAAACGGGCAAAGTGGCGCGGTATTGAAGTGAATGTGACGGATGTCAAAGAAACTGCAGGCTTGTCACTTAGTGATGCAGATATTCTTTTCATCGGAGGAGGAAGCGACCGAGAGCAGGCTATTGCCACTCAGGAGCTCTTCCGCATTAAAGATGACTTCAAAGCAGCGATTGAAGACGGTGTGCCGGCATTGACAATCTGCGGCGGCTATCAGTTTTTAGGTGAGAAATACGTGACTCCGGACGGGCAGGAGCTTCAAGGATTGAATATTCTTGATTTCTATACAGAATCTAAGAAAGAGCGCTTGACCGGCAATATTGTCATAGAATCAGAAACATTCGGTCAAATTGTCGGATTCGAAAATCATGGTGGACGAACGTATCATCCTTACGACACATTAGGACGCGTCGTCTCAGGATTCGGCAACAACGATACGGATAAGAAAGAAGGTCTGCATTACAAGAATCTTCTCGGAACGTATCTGCATGGTCCCATCCTGCCTAAAAATCATGAGATGACTGATTATCTGCTTGAAGCAGCGTGTGAGCGTAAAAACATTCCGTTTAGTCCATTGACAGACAACACCGCTGAAGAAAATGCAAAAAAAGTCATCATCGACCGATTGCTGGCTGAACAATAAAATCACCCATGAAAAATGCGTCGATGATGCTCATCGACGCATTTTTTTATGGGATTGGTCTTTGAGAAGTTTCTGTATCATCAGCAGCTCATATATATAGTGGCTCTTCAGCTGATTGTCATCAAATTCGGACAGATGTTTGACGCTTGATTTGAAGACCGATAGCGCAGCTCGAGGAACCGGTACACGGTGTTCCATCGCTGACAGAATGGCCGTATATGCCTGCCGTTCGTCACCGTGAAAGTCAAAGGCTGTCCCTTGAGGAAGGTAGATCATATTGGTCAGATGGATGATATACAGCTGATTGAACTGAAGGCGTTCTTCTAGTTCGATCATGAGTTTTTTTCTGCTGATATCAGCCTGATGATATTGAAATTCTTCATGTTCATACTGGGTCAGCTGCTCGATCTTTGTCATAGTCTTATTAATATTCAGCAATTTCTGAATGCTGTCTTCAGAATTGAAATGACCGATCAGCACTTCTTTGCCGCGTGCAATAAATAGCTGATCCAGGTTGTGTTCCACGGTCATCATAAGCTGTTCAATCTGCAGCTGATACTTCGGAGGCAGCACTAAAAAATTGACGAGACCTGCTGTTGTCAATCCAATGATTGACGTGATGAGCCGTGAAAAAAAGTTCATGGCAAAGTCATCGTGAATATTCGGTATCATCGCTGCCGCTGTCAGACTCGCTACAAGCATGCCGTCATATAGTTTCAACTGATAGCAGACGACAATAGTAAGTGTGGCTGCGATGCTGTAGGCAAGCGGTGATTCTCCTAGAAAATAAGCGCTGGTCACTGCAATGAATGCACCGAGAATTGAGGCCGGGAATCTGACGAGTGCTTTTCTCAATGAGGCTTTCGCGGTGGGCTCAATCGAGACGAGCGATGTGATGACCGCGAAAGTCGCTGGTAAGTGGAGCAGCTGACAGATGAGCGCAGTCAGAAACGTTGCGAGACCTGTTTTTATGATTCGGGGACCGATGATTTGTTTAGTCCATTTCATGAGTGATTACCTATCCATAGTTTTTTAATTAGTATAACATTAATAATTTGTTATAATAAACTATGACAACAAATTGAAAGAAGAGATAATAATGATTGTAAAATCAAATGAAGAACTAGAAAAATTAAAAGCAATAGGGCAGATTGTTGCTGAAATCAGAGATACTTTAAGAGAGAAAACAGTTCCTGGTATTACAACAAAGGAACTTGATGATATTGCAGGCAGTTTGTTTGAACAGTTGGACGCGAAATCCGCACCGATCACTGAATATGATTTTCCGGGCTATACATGTATTAGTGTCAACGAAGAAGTAGCGCATGGTATTCCAGGCGGCCGTGTGATTAATGAGGGAGACCTTGTGAACGTCGATGTATCAGGCTGTAAAGATGGCTATTATGCTGATACAGGTATTTCTTTCGTTGTCGGTCAAACTAGCGACCCATTAAAACAAAAAGTAGTAGATGTTGCTTTAATGGCATTCGAAGAAGCAATGAAAAAAGTAAAACCAGGCACAAAATTAAGTCAGATCGGCCGTGCTGTTAATGCGACTGCTAGAAAAAATGGGGTCACAGTCATCAAAAACTTGACAGGTCACGGTATCGGCAGAAGTCTCCATGAAGATCCTAAACATGTCCTGAACTATTATGATCCATTCGAAAAAGACTTGCTGAAAGAGGGCATGGTTCTTGCTGTAGAACCATTTATCTCATCAAAAGCTACATTAGTAACCGACGGCAAAGATGACTGGGCATTTGAAACGAGCGATAACAGCTATGTTGCACAGATTGAACATACGATTGTCGTGACTAAAGAAGGTCCTTTACTGTTAACTGAGCGCATCTCAGACTAAAGTATGAGGTCAAAATCGTTCCTGAGACGTTTTACGTCTTCAGGAACTTTTTTTATACTGATGAGGATGACAAGGAGATGAGGGTATGAACCGCTTAACATGCTATTTAAAACAGACGGTAAAAAAGAGTGTCAGACAAAGTCTGTACTTAAAACTTAAGGAACTGCAGCAGAAACTGACGGAACTCAATGTGATGAAAGCCGTGAAAACTAAGGAACATGAACGGTTGATAGAAAAATATGATAGTCAACAGTTCCAGTTGACCGTCATTGATTCAGAAGATGGCAGTAAGCGGAATTTTCGTGCCAACCGCTATGCAACGTTGAATGAACTGAATAAAATTGACGAAGAATTGAGAGAAATTGAGGCATCTCTTCAGATGATTGAATATATGAAAGAAGAGACCCAGTATGAGATAATGATGATTACAAAACTGAAGGGGAAAGAAGTGAGTACGTGAAACAATTAGTCTCCACAGAAATATTGATCAGCTTTTTGATTTTATTGTTATTGTCTAACTTATATTATATATTTTTTGTTAAAACAGGGATGCTGCTCGTCCTCATCTTAGGGGCACTGCTGATTTTCATCAGTCAGTACTTCAGAAAGAAACTACGGGGGCTTGTCCAGTTCTGGATAGGACTCAGCCTTGTGCTGTTCGGTATGCTGTCCAATCCTTATACGCTCATCGTGCTGTTCAGTTTTCTTATTATTTTAGCTGTACGATATATGATTACCCGCAGGAAGCCCGTCCATGTCATAGTGACTGCTGACAAGGATGTCCATGTCTATGGTCAGAAGTGGTTCAACACACAAGAGACGCCAAAAGAAGTCTATCGTTTTGATGATATCCATCTGCAGCATGCGGTCGGTGATGTGACGATTGATCTGACAAACGCAGCCAATCTGCAGGAAGAAAATTTAATTGTCATAAATCATATGCTCGGGAAAACAACCGTCATCGTTCCGCATCACTACCAGACTAAAGTGGATTATTCAGCACTGTACGGCCAGCTGAAAGTCGGTCATGAGTTTACGAAGCGCGCTAAAAACGAACGACTGACATATCTGTCTGAAGAATATCATAACGGTGTGATGATCAAGATCATCGTCTCTTCAATCGTCGGAGATTTGGAGGTAGTTCATCGATGAATAACTACACACGGATGATTGGAGTCATGCTTATACTGGTCTATACGCTCGTCTTTATATTCTATGTGCTTGACCGAATATTTGTTAATATCATTTATTTCCAAGGGATGCTGTATACACAGATTATTGGCGTACCGGCATTTTTATTTCTGAATATCATCGTCATCCTTGCCTGTATCATCATGGGATCGTTGACAGCCTACAAGCAGAATGAGCAGCTGTCATGGGTGAAGAACCAGATGGAAGCAATTGATTACGGTGAACAACTGGATGACAACGATGAACTGCTGATGCAGCCCGAAATTTATGAACTGTATCAGACCATCATCAAACTAAACGATACGGTAAGAACAGTCAAACATCAGAACCAGCTCGTGACAACAGGTGTCAATGAGCAGGTCGTGAAGAAGATTGTCGAAGAAGAACGTCAGCGGCTGGCACGAGATCTTCACGATTCAGTCAGTCAGCAGTTATTTGCGGCCAGCATGATGCTGTCAGCGGTCAAGAATCATCCTCTTGAAGCCCAGCCGGCAAAACAAGTCGCTATACTGGAAAACATGCTGCACGAGGCACAGCTCGAGATGCGGGCATTACTTCTTCACTTAAGACCATTAGCCCTTCAAAACAAATCACTCGGAGCTGGAATTACTGATCTGATGACTGATCTGAAAAATAAAATTCCGATGGATATTCGAATGAATATTGAAGATATTAAGCTGTCAAAAGGGATTGAAGACCATTTGTTCAGAATTACTCAGGAAGCAATATCCAATACGTTGAGACATGCACATGCAAAAATAGTATCAATCGAGCTCTTTCAAGTAGGAGACAGTGTCATATTAAGACTCGTTGATGATGGTAGAGGCTTTGATATGAATAAGCGTGATGAAACAAGGTATGGGATCAATACGATGAAAGAGCGGGCACTTGAAATCGGGGGCCACTGCCAAATTATTTCAGCGCCGGAGAGTGGTACGAGAATTGAAGTAAAAGTACCGACAGGAGGAGAGACATCATGAGAGTGTTATTTGTAGATGATCACGAGATGGTCAGAATCGGTATATCGAGCTTTTTGTCAACGCAGGAGGACATTGACATCGTCGGTGAAGCAGGAGATGGACAAGAGGGCATTGAACAGGCAGAAGCACTTCAGCCTGATGTCATTTTAATGGATATGGTGATGAATAAGATGAATGGTATTGAGGCGACAAGCATCATTAAAAGCAGGATGCCTCACATCAAAGTCATTATGCTGACAAGCTTTATTGATGACAAAGAAGTGTACGCTGCGATTGACGCGGGTGTCGACAGCTATATACTGAAAACATCTAGTGCCGATGCGATAGCGGATGCCGTTCGCAAAACGTATAACGGCGAATCAGTATTTGAAGCAGAAGTGATGACGAAGATGCGTAACCGGATGAACCAAAGGGCGGCACTTCATGAAATGCTGACAGAACGCGAGATGGAAATTCTCATGCTGATTGCCAAAGGATACTCCAATCAGGAGATTGCAGATGCCAGCCATATTACCATTAAAACAGTGAAAACACATGTCAGCAATATATTAAGTAAACTTGAAGTGCAGGACCGGACACAGGCTGTCATCTATGCATTCAAACATCATCTGATAGCACAATAACAAAACCGCTCATGAAAATCATGAGCGGTTTTGTTATTTAACTACATTGTCATAACCATTATGAATCAGTTCGAGTTCACCTGTATTCGGGTCGATAACGAGTCCGTGGACAGGTACTGAACGATCAAACAATGGATGATTGTAAACGAGATCAATATTATTACTGACGTTCTCTCTGACGTCTTTGAAACCTTCTAGAAAATGATGGACATCAATTCCAGAATGTTCAAGTGTATGAAGCACTTCTTCTTTAACACCACGAGATTTCATAGTAGTAAGCACTGTCTCAACATCAAGATTACCCATGCCGCAGTCCTGATGACCCATAATGATGATTTCCTCAGCCCCTAATGCATAAATACCGACAAGAAGACTACGCATCGTTGCACCGTATGGATGAGTGATTGTAGCACCGGCATTTTTTACGATTTTGATATCGCCGTTTTTAAAACCGAGTGCTTTTGAAGAAAGTTCTACAAGTCTTGTATCCATACATGTAAGGACTACGGCTTTCATCGAAGGGACTTTGGAAGTTTGAAACCCTTTGTATTGTTTGTCTGCTACAAATTGCTGGTTGAAAGAGAGAATATCGTCAAGTAATGTCATAATGGCCTCCTAATTAGTTGTATTATCCAGTAGATGCGCTTTTTTCTCATGTATAATCGCATTGATCTGAGCACCGATAATAATAATGAAACCGGTCAAATATAACCATAACATCAATACGATGACCCCTCCGATACTACCATATGTTTTTGAGTAGTTAGCGAAGTTGCTGACATAGAACCCAAATAATGAGCTGGCAGCTAACCATACAATTGTGGCAAATAAAGCACCTGGTAAGACAGATTTCCAACTAATTTTAACATTTGGCGCAATGGCATACAATGTCATAAACACAACAAATGTTACAATGAGTGGCAATAGGACTTTAACGAGATTGAATACCCATTTGAATTCACTTTGCAGTCCGATTTTGCCGAACAGCAGGTTGCCGAGCTGTTCACCGAAGATCGGTAATGCTAATGTCACAGCTAATACTAGAATCATAATAACAGTAAATAATACAGACAGTAATTTAGAGACGATAGGATTCCTTGCATCTTCCACTTCGTAAGCAACATTAAAGGCATTCATTAACGCAGTCATCCCGTTAGAAGCAGACCATAACGCCGCGATGATACCGAAAGACAATAAGCCGCCTGAACTATTTTTCATAACGTCACTAACAATATTTGTGATCATTGATGCTGTTTCTCCCGGTGCATTTTTAGCAATCGCATCTGTAATCGTTGACTGCTGGATATTGAACAACGGAATTAATGTTAATAGGAAAATGAGTAATGGAAACAGCGATAACATGAAATAATAAGCAAGCTGTGCAGACAGCCCGGACGCATCGTCTTTACCGATACGATAGAGCAGTCGCTGAAAGAAGTTACCGTCTTTCTTATACTTAGCAGGTTTATTGATTTTAGAAACATGTAATTCTTCGTCAGCCTTTTTAGGTTTCTTTGACTGAAATTCTTGAGTGCTCACATAATTTTCCTCTAAACGACTTGACTCAGACGGGTTGGCCGTCTGAGTCAAGTATTTAGAGGAGTTCTTCTGGTCTTTAGCCAAGCCGAATCCCTCCTTATTCTATTAAAATAACTTAATTATTTATTGTTAGCATTTGTATTGTTTTTGTTAGCATTTGTATTGTTTTTGTTAGCATCAAATGCTTTAGCAGCGTTATTTTGGTTATTATCTGACTCATTTTGTTTGAAGTTATTAGATGAAGAATTAAGATTAGTATCTCCATTACGTAAACCAACAACTAAGTCTTTAGCTTGTAATAATGCTTTTTCTAACTCTGGGTTGTTACGACGAATTTCTTCGACTTGTTCTTTCCAGTAGATGACTTCGTCTTTAATGTTTGTTGCTTTATCTTTGACACTTGAAGGATTTTTAGTCACTTGGCTGACGTTGCTGACTTGACCTTTTACTGAGCTGCGTGTCTTTTTGTCTAATAAAGCGACAGCGGCACCTACTGCGGCACCTGCTACTACTGCTGGAATTAATTTGTTATTCATGTTGAATCTCCTCCTGAAAATAAATGTTTTGTTGTTGTTAATGTATCTATATCCATTATCATCTATCCATAAACTTCTTTTCAACAAGAAAATAATTAAAATGTTTCATGAGACGATGACATTTGCTAAAATGAAGTAGAATTTATATTGATAAGAAGGGATAATACCATGACTAAAGAAGAAATGATGAACGCCATTGCCGGAAAATTAAAATTGGTCAATGTCGGCGTGATTAATGCAGATAGTATCGATGACTCTAAAATAGATGAGCTGACGGATCTGTATGATATGGTGATGAAACGCGAAAATATTTCGCCGAGTGAAATGACTGCTATTACTGAGGCACTCGGAAATCTTAGAAAATAAAAGGGGAAAAAATAATGATTAACAATAGGGATGAAAGATTACAGAAGTATGCACAGCTGCTTGTCAATATCGGAATGAATGTGCAGCCGAAGCAGCGTGTCTATATCAGAGCAACAGTAGATGCTGCAGAATTTGTGCATTTAGTAGTAGAAGAAGCGTATAAAGCAGGATCAGAAGATGTTCATGTGGCTTATGGTGATGACCGGTTGTCGCAGCTTGCGTTTCAGTACCGTCCACTAGAAGTGATTACTAATGTTCCTGATTATGTAGTAGACGAAAGAATGGACTATGCTAGAGACGGGGCAGCTCAGCTCGCACTCATCTCTTCAAGTCCCGAAAATCTAAAAGATGCAGACCCGCAAAAATTAGCAGCAAATATGCGGGCTTATGGCACAGCTTTCAAAGAATACATGAAAATGATGCAGTCCGATCAGTTCGCCTGGACAGTCGCAGCTTATCCTTCTTATGAGTGGGCACAGCTTGTGTTCCCGGAACTTGACAAGGAAGCAGCGTTTGATAAACTGCTTGAACTGATTTTATACACAGTGCGTGCCAATGAAGCAGATCCAGTCAAAGCATGGGAAGAACATAACAGCAATCTTCACACTAAAGCAGATTACTTAAATAAGAAAAACTATAAGGCGCTTAAATATTCAGCGCCGGGCACTGATTTAACTATCGGCTTACCTGAAGGGCATATTTGGTGTGGTGCTTCTTCTATTAGTAAAGATGGTATCGAATTTATGGCAAATATGCCGACAGAGGAAGTGTTCACTGTTCCTCATAAAGATCAAGTAAACGGTACTGTAAGCAGCACATTGCCGCTCAGTTATGGCGGCAATATCATCGATAACTTCAAACTGACGTTCAAAGATGGCAAAGTAGTGGATTATCAAGCGGAGACTGGAGAAGACATCTTAAAGGGTCTGTTAGAATCAGACGACGCTGCCACTTATTTAGGAGAAGTCGCTTTAGTGCCGCATGATTCACCGATTTCTAACAGCCAGGTGCTGTTCTATAATACGTTGTTCGATGAGAATGCTTCATGCCATTTAGCGCTCGGTTCTGCCTACCCGTTCTGTCTTGAAGGCGGCAAACTTATGGATGACGCACAATTGGAAGCAGCTGGACTGAATAATTCCATCACTCATGAAGACTTCATGATCGGTAATGCTGAAATGAATATTAGCGGGATTACAGCAGAAGGTAATGAAGAAGCAATCTTCGTCAACGGTAATTGGGCATTTTAATTTAAAGTTATAAGTGATATGATAATCATATATTTGTGAATACACAGGAGGATGAATAATGGCAGAGAATCCAATGATGTCTGAACCGATGATGTGGTTTATAGTACTTTCTTTCATTTTCTCGATCGCTTTGTTCGGTGGAACATTAATGTATTTTTTAGTGAAAGCATTTGATTCATCAGAAACTGAAAAAATAGATACACCTGAAGAAGCACTTGAAAAGAAAGTTTTTGCAGATGATTTACATTAATAAGTCTATTAAAAAGAGGTAGTGCGCTATCTCTTTTTTATTATGTCATTATTGAGTGGCATCATGTAAAATAGAATTACCACTACACAACAAGGGGAACAGAATATGACAGAACGACAAAGAAAATCCATGTCTGAATCACGCACTATTAAGACGCAGCAAGTATTTCCGACAGATACGAATCATCATCATACTTTATTCGGCGGCAAACTGATGGCGATGATTGATGATGTCGCAGCGATTGCAGCAACGCGTCATTGTGGACGCTCAGTCGTGACTGCTTCAACGGATTCGGTGGACTTCATCAGACCCATCAGACCAGGCGAAATCGTCTCACTTGTGTCACTTGTCACTTACACAGGGAATTCATCACTTGAAGTCTGTGTGAAGATCATTTCTGAGAATGTGCTTGAACAAACGAAACAGCTTGCGGCAATCAGCTTCCTGACATTTGTCGCACTTGACGAAAATAATAAACCTGTTCAAGTGCCGGAAGTCTACGGCGAAACTGAAGACCAGATCTGGTTGAATGAAACCGGTAAGGACAGAGCGCGTCACCGGAAAGAACGCGTCGCGCAAAGTAAGGAACTGCTTAATTTTTTTGCGACTAAATTATATGTCTGATTAACTCATCATTCACGACAGAACATATCCTCCTTTTAGAAGATAAACACCTCAGTGAACATTCTAAAAGGAGGTCTTTGTATATGATTAACATTGAAACTATCCCGCATGTCGTTCATAATGAAGAACGACTGAATAAACGTTTGAAATAGGAGAGATGATGATGGCGAATGAATCATTAAATGAAATTAAAGACAAATTAACCGATTTTATCGAAGAGATAGAATCTGTTGATCCTGAAACAACAGATTTAGCAGATATTGATGAATGGCTGTTAATCCTTGATCAATTGGAACAAAAAGTGAAGTCGATTAAATCATAAGGAGACATACATGGCAGATATCAATGTAAAAGTAGGACAGAAGTTTCCGCTCACGATTAAGCGGCTTGGCATTAACGGTGAGGGCATCGGTTATTACAAAAGAAAAGCAACTTTTGTACGTGATGCACTTCCAGGCGAAGTTGTATTAGTTCAAGTGACTAAAGTCAACAATAAATATCTTGAAGGAAAAATGCTCAAGATCAGAGAACGTTCAAAAGACCGCGTTAAAGCACCGTGTCCTGTATTTCATCTATGTGGAGGCTGTCAGATTCAACATTTGAGCTACCCGGCGCAGCTTGACTATAAGCAGCAGATCATTAAAGATTCTCTCGACCGCTATGCCGGTCACGTAGCTGCTGAGACAGTCAAAGATGTTATCGGTATGGATGAACCGTTCCGATATCGCAATATGAATTTGTTTCCGGTAGAGAAATCGGGACGCACGATACGTGCAGGTCTCTATAAGGAGCATTCCAATACGCTGATTGATATTGACGACTGCATCGTTCAGGATAGCCGGACGATGTTTGTAACAAATGAAGTGAAGCGATTGATGAGTGAACTGAATATTGACGTTGCTAAAAATCCGCAGCGCGATCACGGTGTCCGTTTTATTGTGTCCCGCATTGCCAAACATACAGAAGAAATACAGGTTGTCCTTGTTTCAACGACACGTCAGCTGAATAAGCAGGACCTGTTAGCGGAACGCGTGATGAGAATACCTGGTGTCACGAGTTTTGCTTTGAACATCAATGCCGACAAAGAATCTCGGGTACTTGGCCCTGAGACGCTGATTATTGCAGGCGAACCGACGATAAGAGAGCAGCTTGATCATTACGAATATGATTTAACGCCTGAAGGATTCTTCCAGATCAATACAGAACAGACGACCGTGCTCTATCAGGCGGTTAAAGAAGCAGCAGCATTAACAGGAACAGAACGGGTAGTAGATATATACTGTGGTACTGGCGGTAGTACACTCTATCTGGCGGAACAGGCAGCAGAAGTACGCGGCGTTCATAGTGATAGTTCAGCTGTAGTCAATGCGGTATATAATGCAGCATTGAACAACATCGACAACTGTACATTTGAAGCGGGCGAACCGCTCAATCAGCTTGAACAATGGATTGACGACGGTTTCTATCCTGATGTCATCACAGTCAATCCGACAAGAGCAGGACTATCATTTGATGAACTTGATGTGTTCAATGAACTGAAGCCTAAGACGTTAATATATATAAGTAGAAACCCGTCATCACTTGCTAAAGATCTCGCACATTTAACTAAAGCATTCACAGTCGAATATATTCAGCCGATTGATATGTTTCCTCAAACAGTGCAGGTAGAGATGGTAGTGAAGCTCGTAAGGAAGAAACGCCTTTAATGGATGAATATATGTTTAATGAAACTATAGACGGGTAAATAATACTACCATTACTTATAGGAGGAATTTATTCATGACCAAGAAAGTGGCAGTCGTATTAGATAATTTATTCGAGGATGTTGAATATACAAGCCCGGTTGAAGCATTAAAAGGTGAAGGCTATGAAGTGGAAGTTATCGGCAATGAAGCAGGTTCCACGGTAAAAGGCAAAAGAGAAGAAGCTGAAGTTACTATAGACAAAGAAATTTCAGACGTCAAAGCAGATGACTACGATGCACTGCTGATTCCCGGAGGTTTCTCTCCTGACCAGCTGCGCGGTGATGAAGAAGGACGTTTCGGTAAGTTTACGAAAGAATTCTTTACTGCTGACAAACCAGTATTTGCGATTTGTCATGGACCACAGCTGCTCATTGATACTGATGAATTAAAGGGCCGTAAACTGACAAGTTATATTTCAGTACGAAAAGATCTTAAAAATGCGGGCGCAACAGTTGTTGATGAATCAGTAGTTGTCGACGGCAAATTAGTTACATCAAGAACACCGGACGACTTGCCTGACTTTAATAGAGAAATGTTAGCGCAGCTTAAATAACATCTGAAAAATAAGGACCATAACTGGTTCTTATTTTTTTATTTTTTATACCGTCTTCAGATCTAGGGCTAGAGACTGATTTATTGCATTTCAAGAGGCTCAGCGTTCCTTCAGCTGTATATATTTGTTACTATTTAAGGAGTCAATGAAGGAAGGAGCACTTATATGAGAAGAAAACGCGGCTGCGGTTGTTCATTTTTAATGATACCTATTTTAATTCTAGGTTTAATTCTCGGATTTTATTTCTATCAAGGAATGAAAGTCAATATAGATGAGTTGCAGGATATAAATAATAAAGAGACATTTGTTGCTGTTTCTGATATGCCGGACTATGTCAAAAATGCGTTTATTGCTATTGAAGATAAGCGATTTTATAATCATGATGGTGTAGACTGGTTTGGAACAGGACGCGCCATTTTTGTTTCGCTGAAAAACGGGGAGGCGTCCCAAGGTGGCAGCACTATTACACAGCAGCTTGCTAAAAATTATTATTTCAATAATGAACGGTCCATTTCCCGAAAACTCAAAGAAATTGTTGTAGCTAAGCGTATCGAAAACAACTATTCAAAAGATGAAATTTTGAGCTATTACTTAAGTTCTATTTATTTTGGTGATAATATTTATAATATAGAGGATGCGGCGAATCATTATTTTAGTACAACGACTTATACAAATGGTTATCTACCGCAAATCACTGTGCTGCAAAGTGCGATTCTTGCAAGTACTATTAACGCGCCGAGTAATTATGATGTTGACAATTTTCAGATGGACACTGCTCTGCAATCACGTACGAAGCGGACGCTCACCAAAATGCTTGATCAGCAGCTGATTACGGAAGCTCAATATAACGAAGCAGTGGCAGGCCTCGGATAAGGAGTGAGCATATGAAGATTACAATGATTGAGGTTCAAAAGAACAACAAAGATCGGTTCAATCTCTATATTGATGGGAATTTCTATATGGGGATTGATAGTGCAACATATGTGCACTTTAATTTAAGAAAAGATGATGACATTTCAAAAGAACGCCTTGCGGACATCAAAGTGTATGATGATTACCGCAGGGCGATTAATCGTGCACTCATCTATCTGTCCTATAAAAAAAGAACAGAGAAAGAAATCAGAGAGCATCTAGCAAAAGATGACGTTCCTGATGAAACCATCAGTCAAGTGGTTAAGTACTGCTTAGATAACGGTTATATCAATCATATAGATTATGCTCAGAGCTTAATGAACACCATGATTCATACAACCGACAAAGGTCCTGAAATCTTCAAGCAGAAGTTATATGAAAAAGGCATTGAACGCGACTTGATTGATCAGTACTATGACTTATATACTGACGAGATGGATGAGGAACGGATGACCCATCTCATTCAAAAACAGCTGGATAAGCATGCACGAAAGTCCTCACAGCGTCTAGCAGAACAAAAAACAATACAAACACTTGCTCAAAAAGGTTATAATTTGAATATCGTTGTTCCTTATATGAAAGCTATGGAATATAACGGTGACGAGGGCGTTCTTCAGACAGAACTGGAGAAACAAGTTTCCAGATGGTCACGCAAAGCTTCAGGCCATGAGCTGAAGCAAAAAGTTATTACAGCGATGATGCGTAAAGGATTTTCTTATGATGACCTGTTACCTGCGCTTAAAGAAAGTGGTATTGAAGATGAATGAAGATAAGAAATTAGTTGAAATGACCGAACACGAACTGCGGGAGGTCATTGCTCATTACAGAGAACGTGCCAGAAAAGCTGAGACGATGGGCGTCATTAATGAATATGAAGTATATCAGCGTAAAGCATTGATTGCTGAGAGCTATTTAGTTGATCCCACGACAGTGAAAGTCGGGCAAGTGTATCGTCTAGTAGGCGTTGAAGCCCATTACTTCAAGGTGGAACGTATTAAAGGAATATTTGCATGGGGATTCAGACTGCAAGGGACTACGAGTGAAGAAGGTATCCCCTTAGCACTACTGCAGTTGAAATAGTAAAGGAGTAACAATATGGCCGGTGAGATACTTGTAAGACTCGTTAATGTAACTAAATATTTCTTTGACGCGGGCGACAAAACGCTGACTTCAAGGCTGCTGCATAAAAGAGAGAATCGGCATGTAGAGTTGAATCAGGTGACGATACATCTTTATCGCGGAGAAACGCTTGGCATTACTGGGCTCCCGGGTTCAGGGAAATCAGTTGTCGGCAAGCTGATCTCTAAAGTGATTGAGCCGTCGAGCGGCAAAGTACGCAATAATTATCCTACATTTCTCGCCAGTCATCATCATCAGTTCACCGGGCATCATTCGCTCGACCAGATGATTGAAACCGTCTTATTATCATACAATGTGCCGTTAGCTCAGTTTGCAGCAAAAACCAAACAGATTCTTACATATGCAGAACTTGATGAACGGGCAAAAGTTCCGTTTGATGAGCTGACGACAGGTGAAAAGTCACAGTTGTTTGTCGCTTTGACGTACTTTTTGAAACCTGAAGTAGTCATATATGATGATCTCTCAAGACATTTGAATCCGTCGTTCAAGGAAAAGTTCAAGACAGTCATCGAACTGTTGATGCGTGACGGGAAAGCGATCGTACTCATCGAAGAAGAGCTGGACGTCATCAGAGAGAAAGCAAACTATATGACTTGGCTCAGTCACGGGCAAGTGAGAAAGTCAGGAACACCTGATGAAGTGATTCCTCTCTATACAAACTATGTCACTCGTTATGAACAGTCACTCGGTACTAAAAATGAATCATTGTTTGATCTTGAATATAAGATGCAGAGACAAGCCATCGGTGATGAAGAAGCCATGAGACGTGTGTCCAAGCATTCCAAAAAAGTAGTGAATCAAGAGATGCGCAGACTGCTTATAATGACAGTCAGTCTGCTTGCCGCATGTCTATTGTTCTTTGTACTGATCTGGAAGCAGGTTGAATATGAACCGAAGAGTGAAGTGAAAGATGAGACGGCTATTGTCAAGAAAAAAGAGGAATTCACTGACAAATATGCTTTTGCAGTCGTTCAAAATGATGATGCGCCGATCACTTATAAAAACAAGCTGTTTGTCAAAGTGCCTGCGGGTACATTGATTGAAATTACAGGCTATAACAATAAAGACTACCGCATTTCCTATGATGACAAAGATATGACGATGAAGCGCAGTCAGTTATTATATATCAACCCTGCTGCATTGTACGACGACCATCGTTTTAATGAACTTGAAAAATACATGTATGGCAATTACTCGAATTTCAAGGATTTCTTTAATAGTTACCTTGGTAAAAGTCATGCAGTAATCAATGATGAACTATATCCGGAATCGAATCACAGATATCGTGTCAAACTAACGAAGAATAAAATATATCTGCACTTTAATGATAAAAATAAAATGACCGGAATCAGTTTTCCGATTGAGAAAGAGGATGAGCTGAGGAAGGCATTCAATATTAAAGAACAGCAGTGGATTGTGAAAATTGGAGATAGTTATGCCGTTGCAGATTTTGACCGCAATCAGTGGCTGTACTTTAAGATGTAGGTGAATAGAATGAATGAATTGATCAATTTAGTTAAATATGTTCCCTATATGCTGAGAAATATACTGATCGAACTCCGCTATCGTCTCAAGCAGTATGTCTTCTTTTTAGCCATGAATCTTATCGTCATCTTCTTTGCCTTTATGCTGCTCAATTTGATGACAAGTGAGCCGATTGAAAAATCGACAAGAGTATTTCAGTTGAGTGGATATGTCATCTTCTTCTGGATGGCAGGCGCGCTATTTATTTCAAATTTCATCTTGCCGCGTAAAGGGTTTATTTTGAATATTACTAATCTGCCGTTATATGTGCTGGTCAATATACAGATTATTAATTTCTTTATTACATTTGTTATTTCATTGATCATGCTGCTGATCATTAAGTCGGCGAATGGTATTACTGTTGAAACAAGCTGGCTCGGGGTAAGTTATTTTATCATTTTGACTTATTTGTTCTTACTGCCTGTCTGTATCATCATCAGCCTTGTTCAGCAGCGCAGCAGGGAGATTGCTGCTGGACTTGTCATTCTTCTGATGACACTGCCGATATTATGGATACCTTCTTCGGTTCCAGGCGTACTGCTTAACATCCTGAAGTTGAATCCATTTTATTTTTTAGTCAATGGTTTTCAGGAATCAATGGTCATTGGGACATCCGCATTTTATAATTATCCTAATCATCTGCTGTTTTTAGTTGAGCTGATATTAGTCTATATATGGGCGGGTTATTTGTACAAGCTGCTTAAAGATGAGCTGAACATGAAAAAACATTAACAATTAACGAATAAGTCGATTCAATAAAAAAGAGGGGGTCTGTATGACCTCCTCTTTTATTACTGCCGCTGTATATTCTTTTTAATAGCACTGTTCATGAGCTTATCCTGTAGTTTTTCTTCTGAGAATACCCATCCTGTATAGCTGTGCGTGACTTCGTAGGCATGATTCAGATTAAGTATGGCAACAAACGAATAATGGCCGTCTTTCAAGTAGCGCAGGTCAATCAATCTAAGTTCATAGCCGAAAGATTTTTCGACTAATGTCCATCGATAGATAGAACTGAAACTTTTGAAAGCAACAAGGTTTGGATCGTCTTTTGCGTAGATCATCACTTCGTCAGGCGGATAGGGCTCTCTTGTGAACTTGTCACTGAAGTTAACCGTTGTACCGTAACTTCTCCCGATATAGTCATATTGATCAGTCTGTATACCGACGCGCCATTCATAGAATTCAGCTGTAGGCGCAACGAAAACTTTTTTGATTTGTTCAGTTGCTGCGATTTTCTTCATGGCTCTCGTCTTAATCGTTTGCTGCAGAATTCTTCTGATGATATAGTAGATGACTAGTATGAAAAAGATAGCGATGAACGTATAGAAGGGCTGGCCGCCCCACGCCCAGATGACACAACCTGCAAGCAGCAGGGAAAAAATAAAAGGATCAAATGTGTTGATGATTCCGATCTGTATCCATTCTTTTGAAAATGGCCGCAGCGCCTGAGTACCATATGAGTTAAAAATATCAACAAATACATGCAGAAACACTGCAAGCTGTGTCCATGCCCAAAAATGAACGAGATCAGCATCAGCATTGATCAAATAAACGATGAACGTAATAAGTATGGGCCACATGAGTGTGAATGGAATAGAATGTGTAATTCCTCTATGATGAGTAATATAGACGGCATTATTTTTGAATTTCAAAACAGTATCGATATCCGGTATTTGCGAGCCGCCGACGACAGCTGCCACAAACAAGGGATAGTGCGCTGCAACAGCAGGATCAATCGTTGCTATTCCGGCGATTGCTGCTCCCATGACTAAATGTGTTGCTGTATCCATACTATCCCTCCTTTAATATCATTATAATCCAACACTTGTATTTACATAAACATTTAGTATCTGGAGATGAAATCATTGTACAAATCTGAAGCATTTTCTGAGAACCTGCTTGACTGGTTCCACAAGAATAAACGGTCTATGCCTTGGCGTGAAACGAATGATCCTTATAAAATATGGCTGTCTGAAGTGATGCTTCAGCAGACGCAGGTCGTTACAGTCAAAGGATATTACAACAAATTTATCGAGCGTTTCCCGACAATGGAGAGTTTGATAGCAGCAGATGAAGATGAGGTGCTGAAATACTGGGAAGGCCTCGGCTATTATTCCAGAATCAGAAACTTCCAGTCTGGTGTCAGAGAAGTTCAGGAACAGTATGGTGGCGTCGTACCGAAAGACGGTGATGCTTTCTTGAAGTTAAAAGGCGTCGGCCCGTATACAAGAGGGGCCGTGATGAGCATTGCCTATAATCTTAAGTATCCGGCAGTGGATGGCAATGTCTACCGGGTCTTCTCGAGACTTGATGATGATGCCGCTGATATCGCAAAAAGTACAGCGAGAAAGCATTTTGAAGACAAAGTAATGGCTGTCATGCCAGAGGCGGCAGGAGATTTCAATGAAGCCTTGATGGAGCTCGGTGCGACAGTCTGTACACCGAAGAATCCAATCTGCATGCTGTGTCCGGTGCAGCAGCACTGCGAAGCATTTGCCGAAGGGACGGTTGACATCAGACCAGTCAAAACCAAGAAGATAAACCGGAAATCATATCGCTACAAAGTGCTTCTTGTCGTCAACGACAAAGGTGAACTGCTCATTACACAGCGACCGAAAAACGGTCTGCTCGGTGGAATGTGGCAGTTCCCGATGGTGGATGAAGATTTAAGTCTCGCTGAAATAGAAGATATGCTCGGCATGAATCTCTATCAGGAAGAAGAGTGGAATCATACAGTGACCCATACATTCACCCATCTTGACTGGCTGCTTGATGTCTATCTGTTTAGAACGACTGACCCTGCACAAGGCGATTACCGTTTAATGTCACGAGATGAACGTGACCATTATACTTTCCCTGTATCGATGAATAAAATCTATGACTATTATCTTAACCACGAGGGCTAGACAAATTCGTTTCATGACCATCAATCTATGCTATAATATGTATGCAAATACAAAATATTAGGTGGTGTGGAACATGGTCAAAGAATCCATACCAAAAGAAGGCCGGAATGTGCAGATCCAGAGCTATAAGCATAATGGAAAAATACACCGTGTCTGGTCTGAAACAACGATTTTAAAAGGAACCAATCATGTCATCATCGGAGGGAACAATCGGACGCTTGTCACTGAAAGTGATGGTCGGACATGGATTACGAGAGAGCCTGCCATCGTTTATTTCCATGCAGAATACTGGTTTAATGTCATCTGCATGTTCAGAGAAGATGGCGTCTACTACTACTGTAATCTGTCATCACCATTTGTCTATGATACAGAGGCTATCAAATATATTGATTATGATTTGGATATCAAAGTCTATCCGAACGGCAAATATCATCTGCTGGATGAAGACGAATATCAGCAGCATATGAAACAGATGAATTACCCCCCGGAGATCGATCGGATCCTGAGACGAAACGTTGACACTTTGCAGCAATGGATTGAACGAAAAAAAGGACCATTTGCGCCGGACTTCATCAAAGTCTGGCAGGAACGATTTCATCTGCAAAAACGTATGATGGAAGACTGAATCAACCTATCCTCGTATAGGTTGATTCTTAATTTTGAGGAGATGATTTAATGTTAAGAAGGTATCTCCAGTTTGTTAAGCCGTATACATGGCTGATCATTCTGACGATTTTAATCGGTATATTAAAATTCGGTATACCACTGCTTATACCACTGTTGATCAAATACGTCATTGATGATGTAATCGGTAACCAGACGATGACGATTGCAGATAAAAAAGATGCACTGATTAGCGTACTGCTGATTTTCGGTTTTATTTTTACTGTGATCCGTCCGCCTGTGGAATACTATCGTCAATACTTAGCACAGTGGACCAGCAACAAAATACTCTATGACATCCGTAAGAAGCTCTATCGTCATCTGCAGGCGTTAAGTGTTCGATTCTACGGAAACAACAAAGTCGGTGAAGTGATCTCACGCGTCATTAACGACGTGGAATCAACTAAAGACTTTATCATCACAGGGCTGATGAATGTCTGGCTGGATCTGGTCACGATCATCATTGCACTTGCCATCATGTGGACGATGGATCCTAAATTGACACTCGTATCATTGATTATTTTTCCGTTCTATATATTCAGCGTCTATTACTTCTTCGGTAATCTTAGAAAGCTGACACGTAAACGGTCACAGGCACTGGCCGAAGTTCAAGGATTTCTGCATGAACGGGTACAGGGTATGACTGTCATCAAAAGTTTTGCGATAGAAGAGCAGGAAAATGCACGGTTCAACAAAAGAAATATGAATTTCCTGACAAAAGCCACTGACCATACGAAATGGAATGCCAAAAGTTTCGCTGTCATCAATACAGTGACAGATATCGGACCACTACTTGTCGTCGGATTCGGTGCTTACTTTGTCATCGATGATGGCATGACAGTCGGTAGTTTAGCGGCATTTATCGCATATCTTGACCGACTGTATGGACCACTGAGACGACTAGTATCATCATCAACAACACTGACGCAAAGTTTAGCGTCCATGGATAGAATGTTCCAGTTGTTTGATGAACCGTATGACATTGTAGATAAGCCGGGAGCACAACCGATGAAAATTGAACATGGTAATATTACGTTCAATCAAGTCGGATTTAAATACAATGAAGATGACAAAGAAGTGCTCCGTCATGTCGATTTGGACATTAAGAGTGGTCAGACCGTAGCATTCGTCGGTATGAGCGGCGGCGGTAAGTCAACGATGATCAGTCTGATTCCAAGATTTTATGATGTAACTTCAGGTAAGATTTTAGTGGACGGCCGCCCGATTGATGCGTATACGATAGAAAGTCTGCGTAGTCAGATCGGTATGGTGATGCAGGACAATATTCTGTTTTCGGAATCAATCAGAGAGAATATTCTGCTCGGTAAACCAGATGCCACTGAAGAAGAGATGATCTACGCGGCGAAACTCGCTAATGCGCATGACTTTGTCATGAGTCTACCAGATGGATATGAGACTGAAGTCGGAGAACGCGGCGTCAAATTATCCGGTGGTCAGAAACAGCGTGTGGCTATTGCCCGTGTCTTCCTGAAGAATCCGCCGATACTAATTCTTGATGAAGCAACCAGTGCACTGGATCTTGAAAGTGAAGCGGTTATCCAGGAAGCGCTGGAAACACTGTCAAAAGACCGGACGACAGTCATTGTTGCTCATCGCTTATCGACTATTACACATGCGGATAAAATTGTCGTCGTTCAAAACGGTGAAATCGTTGAAACCGGCACACATCATGAACTGATGGACAATCAATCCCATTACTATAACCTATATACCATTCAGCATTTGGAGGGATAATACCTCCAATGGATTGAAGCAACTATCTGCCTGTTATATGATATGACTATCATATAACAGGTTTTTTGAAAGAGGAGATATAAGTGGATCTAAGTTTCATGGAACATGATACATTGGCTGCAGCAAAAGCAATGCTCGGCAAAAGACTGACGACTATCGTTGATGGGGTGACGGCGTCAGGCTATATTACAGAAGTGGAAGGTTACTTAGGAATTAATGATAAGGCGGCCCATGCTTATGGTGGGCGGCGCACAAAGAAGAATGAAATGATGTATCGACCGTTCGGTACTATCTATGTCTATACGATGCACGGTCATCACTGCATGAACTTCATTACGCGTGACGCTGAATCACCCGAAGGAATACTGATTCGTGCGGTTGAACCGATTGAAGGGATTGAAGTGATGCAGCAGCGCCGAGGAAGAATGGACCATCTGACAGACGGACCTGGCAAACTGACTCAGAGTATGGGTGTCAAGCGTGAACTGCATAATGGACTGAAGTTGAATGAAGGACCGATTATAATTACAGAAGGGCAGACGCCTGAAGCGATCGTTGAATCAAAAAGAATCGGAATAGCCAACAAAGAGGAAGCAAGCGATTATTTGTACCGCTTCACTGTTAAAGGTAATCCGTACGTCTCAAAAGATAGAGTGAAAGCTGCAGCTAACCTTGGCTGGTCATAATAGAACACCCCGCTGCTTATAAGCAGCGGGGTGTTCTATTACATATCGAAGTTCTCGTCTTCTACATTGATTTTCTGTTCTTCTTTGTGATATTTGTAGAAGCTATGAGTCAATGTATCCAGATGTTCTAATTTCTCGCGGTACTCAAACATGGCACCGATGACTTGGAAGACATGCTGCTTATAGTAATTTTCCTCGTGAGCATGATAACGGTTCAACTCTTTCAAATAAGCATCGAGCAGATCTTCTTTGAATTGCTCAGTAACGAGAGATGTATCGGCAGCGCGCCCTAAAGATACTTTATTCGTGACACGCATCAGCAGTTCCTCATGATAAGTCATCAGTTCGTCCAGTTCGAACTTGATCTGCACTCTTAAATCTTCTGGCAGATTTAATATATCATTCTCGTAACGGTTCAACTTTTTGAGCAGTTCATAAGCTTTCCTAGTTGAGCTGATGATTTCTTTGAACAGAATTTTTTTCCGAGTATTCCTGTAAGCCTGTTTTTTCGTATAGGCACGTTCATTCTTATACAGATCATACTGCGTCTCAAGTGAGATAATCCGCGACTGAAAGTCTTCCAGGTCTTTCTTGACAATTTGATACTCGCTCGTCCCGTTAATGCTGAGTCTGATCCACTTGAATATATCTCCGCATACATTGAGGCAGTTGTAATAAAGTTTCGTCTCATACTTCGGTGGCAGAAAGACAAGGTTGACAATAAACGCACTGATGACACCGATCATGACGAACGTGAAACGCATCAAGGCTGTCTGGAAAAAGTCACCTTCATGATGATCCATAATAATCAGCTGCGTTACGACTGCCAGTCCTGTGACATTTTGAAGTTTGAGCTGGCTCAGCAGAGCAATCAATATAATAGACGACAATGCGCTGATTAAAATATGAACGCCGAACAGCTGTACCATAATCACCGCAAGCAGGGCACCGATTAAATTCCCTTGAAATTGCTCAATGATCGTCTTATATGATTTATAGACGCTTGGTTGAACTGCGAACAATGCAGAGATACCGGCTACAACCGATCCTTGAACATTGATGAGCTGGGCGAGAGATAACGCCAGTGCTATGGATACACCTGTTTTGAATATTCGAGCTCCTAGTTTCATATAGTAACCTCACTAGACTATGACATTACTATTCTTATACCTTATAGGCATTTACTTTACAAGAGAAAGCTGCTTGAAACTGTTTTCAACAGCAATCAATGTGTTGTTGATATCTTCTTCTGTATGTCTAATCGTAATGAACCACGCTTCATATTTGGAAGGTGCTAAATTAATACCTTCATTCAGCATCAGCTTGAAGAAACGGGCAAATAATTCTCCGTCAGTATTTTCAGCCTGCTCATAGTTAGTGACTTTTTCAGTAGTGAAGTACAGCGTCATTGCACCTTTTAGACGGTTGATGGTCGCTGGTATGTTATATTTTGTGATCAGTGCATTGATGCCGTCTTCCAGCTGTCTGCCTAATCGGTCTAAATAGTCATAAGTTCCTTCTTCTTTGATGACTTCAAGCAGCGCAATACCGGCCTGCATGCTGAGCGGATTACCGGCCATTGTTCCTGCTTGATAAGCTTTGCCGAGCGGTGCAACGTGCTCCATAATATCCTGGCGTCCGCCGTAAGCCCCGATTGGCAGGCCGCCGCCGATGATTTTTCCGAATGCTGTCAAATCAGGTTTGACGCCGAGCATATCCTGCGCACCGCCGTAACAGAAGCGGAAGGCTGTGATGACTTCATCGTAAATGACAAGTGAGCCATTGCTGTGTGCGATATCGTTGATTGCTTCAAGGAATCCTTCAGCGGGTTCGACAATACCGAAGTTACCGACAATCGGTTCAACGAGAACTGCTGCAATCTGATCGCTGAAATGATGGATGGCTTCTTTGAATGAGTCAATATCATTGAACGGTACAGTAATGACTTCCTGTGCGACGCTTTTCGGCACGCCGGCAGAATCTGGTGTTCCGAGCTGACTAGGACCGCTGCCTGCTGCCACTAATACTAAGTCCGAGTGGCCGTGGTAACAGCCGGCAAATTTAATGATTTTGTCACGTTTTGTATAGGCACGTGCCACACGAATTGTAGTCATAACTGCTTCTGTACCCGAATTGACAAATCGTACTTTTTCCAGTGAAGGGATTGCTTCCTGCAGCATCTTTGCAAATGTCACTTCGTGCTTTGTCGGTGTACCGTAAAGAATACCAGTTTCAGCGGCTTTTTTGATGGCTTCTGTAATATGAGGATGAGCATGTCCAGCAATGATCGGGCCATAAGCTGCTAAATAATCGATGTATTGATTACCGTCGACGTCATAGAAGTAAGCACCGTCGCCGCGTTCCATAACGACTGGAGCGCCGCCGCCGACCGCTTTGTAGGACCGGGAAGGTGAATTGACACCGCCGAGAATATAGCGGTCTGCTTCTTTTTGGATACGTTCTGATTCAGTAAATTTCATTTAATAACCTCTTTTGCTTAATATTTTACATCACTTATCGTAACATAAATATCATAAAACTTTGAGCAGGAGGAATAGTTGATGAAAATGCCGGCATTTCAATTAGTTAATCAGCACGGACAGCAGGTGACTGAAGCGGATCTGCTTGATCAAGTGACCATTCTATATTTCTATCCAAGAGATAATACGCCTACATGTACAACTCAGGCTGTTGATTTCACTGAAAATATGGAGCAGTTCACTAAGAAGGGTATTCAAGTTTACGGGGTCAGTGGTGATAGCATGAAAAAGCATCAGAACTTTATCAACAAATATAGCGTCGGATTTGATTTATTGGTCGATGAAGCGTTTAAGTTATCAGAACAGCTGGGTATTTATCAATTAAAGAAGAGTTTTGGCAAAGAAGCGATGGGCATTGTGCGTACGACTTTAATCATCGGTCCGGATCTTGAAATCCTTAAACGCTTTGATAAAGTGAATGTCAAACAGCAGATGGAAGATATATGGGGGTTCATTGATGAAAATCATATCAACGGTTAATTTAAAGACACTATTGGATGATTTAAAAAGTGAGTTCAGTGACCATGACTGGATTGAGCGGTCGTCACTTGATGATTTGACAGAGGATGATCTTAAAACAGTTGAAGTATTGATTGCTTATGATTCTGAGCTTGACGTCACTCAGATGCCGAAACTTAAGTGGCTTGTCTGGTATGCAGCAGGTGTCAATCGACTGCAGTTACAGTATATGAAAGAACATGGAATCATCTTGACCAACGCGAAAGGTATTCATAAAATCCAAATCGCGGAGTTCATCTTTGCTTATATTATGGCGGACTATAAACATCTTGATGAGTTTCATGAGCTGCAGCAAACGCGTGGTTACAAGACTAATATTAGAACGACTGAACTGTTTGAATCGGTGATCTGTTTCCTTGGTACAGGAGAGATTGCTGTACGTGCAGCTCGTCTCGCACAAGCATTCGGCATGAAAACTATTGGAATCAATACAGATGGAAGAAGTATTGAGCACTTTGATAAGACTGTGCAGCTTGCTGACAGAGAGACAACTTTCCGTGAAGCGGATATTATCGTCAACGTACTGCCTGAAACTGAACAAACGACCGAGCTGTTGACCATGGATGATTTTAAGGCAATGGGTGATAGTGCGCTGTTCATCAATGTCGGACGTGGAACAGTGGTCAATGAGTCAGTGCTTATCGCAGCATTAACAAACAGAGTGATAAGAAAAGCCGCGCTTGACGTATATTATGATGAACCGCTCGATTCTTCCCATCCGCTATATGAACTGGACAATGTTATAATGACGCCGCATATTACCGGATTGAGCAGAAGGTATAATGAACGTGCTACTGAAATATTGAAGCAGAATATGAGGATGGGTATTGATAACAGCAATAAATTTGTCAATCTTGTAGATTATGATAAAGGTTACTGACCTCTACATTGACAGCATTTGTCTATAACGAGTATCATATAAGTAAATAATTATAAGTAGAAAGAAGGTGCGGGTATGGCGGTTACAAGAGTTTCACTGGAAACTAAACTGCAGGAAGCCGTGCAGCAGCTTCGGGACAGTGGCGTAAGAATTACCCCGCAGAGACAGGCCATACTGACTTACTTAATCGAAGCGGACAGCCATCCGACAGCAGATGAAATCTATAAGGCGTTATCTCCACAATATCCTACGATGAGTGTAGCGACGGTTTATAATAACTTGAAAGTATTCAAAGAGAGTGATCTGGTTAAAGAACTGACATATGGTGATTCTGCCAGTCGCTATGACTTTGACTCACATAATCATTACCATATCATCTGCAGCGAATGCGGGAAAATCAATGATTTTCAATATCCGAAACTAGATGAAGTAGAGAATATAGCGGAGCACATCACGAACTTCAATGTCACCCACCATCGGATGGAGATTTACGGCATCTGCCCGGAATGCCAGCAGAAAGCTGACCATTAACGAATAAAAGACATCCTTCCAATTAGGAAGGATGTCTTTTATTTAGTCTCTCGCGGTTGTTCAAGTTTTTTACTTTTACGTTTATTATTATAATCCTCATCAAATGCTTTACCAGCCAACGATGGATCAAGTGTAAGTGGTTCATTGCAACGTGCACAAATATCAGCACGACCGAGCATTTTAGTATATTGATTACAGTTAGGACATTGGACGGTAATTGCACGAGTAGATAACATACCGATCCAGAAGTAAACGATAAAACTTAAAATGAAAGCTAATGTTCCGATCAGCAGGAATAACGAGAATAAGAGCTGGCTTTTAGTGAAGTAGAATAGAACAACACCTAAATACATGACAAACATCGCAATGAAAATGAGACTAAGTGCCCATGTTCTTATACGATTGATTTTACTTGCTGGCTTTTTGCCGAATTTCAAATGATCATCTCCTAGATTGTTTACTGCATGAATTATATCACAACATCTCCTATAGAATGAACTGAACAAAATCGATTAGTTCCTGTAATGCTGCATACTGAATATAGCTGAACAAGTTTTTAATAAAAAGTTGATAAAAACTGTTGACTCATCCAATTCATCTTGTTAAGATATAAAAGTCGCTGAAAACAGCAGACAAACATCGCAGCAGCTTGAAAAATTAAATTATCAAAAGTGTAAAAAAGACGCTTGTCTTTAACGAAAAAAGCGAGTAAAATTTTTTATGCAAGACGGAACAAAACACAATCGAGCAGCTAACGCTTAAGTGTAAAACTTCCTAAAGAAAAAGCTTGATTCACAAGAAGATAGCTGATATAATTTAATCTTGTAACAGCGAAAAATGAACATTGAAAACTGAATGACAATATGTCAACGTTAATTCCAATAATTTGAGTACTTTAAGTACTTGCTGAAGAGTGATTGGCTCAACCAATTAAAGAGCTTTTATCAAACAAACTATTATGGAGAGTTTGATCCTGGCTCAGGATGAACGCTGGCGGCGTGCCTAATACATGCAAGTCGAGCGGACAGACAGGAGTGCTTGCACTCCTTGAAGTCAGCGGCGGACGGGTGAGTAACACGTGGGTAACCTACCTATAAGACTGGGATAACTTCGGGAAACCGGAGCTAATACCGGATAATATGTTTCACCTCATGGTGAAACAGTGAAAGACGGTTTCGGCTGTCACTTATAGATGGACCTGCGGCGCATTAGCTAGTTGGTGAGGTAACGGCTCACAAAGGCGACGATGCGTAGCCGACCTGAGAGGGTGATCGGCCACACTGGGACTGAGACACGGCCCAGACTCCTACGGGAGGCAGCAGTAGGGAATCTTCCGCAATGGACGAAAGTCTGACGGAGCAACGCCGCGTGAGTGAAGAAGGTTTTCGGATCGTAAAACTCTGTTGTAAGGGAAGAACAAGTACGTTAGTAACTGAACGTACCTTGACGGTACCTTACCAGAAAGCCACGGCTAACTACGTGCCAGCAGCCGCGGTAATACGTAGGTGGCAAGCGTTATCCGGAATTATTGGGCGTAAAGCGCGCGTAGGCGGTCTCTTAAGTCTGATGTGAAAGCCCCCGGCTCAACCGGGGAGGGTCATTGGAAACTGGGAGACTTGAGTGCAGAAGAGGAGAGTGGAATTCCATGTGTAGCGGTGAAATGCGCAGAGATATGGAGGAACACCAGTGGCGAAGGCGGCTCTCTGGTCTGTAACTGACGCTGAGGTGCGAAAGCGTGGGGATCAAACAGGATTAGATACCCTGGTAGTCCACGCCGTAAACGATGAGTGCTAAGTGTTGGGGGGTTTCCGCCCCTCAGTGCTGCAGCTAACGCATTAAGCACTCCGCCTGGGGAGTACGGTCGCAAGACTGAAACTCAAAGGAATTGACGGGGACCCGCACAAGCGGTGGAGCATGTGGTTTAATTCGAAGCAACGCGAAGAACCTTACCAAATCTTGACATCCTCTGACAACTCTGGAGACAGAGCGTTCCCCTTCGGGGGACAGAGTGACAGGTGGTGCATGGTTGTCGTCAGCTCGTGTCGTGAGATGTTGGGTTAAGTCCCGCAACGAGCGCAACCCTTATCTTTAGTTGCCATCATTCAGTTGGGCACTCTAGAGAGACTGCCGGTGACAAACCGGAGGAAGGTGGGGATGACGTCAAATCATCATGCCCCTTATGATTTGGGCTACACACGTGCTACAATGGATGGTACAAAGGGCAGCAAAACCGCGAGGTCAAGCCAATCCCATAAAACCGTTCTCAGTTCGGATTGTAGTCTGCAACTCGACTACATGAAGCTGGAATCGCTAGTAATCGTAGATCAGCATGCTACGGTGAATACGTTCCCGGGTCTTGTACACACCGCCCGTCACACCACGAGAGTTTGTAACACCCGAAGCCGGTGGAGTAACCTTTTAGGAGCTAGCCGTCGAAGGTGGGACAGATGATTGGGGTGAAGTCGTAACAAGGTAGCCGTATCGGAAGGTGCGGCTGGATCACCTCCTTTCTAAGGATTATACGGAAAAGGAATCCATGAGATTCCTTCGGAATTGACGCTGACATATTGTATTCAGTTTTGAATGTTTATACATTCAGAATGTACCTTGAAAACTAGATAAGCAATGAAGAAGAAAAAAGATTTTACCAAGCAATACCGAGTGAGTTCATTTTATGAATTCTTGAAATCGCGCGTCTGCATTCATGCAGACATCACATTATTAATAACAGATTAAGTTATTAAGGGCGCACGGTGGATGCCTTGGCACTAGAAGCCGATGAAGGACGTTACTAACGACGATATGCTCTGGGGAGCTGTAAGTAAGCTTTGATCCAGAGATTTCCGAATGGGGAAACCCAGCATGAGTCATGTCATGTTATCCATATGTGAATACATAGCATATGAGAAGGCACACCCGGAGAACTGAAACATCTAAGTACCCGGAGGAAGAGAAAGAAAACTCGATTCCCTGAGTAGCGGCGAGCGAAACGGGAAGAGCCCAAACCAGAGTGCTTGCACTCTGGGGTTGTAGGACACTCAATACGGAGTTACAAAGGAACAGTTTAGACGAATGATTTTGGAACAATCAACCAGAGAAGGTAAAGGTCCTGTAGTCGAAAAGCTGTTCCCTCCTGAGTGGATCCTGAGTACGGCGGAACACGTGGAATTCCGTCGGAATCCGGGAGGACCATCTCCCAAGGCTAAATACTCTCTAGTGACCGATAGTGAACCAGTACCGTGAGGGAAAGGTGAAAAGCACCCCGGAAGGGGAGTGAAATAGAACCTGAAACCGTGTGCTTACAAGTAGTCAGAGCCCGTTAATGGGTGATGGCGTGCCTTTTGTAGAATGATCCGGCGAGTTACGATTTGATGCAAGGTTAAGCAGTGAATGCGGAGCCGCAGCGAAAGCGAGTCTGAACAGGGCGAATGAGTATCAGGTCGTAGACCCGAAACCAGGTGATCTACCCATGTCCAGGTTGAAGTTCAGGTAACACTGAATGGAGGACCGAACCGACTTACGTTGAAAAGTGAGCGGATGAGGTGTGGGTAGCGGAGAAATTCCAATCGAACCTGGAGATAGCTGGTTCTCTCCGAAATAGCTTTAGGGCTAGCCTCGCATGATGATTACTGGAGGTAGAGCACTGTTTGGACTAGGGGCCCCCCTCGGGTTACCGAATTCAGACAAACTCCGAATGCCAGATAATTTAATGCGGGAGTCAGACTGCGGGTGATAAGGTCCGTAGTCGAGAGGGAAACAGCCCAGACCACCAGCTAAGGTCCCAAAATATATGTTAAGTGGAAAAGGATGTGGCGTTGCCCAGACAACTAGGATGTTGGCTTAGAAGCAGCCATCATTTAAAGAGTGCGTAATAGCTCACTAGTCGAGTGACGCTGCGCCGAAAATGTACCGGGGCTAAACATATTACCGAAGCTGTGGATTGTCCTTACGGACAATGGTAGGAGAGCGTTCCAAGGGCGTCGAAGCATGACCGCAAGGACATGTGGAGCGCTTGGAAGTGAGAATGCCGGAGTGAGTAGCGAAAGACGGGTGAGAATCCCGTCCACCGATTGACTAAGGTTTCCAGAGGAAGGCTCGTCCGCTCTGGGTTAGTCGGGACCTAAGCCGAGGCCGACAGGCGTAGGCGATGGATAACAGGTAGATATTCCTGTACCACCTAAGATTGTTTGAACGATGGGGGGACGCAGAAGGATAGGCGATCGTACTGTTGGTTATGTACGTCCAAGCATCAAGACTGAGCATCAGGCAAATCCGGTGCTCATCAAGGTTGAGATGTGACGGGGAGCGAAATTATAGTAGCGAAGTCGTTGATTTCACACTGCCAAGAAAAGCCTCTAGTTAGAAATTAGGTGCCCGTACCGCAAACCGACACAGGTAGTCAAGATGAGAATTCTAAGGTGAGCGAGCGAACTCTCGTTAAGGAACTCGGCAAAATGACCCCGTAACTTCGGGAGAAGGGGTGCTTTTTAGGGTGCAAGCCCTGAAGAGCCGCAGTGAATAGGCCCAAGCGACTGTTTATCAAAAACACAGGTCTCTGCAAAACCGTAAGGTGACGTATAGGGGCTGACGCCTGCCCGGTGCTGGAAGGTTAAAAGGAGTGGTTAGCATCTGCGAAGCTACGAATTGAAGCCCCAGTAAACGGCGGCCGTAACTATAACGGTCCTAAGGTAGCGAAATTCCTTGTCGGGTAAGTTCCGACCCGCACGAAAGGCGTAACGATTTGGGCACTGTCTCAACGAGAGACTCGGTGAAATCATAGTACCTGTGAAGATGCAGGTTACCCGCGACAGGACGGAAAGACCCCGTGGAGCTTTACTGCAGCCTGATATTGAAATTCGGCACAGCTTGTACAGGATAGGTAGGAGCCTTTGAAGCGTGAGCGCCAGCTTACGTGGAGGCGCTGGTGGGATACTACCCTGGCTGTGTTGACTTTCTAACCCGCACCACTTATCGTGGTGGGAGACAGTGTCAGGCGGGCAGTTTGACTGGGGCGGTCGCCTCCTAAAGAGTAACGGAGGCGCTCAAAGGTTCCCTCAGAATGGTTGGAAATCATTCGCAGAGTGTAAAGGCACAAGGGAGCTTGACTGCGAGACCTACAAGTCGAGCAGGGTCGAAAGACGGACTTAGTGATCCGGTGGTTCCGCATGGAAGGGCCATCGCTCAACGGATAAAAGCTACCCCGGGGATAACAGGCTTATCTCCCCCAAGAGTTCACATCGACGGGGAGGTTTGGCACCTCGATGTCGGCTCATCGCATCCTGGGGCTGTAGTCGGTCCCAAGGGTTGGGCTGTTCGCCCATTAAAGCGGTACGCGAGCTGGGTTCAGAACGTCGTGAGACAGTTCGGTCCCTATCCGTCGTGGGCGTAGGAAATTTGAGAGGAGCTGTCCTTAGTACGAGAGGACCGGGATGGACATACCTCTGGTGTACCAGTTGTCGCGCCAGCGGCATAGCTGGGTAGCTATGTATGGACGGGATAAGTGCTGAAAGCATCTAAGCATGAAGCCCCCCTCAAGATGAGATTTCCCAACTTCGGTTATAAGATCCCTCAAAGATGATGAGGTCAATAGGTTCGAGGTGGAAGCACAGTAATGTGTGGAGCTGACGGATACTAATCGATCGAAGACTTAATCAAATTAAGACAAGCGAAGGCAAGCGGAAAGACAGCGCAGCTGGACAAACAAAGATTATCGGCATTGCCGGTTGAATCTCTTCTTCATGCCTATCTAGTTTTGAGGGTATATTCCCCGTCTGTCTGGTGACGATGGCAGAGAGGTCACACCTGTTCCCATACCGAACACAGAAGTTAAGCTCTCTAGCGCCGATGGTAGTTGGACTGACGTCCCGTGAGAGTAGGACGTTGCCGGGCAGATTTAATATGGAGGATTAGCTCAGCTGGGAGAGCATCTGCCTTACAAGCAGAGGGTCGGCGGTTCGATCCCGTCATCCTCCACCATTTTTATTATTATGCCGGAATAGCTCAACTGGTAGAGCAACTGACTTGTAATCAGTAGGTTGAGGGTTCAAGTCCTTTTTCCGGCACCATGTAAGAGCCATTAGCTCAGTTGGTAGAGCATTTGACTTTTAATCAAAGGGTCAGAGGTTCGAATCCTCTATGGCTCACCATTTAAATATGCGGGTGTGGCGGAACTGGCAGACGCACTAGACTTAGGATCTAGCGCCTACGGCGTGGGGGTTCGACTCCCTTCACCCGCACCATATTTGCGAAAGTAGTTCAGTGGTAGAATACAACCTTGCCAAGGTTGGGGTCGCGGGTTCGAATCCCGTCTTTCGCTCCATTATTATTTTTTTGTCAAAAATCGATAAATATCAGCCGGGGTGGCGGAACTGGCAGACGCACAGGACTTAAAATCCTGCGGTAAGTGATTACCGTACCGGTTCGATTCCGGTCCTCGGCACCATTCATGCGCCCGTAGCTCAATTGGATAGAGCGTTTGACTACGGATCAAAAGGTTAGGGGTTCGACTCCTCTCGGGCGCGCTAATTATTTTGCTACGGGAAGTAGCTCAGCTTGGTAGAGCACTTGGTTTGGGACCAAGGGGTCGCAGGTTCGAATCCTGTCTTCCCGACTTACTTCTTAAGCAACAAATTTTATGGGGGCTTAGCTCAGCTGGGAGAGCGCCTGCTTTGCACGCAGGAGGTCAGCGGTTCGATCCCGCTAGTCTCCACCATAAATAATTTAATACGGCGGCGTAGCTCAGCTGGCTAGAGCGTACGGTTCATACCCGTGAGGTCGGGGGTTCGATCCCCTCTGCCGCCACTAATTTTTAAGTGTAACTTCTGGATTTAGGACCTTTAGCTCAGTTGGTTAGAGCAAACGGCTCATAACCGTTTGGTCGCAGGTTCGAGTCCTGCAAGGTCCACTTATATAATGGAGGAATACCCAAGTCCGGCTGAAGGGATCGGTCTTGAAAACCGACAGGGGCTTAACGGCTCGCGGGGGTTCGAATCCCTCTTCCTCCGCCATTATTTTTTCTTCAGCAAACAGCTTAAATACTTATTATTATCGCGGGATGGAGCAGTCTGGTAGCTCGTCGGGCTCATAACCCGAAGGTCGGTGGTTCAAATCCGCCTCCCGCAATTACAATGGTCCCGTGGTGTAGCGGTTAACATGCCTGCCTGTCACGCAGGAGATCGCCGGTTCGATCCCGGTCGGGACCGCCATGTATGGCTCAGTAGCTCAGTCGGTAGAGCAATGGATTGAAAATCCATGTGTCGGCGGTTCGATTCCGTCCTGAGCCATCTTTTTATTATGCCGGAATAGCTCAACTGGTAGAGCAACTGACTTGTAATCAGTAGGTTGAGGGTTCAAGTCCTTTTTCCGGCACCATTCCTTTGGAGGGGTAGCGAAGTGGCTAAACGCGGCGGACTGTAAATCCGCTCCTTCGGGTTCGGCAGTTCGAATCTGCCCCCCTCCACCATTATAGGGGCATAGTTTAACGGTAGAATAGAGGTCTCCAAAACCTTTGATGTGGGTTCGATTCCTACTGCCCCTGCCATGGCGATTGTGGCGAAGTGGTTAACGCACCGGATTGTGGTTCCGGCATTCGTGGGTTCGATTCCCATCAGTCGCCCTTGTTATTATTGGGGTATAGCCAAGCGGTAAGGCAACGGACTTTGACTCCGTCACTCGTTGGTTCGAATCCAGCTACCCCAGCTTTTTCTGGCGCCATAGCCAAGTGGTAAGGCAGAGGTCTGCAAAACCTTTATCACCGGTTCAAATCCGGTTGGCGCCTCCATTAAATTATATATGCGGGAGTATTTCAACTTTTAGAATACTAACCTTCCTGGTTAGAGATACAGGTGTAAGTCCTGTCTTCCGCTCCATATTTTATTCTGCGGGAGTATTTCAACTTTTAGAATACTAACCTTCCTGGTTAGAGATACAGGTGTAAGTCCTGTCTTCCGCTCCATATTTTATTCTGCGGGAGTATTTCAACTTTTAGAATACGAATCTTCCTGATTCGAGGTATAGGTGTAAGTCCTATCTTCCGCTCCATATTTTATTCAATGATCTTTATAATATTATGCCGGCGTGGCGGAATTGGCAGACGCGCTGGACTCAAAATCCAGTTCCCTCACAGGAGTGCCGGTTCGACCCCGGCCGCCGGTATCTAAAGAATGTAAAAGAATATAGAAAGTGCTCGTGAATCCTTGGATTTACGGGCTTTTTTCTATTTTGATAGAAAAAGAATATAGAAAGATTATCCGGAAGAGTGGACACGATTTGGACACAGCTAACAAATTTCAAGTCCAAAAACGTCCAATGTGGACACGCTACAGCGCTTCAAGCACAGATAACGTCTTACTGCTTTGCTTATCCTTACTTTCTTTGATAAGATGGGCGTATTCACGATAAGTGATGTCAGGGCTGCTATGTCCGACACGATCAGCAATATAAGCAATGTCTACACCTTCGTAGATAAGGATGGAGATATGCGTGTGACGTAAGGCATGTGATGTAATGTTGCGTTTAATACCAACAGCTTCACATGCTTTTTTTATGGACTCATTGACTGCTGAATTTTTAATCTGTCTGCCACGATGGGTAAATAGGTAACCAGACATATGAGCTGGCCTGTCATCGGCATACTGTAGTAATAGTTTAATCGTTTCTTTATCCACATTCACAGTACGCTTAGCGTTTATATTCTTAGTACCATCCAGATAAACCGTTCCTTTGACTTCATCGATGTGATATCGATGTGATTACGTTTCAAATTGATACAGTCAGAGAAACGTCCACCTGTAGCTATCATGAGTAATATTAAATAGGTGGAAGCGGCCATGTGGTCTTTACGGTCCATATAGTATTTCTTGATCGCTTTCAGTTCCTGCAGGTCTAAGTACATGTGTTTCTCTTCTTTGCTCTTCACATTCGAAAAGATTCGAACATTTAGAGTAAAATCACGAGTGGCCAGACCTTCATTGATTGCATCACGAACTACTGCACGGATATAACTGTTATAACGACTTACGCCATCAATCACATATTGATCAGCCAACTTATTGATAAAGTCCTGGTAATCATCCTTAGTGATGTCCTTGATATCGCGATAACCAAACTCTTTTATCAGCGTCTTGTAAAGACGATCATAGTTGCTGTAGGTCTTCTCTGATACATTAGGTTTTGTATATTTGTCGTGATAATCAATAAACCTTTGATGAAAGATGATTTTCGCTTTTAAGTCTCGACCTTGGGCCAGTTCGTTATAGCGGATGTTACCTGCATGAACTGCTTCACGCCGTGTATTACCTTTACCTCTGTACCGTTTTCCGTTGATTCTAAAGTCATATTCCAATTTGTTACCGACCTTTTTGACGTTCATTTTTTCTCACCTCCTTTCAATGATGATTGCAAAGAACGTATGAAAGGGTAGGCGGTTATCTATATAAAAGGGAGCATACGAATGAAATTAAAATATGGGGTTTAACCGATACAGCAAGAGAGAAATTAATGTATCAAGTGCTGCAGATAATCAAAAAAAATTTTGAAAATAACAATAGATAACATTAAAGCCACTTACTCTTAATGAGTAGGTGGCTTTTATTTCTTTATCTATTGATAAAATCAGTTTTTATTTCTTCAGAGAACAGTAACAATTCAGGGATGTAATTCTTTGCAAAACCATCGATGAAACGGATGACGGTTAAATCAGTACAGTTAGGAATATATTTTCTCAGAATTTCACGGAACATCTGAAGATTATATTCTTCGTTTTTAAATACTATCTGATTAAAAGAGATAAACATCTCTTCAAAATCATCATTATTTAATCCAAAATCTAAAAATAGCAGACTGATAGATTTTGTATTTAATTGGCTGTGACCGACTGAAGATGCCAGTTCATTCAGTGTCTTTTTGATAAGCTGTAAATCTGACTCGTTCATGATTAAACTCCCTTGTTTTTTCAGTTTATACCAACCAGTTTAATATCGTTTTAACGCCTAGCGCTACATTGGTAGCTACTGAATTAGATACGCCGGCATTAATCATCCCTCTGTAAACAGCATCATACACTGCCTGGGCAGGGACTTCAGACCATGCCAATAAAGGCTTAAGTTCGGCCACCACCTTTGAATAGTGTTTATCAAGTTGAGCAGCAGTTTTCTTTCCCATCTGTCCTTCAACTAACGAGATAACTTTGCTTTTGTTGTTAATAATTATTTTTATGGCTTGTTTAACAATAAAGCTGCCACTGATGCTTTGAGGCGCATCGCCTTTCTGTAAAGAAGTATTGAATGTTCCAATATTTCCGCTTTCAGTAGCAGGGGCAGTTTGTTGGATTTCCGAAGCTTGAGTAATAGGGACCAGTGAAGTGACAAAAATAGAACCTGCAAGAATAGTAGCAGAAACTTTTCTGAATAACATATACACACTCTCCTAATATTTTTTTGAAGCGTTCGCTTCAGTTAGATAATATCACTAAAAATTTATGGTATGTAAAAATTCAAAGTTATTTAAGATAGATTTAAGCTAACGTTCTGCTTATACAGAATGGCGGTATGATATTTAAAATCATAACATTTAATAGGTTTTAATTTTAGTGGTTCCTTATTAAATAGCATCTATGCCATCATAAATTTTACCACTGATGACATTCTGGGTGAGGACTCAGTTGATATGTCAGAAGAAAAGTTGCTTTCACAAGTGTTGCCAGTTACTAAACAGTATTTCAAAAATAATAATAGATAATTGTAAAGCCACTTACTCTTGATGAGTAGGTGGCTTTTTGGAGTTCTTTCCTATTATAATACGAAATGAATATAGAAAGAACAATTTGAAAAGTGGACGCGAAGTGGACACGATTTTTTTAATGGTATTGATATATCAACGTTTAGAGTCTAAACAAGACCCCGGCCGCCGGTATCGTATAAAGCCCTTAAACGTTATGTTTAGGGGCTTTTACTTATTGATGTGGCCATTTCCACTATCCTTAATCTATTTAAGGAATAAAGAGATAAACATTGTCTTCCACGCAATAATCATTATAAGATTTATCGAGATGACCGAGTAGTTTTAATATTTTATTAAATCTATTTCTTTAATAAAATATACATAAGACCCCGACCTTTGGCATCTGAACCTTGAAAGGTTTGTTTCAAGGTTTTTTTGTTTAGTGTATAATAAGACAAATGTATATCGGGGTGATTGATTGATTAATTATATAAGGCCGTCTGTTGAAGACAAGATTCCTTTAAAAGCACATTACAAAGAAGTCATTACTCATACATTTCAAGTGCATGATATAGATGATGATGACGATCTGCAAAAAGAAATCGACACGAAATATGGTTATATTGAGAACTATTATAGCGGGAGAGATACTCAGTTTATTGCTGCTAAACATGAAGGAGTGATCATCGGCGCTATCGGTCTATATCATCCGAATACAACCATCAGTGAATTGACAGAGGGAGCACTGGATCATCTGTATGAACTCGGATCATTATATGTAAATCCAGCGTATCAAGGACAGGGTATCGGCAGTGAACTGATCAAGCGCATGCAGGACGATATGCGTCTATCAGGAATCAATCAGTATTGTTTTGATGCAGCTTATACACTTGCTATCAAAACATGGACGAAGATGTTCGGACCTGCGACCTATATATTTAAAGATTACTGGGGCAAAGACGAAGACCATCATATATGGGTGATTACACTTTAAGGAGGAACGCTATGGATTTATCACTGTTACTGAACAGTCATCGATTAAATATTAGAACGTCTGCCATGATTCGTCGAGGTGATGAATGGTTGATGCATCATGGTATCAATGATTCATTTATTACAACAGTTGGAGGCCGTATCAAGTTATTAGAAGACTCAAAATCTGCACTTATCAGAGAGCTGAAAGAAGAACTGGATTTGGTAGTGAGTGAAAATGACCTTCAGTTCCAGACGATGATTGAAGGATTCTTTGATTACAATGGAACTAATTATCATGAATTGCTGTTTGTATATTTATTAGAGATAGGTGACGAGCTAGGAGATGGTGAAATTTTTGCGCAACCCGATGATCAATTTATCTTTAAGTTTTATTCAAAAGAAGAATTACTTCGTGAAAGTATTAAACCCCATGAATTAAAGTCGTTAATGCTTGAGGAAGAACATGATGTGCACTATATAGCTAATCTATTAAATTAGCAATCCGTATCACAACAAATAGGAAAGTCGGTCTAGCATGAAAATTAACGATATGTCTTTAAAAACTTTCTTTTTCAATATATTAAACGGTATGGCGACCGGGATAGTGATTGCGTTAATACCTAACGCCATGCTCGGGGAGCTTTTTAAGTATTTAGCTTCATTTCATCCAGTATTCACGTCGCTCGGACAGATGCTGCTGATGTTTCAGTTCTGCGCTGCTATTATCATCGGTGTCCTGGTCGGTCACCAGTTGAAATTCAATGGTGTTCAAAGTGCTGTTATAGGAGGCGCTGCATTTATCGGTTCGGGTGCTGTTCAGTTTACAGCTGATGGTGCGAAGTTGGTCGGTATGGGCGATCTATTGAACATGATGATGACCATCGCCCTTGCTGCACTGGTCATTGTCGTTCTTGGCAATCGGCTTGGGACACTGAACATTGTCTTTCTGCCGATTCTAGCAGGTGTGCTGCCAGGAGCAGTGGGCACTTTGACGCTGCCGTACGTCAAAATGATGACAGGGTTCCTCGGTCAGCTGGTCAGCCATTTCACCACGCTGAATCCACTGCTGATGTGTATATTGATATGCATGTTTTATGCACTGATGATGGCAACACCTATATCGGTTGTAGCGATTGCGACAGTTATCAGTTTGTCCGGTCTAGGAAGTGGTGCTGCCAATCTTGGTATTGCGGCCTGCTGCTACACGTTCATCGTCGGCTCATGGTTCGTCAATGACAAAGGGGTCAATACGACGCTTGTCATCGGCGCAGCGAAGATGATGATGCCGGTGTACTTCAGATATCCGATTATTATGGTGCCGCTCATGATTAACGGCGGCATTGGTGGCCTGCTTGCTTACTACATGGGAATACAAGGAACACCGATGTCGGCAGGATTTGGTTATACGGGGCTCGTCGGTCCTTTGAATGCTTTTAGATTCATGGAAGGTGACGTGTGGATTAGCATCGTTAAGCTGTTGACTGCCTATTTAATAGTGCCGCTCCCTGCAAGTATATTAGTCCATATGGTGTTGAAGAAAATACTGCCAGGGTATACAAATGATATTTATCTATTCAATAAAGCATAAAAATATTCTGCTGACAGCGGAATATTTTTTTATTGGGTATTGTATATATTTTCATTAAATTGTATAGTTATAATAATTAGTTAAGGAGGTAGTGCTGTGAAGAAGATGTTAACAATGATGCTGCTGTTCGTTGTCATTCTGTCCTATATACCATTATATTCAGCAAGTGCAAAAGACGATCAGTATGATGTCATCAAGAAAAGAGGAGAAATCCGTGTCGGTCTCTCTGCGGATTATGCTCCGTATGAGTTTGAGCAGACGGTCAACGGAAAGAGCAGATATGTGGGTATCGATATTGAACTTGCCAAAAAGGTCGCTAAAGATTTGGGTGTCGATTTAAAGATAGTCGATATGTCATTTGACAGCCTGCTCGGATCTCTTAAAACCGGTAAGATCGATATTATTATTTCAGGTATGTCCCCGACGCCTGAGCGACGTAAAGAAGTCGACTTCACTGAGCAGTATATGCAGGTGACTCAGCGCATGATCGTCCAAAAGAAAAATCAAGACAAGTTGAAAACAGTGGAAGACTTCTCAGGTAAAAGTATCGGTGTACAGAAACAAACGACTCAAGAAGCACTGGCTCAAAAAGAAATTCCAGACGCCAATCTGTCATCATTGACACGTGTCCCTGAAATCATCATGTCGCTTAACTCAGGTAAAGTAGATGGTATTATTCTGGAAGGACCGGTCGGAGATGCGTATTTGTCCAAAAATACCGGTCTTGCTTATTCTTCTCTTGAATTTGCTGATGCTGCAAAAGGGACAGCGATTGCTGTTCCAAAAGACTCTCAGCAGCTGCTCGATCAGCTGAATGCAAGCATTGCAGAAGTTAAGGACAAAGGACTGATTAAAGATTATCAGGACAAAGCAAACGAAGCGATGTTTGAAGAAGGCTCATTCCTCAGCAAATATGGTAATTATTTCATCAAAGGAATCGGAGCGACGATTTTAATTTCAATCATCGGAGTCGTACTCGGATCGTTATTCGGCGGTATTCTTGCATTTATGAAGCTCAGCCGCAATAAAATATTGAAATCCATCGCCTGGATCTATATTGAATTTATTAGAGGGACACCACTACTCGTTCAAGTATTCTTAGTATATTTCGGAACGACGGCAGTGCTTGGGCTTGATTTATCAGCCTTTCTCTGTGGTGCCATTGCACTCGTTCTCAACTGTGCCGCGTACATTGCAGAAATCATCCGTGCCGGAATCAATGCAGTGGATAAAGGGCAGATGGAAGCGGCCCGATCACTTGGACTGAGTCATTCTCAAGCCATGAACAAAGTCATCATGCCGCAGGCCATCAAAAATATTCTGCCTGCGCTCGGCAACGAATTCATCACCGTCATCAAAGAATCATCCATTGTTTCTGTCATCGGCGTCAGCGAACTGATGTTCAATGCACAAAAAGTACAAGGTGCATCATTTGATCCATTCACACCGTTGTTATTAGCGGCAGTCGCATACTTTATTTTGACATTCACATTGTCTCGAGTGATGAATGTCGTCGAAAGGAGAATGAGTGTCAGTGATTAATGTTGAACAATTGAAGAAGAACTTCGGACAAGTGGAAGTATTAAAAGGCATTGATATGGAAGTGTCAGCAGGAGAAGTAGTCGCTGTTATCGGTCCTTCAGGAAGTGGTAAATCTACTTTTTTAAGATGCCTCAATCTTCTCGAAACACCGACTGACGGACGTATTGTCTTTGAAGGAGAAGTATTGAACAGCAAAGGAGCAGACATCAATAAGCTCCGTCAGAAAATGGGGATGGTATTTCAGAACTTCAATTTGTTTCCTCATAAAACGGTGCTTGAGAATTTGACACTGACTCCTATGCTCGTCCGCGGAGAAGGAAGGCAGTCAGCTGAGCAGCGCGCACTCGAGCTGCTCGCCAAAGTCGGCCTGAAAGACCGTGCAGGTTCCTATCCTTCGCAGTTATCCGGTGGACAGAAGCAGCGTGTCGCTATCGCGAGAGCACTGGCAATGAACCCTGATGTCATGCTCTTTGATGAACCCACATCAGCACTTGATCCTGAAATGGTCGGCGATGTGCTTCAAGTAATGAAGGATTTAGCGAGGGAAGGAATGACGATGGTTGTAGTGACGCATGAAATGGGCTTTGCAAGAGAAGTGGCAGACCGCGTTGTCTTCATGGATAAAGGGATTATTCAGGAGCAGGGAACGCCCGAGCAGGTATTCAGTCATCCTAAAAATGAACGGACGCAGAACTTTCTGTCAAAAGTATTATCATAGTGTTGAAGCAGGCGAACAGCTGGTAGGCGTTCGCTTGTTTTTGTGTTAAAATAGTTGCATTGATTTGGAGGTGAGCGACATGTCAGAACAACTGAAACAGGAAATTATTGCGTATAGCCGGACTATTGGTATCGATGCTATCGGCTTTACAACAGCGGAACCTTTTGAAGAGCTGCGTCCGAAGCTGGAATCCTATTATTCTAAAGGTTATGCATCTGGTTTTGAGAGTTCTGATATCGAACTCAGAATCGATCCGAAGAAATCACTGCCGTCTGCCCGTTCTATTATAGCGATTGCGGTCGGCTATCCGAATCGTCTCCCTGATGCACCGAGAAGTGTACGCGGTGAACGGCGCGGTGTCTTCTCCCGGTCGTCCTGGGGAATGGACTATCATTCACTGTTACGCAAACGACTTACACTGCTGCAGGCATTTATTGAAGAACGTGCAGCAGATGCTGAATGTCTGTCTATGGTGGATACGGGCGTACTGAGTGACCGCGCTGTCGCTGAGCGTGCCGGCCTGGGCTATGCTGCAAAAAATGGCTTCATACTTAACGATAAGTTAGGGACATGGACGTATCTAGGTGAACTGCTGACGTCTATTCCATTGCCTCCTGACAAGCCGGTCATTGACAGCTGTCTTGACTGCACGATTTGTGTGGACCGCTGTCCAACAGGTGCTTTAGTCGGCGATGGACAGCTGAATGCACAGAAATGTATCAGTTTTCTGACTCAGACGAAAGGCTTCATGCCTGATGAATATCGCGGGAAGATCGGCAACAGACTGTACGGCTGTGACACATGCCAGCAAGTCTGCCCGAGAAACCGCGGCATTAATACACTGCAGGATGATATCATTCTTGAGCCGCTGAAGCTGAAGCCGCTGCTCGAGCCGCTGCTTACCATCAGCAACAAGATGTTCAAAAATGAATACGGTCATTTAGCGGGCAGCTGGCGGGGCAAGAAGCCGATTCAGCGGAATGCGATCATCGCGCTCGCTCATTTCAAGGAGGAGTCGGCCGTCCCAACCTTGAAACAAGTGGCAGTAGAAGACGATAGGCCCGTCATCAAAGGGACGGCATACTGGGCTATCGGCAGAATTGCAGGCCGATTAGAAGCTCCGTTTTTAATGGAGCGGTATGATGTAGAAGAAGACGAAGAAGTAAGAAATGAAATTCTAAAAGGTTTAGAGGAGATTGAACATGTCATCAATTAACGTCGTATTATATCAGCCGGAGATTCCGGCAAACACAGGAAATATTGCTAGAACTTGTGCAGCAACTGATACAACATTGCACTTGATTCGTCCGCTTGGATTTTCAACGGACGATAAGATGCTGCGTCGTGCAGGTCTTGATTACTGGAAATTTGTCGATATCATTTATTATGACAGCATTGAGGAATTTTTCGATAAGACAGCAGGCAGCAACTACTACTTGCTGACGAAGTTCGGCAAAAAGCCGCACACGACATTCGATTATTCAGATACGTCAGTCGACCACTACTTCATCTTCGGTCGTGAGACAACAGGTCTGCCGGACTGGGTCAAAGAAAAGTATATGGATACTGCACTCAGAATTCCGATGAATGACAATGTGCGTTCATTGAACTTATCTAACACAGCAGCAATCTTAGTATATGAAGCATTAAGACAACAGAATTATCCGAATCTGAAATAGGGGATGAGTAAATGAATGAAGTAGTGAAGCAGTTGATGGCTCACCGTTCAATTAGAGCATTTGAAGCGAAGCAGCTAGATGATCAGACGATAAGAGTTCTTGTTGAAGCGGCCCAGCAGGCATCGACTTCAAGTTTTGTACAAGCATATTCGATCATTGGCGTGACTGATCCTGAAATTAAAAAGGCACTGCGTGACATCAGTACGCAGCATTATGTTGAGCACAATGGTCATTTATTTGTCTTTGTCGCAGATTACAAGCGTCATCAACTATTAGCTGAACGTGCCGGTCAATCAGTTGCTGATTATATCGGAGAAACTGAGAATTTCATTGTCGGCACAGTAGATGCCAGTCTTGCTGCACAGAATATGGCGGTGGCTGCTGAAAGCATGGGACTGGGTATATGTTATATCGGTAGTCTAAGAAATGATATGGCGCGGGTCATTGAATTGCTTGGGCTGCCTGATTATACGTATCCTTTATTCGGATTAGTGGTCGGTTATCCATCAGAAGAAGGCAGCAGCAAAGAAAGGCTGCCGTTTGAACATGTCTATCATGAAAATCGCTATTCGACTGATGATTATTTGTCGCAGATTGATCATTATGATGAACGTATCGCTGATTATTACCGCGAACGGACGAACGGAAGACGCAGCGACAAATGGAGCAGTCAAATGATGGCTAAATTCAGTCACACTATAAGAGAAGACGTGGATGCAGTCGTCAAACAACAAGGATTCTTAAAACAATAATAAAGAAAGACAGAATCAGCACTGCCGATTCTGTCTTTTATTTGTTAAGATCTTTGTCTCTAATACCGTAGTCAGATTCTTTGCCAGCTGTTAACATAGCGACAATGAAAGATAAAGCAACCATACCAATTAACAATGTACCCATTGATGTTGGCCTCCTATACTATTATTGATTTTATTATATACTAATTATAAGCTAAAGAAAAGGAGACGTTAGTCATGCTGGTCATAAACAATGTGAAAATTTACACAGAAGATGGAGTGATTGATAAGGGATATGTTGTGATAGAACAACAACGTATCGCAGAAGTAAGCCATGGCTATTATAATGGAACATGTCACGATGTGATAGATGGGAAAGGCGGAATCCTGCTGCCCGGATTCATCGATATTCATATACATGGAGGCTACGGAGCAGATGTTATGGACGCAGACATGGGTGCGTTAACAACGCTTGCTGAAGGATTGCTGACAGAAGGAACGACCTCCTTTCTCGCGACGACCATGACTGAAGATTTGACGCGCGTTAAGAATGCACTGGAAACAGCGAGCCGTTATGAAGGACCGGGGGCTGAAATCATCGGTATTCATTTAGAAGGGCCGTTTATTTCAGAGCACAAAGTAGGTGCGCAGAATCCAGAGTATGTCATTCATCCGACAACAGTACTTATTGATGAGCTTCAACAGGCGGCACGTGGTAAAATTAAAATTATGACGATTGCACCTGAAGTTGATGGTGCGATGGACGTCATCACTGCGAAACATGATGACATCATCTTTTCTATCGGGCATACAGTGGCAACTTATGATGAGATGAACGCGGCAGTAGCAGCTGGTGCGAAACATATCACGCATCTCTACAATGCTGCGACCCCATTCAATCACCGCAATCCTGGAGCATTCGGTGCAGCGTGGGTCAACGATGACTTGAAGACCGAATGTATTGTAGATGGTATCCATTCACATCAAGCATCTGTGAAAATCGCCTACCGCTTGAAAGGGCGCGACCGCTTCATGATCATTACAGATGCAATGCGTGCCAAAGGGATGCCGGATGGTGATTATGAACTGGGCGGACAGGCTGTCTTAAAGCAGCATGACAAAGCGGTACTCGCTGATGGTACACTAGCCGGCAGTATTCTTAAGATGAATGAGGCACTGCGTAATTTTATGGCGTATACAGGTGAAACACTGGACAATGCGTGGCGTGTTGTCAGCTATAACCAGGCAGCTGCCCTCGGATTATCAGACGAAATCGGCAGTATTAAGCAAGGGAAGTACGCTGACCTTGTTTTAGTGGACGAAGAGTTAAATGTTTTAACAGCAGTGAAAAAAGGGTATATGAAAATGATAAAAAACTAAGTTGTACAGGAGGAAACACCATGGCTATGAACTTTAAAATTTTTGATTCAAAAGGTATCGCGGCGAAATACGCAGCTGACCTTGTACGTAAACAGATGAATAACAATCCGACGTCCATCCTTGCGTTCGCTATGAACGATGAACAGGATTTCTTTTATCGTGAGTTAATAGAAGAGGTAGCAAAAAATCCAGTGGATGCCAGCCAAATTCATATTTTTGATTATGATAATAATGAATCGAGCTTCCAGCAGATGGGCATCGTCAAAGAACAACTGCACCGTGCCAACAAAAATGGCAATTTAATGGATGAAGTGAAAAACGTAAAAACTAAAGAAAACAAAGGAAAGCTGACGATGCTTGTATCTACATTCAACGCAGATGGCAGCATCGGATACCGCGAAATCAATGCTGATAGTGATGAAGGCTTGCTGTCCGCACGCGAAGTCGTTGTTCTCGTGACAGGCTCTGAAAAAGCAAAGGCAGTGAACCGCCTGTATGAAACAGGTGAAACACAGACAACATTTGAAGCTGCCAACTTAAAAGCACACCGTATGGTAACGGTTGTTCTCGATTACGACGCTGCCCAAGGATTGCCGGCAGACATTCGTGAGTATTACCGTTCATTATTCTCCTGATACAACTTAAACCATCGGCTGCTGCCGGTGGTTTTTTAACTAGCTGTGACGTTAATGCAATCATGACGTCCGTTAACAACTGTTATTTAACTGTAGTATAATAGAAAAAAAGGAGGTCACACAATGACGGACCGCTATGAAGATCAAGAAAACGAAATGGTTCAAGACTTTGATGATGTTGTTGAACTGGGTAAGGAAATGGAACAGATTTCGCTTCGCAATGAAGAAGACCGTGATAATGACTGGTCAGACGAACAGAAAGAACAACAAAACAGCTGATACAGCTGTTTTTCTATGAAAACAGATGAATGAAAGCGTTATTTAATGTAAAATAAAGTTATCAATAGACATAAGGGGAGAATAGAATGGCTGTAAGAATCGAACATGATACATTTGGTGAAATCGAAGTACCAGCGGAGAAATACTGGGGGGCACAGACACAGCGGAGCAGACTGAACTTCCGTGTCGGTCAGGAACAGATGCCGATTGAAGTAGTATATGGCTTTGCCCATCTGAAAAAAGCAGCAGCAATCGTCAACAAAGACTTAGGGAAATTATCTGACGCAAAATCAGAAGCGATTGTAAAAGCATGTGATGACGTGCTTGCAGGACGTCTTGATGAGCATTTCCCATTAGTCGTATGGCAGACAGGAAGCGGGACGCAGAGCAACATGAACGTCAATGAAGTCGTGGCATTTGCGGCTAATCAATATTTGCAGCAGGCAGGGAGTGATGAAACAGTTCACCCAAATGATGATGTCAATAAATCACAAAGTTCGAATGATACATATCCGACAGCAATGCATGTGAGTCTTTACGTTGAAATCGAGCGGTTACTCATGCCGGCGCTCGATAAACTGCGCCATACTTTGAAACAAAAAGAAGAACAGTTCGATCATATCATTAAGATCGGCCGGACTCACCTGCAGGATGCAACCCCTTTAACACTTGGTCAGGAAATTTCCGGCTGGAGATATATGCTGGATAAATGTGAGTCGTTATTAACTACTGCGAAAAAAGAATTGCTGAACTTAGCTATCGGTGGTACAGCTGTCGGTACAGGTATCAATGCACATCCGGAATTCGGAGATAGAGTGGCAGCGCAGATCAAAGCACAGACAGGATATGATTTCGTATCCTCTCCAAATAAGTTCCATGCATTGACAGCGCATGATGAAGTGACGTTTGTCCATGGTGCATTAAAAGCGCTGGCAGCAGACCTTATGAAAATTGCCAATGATGTCCGCTGGTTGTCTTCTGGTCCTCGTGCAGGTTTAGGTGAACTAGCTATTCCTGAAAATGAGCCAGGATCTTCTATTATGCCGGGCAAAGTCAATCCGACGCAGTCTGAAATGTTGACGATGGTTGCTGTACAAGTCATGGGTAATGATGCAGCAGTCGGTATTGCAGCGAGCCAGGGTAATTTTGAGCTGAATGTATTCAAACCGGTCATCATGTATAACACACTGCAATCAATTTATTTGCTGGCTGACGGTATGAATTCGTTTAACGATAACTGTGCAGTGGGTATAGAACCAATAGAAGATAATATTGCTGATTATTTAAATCAGTCATTAATGCTCGTCACTGCACTTAATCCGCACATCGGCTACGAGAAAGCAGCCTATATTGCAAAAACGGCTCACAGAGAAGGGCTGACATTAAAACAATCTGCCATCAACAGCGGTTATTTAACAGAAGAGCAGTTTGACGAATGGATTAAACCTGAAGAAATGATTCATCCAAAATAATTGAAATGCCTGCACATTGCGGGCATTTTTTACTAGAAGAGAGGTTCATCATGAGAAGATTAGGATTAGTAGACATTGGTTCAAATACCATCCGTCTTGTTATATTTGAGTATTCAGAAGAATCCGGCTTGCAGGAACTGCAGAACATTAAAACGCCGGCCAGATTGTATCAGTATCTCGACAAAGACAAAGTCATGTCAGACGAAGGAATTGAAGTATTATGCAGTACGCTGAACAGCTTTCAGAAAGTTGCTGCTAAGTTTGATGTAGAAGCGCTGTATCCAGTAGCGACTGCAGCGGTTCGTCAATCACAGAATATTGATGCCATCATCAAGACGGTCAAAGAGCACACAGGAATAGCAATGCGCATCATCTCAGAAAAAGAAGAAGCATTCTATGGTTATTACGCCGTCGTCAATACGCTTAATTTCAATGACGGTGTGACTGTTGATATTGGTGGCGGCAGTACGGAAGTGACATACTTTGAAGACAAGGAACTGAAGTTCTCACATAGTTTTCCGTTTGGTGTTGTAACACTGCAGAAATTATTTTTTGACGGTAGGAAACACAATGACGAAAAAGCTGTTGCTCAGGCGCGCAGCTACATCAAAGAGCAGCTGGAATCACTGAAATGGCTCGCCAAAAGAAAAGTACCGATTATTGCAATCGGCGGCTCAGCGCGGAATATCGCCCGGATCCATCAGTCGATGGTGGAATATCCGATTGCGGGTGTCCATGGTTACTCTATGAAGGAAGAAGCGATAGACAAAGTCTACAAAAAACTCATGGATTCATCGATGGATGATTTAGAGGATTTAGATGGACTAAGCCGTGATAGACGTGACATTATCATCCCGTCCACTTTGCTCTTCAAAGAGCTCTTTGATGAAGTAGCGGCGACTGAATTTGTATTTTCACGCAAAGGGCTGCGTGAAGGTGTCATCATGTCAATTCTGGAAGAACAGTACAAACATCCGTTTGATAAATATGAGGTGTTCAAAGAAAGTTTGAATAATTTAGCTCATAACTATGACATCGGTAAAGACGAAGCACTGCAACGTCAAAAACTTGCAGAGATGATCTATTACGAACTGGAGAAGAACGGGCTGGTAGAAGGAAACAAACTGGACAAAAAATTACTGCTCCAGGCCGCTTATTTGTTCTATTTAGGAAGCTACATTGATTCAGATGCTGCCAGTCAGCATACGTACTATATCATCTCCAACTCTAGTCTGAACGGAGTCTCCCACCGCAATCGCGTCAAGCTGGCATTGTTATCAAGCTATAAGAACAAGACACTGCTTAAGTTTTACTCAGATGAGACAGACTGGTTCACAGAAGCCGAAAAAGCGAAAATTCAACTGCTGGGCAGCATATTGAAATTTGCCTATGCATTAAACAGCAGCAACACCAATGTCGTGCAATCACTCTATCTTGAAAGAAATAAAGACCGCTATCACTTAGTGATTCTATACAAAGGTGATCCCATAGCTGAAGAGTATCAAGCTGAAAGACAGAAAAAACATTTAGAGAAGATTGTAAAAGCTAAAATTAACATTGTGTTTACAGAAGATTTACAATAGTGCGGTATAACTAAGATTGGGATAATATTTAAATTATGATAAGTGGATGTGATGATATATGGAGATGATTGACGCGATCGATCTCAACAACAAAGCATATTACAACAACAGGGAAGTGAGCTGGGTAGCCTTTAACTATCGCGTTATTGAAGAATCACTGGATAACAGAAATCCGCTGCTTGAGAGATTGAAATTTCTAGCGATTGCCTCTTCTAACTTAGATGAATTTTTTATGGTTCGTGTAGCTGGACTCAAAGACCAGATTAAATTAAATTTCAACGAACGTGAAAATAAAACACAGATGACGCCGCGGGAACAGTTAATAGCGATAGATAAAGACAATAGAGAGAATGTCAGAGTTCAATATGAACAATATCATAGGCTCCTGCAGGAATTGGAAGGACATAATATCTTCCTCAAGCAGCCGGATGAGCTCGAGCCGCATAACTACGAAGTGGTCAAGCACCGCTTTGAGTATGAGATAATGCCGACATTGACGCCGCTTGGTATCGATGCGTACCGGCCGTTTCCAAAGCTCTCCAACAAATCACTCAACGTCTTCGTTGATGTTGTGGATCCTAAAGGAGAGAGTAAGTCTGCTATCGTTCAGATTCCAGCATTGTTAGACCGGATTATTATGCTGCAGGATGATCAAAAGATGATTTTTGTCATGCTGGAAGATATCATCATTCATTTTATTGATCGATTGTTCACAGGTCATCAAGTGAAGAGAACATTTACTTTTAGAATTACACGTAATGCAGATCTATCGATTCATGAAGACGGCGCAGAAGATCTGCTCATCGAAATCGAGAAATTTCTTAAGAAACGTAAGAGTGGCGCTGCTGTCCGTCTTGAAATTGATACGAGAAACGATCCGACGATCGGCGGTTCATTTTTAACGCATGAGCTTGAAATTGAAGAACGTGATGTCTATAAGATAGATGGGCCGCTTGATCTGACAATGCTGTTTCAGTTGTCCGGCATGATTGCGAAGAAATATCCGCAGCTTGAGTTCAAGCCGTTTGAACCGGCACCACCAGCATCACTTGGACTTGATAATATCTATGAAGTGGCACGTGAACGAGACGTGTTCTTCCATCACCCGTATGAATCATTTCAACCGGTTGTTGATTTCATCAAAGAAGCTTCAGTTGATCCGTCGACATTGGCAATCAAGCAGACGTTGTACCGGGTATCAAGTGATTCACCGATCATTGAAGCATTGAAGAATGCTGCAGAAGCAGGAAAGCAGGTTACGGTGTTAGTAGAACTGAAAGCGCGGTTCGATGAAGAGAATAATGTTCATTGGGCAAAGATGCTGGAAGAAGCGGGCTGCCACGTCATTTATGGAATGACGTATTTGAAGACGCACAGTAAAATTACGCTCGTCATCAAAAAAATCGATGATGAACTCGTTCCTTATGTTCATCTAGGGACTGGTAACTATAACGACAAAACTGCGAAAATCTATACGGATATGGGGATCATTACGACAAATAAGGAAATCGGGCAGGATGCGATGAACTTCTTCAATTATCTAAGTGGGTATTCAGAGAAGCCTGAATACAACAAACTGCATGTCGCACCTTTTGAAATTCGCGAAGAGTTTTTGGATCATATCGAGCAGGAGATAATTTCACACAAAGAAAACGGCAACGGGCTGATTATTGCTAAGATGAACTCTCTGACTGACAAAGCGGTCATTAAGAAATTGTTCGAAGCAAGTCAGGCCGGTGTCAAAGTCAACTTGATTATCCGCGGCATCTGCTGCTTGAAACCAGGTATTCCAGGGGTCAGTGATAATATACGAGTCATCAGTATTGTCGGTCGTTTTCTTGAGCACTCTAGAATTTATTATTTCTACCATAATGGTAAGGAAAGAATGTATTTGTCATCAGCGGATATGATGACTAGAAATATGATTAAACGTGTTGAAATTCTATTTCCGATTTTAGATGAGAATATTGTTGCACGTCTGAAAGAGTTCCTGCAGCTGCAGCTGGATGATAACCAAAAAGCACGGGAGCAGGATATGAACGGTGTCTATCACTATGTGAGAAATCAGCTTGAACCGATTAATTCACAGCAGTATCTCGTGAAGGAAGCAGAAGCGTTTAAGCGTTCACTGACAAAAGAACGGAAGGTCATTCATCAGCCGGTCATGTCACGCCGCTCAAAACTGTTTGACCGAGTCATTTCCAGACTTAGAAAGAATTCATAAAGAAAGGTCCTAATTAATATAATTAGGACCTTTCTTTATGGGCTGCTGCCCTTGTTATAGGAAAGTTGCAGTTTCTTCGACAGATTGTCTAGATGTTTTGCGCGGTTCTTTCATTGTTTTGCCGATTGAAACTAACAGAATAGGTAAGTAGCGTTCTTCTATATTAAACTGTTTGATCAGTTCAGTTCTATTGAAGCCTGCGATTGGACATGTTCCTAATCCAGCTAGTGTCGCTGCATTGATCAGCTGCATTGCTGCAAGAGAAGCATTCAGTATGCCGGATTCAAAGCGGTACTCTGCGCTTTCATAGGCTTTATTCACTTGATTAATAAGCAGTTCTTTAATTTCTTCAGTCATTCGACCTTCAGCGACATCTTTACTGAAGATAGGTTCTGCCTGTTTCTGGCTTTCTCTATCGGCAAGGACGATGATAGTGGCGCTTGAATCTACAATCTGCTTTTGATAGAACGAGATTGGAAGCAGTTGTTCTTTTGCTTCATCACTATGAATCACCAAGTACTTCCAATGCTGCAAGTTCCATGCAGATGGCGCCTGGTTAGCTTTGCTAATTAAATCTGACAGTTCTTGTTGTGTCATTTTAAATTGGGGATCATATTCTTTGACGGCATGTCTGTCAAAAAATATATCTGCTTGAGTCTGTATCATGATTCTCCTCCATATTACATAGTGATATAGGCTATGGTATAGCGATTAGAGTAAAAATGCAATTTTACTGCTTAAGCTCAGCTTCTACACGTTCACCGGTAACTGGGTGGACGAAGTTCAACTTGTAGCCTGCGAGCTGCAGCTGACGCAATTTTGAATCACTATATAGAGGATCGCCGAGCACCGGGTAACCGATGGCAGCCAGATGGACGCGGATCTGATGTGTCCGTCCTGTATCTAACTTTAATTCCACTTCAGTAACACCGTCTCCCAGTACTTTCGAACTGATGATATGCGTGACAGCGTGCTGGCCGGTATCAGAAATACGGCGTTTGTTCGGATGGAATTTATCTTTGCCGATCGGCAGTTCAATCGTCTGATTTTTAATCGGCAGCAGACTTCTGACTTTGGCTTTGTATGTTCTTGTGATTTCACGCTGTTCAAGCATTCTATCCAGAATTTTTTTGACGAGTGGATTTTTCGCCACAAGAACTAGTCCGACTGTCTCCTGATCAAGGCGATGGACCGGTTCTACATAGTCAGACTTCAAAGTATATATAGCATGATTAAGCAGCGTGTTGGTTTCCATCATATCGTTAGGATGAGTTTTCACACCTTTTGGTTTGACGATGATTGCCAGATAGTCATCTTCATAAGCCACTTCGCATAATCGGAAGGATGACTTATACTGACTCTTTTCCTCTGTAATCGGCAGCACAAGGTCGTCGCCAGTGTGCAGTACAGTTGTAAATTGGGCAGGTTCATTGTTGACAGTAATAGCTTTTGACATTCTCAGTTCATGGATCATTTTTTTAGGCAGCACCCAATGTTTCAGCAGGTCTTCTATCGTCATTCCGTCAAAGTTTGCATTTATCGTTATATTCATTGTTTCCTCCAGGCAGTTCGTTTGATTGTGCAGTTAATCGTGTATAATATATGTATAGTTTACATGAAGGAGCTTGAACATGACAGAAGAATTAAATTTGGAAAGATTCAATAAATTAATAGAAGCCCGTCAAATGACGTTTGAAGATATCGAAGAAGTTATGAAGCTGCAGGAGATTTGTTTTCCTGGGATGGACCCATGGAAGAGAGAGCAGCTTGAATCACACTTAAATCTGTTCCCGCGTGGACAGATGGTCATTGAATATGAAGGGAATATCATCGGTTCATGTTCCAGCTTGATTATCAACTTTGACGAATATGATGACAGACATACGTGGGATGATATTACTGATAACGGATATATTACGAACCATAATGAAAATGGCCACAACTTATACGGTATAGAAGTGATGGTTCATCCCGATTACCGCGGTATGCGTGTCGGTCAAAGGTTATACGAAGCACGCCGTGAAATCGCCTATGAACTGAATTTGAAAAGTATCATCATCGGCGGCCGTATTCCGAACTATCATCTGTACAAAGATGAATTAACACCGCGTGAATACGTAACTGATGTCATGAAGCGCAAAATCAAAGACCCGGTGCTGACGTTCCAATTTATGAATGGCTTTACGCTCATGCGTATTAATCCAGGTTACTTAAAAGATGATATCAAAAGCAGTAAATTCGCAACATTAATGGAGTGGAATAATCCGGATTTCGTCGCTAAATCCAACCTGCATTTCAAGACGAGCCATCCGATTCGGATTTGTACCGTCAACTATATGATGCGTAAAATAGATTCATTTGAAGAGTTTGCGAACCAGATTGAATATTTCGTCGATGTGGCCTACGATGCGGGCAGTGACTTTGTTGTCTTCCCGGAATTATTGACCACTCAGCTGATGAGCTTCGATGAAAAGCGTAATCCAGCAGAATCCATACGTCAGCTGACAAAATATACAGAGCAGTACATTGAAATGTTCAATGATTTTGCGATGCGTTATAACATCAATATTATCGGCGGCTCTCACTTTGTTGAGGAGAATGAAGATATCTATAATATTTCTTATCTCTTCCGTCGTGATGGTTCAATTGAGAAGCAGTACAAAATTCACGTGACACCGAACGAACGTCGCTGGTGGGGGATTTCTCCCGGCAAGAAAGTCGAAGTATTCGATACAGACTGCGGTAAGATTGCTATTCAAATATGCTATGACTCAGAATTCCCGGAAATGGCACGTATCGCGACAGAAAAAGGCGCTAAAATTATTTTCACCCCATTTTCTACTGAAGACCGTCAGAGCTATTTACGTGTGAAATATTGTTCAATGGCACGGGCGATAGAAAACCAGATCTACACAGTGACCAGCGGAACATGCGGTAATTTACCTCAGACTGAGAATATGGACATCCAGTATTCTGCTTCCGGAATCTATACACCAAGTGACTTCGGCTTCGCCCGCGATGGCATTGTCGGTGAAACCGGGGAGAATGTGGAGATGGTGATGATTGGTGACGTCGATTTAGAAGTGCTGCGCCGCGGTCGTGAAGATGGTACGGTGCGGCAACTCCGTGACCGTCGTCATGATCTGTACCACGTTGAATATAAGAGATAAGGTGAGGCAATGAAGTCTAAGACTGCGTTACTGAAAGAAATAGCTGAATTCTTGAATGAAGAGATGGAGACTTATTCCATGCTGAATGGTGCGCTGAAACGGCTGGTCGAAGGAACAGATTTTACGACCGGCTGGATCTTCTTCATTGATGACGAAGGGCACCATGAACTAATCTCTGATGATGGGCTGCCGGATGCACTGGAATATAATAACTGTAAGTATATGACAGAAGGACCATGCTGGTGTGTCTCACGTTATCATCAAGGGAAGTTGACGAAGGCGTCCAATATCATTACGTGCTCGCGAATCGTCAAAGCAAGCAGGAAATACCCGGACGGCACGGATGATATTACGCATCATGCAACAGTGCCGCTGCAGTCCGGACAGGAGCGGTTCGGTCTGTTGAATGTTGCAACGCCTTGTAAGACGAGCTACAGTGAAGACGAACTCGACCTGCTGGAATCTGTAGCATTTCAAATCGGCAGCGCAATCAAGCGGATTTTCCTCACTGAACGAGAACGTGAAATTGCTTTGACCAATGAACGGAACAGACTAGCGCGTGATCTCCATGATTCAGTCAATCAGATGCTGTTCTCACTTCGCCTGACTGCCCACGCTGCAGCCGCCAATACCGAAGATAACAAAGCAAAAGCAGCATTCGGACTCATTGAATCGACGAGCCAATCCGCAGTCAATGAAATGCGGGCATTAATCTGGCAGCTGAAACCAATCGGCCTTGAGCAAGGTCTCGCTCATGCCATACATCAGTATGCCGACGTACTGGGACTCAATGTGACGATGCATATCAATGGGCTGATTCAACTCGATAACAAAGAGGAGAACGTCGTCTTCAGAATCGTGCAGGAAGCGCTGAATAATATTAAGAAACATGCAGGGACTGCAGAAGTAGCGATTACTATCAATCAGCTGCAATCCTTTTCCATAGTGATTGAAGATAATGGCAAAGGATTTGCAGTAAACTCAGCGAAACAGCTGCCGACTCACGGCCTTGCCAACATGCGGCAACGTGCAGAATCAATCGGTGGAACGCTGCATATTACAAGCCGTAATGATGAAGGGACAACCGTGTCCTTACTGCTGGAAGGATGATAGAATGACTTCTATTATATTGGTGGATGACCATCATATTGTCAGACAAGGGCTGAAATTTCTGATTAGTTCAATGACGGATTATACAATCATCGGCGAATTCGGTGACGGTATAGAAGTGATTGACTATTTAGCGTCGAATGAGCTGCCGGACTGTATACTGATGGATTTGGTCATGCCGAACATGGATGGTATACAGACGACCAAGAAACTCAAGGAACGCTACCCGGACCTAAAGATTCTCATATTATCAAGCTATGTAGATGAAGAGCACGTACTTGGAGTGATGGAAGCAGGTGCAGATGGTTATGAAGTAAAAGATGCAGAACCTGGAAAACTGATAGAAACCATCAAGCGTATAGTAGCAGGTGACAAAGTATTCCATCCATCTGTCATGAACGCCGTGAAAAATGCTGAGCAGCTGCCGCATCTTCAGAAGAAGCTGTCGAAGCGTGAACTGGAAGTATTGGAACAGATGGTCAAAGGGCTGACCAACAAAGAAATTGCTGCTATTTTATTCGTATCAGAAAAAACGGTCAAAACACATGTCAGCCATATCTTCTCAAAACTTGAAGTCAATGATCGGACACAAGCCGCTATTTATGCGATGACTTATAACTTAGTGAAGAAGTAGAAGAGGCCGGCTCATTAAATGAGTCGGCCTCTTTGTATTATTCTTCTGGTTCAATGTGAACGATGGTTTCAACAGAACCAAACTCTTGTTTCATCTGAAGTTCGATCTGTTCTGCAATATCATGGCTTTCGCTGACGGATAACGTCGGCAGCACAGTGACCGTCACATCAACAAATGAGATGACCCCGTGATTTCTGCCTTTAATATCCACGACTTGAATGACGCCATGAATATTGGAGATGAGCGATTTCATCTTAACTAACGTGCTTACTTCAAAGCCGTCTGTCAATGTAATGGCAGTTTCTCTGAAAATATCTACGGCGGTCTTCATAATGATGAAACCGACAACAATTGCGGCGATAGTATCAAGCATAGGCAGTCCGACATAGACACCCATGATACCGATAAATGTACCGACACTGACGAGTGCATCGGATAAGTTATCATAAGCTGCTGCTCTTAATGCGCTTGACTCTACTTTGTTAGCTAAGTTGCGGTTATAGAAGTACACACAGAGCATGACAAATGCAGATAAGATGGCAACAATTGCTGCTTCAATAGTCGGGGTTGAGTATTCGCCTCTCAAGAAATTAGTAGCCCCATGAATGATGACCTGCACCGATACTGCAAACATAATGAACGAGGCAGTGAGTGAGGCGATGAATTCTGAACGGTAATGACCGTAGTTATGATTCGAATCTGCAGGCTTCATCGAGATGGATAATCCGATGAGCAGCGCAATGGAAGAAATCACATCTGTCGCATTGTTAAGTCCATCTGCCACTAATGCTTGAGAACCATTCAGCCAGCCGAAGAACAGCTTTGACAAAGTGAGGACGATATACATGATGATGCTCAGTCTCGCGCCTTTTTTAGCCTGTTCCAGCTTATCCTTGATATGCAATAATATCGCGTCCTTTTCTTAGAGTACCGTCTTATTATGAATGATTTGCTGTGAAATATCCAGTGACGAAAATGGGGTAAGCGTTATCTGTTTTTATAAGTGCGATTGTATAATATGAATATTTCATTTATAATTATTCTAAACTGTTACAAAAATTAGATAGAGGTGACGCAATGAAAATAAAAAATAATATGACAGTTCGAATTATAATTGCATTGATTTTAGGTATTGCTATCGGATCCATTTTTAACTTATTTGCTGAGGCAGAATGGGTGAAAGGCATCAATCAATATGTCTTCAATGTTCTAGGGCAGATTTTTCTCAACCTGATTTTTATGCTTGTCGTGCCGATTGTCTTTGTATCCATCGTTCTCGGAGTCGTTGGCGTCGGTGATCCAAAACTGCTTGGGAGTATCGGCATCAAAACACTGTTATTCTTCTTGACCACTACGGCACTGGCTATCATTATCGCTATGTCACTTTCACTGATCTTCAAACCAGGTGACGGCAAAACGGAGCTGCTGCAAAGCGACGATGTTGCGAAGTATGAACAGCAGCAAAAAGCAAAGGCTGATGAAGCCAAAGCGCAGGGCATGTCAACTGAACAGACGTTTGATCAGACACTTATCAATCTGTTCCCTAAAAATCCTATCGAAGCGATGGCAACGACCAATGTCCTGCAGGTTATTACGTTCGCGCTATTCATTGGTATAGGAATGATCGCGCTCGGTGACAAAGTGACAGTCGTCAAAACGTTCTTCGAGCAGGTCAATGAAATATTGATGTATATCGTAATGATGATCATGAAATACTTTGCGCCGTTCGGGACGTTCGGTCTTGTAGCAACAGCGTTCACTAATGCAGGTTTCGGAGCGATTAAGCAGCTCTTCATGTACTTCTTCGTCGTGCTGCTGGCACTGCTCATTCATATGATCGTAGTCTACGGCGGTGCAGTGAAATTTCTCGCAGGAAAAAATCCAATCTGGTTCTTTAAAGGTTTTGCCCCTGCGATGACGGTCGGTTTCAGTTCATCTAGTTCTAATGCGACACTACCTATTTCACTGGAGTGTGCTCAAGAGAACTTAGGAGTCCGTAAAGAAATCTCTTCATTTGTTCAGCCGCTCGGTGCAACCATCAATATGGACGGCACGGCAATTATGCAGGGGGTAGCGACTATCTTCATCGCCCAGATTTCGGGTGTTGATCTCACATTTATGCAGATGGCAACAGTAGTTGTAATTGCGGTTGTTGCGTCAATCGGTACAGCAGGGGTTCCTGGTGTCGGCCTTGTCATGCTGGCAATGGTATTGACAGCAGTCGGACTCAATCCTGCGGCCATTGGAATCATATTGGGCATCGATAGGTTGCTCGACATGTCACGGACCGCTGTCAATATAACAGGAGATGCTGCATGCGCAGTCATTATTTCAGAACGCGAAAAAAGAAAAATCAATCGTTCAGCGGTTCAATAATCAACAAATTTGCGTCAGAGGGGAAACTTCGAGTTTTCCCTCTTTTAATTTGTTGTAAATTATATTAAGATGGTAAATGTGTCTTAAAAGAGATGTGTATTATTTCAATTTAATGCTCATTACATATATTTGAGCGTAAATATAATAGATGAAAGGTCGTATATAATGGATAAACAGAATTTCACAGATTTATTACAGACTAAATTCAAGATGGTCCGTATCGAGGCGGGCTATACTCAAGATACAATGGCTCAAACAATTGGTCTGTCTAAGAAGACGTTAGTACAGATTGAAAAAGAACGGGTATTACCAAACTGGACGACATGTGTGTCACTATGTGCATTGTTCAGAGATTCAGAAGTGCTGCAGACAACACTTGGAGGCGATCCATTAGAAGTCATTCAAGTAATTTCACGCGGTGCTTGTGCCTATCCTAAAAATGAAAACCTTGATGAATTATGGTGGGAGACAAAACAGCAGGAAGCAGGTTACACGCTTCAGTACAATAAAATTTCAAACCTTTACCGTGTCATTGATGCAGCCAACCAACCATTGTTCGGCTCAAATAAAGAACGTGAAGCGGACACTTTCTTCAACAGAAGAGTCTCTGATCAATTGATCAACGCTTAAGCAGACGACTATCGTTTGCTTTTTTTATGTTACTGCTATCAATTGGTTAATGCCATGAATTATGGTACATTATTTACAGACATTAATTAAAGGAGCTATTCAACATGACAGTTAATATTTATGACGAAGCAAATCGCCTGGAAAGTGCATTACGTCAAAGTGACGAATACAATGCAGTGAAAACACACTTCGAGGCAATCAATCATCATTCGGAATCAAAACAGCTGTTTGATGAATTCAGAAACATTCAGCTGACATTGCAGGAAAAACAAATGAACGGTCAGGAAATCACTGAAGAAGACATCGCAAGTGCCAACAATGTTGCCGCAAAAATTGAACAGGATAACAACATCGCCCAGTTAATGCAGGCAGAACAACGCATGAGCCAGATTATCGAAGATTTAAACCGTATTATCATGAAGCCGTTACAAGACTTGTACGGTGTGAACGACGCGTCAACAGAACAATAAGCCGGTTGAAACACGGACGCTTTCCGCATGTATGGACGAGTATGAACTCGTTCTGATACCATCCGGGAGTTGCCGTGTTTCATTTTATAACTAAGAAATGAATGATTTTATCATAAGAGGTATGTCTATGAAAATATACGTAAATCATCCTGAACTTGAACCGCAGCTGCTCTTCATTAAAAACATCTTCAATCTTTATTTTGAAGATGCATTTGTTCTTATCGGTACGGGTGATAACGAATTGACCTTCGATATTACAAGAGAAGAGTCGACACATGTCAAAGCGCTGCTGACTATCGAAGGGCAAAGCTATCAGGCAGAAGCTCTACGCCGCGAAACTGACAAGAAATCAGTGAAGCAGGCGATGGCGAAGACGCTCGTTACCATGTTGACTGAACATACAGGCATCACACAAAGCTGGGGTACTTTGACGGGGATTCGTCCGACGAAGCTCTACCACCGGCTGTACCGGGAAGGCTTTAATCATGAAGCGATCTGTGACAAGTTATCACAGGACTATTTGATCAGCCGTGAGAAGCTGGATTTAATGCGTGACATCGTACAGATTCAAAATGAAGCGATTCCTGACTTGTATGACTTGAAGCGTGAGGTCAGCGTGTACATCGGTATACCGTTCTGTCCGACCAAGTGTGCCTACTGCACGTTCCCGGCTTACAGTATACTGGTCCATAAAAATGATGTCCCGGAATTTCTTGTCGGTCTGCTGCACGAAATCAAAGAAACAGGTCAGTGGTTGAAACAGCATGATGTGAAAATTACGTCTATCTATTTTGGCGGAGGAACACCGACATCTATTACACCAGAAGACTTGAAGCTGCTGCTTGATGAATGCTACCGGTCATTTGATATGTCTTCAGTGCGAGAAGTCACCGTTGAAGCAGGTCGACCGGATACAATTGACCCTGCAACACTGCAAGTATTGAATGACTTCAATATTGACCGTATCAGCATCAATCCACAGAGCTTCACCGATGAAACGCTGAAAGCAATCGGCAGACATCATTCAGTGGCTGAGACGATTGAAAAATTCAAGCTGGCGCGCGAACATCAAATGAACAATATCAATATGGATCTCATCATCGGACTGCCTAATGAAGACAGAACGCATGTTTTGCATTCATTGAATGAAGTAGACAAGCTGAGACCGGAATCAATCACTGTCCACACATTAAGCTTCAAACGCGCAAGCGAAATGACACGTAATAAATCAAAATATCCAGTCGCAGGGCGTGAAGAAATTATGACGATGATGGATATGACAAAGCGCTATGCCAAAGACAACGGTTATCTTCCTTATTATCTGTACCGTCAGAAAAACATTCTCGGCAATCTTGAGAACATCGGTTATGCGGTAGATAAAGAGTACTCTCTGTATAACATTCTGATCATGGAAGAAGTACAGACCATTCTCGGCATCGGATGCGGAGCTTCCAGCAAACTGATTCATCCGGATACCGGAAAGATCGAAAACTATTTGAATCCGAAAGATCCAAAGAGCTATAATAAATCCTATGAACACTACACCGCTGAGAAACTCAAAAAATTAGAACTGCTGTACAGCACTACACCAGTGCAGTAACTCATAATAATTACAATATCAGGAAATCATGATGAATCCATTGTGGTTTCTTTTTTTATAACTTCGTCATTCTAATACGATAGACAACGTGCTGTAACTGACGGCTCACATCAAGTTGAGAAAAATCCATCTTTTTTCCTGTATCCATACAACTGACTTCATATTTGTTGTAAAATAAACTGAATACTAGAAGTGAGGGATTGCCATGATTAAATTTATCCACTGTGCTGATCTGCACCTCGATGCACCGTTCAAATTGAACCACTATGTATCAGATGCCATTATGGAAGATATACGCAGATCCAGCTTTGAGAGCTTCAGAAGAATGATTACAGATGCCATTCATCATCAAGTAGATTTTGTCCTGATTGCAGGGGATTTGTTTGCTGTTAACAATCAATCGTTACGCACTATGGTGTTCCTGAGAGAACAGTTTGAACGACTGCAGGATGCTCATATATTTGTCTATATCATCCGCGGTGAAGCCGATGATATTAAATATTCCCGAATTAAGTGGCCGGCAAATGTCATTGTCTTCGGTGAGCAGGTTGAAACGTATGAATTCATCACTAAGGAAGGCAATATCGTCTATATTCACGGGTTCAGCTACAAAGAACATACAAGTTATGAGAACAAGCTTGAGCAGTATCCGACAAATCAAGTGGATACAAGTATACATATCGGTCTGCTGCACGGTACTTTTGTCAAGCAGCAGACGAAAGACCCGCTGACAGAGTTCAGTCAGGAAGAACTCAACGAAAAAATGTACCATTACTGGGCGCTCGGTCATATTCATGATAGGCGTCTCATCAGTGAACTCCCTCACATTCACTATCCAGGTAACATTCAAGGGACGAGTATAGATGAACTCGGGAAGAAAGGCTATCTGCTGGTGACGGGTGACCATGTATCGATGGATGTCGTCTTCGTGCCGACCCAGTATATTCGCTTTGAACGCGCACAGCTGACATTAAGTGATACAGGCAAGAATGCCATTTATCAGGATTTAACGGATTTTAAGAATGACCGTAGAAAAGAGGGTAGATGCATCTATCAAATAGAGCTCATCAATCATAGTGAATCATTGATTAATCCAGGTCAAATCGATGAATTGTTATCTTTACTGCAGCAATACGAAACACATGAGCAGAACTTCATCTGGATTGATGAGTTGATAGTTAAGCAGGAGCATGACGTTCTGACGCTGCATCAGGAATTTGACCGTGAGTCGCTTGCGGATGATGCGCTGTTCAATGAAGCAATGAGTCCGATCTACCACGATGATACGATGGCACGTTTTCTTGATGATTACGCAGCATTCGATAAGAATGAACTGCTTGAAATAGGTGAAAGAATGATCAAGGCACGAATGAGGGATGACGCATGAACATTAAATCATTAGAAATATACGGCTACGGCAGACTTCAGCAGCGAAAGTATCAACTCAACCGGTCATTCACTCAAATATACGGGGAAAATGAAACGGGCAAGTCAACGATGCAGCTCTTCATCCATTCCATTCTGTTTGGCTTTCCTGCAGCGGATGAACCTAAACTGCTGCCGAGATTTTCAACGACTTATGGGGGTCATCTGCTGATTGATATGGATGGTGATGAACTGTTCATAGAACGCGTGCATCGCCAAAGCAAAGAAGAACTGACTGTACGCTTTAACGACCAGCCAAAAGACGAAAGCTGGCTGAAACAGAAGCTGAACTTCATTACAAAAGAGACGTATAGACAAATATTTTCATTTGATGTGCTGAGCCTGCAGCATGTCCATCAGTTGACAGAAGACAAACTGCAGAATTATCTGCTTCAGGCAGGGGTGTTCGGTTCTGCGGAGTATTCAAGCCTGGAAGATAAGATGTCAGATGAGAAAGTACAACTGATAACGGACGACCATGAATCAGGGAAGCTGTATGATCATGTGCTTGAGCTCACTAGTCTTGAGATTCAGATCAGAGAGGAAGAAGCAAAGCTTGAACAATATGATATTCATGAGAGCCGTGCTTATCAGTTAAAGGGCAAAATCGATCTCCTGAAAACACATATTGAGCAGTTGACAGCGATTCAGCAGCGTAAGCAGAAGGAAATGATGTTCCATGCGGATATGAAAGAGTGGAAGCAGCTGGAACATCAACTGAACATTGAGCCGATTGTCTTCCCTGATAATGGGATTGAACGCTATGAATCACTGAAGCGGCAGAGCTATAACACAGACCGTGACATTATGCTCAGACGGGAAAAAGTGGATCAGCTGACGAAAGAGATGGCAAACATTGAACTGATGTCTGATGACGATTATCATTTGGCGCAGAAATTACTCAAAGAAGAACCAGTCATCAAACAGCATGAACGAACATTAAAATCACTAGACCGCGACATATTGGACAAGCAGGCAGCACTTCATGCTCTGCAGTCAGATATCGGCTGGACAAGTTATCATGATGTCACGCTCGGAGCTGCACTTAAGGAGCAGCTGGTCTACAACGTCGCAGAAAAAGAACGTCTGGCGCTGCAGCTCGAGCAGTTGAACCGTGAACTCGAACAGTCCAGGCTCGAAGAGACGATTACAGCAGACGAAAGAACTGCGCTGCTGCCGAATGTCGTCTCAGATAAGCAGTATCAAGACGGGATTCAGTTAGTCGCTCAGCAAGATGAACTGGCACAGAAAACTGAATTATATAACAAATTGAATGCTGAACAAAAAAGAACAGCTGAAATTGAAGAGCAGCGACGTAAAAAATTAAACATAGTGTACAGTGTTCTTGGGATAGCGGCATTAGCAGCGGCCGTCTATCTGTTCTTGAATGCATGGATAATACCTGCAGCAGCACTGTTGGTCATACCGATTGCTATGATTGTGCTGTATGCAATGAATAAGCCATCAGATGATAGTCAAGGTCAGATAATGGAAGATGAACTCAGCGGCCTTGAACAGTCGATAGCCACATTGGCACGTAATCTTGATGATTCATTCGATTTAAAGCAGCAGCGTGCTTACAGAGAGCAGATGACGGCTCTCAACAGAGAACTGCAGGCCCATGCGAGAAAAGCAGCACAGCTGAAAGCCCGACTCAATAAAAAACAAGCGGACTTTGATGCAATCCAGCACGAATTGAATAGCACGAAGGAGCAGCTGCACCTTCCAGTGACATTTGAAGATAGTCTGCTGCACCATGCGTTCCGGACAATCGGTAAGATGAAACCATTGACCGCAGCCATCAGCGAACTGAAAGAGCAGTATCAGACTGAACAAGCAGTCATTGAAGCCTTCAAAGAACAGCTGCGCGCGTTCAGTGCTATCAATGACAGCGAACATCTTGTCACAGCCTTTCAGGAATTAGGCGCTATCGTTAAGTCGGAAGACAAGCAGCGGACCCAGCAGGCCCGGTTGAATGAACAGCTGGCATTGAGTGAACGCGAACTTGCCGCTGTTCAAACATCGTCAGAAGAAATGAATAAGGAAACTGCACAGTTATTCACTGAAGCTGCTGTTGATGATGAAGCAGCCTATTATTCAAAGCATACGGAATACAAGCAGTACAAAGAAAATTTAGAAAAGCACCAGAAGCTCAGTCAGAAGCTAGAAGAAGAGAACTTCACTTATGAGATGAATACAGAGCTTGCCTATACTTCTACTGAAGATTTGAGGCAGGCAGCAGCGGATATCACCAATCAAATCCAGCAGCTGAACGATACGCTTCAGCAGGAGCAGTTTGAACTGCATCAAACAAAGCAGCAGCTGAACGAACTTGAGAATAATACACTGCTCTCTGAGTTGAATTATCAATATGAAATTGAAAGACAGATTGTCAACAGACTTGCTGAACAGTACGGCGCACTTAACTATATCGAAACATTGATCAGAGCGCACCGTCAGCAGGTCAAAGAAGAAAGAATACCGCATATCATTAGTGAAGCATCACAGATTTTTAGTACACTGACAGAAGGTAGATATATCGCAGTGATGTACGAAGCAGGTCTTGTCGTCAAACACAAAGATGGACAGGTGTACCAGCCGATGGAACTGTCGCAGTCGACAAAGGAACTGCTATACATCGCTATGCGTTTCAGCTTAATCCACCATTTACATCAGTTATATCCACTGCCTATTATTATTGATGATGCTTTCGTACATTTCGACAAACAACGAAAAGATTTCATCATAGATTATTTGATGAAAAATGATGACAATCAAGTTCTCTACTTTACGCCTAACCGTTCGTCCCATATTCCAGGTAAAAATACGCTTGTACTTGAGCGTCATGACAAGGAGACTAAATAATGAGAACAATAGAAAATTTGAAGCCGGGTGAATCAGTCGATGCATTCTTTATGATTCACCGGGCAGTGCAGGGTGTGACAGGACAAGGAAAACCTTACTTGACACTCTATCTGAAAGACAAAAGTGGTGACATCGAAGCCAAAGTGTGGACGGTCTCTGAAGAAGATATTAAGATACTTGTTCCTGAGAAGTTAATTCGCGCGAAAGGCGACGTCATCGATTACCGCGGCAGAATTCAGATGAAGATCAATCAGTTCCGTGTAGCCACTCCAGAGGACGGTGTGAAACTCGAGAACTTTCTTGAATCTGCTCCTGTCGCTGCAGATGAAATGATAGACCAGGTGATGACTTATGTCATGGATATCAGCAATGCGAACTTACAGCGGGTGACGCGTTTACTGCTGAAGAAATATCAGCAGGAATTTATGACCTATCCTGCAGCGAGTTCCAATCATCATAACTTTGTATCTGGATTGATGTACCACGTTGTGACCATGCTGAAACAGGCAGAAGCACTGTGCAACATCTATCCATCATTGAACCGCAGTCTGTTATATGCCGGTATCATTGTACATGATATGGGCAAAGTCAAAGAGCTGTCAGGGCCGGTTGCGACAAGCTATACGGTTGAAGGGAATCTGCTTGGACATATATCCATCATGAGTGATGAAATCGCTGAAATTGCGAAAGAACATCATATTGAAGGAGAAGAGATTCTTCTGCTGAGACATTTAGTACTGTCACATCACGGTAAGTATGAGTACGGTTCACCGAAGCTGCCGATGATCAAAGAAGCGGAAATTCTGCATTTCATCGATAATATTGATGCGCGGATGCAGATGTTTGATAAGCATCTCAAAAAAGTCGACAAAGGACAGTTTACAGAGCGGATCTTTGCGCTTGAAAACAGACAGTTCTACAAGCCGTCATCATTGGATTAAAAAAAGCACAGCCGGGAAGGCTGTGCTTTTTGTTATGACTGCTGTGCATTAGAGGTTAAAATCTGTTCTTCTACCACTTTTTTCATGTCTTTATCTTTATAGTCTACATCGTAATCTTTAAGCAGTTTTTTGTAGGCATCGACCATGACTGATGGATCTTTTTGGATTTTAGCCTGACGTACTTGAGTTTTCAAGTCGTCTTTCTTTTTGTTGAAATCATCTTGTTTGTCGGCTTTGATGATATGGTACCCATAATCAGATTTCACAAGGTCAGAAATTTCACCTTCATCAAGCTTGAACAATGCTTTTTCGAACGGTTCTACAGTCTGTCCTTTGACGACATATCCAAGTGAGCCGCCGTCAGATTTTGAACCAGCATCGCCTGTTTCTTTCTTCGCAATCTTCGCGAAATCATCAGGATTTTCTTTGACTTGTTTCAGTACTTTTTCAGCTTTTGCTTTCGCTTTTGAAGCTGACAATCCTGATGGATCTGTTTCTGATTTAATTTTGATCAGAATGTGTGATCCTTTTTTTGCATTCTTTTTCACTTCTTCGTCCGATACTTTCACTGTGTCTTTCATCAGCTCTGTTTGATAAGCATCGTTGATACGTGATTCTTTGTATTTTTTAATGGTCATTCCCGGCTGCTGTTGTTGAAGAAGAGATTCGAACTGCTTTTCGCCGCCGTATTTTTTTACTTCAGCATCGACATCTTTTTTCACTTTGTCTTCATCGACTTTGTCACCGTATTTATCTTTCAGGATATCAGTAATAAGAATTTGAAATGCTGTTTGAGCGACTTCATCTTTACCCATCTGGTCGATGACGTTTGCTGAACTCACGTCTCCTGCCTTAGATGTAATTAAAGTTTCACCTTCATTGTTACCGCATGCTGCTAGTCCGAGCACTGACACTGATAACACAGCAGGCAGTACAGCTGTTTTGAATTTATTCATTATAATTCTCCTTTTCTAAAAACCGTACACCCAATATAGCATACTGAAATATTTATTTGCAATTTACTCTAACATCTATTGATTAAAATGAGATGAGAATTAACCTTCACATTTTATTAATAGCTCAAGGCCGTGACGTCGCTCTTCAATGAAAGTGCCGCGCGGTGTTTTGACTATATATTTGAAGTAAATAAAATCAATATAGGAAATCCCTATGTTAACAGAACAGAGAAACAGCAGATAATGGCCATATTCAGGCGTTGCCATAGCACCGGCGATAGTTAAGCAGGTGATGATGACAAATGGCAGCAGCAGAGCTACGGTGAAATGAAGCTTGCTGACTGGATGATTGACTCTGACATTGATCAGTGGCGGCCATGACTTTCTCGTTACTTTCTGAATGACAAGCGATTTGAAATCATTCATAAAAGCAACTAAGTGCAGCACCTTATGAACTGGATATAGGACGATAAGACTTAGCAGAAAGGCGATGAAATTAGCGTCGCTGAACGATGTATTCGTAAAAGTATTAAACAGTTCAAACGATATAAGAAAGACTATGCCAGTGATGATGGACGAAATAAAGATAATTCGCTGCAGGCCATAAGTCGTTTTAATATTAAAATTTTTAGTGCATGATAACACGATAAATTCTCCTTGTTGTTGTTAATGTGGACATATCTTATGCATTATGCATTATCACTATCGTTCTCGTCAAGCAGAATTTTCATTAACTCATCGTGACTGGTATTAAGCTGTTCAATGAAGTCTTTGCCGTAGATCTGGCCGACCATAAAAGTGATGTCATTGAAATGGGGCAGGGTGAACATTGAATCTTTATATTCCTCGGCTGCATCATAAATTCTGTTGTCAATACCACTATAGGCTGTATAGGTTTCGTACAGCACATCTTTTCCTTTCTGAGTCAGTTCAAGATACGTATTACGCTTGTCATATTCACTTTTCGGCATGGTCAAATAACCGCGCTTCTCAAGGTTTTTGGCGAAGTTGAAGACAGTCGATACATGCATGACACCATACTGAGAGACTTGGGATATCGTAGCTTTTTCGAGATTTCTGATGATGATGAGTATATGATGTTCATTAATATTCAAGTCGTAAGGTTTAATCCAGTTCTGCCAGTCTTTTTCAATCGTCTTCCACAATGCTTTGCTGAGCTGAGAAATTCTATGAGTATATAACAATTTTTCAATCGTTTCACGATCTCTTTTCATCATATTGCCTCCTTAAATATAAAGAAAAAGCATGATGTCGAACATCATGCTTTAATTTCTTATTGATTATTATTTTAGCATACTATTATTTTTTCGAAAACGTTTCTTTCACTTCATCCACACGGTTTTTCACATTTTCTACGTTGGATTTGAGGTGATTGATGTTCGGATCAATATCACTTTTATACGTTGCGATCATTGTTTTGACTTCATCACCCATCGTTTTCATCGTTTCCTGACTTTCATTTTTTGTTTTCATGACATAGTCTTTCACTTCAATGGCCTCAACTTTGAGCTGGTGAAGCAAAGATTTCGTGTCATACGAATCAGTGACAAATTTCTGTCCGGTCTGTTCTGAACGAGGGGATTTCATAATCCCGGTAATAATACCTGTAGCTACGCCTGATGTGAAGCCCAGTAGGACTGTTTTAAGTTTCATGTGAATTCCTCCAGTAGTTTTGTTTGTTATACCCCGAAACAGAAACAATCAAGCATCCTTAATGGTATGGAGGAGTGCTGTCATGTCATCCTGTGCTACGTCATGTGTCTGCCAGTTATAACTGAAGCCGTCTGTTTCATTGTTGTAGCGCGGCATAATATGGAAGTGAAGATGAAAGACGCTCTGATCAGCAAAACTTCTGTTGTTTTGCAGAATATTGATTCCGTCAGGCTTAAGTGTGTCATCAATCTGCCGGGCAACTTTTTGTACCGTGGCAATGGTTTTTTGCAGCACGTCCGGGTCAGTGCCGAGCAGGTCATCACTATGTTGTTTCGGAATGACAAGCGCATGACCTTTTGATACTTGTGAGATGTCTAGAAACGCCATTGTATCCTCATCTTCATAAATTTTGTAAGATGGGATGTCACCGTTGATGATTTTGCAGAAAATACATGTTGTCATAAGAGTCCCTCCAATCATTTAACGATATTATATCATTTAATTGATTTAGATAGGAGAATGGACAGGTTATTTGATACAATATGATATAAAGAAATTCTGGAGGTGCAGCAGTGACTGTAGAAGTAAAGCAATTAACAGGGGGTTATGGCAATCAGCCTGTGATTCATGATATTAATTTTACGTTGCAAAAAGGACAGATTGTCGGATTAATCGGCTTGAACGGGGCCGGGAAAAGTACGACAATCAAACATATGCTCGGACTGCTTCGACCGATGCAGGGTGAAATATTGATTGACGGGCTGTCGTTAAACGATGCGCCTCATGACTACCGACAAGAAATCACTTATATACCTGAGTCGCCGGTACTCTATGACGAACTGACCCTTGAAGAACATATAGATATGACAGCGATGGCATACGGCTTGTCAAAAGAGACAGCGATGGATAGAAGTATGCCGCTGTTGAAAATATTCCGTCTTGAGGAAAAATTAAAACAATTCCCGCAGAACTTCTCAAAAGGAATGAAGCAGAAAGTGATGATCATCTGTGCATTTTTAAGTCAGCCGAAACTGCATATTATAGATGAGCCTTTTCTAGGACTTGATCCGCTCGGCATACAATCGATGCTTGAACTCATGGTAGATGCACGCGAGGCAGGACGAACCGTACTGATGAGTACCCATATTCTCGCGACAGCTGAGAAGTACTGTGATTATTTTTTAATTATGCATCAAGGACGATTAGTAGCTCAAGGGAATATGAGAGCGCTGCAGGACCGACTAGATATGCCGGGACAGTCGCTAGACGACATTTATATCCGGTTGACGCAAGGTGAAGTCCATGTTTAATGCACGAACGTTGTTTGACAAACGCTCAAATGACAATAGAGAAGACGTGATGCGTTACAGCAAATATATTTTTAATGGGCACTTTATATTGTTCTTATCTATAGCTGTCGGAGCACTCGTACTGCAGTACGGAGAATTACTGAGACATTTACCGAAGGGCATCAACTACCATCTGATTATCGCGCTCGTATTATCTCTCGGCATCGTTACTCCGCTTAGAACTTATTTTAAAGAGGCTGATCAAGTATTCCTGCTCGCCTATGAGAAGCAGCTGAACAGCTACGTCAATAAAGCCATCATCGCAGCATTTGTTAGAAGGCTCATCGGGTGGACGATATTGTTTGCTGTCTTTATCCCGCTCTACCGTGCGGCGTCGTCTGATGATAGTTATGGTTTAGGCGGTGCGTATGTGTTCGGTGTCATGATGATTTTGATCGGGTTGTTTGTCAGATGGTTCGCAATGAAACTGGACATCAGTCATTCAGCTGTCAATATACTGCTGTTTCTGATGGCTATGGCAGGAATATATAATTTATTGCAAGGTGTTTATTTTACATCAGTCGGTGAAGTTGCTTTTAGTGTTGGCCTGGCATATTTGCTTAACCATATTTCACGGAACTATGTCTTTAACTGGGATAAGATCATTGACTATGAGCGTGGATTGACGCAGCGTCAGTACAAGACCATCAACATGTTCACAGACGTAAAAGGGTTAAAAGATAATGTCAGACGCAGACGTTTTCTGGATGGTCTATTGGTACAAGCAAGTCAGAATTTCAATCAACAAGGGATGTTCTTGTATTTATTCAAGCGGAATTTTGTGCGCAGTAAAGATGCTTTCTGGATCATCATCAGATTAGTAGTCATTGGCGGTGTCATTATCTGGCTTGTAAGACAGCCGGTTATCGCAGCGATCATCGGTGTATTTGTGGTCTACATCATTGTGCTCCAGTCATCACAGTTTTATAAGCAGCAGGCTTATCAATTATGGCCGCAAGTGTGGCCGGTCAAGGAAACACTCGTCATTGATGGGTTCCGCAAGTTTCTATGGCAGCTGTCACTTGTTGTCACTGTATTGATGGCTGTGATCTATATCGTGTTTTATTCAGCGCATTTTTATTATGTGATTGCATTTTTCGCTGTCATGTGGTGGACGAACCAGCAAGTAATGAATAAATTACAGAAGAAAATGACATTGCTGAAAGATTAGAAGTCCAAGTTTGAGAGAAAACCGTGAAATCAGTCGGAACACAGCCTTCAAATCAGCAAAACACTGCTTCCTGTCATTCTTTGATAGGAAGCAGTGTTTTTGTAAAGTGAATATTTGAAATGAAGTCCGCCGGCTGATAGTTTTTCACTACGCTGTCTTCATAAGTATCGCGGTAGATTGAGCTGTTCTTGAAATCAGCCAATGTTTGTTCATCACTGAACTGTAGTACAACACAGTATGACTGACTGCGTAATGGTCGGAGCAGTCGGTAGGCCGTGAAGCCTGCATAGTCACTGAAGTTCTTCTGTTCTGTCAGCTTACTTTCAGCGACTTTTCGGCGGTCGTCACTGACCTGGAAATAACGAAGTATAAGCGGTGCGTGAGCGGTCACTTCACCTTCACTGTCGATGATTTCAAAGGATTCGGGTGTACTGAATACAGTTTTCTCTGTTGATTCTTCATATAATATGATGTCTTCCGGTCCAGCAAATTCCAGTATTGACCGATTTTTATGTTTGTCGATCAATCGCTGCATGTAATATTCAGAGCCATGTGTTAAATAAGTAAACATTTGATCACTCCTTTACTCATATCTTACCCGATAATTTTGTATTATGTCAGTTTTATGACAAATACGTATTCGGGGGCGGCATGATATTGGTTGTGTTAAAATAATTAATAATCATTATAAAGTAGGAGGAATAGCTTTGAAGCCGTTCAACGATACAATTTTAAAAGCAGCGTATGGTGAAAAAACAACGCATACGCCGGTCTGGTTCATGCGCCAGGCAGGACGCAGTCAGCCGGAATACAGAGAAATCAAGAAAACACATTCATTGTTTGAAATCACACATGACCCTGAGTTATGTGCATATGTCACAAAATTACCGGTCGACCAGTATAATACCGATGCTGCCATTCTTTACAAAGATATTATGTCACCCCTTGGTGCACTTGGTGTGGATGTAGAAATTAAATCAGGAATAGGACCGGTCATCGGCAATCCAATCCGTCACATCAGTGACGTCCAGAAACTCGGTGAAATCAACCCGGAGCAGGATGTGCCATATATTCTTGATACGATCAAACTGCTGACGACTGAACAGCTATCTGTACCATTGATCGGTTTCACTGGTGCTCCTTTTACATTAGCAAGCTATATGATAGAAGGCGGACCTTCAAAGAACTATAATAAGACTAAGGCGTTTATGTATGAACAGCCTGAGAGCTGGCACCTGTTGATGGAGAAGCTGAGCGACATGTGTATCACTTATACGCATGCTCAAATCGATGCAGGCTGTAAGATGATTCAAGTATTTGATTCATGGGTCGGTGCGTTGAACCGTGAGGACTACCGGACATTTATCGCACCGCACATGCAGCGTATTTTCAGAGGTATTAAAGAGAAGAATGTACCGGTGACAACATTCGGTGTCGGCGCCAGCCATTTAATCGAGGAATGGAATGCACTTCCTGTGGATGTCGTCGGTCTTGACTGGCGTATACAAATTGAAGAAGCACGCGCAAAAGGCATCACTAAAACGTTGCAGGGGAATTTGGATCCTGCAATTCTGCTCGCACCGTGGGCAGTGATCGAAGAGCGTCTTACACGCATTCTTGATCAAGGACTGCGGTCTGACAGCTACATTTTCAATTTAGGTCACGGGGTATTCCCGGAAGTTCAACCCGACACGTTAAGACGTGTATCAGAATTTGTTCATACGTATTCAGCAGATTATAAATCTAATTAAGGAGTTATTGTAATGAAAAAAAGAGGGTTACTGGTTATGGCGTATGGTACGCCGTACAAAGAAGAAGATATTGAACCGTACTACACACATATCAGACGTGGACGTCGACCGTCTGAGGAAGCACTGCAGGATTTAAAAGACCGCTACAAGGCGATTGGAGGAATTTCGCCGCTCGCAGGTACAACAGAACGTCAGGCCGAGGCATTGCGCGACGAACTGAACAAGGATAAAGACGTAGAATACGTGCTGTATATCGGTTTAAAGCATATCCAACCATTTATTGAAGATACGGTCAAACAAATGCATGAAGACGGTATTGAAGAAGCTGTGACGATAGTTCTCGCACCGCACTTCTCTGATTTCTCTGTGAACTCTTATAACCAGCGTGCAGCTGAAGAAGCGGAAAAACACGGTATTAAATTGACGCACGTCAAAGATTTCTACCGTCAGCAGAAATTTATTACGTTCTGGCGCAATCAAGTAGATGATACATTGAAATCTATTCCAGAAGATGAATTGGATGATACGGTGCTGATTGTCAGTGCGCACAGTCTTCCGGAGAAAATCAAGGAAAAAGGCGATCCTTATCCAGATCAATTGGCAGATACAGCACGCTTAATCAGCGAAGCATCACAGATTAAAAATGTTGCTATCGGCTGGCAGTCTGAAGGTAACACACCTGACCCGTGGCTTGGACCAGATGTTCAGGATTTAACACGTGAACTCTACAACAAGCACGGCTATAAGCACTTCATCTATACACCGGTCGGTTTCGTCTGTGAGCACCTTGAAGTACTGTACGATAACGATGTTGAATGTAAAGATGTCTGCCATGAAATCGGTGCAGTATACCATCGTCCTGCGATGCCGAATACGCATCGATTGTTCATTGAAGCAATGGCCGACGAAGTGAAATCTGTGTTAAATTCACAAGAAATGAAGTGACCGGTCATGAAAAAAGTAGCAGTTATTGGAGCAGGCATTACAGGCTTGTCCGCTGCACATTATTTAAAGCAACAGAGTGACGTCCATATCGATATACTTGAACAGTCTGAGCGTGCAGGCGGTAAAATCAAGACGTATCAGCAGGACGGTTATACGATTGAACTGGGTCCGGAATCTTATTTAGCGCGTAAGACCATCATGACTGAGCTTGCAGAAACACTCGGCATGAAAGATGAACTGGTGACCAATACAACAGGACAGTCTTATATTTATGCGCGCAATCAGCTGTATCCGATACCCGGTGGTTCTGTTATGGGGATACCGACAGAAATCAAGCCATTCCTCAAGACAAAACTCGTCTCGCCTATCGGAAAACTTCGGACAGGGATGGATTATTTCATTAAGCCGAAACCGATGACGACAGATATTTCAGTCGGCGCATTTTTCAGGAAGCGTGTCGGTAACGAAGCGCTTGAAAATTTAATCGAGCCGCTGCTTTCCGGAATATATGGCGCTGATATCGACAAATTGAGCTTGAAGACGACGTTTCCGAATTTCAAGGAACAGGAAGAAGCTCATGGCAGTCTGATTAAAGGAATGCGCGCTCAAAAAAGTAAGACGAAACCTACTGTTCAGCCGAAAGGACAATTCCGGCAGTTCCGTAATGGCCTTCAGAGTTTTATCGACAAACTTGCTGAGTCTGTGACGGAACACGGTGTGGTTATTCACTATAACAGCACAGTCACAGCCATTGAATCGCGCAATCAGCAGTATGTCATCACGGTCAACGGCGAAGAACAGTACTATGACGGTGTGATTACGGCAGTTCCTCATACCGTATTCAGCAGATGGTTTGATGATGCACCGCTCCGCTATTTCAAGCATATGCAGGCAACCAGCGTAGCAACAGTGGTCATGGCATTTGATGAATCTCAAGTCAACAATGAAGAGAACGGCACAGGATTTGTAATCGCCCGAAATTCAGATACAGTGATTACAGCCTGTACATGGACTAATAAGAAATGGGAACATTCAGCACCAGCTGGAAAAGTGCTGCTCCGTGCATATGTGGGGAGACCTGGTGATGATGTTGTTAAAAAACATAGCGATGAAGAACTTGTGAATCTTGCGCGGCATGATCTTGATCAAATGATGGATATCAACGGTGAACCTGAATTTTCAATTGTGACACGGTTGATGCAGAGTATGCCGCAATACGAAGTGGGGCATATCGACCGGGTTAAAGCTGTGCAGCGCTATATGGCTGAGCAGTATCCAGGACTTATTTTGACAGGCGCCTCATTCGAAGCGGTCGGGCTGCCGGATTGTGTCAGACAAGCTAAAGACGCCGCTGATCAGTTATCAGCTGTGCTTAGGAGATAATGATTGACGCCTTGAATAATGATACGTTCAAGGCGTCCATTCTTGTATCTTTTCATTCATATCCTATAATGGCGATATAATGAACAAGAATAGGCTGCCATTAAATTATTGAATCAATCACATCAGATGTGTAGGAGGATAATGATGAAATTTATCAGTAATAACAATATTACAGATCCAGCGATTAACTTGGCGATGGAAGAATATGTACTGACTCACTTGACAGATGATTCATATTTTTTGTTCTATATTAATGAGCCTTCCATCATCATCGGCAAAAATCAAAATACATATGCTGAAGTCAATCAGGCTTATGTAGATGAACATCATATTCATGTCGTTCGTAGAATTTCAGGTGGTGGGGCTGTGTACCATGACCTCGGCAACTTGAACTTCAGTTTCGTGACTCAGGCAGATGAAGACAGCTTTCATAACTTCAAACGCTTTACTATGCCGATTGTAGAAGCACTGAATGAAATGGGAGTTGCAGCTGAATTATCTGGTCGTAACGATCTGCAGGTCGGAGAACGCAAAATTTCAGGCAATGCGATGTTCCAGTCTAAAGATAGAATGTTCTCACACGGAACACTGATGCTTGACAGTGATATTGAAGAAGTAGTCCGTAGTTTAAGCGTCAACGAAGAGAAACTGATCACAAAAGGGATACGTTCCATCCGTTCCCGTGTCGCGAATATTTCAGAATTTCTTGAGGAGCCGATAACGATCGAAGACTTCAAAGCACGTCTACTGGATCATATTTTCCAAGGTCATGTTGAAGAATATGTGCTGACAGAAGACGACTGGAACGCTATCCACCAGCTCAGCAGAGAGAAATATCAGACATTCGACTGGAACTACGGCAAAAATCCTCAGTACAACTTCGAAGTGCGTCAGAAGTTCCCAGGTGGTTTAGTGGAACTGAAAATGAACGTCAAAAAAGGCATCATTGAAGAGATCAGAATTTTTGGAGATTTCTTCGGAGTCGGAGAAATCGCTGAGATCGAAGAGCTGTTAGTAGGCGTACCGCATCAGAAACAGGCCGTTGCCGATCAGCTGAAAAAAGTTAACTTTGCTCATTACTTCGGCAGAGTGACAGAAGAAGAATTTCTAAGTCTATTATCATAATAAAAAAGATGTTAGTCATTTCCATTGAGGAGTGATTAACATCTTTTTATTTATAAATGAACGGATGGCTATTCAACTGACATATCCTCCAGCTGCTTCAAAGCCTCTGTATAAGTCATGAAGGCTGCTTCGTCGTGATTAACTAACGCCTCGTCGATCAGCTGCTGATATTCTGTTTTCTTCTGTGTTTTCAAAACATCATCGATCAACAGTTCGATATATAGATTATTCAGATTGCTGACAAAAGTTTCAAGGCCATTTTGTTTGACTTGTGGGTATTGGTTCATGGGTATTCCCTCCTCAATATGATTTGTATCAGTATAAAATAACTATACCCAAAATACAATGAATTTTCAGAAAACTTATAATAAAAATGTTGTTATTTTACACCGAGATTTTAAAACGGTGTAAAAATTGTAAAAATAGTACTTTTGTTAACTCAAATGCAACAGAATATTTTATAATTAACATACTATTATATGAACTTGGAGGGCAGTATGTCTAGCTTAAGATATATTATTCGTGAAACTACTATGTATCTCAAACCTGTCATCTATGATGGACATATATATTCCGAAATAAAAGAATATAACAAAACACCTTTTATCATCAATCAGCGGCCATTGACATTGATCGAACAGTCATGTCTGTTCTACAATACGACTTATGCTGCCCGCAAAGAGAAGACAAGAATTGTTGCAGATATCTGCCAGAAGCCGCCGATTGTACTGAAACCTGAGACAGGGACCTATTTCTTCCCGACGCACGGCGACCGCATTAAGGAATCCCATTGGTTCAACCTCGGAATGATTCAGTATTATCGCAGGGGCAAGTATGAAGATACTGAAATCTACTTTGATGATGGGACAGTGTTATCGCTGCCGGCGAGTTATCATATTATCAACACGCAGTTTCTTCATGCTGTTAAACTAGAATACTGTCTGCGTACTAAAGCCATCAAAAATAATAAAGTGACACAGCAGGAAGTAGATTTTCAGCAGGCATATACAAATATCTATGAAGTATTAGCCATGTATGCACTTCTGGAACGACGAGTGTAAATGTTCCATAAAAAAAATTGCCTAAAGCCTTGTATTATTGACTATAGTTGATATAATAATATTTGTTCATTAAAAATTAATCCACAGTAGCTCAGTGGTAGAGCTATCGGCTGTTAACCGATCGGTCGTAGGTTCGAGTCCTACCTGTGGAGCCATGGAGTAGTACTCAAGTGGCTGAAGAGGCGCCCCTGCTAAGGGTGTAGGTCGGGAAACTGGCGCGAGAGTTCAAATCTCTCCTACTCCGTTATAAAACCATCACGTATGTGATGGTTTTTTTGTCTATTTTATGAAGGGACCATGATATTTACGGGTAAGGATGGGGACGAACCTCCTATGAGTAGTCATATCATGTTAAGATAAAATAAAAAAGGTGCTGCTGCTATGATCAAGTTAAGTATTAATCGTCCTGTGCTGACAGTCGTTACCATGCTCCTAGTCATCATTCTCGGAATCATTTCACTGACAAGAATTCCGCTTAAGCTCATTCCAGACATCAATCCACCTGTGGCAGTCGTCGTCACGAGCTATCCGAACGCCGGCCCTGAAGAAGTCAATCAGAAAATTGCTGTACCGCTTGAGCGTGAATTATCTACGCTGCCCGGCTTAACAACGATTTCCACCCAGTCGCAGGAAGGGAACAGCCTCATTTTGATGGAGCTGGACTGGGAGACGTCTGTTGACGATATTGAAAACGATGTGCTGCAGCGTCTATCAAATGTTGACCTGCCTGACGATGCAGCAAAACCTCGATTCCTGAAATTTGATCCGTCTCAGCTGCCGGTCATTCAGCTCGGACTCAATGCCGATTCCTCTGTTTCGCCGACTGAATTCAATGCCCGAGTTGAAGAGTTGACGGATGAATTGAAACGTATTAACGGAGTTGCCTCTGTTGATGCCAACGGTTCAATGACGAAACAGGTTGCTATCACAGTCAAACCCGATTCATTGAAAGCATCAGGTTTGACATTTTCGCAGCTGTCACAGCTCATCTCGAGCAGCGATATCAGCCTCGCCGGAACGACGGTACGAGAGGACGATCAAGTCATTGCGACGCGTGTCCTATCTGATGTAGCAACGATAGAATCATTGAACAAGCTGCCGCTCATCAAGATAGCAGATAGACAGTTGACGCTGGATGACGTGGCTACCGTTAAAGAAGTCACGACTGAGCCTGCCAGTGTGACACGGGCAAATGGTAAGGAGGCTGTACTGGTCAATGTGCTGGAAAAGTCTAATGCCAACACAACTCAAGTAGCGAATACATTTGAAGAAACATTGGCTGATAAGTTGAAGCAGCCTGAATACAAAGGGCTTCAGGCCGAAGTGTTATTCAGTCAAGGCGACTATATCAGTCGTTCCATCCAGTCGATCGGCATGTCACTCATGCTCGGTGCAGTATTTGCGATGGCGGTACTGTTCGTCTTCCTGAGAAACATAAGAAGTCCATTGATCATTGCGGTAGCTATTCCTTACTCTGTGATTTTTACGTTTGTGCTGATGTTCTTCGCTGATTTCACTGTGAACATATTGACGCTCGGCGGTCTCGCGCTCGGTGTCGGGATGCTTGTCGACAATGCGATTGTTGTCATCGAGAATATTAACCGGCATTTGGTGATGGGCAAGAGCTCTAAAACAGCTGCTCTTGACGGTGCAAGAGAAGTAGCGTTTGCCGTTACCGGCTCGACATTGACAACAGTTGTAGTATTCCTGCCGGTTGTCTTTATTACAGGAATCATCGGTGAAATTTTCACAGAGTTTTCGATGACCATTGCCTTCAGTTTAATCGCTTCACTCATCGTTGCTCTGACCGTTGTGCCGATGCTTGCTGCACGCTTTCTAAAAGCATCACATATCACTTACAAAGAACCCTTTTACCAAAGAGGGATTCATACGATACTCAGTTCAGCCATCCGTCATAAACTGATCACACTGGCTGTTGTCTTAGCATTGATCGGTGTCAGTGTATTCGGATTGACGCGTATCGGTACTATATTCCTGCCGCAGACAGACGAAGGATTTATGACCGTCAATGTCGATATGGGGAACGGCACAGATAAGCAGCTGACAGAGAAAGTCGTCAGCGACATGAGTGAAGTGCTGAACAAAGAAGCTGCGATAGACTATTCACTGTCGGTTGCAGGGACATCCAGTGGGTTCGCAGGAGGGACTGTTGATGAACATCTGGCCTCCATCTATATTAAGATGAAGCCGCTTGACGAACGCCAACTCGCGACTAGTGAACTGAGTGACCGACTGCTGCCGGAGCTCAAGAAAATTGCAGCCGGCTACAAACAACAGGCAGAAGTCAGTATGAATGACTCGAACTCCACAGGAACAGATGCCAATGCCTATACATTCAATCTATCCAACAGCTCACGTGTGAAGCTGCTGGAAGACGAAAAGAAATTGACGCAGTCGCTTGAGACCATTGACAGTGTGACAACCGTTGACAACAACCTGCAGGAAACGACACCAGAACGCGTCATTAAGCTCAACCGCAGTCAACTGGCAGCAAAAGGGTTGAATGCCTCTGAAGTAGCAGCTGATATCAGTACTATGATGCGGGGTCAGACATTATTTACGATGCCGGATCAGTCTGGAGACCTTCAAGATGTAGTGATCCAGCTGCCTGAGAAAACGATTAATACAAATCTCGATGACGTGATCATTGGACGTCAAGGTCAGACACCTGTCACGTTGAAACAAGTATCGACTGTCATCGAGCAGGATGCGCCGGTGTCCATTGAAACCATCGATAAGGACAGTGCCATTCAGTATACGTTGAACTTGAAGTCAGGCACATCAACAACAGATGTCAAAGAAGCAGTCGACAAACGATTTGACGCCTTATCGCTTGATGCTGGTACTGCTATGACAGCTGAAGGAGACCAGGCATTGATTGATGACTCAATGGATGACATGATTATGGCACTCATACTTGCTGCGATTCTCGTCTACTTCGTGATGGCCGCACAGTTTGAATCATTTAAATATCCATTGATCATCTTTATGACAGTACCGCTCACAATCATCGGTATCTCACTTAGCCTATGGCTGACAAAGACACCATTCAGCATTTCAGTTGTCATCGGTGTGCTCGTGCTGATCGGCATTGTTGTCAATAATGGTATCGTCCTTGTTGACTTCATCAATCAGCGGCGACGAGAGGGCATGGATGCAGTTTCTGCCGTCAAAGAATCAGTACGTTTAAGAACACGGCCGATATTGATGACAGCGCTGACGACTATACTCGGATTGATTCCTGTAGCATTAGGATTAGGAGATGGCGGTGAAATCAATCAGCCGATGGGTATTACGGTCATCGGAGGATTATTGATCAGTACACTATTGACATTGATCATCATCCCTGTCATTTATCTACTGTTTGAACGCAGTAGAGTCAAGTAACTATTGCGCAGCCCAGGAAGCATGTTTCCTGGGCTGCTTTTTTGTTGATTCTCCTGTCATTTGACGTCAAATAAAGTATTGACGTCTTTACAAATTATTTATATACTAAAAAAGTCCTTTAATCAGGCCCCTTGGTCAAGCGGTTAAGACACCGCCCTTTCACGGCGGTAACACGGGTTCGAATCCCGTAGGGGTCACCATTTACACTTTTTACTTATTGACTGATTAAGTTTACAAATGATATATTTGAAAAGTACTTTTTATTGACGCGGGATGGAGCAGTCTGGTAGCTCGTCGGGCTCATAACCCGAAGGTCGGTGGTTCAAATCCGCCTCCCGCAACTAAGGTCCCGTGGTGTAGCGGTTAACATGCCTGCCTGTCACGCAGGAGATCGCCGGTTCGATCCCGGTCGGGACCGCTTTTTTTTTGGCTCAGTAGCTCAGTCGGTAGAGCAATGGATTGAAAATCCATGTGTCGGCGGTTCGATTCCGTCCTGAGCCATCTTTTATATGGCGATTGTGGCGAAGTGGTTAACGCACCGGATTGTGGTTCCGGCATTCGTGGGTTCGATTCCCATCAGTCGCCCCTGTGCGGGTGTAGTTAAATGGTATAACCTCAGCCTTCCAAGCTGATGTCGTCGGTTCGATTCCGATCACCCGCTCCATTGTTATTCCACAGTAGCTCAGTGGTAGAGCTATCGGCTGTTAACCGATCGGTCGTAGGTTCGAGTCCTACCTGTGGAGCCAGGCCCCTTGGTCAAGCGGTTAAGACACCGCCCTTTCACGGCGGTAACACGGGTTCGAATCCCGTAGGGGTCATATAATCAGAGGTGAAATATCGCTTCTGATTTTTTAATTATGGAGGGTTGTCCGAGCTGGCCGAAGGAGCACGCCTGGAAAGTGTGTAAACGTCACAAGCGTTTCGAGGGTTCGAATCCCTTGCCCTCCGTTATGAATCATACTGATAACAGTGAGCTGTAATACTGTTGTCAGTATTTTTTTGTTATAAAAAAGTAACAGTATGGTTATATTAGTTTTAGTCAAAAATGGTATGATAAATCTATCAAATGTGTAAAAGAGGTCACTATGGCAAAGAAAAAACATTCTAGTCGTGTAGTATTGGAAAATATAGAATACCCTGTTAAATATAAAAAATTTTCTAAAGCGTTTAAAAAAGTGAAGAAGTCAGAACGTCGATTTTTCATCAAATTACTGAAAGTATATTGTCAGGAAATCGGTAATCGGGAGATGATTCATTTTGCTTCATACAGTGAGCTGAATCTGAACCAAAAAGGCTTGATAATCATGCTTGAAGACCGCATGATGCTGATTCATGGCAAAGACCAGACTCAATTAGTTCACTTCAATCAAATAAAATACAATAAGATTGATACGATAGACTTTGATAGAAAAGATGATCATAATAAAAACGATGTGTACGGTTCATTATTTCTGACGGTCAAACGTAAAAATTTAGGGACGAAAAATTTTACGATCAGAAGTTTAAAGCGTGAAGACTTGCCTGAAATTACAGAGTTTATTAGAATGAAAATGCCGTTCAATAAAATATAAAGGGGTATGATCATGGCAAATATCGATAAACTTGTACAATATGCTGAACTCAAAGTAGGACAATTTGGTGCTGACTATCGTGAGAACTATGAAGATGACGATGTCGCACAGATTCAACCGAATGCAGTCCGTGCAGAAGGGTCTGAAATCATCGTGTCATATGATGAACAGACTTATACGATTGAACTGAACCGCTCTGGTGTGTCAGATGACGTGACACCGGAAGAGGCACAGGAAGTCGCTGCCCGCATTGAAGAATATTTCAAATATGCTCAATAACATGAATTCACAAACAAACCAGCTCGGAAGTTCCGAGCTGGTTTTATGTTGTGGTTATTTTAGATTGCGAATACTGCTGTTAAATATAAGGCAATGGCCAATAAGAATCCGAACAGCGTATTAAACTGACCGGTCACTTTCATCGCAGGCATCAGTTCAAGGGGCTGGTCACCTTTGAAGAAGCGGTTCACCGCTTTGATCGGTAAGTTGGCACTTAACAGGACCAGTAACAGGAACAATGAGCCATATGATTTTATGAAGGCAATATAGAGAATGACCACAAAACTGATAAAATACAAGACAGCCATCGTGATAATTGCTATTCTTTTGCCGACAAGAATGACATATGTCTTGCGGCCGCTCGCTTTGTCTTTGACGCGGTCGCGGATATTGTTCGCCATGTTGATCATGCCGATATTGATCGATACAGGAATACTCATGAGTGCTGGATACCAGTGAAGATGCCCTGTATGAATATAGAACGTAATCATAATGATGACAAATCCCATGAAGAACCCTGCAAACACTTCGCCGAACGGAGTCCAGGAAATCGGGAAGGGCCCGCCGGTATACAGATAACCGACCGCCATACAGATGATGCCGACCAGCAGAATCCACCATGAAGACTGGGCGCATATATAAAGGCCGAGTATCGCTGCAATGATATAGAACGCGACGGCAAGATTGAAGACTGACTGCGGTGACATACCGTTACGTACAATGGCTCCACCGATGCCGACTGATGTATGGTCATCGAGGCCGCGCTTGTAATCAAAATATTCATTGAACATATTCGTTGCGGCCTGAATCAATAGACAGGCAATCAGCATGACAATCAGCAGATCGATGCGGATCGGTCCGAAGTAGCGGGCTGCTGCTGTACCGACGAGCACGGGTACAAACGAGGCAGTGAGTGTATGCGGACGCATAAGTTGGTAGTATTTTTTAAAGCCTTGCTGCGTTGCTAAATGTTCTGACATGTATAATCTCCTATTCGTTCATTTACAGATTGTATTTTATTCCTATTTGAAATAGTAGTCAATGAACGATGCCCATGATATCCATATGGACCGAAAAAGTGGTAAACTATATAAGACTATAAAAGTGAACTGAAAGAAGCTGAATGTGGAATGATGGAGGAATATAAATCCATAACAATACATCAAATACAGTGGTATGAAGAAATTCTGCCGTATCAATTATTTAATATATTTGACGACTATAACGACCGTTATTTCTTCATGACAAAGGAGAAGGATGAATGGCTGCTCGGTCTCGGCGCGGAACGGCTGATTAATGTCAATCACCGTTCACCGAGCTATGTCAACCAAGTGTTCAGCAAAATGCTCAGCACATGCACGGTTATTGGTGAACTGCCGAATATGATCAGATTGTTCGGAGGTTTCCAGTTTGACGAAGGCTGCAATGCAGACTTTGCAGGTTTCGGTCACAGTCATTTCATCTGGCCGAAGATTCAAGTGCTGTTCAAAGATGGGACGTATTATTTATCGTTCACCAATATGACGGCAAAGGAAATCGATGAATTTGTTGCGCAGCTTGACCGTCAATATGAGACTAAGCAGCTGCCAGCAGTGATCAGCCAGCATGATATAGATGCAGATAGATTTCTGAACAGTGTCAGTCTCGCTGTGGAAGAGATGAAAACCGGGCCGTTGACTAAAGTAGTGCTGTCCCGGCGCAAGAAAGTGCAGCTTGCTGACAAAATCGACAATGCAACGTTGATCAGACGCGGATTTCATGACCATGAGCACAGTTATTTCGTGCTGCTCGAGCACCAAGACCGCACCTATGTGTCAAGAACGCCTGAGCAGCTTGTCAAAGTGACAGCGCATCAACTCAGCACTAATGCCATCGCCGGTACAATGAGCAATCAGCTGTCGGATGCAAGAGAGCGGCTGCTCACTGACGAGAAGAATCTGCAGGAACATCAGATTGTTGTGGCAAGCATTACAGATGATCTGACACCGTATTCATCAGAACTGTCTATACCGGAAGCTCCTGGCATTATGGCGAACCGCTATTTCTATCATCTCTATACGCCGATTACCGGAAAAATCGGCGATAATGATGTGCTGACATTGACACAGGCGATGCATCCGACGCCTGCTCTCGGCGGCTTCCCAAAAGGAGAAGCAGCTGCATTTATTCAAGAAGTGGAAGGGAACCGCGGCTTTTATGGTGCGCCGATCGGATATATCGATGCGGGTATGGACGGCGAATTCATCGTCGCCATCCGGTCGATGGTACTGCATGACAAAGAAGTGATATTATTCGCCGGATGCGGAATTGTCGCTGACAGTCGCCCGGAAGACGAGCTCTATGAAACAGAAATTAAATTTAAACCTATGCTTCAACTGTTAGGGGTGTCTCAGTGAAAAACGAACAATTGACGAAACAAGTGTTTCAAACAATCAAAGGATTATATGATTACGGTGTGCATGAAGTGGTCATTTCACCAGGTTCACGGTCAACGCCGCTTGCGATGGCCTGTGAAGTTCATCCGCAGATGACGACATATATTCATCCGGATGAGCGGAGTGCGGCATTCTTTGCGCTCGGACTCATAAAAGCAACTAAAAAACCGGTTGCCATCATCTGTACGTCAGGTACGGCTGCAAGCAATTATATGCCGGCAGTATCTGAAGCCTGTATCAGTCGTCTGCCGTTAGTCGTCATTACAAGTGACAGACCACACGAGCTGCGTAATGTCGGTGCGCCACAAGCAATCAATCAAGTGCGGATGTTCTCGAACATGGTGAACTATGAAGTGGATTTCCCGCTTGCGGATGATTTTCAGTCATCACATAATTTCATCGATGCTGTCATGATGCAGTCATCGCGCTATTTCTCCGGTCCGGAATGTGGACCAGTGCATTTCAATATGCCCTTTCGTGAGCCGCTTGTTCCTGATTTGACGGCGACAGAACTGCTGACAGTAGAGGATAAGAGTCAAGTGACCTACCAGAAGACGGTCAATATCGAGCCGCTCCGGAAGATCATGCTCCGCAGCCGCGGGATGATTGTCGTCGGTGACTGCCAGAATGAAGATTTGTCGCAGTTATTGTTATTTGCGGCTATTCATCAGCTGCCGGTCTTTGCCGATCCGTTAAGTCATCTCCGCCATCAGGATTCACCTTATATTCTGTCGACAGGTGATACATTGTTCAAAGTCTATCAATCCATTAATCCCGGCTATATTATTAGAGTCGGTAAGCCAGTTGTATCCAAAGCCATCAATCGCTGGCTCAGCACTGTGGAAGCTCCGCAAATACTCGTGCAGAACGCATTGAAACCCGATACGTATCCTGTCGTACCGGATGTTCATCTGGAAATGACAGCGAATGACTGTTTCAGACAGCTCGCAGAAGAAAGTCCGGTCATCAGTCACGGCTGGTTTGAATTGTTCTCACACTTGAATGCAGTAGTTACGAATGTCATTCAACAGCACATTCATGCAGTGAACGATGAAGGAACGATCTTCGCCCGGCTGGCAAGACAGCTGGACAGCGATGAAGTATTGTTTCTCGGCAACAGTATGCCGATCCGCGACTGCGATACGTTCTTCATTGACGGACTGGCGAAACCTTATGGCAATCGCGGTGCTAATGGCATTGACGGCGTTGTCTCGACCGCGATGGGAATGGCTGTCCATAAGAAAGTAACGCTTGTGATCGGTGATATTTCGTTCTTTCATGATATGAATGGATTGGTTATGAAGAAGCTGGAAGGTCTTGATATCCGCATTGTCGTCATGAACAATAATGGCGGTGGGATATTCAGTTACTTACCGCAGAAAGAAGAAGAACTGCTGTTTGAACGGTTGTACGGGACGCCGCTTGACCTGGATTTTGAACATACGGCGAAACTCTATGATTTCAACTATCAGCGCTATGAGACGTATGACCATATTCAGCTGCCGAAATACGGGGCACATATTATCGAAGTGATGACCAGCCGCGAAGACAATGTGACGGCCCATCAGGCGCTCACAGAGAAAGTAAGGGAAGCAGTCTATGCTGAACTATCACTTAACAACGCATCACAATAACACGCTGCTGGTCATGCTGCACGGCTTTATGGGAGACCATCATGCCTTTGATCATGCTGTCAGCAGACTGCAGCAGGACATAGATATTGTCACAGTCGATCTGCCGGGTCACGGCGAAAGTATGCCGGTGCATGAGCAGTGGACATTTGGCTGGATAGCACAGCAGCTTAATCGACTCATTCAGTCATTTTCGTATGACCATATCTATATATACGGCTACTCGATGGGCGGCAGGATTGCTCTGTATTACGGGTTGAACTATCACGTGGATGGACTCATTCTGGAAAGTACGTCTGCAGGGCTGGAACACAGGAATGAACGAACAGAGCGCCTTGCTGTCGACCGTGACAGAGGCGCGGCCATCGTCAATGACTTCGAACAGTTCGTGACACATTGGGCAGGGCTGCCGTTATTTCACACCCATCAACCATTGTCCGACCATCAGGCAGCACAGCTTGACGCGATGAGAAGGCGGCAGCAGCCGGCAGCCTTAAAAAAAGCGCTGGAGGATTACGGCACAGGATCACAGCCGTCACTCTGGCACCTGCTAGGGGATTATCATCAGCCGGTGCTGCTGTTGACAGGGACGCTGGACGCGAAATTTGAGCAGCTGAATGCCCGCATGCATAAGCTGATGCCGAACAGCCGACATATTAAATTGCCGGCAGGACATACAATTCATGTGGAACATCCCGAAATTTTTGATACAATAGTAATAGAATTCATTAAGGAGGCTAACCATGTCTAGAGTATGGGAAACAGTCAAAGAATACAAAGAAATCAAATATGAATATTTTGAAGGAATCGGTAAGATTATAATCAACCGTCCGGAAGTTCGTAACGCATTCACACCGAACACGGTCATGGAAATGATTGATGCCTTCTCACGTGCCCGTGATGATCAGCGTATCGGTGCTATCATCTTAACAGGTGAAGGCGATCTTGCGTTCTGTTCAGGTGGAGACCAGTCAGTACGTGGACACGGTGGTTATGTAGGCGATGACAACATTCCTCGTCTGAATGTCTTGGACTTACAGCGTTTAATTCGTGTCATCCCGAAACCAGTCATCGCGATGGTTCGCGGTTACGCAATCGGCGGTGGTCATGTGCTGCACGTCGTCTGTGACTTGACGATTGCTGCAGATAATGCACGTTTCGGTCAAACTGGTCCTAAAGTCGGTTCATTTGATGCCGGTTATGGTTCTGGTTACCTGGCACGCATTGTCGGCCACAAAAAAGCGCGTGAAATCTGGTACTTATGCCGTCAATATAACGCACAGGAAGCTCTTGACATGGGCTTGGTCAACACAGTAGTACCACTTGCTGATATCGAAGACGAAACAGTGAAATGGTGTAAGGAGATTTTACAGCATTCACCGACAGCACTGCGCTTCCTGAAAGCTGCTATGAATGCAGATACAGATGGTTTAGCAGGACTTCAGCAGTTTGCAGGAGATGCGACATTACTGTACTACACTTCAGACGAAGCAAAAGAAGGCCGCGACGCATTCAAAGAAAAACGTCAGCCGGACTTCGATCAGTTCCCTAAATTCCCATAAACTTTAACAAGTTAACATGATACGCGCGCTTTCAACATGAAAGTCAGCGCGTATTTTAATTAAAGGAGTAGCAATCATGAATCACTGGTTATATACACAAGCACAGAATCGCCCGCATCATATTGCTTTGAAGTCAGGTGAAACAGAGCTGACATTTCAGCAGCTCTATCGTCATGCGTCAATGGTCAGCCATCAGCTGTCGGCGCTTGAACTGCCGAAACGTATTGCTATTCAGCCGACCAACCAGTTATCAACGGTCATCATTATTCATGGTATTATACTGTCGGGTCGCGAAATGGCGAGCATCAACACGCATCTGACTGAACACGAAGTCAGCCGTCAGCTGTCTTCCATAGGAGTGGATGTGTTGATCACTGACAGCGATTATTCGACGATTCAGATCATCTCACCGGAATCACTGCTGCTAGATTCAGATGAAGCTGGAACTGACCGTCCTTTTGAACCGGATGACATCTTATCCATTATGTTCACGTCAGGAACGACGGGTGTACAAAAGGCAGTGCCTCAAACATTCAATAACCATTATGCCAGTGCTGAACGCTGCAAATGGTCGTTTCCCTACGAGGCGGCGTCCAGATGGCTCGTCTGCCTGCCGCTCTATCATGTTTCGGGACTGAGTATTATGCTGAGAAGTGTCATTGAAGGGTTTACAGTCATCTTGTTTGAGAAATTTGAAGCAGCAGCGGTATTAAAGAGTATTGAAGAAGAAGGCGTCACGCATATCTCGCTCGTACCACAGACACTCGACTGGCTGCTTGACGCAGGGCTTAAGCGCCATCAGCTGGAAGGACTGTTAATCGGCGGAGCGAAGATGGATGAACGGACACTTGATAAGAGCCTTGCGCTCAATCTTCCGGTCTATACATCATTCGGCATGACTGAAACATGTTCACAGTTCATTACAGCAACACCTGAAGATATGAAGCAGTATCCTAATAGTGTCGGCAGAGTGACAGGTGACATCAAAGTTGCAGCCCCGTTGAACGGAGCAGGGGAAATTCTGGTCAAAGGTGATAATGTCATGACTGGCTATTTGTATCCTGAGGAAGCTAACCAATCATCCTTTACAGATGGATTCTTTATGACAGGGGACATCGGACGGATTACAAATGGTTATTTGTATGTGCTGGACCGTAGACGCGACTTGATTATTTCAGGTGGTGAAAATATTTATCCTAGTGAGATTGAACAAGTCGTGCTGACAATCCCTGCTATCAGTGCGTGTGCGGTTGTAGCACTTGATGACGACAAATGGGGACAGCGGCCTGCACTTGTCTATGAAGCGGCAGAAGGTATGGATGACGAACTCGCAGTGCTGCTGGAAGCAAACATTGCGAAGTACAAGCGTCCGGTTCTTCTAAAGCGGACGGACCATATCGAACGGACCAGCAACGGCAAAATATCTAGACATCGTGTGAAGGAATGGCTGTTGAATGAGATTCAGTAATCTGAAGTTATATCGTTACAAAGCGCCTTTTCGTCAGCCAATTGAGACAGTGAAAATACAGATGAGTGAGCGGCACGTCTTAGTGATCTCACTTGAGATTGACGGTAAGACCTATTATGCGGAGAGCAACGCATTTTTGACGCCATGGTATCATACTGAAACTATTGGCACAGTAGCAGCAGCTGTCCAGACGATATTCAATGCTATAAAAGAAACGTCATTTGAAAGTTTTGCAGCACTTGGAAACGCATTGTATCAGTTTAAAGAAACGCCTCATGCGATAGCACTGTTTGATTATATCGGCTGGCAGTACTTCCACGACCGCCATCCGGTCACAGTGCCGTTAGGGTATACGATCCATCGAGATATTCCAGAGCACTTGACGAACCGGGTCAAAGTTAAATGGACCGATGATATCGTCACGACAGTGAGACAGCTCCGCATGCGCTATCCAGACATTGCTATCTGTATCGATGCAAACGGCAGTCTGACTGAAAGAGACATCCCTGTACTAGAAGCATGTCTCACATACCATATTGACTACATCGAAGAACCATTCAGTGATATTGCGCTCTATCACCGATACAGACAGCTGCCGCTTGCCATCGATGAATCTGCTGACAGTATAGAGAACATACTGAAATATACTGCAGCAGGCGTTGAGATCATCATCGCGAAATATTCAAGGCTTGGCGGTGCATATCCTGTATTGATGTTGAAAGAAGCAATGCCTGATAAGAGAATCATTATCGGCGGTATGTATGAATTCGGATTAAGTAAATATTTCACAGCAGCACTTGCTGAGGAGATGGGGACAATCCCTGACATCACACCGAAAGGCACTTATTTTATACAAGATTATGCAGACTGGGAGGAAACCATTTCAGCAGGTATGATGACGATGAGTTTTCCGCAAGTAGATGTGCAGCGGCTGGAACCGTATTGAAAGAAGATGGATTGCATATATAAAAAAAGGGAACTCGTCACCGAGTTCCCTTTGTGCTAGCTTTCTTTTTCGGTGGCACCGGGTCGAAGCCGCCTTCATGGAAGGGGTGGCATTTACTGATGCGCGCTGCTGTCAGCATGCTTCCTTTCAGTGCCCCATGCGTTTCAATCGCTTCTATACCGTACTGTGAACATGTCGGATAGAAGCGGCATGCCGGCGGTGTCATAGGTGAAATATATCGTCGGTAAAACTGAATACATGAAATTAATAGCTGTTTCATTTCATTCCTCTATTCTGTCAGGTCAGTGACCTTTGTTTTGTTGAAATCGTAGTAATCTGTCGTCTGTTCCATCTTAATCATCACCGGGTCTTCGTCAATGGTCGCTGTGACCTCTACTTGGAAGGTCAATGTTTTCGGATATACTTTGACAGGAGAGTACTGGATGCTGTAACTGCCGGATGTAACAGTTAAGTCTTTCAAGTCAGAGAGAGGTTCTATCTGGTTCATGCTTGATGATACAAGCCCGTATTCAAACAGCTCTTTCATGACTGCCCCAGTGCCTTTGTAATGAATGGCTTGTTCATCGATCGACACGTCGTCAGCTGATGGTTTAATGACGCCCTGGACGATGTGTTTCAAATTGAAAATATCGGCGATAGCCGCTTCGATGTACTTCGTATCCGCACGTCTTGCCTGATAAGTGAGGTATGATGGATCCGGATCGGCTCTTAGTACACCACCCTTAATATAAACACGGTAGCTGTGGACCGGATAGCGTGAATGGTTGCTATCCGCTTCCACTGCTGAATTGAATTCATCCAATGTATTCGTCTGACTTGTTGTTTTTTGAGTAAACTGTGTTGTGAACTTATTATATATAACCGTCGTTTTATTTTCACTTTCACTGCTCAGACTATCGATGGCTTTGATGGACTGCTGTAGTTGTTTCAGTGTTTCGTCCTTCGTCCTAGGGGCAGGTGTTTCTTTGCTACAACCGACTGTCATTAATGTTAGAATAATGATAATATAAATGATTTTCTTCATAATAACCTCATACGTTTTGATAGTATCATTTTATCATAGAGGGGTGAACGGGGATAGACTATGGAATTTATCGATGAACTAGGATATAGAGTGGTACTTAAGCAGGACAGACCGGTTCATGACCATGTGCTGATTATTGCGACATATGAAGGACAGCTTGTACTCACACATCACAAAGAGCGCGGTATCGAATTTCCGGGCGGTAAGCGGGAGGCTGATGAATCAACAGTGAACGCTGCCAGACGCGAATTATTTGAGGAGACAGGCGGCCGTACCGAGTCGCTCCGGTACATGACGACTTATACTGTCTATACTGATCCACCATTTTCAAAAGATGTTTTCACAGCAGAACTAAGCCATATGGAGCGACGGGAACATTACTACGAGACGTATGGTCCGGTACTGGTCGATGATATCCGCCGGATAACAGACCATCGCAGCAGACTGCTTGATGATGACTGCATCAATTATATAGTGAGAGAGGTGACGTCATGTGGCTGAAGGCAACACCCATTGCTGCATGGTATGGTGACAGACAACTGAATGAAGTGGATTACTATTCGGATGAATTCGTCGTATCAGCATTGATTCTAGATGCCGCAGAAGTGAAACGCATCGTTATTTATTTAAGAGGGGGTAAAGGAGGTGTCGGACAGGTGAGACCGGTCCGGCTGATGCAGTTTGCAGGACCTCACACACTGGTCGCTGCTCCTTATTACCGAGGCACAAGAAATGATAACGGCAAAGATGAATTTGGCGGGGCAGACTTGGAAGACGTGCGGGCACTCGTGCGTATATTGAAGACCCATTATCCTGATGTACCTGTACATCTCATTGGTTTTTCAAGAGGAGGTATACAAGGGCTGCTGACTTATCAGGAAGTCGGTGCCACTTCTTTTATTTGTCATAGTGGTGTCACTGACATTTATTTAATGTACGAAGAGCGGCAGGATCTGCGCGGCATGATGAAGCGATTGATCGGCAAACCTACTGTGGATAGAGCGGCATACGACAGACGAAACGGCTATCAGCACGTTACTTCGACAAGTCCACCCGTGATGATTATTCATGGCACAGACGATAAGCAGGTAGGACTACAGCATGCGTATACTTTAGCAGACCGGCTGAAACATCTGGGTGTTCCTTATGAGATGCATATCGTCGAAGGAGAGGAACATGTATTTACACCGCCGAATGAACGGAAGACACTTCGTAAAATAATAGAATGGATGACTGCTGTGGAATAATCGTATAGGATCGATCAAAAGGCCCTGATGAGTAGCTCATCAGGGCCTTTTGATCGATACCATATTTACTATTATTCGCCTTTGTAAGTGAATCCGCCTTGCGCTTCAATTTCAGCTGAGCGGTCTCCGAATTTTTTGAAGTTCTCTTTGAACATCACTGCAAGTTCTTTCGCTTTTTCGTCATAAGCTTCGTGAGACACCCATGCATCGCGCGGCATTAAAATATTGCTCGGGACACCTGGTACGTGGGAAGGGATGCTTAATCCAAACACCTCATCTGTCTTATATTCTACTTCTTTCAATGCACCGCTGATGGCACGACGGACCATTGAACGTGTATGGGTCAAGTTCATGCGTGAACCTACGCCGTATTCGCCGCCGGTCCAGCCAGTGTTAACGAGGTAGACATCGACATTATGTTTATCGATCAGTTCACCGAGCTTGTTCGCATAAACGGTCGCATGCATCGGTAGGAACGGTGAGCCGAAACATGTCGAGAATACCGGCTGCGGGCTTGTGACGCCGCGTTCAGTTCCAGCGAGTTTTGATGTAAATCCGCTTAAGAAATGGTACATTGCCTGGTCTTTATTTAATTTAGCGATAGGAGGAAGTACGCCGTATGCGTCTGCTGTCAGGAAGATGATGGTCTTCGCATGCCCTGCAATAGATGGCAGTATGATGTTATCGATATTTTCAATCGGGTAAGCGGCGCGTGTGTTTTCAGTCAATGATTTATCCTCGTAGTCAGGGAAACCGGCCTCATCTACTTTGACGTTTTCTAAAATAGCGCCGTAACGGATGGCATCATAGATCTGTGGCTCTTTCTCACGCGTCAGATCGATTGTCTTCGCGTAGCATCCGCCTTCAATATTGAAGACTCCGTTGTCATTCCAGCCGTGTTCATCATCACCGATTAATTTGCGCTGTGGATCTGCTGATAACGTCGTTTTACCAGTACCTGATAGTCCAAAGAATAAGGCGACGTCTTTGTTTTCGCCGACGTTTGCTGAACAGTGCATGCTCATCACGTCATTATCTGGCAGGTAATAGTTCATCACACCGAAGATTCCTTTTTTCATTTCGCCGGCATATTCAGTTCCGCCGATCAATATGACTTTGTGTTTGAAGCTTGTGATGATGAATGTCTCGGATTTCGTTCCATCCACTTCGGGGTCAGCTTTGAAGTGCGGCGCTGAGATGATAGTGAAGTCAGGTGAGATGTTCAATCCTTCTTCAGTCGTTTCGGGACGGATGAACATCGTGCGGGCGAACAAGTTGTGCCATGCCATTTCGTTGATGACAGTCAGTTTCAGCTGAGTCGCAGCGTCGGCGCCGGCATACCCGTTAAAGACATAGACTTTGTCCTTTGTGTTTAAATAAGAAGTCACTTTGTCGAGAAGTTTCAAGAAGACGTCCTCTTCGATGGGCTGGTTGATGGCGTTCCAGTCAATTTTATCTTCAGTTTCAGCTTCTCTTACGATAAATTTATCTTTAGGCGAACGACCCGTATATTTTCCTGTTTCTGCTTTTACTGCTCCTGAGTCTGTAAGAACACCTTCACCATTATCCAGTATGTCCTGAATCAGCTGAGTGCGAGACAACTGTTTTTTAGTAGAAGGTTTTGCTAGTAATTGATCCAGATTTTCATTATACGTCGATGTATCGTTCATGTTATAATCCTCCAGTAATAGTTTCTGCAATGTAAGCAGTTTCATCAAATAGTATAACATAACAGACCCAATAGTCTATACTAATCACGGCAGATTCTCAAGCAGTTTTTAAAGACAGAAAATTATGTATTTCTTAAATTTATTGACGTTTAACAAATAGTTTAGTATTATCTTACTTGCGGATTCTCTTATCCAGAGTGGTGGAGGGACATGGACCCTACGAAGCCCAGCAACCTTTTAAGTAAGGTGCCAAACCGTTTGCAGATTTCATCTGAACGATAAGAGTGAATGGACTTGTATTAATCGAGCCTTCTCTCTTAATTGTGGAGAAGGCTTTTCTTATGGATAAACCGTATAACTTTCATAGAAAAAGGAGATATTAAATTGGCAGATCGTAAACTATTTACTTCTGAATCAGTGACAGAAGGACATCCGGATAAAATTGCTGACCAGATTTCAGATGCGATTCTTGATGAAATCTTAAAAGGGGACCCTAAAGCACGTGTTGCATGCGAAACATCAGTGACCACTGGGATGGCACTCATTGCCGGCGAAATCACAACAACGACCTATGTCGATATTCCAAAAGTCGTGCGTGAAACAGTGAAAGAAATCGGTTATACGCGCGCTAAATATGGTTATGACTTCCAGACGATGGCTGTTCTGACTGCGATTGATGAGCAGTCTCCAGACATCGCACAAGGTGTTGACCGTGCGCTTGAAGACCGCGAAGAGCTGTCTGATTCTGACATTGAATCTATCGGTGCAGGTGACCAAGGGCTGATGTTCGGCTATGCATGTAATGAAACAGAGAGCTTAATGCCGCTGCCGATTTCATTGGCACACGAACTGGCACGTCGCTTAACAGAAGTGCGTAAGAACGGTACGCTTGACTACTTACGTCCGGACGGTAAGACACAAGTCACTGTTGAATATGATGAGAATAACGAGCCAAAACGTATCGATACAATCGTTATTTCTTCTCAGCACCATGAGAAAATTGAGCTGGAGCAGATTCAGACGGACATTAAAGAGCACGTCATTAAATCTGTTGTTCCCGCAGAACTGATCGATGACGAAACGAAATACTTCATCAACCCGACTGGACGTTTTGTTATCGGTGGACCTCAAGGGGATGCAGGCTTGACAGGCCGTAAAATCATCGTTGATACTTACGGCGGCTATGCCCGTCACGGCGGCGGTGCCTTCTCTGGTAAAGATGCAACGAAAGTAGACCGTTCAGGCGCCTATGCAGCACGTTATGTCGCGAAGAACATCGTAGCGGCAGGGCTTGCTGACAAAGCAGAAGTACAGCTAGCCTACGCGATCGGTGTGGCTCATCCTGTATCGATTTCTGTCGATACGTTCGGTACAAGCGACTACTCAGAATCAGCACTTGTAGAAGCCGTACGCAGCACATTCGACTTACGTCCGGCAGGTATCATCAAGATGCTTGATCTGCGCCGTCCGATCTACAAGCAGACAGCTGCTTACGGACATTTCGGCCGTACAGATGTCGAGCTGCCATGGGAACAGACAGACAAAGTCGACAGCTTGAAAGCAGCGATTCAATAACATCTTAGACAGCGGAAACCTTGAACGGGTTTCCGTTTTTTTGTGAGTTCGGCTGAAAAAAGAGTAATATTCTCAAAATTGATCAGATGAAATTTTATGAATAATACTGAAGAAAACGTAAATTTTGATTATAATATGAATAAACCTATATATACAAAGGAGAATTTCATGACTGAACTTACACCGCTTCATTACATTATTATTGCGCTCGGTGTTCTGGCGCTGCTGTTCTTAGTGCTCTGGATCGTTACTAACAGCAAAGCAAAACGTGAACGACTGAGACTGGCCGATCAGCATGCAGATGACAAACAGAAATTGTCAGCAGAACTGCAGGACAAAGCTGAGAAAGAACGGCTTGAACAGAAAAAAGCGTTCGCCCAGCAGAAAGAGATCTATGATGAACAAGTATCTAAACAAGCCATTCAAATCGACAGCTTGAAACATCTGTCCAAAAACGGTGGCGAGTATTTGACGGATCTGACATTGATTCAGCTCAAAGAACGTCTTGTCCGAAACGAACGAATCAGACCTGAAGATATGCATGTCCTTGCCAATGTCTTTATTCCCGGACGTGATCTGAAGCGGACAGAGAAAATTGCCCACATCGTATTGACACGAACAGGTGTATACATCATTGATTCGCATTACTGGAAAGGGCATATCTATCACGGCGTAGATCAGACACAGTTCTCACAGGAACCGATGTTTGAACATATATTCAGTCTGCTGGATATCGACCCTTACATCGAACAGACACTTGCGATGGAACGAGATGAGGAGAAAGGCGCTGTCTATTTCCGCTCATTACGAGATAACATTGAAGACTTGAAACGCCGGGCAGAACTCGTTGAAGAAACATTCAAACTGAAATATCCTGTCACATCCATTGCCTACTTCAACAGAGAAGGTCATGATTCCGGGACGATGAACAATTACTCAAGAGATAAGAACGTCAAAGTGGTCGTCGGTGAAGACGAGCTTGAACTGTTCTTTGAGAAATATGTCTTCCACGGAAGGTTTCAATATTCAGTGGATGAACTAGAATTGATACGCGATGATATTGAACATTTGAATCCGTAGTAGCAACCGGCCGTAATCGGTCGGTTTTTTTTAGTAGTATCAGGGTATATGATAAGAACTAAAAAAAGGGGTGTTCAAATGGAATCAGCAGTTACATTTCATAATGGCAATGTCATGCCAAAAGTAGGACTCGGTGTCTTTAGAGTAGAAGAAGGTCAGCAGGCTGTCGATGCAGTAAGACATGCGATTGTTTCAGGTTACCGCAGCATCGATACAGCGATGATCTATCAGAATGAACAATCAGTCGGCGAAGGAATTCGTCTAGGACTAGAAGAAGCGGGGATTGACCGCAGCGACTTATTTGTCACATCTAAAGTGTGGCTGAGTGATTATGGATGCGACACAACGATTGCTGCCTATAACGCATCACTCGAACGGCTCGGACTGGATTATCTGGATCTCTACTTAATTCATTGGCCGGGGCAGGATAATCAAGCATTCATCGATACATGGAAAGCAATGGAACAGTTATATAACGACGGTAAAGTAAGAAATATCGGTGTCAGCAACTTTAACATTGAGCATTTGGAGGCTTTATTGAAACAGGCTTCAGTGAAACCAGTCATCAATCAGGTGGAGTTTCATCCGTACTTGAACCAGAAAGAGCTGCGACACTATTTAGCAGACAAACAAATCGTCGCAGAATCATGGTCACCTTTATTGAACGGTGAGATATTGACGAATGAAGTCATCCATAATATCGCTGACAAGCACGGCAAAACACCGGCACAAGTCGTGATTCGCTGGAACATTGAGAATGATGTCGTCGTCATTCCGAAATCAGTAACACCAGAACGGATAGCAGAAAACTTAAATATCTTTGATTTTGAATTAACACAGGAAGATCATTACGAAATCGATCAGTTGAACGAAGACCGCAGAATCGGACCGGATCCTGCTGAATTTACAGGAGCATAATCATAAAGGCCTTCTAATCTTGTTAGAAGGCCTTTATGATGTATTAATCGATCAGCTGGAGTCCTGCCGTGAAACAAGTCAGCGGCAGAATAATGGATAGAGCGATGTAGGTCATACCAGACTTGCGGTCAGATGCCACAAGTGTCACAGCTTCCACTGAAAATGTTGAAAATGTAGTTAAGCCGCCCATGATTCCGGTCCCGAAAAACAACCAGCCACTCATATGTGTCAGCATACCGAGCAGCAGTGACCCGGCACTATTGATGATGAGAGTCATCCATGGGAAACGGCCATTATACTGACTTAAAAATACCCGGATACAGGCACCGATCATAGAGCCGATTCCGACTTCAATCATTGGACAGCCCCCCATTTCATCCCGAGATAAGCGAATGTCATGCCGAGCAGCACTGTCGCAGCTATATAGCCTGTACCGTACAAGACATTAACTTGAATAAGCGCCGCACTTTCCAGACTGAATGTGGAAAAGGTCGTGAAGCTGCCGACCAGTCCAGCAGTGATACCGGTCTTCAGGGCGGTATGTTTCATCGCCATCAGCTTGACAGACAGCCATCCAAGGACAAACGCCCCGACCATATTGACGACAAACGTCCCTGCAGGATCAAACAGCAGGCTCAGTTCATAACGTAATGCTCCGCCGATAAAGGCGAAGATACAGACGTATACATATTTCATCATATGCCTCCATTAAAAGAAACTGCATGAGAAGCACCATTTCTACAAAATGCCGAACAACAATAATCCTGAAAATAAATGATAGAGAATCACTATCAGGATAATCCAAGGCCAGACTTTGACCCATTTCCTTAAGCCATCAGACATTTGTTTCGGACGTTTAATAGCTATATCAACGAGTAAGATGCTGATAATCAGTAGAATAGCATTCACTAGACCGGTGAACAGGATAATCGCATTGATAGAACCGAACAACCCTTTGATGATAGGATTATGAACGCTTAGAAACACACTAAGAATGACAAAGGTAACGGATAGATAGAAGAATTTGTGTGCTTTATGCATGAATAGCCTCCAAAACTTAGTATGAAACTATTTTAGCATGAAGAGAGGAATTTACCACCACTAGTTTTGCCTATCTTTCATTTGTAATTATCATTATATAGCGTTATAGTGAAATTGAATCACACTTCAATTACAGGAGGAATAGTAATGGAAAACTTGAAAGTACAAGTATTTGCAGATGGCGCTGATATCGAGCAGATGAAATCAGCTTACAATAATAAAGAAGTAGATGGATTCACAACGAACCCGTCATTGATGGCAAAAGCAGGTGTAACTGACTACAAAGAGTTTGCAGAAAATGCAGTTAAAGCGATTCCTGATGCATCTATTTCATTTGAAGTATTCGCAGATGACATGGAGACGATGCGTAAAGAAGCTGAAATCCTGATGGGCTACGGCGATAATGTCTTCGTTAAAATACCAGTCGTCAATACAAAAGGCGAATCCATGATTCCACTGATTAAAGAATTGTCTGAGAAAGATGTTCAATTGAATGTCACTGCGGTCTATACGATTGAACAAGTGAAAGAAATCACGGATGCCGTCAAAGCAGGCGTGCCGACATACGTCTCTGTATTTGCAGGAAGAATTGCGGATACAGGTGTTGATCCCCTGCCGTTGATGAAAGAAGCAGAAAAAGTATGTCACTCAAAAGAAGGCGTCATGCTGTTATGGGCAAGCTGCCGTGAACTATACAATGTCATCCAGGCAGACGAAATCGGCTGTGATATCATTACATGTCCTGGCGATGTCGTGAAGAAAATTCCGAATATCGGTCGTGACGTGAATGAATTATCGGTTGATACAGTGAAAGGCTTCGCAAAAGATATCGAAAAAAGCGGCCTTAAAATTTTATAAACAGATGTCGATGAATGACAGGTACAATGACCATTAACAGACTGGAGCAGATGCGCTCCAGTCTTTTTCAATTGATTAAAAAAATCTATTACCTTCTTTAAAAAAAAAAAATAAATATTTCAAATGCAATATTGCATAAAGAGTATAATTAAGGTATATTATTTATAGTTGATTGTCAGAATATTATTACAACGAAAGGAGTGATGGTGTGCCGATAAGCATTGGGGACAAAGTCATTAAGAGAAGAAAAGAAGTGAAAATGACACAGTCCGAGCTGGCAAAAGATATTTGTACGCAAAGTCAGGTGAGTCGAATTGAAAAAAATGAAATCATGCCGAGTTCTGAAACGTTGTTTCTGATTGCGAATAAGCTGAATGTCAGCATGGATTATTTTTTTGGAGTCGAAAAAGTCAACAACGTGATTCGTGGGAAAAAGATATGTCAGGATTATTTAGAAATCAATGATTTTGAAACATTGGAAGTATTTATAGATGCTCAACTTCAGACTGTTTTGACTGAATACGAACACCAATATTTCTCTTGGATCAAAGCAGTATGTATTGGACAAAATCGGGACAAATTACATGAGAGCATTGCTAGGCTGGAATCACTAAGTAATACTACTATTAATGTTGATGATCCTGAGCTTGATGCAAGTATTTATAACTCTTTATCAATTTTTTACCGAAAAGTAGATAACATTAAAGAATCAGACAGAGCTATTAATAAAGCTAAAAGCATTATTAAGAAAAATATGATTTATAATGAAACTGCAGTAAAAGTATACTATCAATACGCTAATCTACTTATGATTGAAGAGAAATACAGTGAAAGTTTAGAATCTGCTCAACAAGGATTAGAAATATGTCTTGAGAATAACTTATTATATTTAATGGATAATTTAATTTACTTTATTTGTGGAGCTAAGCAAGATCTAGGAATTATTACTGATAAAGATAGAGAACTCTATGATATCGGTTATGGTATAGCAAAACTAAAAAATAATGTAAATTTGATTGATTTGTATGAACAAGAACTTGTAGAATATAATCATTTAAAAACAGTATAGGAGAGATTACCGATGAAAAAACTATCTAAAGGTCTTACAGTATTTACTTTATTAGCAGTATTATTTGGATTTCATAATGTAGATTTTAAAAATACATCTGAACCTAACCATGTGAAAGTTACGGATTTGGAGTATCACTAAAAATCGAAATCAATCCTCTACGGTACTGAACCCGTAATTGGGACAGAAAAAACATTTAATCAGACGGCCTGTTTCCGATATTGAATCGGAGACAGGCCGTCTGATTTTTGAATTCTAATTTCAATTTGTTTTACAATAGAGCTAGGTCTGTTGATCTGTCCAATATTATTTTGAAAGATTGCACCAGCGGCTCAGTTTTTATTTGTCGGGGTGAGGATGTCTTTATTTTCAGCCCGGGTTTTGCTAAAGTAAGTAGAAAAGCACCCGCAGTAAGGGCGCTGCGGGTGTATAGATAGAAAATGAAGGGGGGTATAAGTTACAAATTACCCTTTTTATATGAAGGTAAACATGGAGGTTCACTTTGGCACAGAAGCGGTTAACAAAGCGTCAGCTTGAAATAAGAAACAAATGGATTCTGTCCGGTATTCTTGTCTTCATAGGATTCGGTATCTATCTGCTGATTCGAATGTCAATCGCGGCATACGAAGAACGGATGGAAGATAAGCGGGTGACAGTGAAATGGACGTATCAACAAGCAAAGGCACGTCAGTTGAAGGCGTCTCCTGTTATTTCTAACGGTGTAGTATGGTCAAAAGCAGTTGGTGATGATATCGACCGTTATATGAAGCCGGATAGATTCTACCATCATAGTGAACAGCGCTATCAATTTCTAAATTTGAAGCTGTCGCAGAAGATTGATGCGGATACGTTGAATGAACTGCTGGAAGACCGGGGGATTCTAGAGGGTCTCGGCAAAGCTTTTGCACGTGCGTCCAAAAAAGAAGATGTCAATGAGATCTATCTGATCAGTCATGCGATGCTTGAGACCGGTAAAGGAACCAGTGAACTGGCTCAAGGGGTGACGCTGAACAAAGAAGGGCAGCGCGATAAGAAGGGCAGACGCTACTACAACTTCTTCGGTATCGGGGCCTATGATCAAAATCCGGTCATGGACGGTGCGCGGTTTGCTCAGAAACAGGGCTGGGATTCTCCTGAGAAAGCAGTCAGAGGAGGCGCTGCGTTCATTCACCGTGAATATTTGTCACGTGACAGCCAGTACACGCTGTATTCCATGCGCTTCAACCCTGCTGATCCAGGACGTCACCAATACGCAACCGATGTGATGTGGGCAACGCATAATGCACGGCAGATGGCACAGTATTATAAGCAGTTAGGTCTAGAAGGGAAGTTCTTTACCCGTCACTACTATCAAAAATAAGCAGATACCATCTATCAGCTTATTTTTTTTGAGTGATTATTTCTGAATTTTCAAAATATTAGTTGCTTTATGATTTATATTTGATTATGATAATTTTAAGAAAGCATTTTGAATTTTATTAATTTAGTGCATAAATATTACATATCAGGAGGAAAGCTATGAAGAAGATGAATTGGCTTCTCGTACCCGTATTAACAGCTTCAACAGTGTTAGCAGCATGTTCAGGTGGATCAGGAGATGACGGCGGCGCAAAAGGGGGTTCAAAAGCGGAACAAGTATTGAATCTGACATCATCATCAGATATTCCATCAATGAACCCGGCGTTAGCGACAGACTTAGTCAGCTTCCAGGTATATCAAAACGTATTTGAAGGATTATACAAGCTGGATAAAGATTCACAACCGGTCCCAGCACTTGCTGAAGGAGAACCGGAAAAATCAAATGATGACAAAACATGGACCATCAAACTTCGTAAAGACGCGAAATGGTCTAACGGTGATCCTGTTGTTGCAGAAGATTTCGTCTACGCATGGCGTAACGTTGTCGATAAAGACACCGGTTCAGAATATGCGTTCATCATGTATGACATCAAAAATGCTGAAGACATCAATACAGGCAAAAAAGATCCTGAAGCGTTAGGTGTTAAAGCGGTTGATGATCACACACTCGAAATTGAGCTTGAAAACGTACAACCGTACTTCGAAAGTTTACTGGCATTCGGAACTTACATGCCGAAAAATCATAAATTCGCAGAAGAAAAAGGCGATAAATATGGTGTCGGTGAAGAAAACGCTGTATACAACGGTCCGTTTGAATTGACTGAATGGAATACAGAAGAAAACTTCAAATTAGAAAAGAACGATGATTACTGGAATAAAGATGAAGTGAAGCTGGAGGAAATCAACTACCGTGTCGTCAAAGACGTACAGACAGGACTGAACTTATACGAAACAGGTAAAGTGGACTCTGTGGGTGTATCTGCAGAAAGCGTCGATAAATACAAAGAAAATGATGACTTCCATACAGAATTGACATCAGCGATTCAGTTCATCAGAATCCAGCACAAAGGCAAAAAAGAATTACAGAATGAAGATCTTCGTTTAGCACTTGCTAAATCGATTGACAAAGAATCTTACGTGAAAAACAATGTCAATAATGGTGCGGTAGCAACGAATCAATTGACTCCAAAAGATGTATACAAAGGGCCGGATGGTTCTGACTTCTCTGAAATTGCAGGCGGCGACGAACTGAACTATGACGTTGATGCAGCGAAAGAGCACTGGGCTGAAGCGAAAAAAGCACTTGGTAAAGATAAGATTGAAATTGAGTATTTGACAACTGACCTTGATACATCTAAGAAAGATGCGGAATACTTCAAAGAGCAGTGGGAATCGAATCTTGACGGATTAACGATTAAGATCAAGCAAGTGCCGTTCAAACAAAAACTAGCACTTGAAGCAAAAGGCGATTATGAGCTGGCATATGGTAACTGGTTCCCTGACTATGCTGACCCGATGACGTTCATGGATCTGTTCTGGTCTAAACAGACGAACACAGGTTATAACGATCCAGAGTACGATAAGAGGATTGAAGATGCAAAAGGACCGTTGTTATCTGACCCTCAAAAACGCTGGGATACTTTAGGTGAAGCGAGCACGATGCTGCTTAAAGAAGCACATACGATTCCAATCATTCAACGCGGCAGCGCATATTTAGAGCAGCCATACGTGAAAGGTGTCGTCGTGAATTCTTCTACAATCAACCAGTATGACAAAGCATACATTGATGGCAAGAAGAAGTAACAACTGAATAATGATTAGTCGAGCGACGTTATGTCGCTCGGCTTTTTTGTTGTATTTTAATACAAGTGTGTTAAAATAAATTTAAATCATACAGTTGTATTAAAAAGGAGTGGCTTGATGCCGAAAATCATTGACAGAGAACAGAAGAAGCAGGAAATTGTCAGACACGCCTGGCAATCCATCAGTGATCATGGAATCAAAGGGATGTCAGTGCGACAAATCGCAGATCAGGCGGGAATTTCATCTGGACAGATGCGCTATTATTATCCAGACCATGCAGCACTGCTGACAGCGGTTATGGCGTATGTCAAAGAGAAGGTCGAACACCGAATTAAAGAGATTATTACGAGTGAATTACCTATCCAGCAGAAAATCATTGAAGCGATTCTTGCGACACTGCCGCTTGATGATGATCGATATGCCGATATGGAAGTGTGGACGGCATTCCAGATGATGACGCAGGAAAAAGGGAAAGACACGATGCAGGATGATATAAGGAAGTTGGTCGTGACAGCGCTCAGTGCGCTGGAATCTGCAGGTGTATTAAAGGCAGGACTTGACCGAGAACTGACGACGTTAAGAGCGGTTGCATTGATTGATGGGCTTGCCATGCATAAGTTATTTGCGGTCGATTCTGTAAGCAACGACATGATTGAAGCGATCGTTATAAACGAAGTCGAATTCTGGATGGAGGCGGAATAAATGAGTATCATTCTATGGTTGATCATCGGCGCTGAAATCGCGTTCTGGGTAGTGATTATCGCAGGTTTGACGACGCGTTACATCATGAAGCAGCAGAAGTTGAGCATGGTATTTTTCGCACTCGTACCGGTCATTGACATCGTATTGCTTACCGCGGCAACGATTGATATGCTGAACGGTGCATCTGCAACTATAGCTCATGCTTTAGCAGCAGCCTATATCGCCGTATCGCTCGTATTCGGAAAACGCATGATTGCACATGCTGACAAGCTGTTTAGACAATGGGTATTGAAAGAACATATAACGAAGGACAAATTATTCGGCATGCACTATGCGAACGCATCACTGCAGTTTACTAGACGTCATATACTTGCTTATCTGGTTGGAATGGGATTGATGTGGCTGGTCGTCTGGTTGGTCGGTCAACCTGATAAGACTGAGGCAATGACAGGGGCTATTAGGCTGTGGACGATGATTATTATCATTGATGGGCTCATTACAGCAAGTTATTATATATGGCCGAAAAAACAAAAAACGACGTCATAAAACAAGCAGAGCATCCGCTCTGCTTGTTTATTTTCTTCTATTGCGCTTGTACTGTTCCATCTCTTCACGTTCGTACATATACAGATAGACGATAATACCAAGTGGTACACCGAGAATAGGAGTCGTGAATATGCTTGCGATCACGATAATGGCAATTGCCATCCCAAGTTCATTGTTTTCCCACTGTTTGTCTTTCAAGTAGTCAATCATTGTTCTAAAATCCATCGAAACATCTCCTTCACAAAAGTATAGTTACACTATTATAAACATGAATGGCTGGAGAATGCCAATGATTCTATAGTCACCTTAGAATTCAATGACTGTCTGCTGATGATCTGTCAACATTGTAATCATCGCATCATACAGATGCTGAACTATTAACGTTATTCAGCGCATCTGTAAGCAGCGTGACATAAAAGTATATTATAATATAACAGACATGGTATTTGTGTAAAATTTCCATACTGGAACAATCAATTATTGGCCACGTGAGATGAGTTATAATGACGTCAAAAAGAGGTAGAGACGATGTTGCCTGAACAGTTGATTGTACGTTATCTGGAGAATCATTACGCGACGTATTTCGATAGACATGAACACTTAAAAATCACGCAGCTGAAAGATAAAGGGTATTACTATGAGTTCAACTTGTGGCGCGGAAAATTGCTGACTATAGGGGAGACAGTGACGAAAGTGGATCTGCTGCTGATGAATCAGGAGTTAATGAAAACTGACTAATCCATCATTATATAATAAAAAATGATGAAAATGCGGAATCTTTCCAGGATGGGAAGATTCCGCTTCTTTGCGTGATATATTAGTATCCTCACTTTAAAAAAGTGAGGTAAAATTATGAATAATAAAGAGTTAGTCATAGCTGTCAAGTGGCATAGAGAAAACTTAGAGATCAAAGCTAAAGACGTCGCAGCGATGTTAGGACATGTACCTTCGAAATATTCAAAGATAGAAAATGGTGAGCAGGTCATCACAGGAGTGGAATTAGTGAAGATTGCTGAGTACTTCGGGATGACAGTAGATGAAATGATTAAAATACCTGACAAAAGAAATTAATAACGACGAAAAAATATATAGAATAAGGAGGGCTTGGATTGTTTAGGAAAATAGCAGCTACCGAACAAGATTTTATAGCTATGAAAGCTAAGCATCAAGACTTTTTCTTAGAATATCAAAAATTTGCTTCTGCTTTAACAGTTAAGGCTGGTAGAGCAAAGGATGGCAAAAGTGAAAAAGCGGGCTCTTATACTAGATATTTGATAAGGATTTTTATAATAGTTGAAGATATTTCCGGCTCAACTATATATGATCCATACTCTTTTTATTCATACAAGCTCATCGAAAGTTTAACTAAATTTAAGGATTTTAGTGAATATAACGTGAAAGAAGCTAGATTTCCTAATGCTGCTATAAGGTGTTATCTCTCATTTTTAACAAATTTGAAAGTGTTATATGAACAGCCTATAGATGAGTACATTAATAGGTTAAGTGAAAACATTCAAATGAATGAAGAAAAATTTTACTATTATAAAAAAGTGGAAGAAAAAATAGCGCCATTATTAAAAGAAAACAAAGTTAAATCTAATACAAGCATGAAATATCCTAGAAGTATCGTAGAAGTTAATAAAGCAAAAGAATTCGCGAATTGGACATGTGAATATAATAGTAATCATAAAACATTTATAAGTGATTATAATAATAAACCATACATAGAAGCCCATCACCTAATACCTATGGCTGTACAAGATTTATATGATTACAGTATTGACTTTGCTCATAACATAACTTGTTTATGTCCAAATTGTCATAGGAAAATTCATTATGCAAAAATGAATGAGAAAAAAAATATGGTTGATTACTTATTTGAAAAAAGAAAACCTTATTATAATGACTACGGAGTAACAATTAATAAACAAAATCTATACACATATTACCAAATTATATAAAAAATTTTTATTCAACCAAAAACACTGCTTCGTTATCATCTGGCCATCTGGCAACTTAACCTTATCCTCTGCATTTCTTGCTTTCGGTCTAATATGACAGACTGGATTATCTTGTGCAGAGGGAAGGTTATTTTTTATTCCTCTTGATGTTTCAGTTAAGATAACCCTATCATTTAAAACTTTTTGTGTCTGCAGGTAGAAGCTTTTAAGTTCATTGTCTATTATGTCCCCCGGCATATTCCAGAGTTTAATGTTCTTGAATATCTTATTGCCTTCCAAATCTTTCTGAAATATTATGAACAACCACTTTGTCGATTCAAATTTCTCTTTCAAGGAACTGTCTTCCCAAGGTGTGCTCGCATATTCTTTGAAGTCAATATTCTCAAAAGACATATGTTCTTTCAGTCTCCCGTCCGCTTCCTGGATGATTGTTTTAAACTTAATGTCAAACTTCTCAAACTCTTCAATCTGCGATAACTTCGTTCCTTTGATTCCTAACATGGCACTGATTAAGTATGAAACATTGGCCTTGCCTTGTGACATAGGAATCCCTTCATTTTTTGCGATATCTTTATCTGACATCCCGAAATAGGGACTGAACTTATTAAGAAGAACTGTCTCGATGGAATTTTCCGCAATTTCTTTTGAAGAAGTAATAGAAACCAGATGCTCTTCGCTGATCAGTTTTCTGACCAGTGTAGACATATAACCTTGTTTAATGGAGTAAGCACGTTGCTTCGCAAGAACGTCACTGAAAGGCTGCTTTCTTACTGTTTTAGCGCTTGAGCCTTTTGTGCAGGCACCCAGTATCATTGTATCTCCTTCAGAGAGAAGGTGAGCCTCGCCATTACGAATCTTATCGTTGATGATTTTCCAGTCTTGCTTGACGATTTTAAGGTCTTCTTCAGGAAACTGAAATAAGTCGACTTTAATAATCTGTGTATTAAAAGCATCCATCTTTTTGTTGCTGTCTTGTATGTATTCATAGAAGAACAGAAGCAGTTTCTGATTTTTCTTCCAGTAACTCGATGTGAAGAATTCAGCTGTTACTTCTTTCTCATAGTTGATGATATTAAGTACAAGTCGTTCTTTTGCTTTCAACATTTTCTTCTGTTTGTCCCTGATGATACCTGTCGCTTTCAATTCAATGTTCAAGTCAGCAAAGTCAGCCTCTGTATTGGAGTTAATATCGTAACCGAAGTAACTCTTCTCGATGATATGACCTACCTTGCCTTTAACGTTAGTATTCGTAAGCATATTCTCTTTATCAATTTCATAGAGATACTTGCCTTCAGCTTCTTTGGCATATGTTATTAACTCTTGTTCAGTCTTATAGACGAATGGTTGCAAGCTCATCACCTCTTACCAAATATTTGAATTAATGATACCATAACAGCAAACAAAAAGACCTACTAAATAAATAGTAGGTCTAGAAAAGATTCAGTTGTGTTGTTTCATCCGGATAAGCAAGTTCAATATTTTCTATTTCATTCCCCATACGAGTAATCAATGGCACAACTAATGCATTACCCATACAGAAGAATCTCATCTTGTCAGGCATTGTATCTGTCCAGTTATCTGGAAAACCATTTAAGCGTTCCGCTTCAACAGGGGTTAAGGTTCTATAACGATTTTCTATTTTCAAAATATGGGTACTTCTATTAATACTAGATTCACTTGTAAGCATAGTACGAGCTGGTAATTCTAAAGAATCTGTTTCAGACATTCCACCTTCACTATACCAGTAAGTATGGCCATCTTTATTAGTTCTTTCAAATTTCTTTGCTCCACGTAAGTATTTAAACTTTTCAACTTTATCGTCATTAAGAAAATAAGATTGATCTACATTATCTTCTAAAATTTCACCGAGAGTAATTGGTTTTTCATATTTTGGAACTGTATGGGTTGTGTAGACAAGTCCATTTCGCATGTACCCAGAAACGTGAAAAGTAAAAGAAAAATTATCAGAAATTTCTACAATATCGTGTGATAATTGAACTGAAGAAACTCTATTTTTATAAATTTCATTAGTTATAGGGAAGGATTTAGCAAAAAAACCTTCTTCAAATACTATTTGTTCGTTTGTTTTCTGAATTAAAGATAAGGCATAATTATTTTCTCTTCTGTAACCAAAAATAAAAACGCGGCGACGTCTTTGAGCATTACCGTAATCGGCAGCATTTATAACTCGCCATTCAATATCGTAACCTAATTCATTTAATGTTGATAACATAACAGCAAAGTCTCGACCACGTTGACTAGCTGGTGATTTAAGTAGTCGATCAACATTCTCTAAAAGTATATATTTAGGGGCCACATTTTGTATAAATCTTGCAATTTCCCAGAATAAAACGCCTTTTTTGCCTTGAATTCCTAGTTCCCCATTTAGTGAACGTGCTACAGAGTAGTCTTGGCATGGAAAACCTCCGACAATCATATCTACATTTGTATCGGCTAATACATAATTAGATACTTGAGTAATATCGATATTACTATGTATGCCTGAAGTAAAGTTATGGGTATAACAATCAAAAGCATGTTGGACTTTACGAGAAGGTTCCCATTGATTTGCCCATATAATCTCAAATAACTTATTATTTGTATTCTCTAAACCAATACGAAAACCCCCTACCCCTGCAAACATCTCTGCAACTTTAAGTTTTTTCATAGGAGCCCTCCTTATCATTAACTTATATATAATAGCACAATTTAGTTCGTTATTTGCGATTATGCTAACCAACAAACACTCTTTTTACAAACATAATTAATCGAAGGTAATACGATATTCAAAAAAGCGCATATGATTCTCAGATAAGCTGTAATATGTAACGAATTAAAGAGGCAAATAGTAGTCCTGAACTTATTGTGAGGAGATAGCTATATAATAAAGGAGTAAGATATTGAAAAATTATAATAAACTAACTGGAAGCTCTAATATTTACATACCAAAATACATGACTGCAATTTTAGTAAATGGATGTTTTTTGACATGTTCTTAATTGTAAAAAAAATCAATATAACAAAGACTAACCAAAAATATTGGCAAGAAAAATTTAACAGAAATATTCAAGAGATTATGAAATGTTGATAATTTAACAGAATTAAATATTAAAGTAGCAATCGTATGCGAATATGGATTTGATTATAAAGTTCAAGGAGATACTTTGAATGAATTTTAAATAATAATCAAGGAGGAAAATAAGGAGGATAAGTATAAGAAAGTTCCTACTATCTTTCAAAAGAAATGATAGGGATTAGTTTTTAAGAGGTTTATTACAGTTTGTGTAAATAGCATGGTAAAATTTCAATTAAAAAGTTATAATTTTAATAAAACCGCTATCAGGAAATCATAAATAAAGTTGGGATAAAATGATTAATTTTAATAATTACAAAGATAGGTATGTTAGTTTTGATGATAGTCTGATGGATGAACTTTATAAACCTATGATTAGTGAATCGGTAATCTATGAGCGTATGTCTGGCTACTTTTCAAGTAATTTTATCGATAGTTTATATGAAGAAATAGGGAGTTCAAATATTAGTAATAATTTTAAAATGAAAATTATATGTTCTCCAGAATTGAGTGATGATGACAAAACTCGTATTAAAGAAGGATATGAACTTAGACGTATAATTGAAGAAAATATTATAGCTTCTATTTATGAAATTGAAACTAATGAAAAAAAGTTTGCACATATTACTGAACTCATTGCAAAAGGTATTATAGATTTCCGCTTTGTGACCACTAGCGTTGGAGATGGCATTTTCCATGCTAAAGAAGGAATCTTTATCGATGAATTAAATGCAAAAGTGGCTTTTATTGGATCTAATAACGAAACTGGTGCTGCTATCTTCAAGAATTTTGAAACATCTTTGTTAATTAAAGGTGATCGATATGAAAATATAAAAGTGATTGAAGATATGGAAAACACTTTTAATGATATATGGCAGGATCAAAATCCAAACATCATTCAATGTGAGTTAACAGCAAATATTACTAAAGCGTTCAAAGACGTTAAAGATAGAATGAGACGTAAAAATAAAGGGAACCTACGGATAAGTATTGTAGATAAATTCTCGTTATATGATTATCAAATTGAAGCTATAAATAAGTGGAAGAATAATAATTATAGCGGGTTATTAGAAATGGCAACTGGAACGGGTAAAACTATTACTGCAATTGCCTGTCAAGAAGCCTTACAAAAGCACAGTGATGATTTAGTGACCTTTATTGTAGCTCCTCAAATAGACTTAATCGAACAATGGCATGAAGAATTAACCGCTTTAAATATTAGTGCTATTAAATGTTCTTCTGCTGAAGGAAACTATAGAGATATGCTAAAAGTAAAGTTAAAGAAACGCTCTACAATGTCAGAGCCGGTTGTAATTCTTGTTACATCTAATACTTTTTCCATGAAAAGCTTTCAAAAATTAATTGAACTACATTTAAAAAAAGAAGCACTATTGATTTGTGATGAAGTTCATAGTTTTGGAGCTGAAAAAATGCGTGGGTTATATGAAGAACTCCAGAAAAAGTTTAAATATAGGTTAGGTATTTCTGCAACTCCATACAGAAAAGATGAAGATGAAAGTGAATTACTAATTGAATTCTTTAATAAAATAGTTTTTAGTTACACTTTAAAAGATGCAATAGATAATGGTTTTCTTAACCAATATAATTATGTTCCTATAATTTTATCTTTTAATAAAAATGAACTTTCACAGTATCGTCAAGTATTATTGAAGACTTTAAAAGAAAGTAAATCAAAACTGAATATTCTTAAAGAAATAGAAAAACTTACTACATCAATTGCTAATGCTAACATAGAAAAAGTATCAAAATTAATAGAATTATTAAGTGATGAGAATGCAATAAAGCAACCTAAAATAATTTATTGTTCACCTGGAAACTATAATGATGGTAGTAACGTTCATGATTTAAGACATATAGATTTTGTCTCTCAGCAACTTGGCAATATAGGGTGTAAGTTAAGAAAAATTTATAGCGAAATTCCTAACGTAGAACGAATTGAAATTCTGCGTCAATTTAAAAATCATGAGATTGATACTCTACTAGCTATAAAATGTCTGGATCAAGGAGTTAATTTAAAAGAAGTGACTCATGCCTATATACTTTCAAGTACTGATTCAATGACTGAGTTTATTCAAAGAAGAGGTAGAATCTTAAGGAAAGCACCAGGGAAACCCATTTCATATATATATGATTTAGTTATGTTACCTGAATCTTTAGAAGATCTATACTTTAACCCTGTTTCCGAAGATGCCTATTTAGTGGATAGAGAATTAAGAAGAATGAAAGAGTTTAATTTCGCTGCAGAAAATAAAAATCAAAATGATTTAATAATCAATGAAATAGAAGAAGTATACAGACATGTATTGGAGGAACTTAATAATGAGCCATATAACTAATGAAGACGTAAATAAACTTTTAATATATGTACTTTCCAATGAAAAACAAAGTCTAAAAGATAATCCCTTTCAAAATGAGAATGAAAAAAGTAAGGTCAGACGTAATATACGTAGTTATTTAATCGGACAGGCTAATGAAATCATAGGGAGAGAAAAACTATGAAGATAAAATCTATACACATACAAAACTTTAGACAATATAGAGATTTTAAAATTGAATTTGAAATAAACAACAATAAAAAGAATATTACTATAATAAGAGCTGCAAATTCTACAGGGAAGACAACATTTATGCAAGCTATAAAATGGTGTTTATTTGGAGATTCAGAAATTGATTCAGATAAGGCAGCAGAATTATTGAATTATGATGAGTTAGATGAGTGTCGAAGAAGGGAGATTAAAGATAGTAACTATAGAATTGTCATCGAAGTTATCGAAAATAATTCTACTTTCAAAATTGCCCGCACACAGAATTTACATATTACTCCATCAATGGTCAAAAAAATGGAGATGTTAGTAGCTTTAGAATATAAAGACGAAGATGGTCAAACTAAAATATTAAGAAATAGCAATAAAGAAAAGGAAGAGTTAATTCAAAGGAAAATCAACTCACTTCTTTCAAAACAGATGGTAAATTACTTTTTATTTGATGGTGAGAGAATTGAAAAATTATCTTCAAGAGGAACAGCAGCTCGTAGAGAAGTAAGTGAAGCTATAAGGGCAGTTAGTTCCTTGCCGATTTTAAGTAATTCTATCGATACACTACAAATAATAGCAAAGGATGTAAGGAAAGAGTTAGCAAGATCTGCAAGTAGTGAGGAATACAAAGAAATTGAAATGAAAATTTCTCGGTTAGAAGAGAGGTTGAATGAACAAAGTAAACAACTAGAAGTTACAAAAGAAACTTATGAAAATCTTATGGCTGAGAAAGAAAAAGTGGATAAAGAGTTAAGTAGCATTGAAGACGTTACAAAAATACAAGAAAAGCGTAATAAGCTTGATAAGGAAAATAAAAAGCTGATTGAAGAGAATAATACTTTGTATAATAATATACAAGTTATGAATATGGAGTACACAACCCTAAAATATATATATCTTTTGAAAAATAAGTATCAAAAAATAAATCTCAAAAATAATGATGAAGTTGAAACAATTCCTAAAATGCAAGTAGCAGCCATTGAAAAGATAATTGACAATGGAATTTGTATATGTGGAACACCGCTAGAAAATCATCATATTCAAACGCTAAATAGACAAAAAAATTATCAACCCCCTGCTAGTGAAGAAAGCATGATACATGACTATCAAATGTCAGTAACAAGAGAAGTATCTAAAATTGATATGTTAGTCAAACAAATTAATGAAAAAATAAATAGATATCGTGAAATTTTCGAACAAATTGCTGAGAATAACAAAGATTTAAAAGATATAAATAATAAGTTAAATAATTCATCAATAAACGAGATTGTCTCATTAAATAAAAATAGAGAAAATCTGAAAAGAGATATCGAAGCTTCTCGTTTTGATATAACCTCTACTAATATGAAAATAAAGGATTTAGAGGATGAATTGGATAAGGAAAGATTAAAATATGATGAAATAGAATCTAAATTGATGCTAAGTCTTGAATTAAAAACACAATCTATTTTATTAGAAAAATCTTTAATTCAGCTTAATCATAGGAAACAGAAGGATGAAGAAAATCTGAGAGCAGATATTGAAAAAGCGGCTAACAATCATTTTAAAAACATAATTTCCAAAGAAAAATATATAAAAATAGATAATAACTTCAACTTAAAAGTATTTGAATCTGAGAATGTTGAAGCTGTAACTTCTTCCGGTGAATCAGTAGCAGTTAGCATATCAATTATATTAGCAATAATAGACACATATAAAGCGAATTTAATGAAAAACGATAAATATGAGTTATTGAGTGAAAAAGATTTTTTTGTAGTGATGGATGGACCATTTGCAATGTTAGATCCATATTTTTCAAAACAAATATCGTCCAAAATTAGTCAATCAATAGAACAAATCATCTTGCTCACTAATGATAATCAGTATAACGAAAGTATAAAAGATGCTTTTAGACAAAGAACAAGCAAGGAATACTTACTTGAAATTCCGCCTTATGAGAGAAAAAACAGTATATATAGTAGTGAACTAAGAGAGGTGGAAATATGAGAAAAGATATTACGCTCGAAGGTAGACATGCACGTATTATTAAGGAATTCAACGAGAAAGAGTTTTTTGCAGCAAACCGAGGGAGCGCTGAAATTTTCTTCTTAGCCGTTTTAATTGGTTTATATGAAGGAAAGACTGAAGAACTAGATATTGGTGGGACTACCTTAAATATCTCAAGAACATGGTTGAATAATCCATCACGGGCTAATTTTAAGCATCTAATTAACATGTTTGCTAATTTAGAGCAAAAATTTAACGGTATCGATTTAACGTTAACGCAAATTTTTTTAGACGAAGAAGAAACTGATAAATCAGATAAGCTCCAATTTATAAAGAATCATGGATATGCAGGTCTCGAAATAATGCAGAAAGAGTATTTAATTGACAACGAAATTTTGGATAAGTTAGATGCTTTAGCCGTAATTGAAGATAAATTAATTACTATTGAAGAAATAGATGCTATTGAAATAAAGGCGAATCCTGTAATTAATACCATAGATGATATATTAGAAAGTGAGTAATTGAGATGTTATGGGAAGAACTATTAAATCAAAGTGAAAATGAGCAATATACAGAGAGTGATTTTAAAAAGGAAATAGAAAAATTAAATTTAAGTGAAAGAGATTCGTCCTTCATATTAGGAAGAAAAGATGAAGAAGAAATAAAAAAATTAAAGGCACAAGAATTCAAGGAAAAAATAACTGATTTAAAATTTGTTAAAGCTATGACAGAAGTTGAAATATTAGAGTTCATAGAAAGTACGAATATAGAGATAGAAAATAAAAATCATAAATTTCCTCAAGCTAACTCTATTATTATAGCTATATATACCCTCAACATGATAATAAATGAAGATAAGTTTAGAATTAATCCTCCGTCAGCGTCTGATTTGGCTGATTTGTATGGTTATACAGATAGACAAGGTAATTATTATGGCGATTTATTAGTATATATGGGGTTCCTTAAGAAAGAAAATTCCTTATATTTGCCTACTGAACTTGCAGTACATTATAAAAGTTCAAATGAAGAAAAACGTGTTAAGCTTCTGATTAAATCTTTTTTGAAACATAAAACACTAAGAAATTATTATTTGTTAAAAAAGAATTTAGATACTTTATCTCCTACGAATGATAATTTGTTAAAATTAATCAGTAATGATCCTCTAATGGGTGATTTTAAAAAGAGTACGATTCAAAGGAGAAAATCAACAGTGGAAGCTATTATAAAGTGGGTTGACAGTGTAACCATACCTTCACCAAAACCATTCCTTAAATGGGCTGGAGGTAAGCAAAGACTTGTAAAAAAGTTAAAGGAAAGAATTCCTAAAGAAGATGAGTATAGTACATATATAGAACCATTTGCAGGTGGTGCAGCCATGCTGTACAATGTTCCATTTAAAAATGCTATAGTAAATGATTTGAATGAAGAGCTTATAAATACATATAATCAAATTAAAACAAATGTAGATAGTGTGTATAATATAATGAATGGATTTAAAAATGAGTCTGATGATTTCTATCATATTAGAAATCTTGATAGGGATGTTGATTTTAAAAGCACCTACTCAAAAGCCTATAGAGCTGCGAGATTTATTTACTTGAATAAAACGTGTTTTAATGGTTTATATAGAGTTAATAAGCAAGGACATTTTAATACACCGTTTGGTAAATATAAAAATAGTTCATACAAAGATAAGGAAATGATTACGATTGTAAGTAACTTTTTTAACCAAAACAACATATCGTTTATTAGCACAGATTTTGCGGAAGTACTAAATCAAGCTGATAATAATAGTTTTGTTTACCTTGATCCTCCTTATGATCCAATTTCTAAAACTTCAAGTTTTACTTCTTATACGGACTTAGGATTTAGTCGAGAGGATCAAAGGAGATTGAAAAATATTTGTGATAGGTTGACTGAAAAAGGAGTGAAAATTATGATTTCTAATAACAATACTCCTTTCATCCAAGAACTATATAAAACTGACTCTAAATATAATTATGAAATTATTGAAGTGCAAAGAAATATATCAGCTTTACCTGAAAGTAGAGGAATGGTAGAAGAAGTTATCATAACTAATTACGACTTAAAATAATATATGCTTTTAAAGCATACTAAGTATTCAATATTACAAAAAAGCAAAATGAATTGCTTACTTTATTAGATTAACAATATCTATTCACATAGAAATTGTCCAACTAAGAGTAAACGATTCGTGATGAGTCTCGTTGTTTGTATATCATCGCTACCAGGTATTGACCTGGGTTCTACTCCTAATATTCAGTTCATCGATAATCTCACTTGAAGAAAAGCGCTCGGCTTTTATTTTTATACATTTCCATTTAACTTCACTTGAATAAGCACTACTCTGTATAATAAAAAACACTCCTATCAAATTCATTTTAAATGAATTTGATAGGAGTGTTTTTATTCTGTCTCATTAACAGGAGTCAGTGTAATAAATAGTGGGCTTAAAAAAGATTCAATTGTGTGGTTTCATCTGGATAAGCAAGTTCAATATTTTCTATCTCATTACCCATCCGAGTGATTAATGGTACAACTAACGCATTACCCATACAGAAGAATCTCATCTTGTCAGGCATTGTATCCGTCCAGTTATCAGGGAAGCCGTTCAGGCGTTCTGCTTCTACCGGAGTCAGTGTGCGGAAGCGGCCATTGACTTCAATAATATGAGTGCTGCGATTGACGCTCGATTCACTTGTGAGCATTGTGCGGGCAGGGGAATCTAATGCATCTGATTCAGACATGCCACCTTCACTGAAGAAGTACTTATGACCGTCCTTAGTCGTCCGCTCAATTTTCTTTGCACCTCTTAAATATTTGAACTTCTCAACTTTTTCAGGAGAGAGGAAGTACTTCTCGTCGACTTCATCTTCAAGAATTTCACCGAGAGTTACAGGTGTTTCATACACTGGAATAGTATGAGCTGTATAGATTTCACCGTTCTTCATATAGCCTGACGGATGGAATGTATATGAGAAACTATCAGATATTTCAACGATGTCATGTGACAACTGTGTCGTTGATACTCTGTTCTTATAGACTTCTTTTGTAACAGGGAATGCTTTCGCGAAGAAGCCATCTTTAAAGATAACATCTTCTGCTGATTTCTTGATTAATGATTGAGCATAATTGTTTTCTTTGCGGTAACCGAAGATGAAGACTCGTCTTCTTTTCTGAGCATTGCCATAATCAGCTGCATTAATGACGCGCCATTCAATGTTGTAACCGAGTTCATTCAATGTAGATAGCATGACAGCGAAATCACGGCCGCGTTGACTGGCCGGTGATTTAAGCAGACGATCGACGTTCTCGAGCAATATGTATTTAGGCGCAGTGTTCTGGATGAATCGAGTGATTTCCCAGAACAACACACCTTTCTTTCCTTGAATACCGAGTTCTCCGCTCAGTGATCTTGCCACCGAATAATCTTGACAGGGGAATCCACCGACAATCATATCCACATTTGTATCAGCCATCTCGTAGTTGGAAACTTGCGTCACATCTTCATTGCTGTGGATACCGGATGTGAAATTATGGGTATAACAATCATAAGCATGCTGTACTTTGCGAGAAGGTTCCCATTGATTTGCCCAAGTTATTTCAAATAATTTATTATCTGTCTGTTCAAGACCGATACGAAAACCACCAACTCCGGCAAACATCTCGGCAACTCTAAGCTTTTTCATCACTGGAACCTCCTTAAATATCAACCTATTAATATTAGCACATTTCTGGACTATTTTTCATCATTTATTATTATACCGAACGATCGTTCGTATGACAAATAAAAAATAACATGTGAGGTGATTTTCATGAAGAAAAGTGATTATCCATCTGAACGAAGTTATAATATGTCAAGAATCAGGGGGAAGAACAGTAAGCCTGAGGAAACGGTACGTAATTATTTGTATCATCATGGCTTCAGATATAGAAAGAACTATAGTAGTCTGCCAGGATCTCCAGACGTCTATCTCCCCAAATATAAAACAGCGATTTTCGTCAATGGCTGTTTTTGGCATGTGCATGACTGCGGGAAATTCGTGATGCCGAAAGCCAATCAGGAATTTTGGCAGACAAAGTTCAATAGAAATGTGACAAGGGATGAGAAAAACATTGAAGAACTGACTTCAATGGGAATCAAAGTGATTGTCATATGGGAATGTGGACTTGAAAGTGAAGTTAAGGAAGAAACCTTGAAAGAGCTAGTGGAATTGATAGTAGACGAAGACAATAGCATGAAACTTAGAGAATCTGTTTTAAGATGTCATTGGGATTAATCATTTGATAAATTTTCTTCAGTATTCTAAATTTCTTGAGATAGTTATACTAACAGCTACGGCGTTTGTCCTGGCTGTTTTCTTTTTGTTCCATTTGATCTTCAAGAGCAGCGAGAATCTCTTCTATTACTTCGGTGATATGCTTCATAAATCCCCCTTTTCGATATATATCGAAAAGAAGGGCGATAATCAATTCAGTATTTCTTAATAATAAAAACAATTAATATAGAAGGCACAAAAATCCTACAATCCATCATCTTTACAAATTTAACATTTATTATCTTTTTGCATTTAATTTTTATATATTTATATACGGTTCCATATGGTATAATACTCACAAAATCAACTACGTATTTCAAACTTTGAGAAAAATAACTTTTTTAATCTCTTTTCTTTGATTGACAAGTTAATGTGCAACACATACTATTCATCTAGAACAACTGATTCACACACTCTTTTTCTGGTTACGCTTGTCACACCCGCGGCAACTAAGAAATCATTATCGTTATACCACCCACGAAAATTGTTACACCCACGAGAAAGGCCCTGCTATATGACTTCTGACATTCACATTAGCAGAAAACGATAAAAGCTGATCCAGTTGTATATTGAAGTGATTGATTCTATATAATCACTAAGTTATACCGGCAGCTGTTTAATAGGAGGTACAGTGAATGACGTATTTACACTATTTAATAGCTTGTCAGGAACGTGACGTCGAAGCAATTAAGAAGATGCTTACTTATGACATTCGACTCAATATCGTCTCAAAAGAAGGCGTTGAGTTCCAAGACGACTACAACAAGATCATTGATTTATTGGATGACTATTTCAGTGAAGAATGTCTCTGGGATTTTGATGTCCTTCATAGAGCAGAACGTCCTAATGAAGAACTTATTCTGATTAAAGCGACTCGGGAGGATAGTGCTACTGGTAATATCGGGACTTATTTATGGTTGCTGACTTTAGATAAAGAGAAAAAGGAACAGTATTTGAAAAAGATGCATGTTGAAGTCGTCTGCCCTATAAAAGATAGCTGGTAAAGTTGACTAATACTTTTACACTGATATACACAACGCAGTCAAGAAGAACGATGGACTCGTCAGTCGCGTTCATCGAAACGTTTTCCGGTTTTAGGTTTACTGTTACAATTAACTGATAGATAGAGTGAAACAATAGATGCGGCACTTCGACCGCTCTTTTTTTATGGAGGTTTTATGAAGAAGTCTACAATGATTATGGCAACATTTTTAATAGGTGCATTTTTTATGATTTTAAATGAAACACTGCTTAACATTGCGTTGACTGAATTGATGCGCGTGTTCGATATCGACGCACCGACTGTTCAGTGGCTCGCAACTGGTTTTATGCTGGTGATGGGCATTTTGATGCCATTATCCGCTACATTGATTCAGTGGTTTACGACCCGGCAGATGTTTATCGGGCTGCTGTGTATTTTCTTAGTAGGAACATTGATTGCAGGATTTGCTGTTAACTTTCCGATGATACTTGCGGGTCGTATGATACAGGCTGCGGGCACGGGGCTGCTCATTCCGACAGTGATGAATGCTATGCTGCTGCTGTTCCGGCCGGAAGAACGCGGCAGAGTGATGGGGAACTTCGGTCTTGTGTTGATGTTTGCACCGGCGCTTGGACCGACATTGTCAGGTGTGATTGTTGACTTGTTCGGCTGGCGCTGGCTGTTCTTTGGTGTCGTTCCTTTTATTGTATTTGCGATTGTGTTTGCATGGCGTTATCTGGAGAACGTCGGTGAAGTGACACGTCCTCGCGTTGATATAGGCTCAGCTTTACTGTCGACGATCGGAGTGGCAGGTGTGATCTATGGATTCAGTTCAGTCAGTACGACAGAAGGCGGATTCATGAGTCCTGTCGTCTATGGTTGTATCATTGCAGGCGTGCTCGCACTCGCACTGTTTGTTTGGCGTCAGCTGAAGATTCAACAGCCGCTGCTTGATTTATCGGTCTTTCAGTATGCGAATTACATACGCGGCATGATTATATTTGTAGTAGTGATTATGGCGATGTTTGCGTCAGAAATCGTGATGCCGATGTACTTACAGGGACCGATGGGATTCTCAGCGAAAGTGGCAGGCATGATACTGCTGCCCGGTGCGCTGTTAAACGGCTTCTTATCTCCGGTCATGGGTCGATTGTTCGATAAAGTCGGCCCGCGCAAAATGATGATTCCCGGCATGTTTGTACTGACAGCCATCATGGTGTTCTATGCGATGATTCATCCGGGCATCCCTGTATATATCTTTATTATTGTGTATATTTTGTTGATGGTGAGTATTTCAATGATTATGATGCCGAGTCAGACGAATGCATTGAATGAACTGCCGAAACGCCTATATCCTCATGGCACAGCTGTCAGTAATATGATGCAGCCGATTGCCGGTGCGATGGGAGTTTCTATTTTTGTCAGTATCATGACGCAAGGGCAGAACAAGGCACTGGAGTCGATTGATCGTCCGACCATTGAGCAAGTGAATCATGCACTGACAACAGGTGTTCATCAAGCATACTGGTTTGCGATAGTACTGGTTCTTATCGGGCTGGTGACCTCTCTCTTTATTACAAGGGCGACCCCGCCTGAAGGAGAATATCCGAGTAGCGATTAGCTAAAACATGGCCTTCAAATGGGATTAGAGGGCCAAGTTTGAGGGAAAATCTCAAAAATAACCAAAACATGGCCTTCAAATGGGATTAGAGGGCCAAGTTTGAGGGGAAATTGCAAAATTAGTCAAAACATGGCCTTTAAATGGGATTAGAGGGCCAAGTTTGAGGGAAAATTGCAAAATTAGTCAAAACATGGCCTTCAAATGGGATTAGAGGGCCAAGAAATTAATAAAAACTCAAGATCAACCAAAAAACGGCCTTCAAACCACAGTTTGAAGGCCGTTATTATTCAATCACTATTATTCTTCGATACTTTCAGCTGCTTTAACTGCTTCTGGAATATCCAGTTTCTTAATCTCATTGATTTTGTCAAATGTTGTGACAGCGTTATTGACGACAGTTGACTGATCGTTTTTTAGTGTGAGCTGGTTGGAAATGTGATCAATCTGCTTAGCTTCATTGAATGTCACAGTAATTTTCCCGCTGATGTCAGGGTATTCTTTCTCAAGCTCGGTAATGACTTGCTTATTTTCCTTCGTATTGCCGAACAATGCTTTATACTTCTCGTAGTCATCAAATGTTTCAGTCAATGTGTAGCCGTCATCTTCTTTGTAAGTCGCTGTATCCAGCTGGTCAATGAGCTTGAATTGTGAGCTGTACAGCAGCGGCTCAGTCTGTGAAATCATCTGTGTGCCGACGTAAGTAGAGGCATCAAACCATTGGTCATCCTGCTTGATGATCGTCTTCTTGTCATAGACATAAAAAGTGGCATCTTCGGCATTGTTTTTAATGCTTATCTTCTGGTTGTTCTGTTCATCCGTCATCATCCTGAAATCAACGATAGATGTTTCTTTGTCATTGTCTATTTCATTTTTATACTTTGATGAATAGGAAGTGACATCTTTTGATACGGATTTAGCTGCTTTGATGAGTGACTTCGTGTCTGTGACTTTGATGGTGGTTTCTGATTGATCTATCGGTTCTTTGTCGTTGCTGCAGGCGGTCATGACTAAGGAGGAGGCAAGCAGTATACTCAGTAATTGTGTTTTCATCATTTCTCCTAGTGGCTCGCAGCCGTTTTTCTTTTTCGTTTCACTGGATCCAGCCATCTTTCTAACATACCGAGAATGATATCTGCGAGTATCGCCATGATGGCAGTCGGAATGGCACCAGCTAATATGATTGCTTGACCACCTGTTGCATTGGTACCACGAATAATGATATCTCCTAAGCTCGGTGCTCCGATAAATGAGCCGATTGCTGTGACTCCGATGGCGATGACGAGCGCGATACGAATGCCGGCGATGATCACTGATAGACTTAATGGCAGTTCGATCATCGTCAGCTGCTGACGCTTAGTCATCCCCATGCCGCGGCCGGCGTCAATAATATGTGATTCTACTGAGCGGATACCAGTATAAGTATTCTTGATAATCGGCAGCAGTGAGTAGAGGAACACTGCGACGATGACAGTCGTCTTACCGAGACCGAGTGCCAGCATAAGTATTGCAAGCAGTGCGATGGCGGGCACGGTCTGGATAATATTTGCAATGGCAATGACTGGTGCTACTAATTTAGAGTGACGGGCAATCCAGATGCCGATAGGAATACCGACGATGGCGCCGAGGATGACTCCGTATATACTGATCAGAAAGTGGTCCAGAAATAACTGGAAGACGTAGTGGTAGTTATCACGGAAATAGGCGAAAAACTGTTCAAATGTATTGAGTTTTTCCATCACTTCTGCCCCCCTTCAAAGTAATCATGTTCTTCTAAGTATTGCTCTGCGACAACAGCAGGTTCTTTCAGATCGTTATCGACTGCATAGTTCAGCTTCTGCATCTGTTCAGTCGTAATCGTATTTTTCATGCGTTCAAGAATCCCCTTGATTTCTGGATTCTTTTTAAGCAGCTTGTTAGTGGCTACCGGATTTGCATCATACGGCGGAAAGAAGTGCAGGTCATCTTTCAGAACAACGAGATTGTAACTTTGAATTCGGCCGTCTGTTGTATAGCCGAGGACGACATCCATTTTGCCGGCATTGACTGCCTGATACACGAGGCCGATCTGCATTGGTTTTGTGTCAGCAAAAGAAAATCCATATGTCTCAGTGAATGCCTTGTAGCCGTCACCTTTACGTTTCATCCATGAAGAGTCGACACCTGCGCGTAGTTCGTCTGCATGTTCTTTCAAGTCGCTGACCTTTTTTAAGTTATATTTTTCAGCGGTTTCTTTCGTGACCATGAAGGCATACGTATTCTCAAAGCCATAAGAATCGAAATATTTCTGGTCATATCGTTTCTTGAATTCTTTCGTCACCACTTGACGGGCTTTGTATGGATCAGTGATAGGATTCATTCCGAGAGGTCCCGTTAAATCGGTTCCTGTATATCTTGTGCTTGAAATATTGGCATCACCATTGATCATCGCCTGATGGACGACTGTTCCTGAGCCGAGATTGTTGATGATCTCTACAGGATAACTGGTTTCGTGCTCAATCAGCAGGCGGATCATATGGGCAAGTATTTGACTTTCAGTCGTATAGACCGATGCAATTTTGATGGATTCCTGCTGCGGGTTGTTACAACCGGACAACAGAATGAGACAAGCGAGCAAAGTGATTATCGCTTTCTTCATCTTATCGCTCTCCTTTATTGATAGTAAGACCGTTCGGCGTTACCCAGCGTTCGATGAGTGCCAGTATGCCATCGATGACCAGTGCTAATATCGTGACGATGACCGCACCGGCAATGATGAGTTTTGGTTGATACAAGTTCAGACCGTTGAATATAAAGTCACCAAGTCCACCGGCACCGATATATGATGCGAGCGTTGCCCAGCTGATAGCATAAACGGCAGATAATCTGATACCGCTCATAATGACAGGTATCGCCAGTGGAAACTCAACGTGTCGTAACAGCTGACGTGTTGTCATTCCCATGGCGCGTCCAGCTTGAACGGCAGTCGGGTCGACTGATTTTACGCCGAGATAAGTGTTGTTAAGAATAGGCAGTAGTACATAGAGAAATAAAGCGATGACTGCTGGTAGTGTACCGATTCCGAAAAATGGAATCATCATCGCGAGAATCGCAAGTGACGGTATCGTCTGCAGTACACTGGTGAGTGACAGAACGACTTTGGCTGTTTTATCTGTCCGCGTCAGCATAATACCTAGTGGTACAGCAATCAGTATCGCTGCGAGCAGTGACATGATTGAGATGGACAGATGTTCTATCGTCTTTGCCAGGAGTTCCGTTTGATTCTGCTGTAAAAATTCAATCATCGTTACGCCTCCTCAGTGCCCCAGATCGTGTCATAGACGATGTCCACTAAGTTAGCACGTGTGATGACGCCGACGATGCGGTTATTGTTATCAACGACTGGAATAATGCGGATATTCCGCTTCAAAATGGTCCGCACAGTGTCCTGCAGCATGACGCCGCTTCGTACAGAGTATGTATTCGTGCGCATGATCTGTGACAAGCTCTGATATTTTTTGTGTGAGACCAATAAATCTTCAATATCGACGTGTCCGAGCATGACATTCTGGTTGTCCACGATGAACAGTGTATCAACACGGCGGTCGCGCATCAGTTCGATCGCTTCGCTGATGGATTTCTCTGCTGTGATGGTGATCGGTCGGATCATCGCCTCATCAACGGTCCGGACATTCGGGCGATCTTCGAATCAAGCGGTTCTCCCCGATGAAATCACGGACAAAATCATTCGCCGGATGACTCAGAATATTGTTCGGTGTATCCAGCTGAACGACTTCTCCGTGACTCATGATGACGATGCGGTCTGCAAGTTTAATCGCTTCGTCCATATCATGAGTGACCATGATGAATGTCTTATTGAATTTGACCTGCAGTTCTTTGACTAAGTCCTGCAAAGTATCGCGGGTAATCGGGTCAAGTGCGCCGAATGGTTCATCCATCAAAATGATTTCCTGGTCAGCTGCAAGAGCCCGGACGACACCGATACGCTGCTGCTGGCCGCCTGATAACTGTGCAGGATACATATCTAGATAAGACACCGGCAAGTCAACAAGTTGGATTAATTCCTCAGCCTTTTTGTTTTTATCTTCTTCTGACCATTTAAGGAGCTTAGGAACAAGAGTGATGTTATCTCTGATTGTCATATGAGGAAGCAATCCAATCTGTTGAATCACATACCCGATGCTTCTGCGCAATGTCACTGGATTCATTTGCTCGATATTTTTGCCGTTCAGTAGTATTTCACCGGTTGTCGGTTCAATCATCCGGTTGATCATTCGCATCGCTGTCGTCTTTCCTGAACCACTTGTTCCGATGAATGCGATGAATTCACCTTTATTGACTGTAATATCCAAATTGGAAACCGCTTTTTTTCCACCACGATATACTTTGGATACATTTTTGATTTCTAACATAGATACCTCCGTCGTTGATTTGTGACTTATAGCTATATATTCTATCATAATAATAGGGTAATCTCTAATTGAGGACTAACACAACAAAACATAAGGAGAATATGATGAAAGTAGCAATTATTGGTGGTGGTATAGCAGGCTACCACTTGTTGAATGAACTGCTCAAACACAAAAACAGTAAACAGCATGAGATCATGGTGTTCGATGATACGAATCATCTCGGACGCGGCATGGCGTTCCAGCGTGATGATTCAGAACTGCTGCTGAACTATCCGTCCAATCTGATTTCACTTAAGAAGAATAAGCCGGATGACTTCTATCGCTGGGTCAAAAGCAATCAGTCTATGGAAGAGATCCAAGAAGACGAAGGAGATAACAGGGATGCAGAAGGCAATATTTACTTTTCGCGTCAGTTGTTCGGTGACTATTTAGAGCAGGCGATGAACAAACTGACGAAGAAGAAGCGGGTCACGACGGTCAACCACCGGGTCACAGCTATGACTCCACGACTTGGGGGCTATGAACTGACGGCTGGTGACCATAGTTATGAAGTAGACGTTGTCTTTTTAGTGCCGGGGCAGCTGCCAGCTGTTGATCATTATCAGCTGACAGGGACACCGGGATTTATCGAGTGGCCGTATCCACTGGAGGGACTTGATGTCGATAATGACAAAACATATGCAGTGATCGGCAGCGGACTATCAGGACTTGACTGTATCCGCTATTTGACGGACCAAGGACTGAATCAAGTGATCGCAGCGTCTAGAAACGGTCAAGTGCAGGCGGTAAGAGGGAAAGCGATGACTTATCAGTTTGAGCATTTTACGTCACAGACATTCGATGCTATAAAGAAGCGATATCATGGCCTGCTGCCGCTTGCAGCGCTTATTGATGTGTTTAAGAAAGAGTGTGAGGCGCAAGGAGTCGACTACAAGCGATGGCTCAACTTCGACCGGAGGGATCCAGTCAAAGCGCTGCAGCACGATATTAGAAACCACGATGACATCGGTGATATTCACAGCATTCTGTACCAGATGCAGCATCACGGCTACGAACTATGGCCTTATCTGTCAAAAACAGATAAAGAAACGTTTATGGCGAACTACGAAGCAAAAATCAAGGAAAACATGAATCCGATGCCGGAACCGTCAGCAGAGGAACTGCTTGAACTGATAAGTCGTCATCGGGCAGTCATTAAAGGTGGCCTGAAAGCTGTTGAGTATAAATATCGTAAGTATAGACTGCAGTATGAAGACGGCACTGAAGACCGTGTCCATTATGTCATCAATGCGACCGGACCAGCGAAGTATATCACAGACACGGATCCTGGCGAGCTGCTGCGTCATTTGCTGGATGAGCAGCTCATCAGTGAGAATCCATACGGCGGTATCAATGTCATGCCGCATGATAACAGAGTCATCAGTCCATTTGGTGTGGCGGATGACTTCATAGTGCTCGGACAGCTGACCGGCGGCGTCAACTATGGCAATAACGGAGTATATGAGCTGCTGCTGGAAGCGAAGCGTGTCGTCAAGCATTTTTATAGAAGAAGATAATCGACTGATACAACAAAGGAGGCTATAGGATGCATAGACCATCTATCAAGTCATTATGGACAGGGCGACTGGACAGTGACAATGATGCGCGCCACTTCAGATATTTTCAAACCGTTGATTTGAGCGGAAATCATAAGCAGACACAGGTCGCGCTATTAGGCTACGCAGTCGACGAAGGGGTCCGACTGAACAAAGGGAGACTAGGAGCTGCAGAAGGTCCGGATGTGATTAAAACAGCATTTGCCGGACTGCCGATCATGAAAGGATCGACAGTCAGTGATTACGGCAATATCAGCCATGACCATGACACGCTGCTAGAGACGCAGCAGGAACTGGCAGCTAAAGCAGCAGAACTGCTGCAAAGTCATCAGCTGACTTTTCTGCTCGGCGGCGGTCATGACATCGCTTATGCACAGTACTTAGCCATCAGACAGGCATATCCCGGGCAAACGGTCGGTGTCATCAATATTGATGCCCACTTTGATACGCGAGCAGAAAGTCAGTCGACATCGGGGACGAGTTTCAGTCAGATTCTTCGTGAGGATGACAGTGCAGGTTATATGGTTCTCGGTATTCAGCCGAGCGGCAACACGCAGGCGCTCTTTGACGATGCTGCTGCACGTCAAATCAGCTATGTACTTGCAGAAGCATTCGACAACGGGGTGCCAGGTGATGTAGAAGCAGCCATCCACCAGTTTATGGAACAGTATGACGTCATATTGTTCACGATCTGCATCGACGTCATTGACAGTGCCTTTGCGCCCGGCGTCAGTGCCCCTGCTGTCATCGGACTGATGCCGCACGTTGTACGCCGGCTCGCTGGTACTATTATTGCAAACGACAAAGTGTCATCAGTCAGTATCGCGGAAATGAATCCGCGTTATGACATCGACAACAGAACGGCGAAACTCATCGCCTATTTGATGAATGAGATGATAGATAAGAAATTAACTTAAAAGGTCCAGTGATTCTGGCACAGCTCAATGAGAGAAAGGACTCGGTCAGAGTGCTTTCTCTTTTTTAAATAATTGAGGTGAATGGTGCGGCTCATTTTTGGGCGGATTCTAATGGCATCAAGATGAGCGGTTCTGAACGACTGATAATAGAACCTCGGTATCACTGCATAGCCCATGCCGCAGTGGACGAAGTTCGTCGCGGCTTCGAAGCGGTCAACTTCCATGACAATCAGCGGTCTTACCCCGAGACGAGCGAAGTAGTCGTCCAGATGCTTTCTCACCTGGTACTGCTGATTAGGAACAATCAGCGGCAGCTCTTCGATGGAAATGGATGTCGTGCGTTTGAACTGTCCCCTCGGTGTCAATAAAAAATACTCTTCCTCATAAAGTGGAATAGAAGTGATGTCTTCATGCTTGATGCCTTCATTAGTGACAGCGATATCGACGTCATAATCGAGCAGCTTAGTGACAGCAATATCGAGACCGAGTACTTCATTCACCTGGTAATGCTGCTCAACGTATTGACTACGATGCTGCTGGATGACCATAGACATCCACTGGCTCGTAGATTCAAGCAGCGCGATGTTAATTTTTGGTGTCTCGCTGACGTTCAAGTCATACATCTTCTCAACCGTCTGATGATAGTGCTGTACAAGATCTACTGCATATTGATAGAACATAATCCCTTTGTCAGTAATCTTGACCTCCTTCGTCGTCCTGGTCAGCAGCTGGTAGCCGAGTGTCTCTTCTAACTTCTTGATTGACGCAGTCAATGACGGCTGACTGATATGCAGCTCATCCGCCGCTTTTGTAAAGCTGCTATATTTGACGACAGCGATAAAGTATTCCAGTTGTAAAATCTTCAGTCTGTTCACCCCATTTATAGTTTATAGCTATCAACAAATAGATTATTGATATTAGTTATCTATAGATTAGCATATTATAATGAATTTAAGAATGGAATCATGACTAAACAACTAAAGGAGTATCAGTCGATGAAGGAGATCAGAGCGAAAAAAGGATTAGCGATCGAATGTAAAGGTTGGGAGCAGGAAGCGGTGCTGCGTATGCTCTATAATAACTTGGATCCCGAAGTGGCAGAACATCCGGAGTCACTTGTCGTATACGGCGGTATCGGTCGTGCTGCGAGAAACTGGGAGAGCTTCGATGCGATTGCTGAGACGCTGAGAAACCTCGAAAAAGATGAAACGTTATTAATTCAGTCCGGGAAACCAGTGGCTGTCTTCAAAACGCATGAAGAAGCACCGCGCGTGCTGCTGTCTAACTCAGTGCTCGTACCGAACTGGGCAAACTGGGACCACTTCCATGAACTCGACAAAAAAGGATTGATGATGTACGGCCAGATGACTGCAGGCAGCTGGATCTACATCGGTTCGCAGGGGATTGTTCAAGGAACGTATGAGACATTCGGAGAACTGGCGAATCAGCACTTCGGCGGCAAGCTGAACAGTACTGTGACGCTTACAGCGGGACTCGGCGGCATGGGAGGGGCACAACCGCTCGCGGTCACGATGAACGGCGGTGTGGTTATCGGTGTGGACGTCGATGAATCGCGTATCGACAAGCGGATTGAAACACGTTATACCGACGTCAAAACGCATGACTTGGATGAGGCACTGCACATGGCGGAAGAAGCCCGTCAGGCAGGCACGCCGTTATCTATCGGTCTTGTCGGTAACGCAGTCGATATTCACCGTGCAATTCTTGATAAAGGCTTCAAAATAGATATCATTACAGACCAGACAAGTGCCCACGACCCGCTGAACGGTTACATTCCACAAGGCTATTCGCTTGAAGAAGCAGAGGCGCTGCGCGCTGCAGATCCCGCAAACTATGTGAAGTTAGCTAAAGCATCCATGGCGAAACACGTTGAATATATGCTTGAGTTCCAGAAGAACGGGGCAGTTGCCTTTGACTACGGCAACAACATCCGGCAAGTGGCTTTTGACGAAGGCGTGAGTGAGGCATTCAACTTCCCGGGATTTGTACCGGCATATATCCGCCCGTTATTCTGTGAAGGAAAAGGGCCGTTCCGTTTCGTCGCATTAAGTGGTGACCCGAAAGACATTGCACGGGCAGACGAAGAGATGAGAACGCTCTTCCCGGATAACGACAAGCTGCTCCGCTGGCTGGACCTTGCACACGAGAAAATCGCCTTCCAAGGGCTGCCTGCCCGCATTGCATGGCTTGGATACGGCGAACGGGTGAAGATGGGTCTTGCCCTGAACCGTTTAGTGCGTGACGGCGAAATCTCTGCACCGATTGTCATCGGACGTGACCATCTGGACTCAGGGTCTGTAGCGAGTCCTAACCGTGAGACAGAAGCGATGCAGGACGGCAGTGATGCTGTCGGTGACTGGGCCGTGCTGAATGCGCTCATCAACACAGCAGCAGGCGGCTCATGGATTTCATTTCATCACGGTGGTGGTGTCGGTATGGGTTATTCACTGCACGCCGGCATGGTTGTTGTAGCAGACGGAACGGAAAATGCAGAGCGAAGATTGGAGCGCGTGCTGACAACTGACCCGGGCATGGGAGTTGTGCGTCATGCAGATGCAGGTTACGATATTGCAATTGACGTCGCTGTGGAACGCGGCATTCATATTCCGATGATAACAAAGAAAGGTGATACTCATGAATGATTTAATCATCCAGAACATCAGTGAGCTGATTCTGCCGAAATCGACGGACTGCCCGTTGAAAGGCCATGAACTCGATGAGCTGACAATTATTGAAAATGGCACGATTGTTGTGAAAGACGGAAAAATTATTTATTCTGGGGTGCATACAGAAGAATACGAAGCACATGAGACGATTGATGCGAGAGGCAAAGTAGTCTCTCCTGCATTGATTGATGCACATACGCATTTAGTGCATGGAGGATCCCGAGAGCACGAAATGGCATTGAAACGTCAAGGCGTGTCATACCTTGAAATATTGAAGCAGGGTGGAGGCATTCTCTCGACTGTCAAAGCGACACGCGAGGCGTCAGAAGAAGAACTGTTCAAGAAAGCGGAGTATAACTTGCTGACGATGATCCATCACGGCGTGCTCGGTGTGGAAAGTAAGAGCGGCTATGGTCTGGACCGTGCGACAGAGCTGAAGCAGCTGCGCGTGTCGCACAGACTTGCCGAAAAATATCAGCTCGATATGAGGCATACGTTCCTCGGGCCGCATGCCGTGCCGGCGGGAAGAAACGGAGAGGAATTCATGCAGGAGATGATTGATTTTCTTCCGGAAGTGAAGGACTATGCGGATTTCGCGGATGTTTTCTGTGAGACAGGAGTCTTCACCATTGAAGAATCCCGGCGATACATGCAGGCAGCAAACGCCCTCGGCATGCGGGTGAAAATCCACGCAGATGAGATTGATCCGCTCGGCGGACTTGAGCTTGCCATTGAGCAGAACGCCATCTCAGCCGATCATTTAGTCGCGGCAAGTGAAGAAGGCAAGCAGCAGCTGCATGACAGCGATACAGTCGCGGTACTGCTGCCGGGAACAACGTTCTACTTGAACAAGGACAGTTATGCCGATGCGCGCGGCATGATCGAGCAGAACGGTGCCATCGCTATTGCGACAGATTTCAACCCGGGCAGCTGCGTGACGAACAACCTGCAGATGGTCATGGCGATTGCAGCGCTCAAATTGAAGCTGTCACCGAATGAAATATGGAATGCAGTGACAGTCAACGCAGCTAAAGCCATCGGACTGGACGCCGGCACCATCAATGCAGGTGACAGAGCGAACATCGTCATCTGGCATGCGCCGAACCATCAGTACATCCCTTACCATTACGGCGTGAATCATGCAGAGAAAGTCATTAAGGACGGCAGAATGATAGTCGATCGTCAGATGAGTTTAATCAAATAATAGAAAAACACCCCAAGGCTTTAGGACTCCAGCCTTGGGGTTTACTTCATATGATTGTTTTATTTGTCTTTCAGTGCGACAGCCAGTAATCCGACTGCTGCGGCAATGCCTGCACCGACTGCGATTCTTTTGTTGACAGCAGGTGTGAAGATGGATTTCGTCACAAGCTGCAGGTTCTGCGGTCGTTCTGCCAGGCGGCGCATGAAGTAGCCATACCAGTCCTGTCCAAAAGGCACATAGACACAGAACTGATAGCCTTCTTTAGCAATTTGCTCCTGCAGTTCAGTACGGAATCCGTATAACATCTGGAACTCAATCAAATCTCTGTTCAGCTGATGTTGAGCGATAAATTTCTTTGCGTGATCGATAATGCGATGATCATGCGTTGCGATTGATGTCATCGCTTTTGCGTTCAATAATCGCTGCTCAATCAATTTAATGTAGTTTTCATCGATATCTTCTTTTTCCTGATATGCCACATCAGCAGCTTCTTTATATGCCCCTTTCACTAAGCGGAGACGGACATCAGTATATTTGTCGATGTCTTCAGTGGCACGATATAGATAAGCTTGAATAACAGTCCCGACATTCTTGAATTCACCTTTCAAGCGGTCGAGAATCGCGAACGTCTGCATCGTATGTTTGTAATCTTCTGTATCCATATTGATATGCATATTGCCGCATTGGTGGGCTTTGAGTAGAATTTCACGTACATTGTTATAGCAGAATTCTTCATCTACATCTAAACCAATCTGTGTCAATTTGATTGACATATGCGCTTTGACACCTGATTCGTATATCGCTTCTATCATTGCAATGATTTCATCTTTAGCCTTTGTCGCTTCTTCTCTTGAGAAGACGAATTCCCCAAGATTATCTACAGTTGCTGTAATCCCCTTCGCATTCAGCACTCGGATTGCCTGAATGGTTGAAGGAATATCAACTCCTGCAACTACTTTATTTGCACCAAGTGCCAGCCCATAGCGTTTTGCTGCCTCATTCAAAGCCTGGTTTTCACTTAATGAAATGAAAAAATCTCTTGTCAAACCCATCAGTAAAGCCTCCTTAATATGTACATATAGATTATAGTACTACAAATTTTCTAAAAGTTAAGCGTTTTCTTATCATATTATTGTAGATATTTTACTATTTATAAACATTTACTATAAATTTTAGATGAAGGCATTGAAAAATACGTTCACTCATGTAAAATTAAAAGTGCTATGAACCATAAGGGGTGCTATCCGGCTGTGAATCCAACACAGTGACGTAGATGGCTGAGAGTGTGATACAACCCTTGAACCTGTGAGATAATGCTCGCGAAGGAATATGGTTATTGGTTCATAAGTAAATTTGGAGGTTTATTTATGGAACAAAGAACACGTCTGATCGTTATGATGGAGATTGCTATCATGGTTGCTCTAAGTATGACGATTGATTTAATTGACTCAGGCTTTAAAGTAGGTCCGTACAGTTTTAGTTTCTCTATGGTGCCCGTACTGATTCTTGCAGTCAGAAGGGGGCTGGTTCCGGGAGCAGTTGGGGGACTTGTATGGGCAGTGCTGCAGTTGATTTTAGGAGATGCATCAGCTATTGTTCATCCTGCTCAGTTTATACTGGATTATCCTCTTGCTTTTATGATGCTAGGTATTACAGGCATTGCACGTCATCAGAAGCTGCCAGTCATTCTTGCGTTCAGTGCACTGGCCATAGTCGCCAGATACTTCTGGCACTTCATATCAGGCATCATCTTTTTCGGCAGTTACGCTCCTGAAGGACAGTCGGCATGGCTTTATTCATTGATTGTCAATGCCGGAACGATGATACCCAATCTCATCATCTGTCTGGTGATCATAGCGCTTCTTTTTACGGTTGCAAGACGATTATTTGATACAAAAAGTGCCTAATCTTCTGATTGGGCACTTTTTAATACGATAGTTTCCTGATTGATCGGTTCTGCACTGATGTCTATGAGATGAGGTAAAGCCAATAATAGAGTGAACGAAATAATCACTTTCTTCATTAACTTCATGACTGCCTCCCCTTACATTAATTACTGTCATTGTAACGGATATTTATGATACTACCATGAATCATCTGTAAATAATTGATTTACTTTCGTAAGACTGTTATTAATTAAGTAAAGAACTTAAGGAGCAGCCATATGAATAGCTTAGGAATTTACTTCGGTACATTTGCCCCGTGTCATGTCGGTCACTTTGAACAGATTGTCCGCGCAAAGCGAGAGAACGACAGAGCGGTGGTAATTGTCTCCGGTTATGACGGAGACCGCGGAGATCTGGCAGGTATGAGTTTGAACAACCGGGTCAAGGCGATGCGTGAACTGTTAAAAGATGATCCGACAGTGTCTGTGCGGATGCTTGATGAAACAAACATTCCGAAATATCCAGCGGGCTGGGCTCCGTGGCTTAATCTACTGCGTGAGCGGGTGGAAGAAACGTTTGATATCAGTGACGTGAACCGCATGACATTTTATGTGGGAGAAACAGAATATATGGAACCACTGGATAGTTATTTCAAGGCGCACTGGGCTCAGTCAGAGATTGTGATTACACGGGTCGACCGGCGTGTGACGGGTATCAGTGGCACATCGATCAGAGAAAACCCGCTCTATAACTGGGATTTTGTCACTCGGCCGTTCAGGCGCTTCTTTGTCAAAAATGTGTTGATCATCGGTGGAGCGGGTACCGGTAAGACCGCATTGACGAGAGATCTTGCAAGGCGGTATTCTACATCTTATTCGCTTGAGTATCTTCCAGATTTCTTAAAGGAACGACTAGTTGAAGAACAAGAGCTGGACATCAAAGATTTCCATGAAATTGGTATCGGTCAATATGAACATAACCGTTACCATATCCATTCGCCGGGAACTAGGAAGGTATTTTTTGCTGATACAGATGTGATGATGACTAAGCTCTTTGCACAATCCCATTTAGATGAAGAGGACTTCAATCAGCTCGTTCCAGTATTTGATTTCTATATTTCCCTGCAGACGTGGGCTTTGATTATCGTACTGCCGCCGACAGAAGAGGATTCATCATACGAGAGGATGCTTGATGAACTATCACGGCAGCAGCTGACGCATAGCGTCGTCACACTTGAAGGGCTCAATTACCAAGAGATATACGAGGCGGCACACCAATTAGTAGATGCGCTGCTCGCTGATGGACGCGACAATTAATTGTTAAGTAATTGTAAACGAGAGCTCTAAATCTTTAGCGAATCTTTACATTGTCAGCCAGCAGATGATGTTAAAATAATCATATATTGATTAATTAAGAGGTGTCAAAATGTTTAAAGATATGGCATATTACATGTTCGGTCGTGAACTGGATCCATTCCTTCAGCTATTTGTATTTGAGCCAATGATGATTACATTGATCGCTGTCATCGTTGCGATGTTCACTAAGAAAGCATGGACGATGGCTATCGTCATTATTTTATTGAATATTATCGACAATGTCATAGACGTCAGCTTCTTGTTCGGTGGTCAAGGTATCGGCACGATTATCGCCAAGAATATCGCCTTTTTCTTTGCCAACTTCTTCTCTATGTTTTATGAGTTCGTCATTAGCTTTGTGATTACAAGTACAGCATTTATGCACAAAAAATTCGGTATCGCCTAAGCGGTACCGAATTTTTTTATTGTGTGTGCTTCTTTGTAGCGTTGTCCTTTGTCGACATAAGAGCGGTAAATGCGCTCGAGCTCACTGTAATCATGGTCATTTAGTTCACGGATGACTTTCGCCGGTCTACCGAAAGCAAGTGTTCTAGGAGGAATTTTCTTGCCGGGTGGTACTAGCGAGCCTGCACCGATAAAAGCATATTCACCGATTTCCGCGCCGTCAAGTATGGTGGAATCCATCCCGACCAATGCGTTGCTCCGAACAGTACATGAATGGAGCGTGACGCGATGACCGATCGTCACCCGGTCTTCAATGATCAGCGGCCGATCAGGTGACTGGTGCAGGCAGCATAAGTCTTGAATATTGCTCTCGCTGCCGATGATGACAGGGCTGACGTCACCTCGGATGACTGTTCCGTACCATATAGATGACTGTTCGCTGATAGTTACATCTCCTGTGATGACCGTATTCGGTGCCACAAAGGCTGACGGTGAAATCTTTGGAGCCATTCCATTATATTTGAGTTCCATCTTGTGCCTCCTTTTTTGTTATAATTAATAATATCATTGATCGCCAAAAGGAGCAGAATTTATGTGGAAGTGGGAAACAGAAAAAACAGCTAAAGGTGTCGTCGTCATCGTTCATAATATATTGGAACATCATGGACGCTATGCCTGGCTGATTACGCAGCTGAGAAGAAGCGGCTACCATGTCGTGATGGGTGACCTGCCAGGTCAGGGGCAGACGTCCCGCGTCAACAAAGGGCACATCGAATCATTCGCTGATTACCGGGAGACAGTCATTGAATGGATCGCAGTGTCAGAAGAATATCGTCTGCCGGTATTTCTTGTAGGAGTTGGACTCGGTGGATTGATTGCTGTCAATCTACTGGAACGGGTCTCACTGAATCTTGAAGGGTTGATCTTATTGTCGCCGCTCTTCGGCTTCCAGAATACATTGTCAACGCGCAAAAATATTTTTGCCTCAAGCTTTGGAGGGACATCTAAAGATGCTAAGTTCGATATGAACATCGATATGCATCAAATGACCCGCTCAGAAAGCGTCATTAAAGATGCTGAGTCCGACTCATTGATGATCAGCAAAGTCAGTTTCAACTGGTACCGTTCCATTATGGAAGCGATGAAAGAGACGATGGAGAATATTCCTGCTGTCACCAATGTTCCTTTGTTATTGATGTATGCAGGTGACGATCATCTCGCTGACATAGAACAGACACAATTATTTAAGCGTGAATATCAGTCAGATGAGATGTACGTTAAATGCTGGAAAGGCCTATATCATGAGCTTCATCAAGAACCAGAAAGAGAAAACATCTTACGCTATATAGTTTCGTTTATGAATAATAGAATCTATTATATAGGGTTAATCTCTGAATAGTGGGGTATACCTTTTCTATAAACTTACAGAGGTGGCGATATTATGTCGAATGACGTTCATGAAGTCAAAGACTTGGTTTTACTCAATGAATTACAGCAGGAAATTGACGGCGTGTTCAAGAAAATATCCGACGAATTTGGTTTGTCAAAAAATGAATATCTTGTCATGGTCGCACTGTGGGATAATGGTCCGATGGCTATGAAGAGCCTGGACAAGTATATTGATATCAAACCATACAAACGCACTCGCTTCTTTAACAACCTCGTAAGTAAAGGCTGGATCAGTAAAGAGAGACCGGCTGACGATGAACGGACAGTAATCATTCATTATAATGAAGACAAAGCAGTTGAGAAAGACAGGATTGTTGAGGCAGGGTGTACAGCTATTAAAGGGAACATGGCAAATTTACGTCAGCATTTTGAAGCGGTCATGTCTATTTGTGACTAAAAAAAAGGTAAGCCGAGGCTTACCTTTTTTCTATGGCGCAGACAAAAGGGGGATTATTGCGCTGATTGATGAATTCATATTTGATAATGTGAGCACTTTCCTGGTTATATGAACTTAGAAACTCAAGCACCGCTTCTTTTTCGATTTGGCCTTCTGTATGCCCTGGATAAATGACAAGAATGATAATACCGCCGGGCTTCAGCCGGGCAAATAATTGTTGAACGGCAGAAATCGTTGTGTCGGGGAGGGTGACAATTGATTTGTCACCTTTAGGTAGATAGCCGAGATTGAATATGGCACAGCTGATTGCCTCATCCGGTAAATAACGGTCAGCATGCTGGTGACCGTCATGAATAAATGTGATATTGCTGCAGCCGGCTGTTTTCTCTCTGGCATGACTGATCGCCTCCTCCTGAATATCGAACGCATATACCTGGCCGTCTGGAACGTGACGCGCGAGATACAATGTGTCATTACCGTTACCGCATGTCGCATCGACTACTATGTCTGACGGACTGACGAATTCGTCTATCAATAATTTTGAGAAGGGGAGAATCCCTTTAAGCTTCATTGGTGACTTCCTTTTTGTATCGTTTACCCTGCCAGCTCTCGCGGTCAATCAGTTCTTTGTCGATAGCATTCAGCACTTCCCATTTGTTGACGCTCCACATCGGGCCGATCATCAGTTCAATCGGACCGTCTCCAGTAATTCTATGAATGATCATTTCCGGCGGCAGAATCTCCAGCTGATCAGCGACGAGAGAGACATAATCGTCTTTTGTCATAAATTCGAGCTTGCCTTTTTCGTACTGTTTGACCATCGGTGTCCCTTTCAATAAGTGCAGCAGGTGAATCTTGATCCCCTGGACATCCATGTCTGCAACTGTGCGGGCAGTCTCCATCATCATGTCGTAATCTTCTCCTGGCAGGCCGTTGATGATATGGGAGCAAATGTTGATATTGTGCTTGCGGAGCTTAGCAACCCCTTCGTAGTAGCAGGCCATGTCGTGAGCGCGGTTAATTAAATCACTCGTTTCCTGATGAACAGTCTGCAGACCAAGTTCAACCCACAGATAAGTGCGTTCGTTCAGTTCAGCTAGATATTCTACGACATCATCAGGCAGACAGTCAGGCCGTGTAGCGATAGAGAGTCCCACGACGCCTTCTTGAGCGAGTGCTGCTTCGTATTTCTCTTTCAGCACATGGAGGGGCGCATGCGTATTCGTGTAAGCTTGAAAGTAAGCGATGTATTTGCCTTCTGCCCATTTTTCGTGCGTGCGGTTCTTGATTTTCTCGAACTGGACAGGAATCGGGTCGACCCGGTCGCCTGCGAAGTCGCCTGATCCTGCCACTGAACAGAATGTACAGCCGCCATGTGCTACCGTGCCGTCTCTGTTCGGACAGTCGAAGCCGCCTTCCAGTGCTACTTTGAATACTTTCTGCCCGAATTTCTGGCGCAGATGGTAGTTCCATGTATGATAACGTTTATTGTCTGATGCATATTTAAATTGGTCCATTTAGTCTCACCTTTCTTATTTTAGGATTTTAACACAAAACATTGTCTTACAGTGAAAAAAAAGTTACGCTTGAAGAAGTGAGGTGAAAAATTATGAAGATGCCCAAATTAGTCTGGCTGCTGGTCATCGGGATGGCAGTCAATGTAACAGGGGCAAGTTTTATCTGGCCGCTGAACACGATTTATATACATAATGAACTGGGTAAGAGCTTGAGTGTCGCTGGGGTTGTGCTCATGCTCAACTCGGGTGCCTCTGTCGTCGGTAATCTGATCGGCGGACAGATGTTTGACCGCTTCGGTGGTTATTTATCGGTCATGACCGGCATCATGATTGCGCTGGCCAGTCTGGTGGGCATGGTTGTGATCCATTCGTGGCCGTGGTATCCAGTGTGGTTGATTCTGGTCGGTTTCGGCTCAGGGATTGTCTTCCCTTCCATCTATGCGATGGCAGGTGTGGCATGGCCGGAAGGGGGGAGACGGACGTTCAATGCCATCTATCTCGCCCAGAATTTAGGGGTGGCGCTCGGCGCTGCGCTTGGTGGTTTTATGGCGGATATCAGTTTTAATATCATATTCATCGCCAATTTAGTGCTGTTCGCTGTCTTCTTCCTGATCGCGCTCTTCGGTTACCGGGAGGCAGGCCATCTTCACAAAGGCCGTAAAGTTGAGGAAGTGAAGGAGATTGTGGATAAGAGCAGATTCCATGCACTGCTGTTGATCTGTACGGCTTATTGTCTCTGCTGGATCGGTTATGTCCAGTGGCAGACCACTATTTCAAGTTATACGCAGACTATCGGCATCAGTCTGCAGCAGTACAGTGCGCTGTGGGCGATAAACGGTGTGCTGATTTTAGTGGGTCAGCCATTGATCCGGCCTGTCGTCCGTCTGATTGAAGACAAGATCAAGACCCAGATTGCGGTGGGAATCTCCATTTTCATCGTATCGTTTATCGTGACTATTTATGCTGAGAATTTTGTGATGTTTGTCATCGGTATGGTGATTCTGACCATCGGCGAGATGTTCGTCTGGCCGGCAGTACCGACTGTCGCGAATATGCTGGCGCCTGAAGGACGGGTCGGGACGTATCAAGGCATCGTCAATTCGACAGCGACACTGGGCCGTGCTATTGGTCCGGTCGTCGGCGGTGTTGTGGTCGATCTCTATAATATGGAGGCGATGTTTGGCGTGATGATTGTGTTACTCGTTGTGAGCTTCGGGTTTTTGAAGATATATGATAGAGGGCTGGCAAAGTGACGGGGAAGGTTGACATGATTATATCGGACACTCAAAAGGTAACTTATACTTGAGTGTCCGATTTTTCATTTTTATGGGACACTCAACTCTGGGCAATAGAATGAGTGTCCGATTAAGTCATTCAATTCTTCTGCACTTAATTCCGCACGATGCTTGATCTGCTGCCAGATAGGTTGAACTCTATTTTTGACAATTTCCACGTCACACCTACTGTCCTCTATTTTAACTGGTAATTTTTTTAACCTGTAAAAACTTCTTGCACATTCATCTTAATCATTTTATAGTAGATATTAACTGGAGTAGTAACCTTGAATCATTTTTCAGAGAGTCAGTGGCGGTGGGAACTGATATTGAGTACAGGTGAACTTGCCGGGGTTCTGAAATTTAACACATTAAGCTGCACTTAACAGTGAATTGCGGGTGGTACCGCGGTTGTCTATATGACAGTCGTCCCTCTTACAGGGATGACTGTCTTTATTTATGTCAAGGAGGAAAACATATGAGCTTTAATCACAAAGAAATTGAGAAGAAGTGGCAGCAGTACTGGGCTGAAAACAAAACGTTCAAAACAGCAGAAGATTCATCTAAAAAGAAATTTTATGCGCTTGATATGTTCCCGTATCCATCAGGAGCAGGTCTGCACGTCGGACATCCAGAAGGCTATACAGCGACAGACATCATGTCGCGTTTCAAACGGATGCAGGGTTACAATGTGCTTCATCCAATGGGCTGGGATGCATTTGGTCTGCCGGCTGAACAGTATGCGATTGATACCGGCAATGATCCTGCTGAATTCACGCTGAAAAATATTCAGACGTTCAAACGTCAAATTCAGGAACTCGGCTTCAGCTATGACTGGGACCGTGAAGTGAATACGACAGATCCGAATTACTACAAGTGGACGCAGTGGATCTTCATCCAGCTGTACAACAAAGGGCTTGCTTATGTTGATGAAGTGGCAGTCAATTGGTGTCCTGCACTCGGTACTGTGCTATCTAACGAGGAAGTCATTGACGGCTTGTCTGAACGCGGCGGTCACCCGGTCATCCGTAAGCCGATGCGTCAATGGGTGCTGAAAATCACTGACTATGCAGATCGTCTGCTTGAGGACCTTGATGAGCTGGACTGGCCGGAATCATTGAAAGATATGCAGCGTAACTGGATCGGCCGCTCTGAAGGAGCAGAAGCAACGTTTACCGTTGAGGGGACCGACCAATCATTCGCTGTCTTCACGACAAGACCGGATACTATTTTCGGTGCAACGTATGCAGTGCTTTCTCCTGAACATCAGTTGATTGACATTATTACTACAGATGAACAGCGTGCTGCTGTGACAGCTTATCAAGAGCAGGCTGCCCGTAAATCAGACCTTGAACGGACAGACCTTGCCAAAGAAAAGACAGGAGTCTTCACTGGTGCCTATGCCCGCAATCCGTTCACTGACCAGCTCATGCCGATCTGGATTGCTGATTACGTTCTTGCATCATACGGTACTGGAGCGATTATGGCAGTTCCTGCCCATGATGAACGCGACTTCGAATTCGCGAAACAGTTCCACCTTGAGATCATTCCTGTCGTTGAGGGCGGCGATGTGACAGTCGAACCCTTCACTGGTGACGGTCCGCATATCAATTCAGGTGAACTGAATGGATTGAATAAAGAAGCGGCCATTAAGCGTGCCATTGATATGCTTGAGGCTAAGAACATCGGAATGAAGAAAGTCAGCTACAAACTACGAGACTGGCTGTTCTCCCGTCAACGTTACTGGGGTGAACCGATTCCTGTCATCACTTGGGAAGATGGTACGATGACGACCGTTCCTGAAGAAGAACTGCCGCTTATGCTGCCGAAAACAGACAAAATCACACCATCTGGTACAGGTGAATCACCACTGGCAGTCATTGAAGATTTCATCAATGTGACCGACCCTGTGACAGGTATGAAAGGGCGCCGTGAAACAAACACAATGCCCCAGTGGGCAGGCAGCTGCTGGTACTACATCCGTTATATCGATCCACACAACGACGAGATGATCGCGGATCCGAAGAAGCTTGAAGAATGGCTGCCGGTTGATCTGTATATCGGCGGGGCAGAGCACGCTGTACTGCACTTGCTGTACGCGCGTTTCTGGCACAAAGTACTGTACGACATCGGAGTCGTATCAACTAAAGAGCCATTCCAAAAATTAGTCAATCAAGGGATGATTCTTGGTGAAGGTAACGAGAAGATGAGTAAATCTAAAGGGAATGTGGTCAACCCTGACGACATCGTGAATTCACATGGTGCGGATACGCTTCGGCTATACGAAATGTTCATGGGACCACTGGAGGCATCCATAGCCTGGAACACAACGGGTGTTGACGGTGCTCGACGCTTCCTTGACCGTATTCACCGACTGCTGATAACAGAACAAGGGACAGTCTCTGAAAAAGTGACTGAAGAACCAACACCGGCGCTTGACAAAGTATACAATCAGACAGTCAAAAAAGTGACTGAAGACTATGAGACATTAGGCTTCAACACAGCGATTTCTCAGTTGATGGTATTCATCAACGACTGTTACAAACAGGACAAAATCAATAAAACTTATGTAGAAGGATTTGTGACCATGCTGTCACCGATTGCACCGCATATCGGAGAAGAGCTGTGGCAGAAACTAGGTCATACAGAAACAGTGACTTACGCACAGTGGCCGACGTTTGACGAAACAAAACTCGTTGATGATGAAGTGGAAATTGTCATTCAAGTGAATGGTAAGGTGAAACTAAAGAAATGGATTGCTAAAGATATGGCGAAGGAAGCAATGGAAGCTTCAGCGCTTGAAGAGCAGGAAATCAAAGCAGCGATAGAAGGTAAAACAGTGAGAAAAGTCATTGCAGTACCTAATAAACTTGTGAATATCGTGGCAAACTAGGAGGACATATGACTTACGAAATATCAGCCGGTGAACTGCTTAATAAGCCGGAGCAAGGTGAACATCCTCATATTATTGATATTCGCGAAGATTTTGAAGTGCAGATGGGGATGCTGAAGACTGCTGTTCATATACCGATGAATGAAATTCCGAATGCGATGCCTGAACTAAAAGTAAATGAACCGTATTATATTTTGTGTGCGCATGGTGTCAGAAGTGAAAAAGTCACTGAATATCTGCGTGAACATGATTTTGATGCATATAATGTTCTCGGCGGCATGGCAGCTATCGAACAAACAACATAAAAGAGGCGGGAACTATGTTCCCGCCTCTTTTATGTCGTGCGGCAGTGATAGCCCGCGACATAGCCCGTCACTAGAGCACTCGTAATGTTATAACCACCGGTATAACCATGAATATCAAGAACTTCACCGCAGAAATAAAGATTATCATGCAGCTTAGACTGCATAGTTGCCGGAACGACTTCTTTGACAGAGACACCGCCGCCTGTGACGAATGCTTTGTCGATCGATAACGTTCCGTTCACTGTGAAGCTGAACTGTTTCAGTGATTCGATGAACGTCGCTAAATCATCTTTTTTGACATGATGTGCTGTCAGCTCTAATTCTATACCTGCCTGCTCCAGCAGAAACAACAGCCAGCGCTCCTGCACTAATCCTTTCAGACTGTTTTTCAGTGCCTTGTCCGGCGACTCATTGATAATTGTCCGGATGCGCCCTGTCAATTCGTGCAGTGACTCTTCCGGAAAGCTGTCAATTGTCATCTTGATATCCTGACATTTCTGACGCTGCTGTTCCTTGTAGACAAATTGAGAACACCGGAGAGCGGCAGGGCCTGAAATGCCGAAATGGGTAAACAGCATATCCATCTGATGGGTAATCGCAGGCTTGCCGTTTTTTTTCAGTACACTCAAGCCGACATTTTGAAGACTGAGGCCTTGCAGTACTTTTGAGCGGATGAAAGGTTCACGTGAAGTAATGGGGACTTCCGTCGGGAACAAGTCAGTGATCGTATGACCGGCCTGCTGAGCAAAGATATAGCCGTCGCCCGACGAACCTGTCTGCGGCACACTTTTACCGCCTGTTGCTATGATGACTTGATTCGATTTAATGGCTTCTCTATCTGTTTTGACTCCTGTGATTCTGCCGTCAGTCAACAGCAGTGATTCTACTTTGACGTCTGTCATCACATCGACTTTGTTTTCTTTAAGATGACTGAGCAGTGTGCTGACCACGTCTTTTGCGTTATTCGACACCGGGAACATGCGGCCGTGATCTTCTTCTTTCAGCTTGACACCACGTGATTCGAAGTACTGAATGATATTTTCGTTGTCGAACGTGTGAAAAGCGCTGTAGAGAAATCTGCCGTTACCGGGAATGTGACTGATGATTTCTTCATAAGGGAGACGGTTCGTGACATTGCATCTTCCTCCGCCTGAAATCTGCAGTTTTCGGCCCAGCTGATTCTTCTTGTCGATCAACAGGACGCGGTCGCCGGCTTCACTGGCACTGATGGCAGCCATCAGTCCGCTCGGTCCGCCCCCGATTACAATAGTATGGTACATAATGGTCTCCTTTACGTTGAGATATTAATATAAAAGTAGTGTATCGCAATTAAAGATGATAAGATATCTTTAGTTTAAATATAGAGAGTTAGGGATGAAAATATGTCACAAAGTAGTTCGCTGGTCCGCAGTACATTTATATTGACGGCCAGCATATTCATTACAAAAGTGCTCGGAATCTTATATGTGATTCCATTCTACGCGATTATCGGAGGGGAACGGAACCTTGCACCTTATAACTATGCGTATAACCCGTACACAGTGATGCTGGTAGTTGCAGGAGCAGGTGTGCCGCTAGCTGTCGCAAAATATGTGTCCAAATATAATGCACTGGGTGCCTACAAAGTCAGTCAGAAACTCTACAAATCAAGTTTAATTGTTATGACGATGACCGGTATACTCGGCTTTACCTTATTATACTTGCTGGCCCCGGTGATTGCTGAAGCAACGCTCGCTAAACATCATCCGAATCCGAGCAGCGACGCCTGGAGTGTCAGTGAAATTACGGAAATCATCCGAGTCATTTCTGTCGCGGTCATCTTCATACCGTTTCTCGCTACATTCAGAGGGATTTTCCAAGGCTATGATTCGATGGGACCGACTGCAGTATCGACTGTCATTGAACAGATAGCCCGTATTATCTTCCTGCTCGGCGGGGCATTGATTGTCATGAAATATATGGGCAGCAACATTCTGCTGGCTAATGAAGTAGCGACATTTGCCGCTGCTATCGGCGCCTTGTTTGCGCTGTTGACCCTATGGTATTACTGGCGGAAACGCAAACCTCATATTGACCAGATGATTGAATCGGATCATACAGGAACGACGGTCGGCTACCGCGAAATGTACAAAGAAATATTGATGTACAGCATTCCTTTTGTCATTGTCAGCCTCTGTTTCCCGATTTATTTGATCATTGATCAGTTCACACATAATCGCGGACTGGATATCGCAGGCGTGCCGGTTGAAATGCATGACCCGCTGCTCACGATGCTGAATTTGACGACTAACAAGCTGGTGATGATTCCGACGTCACTTGCCTCAGGGTTTGCCATCAGTCTTGTTCCTGCCATTACGAAGGCTCATGCCTCGGGTCAGATCCGTGCCATGCACCATCAGATCAAAACATCACTCGGACTGTTAATGTTCCTTACCGTCCCGGCGTCACTTGGTATTATGATACTTGCTGCGCCGCTCTATACATCTTTTTACAGCTTTGACCCTATGGCCAATCATATTCTTTATTATTACGCACCGGTTGGCATACTCATTGCGTTATTATCAGTCACTGCTGCGATGCTGCAGGGAATTGATAAGCAGGGACTGACCGTGTGGATTGTCATCGGTTCATTGATCATCAAAGCAGTGATCAATCTGCCGCTTATCATTATGTTCCAGACAGTCGGTGCTGTCCTGGGTACTGCCGTTGCTCTGACAGCAGCAATTATTTGCAATCTATTAGTCATCAAGAAATATGCGCATTTCAAATTCCGTTCGACCTTCATAGAAATAGCGCAGATCATCATGTACAGCGTGCTGATGGTATTGGTTGTTGAACTTATCTATCTCGGCATGATTCAGTTCTTAAGTGTCAGCAACAAGCTGGAAGCACTGATCATTCTAGTTGTATGTGCTGTTGTCGGCGGGCTGTTCTATGGTTATCTGTCACTGCGTTCAGGCCTTGCTGAGAAATATCTCGGCAGCCGTGTCGCACGACTCAGCAGAAAAGTAGGACGCGCATGAGGTTAGACAGGTTCCTTGCGAATACTGGTCACGGTTCCAGGACAGAAGTGAAGCAGCTCATCAAAAAAGGCAGTGTAACCATCGACAGCAGCATAGTCAAAAAAGCAGATACGAAGTTCAATCCAGAGCAGCAGATCGTCGCTGTCAATGGTGATGTCATTCATTATGAGCCGTTGATCTATATCATGCTGAATAAACCAGCAGGTGTCATCAGTGCAACGGAAGATTCATTGCATCGCACGGTGATAGCCCTCGTTCCGGACTATCAGCATTATGACCTGCATCCTGTCGGCAGGCTCGACAAAGATACAGAAGGGCTGTTGATATTGACCAACGATGGTCAGTTCAGCCATGACGTACTCAGTCCAAGAAAGCATGTGAACAAAACTTATTACGCTGAAATCAACGGCGTCGTCACTGCAGAAACAGTCAGTCAATTTAAGGCCGGACTCACTTTGGATGATGGGTATGAGACAATGCCTGCACAGTTGACGATTCTATCCTCAGCTGACACAAGTCACATTGAAGTGGTCATCCAGGAAGGTAAGTTCCATCAGGTCAAACGCATGTTTGAAGCAGTCGGTATGACAGTCAGTTATTTAAAGCGTGTGAAGATGGGCAGTCTTGCTCTCGATCCATCGCTTGACTACGGCCAGTACAGAAAGTTGACAGCCCAGGAAGTCAATCTCGTAAAAAATTAACCGAATGGTTTAGCCTTATGTGGTTTGGGTATATTTCTATTACAAATCTTATAAACGAGGTGTTTAACGATGGCAAAACAAGCAGGATTATTAAGAGCAGCATTGGTTATCGGAGGTACTGCAGCAGCAGCCTATTTCTCTAAGAAAGAAAACTTAGACCGTGTGATGAACAAAGTAGACAAAGAAAAAAATACAACAACGAAAAAGAGAGGGATCTAACGATGGCAAAACAAGCAGGATTATTAAGAGCAGCATTGGTTATCGGAGGTACTGCAGCAGCAGCCTATTTCTCTAAGAAAGAAAATTTAGATCGTGTATTAGATAAAGTGAATCAACCAAAATCACCGGGCAGCAAGCCGAGTCTTGCAGATAAAGTAAAAGAAAAAGCTGCGCCGTTACTTGACCAGTCATCTTCAAACGAAGAACGTTTCCCTAAAACTCAGAAAGATACTTATGAGCAGATAACGACATTTGACGATGAAGGCGGCGGTGGAGTGAACAACATCCATACGGTGCATGATCAAAACCTTAGAAATTAATAGAATGAATGACAGCTGTCTACTAGTAGACAGCTTTTTTTAGTGAAGTCATTTTAAAACAGCCGTTTTTGCTGTAAGATAGAAGTATTGAAGATAGGGGGCTTAATTATGTGGAGAGAGAAAGTAGCAGAATATGAGCAGGCCATTGTAGAAGATTTGAAAGGGCTGCTTGCGATTAACAGTGTCAGAGATGACAGTTTGATGTCTAAAGAAACACCGGTTGGACCAGGACCAAGAGAAGCACTTGAATACATGTATAAGCTTGCTGAACGAGACGGGTTCAACCATGTAGACGTAGATCACGTTGCAGGCCGTATTGAAATGGGTAAAGGTGACGAGTTGTTTGGTATTCTATGTCACGTTGACGTTGTGCCACCAGGCAGCGGCTGGGATACAAATCCATTTGACCCGGTTGAAACAGAAGATAAAATTATTGCGCGCGGTACGCTTGACGATAAAGGACCGACGATTGCTGCTTATTATGCAGTCAAAATTTTGAACGATATGAATGTGGACTTCAAAAAAAGGATTCACGTCATCGTCGGTACAGACGAAGAATCAGGCTGGATGTGTACTGAACGTTACTTCCAGACAGAAGAAATGCCGGACCTCGGCATTGCGCCTGACGCTGACTTTCCATTGATTCACGGCGAAAAAGGGTTGACGACATTCGATATCATTCAAAACAGCGCAACAGAAGACAGTACAGCACCAGAAGTTGAACTAAAAGCATTGAATGCCGGAGAACGTTATAACATGGTGCCTGACTTTGCGGAAGCGAAGCTGCTGGTCAGAGAAAAAATGGACTTCATCATCCAGTCATTTGACAACTACATCAATGACCATCAATTGACAGGTAAAGCGACTGTTGACAGCGGCAGTCTGCTTCTTCAGATTGAAGGGAAGTCTGTACACGGAATGGATCCATCTATCGGTGTGAATGCCGGAATGTTCCTGGTGAACTTCCTGAACACACTGGCTCTTGACGAAAAAGCTAAAGCATTCGTAGCGCTTGGTGACCGTTATTTATTTGACTCTCATTTCGGTGAGAAGATGGGCATGGCTTTTGAAGATGTAGAGATGGGCAAAGTGACAACGAATATCGGTATCATCAGCTATACAGATATCGACGGGGGTCATTACGGCATCAACCTGCGCTATCCTACAGGTTTTGATTTCACGACAGAAATCGCTCGATTCACTGAAAAAGTCGGCGAAGTTGGCTTTGAAATCGTTGTGAACACACACCAGGTGCCTCACTATGTCGATAAAAACGATCCATTTGTGACAAAACTCCTGACGGCTTATCGCAACCAGACCGGTGATATGACCGAACCTTATACTATCGGCGGTGGAACGTATGCCCGCAACCTTGAAAAAGGGGTGGCATTCGGAGCGATGTTCAAAGACTCCGTAGATTTAATGCACCAAAAAAATGAATACATGACGAAAAAACAGCTCTTTGATGCGACAGCCATCTATCTGGAAGCCATCCATGCTGTCTGTGTGGAGGCGTAAGCAGTTGACAGTTGTTTATTATAACGGTGAATTTCACGACGATGCGGTTACGTTGGACATCAATGATAGAGGATATCAGTTTGGTGACGGTGTCTATGAAGTTGTCAGAGTATATGACGGCAGATTGTTCACGGCTCGTGAGCACTTCGAACGATTAGTCCGGAGTGCGGGAGAAATCAGCATTGTGCTTGAACTGACAGTGGATGATTATATCGAGCTGTGTCAACAGCTGATTGACAAGAATCATCTTGTGAGCGGCAATATTTACATTCAGATTACGCGCGGTGTGGCAGTACGTAATCATGCTTTTCCAGCAGGGGCTTCGCCTGTTACTTTGATGTATACGTACGAGGCTGCGCGTCCAGTGGAAGGGATGCAGTCAGGCGTCAACGTAATTACAGCAGAAGACTTCCGCTGGCTGCGCTGTGACATCAAAAGTCTCAATCTGCTGGCCAATGTGCTGAACAAACAAAAAGCTGTGGAGGCAGGCGCAGTGGAAGCGGTCCAGATTCGAGACGGCATTGTCACTGAAGGTGCCTCAACTAATGTCTATCGCATTAAAGACGGCACCATCTATACTCATCCAGTGAATCACCTCATATTGAACGGAATTACGCGCAGAGTCATCAAAGAATGTGCAGATGAACAGTCTATTCCATTCGTCGAAGAAGCGTTTGATGTAGAACAGTTGTTGTCAGCAGATGAAGTGTTCATTTCAAGCACGACACTTGAAGTGACACCTGTCAGACAGATTGACGAGCAAATCATCGGAGAACCTGGACCGATTACACGCAAATTACAGCAGGCATTTGAAGAGAAAATTCAGAGCGGCAGATAATTTAGTGCCTTGAGCGTTGCTATAAGGCACTTCGTGAAATGTCAATAGTTTTTGGGTAACTTTTCCGCTTGAATTACAATCGATAAGGGTATAAAATTTATAACAAGTCACTATTGGACGTGAAGGTTTTTTATCATTGATAAGGCTCTAGATTATATCTCGAGCCTTTTCTTTTTTCTGAATGGAGGTGAACACGTTGGAACATTTCTATCAATTAGGTTGGACACTGGATTCAGCAGGTGGTGCTTCAGGTGAAGCATATATGGCTGAACAGGATGGCAGGAAGCTATTTCTGAAACGTAATTCCAGCCCCTTTCTAGCAGCGCTTTCTGCCGAAGGAATCGTACCGAAGCTTGTGTGGACAAAACGGATCGAGACAGGTGAGGTCGTTACAGCACAGCACTGGAAGAACGGCAGGTCTTTAATGCATGAAGAAATGAATACCAATCGTGTGGCACTGATGCTCAGAAAAATTCATCAATCGACACAGCTGCTCAATATGCTGAAGCGGCTTGAGATGGAACCGATGTACCCCGCTATGCTGCTGAAGAAAATCAATTCTTCGTTGTCCAGAAATGTTCTTTCTCATCATGTCGTCAGAAAATCTCTGCTCTATCTCGAAGAACACATGCCTAACTTAAATGCCGCATTCTACACAGTCTGTCACGGTGATGTGAACCATAATAACTGGCTGCTGTCAGAACAGGATGAATTGTTCCTTGTTGACTGGGAAGGGGCTATGATTGCCGATCCCGCAATAGATATCGGAATGATTCTCTATACATATATTAAGCCGTCAGAGTGGTCAGAATGGCTGAGCAAATATGGCATTCAAGATACGCTTGATTTAAGAAAACGTATGAAGTGGTATACGATCATTCAGGCGATAGCAATGGTCGAATGGTATGAAGAAAAAAATCGCTATCAGGACATGAATCAATGGCTTCATTTTTTAAATGACGTCCTGATGATGAATCGTTTTATATAAGGAGAACAAACGAATGAGAATGCGTAACAAACCATGGGCAGAAGATTATTTGCTTGAACACGGTGCTATTGTAAGCATCGGTGATGACAGACAGCAGCAGATCAGCGAATGGTTCGATAATGATCAGCCGATCCATATAGAAGTCGGCAGCGGAATGGGGCGTTTCATCACTGAAATGGCAAAACAGAACCCTCATATCAACTATATCGGAATTGAACGAGATAAAAATGTGATGATTCGCATCGTTGAAAAAGCTGTCGAGCAGAATATCACGAATTTGAGACTGCTCACACTTGATGCACAAAATCTGACTGATACATTCAGAGCAGGTGAAGTAGCGAGAATTTATTTGAACTTCTCAGAATCCATGGCCGAAGACACGTCACGCGAAACGTCGATTGACCCATGAAAATTTTCTGGCCATCTATCAGCAGGTGCTCGCGGATGATGGTGAAATACATTTCAAGACTGACAATCAGCACTTGTTTGAATTTTCACTGGAAAGTATGAGCCAGTATGGTATGAAATTGAAAAATATCAATCTCGATCTACATGCAAATGAACCGGAAGATAATATTAAGACGGAATATGAGGAGAAGTTCTCCAGTAAAGGATTCCGTATTAATCGTCTGGAAGCTTCGTTTAAATAAGATGTCACCTTAATTAAAACCTTGGAATCGTTCCAAGGTTTTTTTGCATTTTGAATCTTCTGTCATTTCATGTAAAATGGAGTGGAATGGAGGGTTTGTATGTTAACTATAGGCAAGTTTAAACTAACACCATTGAATGGTGGAATCACACATTTGGACGGGGGAGCAACGTTTGGTGCTGTGCCGAAACCACTCTGGTCAAAAAGATATCCAGTCAATGATAATAATCAAGTCCCGCTCGTCACTTATCCGATTCTGATTCAGTCAGATGAGAGCAATATGCTGATAGATACAGGAGTAGGTAACGAGAAGCTGGATGCTAAGCGGATGAGAAACTATGGTATCACGTTTGAAAGTGATATTGTCAGTGAACTTGAAAAGTTGAATATGACGCCTGCAGATATAGACGTTGTCTTAATGAGTCATATGCATTTTGACCACGCACTCGGATTGACGACAGCTGATGGCAAGTCTGTATTCCCAAAGGCGAGAATCATTACGACGGCAACCGAATGGGAAGAGATGCGTCATCCTAACATTCGCAGCAAGTCAACATACTGGCAGATGAATTACGAAGGGATAGAACATCAAGTAGAAACGTTTGAAGATGAACTTGAAGTCTGTCCCGGAATCACAATGATACATACAGGCGGGCATAGCGACGGCCACAGCATCATCGTCATTAAAGACGGCGGAGCGTGCGCTGTCCATATGGGAGATTTACTGCCGACGACGGCCCACCGAAATCCATTATGGGTGACTGCTTACGATGATTACCCGATGGATTCGATCTTTCAGAAGGAAGAGCTGTTTGAAATCTTCAAAAAGGCCTGGTACGTTCTCTACCATGATGTCAATTACTTTGCAGTAACCTTTGATGGAATGAATATTGCTGAGACAATGATAAGGGAGAGGAAGGGACATGTATAACTTTGATGAACAGATTGAGCGCAATGGCACGGACTGCATTAAATACGATGCTATGGATTTGATGTATTCGACCGGTGACATGATGCCGTTCTGGATTGCTGACATGGATTTCAGTACGCCGGCACCGATTGTCGCTGCCATGAAGAAACGTCTTGATCATCCGGTGTTCGGCTACTCAAAATGGAATACAGATGAATTTTATGATGCAGTCAAACATTGGTATAGAACGCGGTTCAATGCACGGGTCATGAACAATGACCTGCACTATGCACCAAGCGTGCTGTTCACTATCACTGAAGTCATCAGAACGTTGACGGCAGAAGGAGACGGTGTCATTATCAATACACCGAGCTATAACAATTTCATCAACTTGATTGAAGGAAATAGAAGAACGATTGTTGAAGCGCCGTTGATGGCTGATGGCAGCAGCTATAAGATGGATATGGATGCATTTGAATCGCTCTGCCAGCAGCGGAGCAACAAAGTGTTCTTGTTATGCAATCCGCACAACCCAACCGGCAAAGTATTTACGGAAGAAGAACTGACGACTATTGTCGAAATTTGCGAGGCACATGACATCTTTATCATTTCAGACGAGATACATATGGATTTTGTGAGAAGTGAAGCAGGACATCAAACACTCGTTAAATGGATGAAGCCGGACAGTCCGATTCTCGTAACGACTTGTTTAGGAAAGACGTTCAACATTTCAGGGCTGCCGCATAGTTTCTATATTACAAAGCATCGCTATATGTCACTTGATCTTAATAGAAAACTCATGTCAGTCTATGGTCTCAGCAGCACGAACTCTTTGATCAATTATGCGGTTCAAGCGGCCTATATGGAATGTGCGGACTGGGTTGATGCGGTCAACGACTATATTGGTGATAATATGCAGGTCGTACAATCGTATATTGAAACGCATTTATCCGATGTTCTTGAAGTACAGATTCCTGAAGCGACATTTTTAATGTGGATTGATTTTAAGAAAAGTGGATATGACGAGGACACGGTTCAACATGCACTGCAGCATACCGGCAAAGTAGCAGTCGGCATCGGCAGCAGCTATGAACTCGGAGTCAGCACTCATTTCAGGTTGAATGCAGCCTGTACGCGTAACCGGTTGATGGAAGGCCTTGATCGAATTAAACAGGCATTCGATTCTTTGAAGTAGCAGCGGTCAGCATCCGAATATGACATGAAACAATTCTGCGCACATAAAAAAACCAGGCAGCTGCCTGGTTTTAATTGTCATGAGTCACTTCAATGCAGTCGATCAACTGACCCGTATAGGCATCGACAATAAATTCGAACTCTTCTCTATAGTTGTCGAAGTTAGTAGTAACGCCTCCACGGAAAACTTCTGTTTCAACACCGAATTTTCTGTAGCGTTCCGGGGTATACACAATGAAGGACGATTCTACACCATTGAATTTGTCTTTGACGTCTTCAAGCAGCTGATAGGGATTTTTAAGACGGTATCTTCTACTGAATGCATAGCTTAGAACGAGAACTGTAACGACGATTGAGGAACCAATCCACCATTTTTTGTTCATGGGAAACCTCCTTTTCCTTATATTCATTATCTTAAATTACAGAAAAAATTCAAGTTTTCTCTGTCTCCAGCATCTTTTTGTTGACTAAACGATTCATTCGGATACAATTATAGTTATTCCGAGTGGAACGATAAGAATAGGAGTGTTATGTAGATGAAAAAGTTATATTGGGTATTAGCAGCATTGATTTTTGTGCTGGCAGCATGTGGTCAGGATGATGACAATGGTAAGAAAGCATCAACAGAAAAAGAAAAAGTATTAACTATCGGCACTGAAGGGACATACGCACCATTCAGCTATCATGACAAGCAGGACAAGTTGACCGGCTACGACGTTGAAGTGGCTGAAGCCGTTGCTAAAGAAGCAGGATACAAAGTGAAATTCGTTGAAACACAATGGGACTCTATGTTCTCAGGTCTGAATGCAGGACGTTTCACAACAGTCGCGAATCAAGTAGGTATTAACGACGAACGTAAAGAAAAATACAAATTCTCAGAGCCTTATACTTATACAAGTGCTGTATTAGTCACGCGTAAAGGCAATGATGACATTAAATCATTCGAAGATGTCAAAGGTAAGAAACTTGCACAAACATTGACTTCAAACTACGGTAAACTTGCGAAAGACTATGGTGCAGATATTACTCAAGTGGAAGGATTCAACCAATCGATGGAACTTGTATTATCCAACCGTGTTGAAGGGACTTTCAATGAAAAATTGTCAGTGCTCGATTACTTGAAACAGAAGAAATCAGCTGACGTAAAAATCATTGAAGGAGATGCAGAAAAAAGTGAATCAGCATTTGTATTCACTAAAAAAACTGATCAGGCCATTATCGATGACGTAAATAATGCGTTGAAAGCATTACAGGATAACGGTGAATTGACTAAGATCAGTGAGAAATGGTTTGGTGAAGATGTTTCTAAACCTTAATGAAACACAGCAGCATGCTCTTGATGCCGCAAAGCAGGCCTTTATGCCGATGCTCGAAGGATTAATCAAATATTCCATTCCGATTACACTGGTCACTTTTGTGTTAGGCCTGATCATTGCGCTCGCCACTGCTTTAATGCGTGTATCGGATCATGCTGTGGCACGCGGCATTGCTCGGTTCTATGTATCGATTATTCGTGGAACGCCGATGATTGTACAACTCTTCATTATCTTTTATGGTATTCCCGAAATCGGCCGCCTTATTACAGGCGACCCTGATAGACAATTGACGTTGACGCCGGTGATCGCGGCCATTATCGGTCTGAGCCTTAACGTCGGTGCCTATGCCTCAGAAATCATCCGCGGAGGTATCGTATCGATTCCTAAAGGTCAGCGTGAAGCCGCCTATTCCATAGGGATGAGTGAATGGATGACGATGCGAAGAATTATATTACCGCAGGCACTGCGCGTATCAGTCCCTGCACTTGGTAACACGTTTTTAAGCCTGATCAAGGACACTTCACTGCTTGGATTCATTCTTGTCGCTGAAATGTTCCGTAAAGCACAGGAAGTCGCAGCGACATCTTATGAATTTCTCTCGATCTATTTACTCGTTGCTGTCATGTACTGGGTAGTATGTTTTATCATCTCACTTGTTCAAGGGATGTATGAACGCCGTCTTGAAAGGAAGTATACGATATGATAGAACTGAACAATATTCATAAAAGTTTCGGTGACAAAGAAGTCATCAAAGGAGTAGACTTGACTGTTGAGAACGGTGAAGTCGTCGTATTGATCGGCCGTAGTGGTTCTGGTAAGACGACGCTTCTCCGCATGATCAATGCTCTTGAATTACCGACTTCCGGTCAAGTCACTGTAGACGGAGCGAGTTATTCCAATACCAATAAACGCAGTCAAATTGCTGTCCGTAAAAAATCAGGGATGGTCTTCCAAAACTATCAGCTGTTCCCTCATAAGACAGCTTTAGAAAACGTGATTGAAGGATTAGTTACTGTCAAGAAGATGTCGAAGACAGAAGCTGAGACGATTGGTGTTGACCTGTTGCGCAAAGTAGGTCTGGAACAAGTGAAAGATCAATATCCTGCTGGATTATCCGGAGGCATGCAGCAGCGTGTCGGTATTGCTCGTGCACTAGCGATGAATCCGAAAGTCATGTTGTTCGACGAACCGACTTCAGCACTGGATCCTGAATTGGTGACGGATGTTCTGAATGTCATGAAAGAACTGGCAGCTGAAGGGATGACGATGGTCATTGTCACGCACGAAATGAATTTCGCCAAAAACGTTGCCAGCAAGATTGCGTTCATTCACGAAGGACGAATCGAAGAAGCCGGTACGCCGGATGAAATTTTTAACCATCCGAAAAGTGAAGCGTTACAACGTTTTCTGAATATTATCGACCAAAAATAATAGTATCAGGTTCTTGAAGGATGAAGAACCGTGATATCAAACGGGGATCTTAACGATGAGATTCCCGTTTTATTGAGTCGTTAAGACGCATTAAATTGTAAATTGTTAATGTCGCTTTTGATTTTTTTCGCTATACTGATTAAGAGGTGAAGGGGATGAAAGGATATTTAAAGCGTTGGTTGATCGATGGAATGAGTTTTATGGCTCTTGGTTTGTTCAGCTCACTTATTATCGGTCTTATTATTGAAACTGCAGGGACTGAACTAAAACCATTTTTTGATACCAGCCTGCTGCTTGACATCGGCAGGATGGCCAAGCAGTATACAGGTGCGGCTGTCGGTGTCAGTGTTGCCTATGGTCTCGGTGCATCGCCGCTGGTTATTTTCTCGAGCGCTATTACGGGAATGTACGGCTATGAGCTCGGAGGCGCCGCCGGTACTTATATCGTTTCACTAGTTACAACAGAACTGGGAGGGCTGTATAGCGGTAGAACTAAAGTTGATATTTTGCTGACACCATTATTGACGCTGTTGATCGGCGGCTTTGTCGCGAAATTAATCGGACCGTTTATCGCGAAGCTGATGGCGAGTATCGGGGAGTTTATTACGTTTTCAACAGCGCAGCAGCCGCTGTTGATGGGGATACTAGTAGCACTTGTCTTCGGTGTGACACTGTCAAGCCCGGTCTCCAGTGCAGCGCTCGCATTAATGCTGAACATTGAGGGGACAGCGGCCGCTGCAGCAACAATCGGCTGCTGCTGTCACATGGTTGGTTTCGCGGTGACGAGCTACGGGGATAATGGAATACAAGGATTAATCGCAAACGGCATCGGGACAAGCAAAATCCAGATTCCGAACTACATGAGAAATCCATTCATACTCGTCCCTCCGGTGCTCGCAAGTATCATCACTGCACCGCTGATGACGATGTTCTGGCCGATGCAGAACGTTGCTGCCGGTGCAGGTATGGGGACCAGTGGCTTTGTCGGTCAGATTATGACCATTAAGACAATGGGTTCATCTCTTACTACGTGGCTGCAGATCGGTCTATTCCATTTTCTGCTGCCGGGACTCATCAGTTATTTTGTCTACCGATTGATGAAAAACGCACAGATCATCAAACCAGGTGACCAACAAATTATGACAGGAGAGAGAATATGATTCAATTGACAAACCAGGAACAATTTCAAGAACTGATTCAATCACCGACGATAGTGATGTTTACAGCAGGGTGGTGTCCGGACTGTCACTTCATACAGCCGGCATTACCTGAAATAGAAGCGGCACATCCAGATTATCAGTTCGTATCTGTTGACCGTGATGAATTCATGGATATTGCCGTGCAGTATGATGTGATGGGGATTCCAAGCTTTGTCGCATTTGACGGCGGTTCTGAAACAGGTCGCTTTGTTTCCAGAGATAGAAAAACACAAGAAGAGATCAATCAATTCATTGATGCTTTGTGACATTCAACCACGATGGGATACTATCACTCATCGTGGTTTTATTGTACAATAAATAATACAAGAATTGAGGAGTGTTACCTATGAATGTGTTTGAAATAAGGGATGCCATCACCGCGGAACTTAATTCTGGGCTGATGATATGGAATTTCGACCGCAAGGAAGAAACGTTAAGAGTCGAACGACAGGATAATCATAAAGGATTGACGATCAAGCTTGCACCGCTTGTTGCTAAGTACAAGCAGCAGGACCATAAGATTATCGATGAAGTCCTCTACTATATCAATGAAACTATTACAGCTATGGCAGACGAAACAAATAAGCAGATTTCACAAATGAAGATCATGCCTGTTATCCGGTCAACGAGCTTCCCGAAAGAATCAGAAAGTGTGCCGTTTATCATAACAGCGCATACGGCAGAAACGAATATATACTATGCGCTTGACCTCGGAACGACGTACCGTCTGATTGACGAAAAAGTCCTCGCTGAGATGAATGTCTCAGTAGATCATGTTAAACAGCAGGCGTTGTTCAATGTGAAGAAACTGAAATCACAGTATAAAGAAGACCGAGTAGCCGGCAATACCTTTTACTTCTTCAACTCGAACGATGGCTACGATGCTTCTAGAATATTGAACGACACGTTGCTGCAGCAGTTCGATGACAACAAGAAGGGTGAACTGCTGGTTGCGACGCCGCATGCTGACGTTCTGATTATCGCGGATATTGAAAATGAGACGGGCTATGACGTCATGGCACAGATGATGATGCAGTTTTTCAGCAATGGTCTTGTGCCGATTACTTCGCTGTCATTTCAATACGAAGCAGGCAGTCTGACACCTGTGTTCATTCTCGGGAAGAACAACATGAAGCGCAATCCTGAGGCTATCCGCCGCCTGGAAGCGAACCGCCAAAAATTTGCACAACAAAACGATGATAAGGAGAAATAGCATGAACATCTTTTATAACGAAAAAATGGGTGACGTTCTGTTCATCACTGTCAAACAAGCAGACGGACCATTTGAATATAACAAGCAGGATGATGTGGTAACGATCACACAAGACGGAGAAGTCGTCGGCTACAACGTATTTAACATCAATGATCAGCTGAATCTGGAATCAACCGGCCTAGTTCAGCTCGATGCCGATAAAGTGGAAGCTGTCAATTCAGTGCTGAGCAGTAAAGGAATTGCACCGCTTGAAGTCGATTTATCACCTAAATTTGTAGTGGGTCACATTGACAGTATGGAGAAGCATCCAGATGCTGATAAGCTGAACATCTGCCAGGTGAATGTCGGTGACGCAGTGCTGCAGATTGTGTGCGGCGCTAAAAATGTCGCGGCCGGACAAAATGTCGTCGTCGCTAAAGTCGGGGCCGTCATGCCGAGCGGAATGCTCATTAAAGATGCTGAACTCCGCGGCGTTGCCTCAAGCGGGATGATCTGTTCAGAACGTGAACTTGGGTTGACTGATTCTGAAGAGAAAAAAGGTATATTAGTGCTTGACGAACAAGCAGTTCCAGGTACTGATTTCTTCAAACAAGATTAAAGGTGTGAGCATATGAGCTGGTTTGATAAATTATTCGGAGAACAGCAAAATGACCGACCGCAGCAAGAAGATATGCCGCCGCGTGAGGAAGACAATCACGATGAGATTTACAGGCGACCGAAAGGCAAGTTCAGGTTTCCATTAGATGTTGATGATTCCAAGCAGCTGCAAGTACAGCCATCACCGGAAGAACCATCATTAAGACAGAGTCACTTTGTCAATGATGAGTACTTTAATAACCGGAGAGCACTCAGGAAAAGCAGGACACACGATGAGACGATTGCAGTGAATCGTACGACAGAGCGCTATCATCCATCCTATACACCACCACCGAAATCTGATATTCACAAGCCGAAATTTGTCGCAAGCGAAGTTCCTTCCGCGATATACGGTTCGCGAAAAAACTTAAAACCGAGTGAGCATCAAGTAGTGATCACTCCGTTATCCGGCAGAAAGCCTGAGGATGTAAAGCCGGAGACGCCGACGCATCGCAAACAGGACAATATGGTCAATGTAGAAAACATTTACGCCTCTCAAATAGTAGCTGAAATCAGACGGGAACGAGAAAAAAAAGCACAGTCTAAAAAAGCATTTGAAGAGAAGCGGCGTCAGCTTAAGATTCAGGAGGAACAAACTGTCTCATCACAAGAGAATGAAGAAGAGACATTGTATGCCGGTGAAGTGGAGGAGCTTGTCATACAAGATACGGCGTCACAACTTGAAACAGTGGAAGTCGTTCTGCCGCCGTCACATGAGTCGCGCACGGTGATAATTGACGAGCCGACATCAGTAGATACGACAGATGTTGTCGATACTGAACCAGCATATAATGAAGCGATTGATACGATTGTTCCTCAGCCGCCCGCTGCTGCAACTGTCGTTGAAGCAGAATCCCACATCGACGAAACGGTGGAAGAAGCTGTCCTCGAGTCGCAGGAAACGCTGACGGTCAAAAAGACAACACCATTTAACGTCGTTATGACACCATCTGACAAAAAACGATTGATGGATAAGACGATGCCCGCCCAGCCGTCCGACGTTGAAGCGCCTGCTGAAGCATCAGCAGAGCAACCGACGATGATTGAGAAAGTGATCGATTTCGTAACGCCGGATGCTAAGGAAGACGGAGAGCCGACAGTGATCGATAAAGTGAAAGAAGCGGTCATGCCGAACAAAGACAAAAAGCGTAAGGGACCGAATTATTTACTGCCGACTGTCAGTCTGCTTGAATCACCTGTACAGACTGAAGCATCGCTTGAGTGGGTGGAAGAGCAGCGACAGCAGCTGGATGAAGCTTTCTATCATTTCAATGTCCCTGCCAAAGTAGAAAGCGTCGTTGTCGGACCGTCCGTCACCCGCTACGAATTATCAGTAGAAAAAGGTGTCAAAGTCAGCAGAATCACCAATTTGCAGGATGATATCAAAATGGCACTTGCTGCAAAGGATATCCGGATTGAGGCACCCATTCCTGGCACATCACGTGTCGGTGTTGAAGTGCCGAACATTGAGACACGCAAAGTCAACTTAAGTGAAGTCGTCTCCAGCAAGCGATTTAAGTTTGCGGAATCCAAACTGATGGTAGCTCTCGGTGTTAAGATCAATAACGAGCCGATGCTGATGGATATTGCAAAGATGCCGCATGCATTGATTGCTGGAGCAACGGGTTCCGGTAAATCGGTCAGCATTAATACCATTCTGCTGTCACTTCTCTACCGCAACAACCCAAATGAACTGAAACTGCTGCTGATTGACCCGAAAATGGTGGAACTTGCGCCTTATAATGACTTACCGCATCTCTTGGCGCCAGTCATTACAGATGTCAAAGCAGCGACTGAAAGTCTGAAATGGATAGTAGAAGAAATGGAGCGCCGCTATAAAACATTTGCTGATGTCCATGTAAGAAATATTACAGCCTATAATCAGAAGTCCCCTTACGACAAACGACTGCCGAAAATTGTGATTATCATAGATGAACTCGCAGATCTCATGATGATGGCACCGCAGGAAGTGGAACATTCCATTGCCCGTATTGCCCAAAAAGCACGTGCTGCAGGTATTCATATGATTCTTGCGACGCAACGGCCGTCCGTCAATGTCATCACTGGTCTGATCAAAGCGAATGTACCGACGCGTCTTGCCTTTATGGTATCGTCCGCTGTCGATTCGCGTACGGTCATGGATAACGGAGGAGCTGAGAAGCTGTTAGGTAACGGTGACATGCTGTATCAAGGAAATGGCATGAACCGACCAATCCGTATTCAAGGCTGCTATGTTTCTGACGAGGAAATCGATGAAGTGGTCGCCTACATCAAGGAGCAGGGAGCACCGAACTATATATTCAAGCAGGAAGAGCTGCTGAGCAAAATGAATGAACTGCCGCAGGATGAGCTGTTTGATGAAGTCATTGATTACATGCAGGATGAAGGACATATTTCTACTTCTCAATTACAGCGCAGATTTCAAATAGGTTATAACAGAGCTGCCCGTATTGTTGACAGCCTGGAAGAAGCAGGTTACATCAGTGGGGCCAATGGTTCTAAACCGAGAACAGTGTTACTAACAGAAAAACAACAATAGGAGTGTATACAATGACGTTATATCATTTTGTGGGAATTAAAGGAGCGGGGATGAGTGCACTGGCACATATTCTATCTGATATAGGCCATGACGTACAAGGGTCAGATATCGAGAAAGAATTCTTCACTGAAATTGCGCTGCACGACAAAGGAATGAAGATTCTCCCGTTTGACGCTGATAATATTAAAGAAGGAATGACGGTGATTGCCGGCAATGCATTCGGTGATAATCATCCCGAAGTGGTAAGAGCGAAGGAACTCAACCTCGAATTTTATCGTTATCATGACTTCCTCGGTTCATTTATGAATGAATATACTTCTGTTGCAGTGACGGGTTCTCACGGTAAGACATCAACGACAGGCTTGTTATCTCATGTCATGAACGGCGATAAGAAAACATCTTATTTGATTGGTGATGGTACGGGTATGGGCTTACCTGACAGCGAATATTTTGCGTTTGAAGCCTGTGAGTACCGCAGACATTTCTTAAGCTATTCACCGGATTATGCGATTATCACGAATATTGACTTTGATCATCCTGATTACTTTGCGAGCATGAGCGATGTCTTCAATGCTTTTCAGGAGATGAGCCGCAACGTCAAAAAAGGAATCATTGCCTGCGGAGATGATGACAATCTGCGCGACCTGCAGGTCACGATTCCGATTTATTACTATGGAATAGGAGCTCAAAATCAAGTCAGAGCTGAAAATATCACCTCTACAGAGACAGGGACTACATTTGATGTCATGATCGGCGGCAGATTCTACAGCAGTTTTAAAACACCGATGTTCGGAGACCACCATGTGCTGAATGCGCTTGCGGTCATCACGGTATGCTATTTAGAACAACTGGATGTTCAAAACATTAAAGATGCACTTGAGACATTCGGCGGTGTTAAACGTCGCTTTACAGAGAAGAAGAAAGATAATCAAATTTTAATTGATGACTATGCGCATCATCCAAGAGAAATCAGTGCCACTATTGATTCGGCACAAAAGAAATATCCAACGAGAAAAATTGTCGCTGTATTCCAGCCTCATACATTTTCCCGCACGGAAACATTTCTTGAAGATTTTGCCGATAGTTTAAAAGCAGCAGACAAAGTGTATCTCTGTGATATTTTTGGCTCGGCGCGCGAAACGTCGGGTAATTTAACTATTGATGATCTGGCAGTGCTTATTCCAGGTGCCGAACTAATCAGCGAAGATAACGTAGCAGTACTGAACCAGTATACAGATGATGTGATTATCTTCATGGGTGCAGGAGATATACAGAAAATCCAGAAAGCCTATGAAAATGTATTGCAATAGTTCAAATATGTTTTAAACTAGAATAGCAGGGTAAAATGAGGTAGTAAAATAGACAGTTTAATAGGAGGGGTTTTATATGGAATGGATACTTCCAATCGCCGGTATTATTGCGGCACTGGCATTCTTAATTCTATGTATCGGTATTGTAGTTGTATTATTAGCAGTCAAGAAAAATCTTGACCACGTTGCTAAAACATTAGATGGTGTAGAAGGTCAGATTCAAGGGATTACACGTGAGTCTACAGACTTATTACATAAGACGAATCGTCTTGCTGAAGATGTACAGGATAAATCAGCTCGTTTGAACACAGTTGTTGATGCTGTCAAAGGTATCGGTGGCTCTGTACAGAACTTGAATAGTTCAGTGGACCGCGTGACTAATTCAGTGACACACAACATTGCTAACAACCAGGAGAACATTGCTCAAGTCGTTAAATGGTCTAACGTAGTGATGGAAGTTGCTGATAAATGGCAGATGCGCAAAGAACGCCGCAACTCAGTGAACTTTGCCAATCAACCAGTCTACAGCGAAAAACAAGTTTATAATGAAGATACAACAAATGGTGGAAACGTCGATCATGTTAAAATTAATGCAGGATTATCAAAAGATTCTGACTTAAAATAACAACTTACGTTTATACGTCATATAAGTGGGAATATACTAACTATAACAAGTTAAGTATATTCCCATTTTAATTAGGAGGTCATTATAATGACAAATACAAATAACAAAGATCTGACAAGCGGTAAATTCGGCAAAGAAAATGATAACAAATTTGACACGGCAAAGAACGTCAATAGTTTTGACAAAGACAACAACACATTAGACGCAGGAGTAAAATCGACATCATACGATAAAGAGAATGACTTCAACTCTTTCGACAATAACAAAATGTATGATAACAATTTCAAAACGCCTGAAAACAACAATACTTACAACCGATCTTTAAGTGCTAACACTTTGAAAGAATATGAAGTCAAACAAACGAATTATTCTACTCGTGATTTTGCTCTTGGTTTCACTGTCGGCGTATCTTTAGGTACATTACTTGGTCTATTGTTTGCTCCGAAAAAAGAGGACACATATGATTATGACACAAATGATTATAAAGGGTCTTACTTAAAAGGTAACCAGGACAAAGAAGATAAATCTTCTAAAGTCGATCAATTCAAAGAAAAAGCAAACGAAATCAAAGACAAAGCTTCTGAAAAAGTATCTGAAGTTAAAGGCAAAGCTCAAGAAGTTAAAGGAAATGTTCAAGACAAAGTTGAAGAGAAAAAAGACGTTAACCAGGCTAAAGGTTATAATGAAGACACAGGCAACTCAACGACTAAAGTTGAAACAGATACAGATACTTTAGAAGCGCAGCGCCGTGCTATCAAAGATGAAGTTAATAATGATTCATTGAAAGAACCTGTTGCTATCGTTGACAAAGATTTAAACACTAACAAAAACAACAACAAATCAAACTTCAGTAACGCTACTAAAGTTGACCCAAACACAAAAGTAGATACTAAAAAAACAGATTTCAAACCTGGTAACACAAACAACAAAAACAACAAAAAATAAGATTCAATAATAAAAGTTGAATAGACTTGTGATATTATAGTAGGATGAATTACTCATCCTACTATTTTTTTATGTAGAAAAATAAAAGAAACGACGAGGTGTATGATATGTCTGAATTGAATCAGTTAAGAGAACGCATCGAAGAGATTAATATTGCCATATTGGAACTATTATCTGAACGCGGAAAAATTGCCAAACAGATTGGCCAGGAAAAACGTAAAGCAGGGACCATGATCTATGATCCGATGCGCGAAAAAGAAATGCTCAACAAGCTTCAGGATTTGAACAAAGGACCTTATGATGATAATGTCATCAAGCAGTTATTTAAGGAAATCTTTAAAGCATCGACTGAACTTCAAAAATCAGAGAATGAAAAACATCTCTATGTCTCTAGAAAACTGAAGTCAGAGGATACTATCGTGACTACTGCAAATGGCGGTATCATAGGCGGCAACGAGAAGATATTCGTCTTCGGTCCATGTTCTGTCGAATCCTATGACCAAGTAGAACAAGTGGCTAAAAATCTAGTGGCAAAAGGCCAGAAATTTATCCGCGGTGGTGCATTCAAACCTCGTACATCTCCTTATGACTTCCAGGGATTGGGAGAAGAAGGATTGAAAATATTAAAAGAAATTAATGTGAAATATGATCTTGCTGTCATCTCAGAGATTGTGAATCCAAATCACTTTGAACTGGCTGATCCATATATCGATGTATTCCAGATCGGTGCGCGTAATATGCAGAACTTTGAACTGCTGAAAGAAGCAGGTAAATCAAATAAACCGGTATTATTAAAACGTGGTTTATCGGCAACTATCGAAGAGCTGATCTATGCAGCTGAATATATTCATGCTAGTGGTAACAGCAATATCATAATTTGTGAACGAGGAATTAGAACATACGAAAAAGCCACTAGAAATACACTTGATATTTCAGCTGTACCGATCTTGAAACAAGGGACACATTTACCGGTTCTTGTTGACGTGACACATTCTACCGGCCGTAAAGACATTATGCTCCCGGTCGCTAAAGCAGCACTGGCTGTCGGTGCAGACGGGGTAATGGCTGAAGTTCATCCGGATCCAGCTGTAGCATTAAGTGACGCTGGTCAGCAGATGAACTTAAATGAATTTGATGTATTTTATGAAGAACTAGAGAAAGCAAGAAGATTATATCAGTAAAAAATATTATGAAAACTGAATGAAAACATGTTAGAATAGTAGAGAAAACGATTACAGGAGGAAGCTATGACAGTTACAATTTACGATGTGGCAAGAGAAGCAAAAGTTTCGATGGCAACTGTCTCTCGTGTAGTGAATGGGAATCCTAATGTGAAACCAGCTACACGTGACCGTGTCAATGAAGTGATTGAACGGTTGAATTATCGTCCAAATGCTGTAGCAAGAGGACTTGCCAGTAAAAAAACAACAACAGTCGGTGTCATTATTCCTGATATTTCGAACATTTACTATTCAGAGTTAGCAAGAGGACTCGAAGATATTGCGACAATGTACAAATATCAGACGATTATTTCTAATTCAGATAATGACCCGCAGAAAGAACGGGAGATATATAATAACTTGTTGAGCAAGCAAGTAGATGGCATCATATTCCTCGGTGGAACATTGTCCAATGAAACTGCTGAACTCATCAAGACATCATCAGTACCAGTCGTTGTCTCTGGTACTGATGATAATGACAGCTCACTTCCAGCAGTCAATATCGATTATCATGCAGCAAGCTGTGAAATCACTGAGAAGTTAATAAAAGACGGTGCGCGTCAATTTGCATTTGTCGGTGGCGGCTATTCCGAAAAAGCGCGTCAAGATGTACTGGCGGGTATGAAAGAAGTGCTCGCTAAAAATGCGATTGATCTTGACGACCATGCGATCTATATCGGCGATGAACAGTACCTTGATGGTGAAAAAGCATTCCAGCAAGTGCAGGCGATGAATCCAGACGCTATCCTCTGCATCAGTGATGAGCAGGCTATTGGTCTTGTTCACGCAGCACAGGATGCGGGATTATCAGTCCCTGATGATCTGCAGATTGTCAGCTTCAATAACACGCGTCTTGTACAGATGGTTCGACCTAAACTATCCAGCGTGATGCAGCCGTTATATGATATCGGCGCAGTCGGTATGCGGTTATTAACGAAGTTTATGAATGATGAAGACATTGAAGACAAGCAGGTCATCCTGCCATATCATATCGAATATCGGGGCACGACTAAATAAAGTATGAAAACTTCAGGAATCTGTGATTTCTGAAGTTTTTTTATTCTTTAGATCATTCATAATGCTGAATGATACGTTCAAGCATCCGCTCATTCTTTTCAGTGATTTCTGCTCGTCTCGGGATAACCTGATAATCCTGATCATCTGCATCCCATGACTCTGGAAGTGTCAAGGCTGATTGATCCTGCCATTTATGAATCCATTGTTCTGGCAGCTTTCCTGTTGGAGCGGGGATATCTTTCATGGCAAGCCACACTTGACTCCATGCAATAGGGGCAACTTGAAAAATATTATAACCGCCGCCCCCGACAGCGATCCATCTGCCGGCACAATGCTCGTCAGCGAGTTGCTTTACAATCCTTGGAATTTTCTCGAAGATTCTATGGGTACAGTGCAGATGCGTCAGTGGATCCAAATAATGGGCATCAGCACCGTTCTGGCTGACTATGACATCAGGTTTAAAAAATCGGCAGGCAACCGCAACACTTTCTTTGAAGCAATGAAGAAATGATTCATCCTCTGTATAGGCGTCGATCGGCACATTCATACTATACAAATAGCCTTCTCCCTCGCCTTTTTCATTGATGCTGCCCGTCCCAGGAAATAAATATCTTCCTGTTTCATGAATGGAATAAGTAAATGCCTGATTATCCGAGTAAAATGACCACTGCACACCATCACCATGATGTGCATCTGTATCAATATACAGCACTCTTGCTCCATATTTCTGCTTCATATATTCTATAGCCACCGCACTATCATTATATATGCAGAATCCTGAAGCGCGGCCTTGGAATCCATGATGAAGACCGCCGCCTAGATTACACGCAGTGCGATCAACACCCGTCATGACAATATCGCAGGCAGTGAGCGTTCCTCCAACAAGCCATGCACTGCTGTCATGCATGGCCTTAAAGTTAGGCGTGTCATTCGTATTCAGCCCGTAACTATCGCACTTAGCTTGACTTAAAGTACCAAGACCAGCCTGTTTCACTGCTTCTATATAGTCTTCTGTATGAACAAGCTTCAGTTCTTCGTCTGTTGCCTTTCTGGCAGGGACCATTTCTGAGTCATCTAGTACACCGAGAGACTTCAGTAGATCAGTCGTCAGCACGAGTCTCATCTGGTTGAATGGGTGACTATCAGAAAATCTATAGTTCAATAATTCATTAGAATAGATATATTTACTCATAGGCCGCTGTCGTGAGGTGTTCTTACTTCGAACCCCGCCTCGTTTAAGTCAGCTATGATCTTCGTTGGATTCATAGACTGCATTCTGATTAATACAAGCTTATAGCCGGGCGTCCGGTCCCGGTAGACTAATATACTTTCAATGCTGACTTTGTTAATATTGAAGATCTTAGTGACGTCATGCATAATACCTGCGCGGTCAGGAACTGCGACTTCGACAGCAGATCCCGGCGTCGTAACACCGGTGAGTTCGAGGAACGTATTCAGCATATCTTTTTGTGTGACGATACCGATACACTGGTTATTCTGAACGACAGGTACACAGCCGATCTTCTGTTCATAGAAGTCGACTGCGATATCTTCTACGAAATCTAGAGGATGACACGTCACCACATTTTTGTGCATAATTCGTGTGATGGGCATCGCTAAATGAGCCGCTGAATCTTCAATTCCTAATATAGAAGGCAGGGCGAGATTGATATCGCGGTCAGAGACGATACCAAGCACTTTCATATTTGAATCGACGACTGGCAGATGTCTGATATCATGTCGTGCCATCATCTCAAGAGCATGTTCAATCGTTTCCACTTCATTAACTGTGAAACATGGACTGGTCATCATTCTTTCAACTAACATACATATCACTCCTATATAAAGAATCGGTTCATAAACCTGATTTTATCAAACTGATCGATCTGCTCATTGGTAATTCTGCTGCCGATTCTTGCCATCAGACAGTTTGCCGGGTGACTGGTAATCTCTGGATCGTTCGTAGAGAACACTTCAAGACCACCAGCTGCCATCATCTTCTGCATGATCTTCTTGTAATCAAATACATTAAGCTTAGAGTTTTTTAAATCCCAGTGCCAGTAATATTCTGTAGTGATGATAATATAATCTTCCATCTGGTCATCAAGCATCGACAGCTTGAGCATTTCTTTGCCGAGCCCGAGGTTACGATAGTTGAGCGATACTTCAATCGCGCCAAGTTCAAGCAGGAAAGGTAGATTACCTTCGCTCCATCGCTCCATCGGATCAGGATACAGATAAGTCGTATAAGCAATGATATGATTGCCATCACGGCATATAATGATCCTTCCTTCCGGCAGATCCGCTATTTCTTTCAGTGCTTCGAACTGCTCCGGCGGTCGTCTGAAAGCGACAAGACCTTCATCAAAAGTATACTGGCTCAGTGTGCTGCCTGATACAGGACCTTCGATGATAACATGCCTGCCGTTAATATGGTGATCATGTCGGTAGTAGGTTTTCGTGTGTTCCATGCCGATCTCCTTTGAAATTTCTAATTTTTTTGAAAAGTTTGTTTAATTTATTATATAATAACATTGTAGCATTGAAAACGTATACAAAGGGGATGTCATCATGAAGACAGAGATCTATCAAGTGGAATCGGGAACATATAATTTAAAAAATTACGATGAAAGCTATCGTAATTTTGACTGGAAAGAAGTAGAGAAGGCATTCTCCTGGCATGAAACTGGTAAAGTCAATATGGCTTATGAATGTATCGACCGCCATGTTGAAAATGGCAGAGGCGACAAAATCGCTTTATATTATAAAGATGCTGAGCGCAATGAATCATATACTTTCAGTGAAATGAAGAAGAAATCAGACAAAGCAGCGAATGTCTTGAAAAGTACGACTAATGTCGCTAAAGGCGATCGACTGTTCATCTTTATGCCGCGTTCACCGGAACTATATTTCGTACTCCTCGGGGCTTTGAAAATTGGAGCGATTGTCGGACCGTTATTTGAGGCATTTATGGAGAAAGCAGTTAAAGATCGACTGGAAAACAGCGAAGCATCTGTCATCGTGACGACGAACAGCCTGGTCGGTCGTATTCCAGTGGACGAGCTGCCGAACTTAAAACATATCGTTATCGTGGATGATCAAGTCGCAGACGAACATATAGATTTCAATAAAGCATTTGAAACGGCTTCAGAGTCATTTGAAACAGAATGGCTCGATCTTGAAGACGGCCTTATTCTTCACTATACATCGGGTTCAACTGGACAGCCAAAAGGGGTGCTGCATGTTCAGTACGCGATGGTTCAGCATTACATGTCCGGCCATTATGTGCTGGACTTAAAAGAAGATGACATATACTGGTGTACCGCTGACCCGGGCTGGGTGACAGGAACAAGTTACGGAATATTTGCACCGTGGTTGAACGGGGCGACGAACGTCATCGCCGGCGGAAGATTTTCTCCGGAAGGTTGGTACGGTACGATTGAAGAGTTCAAAGTGACTGTCTGGTATTCTGCACCGACTGCATTCCGTATGTTGATGGGTGCGGGCGATGAAATGATTAAGAACTTCGACTTATCCAGTTTAAGACATGTGCTGTCTGTCGGAGAACCACTGAATCCGGAAGTCATCAAATGGGGTTACAAAGTATTCGGCAAACGCATTCATGATACGTGGTGGATGACTGAAACTGGTGCACATATGATTGTCAACTATCCTAGTATGGATATCAAATCAGGTTCGATGGGGAAACCACTTCCTGGTGTGGAAGCGGCTATCGTTGACAATGACGGGAATGTCCTGCCACCTAACCGTATGGGTAACTTGGCACTGAAACAAGGATGGCCGTCCATGATGAGAGAGATATGGAATAACCGTCCGAAATATGAATCCTACTTCTTACCGGGCGGCTGGTATATTTCCGGTGACTCAGCCTACATGGATGAAGAGGGCTACTTCTGGTTCCAGGGTCGTGTGGATGATGTTATCATGACTGCGGGTGAGCGTGTCGGTCCTTTTGAAGTGGAATCTAAGCTGGTTGAACATCCAGCCGTCGCTGAAGCGGGTGTCATCGGAAAGCCGGATCCTATCCGTGGTGAGATCATTAAGGCATTCATTGCGCTGAGAGAGGGCTATGAACCGACTGATGAATTGAAGGAAGAAATTCGTGTCTTTGTCAAAAATGGTCTGGCAGCACATGCCGCACCTAGAGAAATAGAATTTAAGGATAAGCTCCCTAAAACACGTTCCGGTAAAATTATGAGACGCGTCCTTAAAGCCTGGGAGCTTGATCTGCCGACAGGCGACTTAAGTACGATGGAAGACTGATGATGCAGATTCAAGATGTTTCAATTCCTTTATGAAGTTGAACATTCACATACAAAGGAGAATGACAATGACTGAATATTTATCTGATCTTGAAATTGCAAAACGTTCCACAATCCGTCCGATCAGTTCCATTGCTGAAGAGGCCGGCATTCCTTTTGAAGCCGTTGAACCCTATGGTTTCTACAAAGCCAAAATAGACACTTCAAAAATCATCTCACAGCCGAAAGGGAAGGTCGTTCTCGTTACAGCGATGAGCCCAACCCCGGCAGGTGAAGGGAAATCTACTGTAACAGTCGGCTTGAGTGATGCCTTCAGACAGCTGGGTGATGATGTGATGGTCGCTTTACGCGAACCCTCACTAGGACCGGTGTTTGGTATGAAAGGCGGCGCGACGGGTGGAGGTTACGCACAAGTCCTGCCGATGGAAGAGATCAATCTTCATTTTAATGGTGACCTTCATGCGATTACAACGGCGAACAATGCATTAGCTGCATTTATCGATAATCATATCTATCAAGGAAATCAACTGAATATTGATCCGCGACGCATCACGTGGAAGCGCGTCATTGATATGAATGACCGTTCGCTGCGTGAAGTAATTGTCGGCCTTGGCGGCCCGTTCAAAGGCATACCGAGAGAAGATGGATTTGATATTACAGTCGCCAGTGAAATTATGGCTGTGTTCTGTCTGTCACGCGATATTCATGACTTGAAGGTTAATCTAGCTAAAATCACAATCGGCTATACTTATGACAGAACACCTGTCACTGTCAAAGACTTAGGTGTAGAAGGCGCACTTACGCTTATTTTAAAGGACGCCATCAAACCGAATCTTGTGCAGACGATTGAAGGGACACCGGCATTGATTCATGGCGGCCCGTTCGCCAATATCGCACACGGCTGTAATTCCATCATCGCGACTAATACGGCGCGACGACTTGCAGATGTCGTGGTGACTGAAAGCGGCTTTGGTTCTGATCTGGGAGCAGAGAAATTCATGGATATCAAAGCTCGTCGTGCAGGACTGGAACCATCAGCTATCGTTGTAGTCGCAACTATTCGTGCCATGAAGATGCACGGTGGTGTATTGAAAGAGCACTTAAAAGAAGAGAATGTGGAAGCAGTCAAACGCGGCATCGTCAATCTCGAGAAGCATATTCAAAACTTAAAGCAGTTCGGTGTAGAACCGGTTGTTGCGCTGAATGCCTTCGTCACGGATACCGACGAAGAAATCAAAGCCGTCAAAGACTGGTGTGCTGACCGCAACATTAAAGTGGCACTGACAGAAGTATGGGAAAAAGGGGGTGCAGGCGGAGTTGAGCTTGCGCGCCTCGTAAAAGAAGTGCTGGCTGAGAAGCAGGACTTCAAGCCGTTATATGAACTCGAACTGCCAGTAGAAGAAAAAATTCGTACAGTCGTTCAAAAGATTTACGGAGGAGATGATGTTGTCTTCTCAGATAGTGCGAAAAAGCAGCTGAAAACTATTAACGCTAACGGCTGGGGTGATTACCCTGTATGTATGGCCAAAACACAATATTCATTTACGGATGATCCGAAGAAGTTAGGCCGTCCTACCGGATTTGAGATCACAATTCGTGAGTTGATTCCGAAAACAGGTGCCGGCTTCATTGTTGCATTGACAGGAGATATTATGACGATGCCGGGCTTACCGAAACAGCCGGCAGCATTGAACATGGATATCGACGACAATGGCCATGCAGTAGGGTTATTCTAACAAGACACAGCAAAAGGTCCTCATTAAATGATAATGAGGACCTTTTGCTGCTTAATGAAAATAACAGATCTATTATTGATTCGGATTAGTAATAGTAGCCGGCGTTTCTTTTTTTTCGGAATCATCATCTTTGCCAGATGTTTTGACGCCTGCAAGTTCAGAGAACGTATCAGCTACTGGTCGTTTCGTTGATACTTTTTCACTCGTCTTGTCGTCCAGCCTGATTCCTAATCGCTCTAATACGGGTTGTGATTTCAGATCTTTTTTACTGTCATCTGTCTTATTGGATACAAGACTTAACTTCACGGGTTCGCCTGGTGCACATGACCCTTTTGGACTATTGGTAAACTGACAAATTTCTTGATTGATCACAGAGTCAGGCTGTTCAAACCGTTTGTCAACACCCATCTGTTTTGGTTCAGCAGCAGTTGCAGCGTTGACGATATCACGCCATAATGTCAGCTGGTAGTGATTTTCTTCATCGAATGTCGTCGGTTTATCATAGCCCATCCAGATACCCATAGTGACGTCCGGGTTATAGCTCAGGAACAAGCTGTCTGTCGCATCCTGCGCAGTACCTGTTTTACCTGCCCAGTCCTGATCATACTGGAATGTGCCTTTCAATTGATACGCACTTCCTGTATTAAGAACACCGCGCAGCATATCCGTGATCATATACGCTGTACCTTCACTGAAGACACGTTCTGGTCTTGCTTTGTGCTGATACAGAACTTTGCCATCTCTTGAACGGATGTTCTCTATCAAGTAACTTTCCTGGTAATTTCCTTTATTGGCGAATGTTGAGAAACCATCGACATTATCTTCAAGCGTGATATCCGTTGCGCCGAGTGGTAATGATAGATTTGGTTTTTCGGAATCCGGTATATTGATATGCATTTTATCCAGGAAATCCCATGGTTTTTTGTCTTGAATACCGGAGTACAGTCTTAATGTACTTAAGTTGAATGAGTTTTCAAGGGCGATTCTTGCTGTTACTTGATTATATTCTTCTCTTGCATAGTTCTCAGGAGAATAGCCGTTGACATCAAACTTCTTGTCCAGCAGTACAGTTTCCGGTGTAATCATACCATATTCAATCGCTGGTGCATAAGTCAGTAATGGTTTCATCGTTGAACCTGGTGAACGTTTAGTCTGTGTCGCATGGTTATTCTGTGATTTATCATGGTTACGTCCACCGACAAATGCTAGAATTTTACCCGTTTTATTTTCTTTCAGCATGACACCGACTTCGTGCTGCAATGTACGCGTCTTACCGTTCACTTCAGCTTGTCTGTCTACTGAGTAGTAAGCAGGATTGCTTTTTAGTTCATCCATAATGTCATAGATTTTTTTGTCTATAGTTGTTTCAACTGTGTAACCTTGATTTCTCAGTGCATAATCAGCCTGCTCTGAATATTTGTCATCAAGGACAGGTGTTTCATTGATTTCCTGTTTCGAGATACCATCTTGTTCAGCGAGTACGTATTTCATAATATCAATGGCACGTCGTTCGACTTCTTCAATCAAGAAAGGATATTTATCATTAGGTGTAGCCACGTCATCTTTGAATGATTTTTTCAGATTGAATGCTTTTGCTTTATCGTATTCTTTTTTAGTGATTTTATCTTCCTGCAGCATTCGTTTAAGAACGTACTGCTGACGGTTCATGCCGGAGCTGAGTGCTTCATCGCTTTTCAACTGGCCGTTATTCAAGAATGGCGTGTAAGTGTATGGATTCTGTGGCAGACCTGCAAGAAATGCACTTTGTGCGATATTTAGATCTTTGGCATGTTTACCGAATACACCACGTGATGCAGCTTCTATTCCAGCGACATTCTGACCGTTAGCGTTACGGCCGAAACTGACGACATTTAAGTAGGCTGACATAATCTCATCTTTAGATAATGATTTTTCTACACGGAATGACAGCAGCATCTCTTTCGCTTTTCGTTCAAATGATGTTTCATTGGACAGCAGCTGATTTTTGATCAACTGCTGAGTCAACGTACTCCCACCTGAAGTGGTACTGCCCCCTAGAAATTCCTGGGCAGATGCTCGAATAAATGCTTTTGGAACAATCCCATTATGTTCATAGAAGTACTCATCTTCGGTCGCTACAAGTGCATCGACGATATGAGGATTAATGTCTTTGTATTCGATGAGCTGTCTTTGAATATCGGCATTTAAGTTGCCGAGGGACTGGCCGCTGCCGAAATAGACCGTTGTGCTCTCTGTCATCTGGTTAAGCGACTTCTTAAGAGCGGCATCGCTTTGGACCGGCTGATCTTTGACGAGTGCCGCAAAGTAACCTGAACCGAATCCTGCAAGCAGCGATACAAAGAGGATGGACAGAATTAAAAAGAAGAACAATACATTAGAGAATGTCTGATAAACCGTATTAAAGATAACAAAAGGCGTCCATTTGATAGACTTCAGCCTGTTTTTAGTACTGGTGAATGTATTCTTCTCTTTGGAAGAATGTTGTTTGTTGTTTGCCATTACTAACCTCCCACATTATTTGTAGTATATCATATCAACGCACTTGACGTAGTGGAAATGAAAGATTAAACTATTATCATAATTATATAGTGTTCAGATTAAAGGACAAGTAATAAATGAAGATTTTCTAAAGAGAGTCAGTGGTGCTGCAAACTGATGAAATCCCATTTATGAATACACCTGGTTACCCTGTCTGACGGACGATGACCGTTTCATCGGACAAGTGATGAGTAATCATAAGTATGGTGGTACCGTGCATTCAAGCACCCTTACGTTTCGACGTAGGGGTGCTTTTTTCATTAGTAATCATTAAGGAGGATATGATATGAACGCATTATTAGAAGATTTACGGTGGAGAGGATTAATTTATCAGGAGACACATCCAGAAGCGATTGAAGCATTATTGAACAAGGAATCAGTCAGTCTATACTGCGGGGCTGACCCGACGGCTGACAGTCTGCATATCGGTCATTTACTGCCATTTCTGACATTGAGAAGATTCCAGCAGCACGGCCATCGACCAGTGGTGCTCATCGGTGGTGGGACGGGAATGATCGGTGATCCGTCAGGACGTACGGATGAACGTGTCTTACAGACGCCGGAAATGGTGCAGCGTAATGTTGATGGTATTAATCAGCAGATGGAACAGCTGTTTGATTTCAACGGTGAAAATGGTGCACTGCGGGTCAATAACAAAGACTGGCTTGGACAGATTGACCTGCTGACGTTTTTACGTGACTACGGTAAGCATGTCGGAGTCAATTACATGCTGGCGAAAGACAGCATTCAATCGCGTCTTGAAGGAGGGATTTCATATACTGAATTCACATATACGATTCTTCAGGCGATTGACTTCGGTCATTTGAATCAGAAGCATGACGTGAAACTGCAGATCGGCGGTTCAGATCAGTGGGGCAATATTACGTCAGGTATAGAATTGATGCGTAGAATGTACGGTGAAGTGGAAGCGTACGGGATGACCATTCCGCTGGTTACGAAGTCAGACGGCAAGAAGTTCGGTAAATCCGAAAGCGGGTCAGTATGGCTGGATAGAACGAAGACATCACCTTATGAATTCTACCAGTTCTGGATCAATACACCTGATGCAGATGTCATCAAATACTTGAAATACTTCACCTTCTTATCTCATGAAGAAATTGATGCTCTTGAGAAATCAGTGGAAGAAGAACCACATCTGCGCCTCGCTCAAAAGAAATTAGCTGAAGAAGTGACGAAGTTAGTCCATGATGAAGATGCGTTAAATGATGCAGTTCGAATCACAGAGGCATTGTTCAAAGGTGATTTGGCAGCACTTTCTGCAGCAGAAATACGCGAAGGATTCAAGGATGTCCCACAATCGACGGTAACTGAGTCAACAAACCTTGTTGACTTTCTCGTTGAAGCAGGAATCTCATCAAGTAAACGTCAGTCACGAGAAGACATCACGAATGGGGCTATCTCCATTAACGGCATCAAGCGGACTGATGTCAGTTATGACATCACTGAGCAGGACAAAATTGACAATGAATTTACGATTGTCCGTCGAGGCAAGAAGAAATATTTTATGGTCAACTATAGTTAAGACTGGTTAACACCAGTCTTTTTTGGGTAGATGTAATTAAGCTAAACTAAATCATTTAAAGGAGCTCACTCAATGAAAAAACTTTTAATCCCCATTATTGCTATTGCAGCAGTATTACTTTTATTAGGAAGTATGCTGATAGGACCTTACAATAAACTGGTTGATCTTGAACAGGATGTTGAAAAGGCTGAAGCCAATATCGATACTAATCTACAACGACGTCTTGATTTAATCCCTAACCTTGTTGAAACAGTAAAAGGCTATGCAAAACACGAAGAAGATGTCTTTAAATCAGTGGCAGATGCACGTTCTAAACTGGCAGGTGCTACACGAAGCGGTTCAATCGAAGAGAAATCTGAAGCCAATGCAGAGATGACTTCTGCATTAGGACGATTGATTGCTATCAGCGAAGCTTATCCAGAACTAAAAGCAGACGCTCAGTTTACAGGTTTACGTGATGAACTCGCAGGTACAGAGAATCGCATTGCAGTCTCACGCCGTGACTATAACGACGTAGTCACTGAATACAACAAAGTGGTCAAACGTTTCCCGGGAAGCATCGTAGCGGGTATTACAGGATTTGACGAAAAAGATTATTTCAAAGCAGATAGTGCTGCACAGAATGCACCAGAAGTTGATTTTAATTCTGATGAGGATAGCAATTAATGAAAAAAATCGCGGTTATTTTCGCGATTTTAGTCAGTGCTTTGTTACCGCTGAACGGGGCGAGTGCAGCTGAACCTCTACCAAAGCTCAAACAGCCTGTCTACACTCAGGATAATGCGTCATTATTATCAGCGAGTGAAGTGGATGAGATTAATGAGCTGGGTAATCGGCTGGAACAAGGGACGACTGCAGAAATATTATTGATGACCATGTCTTCCATCGGACAGGAAAATCGTGCAGACTATGCACTTCGTGCGGGTCGCGAATATGGTGTCGGACAGGCTGATAAGGATAACGGCATTGTCATTCTGTTGAACTTAGATAACGGTAATGAATTCAGAAACCGCGGGGTTGAAGTCCAAGTAGGATACGGCTTAGAAGGTGTGTTGAATGACGCCAAAGTCGGCGCGTTGATTGACCAGTACGCCATGCCGGACCTGCAGCGGGCAGTAACAGCTGATCCGAACGGTGACAGTGCTGAATCAAAAGAGCTGTATGGACAGGCCATGACTAAACTCTATAAGGCAATATGGCAGGAAGTCGCTGATTCATACGGTTATGACGGAAGTCAATTCACCCGCGATGAGCCGATGCCTGCGCAATCTTCCGGCGGCTCATTCAGTGTATTTCAAATATTGATCACGTTGTTCTTTCTCTACTTGATCTTCTCTATCTTCTTTAGAGGTGGCGGCGGCGGTGGACGCGGCGGCAGAAGAAGAGGTGTCGGACCAGTGATCTTCTTCCCGACAGGCGGCGGCTTTTCATCTGGTGGTTTCTCATCCGGTGGTTTCAGCGGCGGCGGTCTTGGTGGAGGTTTTGGCGGCGGCGGCTTTGGCGGCGGCGGCGCAGGACGAGGATTTTAATCAACAAAAAGGAAATCCAGATGATTTTTTCATCTGGATTTCCTTTTTTTAAATTCATCAATGAATCGTTAATTGGATTGATCGGCTGTGCTGCGCAGTGTCAACTCTACGTTCTGCGTTTTGCCTTCTCTGACGATAGTAAATGTCACCGTGTCACCTGATTTTTTATTCTGATAAATATAGGATTTCAGTTCACTGTCTGTTGCAATCTCTTGACCATCAACTTTTGTGATGAGATCTCCTTCATTGAATACTTTACCTGCATAATTATCAGTCTGGGAGACAATAACACCTTGATCAGAATCGATGTCCAGCTGTTCTAAGTACTGTCTTGGAATGGAATCAACACTTGTCAAGGCAAGCCCCATGTATGGTCTTACGACTTTGCCGTTTTTGACGATCTCATCGATAATGGTCTTAACATCATTCGAAGGAATGGCAAAACCAATACCTTCTACTTCCGTTGAAGAGATTTTCATTGAATTGATACCAATTAATTGACCGCTGGCATTGATCAGGGCACCGCCTGAGTTACCTGGATTGATCGCTGCATCGGTCTGAATCGCTTTCACTGATGATGTACCGGCAGAAGTAGAGACGTCCATTGTTCTTTCCTTGGCGCTGACAATCCCTTCAGTCACACTGTTGGCAAAGTCAAGACCAAGAGGATTTCCGATAGCATAGACCGTGTCTCCGGTGCGTATACCAGATGAGTTACCGAAAGTTACAGGTTCGATATTGAGATCGCCTTTGACCTTCAGCACAGCGATATCTGTTAGAGCATCTGTCCCGATTAACTCAGAGTCGTATTGCTTCCCTGTAGAGAGCTGAATTTTAACGTTGGACGCACCTTCAACGACATGGTTGTTAGTGACGATGTAAGAAGCATCGTTATCTGCCTGGTAGATGACGCCCGACCCTGTGCCTGTTTCTTGTTCGCTGTTTTGTGCCGGAGCAAATGGATTATTGATATCAGCCTTCTGCATGTTGATAACACCGACAATAGCAGGTGAAATGTTATCGATGATATCAGCAAGCGATTCATTGTTCGCCGTCTTAGTCACATTGTAGCTGCCTTTACTGTCGTTTGTCACAGGGACTGTCCCGCCATTATCATCCTGCAGGAACGGCAGCTGCATCGCTCCAATGGTCAGAACAGAGCCCAGTACACCTCCTAGCAGTGCCTGCGGAAATCCACTTCTACGTTTCTGCGTGGTTGGCTCTATGCGTCGATTGTATTCTGTATGAGGTTGATCGTACCGCGCTTCGTCATTGTGTGAGTTATAGTGTTGATTTTCGTAATTTGTCATCATTGTCCTCCATTGAGTCGTTATCAGTTAAATTTGCTTGTACTTACTTTTATCATTAAATAATGAAAATATAATGAAAATCAAATAAAATATTGTCTTCAGTTAACTGCTGCTATGTTAAAATAAAACTTAACGATCTATGAATGAGGTGACTCGATGTATAAACCAATTGCTACAATATTATATATTGTCATAAAAATATTGTTCAGAAAAGTAAAGGTGATTGATAAAGACTATTTGCCGAAAGATTCTCGGTACGTGGTGACATGTACACATACCAGCATGGTTGAAATTGTCATACTAGCGATGGCTGTCTATCCAAATGAAATTCATTATATGGCGAAACAGGAATTGTTCAAAAATAAATTTTTGACATGGTTTTTTACCAATACAAATGCATTTCCAGTGAACCGGGAGAATCCGGGGCCATCTACATTGAAAATTCCGGTGAAACTATTGAATCAAGGAAAGACTATCGGCATGTTTCCGGCAGGTTCAAGACAGGCCGGAGCACCAGTGAAACGCGGGGCAGCTACTATCGCAGTGCTCGGCAAAGCACCTATTGTACCGGCAAGTTATCAAGGTGTCACTACATTTAAAGAGTTGTTCAAACCCGGCACAAAAACATTCATTAAATTTGGTGAACCGATCAATCCGATGAGCTACTTAGCTGATTATAAAAAGAGTGAAGCAATCGATAAAATTACTGTAGAACTTGAACAAAGAATGAATCAGTTAAGTCATGATTTAAATCAACTGACATAATAAATGAAAGCACCGGTAAAATTTTACCGGTGCTTCTACTATTCTGCTTTCATAACAATGGTTTCTGTATACTCATCCGGATAAATGAATTCCAGCTTTGTGACATGCGGTCTATTTGTTTTTTTAGCGACTGCCTTTGACTGGTCTCTATATGAATTCAAACAGTTGTATTTTTCTTGTTCATCTATCAATCGGAATTTTATGTCGTTAACATATGAAGTCGGATGAGATGCTTTTAATAATATAGTTGGCATCGAGCCCACCCCTTTGTATTTAATATATATCTTTATTGTGTTAATACCTTTTTTTTGATTGATTAAACATAGCCCAAGAGAAAAAGTGGATAGTTTTCACTTTCTGATGATAAAATACAATAGGATATATTAAATATTCTGAATATAGAGTATAATTCATTAAAAAGGAGAAAATGGATGAGTGATGTGATGAATCAGCCGAGACCTACAGATGTGGATCATTTCATCTCTCAAATTACAGATGTGACCAGGAAGAATGATGTATACCGTTTGCTCCAAATTTTTGAACAGACATCTGGATTTGAGCCGAAAATGTGGGGACCATCGATGATTGGCTTTGGAAAGTATCATTATATGATAGATAACAAGTTTGAGGGCGATGCACCGCTTGTAGCATTTGCTCTTAAGAAGACAAAGATCAATTTGTATCTCGCCAGCAGTAACAATTTAACCACAAAGCAGCTGAAAGGTCTTGGTAATTTCAGAAAAGGAAAGTCCTGCCTTTATATAAGAGAAGTGGATGATATCAATGAGGACGTGCTAAAAGAACTGATTGCTTTATCAATTCAGCAGCTGAAAAGTATGTATCAATAAAAAAGACAAGTGCTATGCACTTGTCTCATTTTTTTTGCTTTCTTGATCATTTTCAGATGTAAAAAGATTGGTCTCAAGGTCGAGCAGTATATTATAAATTTCCTGGTCAATGTTTTCTAGAGAGGTAACGCCTGATTCCAGGTTAGTTATAGTTTCTATATCAATACCTGTAGCAGTTGCTATCTGGTATGTCGTAAGTTTGCCACTGAACAAGTTTTCTAGGCATCTCAATATAATCACCCTTAACTATGAATTATTATATTAATTATAGAACAATAACTGATTAATTCATATTTATTTTTTAGTCAAATAGCTATAATTTGATAGTCTAACTATAACATGACTATATATCAATTACAATACTGTCTTCATAAATATATGCATACATCAATTAGAATCATATTGATTAATAATTTTTATTATATAAACAATGCTGATTTTTATAAACAGACATCAATTTAAGCGAATACAAGATTAATTCACTACCACGATACCAAGCTAAAGAAAGCGTTTTCTTTGTTGTTAAATGGCATGTTTGAACGTATAATCTACACTGTAATTATCTTTAGACAAAGGGGATTATTAAACATGAATCTATTATTAACAGGAACAGGGTTGACGATTGAACAAATTCGCCAATTTCTTGCAGAAAAGGGGTCTGTAGAAATTTCTGATGATGCCATGGAGCGTGTCAGAGAGAGTCGGAACATCGTCGAAAGTATTATTGAAAATCGTCAGACGATATATGGCATTACGACTGGATTCGGATTGTTCAGTGATGTATTGATAGATGAAACTCAGTATAATCAGCTTCAAGTCAATTTGATCCGCTCTCATGCCTGCGGGGTCGGGACCCCGTTTGCTGAGGATGTCGCACTTGTCATGATGATTTTAAGGCTGAATACGATGTTAAAAGGTCATTCTGGTGTCACAACGGATCTTGTGGCACAGCTTACCTTTTTCATCAATGAACGCATTATTCCGGTTATACCGTGTCAAGGGTCACTAGGAGCATCAGGAGACCTTGCGCCTCTTTCACATTTAGCTATTGCATTAATCGGTGAAGGCAGGGTCTTCTACAATGGAACAGAAATGGACAGTGCCGAAGTACTGGAACAGTTGAAGCGCGATCCGCTGAAGCTGCAGGCAAAGGAAGGCCTTGCCTTGATCAACGGGACACAGGCGATGACTGCACAAGGGGTCATCAATTATATCGAAGCTGAGCATGTGGCTTATCAGGCAGAGTGGATTGCTGCTCTGACACATCAAGCGTTGAATGGGATTACAGATGCCTATAATGAGAACGTTCACATCGTCCGCAATTTTGATGAACAGACTGCTGTTGCAGCGCGCATGATGGACTGGCTTGACGGTTCGCAGCTGACTACAAGTCAAGGGGAAGTACGTGTGCAGGATGCTTATTCACTGCGCTGTATTCCACAAATTCACGGCGCTAGTTTTCAAGTATTCCACTACGTCAAAGAAGTGCTTGAAAAAGAGATGAACGCAGCTAATGATAATCCGCTGATATTTGATAAAGATGAGACATTGGTCATATCCGGCGGGAACTTCCATGGTCAGCCTGTTGCATTTGCGCTTGATTTTCTGAAACTTGGTATTAGTGAACTTGCGAATGTATCTGAGCGGAGAATCGAGCGATTGGTGAATCCACAGTTGAATGGTGATCTGCCTGCCTTCTTGAGTCCTGAACCTGGTCTGCAGAGCGGGGCAATGATCATGCAGTATGCAGCAGCAAGCCTTGTGTCAGAGAACAAGACACTTGCCCATCCAGCAAGTGTAGACTCCATACCGTCATCAGCGAATCAGGAGGATCATGTATCGATGGGCACTATCGCTTCACGCCATGGCTATATGATGCTTGAGAATACGAGAAATGTTCTTGCGATTGAATGTATTATTGCACTGCAGGCTGTTGAGCTGAAGGGGATAGATAAGCTGTCACCCAAAACGAGAGCCAAGTTTGATGAATACCGGACAATTGTCCCAGCAATTACTGAAGACCGGCAGTTCCATAAGGATATTAAAAACGTAGCAGACTATTTGAAGGCGAGTGCTTACCGTCAGAACCAAGTCTTAAGTTAATGACGGTTAACAGCGATATTAAAACGATGGATGATATTTCGCTTCTGTTGATCAATAGTCTATATGATTTTCTGATCGTAGTTGATATAATCTAACTAAAAATAAGAAGGGAGTTTTCTTAATGTTTTCATTTTTACAACGGCTCGGCCGTAGTTTGATGCTTCCCGTTGCTGTGTTACCGGCAGCAGCATTACTGATGGGAATCGGCTACTGGATTGATCCGACAGGATGGGGTGCCAATAATGCAGCAGCAGCATTTTTCATCAAGTCAGGTTCAGCAATTCTTGACCATCTTGGTATACTATTCGCAATCGGTGTAGCACTTGGGATGAGTAAATCAAGAGACGGCGCTGTCGCGCTGGCTGCAGTTGTCGGATTTCTTGTTGTGACAAACGTTCTCGCGAGTGACTCTGTTGCCAACTTGCTTGGCATTAAACCTGAAGAGGTTGATAGAGGATTCGCAAAAATCGATAATGTGTTCGTTGGAATTATTATTGGTTTGATTGCTGCCTGGACATTCAACAAATTCCACCAGACAGAATTGCCTGCAGCACTTGCATTCTTCAGTGGCAGAAGACTGGTGCCGATTCTCGTAGCATTTTTTGCAATGCTGCTATCAATCATTTTACTGTTTGTCTGGCCGCTTGTATTCGGTGCATTGATCAGCTTCGGCGAATGGATGCTTGGACTTGGTGCAGTAGGGGCAGGTTTATTCGGATTTTTCAACCGTCTATTGATTCCTACTGGATTGCATCATGCATTGAACGCTGTATTCTGGTTTGATGTTGCTGGAATCAACGATATTGGTAAGTTCCAAAGTAAAGATGCCGTCAAAGGGGTTACAGGGATGTATCAGGCCGGATTCTTTCCGGTGATGATGTTCGGTATGCCGGGGGCTGCTCTTGCGATGTACCATTCGGCAAAAACTGCCCGCAAAAAAGCGGTGGCAGGTATCTTCCTGGCAGGGGCAGTCTCTGCATTCCTGACAGGTGTGACTGAACCTGTTGAGTTCGTATTTATGTTTGTAGCTCCAGCTCTGTATTTGATTCACGCCATATTAACAGGACTGTCCATGTTCATAGCGGCGACATTCCACTGGACAGCAGGATTTGGTTTCAGTGCGGGGTTCATTGACTATTTCCTATCGCTGAAAAATCCTAATGCAAATGAACCATTGATGCTTCTATTATTAGGTGTTGTTTATTTCTTCCTGTACTATGCTATTTTCCGCTTCGCTATCAAGGCACTTGATATTAAAACGCCAGGACGTGAAAGTGATGAGGAAATTGCAGCAATGGCATTAAGTGAAGGTAAGGAAGTCGGAGCAGCTGATGATACAACAACCGGCAGAACTCATAAATATGATAAACTTGCCGAGCGCGTTATTCAAGGCGTCGGTGGTGCTGACAATGTCGAGAACATGACCAACTGTGCAACACGTCTCCGCTTTGAACTGAAGGATAACAGCTTAGTTGACGAGCAGACATTGAAACGTGCGGGATCAGCCGGCGTCATCAAGACAGGACGTAAAAACGCTCAAGTCATTATTGGGACGCATGTTCAGCAAGTAGCTGATGCGGTAGATAAGTATTTGAAATAGCAATCTATTAAACAGGTGCGGGAACGATTGATGTTCCCGCACCTGTTTCTATGCTGAGCTTTTGATGCCCTTTGTCATAGTTCTGACGATTTTCTCTATGAATCAACAGTATTAATCGTAATTTTATCAATGCTCACTGCAACGTTACCAGACAGTGCGCGGGTGATCATACAATTCTCCTCTGATTTGTGAACGAAACGTGTCATTAAAGCATGTTTGTCTTGTTGTTCTTTCGTCTTAATCGTGACATCATAGTGTATCGCTTCATAAGTGAACACCCCATTAGTCACATCTACTATCGCTTTGGATTGAACAGTCAAATCTTCCAGCGACAACTCATTGCGCTTGAACATGACCGACAACGTAATGATGAAGCATGTGGTTGCTGCACCGAGCAGTAGTTCGTCAGGATTCGTCCCGATTTCAGAGCCGCCCATAGCCCTGGGGATAGATATTTTAGTGTCCATGTTTGAAGTCGTCAATTGTCCAGCTGCTTCATATCCACCTGTAAATTGCGCGTGTCCAGTAAATGTATGTTTCATAACGGTCTCCTTTATAACTGTAATGAACTGCTTAAAAACAAAAAAACCTCCGGAATCGTTCCGGAGGAATTACTGTTATCTTGAGTAGTACTCAACGATTAACTGTTCATTGATTTCAGCAGATAATTCAGAACGTTCTGGTGTACGTACGAATGTACCTTCTAAAGCATCAGCGTTGAATGTTAAGTAGTCAGGTACATGATTAGATAATTCAACTGATTCAGCGATGATATCTAATTTTTGTGATTTTTCACGAACTGAAATCACTTGACCAGCTTTTAATGTGTAAGAAGGGATATCTACACGTTTGCCATCTACTAAGATGTGACCGTGGTTAACTAACTGACGTGCTTGACGACGCGTACGAGCTAATCCTAATTGGTAAACAACAGCATCTAAACGAGACGCTAAAAGTGCCATGAAGTTCGCACCGTGAATACCTTTCATTTTTGCAGCGCGGTCAAAGATGGTACGGAATTGACGTTCGTTAATACCATACATGTAACGTAGTTTTTGTTTCTCTTGTAATTGTAGACCATACTCTGATAATTTTTTGCGTTGGTTAGGACCGTGTTGTCCTGGTGCGTAAGGGCGTCTTTCGAGTTCCTTACCAGTGCCGCTTAAAGAAATACCTAAACGACGAGATTTTTTCCAAGTTGAACCTGTAAATCGAGCCATAAGTTTGACTCCTCCTTTTGTTTTTTTCGCGAAAAACAAAAATATGATAAATGCTCGAGCCGATATAGTGTCTTTCCGTGCCTTCGCCTGTTAGCTTTGGTTACACAGCACGCCAACGATGGGGACACCATAGAGCGTCTTAATATTTATCTGCTACTCTCGTTTATTCACATTCGTCTATTATATAAAGGATAATTGTAGATGTCAAGATGAAGATCAATTTAGCAGATTAAAGAAGTCATGACCGATATATTCAAAATAGCGGTCATGACTTTTTTCTATGACTCACTGTGCTGCTGCAAGATGCTTTTCAAGGATCCGTGTGAATTCCAGCAGTCCTTTTTCATCTTCAGCAGTAAATCTATCAGTAATCGGTGCGTCGATATCAAGGACACCGAATACTTGGGCATTCACATGTACAGGGATGACAATCTCTGACTTTGAATTGGCATCACAGGCGATATGCCCCGGGAACGCATGAACATCAGCAATACGCATCACCTTGTCTTCGCTGACAGCAGTGCCGCAGACGCCGCGTCCAACAGGGATAGTGACACAGGCAGGCAGGCCTTGGAATGGTCCCAGCTGCAGCTGACCATTTTTCATCGTGTAGAAGCCTACCCAGTTCACATCGTCCAGAAAATAATTGAGCAGACTGCTGGCATTCGCCAGATGACTGATGACATCATCTTCTCCGCCGAGCAGATGATCAAGTGCTGTATGGAGCTCTTCGTAACTTTTGAACTGACCTGGTTGAAACATATTGAAACACCTCTTCTGTATATGGATAGTCCTATTTTAATCATTTGATATATTTTTCACAAGAAAATGTTTTTTACCACTCTTTTTTAAGTTATAATATGCGTAGTAGGTTGGAGGGAAAATATTTATGACATTATATATCATCGTGCTGGTTGTTGTACTTCTGCTCATCGCTGTTGGTATTTTATTTTACAGACGTAATCAAAAACGCGTTGCTCTTGAGCAAGTTGAAGTACGAAAAGAAGAAGTAAAGGCGCTGCCATTTCAGGATGAACTGGTGAAAGTGAAACAGCTCACTGTTAAAGGTGAAGCAAATATGCGCTTTGAAAAATGGAAACGTGACTGGCAGACTGTTCTTAATGAAGATATTAAAGCCGTAGAGTTGATGCTCAATGACGCGGACGAAGCGCTCGATAAATTCAAATTTGCACAGAGTCAGGAAAAAGTAAGTGAAAGTCATCAAATACTTGATCAAATAGACAAGAAGTACCATCAATTAGCAGGCGATATTACCAGCTATGTCAATGGTGCAAAGTCCGATCAGATCAAATATGAAGAATGCCGGACCATCTACCGCGAAGCGAAACGTGACGTGCTTGCTAACCGCCATCAGTACGGGGAAGCTGCCAAACCGCTTGAAGATAATATCGAATTATTTGCGCCGAGGATCGAAGAATATGTTCAGTATGCGAACGAAGGGAACTATGATACGGCACATCATCATATTTCCGAGCTGCACGAACAGATGACCTGCCTGAAAGAAGATATGGATGAAATTCCGTTATTGATCCGCGATGTTCAAAAAGAGCTTCCGGGTCAGTTCCAGGATGTACGCTATGGTTGTCGTGACTTAAAAGTAGAAGGGTATAATCTGGATCACATTAAAGTAGACAGCAATCTTCAAACATTAAAGGGTAAGTTGAATCTCGTTGAGCCGTTGATTGCCCGTCTGCAGCTGGATGAGGCAGAAGAAATCATCGCTGAGATCAATACGTCACTTGATGACATGCTGGAGCTCGTTGAAATTGAAGTGAAGGCGAAAAATAATGTCGAAAAATCACGTGAGATCATTACTGACGAATTGTTCTATGCGAAAGATATGAACTATACGCTGCGTACAGAGATTGAATACGTCAAAGAAAATTATCATATTAATGAAGAAGATATTCAGAAGGTCAGACAGTATGATAATGAAATACAGAGTCTGATCGGTATTTATGATGAAATTCTCAATGAAATGGCAAAATCTGCTGTCCGCTATTCTGAAGTGGAAGATAATTTAGAGTATATTAAGGACCATGTAGCTGTTGTTAATGAAGACCAGGAAAAAATTCAGCATCACTTAACGGCGCTGCGTGAATACGAACGGGAAGCACAGCAGCATACGCTTAAAATACAGAGCCGAAAAGAAGAAGTCTTCAGACGGTTACTGGCATCGAACTTATCGAGTGTCCCTGAACGCTTCATTATCATGAAGAATGAAATTGATGTTGAAACACGTGATGTCCACAGTCTCTTCAATAAAAGACCGATGAATGTTGAGTATGTGAGAGACAAGGTGAACAAAGTGCTTGTGACGATGAATACATTTGAACAGGAAGCGGTCGATGTTCTTGAGCATGCCAGATATGCAGAAGCATTGATTCAGTATGGTAACCGATACCGTAAAGACCGCTCTGATATCAACAAAGATCTGAATGAAGCAGAACGACTGTTCAGTAATAACCGCTACAAACGTGCTGTAGAAATTGCTGAGGCAGCTATCGAACGTGTGGAACCAGGTGCAGCTGATAGAATTGAACAGCGCATCCATCAAATGAACTAGCTGAACATCATAAGAACATTTAAAAATTCGGATGGCTATTCATTGCCATTCGAATTTTTAAATGTTCAATGCAGCTGGTAAAAAGAACGAATGAGCCCGATAATTGTTATTTTGTGATATAGTATTACAATATTAAATGAGGTGACGTATGATTTATTTCGATAACTGTGCGACGACTAAGCCTGATGCGGCGGTTCTGTCGACGTTTAACGCGATCAATGAGGAATTTTATTACAATGCCGCAAGTCCACACAAAAAAGGTCTTGAAACGCAGCAGCTGCTGGAAGAAGCGCGTCGTCAGATCAAACATATTCTGAAGCTGGATCAACAGAGTATTATCTTTACGAGTGGTGCTACTGAATCGAATAATATCGCACTGACAGGTATGGCAAGAGCGAAGAAGGCTTTCGGTCAGACGATTATTACAACAAAGCTTGAACATCCATCTGTACTGGAAACCATTCGTGGTCTTGAGCAGGAAGGCTTTACTGTCAAATATGTGTCATTCAAAGAAGACGGCACATTAGATATGGAACATTTCGAAGAGCTTCTATCGTCTGATGTTGTGGTTGTTTCAATCATGCACGTCAATAATGTCATGGGGTGCGTACTGCCGATTGCAGAGATTGCAGAACTGCTGAAAAGTTATCCGAAAGTCCATTTTCATGTCGACTGCGTCCAGTCATTCGGCAAAGTACCACTCGTCATTAACGGTGTTGACAGTTTCAGCTTGAGCGGTCACAAGTTTAACGGTCTTAAAGGACAAGGACTGCTCGTCATCAACCAATTGAGAAATTTAGTAAAGACAGTATATGGTGGTGGACAGGAATATGGATTCCGCTCTGGAACATCCAATATAGCGGGCAATGTCACTTTAAGCAAGGCAATGCGCATGACGATGGAAGAGATGGAAATGCAGCGGGCAAGATTGTATCAGTTCAAGCAGGACGTCGAAAATTTTGTTAAACAATTCCCGGGGATCCGGCTGAATTCTCATCCAAATGGTGCACCGCATATCGTCAATTTCTCATTTGTCGGAATCAAAGGGGAAGTTGTCGTGAATGCCTTCAGTCAACGAGACATTATGATATCAACTACCAGCGCCTGTTCTTCAAAACGCGCCAAGTTGAATGAGACGTTGACTGCACTTCATGTACCGGAAGCGGCCATTACCGGAAGTGTCAGAGTCTCATTCTCAAAAAATAATACAGTGGAAGAATTAGATGCATTTAAAGATGCATTCAAAGAAATATATAGTGAAGTAGAGGAGTTATTAGACAAATGAAATATAACAGAGTATTAGTGCGCTACGGTGAACTGACACTGAAAACAGGAAATCGTCATCATTTCATCAGTCAGCTGAAAGGAAATGTAAAATATGCGCTGATTCCCCTTACTGGGTATCATGTGACAGCTGAACGTGACAGAATGTTCATCGATCTTGAAGATGACATTGATATTGAAGAAGTCATGAAACGGGTATCCAAAGTCTTCGGTATTCAATCGCTTAGTCCGGTCGTTCGTACGTCGCAGAACATTGATGCAATGACAGCAGCTGCTGTCGGAGCAGCACAAGAAATTGACCACAGAGATGCAACGTTCAAAGTCGATGTCAAACGTTCAGATAAGCAGTTCCCGCATGATACATTCGAGCTGCAGAGTATGCTCGGCGGAGAAATATTGAAAAATACTGAGCATTTGACAGTCCAGGTGAAGAAACCTGATCATACGGTCCATGTAGAAGTCAGAAAAGAAGGCGTCTATATTTATTCCCGCGTTATAAAAGGGGCAGGGGGACTCCCTGTCGGAACGGGCGGCAAAACATTGCTGATGCTGTCGGGCGGAATCGATTCACCTGTTGCGGGTATCGAAGTGATGAAGCGCGGTGTGACAATAGAAGCCATCCATTTTCATTCTCCACCGTTCACCAGTGAAGAGGCTAAACAAAAAGTCATTGATTTAACACGGATTATGGCTGAAACAACAGGTGTCATAAAACTGCATCTTGTGCCGTTCACTGATATCCAAAAGACTATCCACAAAGTCATTCCTGAAAATATGACGATGACATCAACACGGCGGATGATGCTGAAAATTGCAGAGCAGGTCGCACATCAAATCGATGCTAAAGCTATTGTCAATGGTGAGAATATGGGACAAGTCGCAAGCCAGACACTTGGCAGCATGTATGCCATCAATGCGGTGACATCGATGCCTATACTCCGTCCATTGTTGACGCTCGACAAAGAAGATATCATCGTCAAAGCGAAGGAAATCGGAACATTTGAAACATCGATACAGCCGTTTGAAGACTGCTGTACGATATTCACCCCTAAAAATCCAAAGACTAATCCACGTCTAGATAAAATTGAAAAGTTTGAAAGCTACTTTGACTTTGAACCATTGATTGCAGAGGCAGTGAGCAGCATAGAAGTAATGACCATTACAAAAGAGCAAAAGAGTTCTGTATTTAACAGCCTATTATAAGGAGGACGTTCGATGCTGACTAAAAACGTAGTTATTGCCCATAGAGGTGCATCAGGATATGCACCCGAACATACCTTTTCGTCATTTGATATGAGTCACTTTGATATGCGTGCTGATTATATTGAACTGGACGTTCAGATGACACTTGACGGAGAAATCATTATTATGCATGATGAGACTGTCGAACGGACTGCTGGACTGCCGGGCGTCATTAAAGAGATGACGCTGGCAGAGATCAAGAAGATCGACGTCGGCAGCTGGTATAACAAAAAATTCCCTGAACTGCAGCGTGAATTCTATACAGGGCAGACGATTCCAACATTAGATGAAATCATCGGCCGTTATGGAGCCGTCAACTATTATATTGAGACGAAAGCTCCGGAAGTCTATCCGGGTATGGAAGGACGCTTAGTTGACATTCTTGATACCCATGGGCTGCTGACACCTGAACGGCTTCACAATAAACAGACTGTTATTCAGTCATTCAGTATGGAGAGTCTGATCAAAGTCCATAACCTTGTTCCATTGATGCCGCTGCTCTTGCTGGCAAAAAAAGAAGTGCTGCGTCATATGACGGATGAAGACTTGAAGCAGATCAATGATTTCGTCTATGCGGTCGGCCCGAGTATCAAAGATCTGGATCAGCCGTTGATTGAGCGGCTGCATCGCCTTGGATTTCTTGTCTTTCCGTATACGCTCAACAAACCGGAAGATATGAAACGCTTGATCGATGCAGGGATAGACGGTGCCTTTACTAACTATGCGGATCGTTTAAGAACGGCTTTCAATGCTGAGAACAGTGAAATATTTGATGAGCAGGACTCCATGTGACTATGTAAGTAATATTAAAGTTTGTGAGGGATAACTTGTGGATGTTCAGATGTTATTAATAATTATCTTCTTTGGATTTCTAGCAGCATTTATCGATGCGGTTGTCGGAGGAGGCGGACTGATTTCAACGCCCGCATTGCTCGCTGTCGGGATGCAGCCTGCTACAGCACTCGGTACTAATAAGCTCGCAAGTTCGTTCGGTTCACTGACTTCGACGATCTCTTTCATACGATCCGGGAAGGTAGATTTTAACGTCGTGGGCAAGCTCTTTCCGCTGTCATTTGCAGCGTCGATCATAGGGGCAGTGACAGCGACAGTGCTGCCGCCCGAACTGCTGAAACCAATGATTATCATCATGCTGTCAGTCGTTCTGATTTACACGCTCGTCAAAAAGGACTGGGGGAGCGTTACGACGTATAAGAAATTGTCACCCGTCAGAATGTTTTTCTTTTGTATGATTCTAGTCTTAATCGGTTTTTATGATGGTTTTATCGGCGGCGGCACGGGGAGTTTCTTATTGTTCGCCCTGCTGTTTGTCGGCTTTGATTTTCTAAGAGCTGCAGGTAACGCCAAGTTTCTTAACTTCGCATCTAATATTGGTGCGCTCTTTCTCTTTATGTACATGGGGAAGGTGGATTATACGGTTGGTCTCATCATGGGGATTGCGATGATAGCAGGAAGTTATGTCGGCAGTCAGTTTGCCCTGAAAAAAGGGGTTGCCTATGTTAAGCTGCTGTTCATCATCGTGACAGTGTTATTGATCGGTAAGAATGCATGGGATTATATCGTTACGCATTTTTTGAACTAATTAATAGATGTAAAGCGGCGCTCAATATTTTGAGCGCCGCTTTTATGATTATAGGAAGTTGCGTCTGACTTTGTGCCAGAAAGAATTTTCTTTTACTTTTAATGTCTTGATCATTTTGTCACTTATTTTAATGGTTACAAAATCGGTATGCTGAACAGATAGTGCTTCGTTATCCAGCCCCATGATGGGATAGAAGTTGCCTGATTGATCAAGGCTGAGCGTCAGTACACGATTATCGCCCATCACAATCGGGCCGCCGACCGTTCGGAAGTTGTTGTTATTTAATGAGGCAATTTCTGTCATCTGCATACTTCTCATCATAGGATCAACAATCGCACCACCCAGCGATTTGTTATAACCTGTAGATCCTGTTGGTGTAGAAATCAGCAGTCCGTCACCCCTGAAAGTTTCAAGATGGGTATCATCAATGGACACATCCATTGTCATCGATTTGATGATGGAGGATTTAATGAAGAAATCATTCAGACAGTAATACGTCATTTCGTTGTTCAAATTCACTTCTAGTACGGGATAGCGTCTCACTTCAGTCGTTTCATTTTTGACTGCCAGACGCAGATTCGTCGTATCATCAATATGAAAATCACAGTATAGATATTTCTGATCGCTTGTAGCGATTCCAACATAGATGGCATCCTGGCGGAAATTCGTTTTCCGGACAGCTTGTAAAAACGCACCGTCCCCACCGATTGAAGCAATAATGTCCGCCTGTGCTGGATCTTCAACCACTTCGAATCCATGCTCAATAGCTAATGCCGCTATTTTATCTTTGTGAGCAATCACTTGTGGATCACGAGAAGTAAAGAAATAAAACTTATTTCTAACAGCCATGGAAAATACCTCCTAATGGTTATGATAACAATAGTGTTTCTGTTATTATTATAAATGTAATTAAAACCATTTGAAAGGATGATTAAATGAATAAACGGCTCATTGCACTGCTTACTGCTGCAGCACTGTTCGTTTTAGCTGTGGCATCGTCATTATTCACGAGCAGTTTTACATCAACCATGTCTCAAGAACTTAAAGGATTAAACGATAGTGATACATTACAGGAAACAACGCTCTCAGGCACCGATGCCTATAACAAGATTGCCCGGATTGAAGTCAATGGGGTGATACAGGATACAGGTTCACCGTCGTTGTTTTCAGACGGTTCATATAATCACCAAGTCATGATGCAGGAACTTGAAGAAATCAAAGATGATTCTTCCATCAAAGGCATCATGCTTGTAGTCAATTCACCGGGAGGCGGCGTATACGAAAGTGCTGAAATATATGACAAACTGAAAGAAATCAAAGCAAAAAATAAAAAAATCTATGTCACGATGAAAAATACCGCAGCATCAGGCGGTTACTATATTTCTGCACCGGCTGACAAAATTTACGCATCACGAGAAACGATGACAGGCTCTCTTGGCGTCATCATGCAGTCCATGAACTACAAAGAACTAGCGGATAAATACGGCGTTAAATTCAATACAATCAAAAGCGGAGCGCATAAAGATATTATGAGTCCGACTAAGGAAATGGATGATTCTGAACGCAGAATTCTTCAGTCATTGGTCGATGAAAGTTACAATCAGTTTGTCCAAGTGATTGCTGACGGTAGAGGGATGTCGACATCTGAAGTCAAGAAATTAGCAGACGGCCGCGTCTACTCAGGTCTTCAAGCTAAAAATAACGGGCTGGTTGATGAACTCGGACTGGAAGAAGATGCGCTGAAAGCATTGAAGAAAGAACTGGACGCAGATCAAGCAGAAGTCATTGAATTCGATCAGCAGGACTCTATTTTTGGTAATAATCCATTCGCAGCTGAAACATGGGTATCTAAGCTGACCGGTCAGAATGATGTCGCTGCGGTCAAAGAACTGATTGCAAATCGTCAAGGCATCACGCCGATGTATTTGTACGGGGAGTAGGTGATGAAGATGAATCTTGATGGCTATGAACAGGACATTATCTACAGCACGCATGCCGGATTCGGTCCCCGATTGATTGCTTATCTGATCGATGTGCTGATGATTTGGTGCCTTAAGCAGATTGTGATCGACCCATTGTTTTCGCTGTTCAATGTAACCGATGATTATATGTTTGCACCGATATTTTCACCAGCAAATATTGCAGGCGCATTAGTCTATTTCCTTTACTTCGTCTTGATGACATGGTTTTTCAGAGCGACACTCGGAAAAATGATAATGGGATTAAAAGTGGTGTCATATCACCATAGCTCTTTGTCGTTTTTCAGAGTAGTAGTCAGAGAAGTGTTCGGCAGATATATCAGCAACTTCTTCTTAAATCTGCTTTATTTAGTCGTGCTGTTCAATCCGAGCAAGCAGAGTATCCACGATATGCTGAGTGACACGATTGTCGTCAAAGAACAGCAGGAGCGTCTACGTGACCGATTGACTCATCAACCGTCTGTCAGTCAAAATAGTTCGCTTTAAGTTGATTTCATGTTAAATTAAAGACGACTAATATTTCAGGAGGAACATGTAATGACTCAAATCACTTTTAAAGATTCACCCGTTACTTTACTTGGTGAACAAGTAACAGCTGGAACAGCAGCACCCGATTTTTCAGTGTTGGCAAATGACTTAACGGTTCGCACGTTAACTGATTATGAAGGTAAGAAGAAATTAATCAATGTCGTCCCTTCTCTTGATACAGGCGTATGTGACCAGCAGACAAGACGTTTCAATGAAGAAGCAGCTGAACTTGATAACGTCGTCGTTATTACTATTTCAGTGGACCTGCCGTTTGCTCAGAAAAGATGGTGTGCAGCAAGTGGTCTTGATAATGTTGTCACATTAAGTGACCACAAAGACTTATCATTCGGTTCTGCATACGGAGTAGTGATGGAAGAGCTGAGATTATTAGCACGTTCTGTATTTGTCCTTGATACGGATAACAAAGTGGTTTACACAGAAATCGTATCAGAAGGTACAAATCATCCTGCTTATGACAAAGCACTTGAAGCTGTCAAATCAATTTAATCTTGCTGCCCTGATCAGGGCAGTTTTTATTTGAAAGGAAATCGCATATATGATTGAAAAACTGTTTGAGACACTTGATCAAAAGGCAAAAGCATTACAGCTGGAAAATGGCCACAGCTTTATTGAAAATCTAGGATTAAGTATGGAAGATATTTATATGAATGATCGAACACTGCTCGAGCAAAGCACGACTGTCGAACGACGTAAAGCTTTCCAGTTTGCTTATTTAAGCATGCTGAAGGAGGAAATGATACAACCTAACCACCAGATGACACCGGACAGTATCGGTTATCTCGTCAGCTACATCGTCCGGATGTTTATGGCAGACATGACAGACGCGGATATTCTTGATATCACAAGTGGTACAGGGCATTTGTCGGCTACTGTACATGAGCAGAATCCCGACAAAAATTTCACGCATCACTTAGTTGAAGTCGATCCCATTCTCTCACGACTAAGCATCCATCTATCGAACTTCCTTGAAATTCCATTCAACGTCTATCCTCAGGATGCGATTATGCCGCTTGCCGTTAATAACGTTGATATCGTCATCGGTGATCTGCCGGTCGGTTATTATCCGGTGGATGACAGAAGCCATGAAATGAAACTCGGATTTAAAGAAGGACACAGTTTCTCTCATCATCTGCTGATTGAGCAGGCAGTCAGTGCTTTGAAACCTGGAGGACTTGCATTTTTAGTCGTACCGAGTCAATTATTTGAACATGATAATGTAGAACAGCTTCAAAAATTTATTGCAACAGAAACAACGATGCAGGCATTTCTTAACTTCCCGCACAGCTTGTTCAAAACAGAATCGACCCGCAAGTCATTGTTGATTCTGGAACGAAAAGGCGATAAAAAAATACCGCCGGTAGAAGTATTGTTAGCGAATATTCCTGATTTCAAAGACGAATATCAAATGAAATCTTTCCTGAACGAATTCAATGAATGGTTTAAAGCCAACCGAAAGTAAAAGCAGCTGTTATAATGATTGATAATCTTCTGTATTAATGATTTAATATTAGAGTAGAACTTCCGAGGAGGATAATCATGAAAAAAATTATAGCGATTAATGCTGGCAGTTCATCTTTGAAATTTCAATTGTTTGAAATGCCTGAAGAAAAAGTTGTCACTAAAGGACTTGTTGAAAGAATCGGAATGAAAGACTCAGTGTTCACGATTTCAGTCAATGGTGAGAAAGTCACACAAGTGCTTGACATTAAAAACCATGAGCAGGCGGTCAATATGATGCTTGACGAAATGAAGAAACATCACATCATCAATGATATTAACGACCTTGATGGTACAGGACACCGCGTTGTTCACGGTGGTGAGTTATTCCCGACGTCTGCACTTGTCACTGACGAAGTAGAGCAGAAGATTGAATCATTGATTGATCTTGCACCCCTTCATAATCCAGCCAATTTAATGGGAATTCAGGCATTCAGAAAAATGCTTCCGAATATTCCGCACATCGCTGTATTCGATACTTCATTCCATCAGACAATGCCTGAGGAATCATATCTTTACAGCTTGCCATACCAATATTACAAAGACTTCGGAATCCGTAAATACGGCTTCCACGGAACGAGTCATAAATATGTATCACAGCGCGCTGCAGCATTGCTGGAACGTCCGATTGAACAGCTTCGTGTCATTTCTTGTCATATTGGGAACGGTGCCTCTATTGCGGCGATTGACGGTGGTCAATCTGTCGATACATCTATGGGCTTCACACCGCTTGCAGGTGTCACGATGGGAACACGCTCTGGTAACCTTGACCCGGCGCTGATTCCATATATTATGGAGAAAACAGGAAAGACTGCAGAAGAAGTGCTGGACGTACTGAACAAAGAGTCAGGACTGTTAGGTATTTCAGGTTCTTCAAGTGACCTTCGTGATATCGAGCAGGGCGCACAAGAAGGCGACGAAAGAGCGAAACTCGCTTTAGAAGTTTTTGCGGGTCGTATCCATAAATATATGGGGTCATATGCGACACGGATGCATGGTTTAGATGCAATTATCTTTACTGCAGGTGTCGGTGAGAACTCTGATATTGTCAGAGCGAAAGTATTAGAAGGGCTTGAATTCATGGGAGTTTACTGGGATCCAAGACTCAATACAGGCCTGCGCGGTGAAGAAGCGTTCATCAACTATCCTCATTCACCAGTCAAAGTCATGGTCATTCCAACTGATGAAGAAGTCATGATTGCACGTGACGTCATGGAATTTGGACAATTAGCTTAACCAAAATAAACGAGACTCATTTGAGTCTCGTTTATTTTTATGCTAGGCATTAGCACCTTGCATAAATTCATCTGTTGCGATTTCTGGTGCGAAGTTTTCAGGTAGTGTTTCAGTTCTGACAACCAGCACGTCACAATCTGCATGTCTGACGATGGCTTCTGAAACAGAACCGATAATAAACCGTTCAACGGCATTTAATCCTGTTGAGCCGCACATGATGAGATCAACTTCTAATTTCTTCGCAATCTTCTTTGGAATAATCGTTTTAGGCGAACCGTACTCAGTGAATGTGTCGACATTCGTCACGCCGCGTTCCAGTGCAGCATTTTTATAGCCTTCAAGTAGAGAATGACTAAAGCTTGCCGCACGTTCAGAGATTGAACGGTCATAAGCTTCGACACTCGCATAACTTCTTGTGTCGATGACATTGATGATAGACAGCTTTGCGTCATTTCGCTTGGCAACTTCGACGGCTTTGTTGAACGCCCATTCTGCTTCACTTGATCCATCGACTGCAATCAAAATATTTTTGTACTGCAACATAAATATCCCTCCCGAATCATTCTTTACTACACTTTTATTATACCCTATTTTGCAGAAATTAGTTTAAAAATGATTGCGTTTTCAGCGTTTGGTGTTACTATTGATGTGAAGCATATTATAGGAGGCAGAAGAACATGAAAATTGGTGTACCTAAAGAAATTAAGAATAATGAGAACCGTGTCGCATTGACTCCGGCGGGCGTTTATTCATTAGTTGAAAGTGGTCATGAAGTTGTTGTGGAAACAGCTGCCGGCACGGGGTCATTTTTCACTGATGAAGATTATGTCGAAGCAGGGGGCAAAATTGTAGCAACAGCGAAAGAGGCATGGGATGCAGAGATGGTTATGAAAGTTAAAGAACCGCTATCATCTGAGTACGGCTTCTTCAAAGAAGGGCTGATTCTCTTTACATATCTTCATCTTGCACCAGAACCAGAATTGACAAAAGCATTGCTGGATAACAAAGTTGTCGGAATTGCCTATGAAACAGTCCAGTTGGATGACGGCTTCCTTCCCTTATTATCTCCTATGAGTGAAGTGGCCGGACGTATGGCGACTCAGATCGGTGCACAGTATCTGCAAAGAACTAACGGCGGTAAGGGCATCCTGTTAGCAGGTGTACCTGGCGTTCAAAAAGGTAAGGTCACTATTATCGGCGGCGGTCAAGCCGGAACAAACGCTGCAAAAATGGCTGTAGGGCTTGGGGCTGAAGTGACGATTCTTGACTTGAACCCTATTAGATTACAGCAGTTGGATGATTTATTTGGAAATACAGTTCAGACTTTGATGTCTACACCTTTCAACATTGACGAAAGTGTCAAGGGCAGCGATCTTGTCATCGGTGCTGTATTGATTCCAGGAGCAAAAGCGCCTAAACTCGTCTCTGAAGAAGTGGTCAAAGGAATGAATCCAGGTTCTGTTGTCATCGACATCGCGATTGACCAGGGCGGTATATTCGAAACAACTGACCGCATTACGACTCACGATGATCCGACTTACGTGAAGCATGATGTTGTTCACTATGCAGTCGCTAATATGCCGGGTGCAGTTCCGAGAACATCGACTATGGCACTTAACAATGCCACAATTCCTTATGCACTGCAAATCGCAAACAAAGGCTATGTGGAAGCAGTGAAGCAGAATGCCGCATTGTACAAAGGTATCAATACATTGAATGGTTATGTGACGTTTGAAGCTGTCGCTAAAGACCAGGGACTTGAATACCGTGCTGCAAAAGAATTATTATAAGTAATCAACAAACGGAGGCTCAATGAGCCTCCGTTTGTTTTGTGTGTATATAACCTTGTACTAAACGATGTTCGTGCCGTGTACTTCGTGGAATGGAATCTGACGCGTCAGCGCTTCGACGTTGTCTTTAGTCAATCCACCGCCCGGCATGATCTCTATTCTGCCTTTTGAATAGACGAGGAGTCGTGCGAGCTGATTGACATTATCCAGTATCGATGTCGATGCATCTTCCGAACCATGTGTCAATAATCTGACGACGCCGAGTTCCACAAGTTGGTCCATTGCCTTCAGCTGCTGATGCTTCGGAATCTGATCGAATGCCATATGCATCACAAAAGGTACAGGTGTGTCACTGATCAGCTTCTGCATCGTCAAAGCGTCCAATGAGCCGTCAGCTGTCAGTGTACCGCAGACGAAATAGTCGACACCGAGTGCTGTATACGATTTAATGTCTTGACGCATCACTTCCTGCTCAAATATATCATACGTAAAGTGACCGCCTCTTGGTCGGATCATCACTGCTACTTTGATATTCAACGCATGACAATAATCTATAGCACAAGACACCATGCCGTAGCTCGGCGTCGTACCGCCGACCGACATATCAGCGCACAGTTCAATACGGTCAGCACCATTCTGCACGGCTCTTACAATTTCAGGGAAGGTCTGGACGACTGCCTCTTTGATCATTTCGGATAATGGGTCAGTACTTCATAGCCGTCACGTGTCACAACAATATCATCTTCTACGCGGACGCCGACCTCTCCTTCGACATAAATTCCAGGTTCAATCGTGAACACCATACCTTCCTGAAAGACGGTATCATTAGCTGATGAAATATCTGGGAATTCATGGACGTTAATGCCGAGCCCATGACCGAGACGATGCGGGAACTGCTCACCGTAACCTTGCTGAGTAATATAGTCTCGTGCTGCTTGATCACAATCTGCAATGCGTACACCAGGTTTAACAAGCTCAGTGGCACGTCGATTTGCTTCTGTTACGATGGCGTGGATGGCTTGATGAAGCGGCGAGGTTTCACCGAATGCCACAGTTCTAGTAATATCTGAACAATAGCCGTTATAAATAACGCCTAAATCGAATAGGACATAGTCGCCGGATTTAAGAGTGCGGCTGCCGGGGGTGCCGTGTGGTGACGCCGCATGGTCGCCGAACAACACCATTGTCTCAAAGCTCATTGCGCTGATCCCATCAATTTTGAGCATTTCTGCTTCGATATGTCGGACCACTTCAATTTCGCTGATCCCTTCTGTCAATGCTTTGACGCCTGCTGCCACAGCTTCATCTGCATAACGGGCTGCTGTCTTCAATAACTCTATTTCTTCAACAGATTTGATGTTGCGCATTTGTTTCAGTGTGTCATCGATACTTACGTATGATGTCATATTGAAGTAGGCTTTCAGTTCTTCGAGACGCTTGACGCTGAGATGCCCGCTCTCAATACCGATCTTCTCGAATGAGAAAGTATCAAGTGTGTATGGATTCTCTGTATCAAGATAACCGATAATGGTACCCTCAAATACCGAAGCAGCTTGAACTTCCATTTTAGGGACGAATAATGTTAGCTGGTCATTCGTGATCAGTAGCGCGAGTAGTCGTTCGTGCGGATTAGATAGAAATCCTGTTAAGTAGTTGATGTTTTCTGGGTTGGTGATCCATAGTGCGTCAAGACGATCGTCTGTCAGCCGTTGTTTCAGTTGATTGATTTTATCAAATTGCATAATAATCTCCCTTCTTTCACTGTCATGTACAATCATATCAAATAGACTTCGGTTCATGTATAATAAAGTTATATTATTAAAGGGGAGTGTTATGGATGGAAGTTATTTTTCATGGACAATCATGCATCACATTTGAGGCAAACGGCAAGCATGTCATAGTCGATCCATTTATTACTGGAAATCCATTATCAGACTTGTCGGTAGATCATGTTGAAGCGGATTTCATCGTCTTGACACATGGCCACGGCGATCATTTAGGAGATACAGTTTCGATTGCTAAGAGGACGGGGGCAACGGTCATCGCGCTGCCTGAGACCATTGACTATTTGAGCGGTAAAGGAGTGGACAATGGTCATCCGATGAATATTGGTGGAAACCGTGCCTTTGAGTTCGGCAGCGTCAAATTCGTGCAGGCCTTTCACAGTAATTCATTCACAGAAGAAGATGGGCATATCATCTATCTCGGCATGCCGTGCGGCTTAGTGTTCACGATAGACGACAAAGTCATTTATCATACAGGAGACACAGGGTTGTTCTCTGATATGGAATTAATCGCTAAACGCCATCCTGTCGATCTCTGCTTCATCCCGATCGGCGATAATTTTACGATGGGGATTGATGACGCAAGCTATGCCGTCAATGAATTCATTAAGCCGCGTATCGCTGTACCGATTCATTATGATACGTTTGAGTTAATCAAGCAGGATCCTGAAGCATTCAAAGCACAGGTATCGACACGAGTAGAACTATTGAAGCCCGGTCAATCGGTGACATTGTAAGTCTGTAGAAGAGATGGTACATCTCTTCTTTTCTAATGAAGGTGGTCTACAAGTATGACAAAGCATGAACAAATAATTGCACATATCGAAGGATTAAAAATCGGCAGTAAAATATCGGTCAGACAAGTCGCCAAAGATCTGAGCGTATCAGAAGGGACGGCATACCGTGCCATCAAAGATGCAGAAAACCGCGGTATCGTTTCAACGATTGAACGTGTCGGTACAGTAAGGATTGAGAAGAAGACCCGTGAAACTATTGATAATTTGACCTTTGCTGAAATTGTCAAAATTATTGATGGTCAGGTGCTCGGCGGTAGAAGTGGTCTTCATAAATCACTTACCAAGTTTGCCATCGGTGCCATGGAAGAAGAAGATGTCGCTAAATATCTTGGGGCCAACACACTGCTGATTGTCGGCAACCGGCCGAACGTCCAGCAGATTGCACTTGAAAAGGAATCGGCAGTGTTGATTACCGGTGGGTTCGAAGTAGACGACGCGATCAGGGAGCTGTCCGATGCAAAAGGACTGCCGATCATTTCTTCTGCATATGATACGTTTACAGTGGCGAACATGATCAACCGGGCGATTTATGATCAGTTAATCAAGAAAGAAGTGCTGACGGTCGCTGAAATTCTCATCCATGCTGAGCAGACGAGTTTTCTCTATGACAGCGATACAGTACGGGACTGGAAGGAACTGACCTTATCTTCAGGACATACGCGGTTTCCAGTGCTGGATGAACAGAACAAAGTATGCGGCATTATCACACACAAAGATATTATCGATCAGGATAACAGCGTGAAAATCAAGAAGCTGATGACGAAGCAACCCATCACCGTGTCTGAGAATTCCACAGTGGCGGCCTGTGCGCATATCATGATCTGGGAAGGCATCGAAATGATTCCAGTCATCTCCAGAAACCAGATTCTTGCAGGAATTGTAACGCGTGAAGATGTGCTGCTTGCTATGCAGTCGGCAGATCGTCAGCCGCAGATCGGGCATACATTGAACGACCAAGTGCTGAAGCATATGAGGTTTCAAGGCAGTGACATTGCTGTCAGCATCACACCACAGATGTCCAGCAGTCTAGGAACAGTCAGTAAGTCAGTATTTGTCGCCATCATTGAAGAGGCGACTAAATATTCAATGAAGCGCGAAAGAAAGCGTGAACTATTGATTGAGCACTTGAACATTTATTTTCTGAAGACAGTGCCGATTGATTCTGAACTGACGGTGTCATTAGACATGCTTGATTCGGGACGGAAGTTCGCAAAATTAGATGTCACTATATGCAGTAGACAGGAGACAGTGGCGAAAGCCATGCTTATGTGCCAGCTCATAGAAGCATAAAAAAAGAAAGCCTTAAGCTTTCTTGTCTTGTTCGAGTTCCGCCCATGCTCTATCTTCTTCATCAAAATATTGTTCGAAGTAACGTCCTGCTTTAAGACCGTAGTTGACATTTGCAATACCGAATACAAGCAGTACGGCACAGATCATATAAGTTACAAAACTTGGAAACAATAATATTTGATTGATTGCAAAGGCAATCATAAAGACTCCGAACATCATTCTGCCGCGTGCTCTATGCCATGCGCGTCTGACGTCCCGGTTAGTACGGAAATATCTGGCCGCTTGATAGAGGGCAAGAACGAACGAAATAATCATAATGACAACAGTCAAAGATATAATATAAGGGTAGACAGTTTCCCACATAACGAACGACCTCCAACTGCATTATAGCAGTGACAGCAAAAACTGTAAAACGATTGTTAGGAGATTATATGGATAATAAGCAGCTCAAAGTATTGCAAAATAAACTGAACGATTATGACACGATTGTCATTCACCGCCATGTACGTCCGGACCCTGATGCATTAGGATCGCAGTTAGGACTGAAAGCGGCGCTGGAGAAGATGTCTCCGCGAAAAAGAATATTAGCTGCCGGCAGCATGCCTGACAGTCTTGCCTTTTTCGGACAGATGGACCATGTTACAGCGGAAGATTACAGCAACGCATTAGTCATCATACTGGATACTGCCAATGCCCCTCGTATTGACGGAGAGTATTACGCGGCGGGTAGATATATGATTAAGATTGATCATCATCCTCCTGTCGATTCATATGCCGACTTAAATATCGTCAATACGAAGGCTTCATCAACTAGTGAGATAATCTATGACATTTTGCTGTTATGTGGTTACGGAGATGATTATGTGACGCGTGACGTCGCACAATACTTGTATCTTGGTATTGTAGGGGATACAGGACGCTTTTTATTTAATAATACGACACCGCATACGATGGTTGTCGCCTCTAAACTGCTGACAGCTGATTTTGACCATACAGGTCTGCTGAATCAAATGGGTGAACGTCCACTGAAGAGTATTCATTTTCAAGGGTATGTGCTCCAGCACTTCAACTACGAGGACCACGTCGGATATATTTTGATTACAGATGACATACTGAAGCAATTCGGTATATCGGCTAATGATGCATCGCTGTTCGTCAATAGTATGAGCGATGTCCAAGGAATAGAAGCATGGGTGTTTGCGGTTGATGAAGGTGATCAGATCAGAGCACGGATCCGCAGTAAACGTGCCGTCATCAATGAGCTTGCTGCCCGCTATAATGGAGGCGGTCACCCGATGGCAAGCGGTGCAACTGTCTATAATAAAGAAGAATTTGATCAACTCGTCAATGAGCTGAAAGAAACAGTCAAGTAAAGGAGTGCGTGTATGGTTGTCCAGCTCAATATTCATAGTTCCTATGATTTACTGCAGTCTACTGTAAGAATTGAAGATGTTACTGAGGCAGCACAGGCAGATGGCCAGCACGCACTTGCCATCACTGATACACATGTGATGTACGGGGTGCAGTCTTTTTACTATGCCTGCCAGTCACGCGGTGTTAAACCGATTATCGGGATGACTTTGCTGCTTACTGATGGCCAGCACGCAATTGACGCAGTCGTCCTCGCTAAAAATCAGCACGGGTATGACCATCTCCTGAAATTATCATCCAAAATTCAGCTGAAAGGTCTGGAGCGTGTACCACTGACACTCTTTGACCGTTACCGGCATGAACTGATCATTATCTACAAGAATCTGACAGACAGTCACGCTGCACTTGTTGCAGCAGAGGACAGCTATGCCTGCCATCTATCGCAAGTAGCGGATGACAAAAAAGTATATATCGCACCTGTCAGATATATGAAACCATCAGGCCTCAGTGATTTAACTGTCCTGAAAGCGATAGACAGCAACGAAAAACTTATCCTTGAAGCATTGGATCAGCAGACGGGCGAAGAGCATTTCAAAACGGCTGAACAGCTGGCGGAGCAGGTAGAAGACGTATATCTGAAGCGTACTGAAGCGATTGCAGACCAGTGTCACGTTGAATTGAATCAGACCTTGCACAAACTGCCGAAATTTGTGACGCCGAATCATGAATCAAGCGATGACTATTTATGGACGCTTATCGAACAGGGCAGAGCTAACATTCCGCATTTCGATGACCGCTATGAAGCACGCTTAAAGCATGAATATCAGATCATCACGGATATGGGTTTCAGTGATTATTTTCTTATTGTCGGAGATTTAGTCAACTATGCCAAATCACAAGGTATTTTAGTTGGGCCGGGGCGGGGTTCGTCAGGTGGTTCACTGATCAGTTACCTGCTTAATATTACGATGATTGACCCAGTAGAACACGGACTGATATTCGAACGATTTTTGAATCCTGAACGTGTGACGATGCCCGACATCGATATCGACTTTGAAGATACGAGACGTGAAGAAGTCATTCAATACTGCATCAATAAATACGGAGCATTCAACGTCAGTGGCATCGTGACATTCGGTCATCTGTCGGCAAGAGCTGTGATGCGAGATGTGGGCCGTATACTTCAGTTCGATGATCATGAGCTGAAGTATATGTCGCACGTCCTGCCGAAGAAATTGGGAATGACGCTCCGCGAAGCCTATGAAACGGAAGCATTCAAAGCGTTCGTTGCAAAAGATGCGCGGCATGAGCAGTGGTTTCAAATCGCCTGTCAGCTGGAAGGCCTGCCTAGACATACGTCAACTCACGCTGCCGGCATCATTATTCATGACCAGCTGTTGACTGACTATGTCCCTTTGATCCCAGGTGATGGCATGACGCTGACGCAGTGGACGATGACAGAAGTAGAACGCATCGGCCTGTTGAAGATTGATTTTCTTGGTCTGCGTAATTTAACAATCATTCAGCGTGTCCTGAAACAGGCAGGAATCAGACTGTCAACAGATGCGATTGATTACCATGATAAGAAGGTCTATGCGGCGCTCTCAGCAGCAGATACGAGCGGTGTTTTTCAGCTCGAGTCAGATGGCATGAAGCATGTACTTGAGCGGCTGCAGCCTGAGAATTTTGAAGATATCGTTGCGGTGCTGAGCTTATATCGGCCAGGACCGATGGAGCAGATACCTCTCTATATTGAACGGAGACACGGGCAGGCCGTGACTTATCTTCATCCGGATCTTGAACCGATCTTGAACCAGACATACGGCGTCATTATCTATCAGGAGCAGATTATGAAGATTGCCAGTCAGTTTGCTGGGTTTACGTTAGGCGAAGCAGATAATTTAAGACGGGCAATGAGCAAGAAGAAGCGGGATATTCTTGAAGCTGAAAAACAGCATTTCATCGACGGCAGCCTCAACAACGGATATGACAAGAAGTCCGCAGAGCAGATTTATGATCTGATACTGAAGTTTGCTGATTATGGCTTTCCGAGAGCCCATGCAGTCGCATATGCTCAGATTGCTTATATGATGATGTATTTAAAAGTCCATTACCCTACTTATTTCTATGCTTCGATTATGAGTAATGTTATTGGCAGCGAAGAGAAAATGGCGGCATTCATCAGCGAGCTGAAGGCGAAGAAGATAGAATTTATCCCGCCCTCTATTAATCGTTCGCATTGGTTTGTCCGTGCTGTGGATGACGCTGTTATTTTGTCGCTTGGCATGATTAAAGGTGTCGGTTATAAAACAGTGATGGAGATTATTGAGGAACGGAAAAAAGGGCTGTATACAGATATCTATGATGTCGTCACTCGGCTGCCGGGCAGAACGATGTCCCGACCGGTACTAGAAGCGCTGATTATGACAGGAGCATTTGATGAGTTCAACGTTAACCGGGCCACGCTGCTCGCTTCACTCGATGACCTATTGAACGTCAGCACCGACAAGCAGGAAGGTGATCATTTCCTTGAAGACTTAGGACTAAGCCTGAAAAAGAAATATCATCACCATGAAGAAATGCCGAGCGACCAGAAAGCGGCTGTTGAATTTCAGTATCTCGGCTTCTTTCTGTCCGAACATCCAGTGGAGCAGTTGTTCAATGAACATCTGTATTTACCGCTGTTTCAAATACAGAATGCTGCTAAAGGAAGGTATATACTTGCTGCAGTTAATAATATCCGCCGTATCCGTACGAAGAAAGGGCAGCCTATGGCATTCGCACAAGTAACAGATGGAATCCGTGAGCTGGAACTTGTCATTTTTCCAGAGCTGTTTAAACAGGTGGAAACGTATCTTCAGAAAAATGAGATGATTGTGGTCACAGGTAAGTTCGATCAATCGCCTGATAAACTCATCGTTGACTCACTGACGCTATTTGATGTGTTCAAAGCACAGTACATGAATCAAGTGAAGGAAATCTACGTGCTGAAAGCACCGAAGATGGCGCTGAAGAATGGGCCGATCAAGCTGATGGAATACGTGATGGAGTCAGGCGAGAGCCGGCTGCTGTCAATGATCGACAAGGAAACCGCAAGACAGCTGCTTGAGACGTATCCACCTGAAATGATCCGTGCGATTTAATCTTTTCTCTCATTAACGTTTATGATATAGTAGTCCGTAGTGGTCTGACCACTAGGGCTATTTTATATGGTGTTTGATATAACATGTGAAATCAGTGCTGTCAGATATAAAAATAAGAGGTGAACGTAAGTGACTGAAAAGCGTCAGAAAGGTTTTGTTTCTGTTGTCCATGAGCTTCAGGCAATCATCATGGAAAATCATTTGTCTCCAGGTGATAAGCTGCCTTCTGAACGCTATTTAAGCGATAAGCTGGACATCAGCAGATCCAGTGTCAGAGAAGCACTCAGGGCAATGGAACTGATCGGTATCATCGTAACCAAACGAGGGGAAGGGACCTTTCTTTCCAATATGGATGACCACCAGTTGTTCGAGTTGATTGGCAGTTATTTAATATCATCTGACAAGCAGGTCGCTGAAATAACTGAGTTTAGAAAAGTCATCGACACCCACATCAGTCAGACGGACTCGGATAACTTCATCATGATCCGGGTCAGAAATTTGTTGAGGCATTATGAAGGTGCCTTTAATGAGCAGGGGGATTCAGATGTTTAAAGATATTTTTAAGCGTTCCAACAACAAGAAAAAATATGTAGTCGTCCAAGATATGAAGGACACGGATGTTCCTGAAGGTATAATGACTAAGTGTCCTAAATGCAAGAAAATCATGTATACAAAAGAGCTGAAAAAGAATCTTAATGTCTGTACTCATTGTGACCATCATCTAGCAATGACTGCGCACGACCGTATTCATGCTATCGTAGATAAAGGTTCATTCGAAGAATTTGATGCCGGCATGACATCTGCTAATCCACTTGATTTTCCTGATTACATGGAGAAGCTTGAAAAAGATAAAGTTAAAACTGAAATGAATGAAGCCATTGTGACGGGTACAGGTCAAATAGACGGGATGCCGTTTGGAATATGCGTGATGGATTCAAGATTCCGAATGGGGTCGATGGGTTCTGTTGTCGGTGAGAAGGTCTGCCGGGTGATAGACTATTGTACGGAGCAGCGTCTGCCATTTGTGATATTTACAGCAAGCGGTGGTGCTCGGATGCAGGAGGGGATTCTGTCACTGATGCAGATGGCCAAAACGAGTGTAGCCATTAAGCGTCATAGTGACCAGGGGCTCCTCTATATTTCGTACATGACACATCCAACAACAGGCGGCGTCAGCGCGAGCTTCGCATCTGTCGGTGACATCAATCTTGCTGAGCCGGAGAGTCTAATTGGTTTTGCGGGCAGACGAATCATCGAACAGACTATCGGAGAGAAGCTGCCGGATGATTTTCAGACTGCAGAATTTCTACTGGAACATGGACAGCTGGATAGAGTAGTGCATCGCAAAGATATGCGTGAATTATTGAAACTGCTCATCATGATGCACGGAGGTAAACAAAATGGTACTTCAATTTGAAAAACCTATCATCAAGCTTGATAACAAAATTAAAGATCTTGAAAAATATATGACCGATAAACAAGTTGACTTGTCAGCTGAAATTGCTCAGCTGCAGCAGGAACGTCAAGCAAAATTCACCGAGATCTATTCTAATTTAACGCCGTGGCAGCGCGTACACATTGCCCGTATGGGAGAACGTCCAACGTCTCTTGATTACATCATGGAGATTTTTGATGAATTCATTGAATTCCACGGGGACAGAACATTCCGTGATGATCCGGCACTTATCGGTGGTATCGGACTGTACAACGGTATGCCGGTCACCATACTCGGCCATCAGCGCGGCAAAGATACAAAAGATAATATTTATCGGAACTTCGGAATGGCTCACCCTGAAGGTTATCGTAAAGCGCTGCGTCTGATGAAACAAGCGGAGAAATTCAATCGGCCGATCATCTGCTTCATCGATACAAAAGGAGCGTATCCTGGTAAAGCGGCTGAAGAGCGTGGTCAGAGTGAATCGATCGCTAAGAACTTAGTGGAAATGGCCGGATTAACAGTGCCTGTCATCTCTATCGTAATCGGTGAAGGTGGCAGCGGCGGTGCGCTCGGTCTTGGCGTATGTAACCGGTTGTTAATGCTTGAGAATTCGACGTATTCAGTCATTTCGCCTGAAGGAGCTGCTGCACTGCTCTGGAAGGATAGTGGTCAGGCAGAGCGCGCTGCAGAATCGATGAGAATTACTGGACCTGATTTACTGGAACTTGGCATTGTTGATACGTTGATTGAAGAAGTGCTCGGTGGTGCTCATCAAGATGTCATCATGCAGAGCAGGCTGATTGATAGTGCGCTCGCTTCAACACTTTCAGAGTTGAAGCGTTATTCAGCTCTGGAACTCGTCGAGCAGCGCTATAATAAATACCGCGCTATCGGCCAGTACGAAGAATAATCATTTAAAGATAAGCTTATGACTGCTGTTACAGGCAGCAGTCATAAGCTTTTTTGCTTTTCGCCGGTGATGATAGATTTGATTGACGCTAAAACGTTTACATCTTTCAAATTAACCTCTTTTAATGGAATAACCCTTGTTTTTATGGTAATTTAGTAGTAAATATGAACTTTAAAGTGAGGACTTTTTCTATGAAAAAAATAGCAGTTTTGACTAGCGGCGGCGATTCGCCGGGAATGAATGCCGCTGTTCGAGCAGTAGTAAGAAAAGCATTGTTTCATAATGTTGAAGTTTACGGCGTCTATCAAGGATATCTCGGACTTTTGAACAATAACATTCATCCGATGGAACGCGGATCAGTAGGTGACAAGATTCAGCGCGGTGGAACTTTTCTTCATTCTGCTAGATGTCCGGAATTTAAAGACAAAGAAGTTCGTCAAAAAGGTATCGATCATTTAAATGCACTGGGTATCGAAGGACTGGTCGTCATTGGCGGAGACGGCAGCTATAGAGGCGCACAGCGGTTAAGTGAAGAAGGAATCAATACGATTGGAATTCCGGGGACGATTGATAATGATATCAATGGAACAGATTTCACGATCGGCTTTGACACAGCGCTCAATACGATTATTGATGCCATCGATAAAATCAGAGATACAGCATCAAGTCATGAACGTACATTTATCATCGAAGTGATGGGACGTGACGCGGGGGATCTTGCATTATGGTCTGCACTTGCAGGCGGGGCGGAAACAGCCATCGTTCCTGAACACAAGAAGGACATCAAAGAAGTAGCTGAGAAAATTCAGCAGGGGATGGAACGGGGTAAGAAACACTCTATCATCGTTGTTGCTGAGGGTGTGATGTCAGGGGATGAATGTGCGGAGCAGCTTAAGAAGTACATCAATGTCGATACACGTGTGTCAGTGCTTGGACACATGCAGCGCGGCGGTTCACCATCAGGAGTCGACAGAGTACTCGCATCACGTTTAGGTGCGTATGCTGTTGAATTACTGATGGCAGGTGAGTCTGGTCTTGCAGTCGGCATCCAGAACAACCAGTTGACTAGAACTAAATTTGAGGATATTTTCTCAAACAAGCATGTTCTTGACGAAAGAATGTACAAGTTGACGAACGAACTATCTATTTAACAACGGTGTTATAAAAATATCAAAATTGACGGAGGCTCATGATCAATGAGAAAAACAAAAATCGTATGTACGATAGGACCAGCTTCAGAAGCACCAGAAATGCTCGAGCAATTAATTGAAGCAGGCATGAATGTGGCACGACTGAATTTTTCACACGGCAGCCATGAAGAACACGCCGGCAGAATCGCTAACATTAGAAAAGCGGCAGAGAAATTAAATAAAACAGTAGCCATTCTACTGGATACTAAAGGTCCTGAAATCCGTACACACAATATGGAAAACGACAAAATCGAACTGAAAAAAGGAACAACAGTAGCAGTAAACATGTCAGAAGTGACAGGTACACCTGAAGAATTTTCAGTGACATATGCAGAATTGATCAATGATGTGAATATCGGTTCGACGATTCTACTTGATGACGGTTTGATTGAACTGACAGTCAAAGATATTAAGCAGAACGAAGGGAAAATTATCTGTGATGTCATCAATGCAGGTGAACTGAAAAATAAAAAAGGTGTCAATGTACCGGGTGTTAAAGTGAATTTACCAGGTATTACAGAAAAAGATGCTGAAGATATTAAATTTGGTATCGAACAGAAAGTCGATTTCATTGCAGCATCATTTGTCAGAAGAGCATCAGATGTGCTTGAAATCAGAAGAATTCTTGAAGAACGTCAGTGCCGTTCTATTCATATTATTCCTAAAATCGAGAATGAAGAAGGAATTGAAAACATCGATCAAATTCTAGAAGTTTCAGACGGCTTGATGGTCGCGCGTGGGGATATGGGTGTTGAAATTCCTGCTGAGAAAGTACCGTTAGTACAAAAAGACTTGATCAGAAAATGTAATGCACTTGGAAAACCTGTCATCACTGCAACACAAATGCTTGATTCTATGCAGCGCAATCCACGTTGTACAAGAGCTGAAGCAAGTGACGTGGCGAACGCTATTTATGACGGTTCTGATGCCGTAATGTTATCAGGCGAAACAGCAGCAGGAATGTATCCCCTTGAATCTGTGCAGACCATGCATAATATTGCCTTTGCTGCAGAAGAAGCCCAGGACTATAAGAAGTTGTTGAGTGACCGTACGAATATGACAGAAACAACAATGGTCAATGCTATCGGTGTCTCTGTGGCCCATACAGCATTGAACTTGAATGTACAGACGATTGTAGCAGCGACTGAAAGTGGTCATACAGCTCAAATCATTTCTAAATACCGTCCACATGCACATATCATTGCCGTGACACCGTACGAAGAAACGGCTAGACATATGGCACTTGTCTGGGGCGTAATGCCGTTAGTCAAAAGCGGCAGAAAAACAACTGATCAAATATTGAGCGGTGCAGCAGAAGCAGCCATTGAAACAGGAACAGTTGAAAATGGTGATCTGATCATCATTACGGCTGGTGTTCCGACAGGTGAAGCCGGTACGACGAATTTGATGCAGATTCAGCTGGTCGGTGATGAACTGGCTACTGGTCAAGGCATCGGTCGTAATTCAACGGTCGGTCGTGCAGTAGTCGTCAAAGAAGCAGGGGATCTTGCAGGAAAAGATCTCTCTGATGCAATCATTGTGACACAGTCAACAGATGCTGATATGGTTCCTTATATCGAACAGGCACGTGCGATTGTGACAGAAGAAGGCGGCTTGACAAGTCACGCAGCAGTAGTCGGACTGACATTGGGTAAACCTACTATTGTCGGAGTTGATAACATCTACGACAAAGTGGAAGATAATACAGTGATCACAGTCGATGCAGCACATAACAAAGTATATGCAGGACATGCAAAAGTAAAATAGCTGGAAAAACACCCTAATGACATTGTCATTAGGGTGTTTTTACGATTAACGTCTCATCTGAAATTTGTACAGTATGAACATGACAATAAACCATAACGGTGTCCAGTACAAGGCAACTCTTGTATCTGGTGCCAGGAATAACAGAACGAATAAAAAGATGAAAAACAGCAGGATGATGACTGCTGAAACCATTCCGCCCGGCAGTTTAAATTGAGAGGCTGCATGGTGTTCTGGATTGCGCTTTAAGTAGACCATATATGAAATGATGATCAACGACCAGACGACTAAGAAAAATACGGTTGACACAGTTGTCACTAAAGTGAACACTCGTGCGGCATTAGGAATCATATAGTTCAGCAGCACTGAGATTAGCAGCAGTGAACTCGAAAAGATAACGGCATTTGCCGGGACACCTTGCTTATTGGTTTGTTGAAAGAATCCTGCACCTTTGGAATAGTTCTTGCTCAGACCGAATAACATCCGGCTGTTAGAGAAAATTCCGCTGTTACATGAGGACGATGCAGAAGTAATGACAACGAAATTAATTAGGCTGGCAGCAAAGACGATCCCAATCAGTTTGAATAATTCAACGAACGGGCTGAGTTCAGGGTCAATGCTGTCCCAAGGTGTAATACTCATAATGACAGCAAGTGCACCGACGTAAAACAATAAGATACGAATCGGCACATTGTTGATGGCGCGCGGGATGGTTTTGTCCGGATCTTTTGTTTCTCCGGCAGTGACACCGATCAGTTCTATTCCGACGAAACTGAAGACCGCCATCTGAAAACTGAGGAGGAAGCCATTGATTCCGTTTGGAAAGAATCCGCCGTGAGACCAGATGTTTGAAAATGAAGCATGTCCAAAAGGTGTCTTATAGTTAATCATGACTAAGAAAATACCGACGACTATCAATCCAACAATAGTCACAATTTTGATGATGGCGAACCAGAATTCGAGTTCACCAAACAGGCGTGCTGTCAGTAAGTTCATTACCGTCAGCAGGACGATAGTGACAAATGCTGATATCCACGTCGGAAAATCCGGCCACCAGAAGTTGATATACTGCGCAACCGCGGTCACTTCAGCCATCCCTGTGACAATCCAGCAGAACCAGTATGTCCAGCCGGTCAAGTAACCCGCAAAATCACCCAAATATTCTTTGGCAATGTCTGTGAAAGAATGATAGTCCGTGTTCGATAGCAGCATCTCTCCTAACCCGCGCATGAACAGAAATAAAAAGAATCCAATGATGGCATATGTCAGTAGTATAGATGGGCCTGCAAGGTGGATGGTTTTACCTGCTCCAAGGAACAATCCTGTACCTATAGCCCCTCCGATAGCTATGAGCTGAATATGTCGATTTGACAGTGTTCTTTGTAAATCGTTGTTGTCTTGAGGTGTTGTTTGATTGTGATTCATTGTAACCCTCTTTCCTGTATTGAGCTAAACTTATTATGATATTAATTTAATGATATTTCAACAGCAGATGATGAGGAGCAGACGAAAACAATAGTTCAAAAGTAGATCACTGATTCAATTCACTGATTAAAATAATGATAAGAATAAGTTATTATAAATCATAAATTATATTAAAGGATTGAATGCATTCACAAAAAGCAGAAAATTAGCTATAATAAAACTGTGAAAGCCGTTACAGTTTGGCATTTCTATATTAAAACAAAGTAAAGAGGGGTTAGAATATGTCAGAATTGACAAAAGGGTTAGAGGGAATCGTTGCTTCTCAAACGAAAGTGAGTTCAATCGTTGATGATCAGCTTACATATGCAGGTTACGAAATTGATGATTTGACTGAAAATGCTTCTTTTGAAGAAGTTATCTTTTTATTATGGCATTTCAGATTGCCTAATGAACAAGAACTCCAGGAGTTAAAAGATCAGCTCTTTGAAAATATGGTGCTTAATCCAAGAATGTACAGTCACTTTGAAGACTATGCGACAGACCAGATTCATCCGATGACAGGTCTGCGTACATCACTGAGCTATTTAGCACACTTCGATCCACGTGCTGAAGAATTCAATGACGAAGCCCACTTGAACAAAGCGGTGCGTATTCAAGCCAAAGTCGCTTCATTAGTTGCAGCGTTTGCACGTGTACGCCAAGGCAAAGAAGTCGTTAAACCGAAGAAAGATTTAAGTTACGCAGCAAATTTCCTCTACATGTTATTCGGTGAAGAGCCGACACCTGTTCAGGAAGAAGGGTTTAACAAAGCATTGATTCTTCATGCTGACCATGAATTGAACGCATCAACATTCACTGCACGTGTGACCGTTTCTACATTATCTGATATGTATTCAGGTGTCACTGCAGCAGCAGGCGCATTGAAAGGGCCGTTACACGGTGGCGCTAATGAACAAGTGATGAAGATGCTGTCTGAAATCGGCAGCGTTGATAACGTTGAAGCTTACATTCAGAAAAAAATCGACAACAAAGAGAAGATCATGGGCTTCGGACACCGCGTATACAAAAACGGCGATCCACGTGCCAAATACTTAAAAGAAATGTCTCGTAAGATCACTGATGAAACAGGTCAGAAAGAACTCTACGACATTTCTGTTAAGATTGCTGATATTCTGAAAGAACAAAAAGGTTTACTGCCAAACGTGGATTTCTATTCAGCAACGGTTTATCATTCAATGAATATTGAACATGACTTATTCACACCAATATTTGCAGTGTCGCGTACTTCAGGATGGATTGCACATATTCTTGAGCAGTATGCAGACAACCGCATCATGCGTCCGCGTGCAGAGTATGTCGGTGAGGTCCATCGCAAATACGTCCCTATCTCTGAGCGCTAAGACGTTCATTGCTGTGGATTTAATGACAAGTTAAAATTTATAATGACGGAGGTTTATCATGGGAGAGAAAATTACTAATTCTAACGGAACACTTAACGTACCAAACAATCCAGTTGTACCTTATATTATCGGTGACGGTACTGGTCCTGATATCTGGAATGCAGCGGTACGTGTGCTTGACAGTGCAGTTGAAAAAGCTTATAGCGGTGAAAAGAAAATCGAATGGAAAGAAGTTCTTGCCGGCCAGAAAGCATTTGACGAAACAGGAGACTGGCTGCCACAGGAAACACTTGATACAATCGATGAGTATTTAATCGCTATTAAAGGGCCTTTAACAACACCAATCGGTGGTGGTATCCGCTCATTGAACGTTGCACTGCGTCAAGAATTAGATTTATTTGTCTGCCTGCGTCCTGTACGTTACTTTGAAGGTGTCCCTTCACCAGTGAAACGTCCTGAAGATACAGACATGGTGATTTTCCGTGAGAACACTGAAGATATCTACGCAGGTATTGAATACAAAGGAGGCACTGATGACGTGAAAAAAGTCATTGATTTCCTTCAAAATGAAATGGGTGCAAAAAATATCCGTTTCCCAGAAACATCAGGTATCGGTATTAAGCCGGTATCTAAAGAAGGTACTGAGCGTCTTGTCCGTGCGGCGATCAATTATTCACTTGAGCAGGGCCGTAAATCATTGACACTCGTCCATAAAGGAAACATCATGAAATTCACGGAAGGTGCTTTCAAACAGTGGGGTTATGATTTAGCAGAACGTGAATTCGGAGACAAAGTATTCACTTGGGCACAGTACGACAAACTGGTTGAATCTGATGGTAAGGAAGCGGCAGACAAAGCACAGGAAGAAGCAGTCAACAGCGGCAAATTACTAGTGAAAGATTCTATCGCTGACATCTTCCTGCAACAGATTTTGACTCGTCCAGCTGAATTCGATGTTGTAGCGACAATGAACTTAAACGGTGATTACATTTCAGATGCACTGGCTGCTCAAGTCGGCGGAATTGGTATCGCTCCTGGTGCAAACATTAACTACGAAACAGGACATGCTATCTTTGAAGCGACTCATGGTACAGCACCTAAATATGCTGGTCTTGACAAGGTAAATCCTTCTTCAGTGATTTTAAGCGGTGTACTATTGCTTGATCATTTAGGGTGGAGTGAAGCAGGTCAGTTAATCACAGCATCTATGGAAAAAACAATTGCTTCTAAAGTCGTCACTTATGACTTTGCACGTCTGATGGATGGTGCGACAGAAGTAAAATGCTCTGAGTTTGCAGATGAATTAATCAAAAACCTATAAGATGAGCTTAAAAATCGCGGATGAACAGATGATCCGCGATTTTTTAATGTAAAATTAGTGTAAAGAATTGTTACTATCATTTGAAGTTTGTTGATAAATGATGGTCATTTTATTTCAACATCATATATAATGAGAAGGACAGATACTTTGGAGGGATATAATGAGTCAGAAAGTTCTAGTAGTTGATGATGAGCAATCTATCGTTACTTTATTACAATACAATTTACAGCAGGCAGGTTATGACGTTGTGACTGCTTATGATGGTGAAGAAGGGTTGAATAAAGTATTCACGGAACGTCCTGACATCGTTGTGCTTGACTTGATGCTGCCAAAGATGGACGGGGTCGAAGTCTGTAAAGCTATTAGAAGTGAAAAGAATAATGTTCCTATTCTCATGCTTACAGCAAAAGATGATGAATTTGATAAAGTGCTCGGCCTTGAGCTGGGAGCAGATGATTATATGACAAAGCCGTTCTCTCCACGTGAAGTCGTTGCGAGAATCAAAGCTATTTTAAGACGCCTGCAAGTCAGTGAACAAAACAGTGATATTAAACAGAGCAGTGAAATTCATATCGGTAAATTAAAAATCCTGCCGGAGCACTTCGAAGCTTATCGGAATGATGAGCTGCTAGAACTGACACCGAAGGAATTTGAGCTGCTGATTTATTTGATTGAACGTCAAGGACGCGTCATCACACGGGAACATATGCTGAATTCAGTATGGAATTATGAATTTGCAGGAGACTCGCGAATTGTCGATGTCCATATCAGTCACTTGAGAGAGAAGATTGAAGACAATCCGAAGCAGCCGCAATATATTAAGACAGTCCGCGGCCTCGGTTACAAGCTTGAGAGTCCTAAGTCACTATGATCAGTTTTCAGAAACGATTGCTTTTATTACTTACAACATTATTTGTTGTAAGTTTTCTTTTACTTGGTTTCTTTCTCTCAGTGACCATCAGTGATCAAATATATAATAGTAAAGAAGAAGATATGGAGCGGCAGGCTGCTCATATTGAGCATATGGTACGGAAAGAAGGGATTTTGACACACTATTTAAGCAGTGAAGATACAGCAGTGGACGAAATCATGATCAAGCAGAACGAAAAAGTCATCTATAAGACAGATGGTTTGAATACCGCGGATCTTGAAAAAAGTTTGAGTAATTGGACGGAAAGCTCACAGCAGAGTGAGTTCTTCCGGAGTTACAATGATTCAAACCGGACACTCCTCATCCGTCATTATAATGATTTAACAATATATCTTGTTGATGATATGTCAGAAGTCAGCCATATCATCAAGCAGATGTGGCAGTATTTACTGATTATATTTTTAATCGTTCTGCCGATCGTCTATATTATCGTCCGCTACATCAATAAAAGCTACATTGCACCTATCAGTGAAGTCACCTATGCATCGAAACTGCTGGCTGAAGGAAATTACAAAGTGAGGGTGCCGGAGAGTAGTGTGACAGAGACGAAAGATCTGTATATCAGTACGAACATTCTGGCGCGGACGCTTCAGTCATTGAATAATGAGCAGAAACTTCAGCGCAACAGACTGGAGACGACGCTTCAAAACATTCCGTCAGCCATACTGCTCGTCAATAATCATGGGGATGTCGTGGTCAGCAATGACACGTATAACCGTCTGTTCAACAATGACGGCCCTTCCTTGAAAGGAAATTACGAAGAGGCTATCAATTATCCGGCTATCAACCGAATGATCAAGGAAGCCATCGCCACAGAAAAGACGATCAATGAAGCCGTTGAAATCAAAATTAACGTCCATCAAAAATATTTTGATGCGGCTGTCGTTCCCGTGCTATCCAAAACCCGCAAAAAATTAGAAGGGATTGTCATCGTGCTGCATGATATTACGCAGTTGAAAACATTGGAACAGATGCGCAAAGATTTCGTGGCCAATGTCTCTCATGAACTGAAAACACCGATTACATCCATTAAAGGATTCTCTGAGACATTGCTTGACGGTGCGAAGAACGACCCGGATTCATTGGATATGTTCTTGAATATCATATTGAAGGAGGCGAATCGCATTCAAGTGCTTGTCAGTGAACTGCTCGAACTGTCAAAAATTGAACGGACGAGTCATCTTCAGTTATCTCCTGTCAACATGGCTGATAAGGTGGCAAACTGTATTGAAGTGGTTCAGCAGCTGGCATTAAAAAAACACATTGATATTAAGCTGAATATGGAACCGGATGTCTACATACTGGCTGAGCCGAGCAAATTGAAGCAGGTCATCATCAATCTGCTGTCAAATGCCATCAATTACTCTTTTGAAAACAATAGCATTGAGGTCACCGTGCGACAAAGTGAAGGCGCATCCATCCTTGAAATTAAGGATTACGGTATTGGAATTTCTGAAGAGGAGCAGGTCCGCATATTTGAACGCTTCTACCGGGTTGATAAAGCGCGCAGCAGAGATAGCGGTGGTACGGGTCTTGGGCTCGCAATCGTCAAACACATCGTGGAAGTATTTAACGGTGAGATTGAAGTGGAGAGTCAGCCGGGTGAAGGATCGACATTCCGAGTCAAATTCAAATCACTATAACTTTATCAAATCTTTACAATGGCTTAACATATGACGGCGATACAGCTGTTATAATGTACTCAGACCCCTTCATTTTGAAGAGACAACAGAGGCGCATTTATGCGTCTCTTTGTTTTTGGTCTATTTTTTTAGCTTCTATTTAAGATGTGTTAAAATATAGATATCTAAAGGAGGCACTTATGAGCGAAAAACTAATATTAATTGACGGTAACAGTTTGGCATTTCGAGCGTTTTACGCCCTGCCGCTGCTGAAGAATACTGCTGGTATTCATACGAATGCGGTGTATGGTTTCACTTTGTTACTTGAAAAAATCATCAAAGACGAACAGCCGACGCACTTCTTAGTGGCATTTGATGCCGGTAAGACAACGTTCCGCCACGAGACATACAAAGATTATAAAGGCGGAAGACAGAAGACGCCTCAAGAACTCAGCGAGCAGTTTCCGTATATTCGAAAACTTGTTGAAGCCTACCATATCAAACACTATGAGCTGCCGAACTACGAAGCTGATGATATTATCGGCACGCTGTCAAAAGAAGCGACTGCTGCGGGAATGGAGACGATCATCATTACTGGAGACCGCGATTTGACTCAGCTCGTCAATGATCATGTCTCTGTTTATTATACAAAAAAAGGTGTCACTGATATCGATCATTATACTCCTGAATTTGTTCACGAGAAATATGGATTTGGACCTGACAAGATTACCGACTTGAAAGGTCTGATGGGAGATACATCGGATAATATTCCGGGTGTACCGGGAGTCGGAGAAAAAACGGCGGTCAAACTGCTGCTTGAGTATGGCACAGTTGAAGCGGTCATCGCTCATCTTGATGATATCAAGGCGAAGAAGCTGAATGAGAATTTGACGAACCATCAAGCCGATGCATTGATGAGTAAGCAGCTTGCAACTATTAATCAAGAGGCGCCGATTGAAGTGACGCTGAGCGATACGAAACTGACCGATCATTCAAACGATAAAAAGATCGAACTGTTTAAATCGCTGGAATTCAAACAGATGCTGGATAACCTTGATGCACCGCCTCAAACAGAAGACGTGGTGGACATTGAACTGTCTTCCATTGATGACATTAACTTTGACGGTCGGACCAGTATCTTTATTGACTGTTTCAAAGACAACTATTTGACGAATGACATCCTTCCGCTTGCCTTCAGTGATGGACAGAAGACAGCGGTTGTTGCTGCTAACGACGTGTCGGAGCACCCGCAGCTGACAGCTTATTTAGCCGATCCATCCAAAGCAAAAGTGGTCTATGATGCTAAGAAGACGACAGTACTGTTAAACCGACTGGGCGCTGCGATTAGAGGCATTGAATTTGATATCACACTTGCAAGTTACTTGCTCGATCCATCGAATACTATTATCGATGTCGCTGAAATCGCTCGGCTTGAAGGGAAAAATATCCCGTCAAATGATCAGATATTCGGTAAAGGAGCGAAGATGGCTGTGCCGTCAGATGACATCCTGAATGACTTCTTTGCGAAGCAGGCCGCGGCTGTCCTGGAACTTGCGGTGCTGTTAAAAGATAAGCTTGAACAAAATGAACAGCTGGCTCTGCATGATGAACTTGAACTGCCGCTCGCACTTGTGCTGGCTAAGATGGAGATGCAGGGCATTACCGTCAATAAAGATGAGCTGGTCATGATGCAGGATGAACTGAAAGGGCGCCTGGATATATTGGTCGCATCGATTCATGAACATGCGGGTCAAGCCTTCAATATTAATTCACCGAAACAGCTGGGTGTTGTGCTATTTGAAGACCTGCAGCTGCCGGTCATCAAAAAGACTAAAACAGGATATTCTACAGCTGTTGATGTACTGGAAGCCTTGCAAGGTAAACATCCGATAATCAATGATATCCTGATTTACCGTCAATTGTCTAAACTTCAATCAACTTATGTAGAAGGACTGCAGAAGATGATTGCTGATGACGGAAAAATTCATACGCGTTTCAACCAAGTTCTTGCTCAGACCGGCAGATTGTCTTCTGTTGAACCGAATCTGCAGAATATTCCGATTCGACTTGAGGAAGGACGCAAAATCAGAAAAGCATTCACTGCCTCGCAGCCGGGATGGGTTATTTTTGCAGCGGATTATTCACAGATTGAACTGCGGGTTCTTGCGCACATCACAGGAGATAAGAGCATGTCTGAAGCCTTTATCCATAATATAGACATTCATACGAAGACAGCAATGGAAGTCTTCAATGTAGACAAAGATGAAGTAACAGCGAACATGCGTCGTCAGGCTAAAGCCGTAAATTTCGGTATTGTCTATGGCATCAGTGATTATGGACTGAGTCAGTCGCTCGGTATTACAAGAAAAGCAGCGCAGAAATTCATCGATGATTATTTAGCAAGTTTTCCTGACGTTAAGCAATATATGGATGATATTATTCAACAGGCGAAGCAGGACGGCTATGTCTCTACATTGATGAAGCGCCGCCGCTACATTCCTGACATCACGTCACGCAACTTCAATTTGAGAGGGTTCGCTGAACGAACGGCAATGAATACACCGATTCAAGGGAGTGCCGCTGATATTATCAAGCTTGCGATGGTGAACTATGACAAAGCAGTTGCAGACACCGCATTCAGTGCTAAGCTGTTATTGCAGGTGCATGATGAATTGATCTTTGAAGTGCCTGAAGAAGAAGTAGAGGCGTTCAGCCTATTCGTCAAAGATATAATGGAACAAGCATTACCGCTCGACGTACCGCTGTTAGTCGAGTCTGACTACGGCCAGTCTTGGTATGATGCGAAGTAGGAGGAAATCATGCCGGAATTACCAGAAGTAGAACACGTCAAACGAGGGCTCAGTCCTAAGATTATTGGAGAAATCATTACAGGCGTCCATTTCTCAGAAAAAGTCACTGCCGGCAAATCTTCAGGGAAGCAGACGATTATTAAAGGCACGGACTTAGAGACATTTGAACGGAATATTATAGGGAGTACGATCAAAGCACTTGACCGCCGCAGTAAATATTTAATATTTACACTTGAAAATGAATGGCATGAACATTATATCATCAGTCATCTTGGAATGTCGGGTGCGTATTTTGTAGTGGACCAGCTTGAAGATATCGGGATACCGAACTACATCAATCACTGGCATGTAGCAATTCATCTGCAGTCAGGCAGGCAGCTGATCTACAGTGATATTAGACGGTTCGGTGAACTGAGATATATAGAGCGGCTTGAAGAGGCGACGCAAATTATGGCGATAGCTCCGGAACCATTTGACGATGAAGCGCTGGACTATTATTTGACTCAGCTGACAGCGTCAAAATGGCAGGGCAGGACTATCAAAGAAGCGATCATGAATCATTCAGTGGTGAGCGGCTGCGGCAATATATATGCCTGCGAAGCACTGCATCTCGCCCGCATCAATCCGAACAAAACAGTCAAGCGGACCGGTCGGGCGAAACGAATCGAATTGTTTCAGGCGATCGTACATGTTCTGAATGAAGGAATTAAATACGGTGGCTCGTCTATATCCAGCTACCGGAATGTAGAGGGCAAGGAAGGCTTCATGCAGACGCGCTTCAATATATACGGCCGGAAAATATGCGCCACGTGCGGGGGACCAGTGTCTCAAAAGGTCATTGCAACACGCAATACATATTACTGCACACATTGTCAGAAGTAGGTGGAATGAATGAAAACTATTGGACTAACAGGTGGTATCGCAAGTGGTAAGTCAACGGTAGCTGAACTATTGAAAGGCTATGGGTTTGTTGTAGTGGATGCTGACGTTGCGAGCAGACAGGCTGTGGCGAAAGGGTCAGATGGCCTGCGTGAAGTTCAGGCGGTATTCGGAGAAGAAGCGGTGCTGAAGGGTGAAATGAATCGTCAATATGTCGGACAACTTGTATTTAGTGACGCAGCTAAACGACGTCAATTAAATGAAATCATTCATCCACGCGTCAGAGAAATGATGGAGCAGGAGAAGCTGAAAGCGCTGCAAGCAGGCTATCACGTCATCATGGATATTCCGCTGTTGTTTGAAAATGGACTCGAATCAACAGTGGATGAAGTTTGGGTGGTTTACGTCCCTGAATCAGTGCAGCTTGAGCGCTTGAAGAAGCGCAACCAGCTGTCTACTGACGATGCAGCTGCACGCATCAGTTCACAGTTGTCGATTGAAGATAAAAAGGCACGTGCTGACGTGATCATCGATAACAGTGGCACTCTTAAAGAGCTTCAACAGCAGGTAGAATGGCAAGTCGTACAGTTTTTTGAACGAAACGAAAAAAAATAACGGAAACCGCTTCCATAGACCCCTTATTGTGTTATACTATTGAAAACAAAAAGTATAACACAATAAGGGGAAGATGATATGACGACGAGAGTGGCAATTAATGGTTTAGGTAGAATCGGTAGAATGGTATTCCGTGCTGCGGCATTGAATAACGAACTGGAGATTGTAGCTATTAACGCAAGCTATCCATCTGAGACACTTGCCCATCTGATCAAATATGATACGACTCACGGAAAATTTGAACTCGATGTTGAACCGCTTGACAATGGATTAAAAGTCAATGGTAAGGAAATTAAGCTTGTAGCTGAGCGTAATCCCGAATTGCTGCCATGGCAGGAATTAAACATCGATATCGTTATTGAAGCGACTGGAAAATTCAATGATGCTGAGAAAGCTGCAGCCCATTTAACAGCAGGAGCTAAAAAAGTATTGTTAACAGCACCGGGTAAAGGAAATGTGCAGACGATTGTCCGTGGTGTCAACTGCAACCAGCTGGATGTGGAAACCTATGATGTCATTTCTAATGCATCATGCACAACCAACTGTCTGGCACCTGTTGTGAAAGTGTTGAACGAAACGTTCGGCGTCGACAATGGTCTGATGACTACTGTTCATGCCTATACTAACGATCAGAAGAACTTGGATAATCCTCACAAAGACCTGCGGCGTGCACGTGCGTGCGCACAAAGTATCATTCCGACGTCAACAGGTGCTGCGAAAGCACTGTCATTAGTCCTGCCGGAATTAGAAGGTAAACTGCATGGCATGGCATTACGTGTACCGACAACAAACGTCTCATTAGTCGACCTTGTCGTCGACTTGAAGCAGGATGTGACTGTTGAAGAAGTCAATGCAGCTTTTAAAGAAGCGAGTGAAGGCCCATTAAAAGGCATTCTTGATATCACTTTTGAACCATTGGTGAGTGTGGATTTCAATACCAACTCGATGTCGTCGATTGTTGATGGATTATCTACAATCGTGATGGATAACCGCAAAGTAAAAGTACTGGCATGGTATGACAATGAGTGGGGGTATTCAACGCGCGTCGTAGAACTTGCATCGATGGTAGGTCAGGCATTGAATACAACATCAGATGACTTAGTAGAAGCATAAAAATAGATTGTGTTCACGTTGATGCTGAACATTAATACGGAGGTCCTAACTACATTTGTAGATAGGACCTTTTTACATGTGTCAGATAGTTGCATCACAAGTTATAATATACTAAAAGGTGGTTATTCAGATGCAACAATTAACAGGTATACATCATGTCACTGCGATTACAAGCAGTGCTGAAAAAATATATGACTTCTTCAATGAAATTCTAGGGATGCGTCTCGTGAAAAAGACAGTCAATCAAGATGATATCAACACGTATCATTTATTCTTCGCAGATGATGAAGGAAATGCCGGAACTGATATGACATTCTTTGATTTCGCCGGTATTCAAAAAGGGATGCATGGCACAAACGAAATTGCACGCACATCTTTCCGCGTACCGTCTGACGAGGCAGTGGATTACTTTGTTGATCGTTTCAATGCATTCAACGTTAAACATGACGGCATAAAAGAACAGTTCGGTAGAAAAGTACTGCCTTTTGAAGACTTTGACGGTCAGCTCTATCAAATCATATCTGATGAACATGATAACGGTGTTGCACCGGGCAAACCTTGGAAAAATGGTCCGGTTCCAGAGGCGTTTGGTATTTATGGTCTAGGACCGGTCGTCATCAATACCAGCCAGTTCAATGCATTCAAAGCTGCGTTTGAAACAGTCTATATGTTTAAGGAAACAGCAGTAGAAGGAAACCAGCATTTATTCGAAACAGGTGAAGGTGGTAATGGTGCATCAGTGATTATCGTTGATCAACCGGAAGGACCGGCCGGATACCAGGGCTTTGGGACAATCCACCATGTGGCATTCAGAGTACCTGATGAAAACGGTCTGAATGAATGGATTGAAAGATTGCAGGGCTATGGTCTGCCCAACTCAGGTTATGTCGACCGCTTCTTCTTGGGGTACCGTCAGGAAAATGCGGATTTACAACGTTAAGCCCATTTGCAAGACGATTCCCCTGTTTTTAACAACGTTAAGAAAGTCTCAACGGTCTTAAAGAATCTAACGAGACCAATTTCTCCAAATTAAAGTGGTATTCTCCAAGTAGATTGATATGTTCCCAGCCTAAAGGTGACATATGGTGCAATAAGTCTTCGTTAAAACTACCAGTCCGTTTTTGATATTCAACTGCCTTTGTTAGATGTAGGGTATTCCAGATACTAATAGCATTGATAATTATGTTTAAAGCGCTAGCCCTTTGAAGCTGATGCTGTATGGTTCGTTCCCTAAGCTCTCCTTGTTTTCCGAAGAAAATAGCTCTTGCCAGTCCATTCATGGCTTCTCCTTTATTCAATCCTCTTTGTATTTTTCTCCTTATAGATTCATCTGAAATGTAATTCAGAATAAAGATTGTTTTTTCTATTCGTCCCATTTCACGTAAGGCTGTAGCTAAGCTATTTTGTCTTGAATATGAACCTAATTTCCCCATAATAAGGGATGCTGAGACCGTTCCTTCTCTTATTGAATGGGCTAATCGCAAAACGTCCTCATAGTTCTCTTTAATGACCTTTGTATTTATTTGTCCACGTAAAATAGCTTCTAGTTTTGGATACTCACTTGCTTTACCTATTGTAAATAATTTTGAGTCCGATAAATCTCTTATTCTTGGAGCAAATTTAAATCCTAATAAATGAGTCAATCCGAAGATTTGGTCTGTGTAACCTGCCGTATCTGTATAATGCTCTTCTATGTTTAGATCTGTCTCGTGATGCAATAAACCATCCAAAACATGAATTGCATCCCTTGAGTTAGTATGAATAATCTTTGTGTAGTAAGAAGAAAATTGATCACTCGTAAATCGATAAATAGTGGCTCCTTTACCAGTTCCATAATGGGGATTTGCATCTGCATGTAGTGATGAAACCCCTAGCTGCATTCTCATCCCATCTGACGAGGACGTTGTGCCGTCTCCCCAATAAAAAGACAATTGTAGCTTGTGATGAAAATTTACTAATACAGCTTGGGCTTTATTCATTGCGTCTTCATACATGCGCCATTGAGACACATTGGCTAGTTGCTTATATGTAAGTCCCGGTGTGGCTTCAGCCATCTTACTCAATCCAATATTCATTCCCATACCTAAAAGAGCAGCCATTATAATGATTGTTTCTTCTTTATCTGGTTTTCGATTGTTAGAAGCATGTGTAAATTGCTCATGAAATCCTGTTATATGGGCAACATCCATCAGTAGATCGGTTAATTTTATTCTTGGTAGCATCTGATACAGGCTTGCACTAAATTTCTTTGCTTCTTCTGGAACATCTTTTTCTAAGCGTGCAATCGATAGCTTTCCTTTTTCAAGAGAAACTCCATCTAACTTGTTGGAATTGGCAGCTAACCACTTTAACCGTTTATTAAGGCTGTTGGCTCTCTCCATTACATAATCATCGAATGATAAACTTACTGATAACCTTGTATTCTCTTTCGTTTGATTCCAAGTATCTTCTGAAAACAAATATTCCTCAAAATCTTTATATTGTCTGCTACCAATAATGGAAACATCTCCTGCACGAACATGCTCCCGAAGTTCTGTTAAAACAGCCATCTCATAGTAATGACGATTGATTGTTGTTCCATCATCCTCATATAAATGCTTTTTCCAACGTTTTGAAATAAAATCCACAGGTGAGTCATCAGGTACTTTTCGCTTTCCAGATTCGTTCATTCCTCGGATAATCTCTACAGCTTGTAAAAGTGGCTCATTTGCCTTTGTGGAATGAAATTCCAATACCCTTAATAGTGTTGGCGTATATTTTCTAAGTGAATAAAATCGTTTTTGCAATAAGTCTAAATAATCATAGTCAGAAGGACGTGCAAGCTCCTGAGCTTCTTCTACCGAAGAGACAAAAGAATTCCATTCAATAACGGATTCTAGTACCTCAAAAACGTCTAATTTTTCCTCTTTAGCTTTGATTAAGGCTTGTCCGATGCTCGTAAAGTGTATAACTTTCTCATTCAGTTTTTTACCGTTTTGTTTCTGAATTTCCTCTTGAGTCTTACGACCTTTTGATAGCAGACTAAGTATTTGTCTGTCATGAATATCAAAAGCTTTATCTGTTAACTCCTGAGTAAGTTGTAATAAATAGACTGTTAATATCGAATACCGTTTATTTTCTTGAAAGTCACGGAATGCATAAGGCTCATATCTTGAACCTAAGCGAGATAGCTGTAATAGACGATTGCGATGCAAATGGCTAATATTTACCGATTCTAATTTCATTCCTCGTATGTATTCGAGTCGTTCTATTACTTTTAGAAAGGTTTCGGGAGAAGGGTGTCCCGGCGGTTCCTTTAACCAACCTAATATCGTTTTATTGGATTCGGATGATTGCTGCGACGTAATGATTTCTTCAAGCTTTTCCTTTTGCTCATTTGTAAGAGATTGACTCACCGTATTAAATAGCTTTTTTTCAGCCATTGCCCTTGCCTCCCACACCATTCTTTCAAGTGTAGTGAAAGCAGATAGAATGATTTTGTTTTTTCTTAGAAAATTTAAGCATTCATGTAATAGATGAATAGCATCACCATTTTCCAAAGCTAATTGATGAAGGTGCTTAAATGTCAATCGATATTCTTTTAAAGTAAAAGTTACAAAGTCATATTCACTTCGAATTTCTTTCAAATGATCCCAAAGTGTATTTTCTCTTTGAGGATAAAGACTAAGCGAAGATGGAGTGGCACCGATTTGTTTCGATATATAAAGTAGGACTGAATCTGGGATGCTTTTGATATGAGTGTATGGCCAACCGGGATATCGAAGAACGGCTAATTGAACGGCAAACCCTAAACGGTTTTCTTCTCTCCTTCGCTTATTTATAATTTCTAAATCTCTTTTGGAAAAAGTGTAGTAGGTTCCTAGCACCCATTCATCTTCAGGGATTTGCATAAGGGTCTGTCGCTGTTCAGGTGTAAGCAATTCTCTACCTCTCGCAATTTTCATACAGTATCATCTCATTTCTGTAATTATTCAGTTAATTAGTTCAATTATATATCAATAGAGTGTACTCTATTGATACAAGTGTAGTAGACAGATAAAATGTAAGCGCCAAATATAGCACACCTTCAACGAATTTATTAGACATGAGACAATCATGAAAATGAATGAAGTTGGAGGTTTTTTTATGAAACGATCTGAACGTCAGCTGATGTGGCAATCTCGTATTCAAGCTTTCCATACAAGTGGTGAAGAAAGCGTTGCCGCTTGGTGTGAAAAAAATAATGTACCCGTTCAAAGTATGTATCAGTGGCTACGTAAGTCACGTACACAGACAAAAATTCAACCCGCACAGTGGTTACCTATTGTTGTGCATAAATTTCACGCACCGGGTGCACAAACAATTCTGACAATTCGCTACAATTTATGAAAATACATGGAATATGTTAGAGTCTGGATGGTACAAGGGGATAGGCACCTCGTACCATCGTACTTTTTTACAAATGACAGTAAGCGTAAAAAAACGCAATCCTGTTTTCCAGGAGGTATTTCATGCACCGAATATACGGATAATGATTTTAAGTAAGCGTCAAATAGCGCCCCCTGGAAACCAGGTGGGCGCTATTTGACGCTTACGATAAAATCATAGTAGGGAGTGTCTCATAAGACTTGTATCAAAAGCGAGGTGGTATGATGCGAAAAATCGGTTATATACGTGTCAGTTCAACTAGCCAGAATCCTTCAAGGCAATTTCAGCAATTGAACAAAATCGGAATGGATATCATTTTTGAAGAAAAAGTTTCTGGAGCAACAAAGGATCGTGAGCAACTTCAAAAAATGTTAGAGGATTTACAGGAAGGTGACATTATTTATGTTACAGACTTAACTCGGATCACTCGAAGTACGCAGAATTTATTTGAATTGATTGATTTAATACGCAGTAAAATGGCAAACTTAAAATCACTCAAGGATACATGGTTAGATTTATCAGAAGATAATCCATACAGCCAATTCTTAATTACGGTAATGGCTGGCGTTAACCAATTAGAGCGAGATCTTATTCGTATGCGTCAGCGTGAAGGGATTGAGCTAGCAAAGAAAGAAGGAAAGTTTAAAGGTCGATTAAAGAAATATCATAAAAATCACGCAGGTATGAATTATGCAGTTAAACTATATAAAGAAGGAGGAATGACTGTAAATCAAATTTGTGAAATTACAAATGTATCTAGAGCTTCTTTATATAGAAAATTATCTGAAACATGAAAAGGATTAAAGAATTAAAGGATTATAGGAGTATTAAGGGCTTTACCTTATGGTAAGCCCTTAATTTGAACAATTACTTCTTAACAATCAAGACAGGAATTTCGGACCGGTGTAACACCCCTTGAGCAACACTGCCCATTAATACTCGATCAAAAACACCTCTTCCATGACTACCCAATATAATAAGATCTACTTCCTCTGTTTGGGCAACATGACAAATGGTTTGACTTTGGTGACCTATTTGATGATTATATTCAAGACGATCCTTCCAAGGTTGAAGGACTCCTTCCATAATTTTCTTTTCAATATGTTTACTAAGTTCTTTTTCGTATCGATCCACTGCTTCAGGTGCAAAATCATAGGCGTAATTTTCTTTAACCGTGACGTAAAGCACAACACCTGTTGCATTTGGCCAAGCTTCCAAGAACTCCCCTGTCATTCTTGCGGCATGTTCAGAATAAGCCGAACCATCAGTAGGAAATAATATTTTATTCATTTAAAAAACCTCCTGATTTACAATTAATTACATTGTGAAGTATGTGATAACAGATAACAAAACAGATGTAATAGCCATTGCTAGAAGTGGTCTTAACGCTTTCGTTCTAAGGTCTTTTAGACTAACATTTAAACCTAATCCAATCATAGCCATAGTTAGGATAAAGGAAGTGAAGAAAGAGATGCTATTCATGACACTAGTTGGGACGGTAATCAAATGACCAAGGACATAACTTCCAAATAAGCTCATGATAATAAAACCTATGAGAAACCATGGAAATTCAATTTTAGCATCAGAATCTGATTCAACTTTATTTTTTCGTTTCATCCAGTACATAAGAATAAAACTAAGTGGAACGAGTAAGAAAACACGACCTAGTTTCGCTAACAAAGCAATAGCAAGTGCATCTGGACCAGCAGGCGCTCCTGCTAAGGCAACATGAGCAATTTCGTGTAGACCTACACCTGACCAAACACCGTATTGAAGGTCTGTCAAAGGGAGAAACGGACGTAAGATAGTGTATGTTATGGCGAAAATGGTACCAACTAAAGCAATTATACCTGCCCCAATAGCAGTATCTTCATCCTTTGCTTTCAAAATGGGTGAAACGGCTGCAATTGCAGCAGCGCCACACACCCCTGTTCCAATTCCTAATAACAAGGATAAGGAAGAATTCGCTTTGAATAGTTTTGCAAGCAACATTGTAAGAAGGATTGAAAAAACGATGGTTCCAACATCTCTTGCAAGCAAACCTAACCCTTGATGAAAAACAACATCAATGTTTAGTTTTAACCCAAAAAGGATAATAGCAAGCCTTAACAACCTTTTGGCAGAGAATTGGATTCCAGTACGGAATTTCTCAGGATATCCCCAAATTTGTCGATAAACTACTGCAATGATGATTGCACAGGCGAGCTGACCAACATGATCTAACCCGGGTATTTTTGATAATCCAAAACCAACTAATGCAATAATAAAGGTAAATCCAACACCACCGAACCAAAGTCCTCTCGAGGATGATTTTTTATGTTTTGCTAATGATGTATTCATTTTAACAACTCCTATATTTGCTTCCTTGTATTAAGAGTATATTTGTTTTGATAATAAGTAAAATAGATTATAATTATAGCTATAATATAAAATTACTTATCATGGAAGTTTAAAATTTTTAGACCCCATTTTATTCTAAGGAGGAAGACTCATAATGGATCAATCTTTACTTGTATTTACTACAGTTGCAGAACAAAAGAACTTTACCCGAGCAGCTGAACTTCTCCATATGACACAACCAGCAGTCAGCAATTATATACAAACGTTAGAAAAAAACATGGGGATAAAATTGTTAGAGAGGACAAACAAATATGTTCGACTTAGCAAGGCTGGAGAAATAGTATTTCATCACGCCAAGGACATCTTAGGTCTCTATACTCGAATGGAAAGACTCATTGATGATTTAAAACATACTGCAAGTGGTCCTCTTTCTATTGGTGCAAGTTATACTTTCGGGGAATACATTCTTCCTCATAAAATTGCCAGTTTGCTTAAATCCTATCCATTATTAAATCCAATCATTACTATAAAAAATTCTAATGAAATTATAGATTTAATAAAGAAACACGAGGTAGATGTTGGGATAATCGAAGGAGAGGCTAATAATGAAAATATAAAGGTTATACCATTTGCTCATGACGAGTTATCAATTACAGTCCCTTCAAATCACCATTTAGCAGAACAAAAGGAAATAGACCCCTTGTTATTAAACCTAGAGACTTGGTTAGTTCGTGAAGAAGGTTCTGGAACGAGAGAAATGCAAGAAAAGGGATTTAAACAATTGGGGTTTTCTCCGAAGAAGTATATGACATTTGGGAGTACGCAAGTTATTAAGGAATCTATTGAAGCTGGTCTAGGAATTTCTATACTCTCACACGCGTCAATAAAAAACGAACTAGAACTTGGTAAAGTGAAGTTACTTGATATAAATGGGTTTCCAATCTCACGAAATTTTTCACTTATAACTCCAAGAGTTGAATTTTATACAAAAGCAATCGAGATATTTATTGAATCCTTAGTTATAGAATGAAATCCAGTCAATTGTGAATGACGAGGTGAAAAGCAAGCCCTATCAACGTGGAACAAGTTCATCCAATATCAGATAAAATAAATACCAATCCCCCACCTATCGTTGTTAAAATCGGGTTATTAATCTTGGGAGTGATCTTAGCGTTGTAAATCCGCATTTTCCTGACGCTACCCCTTCTTCAAATCACTGTATGCTAGACTTACAGCACCATTATTATTTGAAATCGCGACAGATGGACCTGGATTCATGGGCGATGAACCCTATGAAACATTAGGTGAGAAGCTATCTCTTCCACCATTTCTTGAACTACAGCGTGAAGCCATCGAAGCGCAGGTCAGACCGATTGATACAGTAAGAAGTACAAAATAGTCACTGGAAGGATGATAAAGACGATGAAACATATATATAACAATGGCACAAATGACAGTACGTTATTACTGCTTCATGGTACAGGTGGCAATGAATATGATTTGCTGCCGATCGGTTCATTGATTGATTCAGACGCCAATGTCCTGAGTGTCAGAGGGAAAGTCAGTGAAAATGGTATGCCTAGATTTTTCAAAAGACTTGCTGAAGGAGTATTTGATGAACAAGATTTAATATATCGTACGAAAGAATTGAATACATTTATTGATGACACTGCAGCGGACAATGGCTTCAACCGAGATCATGTGGTGGCAGTCGGATATTCAAACGGCGCCAATATCGCTGCAAGTCTCCTTTATCACGACAATAAGTCACTTAAGCATGCTATTTTATTTCACCCGATGGTTCCCCTCCGCAACGTTGAACTGCCGGACTTAACTGGGACTCATGTCTTTATCGGTGCGGGTACTAACGACCCAATCTGTACACCGGAACAAACAGAAGAACTGGCAGAAACATTACGTCATGCCGGTGCAGAAGTAGAATTATTCTGGCATCAACAAGGGCATTCGTTGACACCGGATGAAGTGCAGCATGCTGCAAAGTGGTATCATCAATTATAATAAAAAAAGGAAATGGTTTATGCCATTTCCTTTTTTTATGGATTTTCAGCCGGTTCATGCCGGAGTTTAAGCGGTAGATGACTCAACGTATCAACAACAGTCTTCGCCATGATGTCGTAGCCATAGACGTGTGGATGGAGACCGTCAACAGCAAGGTCCGGATTGAGATAATCAATACCATCATCCGTTAATGTCATAGCTGAATAATAGTCGATGTATGGAATGCTTCTGTCATAAGCAAACTGTCTTAACTCATCATTGATGCGTCGAATCGTCTCTGCCCGCAATTCGAATGACTTCAGATGCTTCCGGTTGGTGGACGTCACTGAAGTGATGGCAATCGGAATGTGATGTGCTGCTGCAGCGGTGACGATGTCCTTGATGTCATCAGTCACTTGCAGAACTAGCCGGTCACTTGTTTCCTGACTCAGCGACTGATCGAGATCTTTTGTGTTATTGACCCCCGCAGATAAAATGATAAAGTCAGGATTCAGCTGCAGCGCATCGGCGTAAAATCGCTTTTTTATATACATGGTGCGGTCGTTTGAAATGCCGCGGTTGATCAATCTGCTGCCGTCAGTCAACTCAAAGTAACTGTCTAAGTCCCAGTAGGCGGTAATGGAATCACCGATGAACAGAATACCGACCGGGTCATTATGGTAGAGCAGCGTTTCATTTCTCCGATTAAATTTATCCCGTTCCTTGTTGACAGGATTGCCTTCTTCAAATTTTTCTAGAGCTAACATATCAGGTCTCATAGATCTTCCTCCTCCTGTGAGTTATACCCTTTCAATAACGGTTTTTAACTCTTCTTGAATCATGTATAATAAGATGATAACTATGAGTGAGGTGAATGTCTTGAGATGTCCAAAATGCAGTTATAATCAATCGAAAGTAGTGGATTCCAGACATGCAGATGATCTGACAGCGATTAGAAGGCGTCGTGAATGCGAACAGTGCGGGGCGCGGTTCACAACATTTGAACGCATTGAACTGGCACCGCTGATCGTCGTCAAGAAAGACGGAACAAGGCAGGCCTTCAACCGCGACAAAGTACTCGGCGGGCTGGTCAGAGCGAGTGAAAAGCGCCCCGTTGCTTTTGATGACCTTGAAAAAATTACGAATGAAATCGAATTTCAACTACGTGAAAACGGCAAGAATGAAGTCTCTTCTGTAGATGTCGGTGAACTGGTCATGGATGAACTGATGAAGCTCGACCAAGTGTCCTATGTCCGCTTCGCCTCTGTCTACAAAGAATTCAAAGACATTGATCAACTGCTGAGCACGATGCAGGGGATATTAAATGATAAAGACAAGAAGTAGGTGTTGATGTGCATTATTTTTCTGGGTTAAGACCCGCTGACTCTTTTATCGTCCATACAAACTATGTACAGTCACCGCTGTCAGAAGAAGTGTTGAAGCGGCTGTATATCCCATTGATCGGACTTGAAAGTATTGCGGTCTATCAGTATTTAACTCAATTTATCGATGGGCAGCAAGTCTCTGACCCACAGACCCATTATTTAATTTTGAATGAACTGAAGATGAATTTAAGTCATTTTGAGCAGCTGCGTGAACGGCTGGAAGGTATCGGGTTAATGAAGACCTTTTTGAAGACAGGAGAAGAGCAGTGTTTCGTCTATAAGCTGATCAGTCCAGTGATGCCTCATCAATTTTTCAATGATCCGATGCTGTCTGTGTTCTTATTCCAGGTTGTCGGCAAAGAGCGGTTTAATCAGCTTAAAAAACAATTCTGTACGGAGACGATCGATTTGTCAGATTACCGCGATGTCTCAAAAAATTATATGGATGTCTTCGGGACACCGAAAGAGCCGGATGCCGCCATTTTTAAAGATAATCATCATATCATTAAAACCAAGGATTCATTAGGGATTCCAGTCCATCAGCAGACATTTGATTTCGACCTGCTGGAGATGCTGCTCAATCAAAACTTGATTACGCGTGAACAGCTGCCGAAAGAGACCCGTGACTTGATCACTCAGCTGTCTGTACTCTATGATATTGCGCCTACTGAAATGCGGAGAATCATCCTGCAGTCACTCAGTGCAGATCAGACCATTTCGCACGAAGAGCTGCGCAAAAATGCCCGTGATTTCTATCAGATGGAACATCAAGGGAATCTGCCGGCATTGACTGAAGCGCGGAAGCAGGAAGATCATGAAGATCAGACGCAGCTGTCATGGTATGACATGATGGATACTACAAGTCCGGTAGAGATGCTTGCATCGATCAGCAAATCAGAACCGACGACGCGCCAGAAACAATTGATTGAATCAATCATTGAACGTGAAAAACTGCCGTTCGGTGTAATCAACATACTGCTGCAGTACGTGATGTTCACTAATGATATGAAGCTGCCGCAGCGCTATATCGAAGAAATTGCATCCAACTGGAAGAAGTTACAACTGCAATCCAGCAAACAAGCCTATGATTACGTGAAGAAAATTCAGAAACAGCAGGCTGAACGTAAATCGGAACAGAAAACTGCGAAGATACGGACGCGCCCGTCTTATGAGAAGACCCCTGTCTGGGTGACGCAGATGAAAGAAGGGGTTCAAGTTGATGTCCAAAATGATACTGAACTTGAAGATGAAAAAAGAAAGCTTGAAGAAGAACTGAAAAACTTCTGGAAGGAGGACCACTGATGAAACCATTCAGCGCATTTTTAAAAGATAATCCGGGGATACAGGCGCGTATTGCACAAGTCAAGCAGGAGACAATCCATGATGATGAAATCAAAGCATTTCTGATGGAACACCCGGAAGTGACTGACGAGATCATTGATAAAGATCTGTCCATTCTTCAGGAATATAAGGATCAGTCGAAGCTGTGCGACCGCTGCCGGAACTATGGCAGCTGCATCAATTTCGTCAAGGGTCATACGCCGTCACTGTATGTTGAGGACCAGCGCATCAAAATTGCTTACTCGCCATGTCCGAACAAGAAAGTGTATGACGAAGAAATGAAGATGAAAGAGTACGTCACTGCGATGCATGTCCCTTATGAAATATTGAACGCTAAAATAAACACGGTTGATCTTGACTCAACTGAACGTCTGAACATTGTCAGACAGGCGATGCAGATCTGCAATGATATCGCTGCAGGAAAGTCTACTAAAGCAATGTACATTCACGGGAGCTTTGGTACCGGTAAATCATTTATTTTAGGAGCGATTGCCAATCAGCTGAAAGAAAAGCATGTCTATTCAACGATATTCTATGTCCCGGAATTCATTCGTGAATTGAAGGCAGGTTTCAGTGACCATTCATTCGAGCAGAAGCTGGATCGTGTCAGAAAGAGTCCAGTATTGATGCTTGATGATATCGGTGCTGAAGACTTGACGCCATGGGTACGTGATGAAGTGCTTGGACCGCTGCTGCATCACCGGATGATGAACCAGCTGCCGACATTCTTCTCATCGAACTTCAATCTGGAAGAACTTGAACATCATTTCTCGAATACACGCAATGGTGTCGAACAGACGAAAGCACTCCGAATGATGGAACGGATCCATGCACTCAGCGACCCGTATCAGCTATCCGGAAAAAACTACCGCCGTTCTTGAAAATTATGAAGAGGCGTGTATAATAGAACTATAATATTCAATAATAAGAGGATATGATGAGAACTGACGTCTTATGAAGCGAGCCGGAGTGTGGTGAAAGTCCGGATAAGTGCCGTCTCATTACTCCCTTTTTCTATTGGCATTTAAACGATGCCCGGCTCAAGACCGTTATCTTATGCAGAGTTGCCTTAGGGCGATTAGGGTGGTACCACGGAAGACTCCGTCCCTTTTTGGGAGGGGGTCTTTTTGTGTTTTATGACTTATTAATTTTAAGGAGTGTTCATGATGAGTGAAATCAACATTAAGTTTCCTGATGGTAATGAAAAAGTATTTGACAGCGGTGTGACAACTGAAGAAATTGCGGGTTCTATCAGTCCTGGACTAAAGAAAAAAGCATTGGCCGGTAAATTTAACGGGCAGATGGTGGACTTGAAGACTCGCCTTGAGACAGATGGTGACATTGAGATTATTACACCGGAATCTAAGGAAGGAATCGAAGTGCTCCGTCATTCGACCGCTCACCTCATGGCACAAGCATTGAAACGACTCTATGGCAATGTCCATTTCGGTGTTGGTCCAGTCATTGAAGAAGGCTTCTATTATGATTTTGATACTGACCATAAAGTTTCCAGTGAAGATTTAGCAGATATCGAGAAGACGATGCGTCAGATTGTTGCTGAGAACATCGCGATTGAACGCCGCGTTGTCTCACGTGACGAGGCAAAAGAAGTATTCAAAGATGACCCGTACAAACAGGAGTTAATCGATGCGATTCCAGCAGATGAGAACGTGACATTATATTCACAAGGCGAATTCACTGACCTATGCCGCGGTGTCCATGTGCCATCCACTGGGAAAATCAAAGAATTCAAATTGTTATCCACTGCCGGTGCTTACTGGCGCGGTGATGCCAGCAACAAGATGCTGCAGCGGATATACGGGACTGCCTTCTTTGACAAGAAAGCACTGAAAGAACATCTACGTATTATTGAAGAGCGCAAAGAGCGTGACCACCGTAAGATCGGCAAGGAACTGGATCTGTTTGCGACTAATCCACTGATCGGCGCTGGACTGCCGCTCTGGCTGCCGAACGGTGCGACGATCCGCCGCGAATTAGAACGTTATATTGTCGACAAAGAAGTCGCACTCGGCTATGACCATGTGTATACTCCGGTCATGGGTTCTGTCGATCTGTATAAGACGTCTGGTCACTGGGATCATTATCAGGAGGATATGTTCCCTGTGATGGAAATGGATAATGAAGCACTCGTGCTGCGTCCGATGAACTGTCCGCACCATATGATGGTCTACAAAAATGCGAAGCACAGCTACCGTGAACTGCCGATTCGTATCGCAGAACTTGGTACAATGCACCGTTACGAAGCAAGTGGGGCTGTATCAGGCTTACAGCGTGTGCGCGGTATGACTTTGAATGATGCCCATATCTTCGTCCGTCCGGATCAGATCAAAGATGAGTTCAAGCGTGTTGTACAGCTCGTCATTGATGTCTATGAAGACTTTAAGTTCAAGGACTACAAATTCCGTCTGTCTTACCGTGATCCTGAAGATACAGAGAAATACTTCCAGGATGATGACATGTGGGAACGTGCACAGGCGATGCTGAAAGAAGCAGTGGATGAGATGGGGCTTGACTACGATGAGGCGCCTGGTGAAGCGGCATTCTACGGTCCGAAGCTCGATGTCCAGGTGAAGACAGCACTCGGCAAAGAAGAGACGTTGTCAACTGTACAGCTTGACTTCCTGCTGCCTGAACGCTTTGATCTGACTTATGTCGGTAGTGATGGTCAAGACCACCGTCCAGTCGTCATTCACCGCGGCGTCATCTCAACGATGGAACGATTTGTTGCCTTTCTGACTGAAGAATATAAAGGCGCATATCCGACTTGGCTCGCACCGAATCAGCTGGAGATCATTCCAGTATCCAACGCTGTCCATTATGATTATGCACGAGCGCTGTATGACGAACTGAAGTCGCAGGGCGTCCGCTGTCATATTGATGACCGTGAAGAGAAGATGGGGTACAAAATCCGCGAAGCTCAGATGAACAAAGTTCCTTATCAGATAGTAGTCGGTGACAAAGAAGTTGAAAATAACGAAGTCAACGTCCGTCAATATGGTAAGAAAGAATCGCTGACTATGGAGCGCGATGAATTCATCTGGAAGCTCGTTGATGAGATTCGCCTGAAAAAATAGGTTGTGAATTCGTCTTTCATACGGTATAGTAAAAACAAATAAATATTCCTCAAAAAGAGGTAGAGGTTGCAATGAAGATGAGTAAGGCTGCAGATACGGTATCGCGTAAATGACGCAGCGTGAAAGGTGACATTGCCGAAGTGACTCCTGATGATAACAGGGAGCTGCTGGGCTGGCGTAGAAGATATGTCAGACTGTCACATTCGTGATGCGCTACTTAAACCATTTGGTGTGCATCTATGTGATGTGCACCTTTTTTTGTGTGATGAGAGGTGTCTTATGAGTAATACAGAAGTACAACGTCAATTAAAGCCCCGTCATATTTCGATGATAGCTATCGGGGGCTGTATCGGGACCGGCCTGTTTATGACTTCAGGCGGTGCCATTCGTGAAGCAGGACCGGGTGGTGCACTGCTCGCATTTGCTATTATCGGTCTTATGGTCTTCTTCTTGATGACCAGTCTTGGTGAGATGGCGACCTATCTACCGATTTCAGGGTCATTCTCGACCTATGCGACGCGGTTCGTCGATCCGTCACTTGGTTTCGCACTCGGCTGGAACTACTGGTTCAACTGGGTCATCACAGTGGCTGCAGATGTCAGTATCGCAAGTTCCGTCATCAAATATTGGGGCGTCTTTGATTTTATGCCTGCCTGGGCATGGAGTTTAGTGTTCCTGGCGATTATATTCGGGCTCAATACACTCAGCGTCAAAGTATACGGTGAGAGTGAATACTGGTTTGCACTGATCAAAGTAGTGACAGTCATTTTGTTCATCGGCATCGGGCTCCTGACGATTGTCGGTATTTTAGGCGGGGAATTCATCGGATTGTCAAACTTTACGACAGGTGACGCGCCGTTTCTCGGTCAGAATGTCACACAGTCATTCTTGACTATTCTCGGTGTCTTCCTTGTGGCAGGATTCAGCTTCCAAGGAACAGAGCTGGTCGGTATCACAGCCGGTGAATCAGAAGAGCCGGAGAAAACTATTCCAAAAGCCATCAATCAAGTGTTCTGGCGTATATTGATTTTCTATATTTTAGCGATTCTCATTATCGGACTCATCATCCCATATACTAATCCGAATTTGATGGGCGGCGACGATATCGCGAAGTCTCCGTTTACGCTCGTCTTTGAAAATGCAGGACTTGCGTTTGCGGCATCATTCATGAATGCAGTCATTCTGACTTCCATTCTATCAGCCGGTAACTCAGGTATGTACGCTTCAACACGTATGCTGTACGCGATGGGGAAAGATGGTCTGGCACCAAGAAGATTCTCTGAAGTGAACAAGCAGGGGGTCCCGATTCCAAGTCTTCTGGCAACGTTTGTTGTTGTCATCATCATCTTCTTAGTAGAACGTCTGGCAAATGGTGCCTACGAATATATTGTTGCAGCAAGTGGGATGACCGGCTTCATCGCATGGCTGGGTATCGCAATCAGCCATTACCGGTTTCGCCGGGCATTCTATGCGCAGAACAAAGATCTGTCAGTTCTGAAGTACCGGGCAAAATTATTCCCGTTCGGTCCGTTGTTTGCCTTTCTGCTATGTACAGTTGTCATCTTAGGGCAGGACGTAGAGCTCGTGACAGGCGGCAAGTTTGAATGGGATTCAGTGCTCATCACTTATATGGGTATCCCGGTATTCCTGTTCTTCTATTTCTACCATAAACTGAAATATAAGACGAAGAAAATCCCACTCACAGAGGTCGACTTATCACAGTCACATGATATGAGTGACTACGAAAAAATTAATGTTTGACATCACTAATTAATCCTGTTATACTTTAGTCTGTTGAATACGAAACGGACAAGTAGAAGCCTCCCGCTTCTCGCCCTGAAGACGCCACGCGCTGTTACAGGGTACGATAACATGATTAACCATGTCTCTGCGGGTGCCCTTGTGCACCCGCTTTCTTTGTTCGTCTAGTAAATCCAATAGGAGGTGTCAATCATAGCTAAAGATCAAACGCAAATCAATGACAAAATCCGTGCAAGAGAACTTCGATTAATTGGACATGACGGTGCTCAGTTAGGTGTTAAGACTAAGTTCGAAGCCATCGAAATCGCAGAACGTGTGAATTTAGATGTTGTACTTGTTGCGCCTAACGCAAAACCGCCTGTTGCAAAGATCATGGACTACGGTAAGTTCAAGTTCGAACAGCAGAAGAAAGATAAAGAAGCACGTAAAAATCAGAAGATTGTAGTTATGAAAGAAATCAGGTTAAGTCCGACGATTGAAGACCATGACTTTAACACGAAGCTGAAAAATGCGCGTAAATTCCTTGAAAAACAGGACAAAGTTAAAGTATCTATCCGCTTCAGAGGTCGTGCCATCACGCACAAGGAATTTGGTCAACGAGTGCTTGAGAAATTTGCTGATGAGTGTAAAGATATCGCTACAGTGGAACAAAAACCGAAGATGGATGGCCGCTCAATGTTCTTGATGCTGGCGCCAATCGTCGACAAAAAACAAAACTAGGAGGACAATTCAATGCCTAAAATGAAAACTCACCGCGGAGGCGCGAAACGTGTTAAAAGAACTGGTTCAGGTAAATTAAAACGTTCTAGAGCTTACACTTCTCACCTTTTCGCAAACAAATCAACAAAACAAAAACGTGGACTTCGTAAAGCGTCATTAGTCTCTAAAGGCGATCAAAAGCGCGTTGCACAAATGTTAACATACGTAAAATAATAATAGGATTATCTAAGGAGGAATTATCATGCCACGAGTTAAAGGTGGAACAGTGACGCGTGCCCGTCGCAAAAGAACCATTAAATTAGCAAAAGGTTATTTCGGTTCAAAACATACATTATACAGAGTAGCAAAACAACAAGTCATGAAATCAGGTCAATATGCATACCGTGACCGTCGTCAGAAAAAACGTGACTTCCGTAAATTATGGATCGCACGTATTAACGCGGCTGCACGTATGAACGACATCAGCTACAGCCGTTTAATGAACGGTCTTAAATTAGCTGGTATCGACATCAACCGTAAAATGTTATCAGAGATCGCTATCTCTGACGAAAAAGCATTTGCTGAGTTAGTGACTCAAGCGAAAAACGCTTTAAATAAATAATAGACAAAACCGCAGTGCATATCAGCACTGCGGTTTTTTATGTGAAATGACTGTAAAAATGAATATAATTTGAATGAATATGTCCGATTTTTCGTTTATTCTCTCAATGTCAGGGTATTTCTGACAGTAAGACGTCAATGAGGAGAGGAGGAAAATGATGGACCATTTAAAAGCATTAGTAGTGAAATTTATCGTGATTGCGCTTGTTCTGTTTATTGTTTTGACGTTGATCTTTGATGTGCCGTTCATGGATACGTTATGGATCAGTATAGTGACGACAGTGCTTGCCTATCTGCTTGGTGACCTCGGCATCTTTAATAAAGCGGGTCATTCTGGTGAATTCACGAAACGTAACGGCCTTGCCTCATTGGCCGACTTAGTACTGGCATTTTTAGTGATCTGGTTGATGGCAAGAGCATTGACAGGTAACAATGATGATCTGTTCTGGCCGGCTTTATTGTCTGCTCTAGCAATTACAGGAGGCGAATGGCTGTTTTTCCACAAATTCGTCGACCGTGCGGTATTCAATAGACCTGGTAAAGAGGTCGCTCACAACCACACACATCGTTAGTTTGATCAAGGAAGCACAATTGTGCTTCCTTTTTTGGTGTTGGCAATGATCATATAACGCTCTATACTAAGAGTAACACAGACAAAGGGGATGTTTTTATGGATCAACAGTTAGCACGTTTCAAGGCTTTGACCGACTGCAATGCACCGTCAGGATTTGAGGGACCGATGACACAGCTCATGAAGAGCTATCTGGAGCCGGTCGCAGACGATATCATCCAGGATAATACCGGCAGCATATTCGGTAGGAAGCAAGGGACAGGCAAACATTCTGTCATGCTGGCCGGCCATCTGGACGAAATCGGTTTTATGGTAACCGCGATTACTGATGACGGTTTCATCAAGTTTACGAACCTCGGCTACTGGTGGGCGAACGTCATGCTCAGTCAGAAAGTGACGATTAGCGGCAGCAGAGGAGAAGTCAGAGGGGTCATCGGTGGTAAGCCGCCGCACGTTCTCGGTGTGCAGGAGAAAGAACAGGCAGCAAGTGTACCGAATATGTTCATAGACATCGGTGTGGACTCAAAAGCCGAGGTGCTTGCTGCGGGCATCCGGATCGGTGACCCGGTGACGCCGTACAGCGAGTTTGAAGTGATGACAAATCCCGACTATGTGCTGGCGAAAGCGTGGGACAATCGTTTCGGCTGCGCACTCGCTGTTGAGGCGCTGGAAACGTACACTAATCAGGAAATCACTGTAGTAGCAGGAGCAGTCACGCAGGAGGAGACGATGTCACGTGGTGCAAAGACAGCAGCCCACACTGTCAAGCCGTCTCTTGCTATTGCGCTTGACGTCGGCATCTGTACAAAGACACCCGGCATGAGCGGAATCGCCAAGATGGGTGACGGCCCGATTGTTGTGTTGATTGATGCGTGGCATATTTCGCACCCATCGTTCAGACGGTTCGTCACAGATGTGGCAGAGAAGCATGGCATCAAGGTTCAGTTCGATTATCTGACCGGCGGCTATACAGATGCCGGGAACATCGCGCAAAGTTTAGACGGCATACCTGCTCTATCTATCGGTGTCCCGACGCGTTATATCCACTCCAATGTGTCAATGATGAACCGGCGTGACTATAATGGTGCGCTCGAACTGGTCAACGCAGTGCTCGCTGAACTCACGGATGATAGAGTAGACCAGATCATTGAGCAGACTTACGAGCATCTATCATAAGTGCTATCATTTTTGTACTGATCGGATGAAAAGATACCGCGAAAAAAAGACTGCCGAGGCAGTCTTTTTTTATCACTCAATATCAAGGTCCAGCATCTCAATCTTCAAGAGATCCAGTATGCCGCTTGATTCACTCGGGAAAGCGAAGATCATCAGATTGAGGTCTTTCGCTGACAGTTCCTTCTCGACGATAAAGGTCATGATGTTGATGAGATCTGCTGCGTTATGACCAAAGATAGCAGCACCCGCCACATGATTTTTCTTATCGAGAGCAATCACCATTTCAGCATCCAGTTCATTCTTATACTCAAAGCGCATGTATTCGCCGAACTTAATGGTCCTGATCTTATAACCTTTATCCTCAGCCTCGCTGATCGGCATGCCGACCTGTGACAGACGGGGCAGAGTATAAGCGACTGAAGGAATCGCCGGATACTTGATCGGCAGAAGTTCGAGCGCTTTCTTCGGACTGAAGAGTTTGGCTTCACGTGCGATGATCTGAAGAGCGATATAATTCGATTCAAAGCTTGCAGTCGGCGTCAGCTTAGGAATGGATTTGTCCAGCACATCACCGCTCGCATAAATATGCGGAACAGACGTCTGCAGATGAGAGTTGACTTTGATCCCTTTATCACTGTAGTCGATGCCCACTGTCTCAAGGCCGATGTTCTCAACGTTCGGCACACGGCCAGTCGCATCAACGATATAGTCAGTCTCTAGTGTCGTTCCTGATTGAGTCGTCAAGGTCAGACGGCCATCCTTCTCTTCGACTTTTTCTGTATCTTCATTGAAGTGGAAGGTAACGTTCTCCTCCTCCAGCTTGTCGATCAGCATTTTGACATGGGGCTGGTGGAAGGCTTTCAGAATCTTGTCAGAGTGCACAATGACATGGACTTCTGAGCCGAATTTGCTCGCAATAGAAGCGAACTCAATACTGATATAACCGCCACCGATGAAGGTAATATGCTCAGGGAATGATTTTAGATCCATAAAGTCACGGCTGTCACGGAGATGTTCCTGACCTGGGATATTAAGCCGATGACTGCGCTGACCTGTCGCGATGACGATATATTTAGCCTGATAGGACTGATCGCCGACCTTCACCGTGTGTTCGTCTGTTATCACGCCTTCGCCTTCAATGATCTCAATACCGGCCTTGTTGAAGACTTCAGCGAGTCTATCTTTCTGCGGATCAATGACCTTATGTTTGTAGCGCATCAGATGCTCCCAGCTCACCTCAGGACGGTTTGTGAAGATATCACCAAGACGGTCGATATCATCCAGCACCTCAAACGGTGACTCAAGCAAAATCTTCGGATTACAGCCGAAGTTGGTGCATGTGCCGGCTAGCGTATCCTTTTCAATCAGTGCGACTTTCATCTTCTGGCTGGCAAGCGCCACTGCTGCGTGCCAGGCTGCATGTCCACTACCGATAAATATGACATCATACATTATTAGGTTCCTCCTTACAAAATAGGTTGCTTTAGATTTATTCCCTTTTAATCCCTTATCAACCGTTAAAATGTGACAAAATAACAATATAATGAAATAGATGACGAGTATCTCACGTCTTTGAATTAGTTTATAATAAAGATAACAATTGAGTGAATGGAGTGATGATATGGAACTCATCGAATCAGTACAGAATACGAGAATCAAGAACATTGCAAAACTGCATACGCGTAAGGACCGCAAGAAGGCGCGGCAGTTTCTTGTGGAAGGTTATCATCTGGTGGAAGAAGCCGTGAAGAGCGGCCTTGAAGTGGAGACCATACTGAGTGTCAATCCCGACGATATCTCTGAAGAAATGGTGGAAGCGAGCAAGGAGCAGTATCAGATCACATTCAAAATCGCCGAGAAACTATCTCAGACAGAATCACCGCAAGGGATATACGCCGTCTGTAATATGCCGCAGCACGAACTGGCTGACTTCAAGCAGCTCGTCTATCTTGACCGCATCCAGGACCCGGGCAATGTCGGAACGATTATCCGCACAGCAGACGCTGCAGGCTATGACGGTGTTGTTATCTCAAAAGGGACAGTCGACATCTATAACGACAAAGTGCTGCGCGCGAGTCAGGGCAGTGTCTTCCATCTGCCGGTCATAGAAGCAGACTTCAGTGAAGTGAAGGCAGACTTCGGAGGTAAAGTTTACGGCACAAGCCTGAAAAACGGCAGAAACTACAAGGAAGTTGAAGCGGCTGACGCGTTCATCCTTGTCCTCGGCAACGAAGGACAGGGCGTTGATGAACAGATCCTCGCCGAAACAGATGACAATCTCTTTGTGCCGATCTACGGAAGAGCAGAGAGTCTGAACGTTGCTGTCTGCGCCGGTATTCTGATGTATCATTTCAAAGGCTGATCAAGTGCCGCAGCTAAAATGTCTGACAAATAACTCTGACTTTATTAGAGTAGACACTAATTCAATAACTGATAGAACGGTGTAGTCGTCGGCAGACTGGAGACAAACAGGAGAGAAGATATTATCACATATCTCAACACTATAAGACAGACGCTAAATAGTGTGGAAGAAAGATTAAATATTCCTTAAAAATACAAATATTACTATTGAATACCACCTTTATCATTTATACTGACAGTATAAGGATGGAGGTGGCTTTTTAATGAACAGCTTTAAAGCAGCATGGCTTGATTACTTCCGCAATTTGTTCAATTTCACTGCGCCGATTACGGAAGAAGCGTATAAAAATCAGCTTTGGGTAGGACGGTTGACAATCCTGCCTTTCATACTTTTGATGTTTGGATTGACAATGATTTCAGAACAACATTCAAATAGGTTTCTGTTCTTTCTAGTGACCGTGATACTTGTTGCTATTGTCAGTTATCCAACTGAAATGAGAATGTTTCATACGCGGGGGAAATCGCCATTACTTTATCAGGTGACGCATCTTATATTTTTCATCGCTATACTTGGCTATTATATTTACGCAGTGATGACGCACCAGCAACTAACGTTGTTCGCAATTATGTTGGCATATTTGATACCGAGTTTCACGACATTGGGTAACTATTACTTTAAATAAGCGCAGGAGAAAAATTATGACAGAGAAAATCACTTATAAAGAGGCGTGGCAGGATTATAGACGCAACTTTTTCAAGCCGAAAGCACCCATCAGCTATCGAATGTATGATAAGCATAAAACCATGTTTTTACCGCTGTTTACAATACTATTTATAAGCTGGGTGATCTACAGTTTTATATATGGCTTACACGATGAAGCGTTCTATAATCTGCCGCAAAAGGAACTGGATCGGCAGTTGTTCTGGGATTCGTTTGGAACGGGTGTATATATCATCGGCTTTTTAAGCGTATTGATTTTAACAACTCTGCCGACGGAACTCAGGATGTTTCATAAACGGGGAAAGAACGCTGGACCTTATATAGCCGTCGTTTTGGTTGCTGTTATTGGCAGTGCTGTTTATCTGATGGCGATGCTGATGTTGAAGATGCAGCCTCAGATCCTGCTGGTCATGCTGCCTGTATATGCCGCAATCTTCATGACCAATACTGGCTACGTCAATAACATTAAAAAGAGGGGATGGCGAGAATCATGATAAATAGAGAAGGAGACATAATGGAGGAGAAATCAAATAAAAGCGGTGATAAAATACTGATGTTCTTCATGGCACTCTTAGGCATCAGCTTCATCGTTAACAACCTTACACCTTATAAAATAGGTATTGTGGGTGATATTGCTGTTTTTGGAATAGCGATAACTGTTATTGTTTTATCCTGGATTGAAAGAAGCGCAGTAAAAGTGATTCTCTCCTTTATGTTTCTCCTTGTAATCATTATCATTAATATTGGAATCAGGATTTGATAAGATGGATAAATTCCGATTTCCGTTAAATTATTCATCTTACGGAAAGCAGAAGACTTATAGATTATAGGACAAGTCGACTTTCCATAAGAAGTAAAGAAAATTAAAATAAGCTGTTATTATAAATGTTTATTTTAATTTTTTTTAGTTTACATAAACTGTCTTATTTGTTGATTTACCTTTTTGCACAAATATGCAAATTTATTTGCATATTTGTGCATTTTTTTATATCCTTAATTAAGAGGAGGAATTCTATGATTTTTAGAATTCGTGAGTATGTAATACACCCTGATAAGTTTGAAGTGTTTAACACTTTATTTTATGAGTATTTATTACCTAATCAAATTAAGTTTGGAGCAACATTAGTAGTAAGGTTAATTAACAATAATCGTACTCGTATATTAGCTATTTGGTCATATTTAGATGAAAGACATTATGATTCTGTAGAAGAAAAAATAATAGAAAGTAATCTGCACCGTGAAGCACAAAAGTTTAAATATAAACATGAACCACTGTACAAGGAAACAACGCAGACATTTTGGCGATCAACAGCAGATTTTTATAGGAAGGGTTCATAAATATGTATACTGAAGAACGTCACAAGAAAATCGTTCAAATTCTAGAGGAAAAGAAAAGAATATCTACTAAAGAACTTGCTAAAATTTTAAATGTCTCTATAGATTCAGTTAGAAGAGATTTTATAAAGTTAGAAAACTTGGGAATTCTTCAGAGAATGCACGGTGGAGCAATGTTAAAACAGCAGACTTTAGTTTTGCCACTCCATAGTATAGAGCGATATAAAGATATTGATAATGAAACTTTTGCTATAGCTAAGACTGCTGTTAGATATATTAAAGAAAATGAAACCATCTATATTGGTGGAACTTCGATTCATTATGCGATGGTAAATTATCTACCTAATAATATTAATTATACAGTTGTGACAAATTCTATTGTTGTGGCAGAGAGAATTAAAGATATGGACAATATAAATACTATATTAATAGGAGGAACATTAAAACCTTCAGGAAATATCACTGATTCTCTTGCGATTGAAATGTTGAGACTCTTTCATTTTGATTTGGTTTTTATTACAGGCGGCGGGTTTACAGATAAGAGCATTACCACAAGTTCTATAGATGTTGCTCTTTTTACTAAAAATCTTGTAGAAAAAAGTGAACGAACAATTGCGTTAATGCATCATTCAAAATTTGGTCGTAATCTCTTTTCACATGTTACAGAACTAGAGAAAGTAGATGTATTAATAACTGACGCTAAAATAAAAAAATGCGATGTACTATTTAATGATGAAAACGAATTAGATTTTATTATTGCAAAATAAGGAGATTAACATGAAACCTATTATTCCTAAAAGTCCTGAAGTCCCACAACTCACTAATGATGACATTAAATTTTTGACACATATCACATTTGGAGAAAAAATTCCTCTTCAAAAATGTGATGCTCTATTTGTATTTTCTGGAACACACCCAGGACACTGGGAAGTGGCAATAGATGCATTTAGGAAAAATTTTACTAATAAAATTATCGTAACTGGTGGGAAAAGTTTGACCGGTGTCCCACATCCCGACTGGAATAAAAAGAACCTTTCAGAAGCTGAAATTATTATCAGACATTTATTAGACGGAGGAATACCTGAAGAAATAATTACTTATGAGAATCAATCAACGAATACTTTAGAGAATGTCTTATATGCAAAAAAAGTATTCGATTTCAGTTCGATAGACAGCTTAATGTTCATCTGTAAAAGCCATGTTACAGAAAGACAACGTAGAACATTAGCGAAGCACTTACCTGACAATATTAATTATATTCCTTATACTTTTGATGCTCAATATAAGAACAACATCATAAGTAGAGATACATGGATGAATTCCGAGGAAGGTCAATCTAGAGTGTGGGGTGAATATTTAAGAATTCTTCATTATGGAGAAAAAGGAGATCTTCTTAAAATAGATTTGATCTAAATTGCAATTACAAGTTAGCCACTCTGACAAATCTAGTTCATATAGAATCCTAGGGATTCACTCAGTATGTTCTCTTTAATTAGTTCTTTCAAAAACACTTCCATCGCTGACTGTCCATTTAGTATCTTGCGTGGCTATCTGTTCATCCATTCCTGGATTTTATGGACGGTAGAAGCTGTTACAGTTGAAATGGGGATACCTTTAGGAATATGCCGGCGAATAAATCTGTGCTGATTTTCTTTCGTCCCTCTTTCCCAAGAGGCATAGGGGTGAGTAAAGTAGACTTCAGATAATCCTTTGAGACATTCAGAAAGATCGCTGAATTCAGGTCCGTTATCTGATGTAATGGACTTGAATATTTTAGGGAAAGCATCTCCTGTTTCCTTTATCAGATGACGTAGTGCATTGACTACATGGCAACTTTGTTTACCATCGATCTTTAAGATAAGTTCATAGCGACTTTTTCTCTCAACCATCGTGAGGAGAACCTGATCCTCCCCAGACTTCTGGCCGACAACGGTATCTATCTCCCAATGTCCGAAGGTCGTGCGTGTATCCACTGCATGAGGACGTAGTTCGATAGACTGACCCAGTACTTTTTTATTAATACGAGTAAAGCCTGTCGGCTTCTTATTCTTAAGCTTTAACTTCATCAGAAGATTGATATTACGCGTCTTTAACAGTTTTCTGTCAATCCAGTTATAGAGTGTCTTTATACAGGGTATGAATCTTTCTGGAAAAAGCTTAGCTTTCTTAGCAAGCATAATAACGGAAGCCGGAGACATTTCCTGATGTATCATCAGATGATCGGCCCATTCAACAAAGGGATTTCCTGTGATAGGAATAGGGCGACGTCCTGACTTGATACGATTTTCAAAGTATCTATCCTGAGCAAGATCAGGCGAATAGACGCACTTGTAGTAAGTGTAGATTTTATTATTCTGTACCTGCTGGCTCTTTTGTGTGTACATGCCGCGCTTTATCTCATTATTGATGGTCTGTGGCGCTCTACCGAGCTTTCCGGCTATTTGTCTGTTTGAATACCCTTCATTAATCAGCGTCTGTATGATGATTCGTTCATCTCTAGAAAGGTGTTTGCCCTTAACGGTTTTCGTGTTACCATTGATATGCGTCATACGAATTCATTCCTTTATTATCGGTGTGAGAACTACAATATTAACATGAATTCGTCATGGCGGATTTTTTTATAAACAATTAATGTATCTTCCACCTTAGGTGGCTAACTTGATTGTATAACTTGCCATACAAATAAAGTTGATAGCTTTTATAAAGATTTAAGAGAAGATAAGCAAGAAAGTAATAGCACGACAAATAAAAAAGGTGGCTTGTTGTCACGTTTCTTTAAGTGATATTAAAAAATTATTGAGTTAAAATAACATTCAAAAATATACTTGAATGTTACTGATGGATATGTTAAACTTCATTCAAATGAATTTTTGAATGAGGTGCTTTTATGTTTCAAACTATTATTACTGCTACTGTTTTATACACAGCAACTGCTGTAGACTTATTAGTTATTTTATTAATTTTCTTTGCTAGAGCTAGCACAAAGAAAGAATATAGAAACATCTATATTGGACAATATCTAGGTTCTATTATTTTAATATTAGTAAGTTTATTTTTAGCTTTCGTATTAAATTATGTTCCAGAGAAATGGATCTTAGGATTGCTAGGTATAATACCAATTTATTTCGGTGTTAAAGTAGCATTATATGACGATTGTGCTGGTGAAAAAAGAGCAAAAAAAGAATTGGATAAAAAAGGATTATCAAAATTAATAGGAACTGTGGCATTAGTGACTATCGCAAGTTGTGGTGCTGATAACATTGGATTGTTTGTTCCATATTTTGTTTCACTTAATATGTCAAATCTAATAGTTACACTTATTACATTTTTAGTGTTGATATTTGTATTAGTTTTTACAGCTCAAAAAATTGCTAATATACCTGGAATTGGTGGTACTATTGAGAAGTATAGTCGTTGGATAATGGCTGTTATTTATATAGGACTAGGAATGTTTATTATCATAGAAAATAAAACAATTCAAACAATTTTAGAATTTTTATTTTAGATAAGGGTGTTGAAATTAAATGAATAAATCTATTACTTGTGACATAGTATGTGTTCATGAAGATAAAGTGGACAAAGCGTTAGATTTTTTAAAAATTGAGAAGTCGCAAAGATTACTTAATATTTTTCAAAAAATATGCGATGAAAAAAAATTAAAAATTGTATTGTCTTTACTGAGTGAAAAAGAACTTTGTGTCTGTGATATTGCTATCATTCTAGATATGAGTGTGGCTTCTACATCTCATCATCTTAGATTATTGTATAAAAATGATGTTCTTGATTTTTATAAAAATGGGAAAATGGTATATTATTTTATCAAAGATGAAGAAATTAAGTTATTTTTTAGTAATAATTAAGCGGTCATATTTCTGTGACTGCTTTTTTTATTTGTCTGATAAAGTAACACAATGGTAATTATGTTACTTTGTCGAAAAATGAATTTATTATATGTGTATGATACAATTAATATAAACTTTAGTGGGGTGTTATGATGAAAATAGGAAATTATAAATTTGATTCATTTTGGCTTAGTATGACAATTGGTTTATTAGCAGTTTCGCTACTTTTTCCATACATTATTCTTTCAGCTATCATAACAACGATATTTGGACTAAAAAAGGTTAATCATTAAATTTCTTGTTACTTTATACAACACAATATGAAAGCGAAGACACATTTAAAAAAGATGGTATCATGTTTTTTCTTATTGAAACATTAGCACTGATCATTACTGGATTATTTATAAATAAAATTTTGCGTAAAGACAGTAAAAATAATTAGTTAAAGCAGTCATATTTCTGTGACTGCTTTTTTTATTTGTCTAATGTGTTTACTAAGGGTACGCTCTAATCATACAATGGATTAGAGCGTACTTTTCTATTTACTTATGTCTATTTTGAGTGTTTCTCTTAGTAATTTGATAATAATTAAGTTTTTAGTGATAAATCATAAGCATTCAAAATATATGTACCTCTACAATGCTTTTAGAGCAACACTTCTGTGTTATTAAACTATATATTTAAGTTAGTTAGATTTCAAAAGGAGTATAAAATGAAATTACTAAATAAAAATACCTCTGATTTTATGTCTACTTTTTTATTCTTTAATGCTTTCTAATATTAATAATGTAGAAGCAAGCTCAGAGAAATTTGTGGGTAGTACATGGAAATATAGAATTGATAGTGCATCATCTGCTAAAGCAAAACATGTACATTTTTACAAGAAAGTAAATGGAGCATGGAGTCATCAATTATGCTCATATAGTAACGGAGATGTTTGTGATAAAAGTAAAAACAAAATATCGGGATTTGCTGCTTTACCTACTAAAGTAAAAAAAGCAGCAATTGCTGATAAATCAACAGGAATGGGAAAATTATGTGCATGTGGATTTGATGGTGGCGGTGCAGGTCGAGGATTTATCGTGAAACCATTATTCGCTTAACCACCTTATTATCAAGGAGGAATTATCATATTGAGTAGTGATTTAGCAACCTTAACTAGAATTGTTAGAATGAAATCTTTTGAGCAATGGATAGTAGATATGCCGAATAAGAATGTAATTACTAAAATCTTTATATGGCGTCATTCTAACGAATTAAAGGTATTAACTGTTACAAGTTTATCAAAAGAAGAATTTATTTTGTTAGAGGAATTAATTACACAGATTGAATCTTTAGTATCAGATGTCCAATCAAATTTAGATATTTGCTACTTATATGAATTTTTAGATATTAAAGAATGTAATTTTTCTGGTTACTGGACTAAAGATGAAGATGGAAATGTTTATATAGAGCCTTATATGCAAATTGAACATGAAATCTTAAAAATAATACAGTCAGAACTTTCATGTAAATATAACTTTCAATTACCAGATTTATTAAATGTTAAAAATTATTGGGGTGATTAGCTTTTAACTTCCTTTTATTTACAAAAAATATTTAAGGAAGCATATTGTGTGACTGCCTTTATTTTCAATAAAGTAACACAATAGAAATTATGTTACATGACAAACCCCTTAAATACAGGGGTTTATTTTTATGGATGAAAATATGTAACATAATGATATAATTTAGTACATATTAAGTATCATATATAATATATTATATGTTGTATGCAGAGGAGGAAATGAGGATGAACAGTGTCGAACCCATCAGAGATGTACGGAAGATCCAGGAGATGAAGGAGGCGCTCGCCTACTACGGGCCGGAACGGGATGTCTTCCTGTTCAACCTGGGCATCAACTGCGGGCTTCGTGTCGGTGATCTATTAGGATTGAAGAAGAAGGACATCAAGGACTACAGCATCAGACTTCGGGAGCAGAAGACCCATAAACAGAAGAACATCCCCCTCTATCATTTAAAGGAGGATATCGACCGTTATATTCAGTTCCTGGAGGACGAGGACTATCTATTTAGGAGCAAGCACAAGGATCCGTCGGGACAGCCCCGGCCGATCAGCCGGGTGCAGGCCTACCGCATCCTCAATCATTCAGCAAAATCAATCGGTCTAAATGAAATAGGCACACATTCGATGCGTAAGTCTTTTGGTTACCACTACTACAAAAAGACAAAGGATATTGCGTTGTTGATGGAACTTTTCAATCATTCTTCTCAAACAGTGACGTTAAGATACATTGGGATTAGTCAAGATGTTTTAAATAATTCTATTAACTCAGTAATGAAGAATTTATATTCTAACTAAGATTAAAATATGAATTTTTTGTATGAAATACAAAAAAGTGAATAAATTTAATTTAATTTATTTACTTTTCTAAATATGGTATTTATAGTAAGATGTAAGCGTAAACAAATTGAGTAAAAAGGGGATATAAAATGAAAAAAATAACTAAAGTAGTTTTGTCCGCTGTTGTTTTAAGTAGTTCTTCTAGCGTTTTATTTGGTAATGGAAAATTAACATTTGCAAGTGAAAATACTGATGCAACTAAAGCACTTCCTATTACTAATAATTTGATAAAGACACCGATTAACCTAACTAATGAAGTAGATTCAGTAGTAATTAAAGAACCACAAAAAGTTGTACAAAATCCAGGATCGATGAATTGGAAGTATAAAAGTACTAGATATTATGACAACTTGGTAGATAGTAATTTAGTATATCATGGTACAAATATTTTAACTGGGATATTAGGTACATTTATAGCACCTGAAACTAAAGTTTATCAAATTGCAAGCTTTTTAGCTGGCTATACTTTTGGAGAAATTACAGGTGGATTAAAAAAAGATAAGAGATACTATTTTATTATTAAAACTTATACTGCAACAGATGGAACTAATAACTTATATGTAAGAACTGATGTAGATGCTTATACAGATAGCGCACATAAAAATTTAGCATATTCAACTTATAGTTATCATATATATTAAAATCTAATTTTCAATAAAAATTAGAAAATAAAACAACCTCTCATTTTAATTACTTAAACAGTAATTAAAATGAGAGGTTGTTTAATGTAGAAGAGACTAATTTTTTTCATCAGTTAAAACATATTGTTTCATAATAGAGTAATATAAAACAATTGCGACTCCAAAGATAATATTAATAAAAATAGATTTAACTGATAAGAAAGAAAAGATAGTGATCAATAAAATAGAAAATATATAATGAACACTTAAGTATTTAAAACAATCAATTTTAAAAATAAAGTAATCTTTATTTCGGATAATTATTGCAATAGACATAAAATTTATAAAGTAAAATAACACAGAAAAACGATTGAAATCAAGAGGTGATAAGAAAATAAAGATGATGTTTAACCATAACAAAATACCAGTAATAATTTTCATAAAGAACACCTTCCTTAATTTAAAGACTCTTTATAAATTATTATGATTCATTATATATGATAAGTAAATAAAGAGTTACTAAATATCTGATTATTTGGAAAAAATTAAATTGGTTTTAGATTTTATTTGCATATCTTTCATGCTTAACTGTATAATTAAGACAAATTAAAAAGACCGGCAGGAATGATAGGAGCTACCAACTCCAATCAAACCTCACTCTTACGTTACCTCAACTAACGTAATCATGATTTACCGATCAATCTAATTATATAATTTTTGAAGCGATTATATTACGCTTTATACACACATTATATAGAGGTATCGGTAAAACTTCAATAGACTTGGCTCAAATTGAGAAAAAAGTGGACAGAAGATATGGATTACAGAAGACAGGTAGCGTAAGCGGGCTACCTGTCTTTTTCTATGCCTCAATTCCATACGCAGTACATGTTTCGGGTGTCGTTCATGGATAAAAAAAGCGACGGTGGGCTGGAGCCATCAACCAACGAATTAATCCAGCATGTCTACGGGATTTGTCACTTTGACCGTAGGCATATGCGGTAGTTTGCATGATCCCACTCTTCTACCACTCGTAAGTTACTCAGGCGGTGACGAGCAGATATCAAAAAGACATTGGTCTGTCAACAGATTATTGAACAGTTTTTATAGAAGAATTCTTTGTACTCCTTTGGTGCCTGATAATCCAATGCTCCATGTGATCTAATATTGTTGTACCAATTAATATAATCAAACCATTCAATATTCAGTTGCTGCAGGGAGTTAAAATCATACTGCCTTATGAACTCTGTTTTCATCGCTTTGAATGTTGTTTCGGCAACAGCGCTATCGTAAGGGCACCCTTTCATGCTCAACGACCTTCTGATACCAAAGGTATCCAGTACTTCATCAATAAGCTGATTATCAAATTCTTTGCCTCTGTCTGTATGGAACATCTGAACATCTCTCAGATCATGCTGAATACTACTCAGTGCGCTTGAGACAAGTTGACTGTCTTTTCTTGGACCAGCGCTGTGACCTACGATTTCACGATTGAAGAGATCGATGAACAGACATATGTAATGCCATTTTCCAGTTACTTTCACATACGTCAAATCGCTGACCAGCACTTCCATAGGTATTTTTCTATTGAAGTCTCTGTCCAGTCCATTGGTGACCTTACGATTATTCACCTTAGTGGGATATGCCTTGTAGCTCAGAATCGTATAAGAGGATACTAGATTTTTCATTTTCATAATGCGGCCTATGCGTCTTCTGGAGGCCGTAAGGCCCTGTTTGCTTAACTCATTCTTGATTCTTCTAGTGCCATAACACTTACGGTTGGAGTTGAAGATTCGAACAATTTCATTACTGAGCTCACTGTCAGAATGTACCTTTCCTCCACCAGTCTGTCTATTCATTTCATAATAATAAGTGCTTCTAGAGATCTGCAGGACTTTGCACATTGCTGATACTGAATTTTTTTTGGCATTCTTTCGAATGACATCTATCTTCGTCCCATGATCAGCGCTGCTTGCTTTAAAATATCATTCTCCATCGTGAACTGCTGGTTTTCTTTACGTAGTTTTCTCAGTTCTCTTTCTTCATCTGACAGATTGTCAATATGATTGAAAGAACCGGTGGACTGATGATTCTTCACCCATTTGTCCAATGCCGAAGGCGTCAAGTCATATTCGCGTACAATCTCAGACTTTGACTTACCATTTTCAAACAGTCGGACCATCTGTAATTTAAATTCGGGAGTAAATGTTCTTCTAGTTCTTGCCATAAAAAAATCGTCTACTTTCTTTGATTTAACAATAACCTCCCTCATAGGAGTTGTCCAATCAAGTGTAGACGATTCAATTCAAAATTAGCGTAGGTATAGCGGGGGTGCAATGATGTGGGAGCAAAAATTAGTTAGAACAGACAGAGGGGTATTTGAAGTTTTTGAGGCGGGGAGTGGTGAGCCACTATGTGTCACTCATCTTTATAGTGAGTTTAACGAACGTGGATATTATTTTGCGGATATGTTTGTGGATTACTTCAAAGTTCATTTAATCAACCTCAAGGAAGCCGGAAACTCTCCTCAAATTAAGACTGATGAAGAATTGAGTATGAATGAGACAAGCATAGATTTAGAAGCCATTAGAAGGGCATTAGGATATAACGATTGGAGTTTTGCAGGACATTCCACAGGTGGAATGCTGGGATTAGTCTATGCTGCTCACTATCCCGGTTCATTAAAACGCTTGATGATTGGTGGTGCATCTGCAACGAATGATTATATGGAACACAAAGAAAGTATTTATAGCTATAAAAATCCTGTTAACGAGAGACTTCAAGAAATTTTTTCAATTCTAAATTCGGCTGAAGCTGCAACAGAAGAACGTAAACAAGCGAGCAGGGAATGGACAGAGATGTCATTATATGATCCTAGTAAATTTGATGAATATTTTTCTAAGCCAAGTAGTGGTAAAGTGGTCCAAAAGCGTCTAGATTATTATTCTTACAAAGAACTCTCGACCTATGATATTAGAAAAATTGTTTCAACTATTAAAACTCCTACAATAGTGTTTTGTGGGAAGTATGATTCACAATGTCCTTTTATTTATTCGGAAGAAATTCATGATCTAATTCCAAAATCTATCTTTTATATTTTTGAACAAAGTAATCATGTCCCTTATCTAGAAGAACAAGAAAAATTCTATGAGATGGTTAAGGATTTTAAAAATATAGTTTAATTTATCATTCATTTAAGGTAGTTAATTGTTGTAGTAGAGCTAACAAGTTAAAGTTACTATATCAAATAAAAAATGAATATTAATTTTACAAAACGTTGAAAGAACTTCAGTCTTTTATTAAGATATCAAGATATGGTTTTTATATAATCAATGAAATTTATATGTCTACTATTTGAATTCCATATAAGTTTTCACATCTTTATTATTGATAATGTAAGCACCTACTTTGGTTTGTCTATCTACAAGTCCATAGGTTGATAATAATAATTTAAAAGGTTAGAATGTTTTTAAGGAAATTTCAAGAATAGATTTACCAAAACCCATTTCTGGTAGGACAGAAATGGGTTTTTTAGTGGGCTTTGTCACCTACTTACTTTGTTTATCCTTACTATTTAGCCAGTAAGTAAAGTAACCAACTGTGCAACGAATGATGAATAGGAGAACTACTGTTGAGCGAAAGAATTCAGTCTTACAATTAAACATATGGTTTTAGGTGCTAGCTTCTGAATTGTTATTTTATCAAAGATGAGGTTCCAACTGTTCTTAATTTAAATTAGACTCAGCTTCCTTTTTCAATTTATAGAATTTGTAATAGCTGTTTGAAAAGAATAAAAAGAAGAACACCAATAAAATTGGAAATGAGATCCTCAGTAAAGCGAAAGGCAATTCAAACAGAAACGCTTTCCAGAACATATCTGCTGGCATCTCCCACAACCCGGGTGTTAAGAATAAACCGTTAAAATCAGGCGCGCACAAATAATAGTAGAATAGAAAAAGAATGGCCATCATACCAGTATAGTTCATCATTCTTTTACAGTATTGAACTTTAGAGAAACTATCAGAGTTTAGTACATCGTTTCCTGAACGGAGTCGCTGCCAGATATGAATGCCTGTCAATCTGCTGCCACTGACTAATACCCATCCCATATCTTCGTGAATAATCAAATATTCTTTGTAATCCTTCACTGAAAGATGATCTTGATAATCCAATCTAATCACATAATCCTCTTTTGTTTTCGCGAAGGTATATTTATCAAAAGCAGATTTTTTAGTCAGAAAATAACCTTGAGACAAAATATGGTTCAGCCATTCTTCCTGCTTCATAGGATCAAGAAACCATTTCGTAACCTTCATTATTAATCCTCCATTTCATACAGAGATAAAATATGATTTAATCGTTTTTTCTCATGTTCTAAAACTTCCAATCCTTCGTGAGTAATATGATAGATTTTACGTCTATCCATGATATCAACTTGTTTAATCCAGTGATGTTTTGATAAATTGTCCAGTGCTCCATAAAGAGTACCAGGGGCCAGTATCACGGTCATCTCACTCATCTCCTGAACTTCCTGCATAATAGCATAGCCGTGTTTCGGTGTACGTAACGCAAGTAATATATAGTGCATGGTTTCAGATAACGGTAAAAGTTTATGCTTCATAATTTCTCCTCATGCAGTTTGACTAGTCAGTTGAACTTAATATAAGGATAACAAATTTTAATACTAAGTTCAACTGAATAATGAAAAATTATAGTTTTTGATAATATTAATAACTGTTTATAATCAATTGTCCTATAAGGATAATTGATAGGATTATAATATGAGGTAAGTTAAAGAAGGTAAACACTATGATGAAATAGAACTTAAATATTAAGATACTGATGGAAGTGGAATAGTTGTAGAGAGTATAATTAAAGTAGAATCACATAACATTTTAGCAGTATTGTAAACAATCATTTGCATTACTTTTTAGGTAAAATAAAAAGCAGTCACAACGATGTGACCACTTTAGATTGTTATTTATTTTTTGATTTTATCAGCCGATATTACAATCAATAAAGCTGATTGATTGTATACTATCCATATTATTGTCTCTTTCTTATTAAATCCTTCATCAGTATGACCGCTGCGATGAGGATAATCAGTACAATCACTGGATTGAATGATTTAAGAAAGGCTCTCCCTGCAGTAAAATCCATCATAAAGAGACGGATGCAAAAAAGTATTGAGGAAGAGATAAGTGACGTATAGAAAATATAAATAAAATCAACTTTTTTTAGGATCATGTAAATGAGTATGACGACTGTTACGATAGTGACGATTCCAACTAAAACATCAGGTGTAATTTAGGTCAACCTCCTTTTTTAAGAGATTTACATAAATATTGTAACATAAAGTTTAGAAGCAACATAAGACAATCAATTTACTAATCTGATTCTTTATCATTACCAGTAAATGTTATGTTAAAATGAATTTAATAAGTGGAAGGGAGGAGATTTTATGTTGGAATGGTTGATGAGTTTAATAGGCGAAGGACTGATGCTCAGCTACATTGCTTATTATCTTATTTCTTTTTCTCCGTTGCTCGTAACCCTGCTTTACATTCTCTTTCATATTAAAGTCACGATTAATCTGATCTGCCGCTTCAAATTACCGACTGCTGTAATCATTGTTCACCAATGTATCGCTGCCTGGAGGTTTCCGATATTAAGGTGGCGCATTCGGTGTCTTGCGAAATTATCTGATGAGGAAGATCTATCTCCAGTATATTAATCAATTAATTAATATACTGGAGGAAAAAAATTGAACAAATTATTCAGCTTTATATTAGTGATAAGTGTATTTATATTAAGTGGGTGCGAACCCCGGGCGTTTCATCAGACTTTAGTTGAACCTTTTGTTGTATCAATCAAATTCTTTGCTGACTTTTTTGATGGCAGTTATGGGATAGGGATTATTCTCGTGACAATATGTGTAAGAATACTGATGATGCCTTTGATGTTCTATTCATTCAAGAAGCAGCGACGAGCACAGTTTCAGATGAAGAAATTCAAACCTGAGATTGATGCAATCAACAAAAGAATGAAAGAAGCGGCTACACCTGAAGAACGAAAGGTTTATACGCAGGAACTTCTAGTACTGCACAGAAAAAACGGTACAAGCCCGATCAACAGCGGCTGTTTGCCGGTCTTAATTCAGATGCCGATATTAACTGCCCTGTACTTCGCAATCTCGCATAACAACGAACTCTCAAGCCAGAGCTTTCTCTGGTTTAACTTAGGAACACCTGATATATTCATGGCACTGACAGCAGCCTTGTTATATTACATTCAAGTGAAGCTCTCGATGCAGTATATGTCGGAAGATACACCAGCGCAGATGAAGATGCTGCCGTATATTAGTCCATTAATGATACTAATTCCAGGTATAACGCTTCCTGCAGCTATGCCTCTATACTGGGCTGCCGGTGCATTTGTAGCGATGCTGCAGCAGTATTTGTCGAACCGCTACTTTGATTATGAAGAAGCGTCATAAAACTATATAATTAACTAAGTCAGAGCCGGTCTTTAAAGATCGGCTTTTTTAATTGTTATGTTTATAAGGTTTCTCGTTCTATTTTCTGTAAATTATTGATTAATTAAAATATCCAATATTATGTCAGAACCAGGTAAAAACAGTAATAACGAAGAAGTAATCATGAGTACAGAGCAGACAAGAGCGATGACTTTAACATTGATATTCTTTTTGTAATTCCAACCAAAAATCATCAATGAAACACCAAGTACAAGTAAAATAGCATAGTAGAAACCCATAAATTTTTTTCTCCTTTACAAGTAAATTTGTTACGATAATTTTAGCATTATTGTTATAAATTAGCTAACGATAAAGTGAAAAATTATTCTTCTTAAACCTATATTTCTTAAATACTTTATAATCGACGAATCGGTTTTAAAAAATTATTCAATGCTGACTACTGGTGCTAACTCATCTTTTAAAACAGTCAAATTGAAGAGATAAATGTTTTCAGCTATCATGAAGCATTCTATTAGCAGATTCACAATGAAGTAATGTAAGTCCGATAATAGTTTTGTGTCAATTTGCACTTGCTATTGTACAGCTCACAGTCGAATCGCTCATCGATATAGGACGTACTGCACTGGACGTTAACGGCAGCATGTTAAGTGGCACTATCACATCACGCATGCTCTTTACATTCAACAAAGAGATTTTCTGATATATAGATGCCGTCGTAGAACAGACAGAAGCATAGGGGTCGAGCAGGAAGAGAAATCGTCCTGTTTTTTTGTGCACATAAATTGCTCTAAATGAATATGTTCAGTGATATAATTTAATGATAATTATGAAGAAAAGAAAAAGAGGAGATTTAGAATTTTCATTTTAGTGCTTAGAACTATTATGCTTTTGATTGGTAATAATAGATAATATATTTAACCGGAAGCATAGTTATTATATTGGGGTAATGGAATAGAGGAGTGGGGAATTGTCAGCTATTATGAATGAAATCACTATCAATCCAGAAGGTATGACTCCATTTTTTCAAGTTCGTCCTGAAAAGAGAATGAGGTTTTCGTGGGATAAGCTAGATAAAAATGTAGTAATGGATTTAGTTCGCACTATATTTGGAGATACGCAAATCACGATGACCGTTCTGATAGGTTATTCTTATGGACTGTATTTTGTTAAAGAGAAAACGGGGATCGGAAAATTTTTTACCATCACTAACTGGAAAGAGGCATATATTGATTCAGAAGACCGTGAATTTCGATTTTTATTAGCTCAAATTGAAAGAATCAAGAAAGATGAACTTATCAACTATTGTATGAAGATAAAAAACAGCTATCCACAAGCATATATCACATTTAATAACGAGAGGTCATTTCTTTACGTCAGTACGGATGTGATGGATATTGTCAGTCAGGATAAGGATTTGATTTCAGATCTCAAAAAGAAATATCAAGGCATTGTCGATGTATATTGGGAAGCGTGAGCGAATATAAATTTAATATCCCCCGGATTTTATATTTTTTAAATGTGTTAGATAATAGATAGGTCATATCAAAAGATATTTTTATTTTTAACTCTAATCATCTGTGATTAGGGTTTTTATATTGTTTAAATATTATATTGGTCATAATGTTTAATGAGTATAATGGAATATATATTTTACATAATGTAATTTATATGTTACATTAGAGGTGTCTTAAGGAGGAATAAAATGAATAAAGTGAAAATTTTTAGAGTAGAGGCTAGCCTTACACAAATTGAACTAGCAGACAAAGTGAATGTCACTAGACAAACGATTAGTTTAATTGAAAAAGGTAAATATAATCCTTCTTTAAGACTATGTTTAGATATCTGCTATGTCCTTAATAAAACACTAGATCAAATATTTTGGGTTGAAGAAGGGGATGCATAAAATGCAAAAAATTAAAGATGAACGTTTAATTCTGAAAAATTTGCAGAATATAAGATTCGCTTTTGTTGTTCAGACTGTCGGTATATTGTTTCTACTAGGATATGACTTGATAATGAAAGGTTACGAAAAAATGATTGCAAATCCTTTGTGGTTTGTATTTATGACTGCGATGATCGTACTGATATTACTATCCATTAATATCAGCGTAGAATACGATCGAAGTAAAAGAAGTGCCAAACAAATCTTGAAGATTGGACTACTCATTTTATTAGCTGTATCAGGTATGATTGCATTACTTATCAGCATAACACCGGGTTATGATATATTGAACGGTTTAATGATGGGACTAGTACTATTTATTTGTGGATTACTAGTGCTGTCATATGTTTATCTAGTGAAAAAAGACACGGAAGAAGAATAGAAGACAAATAAACAAAATTTTGAGTTTTTTAAGGTGTTCTTCAATATTTAAGAAGGATGCCTTTTATTAAAAATAAATATTACAATTTCTACTTTTAATGTATTGATTTATAATTAAGTCATCGAGCAAAGTCAACATATCTTCACCTCCTTCCATTGAATGTTCGTCAATGGAAGTCAGGACGACATACAAATGATACTATGTGCGCATTTGGAGCTATCATTTTACAATCCATTTTTACTATCTTTATATTCATCCTTACTTGATTGTCCTCCTTTTATCTCCTATAATGAATAGGAAATGAATAACTAACCGATAAAAAGACGGGATTGATAGTTTATGTCCAGAGAGTGGTCGACTGTGGTGCAACGATCATCTTAAGCTGTGTTTCTTTTCATCTTTTTGGTTGCTTAATAAGAAGTTAAGCCGGATATGCCCGTTATGCATGAATGAAGTGTATGCTTAGGCATAAATTTGGGTGGTACCGCGGAAGTCTTTCGTCCCTTGTTGGATGTCAGGCTATTTTTTTATTTATTTTTAAGGAGGATTATGATGGAACTTAAAGAAAAGTTAAGTGCATTGCAGCAGGAAGCACTGGCAAAAGTGAATGACGCGAGCGATGCGCAGGGGCTGCAGCAGGTGAAGGTGGAGTATCTCGGCAAGAAAGGGATCATCACCGGCTTGATGAAAGAGATGAAGTCTCTGCCAAACGAAGAGAAGCCGATGTTCGGTCAGCTGGTCAATGAGGCGCGCCAGGCGGTTGAAGCGGCGATGACGACGAAGGATGCTGAACTGAAGGAGAAGGCGATCAATGACAAGCTGGCCAATGAGACGATTGATATTTCTCTGCCGGGCCGTCAGTTCAATGTCGGCAGTGCGCATCCTTTAACGAAGATTGTGGAGGAGCTTGAGGATTTATTTATCGGTCTCGGCTACGAGGTCGTTGAGGGCTATGAAGTGGAGACGGATTACTATAACTTTGAAGCGTTAAACTTACCAAAATCGCATCCGGCGCGTGATATGCAGGATAGTTTCTATATCACTGAGGAGCTCCTGATGCGTACACATACGTCTCCTGTGCAGGCACGGACGCTTGAAAGCCGCAAAGGTCAGGGTCCTGTTAAAATTATTTGCCCAGGTAAAGTTTATCGCCGTGATAGTGATGACGCGACGCATAGTCATCAGTTCACACAGATTGAGGGGCTGGTTGTTGATGAGAATATCAAGATGAGTGATCTGAAAGGGACACTTGAGCTGTTCGCGAAGAAGATGTTCGGTGCTGAACGCGAGATTCGTCTCCGTCCAAGTTTCTTCCCGTTTACAGAACCGTCTGTTGAAGTCGATATTTCCTGCTTCAAATGCGGCGGTGCCGGCTGTAATGTCTGCAAAGGTACCGGCTGGATTGAGATTCTCGGTGCCGGTATGGTCCATCCGAATGTGTTAGAGATGGCAGGCTTTGATTCAGAGAAGTATTCGGGCTTTGCCTTTGGGATGGGGCCGGACCGAATCGCGATGCTGAAATACGGGATTGAAGATATCCGTCACTTCTATACGGATGACCTCAGATTCCTTGAACAGTTCAAAGCAGTAGAAGATGGAGGTAGTGAACATGTTAGTCAGTAAAGAATGGCTGAATGAATTTGTCCGCGTGAATGTACCGGTTGAGGAACTGGCTGAGAAAATCACGAGAAGCGGCATTGAAGTAGAAGAGATCACCGATTACAGTCAGGATATCAAAAATCTGGTCGTCGGGCATGTGCTGACGAAAGAAAAACATCCAGATGCCGACAAGCTGAATGTTACGACTGTGGATGTCGGCGAAGAGACGCTGCAGATTGTCTGCGGTGCACCGAATGTCGAAGCGGGCCAGTATGTCATCGTCTGTAAGCCGGGCGGTCGTCTGCCAGGTGGGATCAAGATTAAGCGTGCGAAGCTGCGCGGTGTTGAATCTAATGGGATGATCTGTTCGTTAGGCGAGCTCGGTATTCCGAAGAATCTGGTGCCTGAACAGTATGAGACAGGAATCTTCAACTTCCCGGAAGAAGTGACACCGGGAACGGATGCGCTTGAAGCATTGTTCCTTGCGGATGGCGTGATGGAGTTCGGTCTGACTCCTAACCGTGCAGATGCGATGAGCATGCTGGGCTCTGCCTATGAAGTCAGCGCCTTATATGAAGAAGAAATCGAGTTCCCTGAAGCGGAATTAGAGGAGTCCGGGAATGCAGCAGATGCGTTTGCGATTAAAATAGATGATGCTGAGGCATCGCCTTATTATGCGGTGCGTGTCGTTCAGAATGTGGTCATCAAGCCTTCACCGACCTGGATGCAGATGCGTCTGATTAAAGCGGGTGTTCGTCCGATCAATAATGTCGTCGATGTCTCCAACTATGTCATGATGGAACTCGGTCAGCCGCTTCATATCTTTGATGCCGACAAAATCGGTTCTAGTGAAATTGTTGTCCGCTATGCCGAAGCAGGCGAGAAGATGACGACGCTTGACGATAAGGAACGCACGCTTACTGCTGACGATATTGTCGTGACAAACGGCAGCACACCGATCGCGCTTGCCGGTGTCATGGGCGGCGATTTCTCTGAAGTGACAGAGAATACGAAGAACGTCGTCATTGAGTCTGCACTCTTCAATCCGGTCAATGTCCGTAAGACGTCACGTCAGACCGGTCTTCGTTCAGAAGCATCCAGCCGTTTTGAAAAAGGTATCGCACCAGAACGCGTCAATATGGCGCTTAATCGTGCTGCATTCTTATTGCAGGAACATGCTGCGGGGAATGTGCTCGCTGGTATCGTATCAGCTGGTGAACTGCCTGACCTTGAAGTAACAATTCAGATTACGACGGATGAAGTGAACGGCCTGATCGGATTTGATCTATCGAATACGGAGATCAAGACGATCTTTGAACGTCTTGGCTTCAACAGCCAGGTGGATGGCGATTCATTTAATGTACATGTGCCGACTAGACGCGGAGATATTACGATCAAGGAAGATCTGATCGAAGAAGTGGCACGTATTTATGGTTACGATGAACTGCCGTCAACCTTACCGGTGATGAATGCCAGTAAGCGTGTCGGTCTGACAGCTTATCAGGCGAAACGTCGTGCTGTGAAGCATCTGCTTGAGGGACTGGGTCTGAATCAGGCGATTACGTACGCACTCGTATCAGAAGAAAAAGCACAGCAGTTCACGGACCAGTCACAGGAGACAGTCAAACTGATGATGCCGATGAGTGCAGATCATGCCGTCCTGCGCCAAAGTCTGCTTCCGCATTTAATTGATGCTGTGCAATATAACAATGCCCGCCAGCTGAAGGATGTCGCGTTATACGAGATCGGCAATGTCTTCCATGGTCGTGGTTCAGAACAGCCAGTTGAAATTGAGAACATTGCAGGAATCATTACCGGTCACTTCAGTGCAACTGAGTGGCAAGGTAAAGTGGAAGCTGCTGATTTCTATGTCGTGAAGGGCTTAGTTGAAGCGCTTGGTGATAAATTAAGTGTAGATTTCACATATGAACGTGCAGAAATGTCTCAGCTTCATCCAGGGCGAAGCGCACAAGTTTTATTGAACGGCGAAGTCGTCGGTGTTATCGGACAGCTTCATCCACTTGTGGAAGCAGCCCATGACTTAAAAGAGACGTATGTCTTCGAACTGAATTTACAGCGTCTGTTGGAAGAGACAAGTGCTGTGAAGTATCACATGATTCCGAAGTTCCCAGGTATCGAACGTGATATCGCACTTGAAGTAGAACGGACGCGTGAGACAGGCGAACTGATTGATATCATCATGAGTGCCGGCAACAAGTATCTGCAGCGTGCGATGGTCTTTGATGTCTACGAAGGTGAGCATATCGCTGAAGACAAAAAATCTGTAGCGATTCGTATGGAATTCCTGAATCCTGAAGAGACATTGAAGGATGCGGATATTCAGCCGATTGTCGATAAAGTACTTGAGAAATTAACAGCAGCTGGTGCTAAGTTAAGAGGATAAAAAGAAGAGACCTGAAGAGGTCTCTTCTTTTTATCTTAAAGTTTTCTCAAAAGTGTCTGAATAAACTATGCAAAAACTGGAATATCGAACTATAATTGAGCTGTAAGTCACTCACTTGAGAAGAGAACCCTGATGAAGAAACCACTTGCTGCTTCAATTACTGCTGCTCTGTCTTTAGTGTCACCATCCAGTATGATTCATGCACAGGAAATACAGCCTTCATTACCTGACTTAACAAATAAAAATATAGTCAGTCAGCTAAAAGCGGGAACATACAGCTATAAGGGCATCACCACTAAGTCAACGCATGCGGATGTTCATGTTAAACTGGGTAAAGGTGCAAATGAAATATTGATACGCTCCACTTATAGTGCGGTATTCAGTGATAGTTTCGGTAAGAACTATCACGTGAATATCGATTGATAAGCTGAAGATGATTGATATGAATTTCAGTTACTATGATGAAAATCTGCGATTAATTATAAGTAAGAATAAATGGAATGACAAACGTCACGCAAACAAAATTTGCGTGACGTTTCGTCTTTCATCTATTAATATAATTTCTCAGATGACGGGCTGTATAACTGTCTTCCACTTCAAGTAGTCCTTCCGGTTGCCCGCTATAGAGCAGCTGGCCACCATTCTGTCCCGCTTCCGGACCAATATCGATGATCCAGTCCGCTTCAGTCATCATCGTCAAGTTATGTTCAATCAAAATCACCGTGTTACCTTCATCCACGAGTTCATTGAACAGGGTGACAAGGACATGGATATCCTCCTCGTGCAGGCCGGTCGTCGGTTCATCGAAGATAAAGGTCTGGCCGGTGACTTTATCAGTCAGATATTTGCTGAGTTTGACACGCTGGACCTCACCGCCGGATAAAGTATCAAGTGACTGGCCGAGCGTCATATAGTCAAGGCCGGTTGACTGTAAGGACTGCAGGGTGCCGGCAATCAAATCGTGTGACTTGAAGTAGTCGATGCCCTCATCGACTGTCAGCTTCAGCACATCTGCAATTGAATAACCGTCAACCGTTGCCTCCAGAACTTCAGGTCTATAGCGTGTACCGTTACAGACTTCACAGATTTGAGTGAAGTCTGCCATATAGGCAAGCTCGGTCTTTAATATCCCTTTCCCGTTACAGTTCGGGCAGGCACCGTCAGAATTATAGCTGAAGAGACTTTTCTTCAGACCTGTCTCCTTGCTGAAGAATGCTCTGACGTCATCGAAAATACCGGTATAAGTCAGTAGATTCGAACGACTGGATGCATGGACAGGTTTCTGGTCGATGAAAATAACATCCTTTTTCTTCTTGAATCCTGTCTTGATCAATGTGCTCTTGCCGGAACCCGCAACGCCCGTTACGGCTGTGATGACATTCTCCGGAATATCAACTGATACATCCAGCAGATTGTTCTTCGTGATATGCTCAAGGGAGATAAATCCTTTGACCGGTCGCGGTTTTTTCAGTTGATGATACTGTCTGAGCGCATGTCCTGTCGCCGTATCTGACTCAAGCAATTCGGCATAGCTGCCTTCAAAGGTAATAGTTCCCCCGTTTTTACCGGCACCCGGACCGATATCAATGATATGATCAGCTGTCTTGATGATATCAGGGTCATGTTCAACCACGAGAACGGTATTACCTTTGTCGCGGATAGAGCGGATGATGTCATTGATGTTTCGGATATCTTCAGGATGCAGTCCGACACTCGGTTCATCGATAATGTAGACGAGGTCAGTGAGCGGACTGTTTAAATGACGGATCAGCTTAATCCGCTGTGATTCACCGCCTGATAATGTCGGCGTCTCACGGCCAAGCGTCAGATAGCCGAGACCGATTGAAATGAGTGACTCGAGCTGTTCCCGCAGCGGTTTGATGATATAGGATGCTTTGTCATCATGAATAGCATCCAGAAATACCACGGCTTCGTGAATTGTCATATTGGTGAAGTCAGCAATATCAAGATCATTGATTTTCACACTTAATATACGCTGACTCAGCCTTTTGCCGTGACAAGTCGGGCAAGCTTTCTCAGTGACGACACGATTGACCTCATCAAGCCAGCGTTTTTTCTCGAAGCCGTCATTGATGAGAAAATTGCGGCGGAAGCGGGGAATGACCCCTTCAAATTTGGCTGTCTTCGGCCATTTTTCAGGTGCGTCCTTCAGCCGCTTCGGCTCCGTATAGAGCAGGATATCCATTTCTTCTTTCGTGTAGTCCTTCAGTTTCTTATCGTTATCAAAGAAGCCGGAATACGTATAGCGTTTACCACGCCAGTGTCCGGGACCAAATGTCGGGAAATTGATGGCATGTTCATTCAGTGATTTATCGTAATCCAGCAGTTCATTGATATCAATGTCTTCAACGTAACCAAGTCCCTGGCAGGTCTCGCACATCCCTGCCGGATTGTTGAATGAGAACTCGTTGGAATAGGCAACGAACGGCTGGCCGACACGTGACCATAGCAGCCGGACCGCTGAATAGATATCTGATATCGTGCCGACAGTGGAGCGTGAATTACCACCGAGCCGCTTCTGACTGATGACCATGGATACAGGCAGATTCTGTATGACATCGACCTCCGGTTTCGCGTACTGCGTCAGCTGATACTGGATATATGATGAATAGGTCTCATTCAGCAGTCGCTCTGATTCAGCTGCAATCGTACTGAAGACAAGTGAAGACTTCCCTGAACCGGAACGCCCGGTAAAGACGGTCAGTTTGTTCTTCGGGATTTCAACATTGATATTTTTAAGGTTGTTCTGGCGCGCACCTTTTATGATGATAGAGTTCATAGAATGAAATTCCTTTCACATGAGATGATTTTACTTTCTTCTTTTCCCTATTTCCTTAGCAATATACCATAGCAGGTAGGCAATGATGCCGAGACCTGCGCCGTAATAGATCGGTTCCATTATGACCGCTTCCTTTCGACTAGATTAAGTGCTTTTGCTCTGTTTTTGAAGTCTTTCTTGGTAATGTTGTCGAGACGATTGACACCGTAGCGCTGGATGATTTTTGCTGCCTGCAGATCGACTTTAGCTGATGCGCCTTTATAGACATCCATCGTCAAGTCCTTTTCAATAGCATCCATATGTTTAACGAAAGCATAGCGAGAGATGATACTAGCTGCAGCGATGGCGATAGATTTGCTCTCTCCTTTAGTCTCAAATTTGGTCTTCATAGGCAGTGTTGGTGGGGTCAGGATATAGCGGTTATAGACCGGCTCGACGGCAAACTGGTCGATAACGATATAATCCAGTGTTTCTTCATCAATTTTATTCAGCACATTGATGATTGCCTGATTATGAAGGACTGCCTTCATCTTGACCTGGCTCCAGCCTGCTGCTTTACGCTCGTTGTATTTGACGTTATCAAGCACGAGCAGCGAATGCGGTAAAAAAGTGATGATGTTTTCAGCAAGCTGGCAGATCGTCGCATCATTCAACTTTTTAGAGTCCATGACGCCGAGTTCTTTTAAGATCAATGCATGTTCCTTGCTGACATAGGCTGCACAGACGGTCAGTGGACCGAAATAATCGCCTGACCCTGCCTCGTCAGAACCGATGCAGTTGAAGTGGTCATAGTCTAAAGTGGATGTGACCGTACTGACAGCGGGTTTATTCGGGAGGTCGCCGAGCAGATCAGCCCCAAGTGTTTCGGCATCTTTCCCTTGGATCATCACTTTTTTGGATTGATAGATGGAAATCGTATGGCCCTGTACTTTAGTGCGTGCTGTCATACCAGGTGGCAGGCCCGTTTTTTCGAAGGAAAATCGCTTCAGCAATGTGTTGATATCTTCTTGATTCATGTTTTTGACTACGGTACTCAATGTAAATCCCTCAACAGTCGTATTTTTATTGTGTATTCATTATAAAAAATGGTAACATATAAAGTAAATGACGAACAGTGGAGTGGACCATATGGGTGAATTTAAAAATAGAATAACCGTTACGATATATGATCAACATTACACGATAATCGGGGAAGAAGAACCGAGTCATATTAGACACGTCGCAGGACTGGTTGATATGAGGATTAGAGAAGTCTCTAAGTACAATGCCGGTCTCGATACATCCCGTAAAGCTGTGCTGACGGCGGTCAATATTATGGACGATTATGTGAAGCTGCAGGAGAAATACGAAGACCTGCTGGCAAAATATGAGTCGGAAGGTCAGGGTCCGGTCAATGATTGATATTATTTTATTGTTCTTCCTTGTTCTGGGTGCTGTCATTGGACTCAGAAGAGGATTTATTCTGCAGTCAATGCATTTAATAGGTACAATCGGTTCGCTGATCATCGCACGTATTTTCTACAAGGAGCTTGCCGAGAAGCTGGATATGATCATTCCTTACCCTTCTGCCAATCAGCAGGCACCTGTTCTTATCGACTGGATAGATAGTGAACATGCGTTTTATAACATTGTCAGTTTTATCTTTATCTTTATTATTAGTAAAGTGATTCTGCAGATGATTGCAACGGTCTTTGATTATATAGCACAGCTGCCGCTTCTCAAGCAGCTGAATGCATGGCTGGGCTCGCTGCTCGGCTTTATCGAAAGCTATATCCTTGTATTTCTGCTGTTCTTTTTTATTGCAATGATTCCTTTACCTTTTATACAGGAGCGTATCGATGGCAGCTTTATTGCTAAATTCGTTGTTGAATATACACCGATATTGAGCAGCCGTGCCATTCACTGGTTTGAAAATGCCGCGTTCATTCATATTTTTAAATGAAAAGTCATAGGCGGAAGTCTATGACTTTTATTTTGGAGGTCATCACATGACAAAAAAAGACTATATTAAATTACTTGAAACAATCGGACTGTACATGGAACTTAAAGGAGAAAACAGTTTTAAAGTATCCGCCTATCGAAAAGCAGCAGCATCGATTGAACAATCACAGACACCTATCGATGATATTGAGGACTTCTCGGTGCTGCCGGGTATCGGCAAAAGTGTCTCTGAACTACTGGATGAATATAGAGCTGCCGGTCAGTCATCGCTGCTTGATGAGTTGAAGTCACAGGTGCCTGAAGGGCATATCAAGATGCTGAAGATCAGAAATCTCGGTGCCAAGAAAATCGTCAAGCTGCACAAGACGCTTGGCATCACAACTATTGATGAACTTAAACAAGCGTGTCTGGATGGCCGCGTCAAAGAACTCCCGGGCTTTGGAGCTAAAACAGAAGAAACGATTTTAAAAGGCATTGAAGAACTGACGACAAAACACGACTTAAGCATTAACGAAGCAGCCCAACTGTCACTGTATATCAATGAAGCACTGGAACAATGTTCCGCCGTGACGCGCTACCAGGTGGCGGGTAGTCATCGTCGGATGGCTGAATTCAGCAAAGACTTGGACTATATAATTGAAACAGACCAACCTGAGACAGCAGCTTCTGAAATTGCAGCCATGGCTATCGTGACGCATGTCGAAGTGAGCGGCAGAGAAAAGGTGTCGGTAACGGTTGCCGTTGATGATATTGAAACAGCAGTTGACTTCAGGTTTACAGACGAAGGTGGATTTGCGCAGATGCTCAATCATTTCACGGGCAGCAAAGACCATAATGTGAAGATGCGCCAGCTTGCCAAAGCAAAAAATGAAAAAGTCAACGAGTACGGAATCACGACAGCTGATGGTGAATTGATTCAATTCCCGGCAGAAAAAGACATCTATCAGCATTATGGACTACCGTTCATTCCGCCGGAGATGCGCGATACAGTAGAAGCATTTGATGTCAATCAGCAGGAGATTGGCACGCTCGCTGACATCAAAGGAGACCTTCACATGCATACCACAGCGAGTGACGGAGCCCATGAACTTGAAGAGATGATTGAAGCATGTATCAATAAAGGCTATGACTATATGGTCATCACAGATCATTCAAGAAGTTTAAGAGTGGCCAATGGATTGTCTATTGAACGACTACTTGAGCAGCAGCAGAAAATCAAGACATTGAATCAAGCGTATTCAGAAATAGATATATACAGCGGTACTGAAATGGATATTCTGTCGGATGGGACACTTGACTTTCCTGACGATGTACTTGCGCAGCTGGACTATGTCATTGCAGCCATTCATCAGTCGTTCAGTCAGCCTGAAAGCAAAATTATGGAACGGCTGTTGAATGCCTGTCATAATCCTTATGTGCGGCAGATTGCACATCCGACCGGACGACTGCTTGGCTCAAGAGACGGCTACCCAGTCAATATGGATCAGCTGATTGAGACAGCGAGAGCAACAGGAACAGTCCTTGAAGTCAATGCGCATCCAATCAGACTCGACATCAGCAGCAGTGTGCTTAAAGCACACCCAGGGCTGTCGATTGCTATTAATACAGATGCCCATCATATCGATCATCTGCAACTGATGAAGTACGGAGTCGGTACAGCCATTAAAGGCCATGTCACAAAAGACCAGGTCATCAATACGATGACTCGTGAAGCATTCAGAAAGTGGCTTAAGGAAGGAAAGAACGAAAAATGAACAACAAAGCACTAACCGTTTTAGAATATGACCGCGTCAAAGACCGCGTCTTGACATATGCTCAGAATGAAGTGAGTCATGTGCTGATCAATGCGATGCAGCCATCATCTGATAAAAACTGGATCGTCGATCAGCTTGCTGTTCTGGATGAAGCACGTCTCATTCATATGCAGGGCAGCGAGCCTGGTATGAGTACGCTGACAGCGGTCAAACCATTGACAAAACGGGCCCACATCGGCTCGATGCTCAGTGTCACTGAACTGAACCGTATCAAAAATAATATACGAGTAACCAATCGCTACAAAACGTATCTGCTTAATCTGGCTGAAGGCGGCGACGTCGCACTGCCGATTTTGACTGCCCAGTTTCAGAAACTACCGGTGCTCAGTCATATCAGTGACGAAATTGATGCTAAGTGTGATGAGGTTGAAGTACGTGACAATGCCTCATCAGCACTATATGATATTCGTCAGCAGAAGAAGACCATCAATCGACGCATCAAAGATAAGCTCGACTCCATCGTGCGTTCGCAGGCGAACCAGAAGAAGTTATCAGACGCCATTGTAACGATTCGTAACGACCGCCAGGTCATCCCGGTAAGAAGTGAATACAAACAGGACTTTCCAGGCATTGTCCACGATACTTCGGCATCTGGTCAGACCTTCTATATTGAACCAAACAGCATCATCGAACTCAGCAGTCAGTTGAACGCTGTAGCAGCCCGTGAGAACGAGGAAATAAGCCGGATTCTGTACGAACTGTCAGCGCTTGTTGCCGAAGCGCATCATGACATCAACTGGGTGACCGATGTCATGGGAGCACTCGATTATCAGCTCGCAAAAGCTAAATACGGTCATTCATTGAAAGGGGTCATCCCGACGATTGAAGAAGAGCGGACGATAGACCTGCCGCTTGCATGGCACCCGCTACTTGACCCTGCAACAGTGGTGAAAAATAGCATTACATTTGGCGATGACATCCATTCAGTCATCATTACCGGCCCGAATACAGGGGGTAAGACGGTAACGTTGAAAACAGTCGGTCTGATTATTTTGATGACTCAGTCTGGTCTCATGATTCCAGCAGCTGAAGGCGCCTCACTCAGCATTTATGATGAAGTGTTTTGTGATATCGGTGATGAACAGTCAATTGAACAATCGTTGTCAACATTTTCCAGTCATATGACAAACATTGTCTCTATTCTGAAGGAAATGGATGAACACAGTCTCGTACTGTTTGATGAGCTGGGCTCAGGGACTGACCCTTCTGAAGGGGCGGCTCTTGCGATGAGTATTCTGGACCGCTGTCTCGAAAAGAATGTCATGACGATGGCAACGACACATTACCCTGAACTGAAAGCATACAGCTATAACCGTGAACATGTGATGAATGCCAGTGTCGAATTTGACATCGATACGTTGAGCCCCACTTACAAGTTATTGATGGGTGTACCAGGAAAGAGTAATGCCTTTGAAATCTCTAAAAAGCTGGGACTTGATCTGTCGGTCATCAAACATGCGAAACAGCTCATCCATATGGATAATGTTGAAGTCAATGAAATGATCACTGCTTTGGAGCGGAATACACGCCAGGCAGAGAATGACCGCATCAGACTGGAAAACTTGAAAAAAGAAGCAGCGCAGCTTCATCGTGAGCTGTCTGAGCAGTACGAACTCTACAACCGTCAAAAAGAAGCACTGATGGAGCAGGCCAGACAGACAGCGAATGAGATTGTGACAAAAGCTGAAAAAGCAGCAGACGATATCATTAAAGACTTGAAGATGCTGCGTACCGAACAGCAGGGTATTAAAGAAAACGAACTGATCGAGAAAAAAGGGCAGTTCAAAGGCCTCTATAATGAAACAACCTTAAAGAAAGCAGCGCAGCAGCAAGTACAGGAGAGCATTGAGCCGGGGGACCATGTCAAAGTGCTGTCCTACGGTCAAAAGGGCGTCATCCTGTCAGTAGACAAAGAAGAAGCGTTCGTTCAGATGGGCATCATTAAAATGAAACTACCGTTATCTGACTTCAAGAAAGAGCAGCCGGAAAAAGACAAGCAGATTCGTGTGGTGCCACGCGTCAACCGCCAGACTATCAAGATGGAACTTGATCTGCGGGGTGAGCGCTATGAAGAGGCACTCAGCCGACTTGAAAACTATCTGGATCAGGCATTACTCAGCAATTACAGTCAAGTGACGATCATTCACGGTAAAGGTACTGGAGCGCTCCAAAAAGGGGTGCAGGACTATTTAAAACGTGCTAAGATGGTAAAATCTTTTCGAGGCGGCATGCCGTCTGAAGGTGGTTTCGGTGTGACAGTGGTTGAACTGAAATAGGAGGATAACTATGTGGAATTTTGACATGTATAAGCTTGCCGTCGTCTTGATCATCGCTGCTGTACTGATGATGATCGGCGGCGTTGTCTACTTATCTTTAAAATAACGAACAACAAAAAGAAGTAATATTCTGAAAATAACTTGACGGAAAATTACTTCTTTTCTATACTATTAATTGAATGAATGGTCATTCATTGGAGAGGGAGAACTAAATTGACTGAAAAACGACAATTGATTATTAATGCAGCTGTAGAAGTCATCGCAGAACACGGCTATCATGGAGCACAAGTATCCAGAATAGCCAAGCAGGCAGGAGTCGCAGATGGCACCATCTACCTATATTTTAAAAATAAGGATGATATTTTGTTCGGTATGTTTGAATACAAAGTAGATCAGCTGATGGCTGCGATGGAACAGACGTTGACAGCCGCTTCTTCTCCAGAAGAACAGCTCAAAATCTTCGTCAGAAATCATGTCGAATGGCTGGCACTTGATCAGTCACTGGCAGCCTGCGTTCAACTTGAACTCAGACAATCTAAGAAAGAGATGAGAAACAGACTGAATCATCTGCTGATTCCGTATCATCGCCTGCTGGAAGAAATTCTTGTCAAAGGGATTGAAGCCCGCGTCTTTGATGATGCGATGAATTTGAAATTTGCAAGACAGCTGGTATTTGGAGCAATCGATGAAGCCGTTTCAACATGGGTAGTCGCAGACTTCAAATATGACATCCTGTCACAGTTTGATGATCTCTATTATTTAATCAATAAAGCAGTCGCAAAGGAGTCGAGCAATGATTAACTTATCAGTAGTCGACCACGTCGGTACGTTGACGATTGACCGTCCTAAAGCCAATGCATTATCAGTGGAACTGATTGCACAGTTATCGGAGCAGCTTGATGCGATTGAGTCAGATCCTGCTATCAAAGTCGTACTGATCAAAGGTGAAGGGAAGTTCTTCTCTGCTGGTGCTGACATCAAGGAATTTACGTCACGTAGTGCAGCAGAACTCGAACAGCAGAGTCACGACACCCATCAAGTATTCAATAGAATAGAACAGTTGTCTGTGCCGGTCATTGCCTTGATCAAAGGCGCTGCATTAGGGGGCGGCCTTGAACTGGCCATGAGCTGTCATATTCGACTGAGTACGATAGAGGCGCAGCTCGGCTTACCTGAAATTAAACTTGGAGTGATGCCCGGCTATTCAGGCATCAGACGCCTTAAATCGTATATCGGCACTGCGAAAGCACTGGAAATGGTATTGACCGGTCAGTCAGTCAATGGTTCTGAAGCAGAAGTGCTGGGTCTTATCACGAAAGTATTTTCGACAGAGGACGAGATGAACCGCTACGCCGAACAGTTGAGCCGCACCATTGCCGGCTACTCAAAAGACTCAATTACAGGCATCATGACTGTCAATGCTGCTGAGGACGCTTTCGCAGGTGATCAGACTGAAGCACAACTATTTGGTAAGATCTTTGATACAAATAACGCAAAAGAAGGTATTGACGCCTTTATCAGCAAACGGCAACCGGATTTTAAATAATACTCACAAAGGGGATGCACAATGAATATTTATGTACTGATGAAACGGACGTTTGACACGGAAGAGCGCATTCAGCTGCAAGGGGACAGAATCGATGAGGACAGTGCGGAATTCATCATCAATCCATATGATGAATATGCGATTGAAGAAGCTGTCAAACTAAAAGAAGCACATGATGGTGAGATTGTCGTACTGACAGTCGGCCATGAAGAGAGCGAGAAGGAACTGCGGACGGCACTCGCAATGGGGGCGGACCGTGCCGTGTTAATCAATGCTGAAGATGACTATGATGAAATGGACAGCAGCAGCATCGCAAAAGTGATTGCAGGATACGTTGGAGCACAGGACGTTGATATCCTACTCGCTGGTAACGTCGCGATTGACGGCGGCAGCGGCTCTGTTGCGCCGGCAGTAGCAGAACTGCTTGATATTCCTTATGTCACCACTGCAGTAGAACTCACAGTCGACGGCTCAACTGCGCATATTACAAGAGATGCTGAAGGTGATACAGAGAAAGTGACTGTTCAACTGCCATTTTTGATGACCTGCCAGCAAGGTTTGAATGAACCGAGATATCCATCTCTACCAGGTATTATGAAAGCAAAGAAAAAGCCGCTTGATGAAGTCGAGCTGGATGATATTGATGTTGATGATATCGCAGCACTGACGACAGTAGAGCATCTATCAATGCCGGAAGACAAAGCAGCTGGACGTATTCTTGACGGGGATCTACATGCACAGGTGGATGAATTAGTCGGTATTTTAATCAATGATAGAAAGATAGTCGGATAAAAAAGGGGATATATCATGACGAAAATATTAACAGTAGCAGAAGTGAAAGATAGTCAGCTGAGAAATGTTTCATTTGAAGCCATTACATTAGGTAAACAACTGGGTGATGTCACAGTGCTGGTCATCAATGGGACAGATGATATGCACCGTCTATTGGCAGCACATGGGGCTGACCAGATTCTTTCGATTGTGAATGATCAGCTGTCATCCTATTCGAACGACGGCTATGCCCAGGCTATCACGGCAGCCCTTGAAGCAGTAGAGCCGGAATATTTGATTCTCGGCCATACAGCGATCGGTAAAGATATTGCACCGAGAATTGCCGTCAGAAGAAACGGCGGCTTGATCACAGACGTCATCGATTATGAGGACGGCAGCTTTAAACGTCCGATTTATTCAGGGAAGGCATTTGAAACTAAAACATTCAACAGTGACTTCAAAGTAGTGACTATCAGACCGAATAACTTTGATGTGCTGGATGGAGCAGGTACCAGCAATGTGGAAACACTTGATGTGGACATCAAAGACTTGCGAACAACGATCAATGAGATTGTCCAAAAAGCAGCAGCGGGTGTTGACTTAGCAGAAGCAAAAGTAGTCGTGGCAGGGGGACGCGGTGTCAAATCGAAAGAAGGATTTGAGATGCTGCAGGAACTCGCTGATGTGTTAGGCGGAGCGGTAGGTGCATCCCGCGGTGCGACAGATGCTGAGTACTGCGATTATTCACTGCAGATCGGTCAGACGGGTAAAGTAGTGACGCCCGACCTGTATATTGCCTGTGGTATTTCAGGAGCGATTCAGCATCTTGCCGGCATGAGCAATGCAAAAGTCATTGTCGCTATCAACAAAGATCCAGAAGCGAACATTTTCAGTGTGGCAGACTACGGTATTGTCGGTGATTTATTTGAAGTCGTACCGATGCTGACAGATGCTTTCAAATCAGCCGGCGTACAAGCATGAGCAAAGAGGATGACGGTTTAAAGTGACCGTGTTATACTCCATGTATCATTTAAATTTAGGAGGAATTAACAATGGCATTGATTAATGCAACTGATGCAAACTTTGAAGAAAATATTAAAGAAGGCGTTACTTTAGTGGACTTCTGGGCACCTTGGTGCGGACCATGTAAAATGATTGCGCCGGTACTTGAAGATTTAGCAGGAGATATCGATGGTAAAGCAAACATCGTCAAAGTAGATGTAGACGAAAACCAGGCAACAGCCGCTAAATTCGAAGTGATGAGTATTCCAACATTAATCGTCTTCAAAGACGGTCAAGTTGTTGACAAAGTCGTAGGTTTCCAACCTAAAGAACAACTTCAATCAGTTCTTGAAAAACATTACTAAGAAGCGTATATCACGCATAAAAAAGAGCTTCGGCTCTTTTTTATTTTGAATGGGGAATGGCGAATGGAAGATTTTGAAATTAAAATAAGGCAGAAGCTTGCAGTGCTGCCGTTGGAACCTGGCTGTTATTTAATGAAGGACAGACAAGGTGAGATTATTTATGTCGGCAAAGCGAAAAATCTGCGCAACCGGGTGCGCTCTTATTTCAACGGCACACATGATGAGAAGACGACACGTCTCGTCGCAGAAATTCGAGACTTTGAATTTATTGTGACCAGTTCAGAGATTGAGTCGCTGCTGCTTGAACTGACATTAATCAAGAAACATTATCCGCGGTATAACATTATGCTGAAAGATGACAAGAGTTATCCTTTCATCAAGATTACTAAGGAGAAGCACCCAAGACTGCTGGTCACGCGTCAAGTCAAAAAGAATACAGGTAAATATTTTGGACCTTATCCTAATGCTTATTCAGCACAGGAAACGAAAAAGCTGCTGGACCGCATTATTCCGTTTCGTAAATGCAATCACATGCCGGACAAACTCTGTCTTTACTATCATATCGGTCAGTGTCTTGGACCTTGTGTCTATCCGGTTGAAGAACAGGAATATCAGCAGATGATACAGACGGTGACACAGTTTCTGAATGGGGAAGATGCGACGATTGTCGAAGATCTGCAAAGAAAAATGAATGAGGCGAGCAGTGAACTGAACTTTGAGCAGGCAAAGGAATATAGAGATCTGATCAGTCATATTGAAGCCATCATGTTCAAGCAGAAGATGATGACAGCAGACATGACCGTCCGTGATATTTTCGGTTACAGTGTAGATAAAGGCTGGATGTGCGTCCAGGTCTTCTTTATCCGGCAGGGTAATTTGATTGAACGTAATGTATCGATGGTGCCGCTATTGCAGGATCCGGAAGATCAGTTCTATAATTTCATCGGTCAATTCTATCAGCTGAGCCAAAATATTCTGCCGAAAGAAGTTCATATTCCAGTCGGTCTTGATATTGAGATGGTTCGTTCTGTTGTCGACACGAAAGTCGTGCAGCCTGCCCGCGGACCGAAGCGTGAGATGGTGGCACTTGCTGAGAAAAATGCAAAGATTGCACTGACGACTAAATTTGATATTATCGAGCGCGATGAATCGCGGACGATCAATGCCATCGAGGAGCTCGGACAGGCGATGAATATTCAGACGCCGATTCGAATAGAGGCATTTGACAACTCCAACATACAAGGGGTCGACCCAGTCTCTGCAATGATCACATTCATCGACGGGAGACCCAGCAAGAAGGACTACAGAAAATATAAAATCCGGACGGTACAAGGCCCTGATGACTATAAATCGATGGCTGAAGTCGTGAGAAGACGCTATACTAGAGTGCTTCGTGAAGGGCTGCCGCTGCCCGACTTGATCATTGTCGATGGCGGTAAAGGCCATATGAACGTCATTACCAGCGTACTGGAAGATGAACTCGGACTGGATATACCAGTTGCAGGACTGAAGAAAAATGCAAAGCACCAGACTGCAGAACTATTATACGGAGACAAGGCGGATATTATCCCGCTGAACAAAAAAAGTCAGGCGTTCTATCTGCTGCAGCGGATCCAGGATGAAGTCCATCGTTTTGCAATCACGTTCCACAGACAGACACGCAAGAAAACAGGGCTGCAGTCACAGCTCGATCATATCCCGGGTGTCGGACCAAAGCGGAAAACACAGCTCATTAAACATTTCGGTTCTATTAAACGCATCAAAGAAGCATCGATTGATGAACTGACAGCGCTTGGTATTCCGAAAGCCACTGCTGAAAAGTTGATGGCTGCCCTAAATGAAACATCATAGCAGCCTTGACAGCTCAGGTGAATGACGGTTGGTTTAATCGTATTCATTCATGGGCACAAGGCTTTTTGTCATGCCCATTGTTATCAGATTTGAAGGCATGTTAAATGATAATTATTATCATCGTCCATATGGCAATGAAAAGTGTTACAATAATTTCATAAAGCAAGTCTTCATTTTTTTCTGCTAAATGTAATCGGTTTCTTGATTTCAGAAATCATTAAGCGTAGAATTGAGTGTGTTGATTTGACTTGTCGAAAAAAATTATTAGGGGGGACTTCGCTTGGCGAAATCAGAACAGTCTTTTGCATTACGCAGGTTGCACTCATTGCTTGGTGTACTGCCGATTGGTGTATTCTTACTCCAACATTTATTTATCAACCACTTTGCAATTTATGGTGCTGACAGCTTCAACAAAGCTTCAGACTTCATGGGCAGCTTACCGCTGAAACTACTTCTTGAGACGGTAGTCATCTATATTCCAATATTGTTCCATGCCATCTATGGTGTATATATTGCTTTTACATCGCGCAATAATGTCGGACATTATTCAACATTCCGTAACTGGATGTTCCTGCTTCAGCGTGTGACAGGCGTCATTACATTTCTTTTCATTGCGGTGCATGTATGGCAGACAAGAGTGCAGGCGGCTTTTGGTCAGCACGTTGATTTCAATATGATGCAGAGCATTCTGGAAAATCCGTTTTATTTAGTATTTTATGTGATTGGTGTTTTAAGTACAGTATTCCACTTTGCGAACGGCTTATGGTCATTTGCAGTGACTTGGGGTATCACTCAGAACGAAAAGTCACAGCGCATCATGACTTATGTGTCATTAGTCGTATTCCTGGCAGTGTCAGCATTAGGTTTAACAGCATTATTTGCATTCATTTAATTTAGAGGAGTGGCATATATATGGCAAACAGTAAGGTTATTGTTGTCGGCGGCGGTCTTGCCGGTTTAATGGCAGCGATTAAAGCAGCAGAACAGAATACAAATGTAGAGCTGTTCTCATTAGTACCTGTAAAACGATCTCACTCAGTATGTGCACAAGGTGGGATCAATGGTGCAGTTAACACGAAAGGTGAAGGCGATTCACCGTGGATTCACTTCGATGATACAGTATATGGCGGTGATTTCCTTGCTAATCAGCCGCCTGTAAAAGCAATGACTGAAGCAGCACCAGCAATTATTCACTTACTTGACCGGATGGGTGTCATGTTCAACAGAACGCCTGAAGGGTTACTTGACTTCCGTCGTTTCGGCGGCACGCTTTATCACCGTACAGCTTATGCAGGTGCGACAACAGGCCAGCAATTATTATATGCGCTTGATGAGCAAGTGCGCCGCTATGAAGTTGAAGGATTGATTACGAAATATGAAGGCTGGGAATTCCTCGGTATTGTTAGAGACGATGAAGGCACTTGCCGTGGTATCGTCGCTCAGAATTTGATTGATTCAGAGATTCAATCATTTGGTTCTGATGCTGTAATTATGGCAACGGGCGGCCCTGGTATCATCTTTGGTAAGTCAACGAACTCAATGATCAATACAGGATCAGCAGCATCTGTTGTCTATCAGCAAGGTGCCACTTATGCGAATGGTGAGTTCATTCAGATTCACCCGACCGCGATTCCAGGAGACGACAAGCTGCGCTTAATGAGTGAATCTGCTCGTGGTGAAGGCGGGCGTGTCTGGACATATAAAGACGGTAAGCCTTGGTACTTCCTTGAAGAAAAATATCCTGACTATGGTAATTTAGTCCCGCGTGATATCGCAACACGAGAAATCTTTGATGTCTGTGTCAATCAGAAACTCGGTATTAACGGAGAAAACATGGTGTATCTTGACTTAAGTCACAAAGATCCTCATGAACTTGATGTGAAGCTCGGCGGAATCATTGAAATCTACGAAAAATTCACAGGAGACGACCCGCGTAAAGTTCCGATGAAAATCTTCCCTGCGGTCCACTATTCTATGGGTGGTCTATGGGTAGATTACGATCAAATGACGAATATTCCAGGGCTGTTTGCAGCGGGTGAATGTGATTATTCTCAGCACGGTGGGAACCGTCTAGGAGCAAACTCACTGCTGTCTGCGATTTACGGCGGTATGGTGGCCGGTCCTAACGCGATTAACTACATCAAAAACCTGGACAAATCTTATGAGGATATCCCGACTGAAATCTACGAGCGCCAAGTGGAGAACGAAAGAGTCCGCTTTGACTCATTGCTCAATATGCGCGGAACAGAAAACGCATATAAACTGCACAAAGAACTTGGTGAGATTATGACAGCAAACGTTACTGTTGTGCGTCATAACGATAAGCTGCTTGAAACCGATAAAAAAATTGTTGAATTGATGGAACGTTATCAACACATTGATATGGAAGATACATCAACTTGGAGCAACCAGGCTGTATTCTTTACGCGTCAATTGTGGAACATGCTTGTACTCGCTCGTGTGATGACAATCGGTGCCTATAACCGTAATGAATCCCGAGGAGCTCACTATAAGCCTGAATTCCCTGAACGTAACGATGAAGAGTGGTTGAAAACGACAATGGCATCATTTGATGGTCCTGAAAATCCACCGATCTTCAACTATGAAGATGTCGATGTCAGCTTGATTCCTCCACGTGTACGTGATTACTCTAAAAAAGGAGGTAAACACTAATGGCCGAAAAAACAATTGAACTTATTATCAAACGCCAGGCAAATCCGGAGTCAAAACCTTATGACGAACAATTTGTGATTCCTTATCGTCCGAACATGAACGTAATTGCAGCATTAATGGAGATTCAGCGTAATCCTGTCAATGCAAAAGGCGAAAAAACAACACCTGTAACATGGGATATGAACTGCCTTGAAGAAGTATGTGGTGCATGTTCTATGGTCATCAATGGTAGAGCACGCCAATCTTGTTCAACAATCATCGATACATTGGAACAGCCGATCCGTCTGGAACCGATGGCGACTTTCCCTGTGATGCGTGACCTGCAGGTCGACCGCTCTAAAATGTTCGATAACTTGAAACGTGTTAAAGCATGGGTCCCTGTCGATGGTACATACGATCTAGGACCTGGTCCTCGTATGCCTGAGAAAAAACGCCAGACAGCCTATGAACTGTCAAAATGCATGACCTGTGGAGTTTGCCTTGAAGTATGTCCAAACGTCAACCAGAATTCTAAATTTATGGGGGCACAGCCTATTTCACAAGTACGTCTATTCAACCTGCATCCAACAGGAAGCATGAACAAAGATGAACGGCTGCATGCGTTAATGGGTGAAGGTGGTCTTGCTGAATGCGGTAATTCTCAGAACTGTGTAAAAGCATGTCCTAAAGGAATTCCGTTGACAACATCAATCGCAGCGATGAACCGCCAGGCGAACTTCCAGTTATTCAAATCATTCTTCGGTTCTGATTATCAAGTTAATTAATACACATACAGACAATCAATCATATGAGAAGGCCCTAATTACACGATAATTAGGGCCTTCTCATATGATTGATGTATGACTTTTATTTTTTTGATATGATAGAGTTATATGAATAAGAAGGAGTAGTTATGAACAATAATGAAATCGTTATTCCACTAGAATATCAATTAAGAAGAATTGCTGATCGTATTAAAATACAGGGACGCAGTATATTGCAGTCGTATCAAATCTCCAATCAGCAGTTCATTGCCATCCAATGGCTCGGTGAAGGACCGATGACTGTTGGACAGCTTGCCGGAAATATGGGCCTTGCTGTATCCACTACATCTGAAATGGTGGATCAGCTCATTCTTAAAAACTGCGTGCGCCGCGAAAAGGACTTAAATGATAAGAGGAAAGTCAATCTGCTGCTCGAAAAGAAGGGCACTGCTATTATAGAAGAAGTCATCGCACATCGGCAGCAGTATTTGACCGGCTTAATGGGCCATATGTCTGCTCAGGAGAAAGAGGAATTGAAACGCTCAGTCGAACTGCTGTATATAGCGGTTGGAGAACAGCATCATGAATAGACCGATCGGTGTCATTGATTCAGGAGTAGGCGGCTTAACAGTGGCCAAGGAAATAATGCGGCAGCTGCCTAATGAGACCATTTATTATTTAGGTGATGTCGCACGTTGTCCTTATGGTCCGAGACATGGTGATGAAGTAAGACAGTTTACGACTGAACTTGCTCAGTTCCTGATGACTAAAGGTATTAAGATGCTGGTCATTGCCTGTAACACGGCAACAGCAGTCGCGCTTCAATCACTGCAGCAGCTGCTGCCGATTCCTGTGATCGGCGTAATTGAGCCCGGCGCACGTACTGCCATCATGACAACGACGAATAACAAAGTACTCGTCTTAGGCACTGAAGGGACGATTAAATCTGAAGCTTACCGTAAGATGGTGATGTCCATCAATCCGGCGATTGAAGTGAAGGGGATCAGCTGTCCCGGCTTTGTCCCTTTAGTGGAACAAGTTCGTTACAAAGATCCGATTGTCACGAACATCGTCATTCATCAGACGCTGAAGCAGTGGCGTCATGATAATAGTGATACCGTCATTTTAGGGTGCACGCATTATCCGTTGTTAAAAGATTATATCGAAAATTATTTCGGTGGTGAGAAGACCATCATTTCGTCCGGTCTGGAAACTGCACGGGAAGTCAGTGCGCTGCTGACATTCAGTCAGGAACATGCGCATTACTCACCAGACATCAACCATCGATTTTTTGTCAACGGCGACGCAGAGAAGTTTACGCGGATTGCGAGAGAATGGCTTGAAGATCCATCTATCAATGTTGAATCTATCAACTTAACGGAGGAATAATCATGAGAGAGATTGTCATCGCTACAGGAAATCAAGGTAAAATTAATGATTTTAAATATATTTTTCCGAATGATCGTGTCATCGGGATCCAGTCTTTACTACCAGATTTTGATGTCGACGAAACAGGAACTACATTTGAAGAGAATGCCGCATTGAAATCTGAAGCGGCCTGCCGACTCCTTAATAAAATTGTCATTGCAGACGATTCAGGCCTTGCTGTTGATGCGCTGAACGGCGAACCGGGCATTTATTCAGCCCGCTATGCAGGACTGGAAAAAAATGATGATGCCAACATTGACCTGCTGCTTAAAAATATGAAAGACGTCGCGGACCGCACAGCGAAGTTTGTGTGCGTCATCGCACTGAGCGAACCTGGTCATGAAACGAAGACGTACCGCGGCGAAGTAGCGGGTGAAATTGCCTATGAACGGCGAGGCGAAAATGGCTTCGGCTATGATCCCGTCTTCTATCTGCCTGAGCAGCAAAGAATGATGGCTGAGCTGTCCGGCGAAGAAAAAGCAGAGGTCAGTCACCGTGGACAAGCAATTGACCTGCTGAAACAAGACTTCTAATTAAGGGAGATGGCACTATGAAATGGGTAGTAGTAAGTGATAATCATGGACTTGAGCAAATACTGACAGATATTAAATCGATTCATGACGATGCAGATCTTTTGATTCATCTGGGCGATTCTGAATTTAACTATCATCATCATGAACTGAAAGGCTACATAAAAGTAGCTGGCAACTGTGATTACGGTGTTGAATTTAAAGACGACGCGGTTATTTCAGCTAATGGGCTGAATGCCTATATTACTCATGGTCATCTCCATCGAGTGAACCGTGGACTTGAAGCACTTGCTGCAGCTGCACGTGACGAACAGTGTAAACTGGCATTTTACGGACATACACATATTAGACAAGTCGATTATGTTGATGGTGTAGTGTGTATCAATCCGGGCAGCATAGCCCAGTCCAGAAATCAAGAGCCTGAAAGTTATGCAGTCATCACCATTGATGACACAGAACAGCGTATTACATTTTTTAATCAGCAGCACGAAATGATGGCTGAAGAAGTAGTCGCATTGTAGTCATATGTGCTAGAAAGGTGTAATAACACTATAATAGTTTTTCGATATGTCTGTTTTGTCACTATTTGTTATTGACTTTAAAGTTCAAACTTGATTATAATTAATCTTGTCTTGAATGAGTCCTGGTAGCTCAGCTGGATAGAGCAACGGCCTTCTAAGCCGTCGGTCGGGGGTTCGAATCCCTCCCAGGACGCTAACACAAAAGGAAATGTGATTGTTCACATTTCCTTTTTTATTTGTACACATTAAATAAATCGTTTAAAATTTAACTATGAATTTAAAGATGAGGGGTAAACCGATGAATAAATTTGATGAACAGATCATCGTGGTCGATAGAGAATCTATGTTCAGTCATGAAAAAAATGCATTTAACGGCTTTATTACGATGGAAGACCAGCGAGCGCTTGAAATATTTGAGACTTTGTCTAAATACGAAGTGAAACGACGGGGCGACATGGAAGAAGACCCATCATTCAAACAGTTGATTTCATACTGCATCCTGGAAAACGAACAGGATGAGATTTTAGTCTATGAACGATTAACAGGCGGCGGTGAAAATAGACTTCACGGATTAAGTTCCATTGGTATTGGCGGACATATGAATCATCTTGACGGTGATCATATTGAGAAAATATTAATTGAGAATGCCCGAAGAGAGCTTGAAGAAGAAGTCGGCCTGACCCGGATTCCCGATTCAGATCTTGAACTGATGGGCTTTATTAATGATGATGATAATGAAGTCGGTCGAGTCCACATTGGTTTAGTGTTCAAGATCAAAGTCCAGTCAAATGATGTGAACGTGATGGAAACAGATACACTTGCCATCCAATGGAAAAATAAACATGAACTATCAGCAGCAGCAGACTATGAAACATGGAGCCGTCTCATTATAGACGCGCTTTACAATCAAGGTTATTAAATGAGCGATCTTATCATCTTTCCGAAGATTGGTGAAGGACTCAACCGTCAGTTGGAAGATGCGATGGCAAGGCAAAACTATGAAGAGGCTTATGATATTATCAATGACATGGAACGTCATATTGAACTCAGTGAACAGCAGCAGCTCATTAAACTTGAAGTACTGCTGAAACTTGGTTCATTTATTGAACTGCGCGAAGAATCAAGTATTCTATTGAATCAAGGACACTCGTCATACGATGTTGTCATTAATTACTTCCTTGAGAGTTTGTTTGCTCTGGAACAGTATCAGACCGTCGTTGAATTGATTGAATCACTCCGTTCAGAAAAGCTTGATCAAGCATTGTTGATGCAGCTGCTTCCGCTATATGATGCAGCCAGGCATCAATTGAACGAACGTGAAAAAAAAGCAGTGGATAAGTTCCGTCACTTTCAGTCGATGTCTGAAAGTGAGCAGTATCATCTCATGCTCGAGCTCATTCAGTCTGAACAGTCAACCTATATAGAAACGGTCAAGTATCTGCTCGAGCAGCCGTTGGATGCCAAGGTGCAGACATTGATGATTGAATACCTGCTGTTGAATCATCAGGCCGGCATCATTCATCTGATGAAGTTCGGTGACCTTATTCAACTGAACCTGGCAGAACTGCCTCATCTCCAGGATACAAGGATGATGACTGACGTCTATCCGCAGGTGATTGATTGGTTCGATAATAACGTTCCTTCATTATCTTCAGCGGTTGCAGAATGGCTGAACATGCAGCAGATGCTCCTTTATCCACTTGATTATAGAGACGGAGAAGGCAGACTGTTTGATGTTCAGGAGATAGTCGATAGTCATGTGTTATATTTGACTGAGCTGTTCGCCATTGAACAGCCGCAGCACATCGAAGAAACGGACCGGCATGTAGAAATCATCAGACAGATTAAATCAATAGAAATGAAAGAACACTAATATAATTCATATTGTTGAACGCATGGTGAATTATGCTATAATAAAAGAGTTGAAAATTTAGAGAAATGCGTGGAGGTTATTACACATGACAGCAAAATGGGAAAAACAAGAAGGTAACGTAGGCGTTTTAACGGTTACTGTTCCTGCAGAACAAGTAAATACAGGATTAGATAAAGCATTCAAAAAAGTCGTTAAACAAGTGAACGTACCTGGTTTCCGTAAAGGGAAAATGCCGCGTCCATTATTCGAAAAGCGTTTCGGCGTTGAATCTTTATACCAGGATGCTCTTGATTTCATCTTACCAGATGCGTATGCAGAGGCAGTAGATGAAGCAGGAATCAACCCGGTTGACCGTCCTGAAATCGACATCGAACAAATGGAAAAAGGAAAAGAATTAATCTTCACTGCTAAAGTGACTGTTGAGCCGGAAGTAACTTTAGGCGACTACAAAGGGCTTGAAGTAGAAGCAGCAGACACTGAAGTGTCTGACGAAGAATTCGAAGCAGCTATCAATGCTGAACTTGCACGTAAAGCAGAACTTGTTGTTAAAGAAGACGGCGCTGTTGAAGACGGCGATATCGTTAACCTTGATTTCGATGGTTATGTAGGCGATGAGCAGTTTGAAGGTGGCAAAGCAGAAGGATACGATCTTGAAATTGGTTCAGGTCAATTCATCCCTGGTTTCGAAGAGCAGTTAGTGGGCACTAAAACTGGTGACGAAAAAGACGTGACTGTAACATTCCCTGAAGAATACCATGCTGAAGAATTAGCGGGTAAAGAAGCAGTGTTCAAAGTGAAAATCAATGAAGTAAAAACGAAAGAAGTGCCGGAACTGGATGATGAGTTAGCTAAAGAATTAGACGAATCAGCTGATTCAGTCGATGCCTACAAAACTAAATTCCGTTCAGACTTAGCTGAACAGAAAAAAATCGAAGCTGAAAACGCGACAAAAGAATCATTGATCGGTCAAGTGACTGACAATGCTCAAGTTGATATTCCTCAAGCAATGGTTGACACTGAGCTGGGCCGCATGATGCAGGAATTTGAGCAACGCATTGCACAGCAAGGTCTGAATCTTGAGCTTTACTACCAGTTCTCTGGTCAATCAGAAGAGCAGTTAAAAGAAAGCATGCAGGAAGATGCAGAGAAACGTGTGAAAACAAACTTGACACTTGCTGCTATCGCTAATGCAGAAAACATCGAAATCTCTGATGAAGATGTAGAAGCAGAACTCACTAACATGAGCGAGCAGTTCGGTTTATCAGTAGACGATATCCGTTCAGCGCTTGGCAACACAGATGTATTGAAAGATGATCTGCGCATCCAAAAAGCAATCGATGTATTAGTGAACGAATCAAAAGCTAAATAGTTACATCTAACTGCGAAGATTTCCAAGCTGTCTGCCTCGGCTATCAGCCAGATGTCATCGAACAAATGGCCCTATATCTAGAGTAGATATAGGCCATCTTTTTATTTAGAGCTGGTTCATTTATAAGTCAGACTCTTTCCGGTTTAATTATTTGCATATGCAGTAGCTTTTTAGTATATTCTTCTAGAGACAGGGGTGTAAACATGTTTAAATTTGATGAAGACGAAGAAAACTTGAAGTGTTCCTTCTGTGGCAAGGATCAAGATCAAGTCAAAAAATTAGTAGCCGGAAGCGGTGTCTATATATGTAATGAATGTATCGAACTATGTGCAGAAATTGTTGAAGAAGAACTGAAAACAACACATAGTGAAGAATTGACAGAAATTCCAAAACCTAAGGAAATGCTGGCGCTGCTTGACGACTATGTGATCGGTCAGACGAAAGCCAAAAAAGCACTGGCTGTCGCTGTCTATAATCACTACAAACGTATTGTTCAGCCGGCACAAACTGAAGAAGAGGCAGTTGAACTGCAGAAAAGTAATATCGCATTGATCGGTCCGACGGGCAGCGGTAAGACACTGCTTGCTCAAACACTGGCACGTTCTTTGAATGTCCCATTTGCGATTGCGGATGCGACTAGTTTAACAGAAGCGGGTTATGTCGGTGAAGATGTAGAGAATATTCTTCTGAGACTGATCCAGGCGGCTGATTTCGATATCGAACGCGCAGAAAAAGGGATTATCTATGTCGATGAGATAGATAAGATTGCCCGTAAATCTGAGAATACTTCGATTACTCGTGATGTATCAGGTGAAGGTGTGCAGCAGGCGCTCTTAAAGATTCTTGAAGGGACTGTCGCTTCTGTGCCGCCTCAAGGTGGACGCAAACATCCTAACCAGGAGTTCATTCAGATTGATACAACGAATATTTTATTCATTCTCGGTGGTGCATTTGACGGCATTGACGAAGTGATCAAACGCCGCCTCGGAGAAAAAGTCATCGGTTTCACAGGCATCAAAGAGAAAGACTTTGACGATGCGTCGTTACTGTCACAAATCAAACCAGAAGACCTTCAAGCTTATGGTCTGATTCCTGAGTTCATCGGTCGTATACCAGTCGTTGCTAATTTAGAACAGCTGGACGTCGATGCATTGAAGAGCATATTAACTCAGCCTAAAAATGCATTAGTGAAGCAGTTCAAGAAAATTCTTGAGCTTGATGGTGTTGAACTTGAGTTTACAGATGAAGCATTGACAGCTATCAGTGAACTAGCGATTGAACGTAAAACAGGTGCACGTGGCCTGCGTTCTATTATTGAAGAGAGCCTGATGGATATTATGTTTGATATTCCATCAGAAGAAAATGTCGCTAAAGTCGTTATTACAGAGCAGACGATACGTGAATCGATTGCTCCTGAAATGTATGACGAGGCTTCAAATTTGATCGAGGCAGAAAAATCAGCATAACACTTAACCTCATGGGGTCGTTTACTCTATGAGGTTTCTTTTTGATGATTTGACCGTGTATAATAAGAAGAAAAACAGGAGAAAACTATGAATATCAATCCGAACAACGTAGAAATCATTATCAGTGCGGTTAAACCGGAGCAGTATCCGGACACAGGACTGCAGGAAATTGCGCTTGCCGGCCGTTCAAATGTAGGTAAATCATCCTTCATCAATACGATGATCAACCGCAGGAGCATGGCGAGAATCTCTTCAAAACCAGGAAAAACTCAGACACTTAACTTCTTCAATATCGACGAGCAGCTGGTATTCGTCGATGTGCCTGGATACGGTTACGCCAAAGTATCTAAAACAGAACGCGAACGCTGGGGTAAAATGATTGAGACTTATTTGACGACGCGCGAAAATCTCGCGGTCGTTATTCAGCTCGTTGACATCCGTCACGAACCAACACAGGATGACGTCCTGATGTATGATTTTCTGAAGCACTATGATATCCCAGTCATTATTATTGCGACAAAAGAAGACAAAATACCTAAAGGTAAAGTACAGAAACATTTGAAAATTGTTCGACAGACACTAGAGATGGATTCTGGTGACACGTTGATCAGTTATTCCTCATTATCAAAAGATAAAAACACATTGATCTGGCAGGCTATCGAGAAATATTTGTAGAGCATTAGCTCTTATCAAACCGTAATTTCATGTTATAATAGTACTAATGGCTATAAATGGGGGCGACATAAAATGCATATTGTTGTAGTGAGCGTTAATCACCGTACAGCAGATGTAAGTTTGAGAGAAAAACTGACATTTTCAGAACTAAATATAGAACAGGCACATCAAACATTAATCAATCAAAAATCTATACTTGAAGGTGTCATCATATCGACATGTAATCGCACGGAAATCTATGCGGTGGTCGATCAGCTTCATACAGGCCGCTACTACATCAAATCTTTCTTAGCAGATTGGTTCGATGTGGCTCAGGAAGTAGTGGAATCTGTCACGACTATCAAAGTTGATGACGCAGCGGTCTCACATCTATATCATGTAACAGCTGGACTGGATTCTATCGTTCTAGGCGAAACTCAAATACTAGGACAGATCCGTGACAGTTTCTTGATTGCACAGAGCGAGGGTGCAACAGGGACCATGTTCAACAAATTATTCAAAGAAGCTATCACTTTAGCGAAGCGGGCACATTCAGAAACAGATATTTCTTCCAAGGCAGTTTCTGTTTCTTATGCAGCGGTGGAACTATCGAAGAAAATTCTTGGTTCATTGAATGATAAGAAGATTCTGATCGTCGGTGCAGGCGAAATGGCTGAACTTGCACTTGAGAATCTTACAGGTAGTGGAGCACGTGATATAACTGTCATCAACCGGACACCTGAAAAAGCAAAATCATTGGCAGATAGATTTGACGGCCGTCATATTTTGATGAATGAACTGCAATGTGCACTGATGAACAGTGATATTGTGATATCCTCAACGAGTTCACGCGATTATATCATCACTGAAGAGATGATGACAGGCTTGATGCGTATGCGCCCTTCTCATCCTATCGTGCTGATTGATATCGCTGTCCCGCGTGATATCGATCCTAAAGTCGGCAATCTGGATCTTGTGTTCAACTATGATGTCGATGACTTAAAAGGACTCGTCGATGCCAACCTTGCTGAACGTGAAAAAGCAGCAGAGAGAATACATTATATGATTGATCGTGCAGTGGTTCAGTTCACAGATTGGGTTAATATGCTCGGAGTTGTGCCTGTCATTACAGCACTGCGCGAAAAAGCACTGCGTATACAGGAAACAACAATGGAAAGTATTGACCGTAAAATGCCTGACTTAACAGAGCGTGAACGCAAAGTCATCTCAAAACATATGAAGAGTATCATCAATCAGATGTTAAAAGATCCGATACAGCAGGCAAAAGAATTAAGTGGACATGACAATAGACAGGAAGAACTGCAGTTCTTCCAGGAAATTTTCAATATTACGAATGAAGTAGATACGATTAACGCGCGCGACAACTATGATATAAAAGCATTTCGGGGACAACTTGAACCAAGAAATGGGTGAGTGAATGTCTGATATTTTTTTGATTCGACTGCATGAGGCAATACTCTTCATCTATATGTTGAGTATTGCCTGTTATTTCTTTGATTTCGTTCAGAAGAACAATCAAGTGAAAAAAGTAGGTTTCATCATTCTAGTAACTGTTTTCGTGCTGCAGACATTGCTGATTGGACAGTTCGTGCTTGAAACAGGCAGGTTTCCTGTACAGACCATTGTCGAAGGATTTTATTTCTTCACGTGGCTTACCATCTTGATTTCTATCATCTTGTCATGGAGCACGCGGTCAGAACTGATTACATTCATGATGAACTTAATCGGCTTCATCTTTATGGCAATTCATACATTTCAGCCGGTTCAGTATAATTCCGACACTGCGGTCTCTCATATGATGAACGAATTACTGATGATTCACGTGACGCTCGGAATTACAGCTTATGTCATGTTTCTAATAGCAGCACTTCATGCACTGCTGTATTTGATTCAGATGAATAACTTGAAGAAGAAGAAATTCAACCAGAAATTTTTTAGGATCAATGATTTACCGTCCATCGGAAAGTTTGTCAGTATATTCAGCATCGCGGGATTCGTGCTGCTGCTGATTTCGTTGATTCTCGGCATTCAATGGGGATTGATACTTATCGGCGGCTCTATTGTGACAGACAGTAAAGTGATAGGTTCGATCATCGTCCTATTAATTTACGGCATATTCATATATATCTTTAACAAGCAACGGTTGAAAGTGAATATTTTGATGGAGATGAATATTATTCTGTTCTTGATCTGTATGATTAATTATCTGCTCCTATCCAGATATTCTGAATTTCATCAGCTAATGAACTAGGAGGATTCTCATGAGAAAGATTATAGTAGGGACAAGAAGAAGTCAGCTTGCTTTGACACAGAGTAAGCAGTTCATTCAAAAAATTAAAGACCAGTTTCCTGATGTCGACATAGAGATTAAGGAAATCGTCACTAAAGGCGATAAAATTGTGAATGTCCAGCTGTCAAAAGTCGGTGGTAAAGGGTTGTTCGTCAAAGAGATTGAACAGGCACTTTTCAACAAGGAGATCGATATGGCTATTCATTCATTGAAGGATGTGCCAAGCGAATTACCAGAAGGTCTGACATTGGGCTGTATCCCTGACAGAGAAGATCCTCGTGATGCGTTTATCTCTAAGAATCATGTGAAATTGGCCGACTTACCGGCTGGTAGTATTGTCGGGACAAGCTCACTGCGTCGTGGTGCACAGCTGCTGAATGCTTATCCGGAACTTAACATTGAATGGATCCGCGGTAATATTGACACGCGTCTCAATAAACTTGCGCACGAAGATTATGATGCGATTATACTTGCAGCAGCCGGCCTTAAACGGATGGGCTGGAGCGATGATACCGTGACAGAATATTTAGACCCTGAAACGATGCTTCCCGCTATCGGACAGGGGGCGCTTGGTATCGAATGCCGTTCAGATGATACAGAAGTTCTGGAACTGCTGCGTGCTGTGCATAACGAAGATGTTGAACGCTGTACACAGACTGAACGTCAATTTCTCAAATTAATGGATGGCAGCTGTCAAGTACCGATTGCAGGACATGCTGTGATAGAAGGCGATCAAATTCAGTTCAAAGGGCTGATTATGTCAATAGACGGCAAAGAAAGGTATGTTGCTGAGATTACAGGAACGGATCCGCTTGAAATCGGCATCCAAGCAGCAGAGGAAATGAAGGTCAATGGTGCACATCAAATCATTGCAGCATTAAATGAAGAAGGAAGCCGATAAAATGAAGCCAGTTGTATTGATGACTGACAGCCGTGCCACAGCAAGCAGTGAAGTAGAGATTGTCCATATTCCCCTGATAGGAATCAGACAGCTGCCCGTGAACAGTGCACTTGCTCATCGTCAATATGACTGGCTTCTTTTGACGAGCAGCAATGCGGCAGAACTGTTTTTTGCAAACTACCCGGATATTACATTCAGTAAAGTAGCTTCTATTGGAGCAAAAACGACCCGTACTTTAAAGCGAATCGGTATAAAGGTTGATTATGAACCACCCAACTTTAACCAGGAATCATTCATTGCCCATGCGGGGAGTCAGTTTAATCACTGTACAGTTGTGCTGCCATGCAGCGTCAAGGCTCGTCCAAAGCTCACTGACTTTTTGAGTCAACGTGCAGATGTCACAAGAATCAATCTCTATGAACCTACACATGAGTACGGCAATGCAAAGAAGATGAACACAGCGATTATGAGTGGTAGTATAGATGTGGTCGTATTTATGAGTCCGTCAGCAGTAAAAACTTATTATCAGTATTTCAGTCCGTTTCAGCTGCCAGTTCTGGCTATCGGACCGGTAACCAGCCGTGCGTTGTCCGACGTCCACCAGAAGCATGTGACAGTTGAGCAGTCTACGAAAGAAACATTGATATCAAAAATAATTGAAATGAGGAACAATCATGCAATTTGATAGACATAGAAGACTTCGTTCTTCAGCAGTGATGAGAGATATGGTAAGAGAAACATCAGTTTCAAAGAAAGATTTAATATATCCGATTTTTGTTATTGAAAAGGATGACATGAAAAATGAAATAACGTCCATGCCCGGAATCTTTCAAATCAGTTTAAATCTTCTTCATGAAGAACTGAAAGCAGCTTATGATCTCGGTATTCGTGCTGTGATGTTCTTTGGCATTCCAAACGAAAAAGATGCCTGCGGGACAGGTGCATTCATTGAAGATGGTATTATTCAAAAGGCAACACGACTGTCTAAACAATTGTATCCGGACATGCTGGTGCTGGCAGATACATGTCTCTGTGAATATACAGACCATGGTCACTGTGGTGTACTGGATGACCATGGAGATGTTCTGAATGATGAGACGCTGCCGCTGCTAGTGAAGACTGCTGTGTCTCAAGCTCAAGCAGGAGCTGATATTATTGCACCGAGCAACATGATGGACGGCTTTGTGGCCCATATCAGACAAGGACTTGACGAAGCAGGATATAACAATATCCCGATCATGAGTTACGGCATTAAATATGCCTCTGCATTTTATGGACCATTCCGGGATGCAGCAGAAAGCACTCCTCAATCAGGTGACCGTAAATCTTATCAGATGGATCCTGCTAATCGTCTTGAGGCGATGCGAGAGCTGGAGAGTGACCTTGCTGAAGGCTGCGACATGATGATCGTCAAACCGGCACTCAGCTATCTCGACATTATTCGCGATGTGCGTAACAACAGCAACGTGCCAATCGTCGCGTATAACGTCAGCGGAGAATACGCGATGACTAAGGCAGCAGCACAGAACGGCTGGATTGATGAAGAGCGTATAGTGATGGAACAGATGATCTCGATGAAACGTGCAGGGGCAGATATGATTATCACTTATTTTGCCAAAGATATCTGCGGCTATATCAACAAGGGGGGATATTAATGAATCGTTCACAGCAGGCATTTCAAGCAGCACAACAAGTGATGCCGGGTGGTGTCAACAGTCCAGTACGTGCCTTTAAAAGCGTGGATATGGATCCTATTTTTATGGAACGCGGAAAAGGCTCTAAAATCTATGATATTGACGGCAATGAATACATTGACTACGTGCTTAGCTGGGGACCCCTTATTTTAGGGCATGCAGATGACACAGTCGTTGAAGAATTGAACAAAGCAGTCTTGAACGGTACAAGTTTCGGAGCACCGACTGAACTGGAAACAAAGATGGCGGAATTAGTCATTGAACGCGTCCCTTCTATTGAGATGGTTCGTATGGTATCAAGTGGCACCGAAGCAACATTGGCCGCTCTGCGACTTGCCCGTGGATATACTGGAAGAAATAAAATCCTGAAGTTCATCGGCTGTTATCATGGTCATAGTGATAGTCTGCTCATTAAAGCAGGTTCAGGCGTAGCGACATTAGGACTACCTGATTCACCAGGCGTTCCTAAAGGGACCGCTGAAAATACAATCACTGTTCAATACAATGATTTGGAAGCGGTCAAAACAGCATTTGACAAATACGGTGATGATATTGCTGCCATTATTGTTGAACCTGTGGCCGGTAATATGGGCGTCGTACCGCCGGCTGAAGGATTCCTGGAAGGACTGCGTCAAGTGACCACTGATTTCGGTGCGTTATTGATTTTTGATGAAGTGATGACAGGATTTCGTGTCGGTTATCACTGTGCTCAAGGCTATTTCAATGTGACGCCGGACATCACTTGTCTCGGTAAAGTTATCGGCGGAGGTCTACCAGTTGGTGCGTTTGGCGGTAGACGTGACATTATGGAACGGATTGCGCCGGCCGGTGATATTTATCAGGCGGGGACTTTGAGTGGGAATCCACTCGCGATGACTGCTGGTTATTATACTTTGAGTCAGTTGACGGAAGACAGTTATCAGTACTTCAATTCACTTGGCGATCAGCTTGAAGCAGGACTGAAAGAAGTGTTTGCAAAACACGATGTACCGATTACTGTTAATCGCGCAGGTAGTATGATCGGTTATTTTTTAAACGATCGCAATGTCATGAACTTTGAGACTGCCAGCCAGTCAGATTTAAAGTTATTCGGTCGTCTATATAAAGAAATGGCGGCAAATGGAGTCTTTCTGCCTCCGTCTCAATTTGAAGGCTTATTCCTTTCAACCCAGCATACAGCAGAAGATATCGAAAAAACTTTAGCAGCATTTGATCATGCTCTCCATACCGTCAAATAAAGATTTCTTAAATGAAAATCACTTTTTTATTATGTGATTTTCATTTTTTTTTGTGAAAGATGTTTATATTTATGATTAAAGGCAATAATAATCATGTAAATCAAATTTACAAAAAAATTTAATGGAGGTTTTCTAATATGGCTAACAATAATAATAACAACAGAAATGTCAATGACAAAGATGTTATCTATGATTCAGAAAAAGATCGTCACGTGACACATCAAGCGGACGGTACTACAAATCGTGAGGGAGATCGTGTGCGGGAAACTCGCGATAACGCAGATCATGTACATCGTGAAGAGCCGAAGAAGAAGAGTCCATGGCCTTGGTTAATTCCTTTATTACTTCTACTTCTTGCTATTCCATTAATTATGAGCATGTGTAATAATGACGAAGATGATAAAAATGAAGATGAAACAACAACAGAAGAAGCAACAACAGAAGAAGATGCTACAACAGAAGAAGCTTCTGTAGTAACATTTGATTTAGCTTCAATCGTTAACTTTGATCTTGCATCTTAACAACATAAAAAACTGTGAAGTGATTCACAGTTTTTTGTTTTTTTAAATCATTAAAAAATTCCGGTTCTCTATAAGAACCGGAATTTTGTTGTCAAAATAACATATTTAATAATAAAGTCAGAATTATGGATAACACAATTGAAATGATAATTGAGAACAAACAGCCGGTTGATCCACCTGCAAATCTTATCATCTGATACCTCCTCATTGCTTCTTTCAATATCAATAGCCTGCCTGCCTCTTTTTTAAACAAGTTTGGTACAATAATAGTTAAAGGAAGTGAATTCTATGCGCCAGCTATTGTTAATATGTTCAGCAGTCATTGGAGGGTATCTCCTGATGACAGCTGGAATGATTTTGCCGTGGCTGTTCGGTCCGATGATTGCTGCTGTACTTTTCAGCAAGTTTTCTAAGAAACAGATCATCTGGCCGAAGATACTCGGAGATCTAGGTCTTTTCATACTTGGTGCACAAATCGGCGCAACCTTCACTAAGGAAGTCGTAATGGATATTAAATATGATGCAGTCAATATTATATTATTGAACATTCTGTTGCTGGCAGCGGCTGTATTGCTCTCCTTGCTATTTGCAAAAATGGTCGACTGCACATTTGAGACCGCACTGTTAAGTTCAATACCAGGTGCGCTCAGTCAAATGATTATCATGGCTGAAGAAAACGATAGAGCAAACTTACTGATAGTGACACTGTCACAGACCTCCCGCTTATTATTTGTCATTATTATCGTGCCGTTGGTCAGTTCTCTTAACGCATCTGAAACGACGCAAGCCGCTGCAGAGCACGTATCTTCTGTCTTTCACATGCTCAGTCTCTCTGAAATATTGATGATCGCTGCTCTAGCTCTAATGCTCTATTTGTTAATGAAGAAAATACATTTTCCGGTACCAGAGCTGCTTGCACCTGTTTTTGCGATCATCGGATGGAATTTATCAACAGAGCTGACATTTTCGATACCGTACGTGTGGATTGCCGGGGCACAGGTGATGTTCGGTATTAGAATCGGCTTGCAGATATATAGTCTGTCCAACCAGCTGTCCATCCGATTATTTGCCGGTATAGTGATCCAGAATCTATTACTGGTTGGAGCAACTGTAGTGATCGTAATCCTCTTCACCCGGTTCACCGTGCATCCTTTCAATGATTTGTTCTTAAGTGCAGCACCAGGCGGGATGGCTCAAATTATTGTCGTCGGGCTTGAAACACGAGCGAATGTCGCGATGATATCAAGCTATCATATATTTAGGATTTTTTTCATTCTGCTGATTATTGCACCGCTCGTCCAATATATTCTCAATAAACGACAGATTGACAACTCTTTTTAAATCAGCTACTATTAAATCAAATTCATATCATTACCGGGAAGAGTAAATCAATGCTGACTTTTAGAGAGTACAGGTCTGGTGAAACTGTGCAGTGACGTTGATTGAAGGTAGCCCGCTCGTCTCTTCTACTGAAATGACAGTAAGTAGAAGCGTGTAAGAGCGTTAATCTTATTGAGTGCAGCTTCGGCTGAATTTAGGTGGTACCACGAGATTATTCCCGTCCTATTGATTAGGACGGGTTTTTTTATATTAAATTTTAACTGGAGGTTAACAGATGGACACTAAATATAATCCTAAGCTAGTTGAAGAAGGAAGATATAAAGAATGGGTAGATCAAGAATTATTTAAAGCGGAAAGTGGTTCCGATAAAAAACCTTTTACTATTGTAATTCCACCGCCGAATGTGACAGGAAAACTTCATATCGGCCATGCCTGGGATACAACACTTCAGGATATCATCACGCGAATGAAGCGGATGCAGGGATACAATACATTGTACTTACCAGGCATGGATCATGCCGGTATCGCAACGCAGGCAAAAGTAGAAGCTAAGCTGCGTGAGGAAGGTATTTCCCGTCACGATATTGGGCGCGATAAATTTTTAGAACATACGATGGAATGGAAAGAGGAATACGCAGGTTTTATCCGTGAACAATGGGCAAAGCTTGGTCTTGGACTAGATTATTCGCGTGAACGCTTTACACTTGACGAAGGATTGTCAGAAGCGGTACGTGAAGTATTCGTAAACATGTACAACAAAGGTTTGATCTATCGTGGTGAGCGTATTATCAACTGGGATCCTGCTGCACGAACAGCGTTAAGTGACATCGAGGTCATCCATGAAGAAATCGAGGGTGCCTTTTATCATATCAATTATCCGCTCGCTGATGGCAGTGGTGTCATTGAGATTGCTACGACTCGTCCGGAGACGATGCTTGGAGATACAGCTGTCGTTGTTCATCCGAATGATGAGCGATATCAGCATATGATAGGAAAGACCGTGAAGTTACCAGTAGTCGGCCGTGAAATTCCTGTCCTAGGAGATGACTATGTTGAGATGGAATTTGGAACAGGAGCTATGAAAGTAACGCCTGCTCATGATCCGAATGACTTTGAGATCGGTAATCGTCATAACCTGGCACGAATCAATGTCATGAATGAAGACGGGACGATGAATCAGCTGGCCGGTCAATACGCTGGGATGGACCGTTTTGACTGCCGCAAACAGTTGATTGACGACTTAAAGGCGAGTGGGGAACTTGTCAAAGTCGAAAAACATGTGCATCAAGTCGGTCATAGTGAACGAAGCGGAGCGATTGTTGAACCTTACCTTTCCACACAGTGGTTCGTAAAAATGGCGCCGCTCGCTGACCAGGCATTAGCCAACCAGCAGACTGATGACCGTATAGACTTTATTCCTCAGCGATTTGAAGGGACATTCAATCGCTGGATGGAAGGAATCCATGACTGGTGTATCTCTCGTCAACTATGGTGGGGACATCAAATACCCGCCTGGTACCATAATGAAACCGGTGAACTCTACGTCGGTCAAACTGCACCGGCAGACAGTGAAAACTGGACGCAGGATGAGGATGTTCTGGATACTTGGTTCTCAAGTGCGTTATGGCCGTTCTCCACACTCGGCTGGCCCGATATTGAAGCAGCAGACTTCAAAGAATTTTATCCGACGAATGTACTCGTGACAGGATATGATATTATCTTCTTCTGGGTAGCACGAATGATATTCCAGGGGCTTGAATTCACTGATCGACGACCATTCGATCAAGTGCTGATTCATGGACTTGTGCGGGCGGAAGATGGCCGTAAGATGAGTAAGTCTCTTGGTAATGGAGTAGATCCAATGGATGTCATCGATACGTACGGTGCAGATGCGCTGCGTTATTTCCTTGCCACTGGGTCTACCCCGGGACAAGACCTGCGCTATTCTACTGAAAAAGTAGAGGCGACCTGGAATTTCATCAATAAGATATGGAATGCCTCCCGTTTCAGCCTGATGAATATCGGCGATGATTTCACAGTAGCTGACATTCGCCTGGATGGAAATAAATCAGTGGCTGACAAATGGATATTAACACGACTCAATGAAACGATAGAAGAAGTCACACGACTGGCTGACAAATATGAATTCGGCGAAGTCGGACGCAGTCTTTATAACTTCATCTGGGATGATTTCTGTGACTGGTACATTGAAATGAGTAAAATACCGATGAATAGTGACGATGAAGAAGCGAAGCACACAACACGGTCTATTCTTGCCTATACATTGGATCAGATCATGCGTATGCTTCATCCGTTCATGCCGTTTGTCACTGAAGCCATCTGGCAGAACTTGCCTCACGAAGGAACGTCGATTGTGACAGCCAGCTGGCCGGTCGTCAAAGAAGAGCTCTCTGATGATTCTTCCAAACAAGATATGGAGCAGCTGATGGAAATCATTCGCGCTGTACGTACGGCCCGTAATGAAGTCAATACTCCGATGTCAAAAGAAATTCCAATGATTGTGAAGACCAATCATGATCAAGTGACGACACAACTTGAAGAGAACCGGTTCTATCTGGAACGTTTCTGTAATCCTTCAGAACTTGTCATTGCTGAGAATCCTGAAGTGACTGACAAAGCCATGACTATTCCAGTGACTGGGGCAGAAGTGATTCTACCGCTTGAAGGCCTGATTGATATGGATAAAGAACGGGCGCGTCTGACAAAAGAACTTGAGAAATGGCAGAAAGAACTTGACCGAGTGAACAACAAACTGGCAAATGAAAGATTTGTTTCAAAAGCACCTGAAAAAGTCATCAATGAAGAAAAAGAGAAGCAGGTCACTTATACAGAGCGCTACAACGCAGTGAAAGAACGTTTAGCGCAATTGAAGTAGAGGCGAAGTTATGAATTATTTAGAGAGTTTGTACTGGATTCATGAACGGACGAAGTTTGGTATCAAACCAGGTATCAAACGGATGCAGTGGATGCTTGAACGACTTGGCAATCCCGAACAGCATATTCATGGCATTCATGTCGTAGGAACAAACGGTAAAGGATCAACTGTCAGCTATTTGAAGAATGCACTACTTGCCAACAACTATCAAGTCGGTACGTTTACTTCGCCGTATATCGAGACATTCAATGAAAGAATCAGTCTCAATGGCAGCCCGATAACAGATGAAGAAATCGTCCTCCTTGTTGAGCGGGTCAAACCAGTCAGTGAGCAGATGACGGAGGAAACAGATTTAGGTCCGGCTACTGAGTTTGAGATCATTACACTGATGATGTTTCTCTATTTTGGCGAGGTACATCCGGTTGATTTTGTGGTAGTTGAAGCGGGTCTCGGAGCAAAAAATGATTCAACTAATGTATTTTCTCCTATTATGACAGTGTTGACTAGTATCGGCCTTGATCACACTAATATTATGGGAGACACTTATCTCGATATAGCGAAGGAGAAGTCGGGTGTCATCAAACCAGGTGTACCGCTTGTCTATGCTGTTAAAAATGAAGAAGCAAGACAGTACATAGTCAATAAGGCGCATGACCAGGCGGAAGCGATTGAATTGGGCCGTGACTTTTACGTCATTCCATCGGGTAAGGAATTCACATACCGCTATAACAATTATGAACTTGAACATATTGGTCTGAAAATGATGGGCACACATCAGCAGGAAAATGCAGCTGTAGCAATGACGACATTGATTGAAATGTATGAGCGCGGTATGATGACGCTTGACTTCAATAAGATGGTGGATGCAATCGAGCAGACGACTTGGACAGGACGCATCGAAAAAATTCAGGACCAGCCGACCATTATTCTCGATGGGGCACATAACAAAGAATCCATCGATGTATTAGTAGAAACGATGAAAGCTTATTATCCTGATCGGCGCATCGATGTACTGTTCAGTGCTATCAGCGGTAAACCTATCGGCAGTATGCTGATGGCACTGGAAGATATTGCAGTGACCTTCTATGTCACTGAATTTGAATTTCCAAAAGCTCTGCCGGTCGACGTGATCTATGAGCATGTTGAACATGAGCGGGTAGAGAAAGTAAAAGACTACGGTGAACTCATCAAACATTATGACGGGGACCTGCTGCTAGTCACCGGAAGTCTTTACTTCATCAGTGCAGTCAAAGAGTATTTAAAAAAACAATAAAAATTAATTAATTATTCTGAAAATAGGGAACCCTCTTATATAGGGGGTTTTTGTTATGGAGAATAAACTGAAAATGCCGCATACATATGCACTGCTGCTTTTTTTAGTTGCCGCAGCATGTGTGCTGACATACGTTATTCCCGCCGGTTCTTTTGAGCGGCAAGAAGTGGACGGTAGAACAGAGGTAATGAATGGATCATATCAACAAGTCACTCAGTCACCTGTATCGCCAATAGAGATATTCAGAGCAGTGCCGGACGGAATGATTGCCGGTGCGGAGATTATCTTCTATATCTTTATTGTCGGTGGCGCATTTGGTATTATCCATCGAACAAATGCTATTAATGCTGGGGTCAATACGATGATGAAGCGGTCTGGAAGACACGGCAAATGGCTGATTCCGCTGACTATGATATTATTCAGCATTTTAGGGTTTTCTATCGGTCTCAGTGAAGAAGCAATTGTCTTTGTGCCGATTGGGATTGCCCTTGCTTCAGCACTTGGTTACGATGCAATGGTCGGAGCAGCAATGATTGCTCTCGGAGCAGGTATCGGTTTTCTTGGAGGGATGCTTAATCCATTTACTGTCGGTGTTGCTCAGAAAATTGCGGAAGTACCGCTGTTTTCCGGCTGGTTGTTCAGAACAATTGTTTATCTGCTTGTACTGATCAGCGGGATTATTTATGTCATGTGGTATGCAGAACGTGTCAGAAAGAATCCGGACAAGAGCTTGATTCATGATATCAATGTGGAAGAGAGAAGTACGATATCAGATGATATCGCAAATACTCACATTGAGCCGTTTAATAAGCGGCATGGCTGGATCTTACTGCTGCTGCTCTTTACGGTTGTCATCAATGTCTTTGGTATTTTCAAGTATGAATGGTTTCTTATTCAGATGAGTGCCAATTTCCTGATGCTAGGAATTGCAGCTGGTTTAATCGGGGGATTAGGGCTGAACGGTACATTTGATGCGATGATTGAAGGGATGAAAGACATTCTGTACGGTGCGTTGATCGTCGGATTTGCCCGTGCGATTGTGGTCGTCCTGGAATCAGGTAAAATCATTGATACGATTGTTTTTTATATGACTGATTTCATCGATCATTTACCTGCCGCATTCTCTGTCGTTGCTATGTTCATGACACAGCTGGTACTGAATTTTTTCATTCCTTCTGGTTCAGGTCAGGCTATGACAACGATGCCGATCATGGTGCCGATTGCTGATTTACTGGATATCAATCGTCAGCTCGCAGTACTTGCCTTCCAGTACGGAGATGCGATCAGCAACAACATCATACCGACGTCAGCTTCTTTGATGGGACTGCTTGCCGTTGCAGGAATTCCTTACACGAGATGGCTGCGATTTGTCTGGAAGATCTCACTGATCTGGGTGATCATCTGTCTGGGCAGTATGATTGTTTACCTGTATATTGTGTAACCACTGCATTTTTGTCCATTAGTGATGAAAAACGATAAAAAAGACTGCAGCATTTGATGAACGTGACGATTTTCATCAAATACTGCAGTTTTTTTTTGGTCATTTCATCAAATGCTGCATTTTTACTAATCAGATTTTCTGTAATATAGTAGAGCTATCAATGATGGAGGTGACATCGTGTGGTCGTTAATTATCGGTAGCATCATCGGTTCTTTCATGTTATGTGTGCTGAATCATGAATCTTCTTTACTGCGTCGTTCTCATTGTCTATCATGTGGAAAAGATCTCGAGTGGTATGAACTTATTCCGGTAGTCAGTTATATCGTTCAACGAGGGAGGTGCAGGGGATGTCGGCAGCTGATTCCAGTCAATCATTTGGTGATTGAGCTGCTGTTCGCGCTGATGTTTTTATTGATGACGGCTCAATATGATGAGATGACTCCAAACCGCATCATACTCATCTGCTTTTTAATACCACTCGCTATTTATGACATTCATCATTTTCGTATTCCTAATCATATGATCCTTCTCTTCTTTTTGCTTCTGCTTATCTTCAATTTTCATCAGCTGACTATCAACCATCTGTTTATTTCATTGTTCTTGATTGTAATGCTTCATCTATTTTATTTCCTCACGCATAGTATCGGCTACGGGGATGTTAAATTACTCAGCATCATGTCATTATTTCTATCGTGGGAATATTTTGTTTATATCTTTATGCTGACATATATTACAGGAGGTGTGGCGGCTATCATCTTTTTATTTTATAAGAAGGGTCTAAAAAAAATACCGCTCGTTCCATTTATTGCGGCAAGCACCATGATTGTTCTGCTTTATTTCGATGAACTACATTCTATCTATTTTGGAGGTTTTATCAATTGATGCTGCCAATGATTGAACATGATAAGCCACGTGAACGGCTGCTGACATATGGTCCTGAACAGCTGACCAATCAGGAATTGCTTGCTATTATAATTAATACAGGAACCAAGGATGAAACGGTTTTGGACGTGGCCAACAATATTTTGAACCAAGTCGGAAATGTCAGAGATATAAGATATTTGACACTTCAGGAACTGAGAGAAGTGAAGGGCATCGGTGAGAAAAAAGCTGTGATATTGCTTGCGATGATAGAGCTCGCGGTAAGAATGCATACGCATTCACTGGAGGATAAAATCAGAATTAAGACGCCGCAATGTGTCGCTGATTTATTAATGGAACGGATGAGGTATTATACGCAGGAGCATTTCATCGGTTTATACTTGAATACAAAGAACGTAGTCATTCACGAACAGCTCATCTTTAAAGGGTCACTCAATGCATCTATCGTCCATCCGAGAGAAGTGTTCAAAGAAGCGGTCAAACGTTCTGCTGCCAATATAATAGTGGCCCATAATCATCCGAGCGGCGACCCGACGCCTTCAGTAGAAGATATAGAAGCGACAAAGCGCTTGATGAACTGCGGGACGATGTTCGGCATAGAACTGCTTGATCATATCATCATCGGTGACGGGACATTTATCAGTATTAAGGAGAAGGGAATATTGTAATAGGCAGTGAATTGTGTGGTCATATCATTTATAATCAAGATGAGGTGAACACATGGATATATTTGCAATTGTATTTTTACTGCTGATCATTGCCCCGATGGTCTATATGTACAGCATCGTGAACAAGGAATCAGTGATTTTAAGGAAGCATTTCGTCATAACCTTTGCGACAGCCGTCATCGGAATGAGTCTATTCCCTATTATTTTCTTCACGCTGCTTGAAAATACTTATGAAGGAAGTTTGTGGTCGGTCATTTTTGGAGCGATTGCAGCCGGTATCATCTGGGGATTGATCTGCCTGCTATTTCTGTGGCTCATTAAAAAATGGCTGAAAAAATAATGTTTCGGAAAACGAATATTTATATTGCCAAAGAGAATATTTTGAATTATGATAATATTGAGAATTAAGAAAAGGAGGATAAGACCATGAAAAACTACCAGGACGCAGCTATCTATGTAACTTCATATCATCCTCCTCAGTGTTCTATTCAATCGTTCATTGGAGGAGTCTGACTCCTTACCATACAAAGCGCATGCTTTCCTTATGGAGGTGTGCGCTTTTTTGCGTCTAGGAATCATGTTTAGAAAAAAGGAGTGAGCTTATGTTTTCAGTGTTATTTAAATTAGGATGGTTTTTCAAACAGCAGAAGAAACGTTATATTATTGCGGTCATGCTGCTGCTTGTGGCCAATATCACAGAAATTCTGCCGCCTTGGATCATCGGTAGAACCATTGATTATATCAACAGTGGAGAATTGACTGAGCGGCTTTTGACCATTATTCTTGTCTTCTTTGTAGGTTTGACACTGGTCGGCTATGTGATTCATTATGTATGGCGGTATCTGCTCTTCAATGGTTCTCAGCTGCTGGAAAGTCTGATGCGCCGTAAATTGATGGCGAAGTTTCTGACTATGAGTCCAAGTTTTTATGAAAAGAATCGGACAGGGGACTTGATGGCAAGAGCAACTAACGATCTCTCCGCCATCAGACAGACGGTCGGGTTCGGTATTTTAACATTGATTGACAGTACGACTTTTATGGCAACCATAATTTTGATGATGGGCTTTACCATCTCATGGAAGCTGACATTGTTTGCACTGCTGCCATTGCCGTTTCTTGCGATTATCGAGCAGAAGCTCGGCAAGCTGATTCACGAACGTTACACAGTAAGTCAGGATGCATTCGGTGACATGAATGATGATGTTCTTGAATCTATTGAGGGGATTCGTGTGACGCGTGCATTTGCGCAGGAAGACAATCTGAACAACAAGTTCTTTGAGATGACGACAGATGTCGTTAATAAATTCATGCATGTCGAGCGACTGGATGCATTGTTCAAACCGTTGACCATTATTGTGACGATGTTAAGTTTTATTATTGCATTAGGTTACGGCAGCTTTCTTGTCAATCAAGGTGAGATTACTATCGGTGGACTGATTACATTCAATGTCTACTTGAACATGCTTGTCTGGCCGATGTTTGCTATCGGTCTATTGTTCAATATTATGCAGCGGGGTAATGCGTCTCTTGATCGAGTGATGGCTGTCATGGATGAGCAGGATGTACTGCTGGATCCTATTGATGCAGTCAGCCCTGCTGGTCATCAAGTGGCGTTTCAGAATGTAGACTTCAAGTATCCGCTCAGTGAAACAGTGAATTTAAAAAGAATCAATATTCATGTGGAAGAAGGGCAGACACTTGGTATTGTAGGCCCGACCGGAAGTGGTAAGACGACGTTGATCAAGCAGATTCTCAAAGAATACCCTGTCGGACAGGGGAATATATCACTTGGTGGACATGTGATTCAACAGATGACCAAGCTGGATGTACGTCAAAAAATCGGCTACGTGTCACAGGAAAATATATTATTTTCAAGATCGGTAAAAGAAAATATTAAATTCGGCAGTCCGAATGCTACGGATGCAGAAATCCAGCATGCCATTCATCTGGCGAATTTCACTGAAGATGTGAAACGACTGCCGCAAGGTCTTGAAACATTGGTCGGGGAAAAGGGAATTGCTATTTCTGGTGGCCAGAAGCAGCGGATTTCTATTGCCCGCGCGATGATCAAAGATCCTGAAATATTGATACTCGACGATTCACTGTCAGCTGTCGATGCTAAGACAGAAACGGCGATCATCAACAACATTCAGCAGTCAAGACAGGGTAAAACAACAGTCATTGCGACACATCGACTGTCAGCCGTACAGCATGCTGACTTGATTGTTGTCATGGATCACGGTGAAATTGTACAGCAGGGAAGACATCAAGAGCTGCTTCAGGCAGGCGGCTGGTACAAAGAACAGTTTGACCGTCAGCAGCTGGGAGAGGAGGAACTGTAATGTCAGTGACTAAACGGTTGTTTAAAGAAGCTATGCAGTATAAGCGCATGTTCATCATCGGTTTCATCATCTTAATTTTAGCAGTCATTGCTGAACTGGTCGGGCCGATTATTGCGATGACGATCATCGACGACCATGTAAGAACCGCCAAGTCTGGTGTCATCGAGATGGGTCCGATTTATCGGTTGCTTGCATTATATGCAGTCGTCGCATTGATCAATGCAGTATTGAGTTATTATCAGACGATTTATTTTCAGAACGCCGGCTCTAATGTCATCAAGAATTTAAGGAATAACTTGTTTGTTCATATGCAGCGTCTCCCTATCAAATACTTTGATAACCTACCGGCTGGTAAAGTCGTTGCGAGAATTACTAACGATACACAGACAATTCTTGAATTATTCACAGTCATGGTACCGACTTATATTTCAGGCATTGTCAATATTCTTGGTATTATCATTGCCATCTTCTATTTCAACTGGAAGATTGGATTGACAGCCTTGGTTGTCGTTCCGCTGCTGTTCATCTGGCTGACGTTTTATCGCAAGTTATCTGATCAGTACAATCATGTGACACGTGAGAAGAACAGTGATATGAATGCCATGCTCAATGAATCCATTAACGGGATGACCATCATCCAGGCATTCAATCAGGAACAGAAGATTCAGGACGAATTCAATGAACTGAATGAAACTTATCTGAAAAACTATTCAAGGATCATCCAGCTCGATTCATTGACGAGTCATAACTTGATGGGAACTATCCGGGCATTGATATTTGCAGTGATGATCTATGTCTTTGGGACAACTTTTCTAGGTGGGACAGAAGCTATGACGGTCGGAATGATGTATGTGCTCGTCGATTATTTGACGAGATTATTCAATCCGATGTTCAATATGGTCAACAACTTGAGCGTACTTGAACAGGCCAGAGTCTCTGCGAACCGTGTCTATGAAATGATGGATGAACAACCAGAAATAATGGAAGACAAAGAAATGCGTCCTGCACAAGGGCAGGTTGAGTTCAAGGATGTGTCATTCGCCTACAAAGATGATCAGTACGTCTTGAAGCATATTGATATTCAGGCATCCCGCGGAGAAACAATCGCGTTAGTGGGACACACGGGTTCAGGGAAAAGTTCTATTATGAACTTGCTGTTTCGCTTCTACGATCCATCACATGGCCAGATCTTGATCGATGGTATAGATTCAAAAACAGTGACGAAACAATCGCTTAGACAGTCGATGGGGATTGTACTTCAGGATCCTTATCTCTACAGTGGAACCATCCTCAGCAATATCACATTGAACGACTCTCGTATTTCAAGAGAACGCGCCGTAGCTGCATTGAATGCTGTTGGTGGCGACCGCGTGATTTATGGTCTTGAACAGGGCATCGATACACCTGTCGTTGAAAAAGGGAGTACGTTGTCAAGCGGTCAACGTCAGCTCATATCCTTTGCTCGTGCATTGGCGTTTGATCCAGCTATCTTGATTCTTGATGAAGCAACTGCAAGTATTGACTCTGAAACAGAAGAGATCATTCAAAATGCCATGGATGTCTTGAAACAAGGAAGAACGACATTCATCATCGCACATAGATTATCAACGATTAAAAATGCAGACAAAATTATCGTGCTGGACAAAGGTGAGATCATTGAGTCCGGCAATCATGCTTCATTGATCCAGCTCGGTGGTCAGTATGCTAAAATGTACCGTCTGCAGTCAGCTGGACAATAACATGGAGCTCATTGAAGTGAGGCCGATGACGCGTGACCAGGCAGAGTGCATTGCTGACTGGGACTTCGGTGACGGGTATCGGTTCTATAATATCGAAGGTGACCCCTATGTCATTGAAGAATTCCAGAATGGACATTATTATTCTGTGTTCTATCGTGACGAGCTTGTCGGTTTCTTCTGCGACGGAGAAACAGCAACGGTAGATATCGATTATGATGATCTTCCGCGCTATCTGGATATTGGACTCGCACTCCGTCCAGACATGACGTCACAAGGTTACGGCAGTGAACTGATGGATGTACTGATCAGTTTCTATACAGAGCTGTATCAGCCTGATTATTTTAGGTTGACTGTCGCTGCATTTAATCAACGGGCAGTCAGACTCTATCAGCAGACTGGTTTTCAAACAGTGAAGCAGTTTGAAGTGGACGGTATGCAGTTTTATGTGATGGTGATGAAAGTTCCATCTTAGGACCGATGTCAGCCGGCGTATCATTTTGTATAGTAGTGTCAGAGGTGAAATAGATGAAATTGATATTCAGACTAATGATTCGAGTGATACGTACAATGATTCTGCTTGCGCTGCTCGCGGCGATTATAATAGTAATAGTATTCAAAGGTGATATACCGGGAATGGATAGTTTTAAGACGCACGACATATCAAAAACGATGCAGAACGAGACCCACTATTCTCTGGAAGATAATGAACTGTTTAAGAATATTCCGTTGACTCAAGTGAAAAATGTTTTTGATTTCATGGATAAGCAGGAATTTATGGATGTTTCGGGGTTATCTCGACTTGGTTTTAATGATGATTATTTAATTGCACAGCGGAATGATGATTATATTCTGTATCGTTTCGGGGACAAGACTATTACATTATTCGATTCAGAAGAGGATTTACAGAGTAAGTTGAATCAACTCGGTCAGCAAATAAGTTTACAGGAAAAATCATCATTTTAATGTTATATTAAAAATAATTATCTTCGGATAATTATTTTTTTTATTGAGGAGTAACATATGGAACGTATCATCATTATTACTGTCTTATTGAGCGTTCTGACCGGATGTCAGAATCACTATGATAACACTCAATATCATGACAAACTAAGCTATAGGAAACTGCCATCTGTTGATTTAACGCATCTGATTATAGAAGACATGACGCTTGAGGAAAAAATATATCAATCGCTGATCATCGGTTTTGATGGCACTGTTTTAACTTCAGAACTGGCAGCTATGGCACATCGTAAATTGGGAGGCGTCATTCTGTTCAAGAGGAATATTCAAACAGTCTCCCAAGTGACAGCATTGAATCACCAGATTGAGCAGACTGAGCGTGATATTCCGCTCTTCATAGGTGTAGATCAGGAAGGGGGACGAGTGAACCGGCTGCCGAGCGAGCTCGGCAATACAGAAAGTGCCTATCATCTGGCCGGCACAGGAGACGAACAGTTGGTGTACAACCGTGGAAGATGGACGGGTGAAACACTGAAATCACTGAACTTCAATCTTGATTTCTCAACCGTACTTGATATTTGGACCAATCCCGCCAATCGGGTCATCAGCGATAGAAGTTTTGGTACGACCGCTGAACAAGTGACGCAGATGGCCGGTAAATTCAATCAAGGCATTATGGATGCCGGAATTGTTACAAGTGGCAAACACTTTCCAGGACATGGTGATACTTTTGTTGATTCACATGAATCTTTACCTGTCAGCAATCACGGGATGGACCGGTTAACAGCGGTTGAACTTCGACCATTTGCTGCACTGAAAGATGAACTGGATATGATCATGGTGTCTCATATTCAGCTGCAGCAGCTGGATTCATTGCCGAGTTCATTATCAGAAGTCATCGTCACTGACTTACTGCGCCATGATATGAACTACGACGGGGTGATTGTGACTGATGATCTATCGATGGGGGCGATAGCCAAAAGTTACAGTCAGCTGGATGCAGTCAAACGTGCTTTGCTGGCAGGAAACACGATGGTCCTTATCGGTTCAGATACGCAGCACATCCCTTATATTGTTGAAGAAATAAAGAAAAGTGTTCGGCAGGGCCTGATTAAAGAAGAGAAACTCGATAAAAATATCGAAAAAATTCTTCGATTAAAATTAAAATATGGTATTCTTTAACTACTAAAGATTAAACTCAATGAGGTGTTTAGCTTGCCGAATTTCTACAGTCGGAACAAACTCGTTTTTGTTCTATTTGGACTGATTATTTTTATTATGCTTGTCGGTCTATCATTAAGAGAAAGAAATACGTCTGTCCCTGAGCAGATTGTCGGGGATTCAGCAGCATTAGGACAGCGTATAGTATCCTATCCGGCATTGTTTATCTCACACAATTTATCCAATGTCGTCAATATGTGGGATGCAGTTGAAGAAAATAGAAAACTCAAAGACAAAATCAAAGGCTTCAATCAAGTCGAAGCAGATAATTATCGCCTTGAAAAAGAGAATAAGGAACTTCGGGACCTGCTTAACACGGACAGCATCTCGGAATATGACCCTGAAATAGCGACGATTATTGCTAGAAATCAAGATGAATGGATGAATACTTTCATTCTGAATAAAGGGGAATCGGCAGCGGTCAAAGAAAATATGGCGGTCATTACAAATGACGGGCTTGTCGGCCGCATTAAAAAAGTCAATGCATACTCAAGTCAGGTTGAACTGATATCGTCCAGTGTAAAAGCCAGTAAAATCAGTGTTTCTCTGCAGCAGGGCGGTACTGAAATATTCGGAATGATCGACCATTATGATGACAGCAAAAATCTTCTTGTTCTGAGTGATATTGAGAATAATGTCAAAGTGAAGGTCGGAACAAAAGTCATTACAAGTGGATTAGGCGGTCAATTTCCTAAAGGGATATTGATTGGCAAAGTCAAAAAAGTAGAAAATGATGAATATGGTTTAAGTCAGATGGCCTATGTTGAAACAGCAGCCAACTTAAATGATATTACACAAGTGTATATCGCTAAAAAGAGCCCGACCGCTGCAAAAGGAAGTGACAGTTAATGCAGTTTGTCATTATTCCACTGATTGCACTCTCGCTCTTCTATCTTGATACACTGATCAATACGATGATGCCGATTGAATGGTTCGGTCAGTCGTTTCATTTTACGAGTCATATGCTGTTTTTATATTTATTGATGCTGACAGTATATAAAAATCCGACAGTCGCTCTCATACTCGGAATCTTTTTTGGGCTGGTATCGGATATATATTTGGGCACTGTGTACGGGATATATACATTCAGCTATATCGTCTTCATCATCATGATGAATCAGTTGTTCAAAGTGTTTTACAAAGATATTGCTGTGATGATAGGTCTGCTGTTCATATTTGTCCTGTTATTTGAAAGTGTCTTCTATGTGATGCACATCATTTTGACGGATTCAGCGATGAATATTTTTGAGTTTTTAGGGCTTCATGGAATTCCTTCAAGCTTAATGAATTTACTGCTGATTGTACTGATCTTTCCGCTCATCTTAAAAACGCTGGAACGGACGTATAAATAAAGTTGACTTCTTAAAATTAGGATGGTACTATATTTAAGTTGAGTAGTTTATAGCTACATACAACCGCACGACTGCAGGTCCAAGTGAGTAATCCACCTGTAGACGGCGTGACTTAAAATATTATAGGAGGTGCAAGTATGTTTGCTATTATCGAAACTGGTGGAAAACAAGTAAAAGTAGAGCAAGGTCAAACAATCTGGGTTGAAAAAATTAACGCAGAAGAAGGTGCGACGTTCACTTTTGACAAAGTATTATTAGTGGGTGGAGAATCAGTCAAAGTAGGTTCACCTGTTGTTGAAGGTGCTACTGTTACAGCGAAAGTTGAAAAACACGGCCGCGGTAAAAAAGTGACTGTATTCAAATACAAACCTAAAAAGAACTACAAACGTAAACAAGGTCATCGTCAACCTTATACACGTTTAACTATTGAAGCGATCAACGCGTAATGATTAATGTAACCATTGCTGTCAACGATGATGGGAGAGTCACTGATTTTGAGATGACTGGACATGCCGATTCTGCACCACATGGTCAGGATTTAGTATGTGCTGGAGCATCAGCTGTTGTATTTGGCAGTATGAATGCTGTTCTTGGACTGACAGATGAACGCCCGGATATCGATTATGCACATGATGGTGGCTTTTTCAAATTCCGTGTGATAGATTTAAATAATAACGAAGCTCAGCTGATTATTCAGTCCATGATTGTTTCTTTGGAAACTATTGCTGATGAATATGGTCAGTTCATAAAACTAAACTTTAAGTGAGGTGTAACTCATGTTGAAATTAAACTTACAATTTTTCGCATCGAAAAAAGGGGTAGGTTCTACACGTAACGGTCGTGACTCTGAATCAAAACGTTTAGGTGCTAAACGTGCTGATGGTCAATACGTTTCTGGTGGTTCAATCCTATACCGTCAGCGCGGTACTAAAGTTTTCCCTGGTGAAAACGTAGGTCGTGGTGGAGATGATACTCTATTCGCTAAAATTGACGGTGTCGTAAAATTCGAACGTTTCGGTCGTGACAAGAAAAAAGTTTCTGTGTACGCTGAAGCAAAATAATAACACATTAAAGCACTGAACATCATGTTCAAGTGCTTTTCTTTTTGATACAGTGTTCGTCCCAGTCGTACAGTCTTCTGTTATAATGTCTTAAAGGAGAATATAATGAAAGCAGTCGATATTTATTTACGCGCGAAACATGATGTCAGCAATCAACTGCAGCTGATCAATGGTTACCTTGAATTAGGACATTATGAACAGGCAAAAGCGGCAGCAGAGCGGTGGACTCAAAGAGTCCATGAAGAACAGCAGTTATTCCGGCTGCCATGGCCTGCTTTTCTTGAGGCGGTTGTCAATTATCAGACAACAGCCAGTCGTTACAGCTGGAGATTTGAAGTGAATTCTAAAGGTGACGCTGCCAGTGATGCCTTTGTAACTTCACAGTTTGACCGGTGGATGAGTTTTATAGCAACGATTCCTGCTGCATATAAGCAGCTCATTGAAATCGAACTTTTTGATGAAGAAGAGACGATAGACGTCCATTTTATTCTATCAGGTGGAGACTACAGTGATGTACAGGGTGATGAAGCTTTTGACTGGGTCATCAGCGACCATATGATAACAGCAGCATTTAAAATTAATAGATAAGAGGTGTACAGATGTTTGTCGATCAGGTCAAAATTAACTTAAAAGCAGGCGACGGTGGTAACGGCATTGTGGCTTATAGACGTGAGAAATATGTACCGTTAGGCGGTCCTGCAGGTGGTGACGGTGGCAAAGGGGCTTCCGTTATCTTCGAAGTAGACGAAGGATTAAGAACATTGCTCGATTTTAGATTCCAGCGGATGTTCAAAGCAGATAAAGGTGAAAATGGACAAACGAGTAATATGCACGGGCGAGGTGCGAAAGATTTAATACTGAAAGTACCACCGGGCACCATCATCAAAAATGCTGAGACTGAAGAAGTCATCGCTGACCTTGTGGTGCACGGCCAGCAGGCAGTGGTCGCAAAAGGCGGCCGTGGTGGCCGAGGTAACTCGAGATTTGCCTCAGCTTCGAATCCCGCACCGGAGTTCAGTGAAAACGGTGAGCCGGGTGAGGAAATCGAAGTAGTACTGGAACTTAAGTTGATGGCAGATGTTGGATTGGTCGGCTTCCCAAGTGTCGGTAAATCAACATTATTATCTATCGTGTCAAAGGCCAAACCTAAAATCGGTGCCTATCATTTTACAACAATCAAACCGAATCTCGGTGTCGTACAGACGAAGGATAACCGCAGCTTTGTAATGGCGGATCTGCCGGGTCTGATTGAAGGGGCTTCTGAAGGTGTCGGTCTAGGGCACCAGTTCCTGCGTCACGTTGAGCGCACACGGGTAATCATTCATATCATTGATATGGGACGGACAGATGGTCGTGATCCTTATGAGGATTATGTGACGATTAACAAAGAATTAAAGCAGTATAACGCCAAGCTCGCAAAACGACCACAAATCGTTGTGGCTAATAAAATGGATATGCTTGGTGCTGATGACAACTTAGAGCTGTTTAAGGAAGAAGTCGGTGATGATATTGAAATCATTGAACTGAGTGCAGCGACTTATCAAAATATCGATACATTGTTATACCGCGTAGCAGATTTACTTGATGCCACTCAAGATGTGGACTATGATCTTGATGATGAAGATACAGCAGTTCACCGTGTCATGTACAAACATGAGAAATCAGCAGATCACTTTGAAATCACACGTGATGACGATGGTGCTTACGTCGTCAGCGGTAACGCCATTGAACGGATGTTCAAGATGACAGATTTCACCCGCGATGCTGCAGTGAGACGATTTGCCCGTCAAATGCGGACGATGGGTATCGATGATGCGCTGCGCGCCCGTGGTGCTAAAAACGGCGATATCGTCCGGATTTTACGCGGGGAATTTGAATTCGTAGAGTAGGTGACTGTATGGCCGATAACAAGAAATATTACTTGATCAGAGAAGACGTGCTGCCTGAGTCTATAAAGAAGACATTGAAAGTGAAAGAACTTCTTGATAATGAGCCGCACCTTGCTATCTTTGACGCAGTCAAACGCTTTGATTTGTCGCGCAGTGCTTTTTACAAATACAAGGACACTATTTTTCCGGTTGATGATTCATCGTCAGAACGTCATATGACCATTCTGCTCCATGTCGATGATACGGTCGGATTATTAAGTCGTGTCCTTGAGTTTATCGCACTAGAACAAGGTTCAGTGCTCACCATCCACCAAAGTCTGCCGATCAAAGACAAGACAACGATTACGATGACATTAAATGCCACCTCTATGGATGCGACCATCAACGGGCTGCTGGATCAGTTGAAGCAGCTCGATGGTGTCAATCAAGTACAGTTAATAGGGGTGACTATGTAAGGAGGAGCTATGTACGCATATTTAAAGGGGACACTTAATCAAATCTACCCGACGCATGTCGTTGTAGATATCGGGGGGATAGGTTATGAGTGCTTGACACCTAACCCTTACCGCTTTCAGAAATTCCTGAACGATGAGCTGCAAATATACACTCAGCTCATCGTGAGAGAAGATGCACATACGCTTTATGGTTTTCAGTCTGAGGAGGAAAAAGGATTGTTTCTGTCGCTGATCAAAGTGACGGGTATCGGTCCGAAATCAGCGCTGGCGATTCTTGCAACCAGCACGCCGCATGAAGTCAAACAAGCCATTGAGCAGGAAAATGAAGCCTATTTAATTAAGTTTCCTGGTATCGGCAAGAAAACAGCAAGACAAATCATTCTCGACTTAAAAGGTAAGCTCTTGATTGTCGATGAATCAGCGCTCTTTGATGACTATGAAGAAAATGATTCAGTGGCTGAAGCACTGCTGGCACTTGAAGCACTCGGCTATTCAAGTCGTGAACTCGCTAAAGTGGAGAAACAACTGAAAGCTGAAAAAATTAAAGAAGTAGATGAAAACATCAAACGCGGCTTGCAGATATTAGTGTCTTAAGGAAGTGATAGAATGGAAGAACGGATGATGGATGATACGCTGATGGATTTAGAGGAAGCGAACAATGAACTTAAGCTGCGTCCGACACTGCTCCATCAATACATCGGTCAGAATAAGTTGAAGAACAACCTTAACATCTTTATTCAGGCGGCTAAACTCAGAAATGAAGCTCTGGACCATGTCCTTCTCTATGGACCGCCGGGACTCGGCAAGACGACCCTTGCTAACATTATCGCAAATGAACTTGACGTCAACATCAGAACAACATCAGGACCTTCTATTGAACGTCCGGGAGATCTTGCAGCTATCTTATCATCACTGAATGCAGGCGATGTGTTGTTCATAGATGAGATTCATCGGCTGTCCCGTGTGGTAGAGGAAATTCTCTATCCTGCAATGGAAGATTTCTGCCTTGATATTGTGGTCGGTAAGGGAGAGGAAGCAAGAAGTATTAGAATTGACCTGCCACCCTTTACTTTAGTTGGTGCAACGACGCGTGCAGGCAGCTTATCAGCACCCCTTCGTGATAGATTCGGTGTGCATCTACGTCTTGATTATTATGATGACCAGGATTTAATGGAAATCATTACACGGACTGCAGAAGTATTTGACGTGTCTATCGATGCTGATTCTGCAGCGGAAATAGCCAGCAGAAGCCGTGGGACACCCCGCATCGCTAACCGGCTGCTGCGTCGCGTTCGTGACTTTGCTCAAGTCAACGGCGAAGCGCATATTGAAGTCGCGACAACAACGCAGTCTTTGAATATGCTGCAAGTCGATAAGCACGGGCTGGATCACATCGACCATAAAATTATGACGAATATTATTGAACGTTATAATGGCGGACCTGTCGGACTTGATACAATAGCAGTGAGTGTCGGTGAAGAACGCGTAACCATTGAAGACGTTTATGAGCCGTTTCTTATCCAGAAAGGCTTTTTAGAACGCACGACGCGTGGCCGGCAGGCGACACCGCTCGCATATGAACATTTTAACTATCCGTATCGTAACGAAAAGAGGAAATAACTGTGAACGTAAATGATTTTGATTTTGATTTACCTGAAGAACTGATAGCTCAGACGCCGCTTCTAGACCGTACGGCCAGCCGTCTGATGCTGTTGAATAAAGAGACAGGTGACGTGTCACATCGACACTTCAAAGATATTATCGATTATTTAATGCCGGGAGATACATTGGTATTGAACGATACTAAAGTGATGCCTGCACGTCTGTTTGGCATCAAAGAGGAAACAGGCGCTAAAGTAGAGATGCTCATGCTGAAGCAGCTTGAAGATAATGACTGGGAAGTGCTGATCAAACCTGCTAAACGAATCACAGAAGGAACAGTCGTTTCTTTTGGCGAAGGAAAGCTGAAAGCAGTGTGCAGAGAAAGCCTGGCCCAAGGCGGCAGAATTATGACGCTTGAATATGATGGCATTCTGCAGGAACGTCTTGAAGAACTGGGTGAAATGCCGCTGCCTCCGTACATTAAGGAGAAGCTGGAAGATCAGTCGCGTTATCAGACAGTCTACGCTAAAGCACTGGGTTCTGCTGCAGCACCCACTGCCGGACTTCATTTTACTGAGGCGCTGCTGACAGCGATTAAAGATAAAGGCGTCAATGTCACCTATATTACACTGCACGTTGGTCTCGGCACTTTCAGACCAGTCAGTGTCGACAATGTAGAAGAGCATGATATGCATAGTGAATACTACGAAATGACTGCAGAGACCGCAGCGCTGCTCAACCAAACAAAAGCATCGGGTCACCGCATTATTACGGTCGGTACAACTTCAACACGGACGTTAGAAACGATTGCGTCAACTGAAGGGACATTTAAAGAAACATCCGGCTGGACTGATATATTCATTTATCCGGGTTATGAATTTAAAGGGATTGATGCGATGATTACCAATTTTCATCTGCCGAAATCAACATTGATGATGCTGATTTCCAGCTTATCAACAAGAGAACATGTGCTGAACGCTTACAGACAGGCTGTCGAAGAAAAATATCGGTTCTTCAGCTTTGGCGATGCCATGTTCATCTATTAAAGGAGATTATTATGCCAGCTGTAACTTATGAACATATAAAAACATGTAAACAATCAGGGGCACGTCTCGGAATTGTCCATACACCGCACGGATCGTTCGAGACACCGATGTTTATGCCGGTCGGAACTCAAGCAACAGTCAAAACGATGAGTCCGGAAGAACTCAAGGCAATGAACGCCAAGATTATATTAAGTAATACATATCACCTCTGGCTGCGTCCAGGTAATGATGTCATCAAAGAAGCAGGAGGACTCCACCAGTTCATGAACTGGGATGGGCCGATACTGACTGACTCGGGTGGTTTTCAAGTGTTCAGTCTAAGTGATATGCGTAAAATCGAAGAAGAAGGCGTCCACTTCAGACATCATTTAAATGGTTCAAAATTATTTTTAAGTCCTGAAAAAGCGATGCAGATTCAAAATGATTTAGGCTCTGATATCATGATGGCATTTGATGAATGTCCGCCGATGCCTGCCGAGTATAAGTACGTCAAGGATTCAATAGAACGGACATCCCGCTGGGCGGAACGCTGTCTGAAGGCACATCAAAGACCAGAGGATCAGGCACTGTTCGGTATTATTCAAGGCGGTGAATACGAAGATCTACGTACGCAGAGTGCTAAAGATTTAGTATCACTGGATTTCCCTGGATACGCCATCGGGGGCTTATCTGTCGGTGAACCCAAACCCGTGATGTATCGCATGCTGGAACACACGACACCGTTGATGCCGTTTAATAAACCTCGTTATTTAATGGGGGTCGGCTCTCCCGATGCACTGATAGAAGGGGCTATACGTGGTATCGATATGTTTGACTGTGTACTGCCGACACGAATTGCCCGTAATGGAACGTGCATGACATCACAGGGACGTGTGGTTGTCAAAAATGCCAAGTACGAGCGTGATTTCACGCCGCTTGACCCACATTGTGACTGCTATACATGTAAAAATTATACGAAAGCCTACATTCGTCATTTAATTAAAGCAGATGAGACATTCGGTATCAGATTGACGACGATCCATAATCTGCATTTTCTATTGAATATGATGGAAGAAGTACGTGACGCGATTCGTCATGACAGACTTCTTGATTACAAAGAAGAATTCTTCGAAAACTATGGCTTGAATGTTGAAAACCCAAAAAACTTCTAGGAGGCTACTATGAACGATCAATTTCAATTTATACTGTTAAATATTCTACCGTTACTCGTTCTTCTGCTGGTCGCGTATTTTGCAATCATCAGACCGGGACAGAAACGTGCAAAATCTCAGCAGCAGTTGATGCAAAGTTTAAAACGCGGGGATAAGATTACCACTATCGGCGGCATTCACGGAACAGTTCGTTCAGTGGACACTAAAACAGTGACCATCGCTGTCAACAGTAAAGGTCATGAACTGACATTGGACAAAGAAGCTGTAAAATCTACAAGACCGTCATAAATTATTGTAATCATCTGGATCAACTGTGATATGATAATGTCATATTTTTGTATGCGACTGATTATTAAGAGGTGAAAGTGTGAAAAAGCGTAGTAGAATTGTTGCTCTTGTACTGATTACAGTCCTATTGTTCACATTGATAGGGGTAACAGCTAAAAACATTATGAAAGATGTTAATCTCGGACTGGATCTGCAAGGCGGTTTTGAAGTACTTTACAAAGTAAAACCGCTTGAAAAGGGCGATAAAATTGATGATACAGCAGTTAAAGCGACAAGTGAGACACTGGAATCACGCGTCAATGTCCTTGGGATCTCTGAACCTAAAATTCAAATCGAGGAAGGCAACCGAATCCGTGTCCAGTTAGCAGGTGTCAAAGACCAGAATGAAGCACGTGACATTCTGTCGACAAGTGCCAACCTCACTATTCGTGATGCGAACGATAAACTGCTGCTCTCCGGTAAAGATTTAGTCCAAGGGGCAGCGAAACAAGGATTCAAGCAGAATACTAATGAACCGAATGTCTTATTGAAATTGAAATCCGCAGATAAATTCAAAGAAGTGACTGACAAAGTCTCTAAAATGAATCCAAACATCATGGTTATCTGGATGGACTTTGAAGAAGGTAAAGATAGTTATGAAGCAGAAGTTAAACGGGAGCAGGAAGGCAAAGAGCCGAAATATGTAAGTGCTGCTTCTGTAAGTGGTCCGATCAACTCCAGTGATGTGGAAATTTCCGGAGGATTTAACGGTGAAGATGGGCTGCAACGAGCTAAAAACATCGCGGATCTTCTGAATGCTGGCTCACTGCCGGTTAAGCTGGATGAAATTTATTCAACATCAGTCGGGGCTCAGTTCGGCCAGGATGCGCTGCAAAAGACGCTGCTTGCTTCAGCGATAGGTGTAGGAATTATCTTTCTCTTCATGGTGTTGTATTATAAGCTGCCTGGTTTAATAGCGGTCATTACGCTCTCAGCTTATATTTATTTGACACTCCTGGCATTCAATTTAATTAACGGTGTGTTAACGCTGCCTGGTATCGCTGCGCTTGTACTGGGTGTTGGGATGGCAGTAGATGCCAATATCATCATGTATGAACGGATAAAAGATGAATTGAAGATCGGCCGCAGTATTAAACAGGCTTATCAAAAAGGGTCTCAATCCTCATTCCTGACGATCTTTGATGCCAATATTACAACAGTGCTTGCAGCGCTTGTATTGTTCATCTTCGGCGTCAGCAGCGTCAAAGGTTTTGCGACGATGCTGTTACTTGCGATACTTATGAGTTTTATCACATCAGTATTTTTTACACGGTTGTTATTATCGCTATTGGTCAATTCAAATATGTTCAAAGATAAATTCAGCTGGTTCGGTGTCAAACCTTCCAATCGTCATGATTTGAATGAAGGAATTGATGTTCACGATCTTCATTCAAAATGGGATAAGATTGACTTTGTCAAACTTGCGAAACCCCTATTGATTGCTTCACTGATCACGATTCTTCTTGGTGCAGCTTCTCTTGCAATATTCAAATTGAATCTAGGGATTGATTTCACCAGTGGTACACGTGTCGATGTGAAGAGTGAGCAGCCGATTAAAGTAGCAGCGCTTAAACAGACGTTGGACGACATTGATCTGCCGACTGACAACGTGACTTTAGCTGGAACCAATAATGAAAATGGGGTTGTCCAGTACAAAGAGGCTTTGTCTAAAGATCAAATTCAGGACTTAAAATCAGCGATAGATGATGCATATGGATTCGAACCGAATGTCAATACAGTATCGCCTGTTATCGGTAAAGAGCTGGCAAAAAATGCGATGATTGCAACATTGATCGCTTCACTGGGCATTATTCTATACGTGACGTTCCGTTTCGAATGGCGGATGGGGTTAACTTCAGTACTGGCATTACTTCACGACGCTTTCTTGATTGTCGCTGTCTTCAGCATCATCAGATTTGAAGTGGATATGACATTTATTGCAGCGGTACTGACAATCATCGGTTATTCTATCAATGATACTATTGTGACATTTGACCGGGTGCGCGAAAATCTTCATAAAATGAAAGTGATCACTGCACCGGAACAGATTGACCGAATCGTCAACAGCTCAATCAGACAGACAATGACGCGCTCGATCAATACAGTGCTGACTGTCATTATCGTTGTCGTAGCATTGATTGTACTCGGTGCCCCAAGTATCTTCAACTTCTCCGTTGCACTGCTTATCGGTTTACTATCCGGTGTGTTCAGTTCGATATTCATCGCTGTTCCATTATGGGGTATTCTAAAAAAACGCCAGCTTAAAAATAATGGCGGCCGATTGACTGTATACGAAGAAAAAGTAAAAAATGATGAAAAAATTTACGTATAACAACTGATTTGTCACATACTTGTTAACCGTCATATGATTATGACGGTTTTTTTGATCGCTCTAATGATAATGAAATTAAAAATATGAATCGCTGCGTGATAACTTTGAGTTGAAGGTGCAGCTCATGTATAATAAAACGGTCAGGAGGATGTATATGACTGTAAAAAAACAATGGGTGATGGGTAGTGATGCACCACTCGACCCTTCTCTGATCAAGACATTTAAAATCACTCCTTTAGTTGAGAAAGTACTGGCTGCTAGAAATATCACTGAACGCAGCCAGATAGAAGACTTATTATCGGATGGCAATGTTCACGACCCCTTTCTCATGTATGGTATGGACGAGGCAGTCAAGCGTATTCATCAAGCTGTTGCAGCAGATGAACCTATTTTAGTTTATGGGGATTATGATGCGGATGGCGTAACAAGTGTCACTGTTCTGACTTATGCACTTGAACAACTGGGTGCAATGACAGATTTTTATATCCCAAACCGTTTTACAGAAGGGTACGGCCCTAATGAAGCGGCATTTAAGTATGCAGCTGACGAAGGTGTCGGCTTGATTATTACGGTTGATAACGGAATCAAAGGTCATCATGAAGTAGAAGTGGCTCGATCACTTGGTGTCGATGTCATTATTACAGACCACCACGAAATAGGAACGACCATTCCTAATGCTTACGCTGTCATCCATCCTGCTCATCCAGCAGGTGAATACCCTTGTCCTGATTTAGCAGGAGTCGGTGTTGCCTATAAACTTGCAACGGCACTTCTTGGACGTGAACTTCCGGAACTGCTCGGATTCACAGCGATAGGTACGGTCAGTGACCTTGTGCCGTTGACCGGTGAAAACAGGATGCTGGTCAAGCTCGGACTCAGTCAGCTGAATCAGCAGCAGCCGGCCGGTATTAAGGCATTGCTGCAAGTAGCTAAGCATAGTGGTGCAATCACAGAGGAAACAATCGGCTTTTTGATCGGCCCGCGCTTGAATGCGGTCGGTCGACTGGATGATGCGAGACCAGCCGCTGAACTGTTAATGGAACAAGATATGGAATCCTGTATTTTTCTGGCGGAGCAGGTTGATCAGTTGAATGTTGAAAGAAAACAGATTGTCGAAGATATTGTGAAAGAAGCGCTCGTCATTGCGGAAGATAAAGTGATGAGGGGATATAATTTTCTTGTCGTGGCAGGTGAAGACTGGAATGAAGGTGTTCTCGGTATCGTGGCGTCTCAACTTGTCGAGCGCTATTATATGCCGGTCATTGTGTTGAATATCAATGCTGCAGGATATGCAAAAGGTTCTGCAAGAAGTGTTCCTCAAGTATCTATGTATGACTATCTTAACGCTGAAATAGAACTGCTCACGAAGTTCGGTGGTCATCATATGGCAGCCGGTCTGACTATGGCGCTTGACAATGTCGAGACTCTCGAAAGTCGGTTGAATGACAGACTCAATCATTATTTAGTGAACCATGAACTGACTCCGGTCATCGCTGTTGATGCAGAGGTGACCATGGAAGAAGTGACGGTGGATAATATTCATCAACTGGACCGTTTGAGACCTTTCGGCACGAATAATCCTCAGCCAGTCTTTAGTTTGAAAGGTGCGACGATCACTCAGATCAAAGCCATCGGACAACAAGGAGCGCATCTGAAAATGACGCTGGATAATCAGCTGAATGTGCTGAAATGGTCAGCCGGCGAACTCATTCATGACTATCCTGAAGGCACGACTGTAGATGTGTGCGGAAAGTTTCAATTGAATGAATGGAACGGCCATGTCTCTCCGCAATTAATGATGGAAGACATGGTATCTGATCAAATTCGATTGGTAGATTATCGTAACCAGCATCAGAACTCATTTGCATTTCTCAAAAATGAGCCGGTTATATACTTGATTAACAACAACCGAAAAAAGAATGGCAGTAAATATTATTTTTATGGTGAGAATATATCAGGACATGATAAAATTGTTTTGAGAGATCTGCCGGCAGATCTTGAAGCATTCTATGAGACGATGAAGTCTTCGACAGCCAGTCAAATCTTTGTGATCTTTCATGAAGTCAATCAAGTCTACTTCGAAGGTATGCCGAGCCTCGATAAGTTCAGAGCATTGTACAAACTGATGGTCAACAGCCCTGTTGTTCTTGTGCGGGACGGACTGACTCTTACACAGCGGTTGAATGTATCGCCGAATGTTCTGTTGTTCATGCTGACAGTGATGACTGAACTGGGACTAGCTACTCACGATGGTGAGACTTATCAACTCAATTTAACTGCCGGCAAAGTAGAAATTCCGTCAGCTCTGTCGTATCAGCAGCGTGATCATCAACTGCAGGTAGAACAGCTGCTGTTATTCTCATCATTTGACAAAGTGAAGTCACTGATATTAGAAAAAATGAATTAGTCTTAGGAGGACATTATGGATTTAAAACAATATATTTCAGAAGTTCCAGATTGGCCGATTCCTGGCGTCAGTTTCAAAGATATTACGACGATCATGGATAACGGAGAAGCATACAAATATGCTACGGATCAAATCGTGCGTTTTGCCAAGGAAAAGAATATCGATGTAGTAGTCGGTCCGGAAGCGCGCGGCTTTATCATCGGCTGCCCGGTAAGCTATGCTTTGAGTATCGGTTTTGCGCCTGTCAGAAAAGAAGGCAAACTGCCGCGTGAAGTCATCCGCTATGAATATGACCTGGAATATGGATCCAATGTTCTGACGATGCATAAAGATGCCATCAAACCTGGACAGCGTGTACTGATTACGGATGATCTGCTCGCTACAGGAGGTACGATTGAAGCGACGATTAAATTAGTCGAAGAATTAGGCGGTATCGTTGCAGGGATTGCGTTTATTATCGATTTAAAATACTTGAACGGTATGGAAAAGCTGCAAGGTTATGACGTACTTTCACTTGTTTCATACGAAGAAGAATAATACAGCGGATGCTGTATTATTCTTTTTTTCATATGTTTATTTATCATAAAATATGTAGTATGATATTAACATTATTAAACAAGTGAGGTGAAGGCATGAATAATGAATATCCGTACACTGTCGATGATGTCCTGGCAATGACAAAGGCCTATTTAACAGATGACGATTATCAGCTTGTAGTAAAGAGTTATATGCTGGCAGAAGAAGCCCATGCAGGCCAGTTTCGAAAAAATGGATTACCTTATATCATGCATCCCATTCAGGTCGCAGGAATTCTTGCAGAGATGAAACTGGATGGCCCGACGATAGTGGCTGGGTTTCTACACGATGTAGTAGAAGATACACCCTATACGTATAAAGACTTAGTGAATATGTTCAACGAGGAAGTAGCTGCTATTGTTGACGGGGTCACTAAGCTTGAAAAAGTAAAATATCGATCCAAAGCGGAGCAGCAGGCGGAAAATCACCGTAAATTGTTTATCGCCATCGCTAAAGATGTCAGAGTCATCTTAGTGAAACTCGCTGACCGGTTACATAATATGCGGACGCTGAAAGCCATGCCGCACGAGAAGCAGGTGAGAATCGCCAAGGAAACATTGGAAATTTATGCGCCGCTTGCTCATAGACTGGGTATCAACACCATCAAGTGGGAACTTGAAGATATCTCGCTGCGTTATATTGATAGTATTCAATATTTCCGTATTGTTCATCTGATGAAGAAGAAGCGGAGTGAACGTGAAGCTTATATCGATAATGCGATTGAGAATATCGAACATGAGATGCGGATTACCGGTATTGACGGCAATATTTCGGGCAGGCCTAAACATATTTACAGTATTTACCGTAAAATGGTCAAACAGAAAAAGCAGTTCGATCAAATTTTCGATCTGCTCGCTATACGTGTCATTGTTAATTCTATTAAAGATTGTTATGCAGTGCTCGGATTAGTACATACATTATGGAAACCGATGCCCGGTAGATTCAAAGATTATATCGCCATGCCTAAGCCGAACATGTATCAGTCATTACATACGACTGTTGTCGGTCCAAACGGTGATCCTCTTGAAATTCAAATTCGGACACTTGAAATGCATGAAATTGCAGAGCACGGGGTAGCTGCACACTGGGCATACAAAGAAGGTAAAAACTTAGTCAATACAGACGAAGCCAAAAACTTAAGTAAAATGAACTGGATCAAGGAGATTGAAGAGACGGACTCCACATCGATGGATGCGGAAGCATTCATGGAATCTCTGAAGTACGATCTGCAGAGTGACAAAGTGTATGTCTTTACTCCTGAAAGTGATGTCGTAGAACTCCCGCTCGGCGCTGTACCGATTGATTTTGCGTATGCTGTCCATAGTGAAGTCGGCAATAAAATGATCGGCGCCAAAGTCAACGGTAAAATCGTACCGATTGATTATCAGCTTAATACCGGTGATATTATTGAAATCAGAACATCGAAACATTCCTATGGTCCAAGTAGAGACTGGTTGAAGATCGTCAAGTCTTCCAGTGCGAAAAGTAAAATTCGCAGCTTCTTCAAAAAGCAGGACCGGTCAAGCAATGTCGAAAAAGGAAAGTTCATGATTGAAGCTGAAATCAAAGAGCAGGGATTCAGAGCCGACGAAATATTGACAGCTGAAAACTTCAATGTCTTAATGGATAAATACAGATTTTCGCATATGGATGATATCTATGCAGCGGTCGGTTTCGGCGGTCTCAGTGCAGGCAGTGTCGTAGCAAAGATGACTGAAAAAATGCGTATTAAGCAAAAAGAGCAGGCACTTAATCAAGTCCAGGAAGTCAATAAATCGCTGAACATCAAAAAAGATATACAGACAGAATCTGGTGTGTATGTTGAAGGCATGGACAATATGCTGATTAAACTATCAAAGTGCTGCAATCCAGTGCCCGGGGATGATATTGTCGGTTATATTACGAAAGGACACGGTGTCAAAGTCCATCGTACAGACTGTCCGAACATTAAAGATGAGACAGAACGTATCATTGATGTGGAATGGGTTGAATCGACGAATTCTAACAAAACTTATCAAGTCGATCTTGAGATCAAAGCTTATGACCGAAACGGTCTTCTTAATGAAGTACTGCAGGCAGTCAATGCCACAAAAATTGCATTAGTGCAGGTCAGTGGTCGTGCAGACATCGATAAACGCGCTAAAATCAATATCAGTATCATGGTCAAAAATGTCAATGATATCTATAAAGTAGTAGAAAAAATAAAGCAGTTGAGTGATATCTACACTGTGACCCGAATCTGGAACTGAGGTGTATGATGAAAGTAGTATTACAAAGAGTGAAACGTGCGTCTGTGAAAAGCGCAGATATTTATAATGAAATAGGCAATGGCTTGCTGCTGTTGGTTGGAATCGGTGAAAATACGGTTGAAGCGGATCTTGCAGTGATGGCGAAAAAAATCGCTCATGCAAGATTATTTGAGGATGCTGATGAAAAAATGAATCTTTCCATTAAAGAGGCTGCGGGGGAGATCTTATCGATTTCACAGTTTACTTTGTACGCTGACGTCAAAAAAGGGAACCGGCCGAGTTTCACACGTGCTATGAAGCCGGACATGGCACGTACTTATTACGAGACATTCAATCGACTTCTTGAAAGTGAAGGTATTGCAGTCAAAGCAGGAGATTTTGGCGCCATGATGGCTATTGAATTGATCAATGATGGTCCAGTGACTGTCATATATGAAGCGGCGGAAGGTAAAATTCAATGAGCCGTCAACGTAAACTGAAGACACCGGTTTATATTGTAATAGCTTTGATTGCTGGTATTATAGTGGCACTATTGTTATTTAATCTATTCACCAGCCGAGGTGAGGAACCGAAACGTTTGTCGATGATTGAAAATTCATCACTGAGAACAGGACCCCAGGCCATTTATCCTGCGATTTATGCAGTAGAAAAAGGTGACCGCTTTGATATTATAGACCATCAGAAAAAATGGTATTATGTCAAAGACAAAGAGGGTCGAAAAGGATGGATCGCTGGCTGGCACACAACTCTTGATATAGAACAGGACAAAGTTGTTCAGAAAAATCCATTTAAAGGAAAGACCATTCTGCTGGATCCGGGACATGGCGGTTCTGACCAGGGGGCAAGCAGCAGCACAGGCACGCTCGAAAAAGAAGTGACTTTACAGACCGCATTGATTCTGCGCGATAAATTAAAGGCAGAAGGAGCAACTGTGTTAATGACGCGTGATACAGATGACTATGTCAAACTGAAGGACCGTAAAGGCGTGGCGGATGCATTCATCAGTATTCATAGCGATGCGCTTAAAGAGAGCTCTCCGCACGGATTGACTGTGTATTACTATAATGAATCGCAGAAGTCTCTAGCGGATACACTGCACCAATCGATAAGCGACAAGACATTACTATCAGATAGAGGCGTGAGACAGGCGGATTTTCAAGTCATTCGCCAGACTAAAATCCCTGCTGTCCTTCTTGAACTCGGTTATATCAGTAATCCTACCGATGAAACGATGATGAACGACAAAGTCTACCGACAGCTGGTGACCACATCGATTGTCGATGGTTTGAGAAACTACTTTCTTTATTAGCTTGACTTTAACACAGTGAAGAAGTAAGATGAACTTAATTACAGATTAAAACCGCTTGAACCTGTCAAAGTTATATTGTTTTCTTATTAGAGACATCTACAGCTGCTGAAAGTAGATGAGGAGCATATGACTGTGAACAACAGGTGAGGTTGTTCTATGAAAAGTAGAACCGTCAGACAAACGATACTTGTCCTTAAGAGTGGATACATCATGTATCAATTTGGGTGGCAACACGGTTATTCGTCCCTTATGCGCAATTGCGTATAAGGGCTTTTTTTATTTTAAGGAGGTTTGTAAAGATGATCAATATACCGAGAGGAACACAGGATATACTTCCGCAGGACACGCCTAAATGGCGATATGTTGAATCGAAATTAAATGAAATTGCGGCTGATTATAATTATAAGGAAATTAGAACGCCGATGTTTGAAAGTACAGATTTATTTTCAAGAGGTGTCGGTGATTCTACAGATATCGTACAAAAAGAAATGTACACTTTCAAAGATAAAAGTGACCGCAGCATGACACTGCGTCCTGAAGGCACTGCTGCAGTGGTCCGCAGCTATATAGAGAATAAGATGTATGGTGATGCAAATCAACCGGTGAAATTGTATTATACGGGCCCGATGTTCAGATATGAGCGCAAACAAAAAGGACGTTATCGTCAATTTGTACAGTTTGGTGTTGAAGCTATCGGAGCTGAGAATCCTGCGATTGATGCTGAAGTGCTGCACATGCTGTATCATATCTATAGCTCATTTGGGTTGAAATCATTGAAGCTTGTCATTAATTCAATCGGTGATATGGACTCACGAAAAGAATATAAAGAGGCGCTCGTTGAACACTTTACACCGCATATCGATGGTTTCTGTCAGGACTGTCAAAATCGACTTCATACGAATCCCATGCGTATTCTGGACTGCAAAGTGGATAAAGATCAGCCGTCTGTCAAGACAGCACCTAAAATCACGAATTATTTAAATGATTATTCCAGAAACTATTATGACGAAGTTAAGAAAAATCTAGATATTTTAGGAATTCCATATGTGGAGGATGCAAGTCTTGTCAGAGGACTTGATTATTATACGCATACAGCATTTGAGATGATGAGTGAAGCAGAAGGATTCGGAGCGATTACTACGTTATGCGGCGGTGGTCGTTATAACGGACTACTTGAAATGCTTGATGGACCAAGTGAAACGGGAATCGGTTTCGCGCTCAGTATTGAACGACTGCTGCTGGCACTTGAAGCAGAAGGAATTGAACTTGAGGTAGAGGAACCGATTGAGTTGTTTGTTGTAACGATGCCGGATACAGAAGCTCATGGACTGAAACTCTTGGCAGATTTGAGAACTGCAGGAATCAGCTGCGACATGGATTACTTGAAACGCAAAGTGAAAGGACAGTTCAAACAGGCGGACCGTCTCCATGCTAAATACACAGTTGTCCTTGGTTCAAATGAAATTGAGACAAATCAAGTGAAGCTGAAGGAAATGGCGACAGGCAATGAAACAGAACTGTCACTAGAAAATATGACAGCATATATAAAGGAGAGACGATAAATGGAACGAACGACTTATTGCGGATTGGTGACTGAAGACTATATTGGAATGGAGATTGTACTGAAAGGATGGGTACAGAGACGTCGAGATTTAGGTGGACTGATCTTTATCGATTTAAGAGATAGAGAAGGTATTGTACAAGTCGTATTCAATCCCGACTTCTCAGCTGCAGCACTTCAAACTGCTGAAACGCTGCGTTCTGAATATGTGATAGAAGTTAAAGGGAAAGTAACTGCTCGTGACGAATCAGCTGTCAATCTTAAGCTGAAAACAGGTAAAGTTGAAGTGCAGGTCAGTGAAGTCGTGGTCATCAACAAATCTGAAACACCGCCGTTCCAGATTGAGTCAGATGTTGATGTCGCTGAAGATATTAGATTGAAATATCGCTATCTCGATCTGCGCCGTGAATCACTGGCAAACACGTTCAAAGTGCGTCATCAAGTGACACGTGCAGTGCGCAATTACTTGGATGAATCCGGGTTCTATGAAGTAGAAACTCCGGTATTGACTAAGTCAACACCGGAAGGAGCGCGTGATTACCTCGTACCATCCCGTGTACATGAAGGAGAGTTCTATGCACTGCCTCAGTCCCCGCAAATATTCAAGCAGCTGTTAATGATTGGTGGATTTGACAAATACTATCAAATCGTCAAATGTTTCCGCGACGAAGACTTACGTGCTGACCGTCAACCTGAATTCACTCAGATCGATATCGAGATGAGCTTTGTGGATCAGGAAGATGTGATGCGTATGAATGAAGGTATGATGGCACGCATTATGAAAGAAGTGAAAGGTATTGATGTCAAGCTACCTTTCCCTCGCATGACTTATGAAGAAGCCATGCGTGATTACGGTATCGATAAGCCGGATACTCGTTTCGATATGAAGCTTAAGACATTGAATACACTTGCAGCTCAGATGGACTTCAAAGTATTTAAAGAAGCAGTTGATAATGGCGGTTCTGTCAAAGCCATTGCTGTAAAAGGTGCAGCCGACAAGTATTCAAGAAAAGATATCGATGCGCTGCAGGACTATGCCAAAGTATACGGGGCAAAAGGTCTGGCCTGGGTCAAAGTGACTGAGGAAGGTTTGAATGGACCCATCGCTAAATTCTTTGATGACAACACGTCAGCTGATCTAATCGCTGAAACAGAAGCAGAAGCTGGTGACCTTGTGTTGTTTGTGGCTGATAAAACGAGTATAGTCAATGCGGCACTTGCCAACTTGCGTAATAAGCTGGGGAAAGATTTGAATCTTATTGCAGAAGATCAGTTCAACTTCCTATGGGTGACGGACTGGCCATTATTTGAATATGACGAGGAAGCCGGCCGCTATTTTGCTGCGCATCATCCGTTCACTGCTCCAAAAAAAGAACATCTCGACATCTTGCTGTCTGACAAAGAACATGTTCAGGCTAATGCATATGACATTGTATTGAACGGCTTTGAGCTTGGCGGCGGTTCTATCCGTATTCATAATCAGGAAGTGCAGGCACAGATGTTTGAAGCACTGGGCTTCAGTAAAGAAGAAGCATATGAACAGTTCGGCTTCTTAATGGATGCCTTCAAATACGGTGCGCCTCCCCACGGTGGTATAGCGCTTGGACTTGATCGTTTAGTCATGCTGCTGGCAGGTAAGAGCAATCTACGTGATGTCATCGCATTTCCTAAAACGGCCTCTGCAACTTGTCTTTTGACTGATGCACCAAGTGCTGTGGATACGGGACAGCTCGATGAATTAAATTTATCACTCAAAACATCTGACTAAGTAAAAATAGTTGCATTTTAAATATAATATGATAATATAGAGCTACAAGATGAATATCTGAAGAGTTCGACATTTGTTTTTCTATTTTGACCTAACACTTTTGATTAGGGAGTCTAATAGGTTTTCATACTAAGCACATGCCTATATTTTAGGACGTGCAAGGTAAGAAACAGGACACCCACCTGTATATAGCAGGCCAAAATAATCAACTTTAAGATGACGGCTCAGTCGGATGTTATCGATACACAGGACTTCGGTCCTGTGTATTTTTTTATGCAGTCAACTGACTGCTGTGATAAAATATAGATAATATCATGTGAAAGTATGTGAAATGATGAAACATCAGTTTTCGAGAAATGAATTAGCCTATGGTAAAGAGGGGCTTAAGCTGCTGAACAGTCAGACGGTCGCTGTACTAGGTGTCGGTGGTGTCGGTTCTTTTGCAGCAGAGGCACTCGCAAGAACCAACATTGGACATATCATATTAATTGACAAGGATGACGTGGATATTACTAATGTCAACCGTCAGCTGCATGCGTTGACGACAACAGTGGGCCAGTCTAAAGTGACATTGATGGAAGAGCGTATCAAGTTGATCAACCCGGACTGCAAAGTGACAGCAATGCATATGTTCTATACAGAAGAGACTTATGAACAGCTGTTTGAGTATGATATCGATTATATCGTCGATGCTTCTGATACCATCGTCTATAAGATTCACCTGATGAAAGAATGTCTGAAACGTGGAATTAAAATTATTTCAAGTATGGGTGCTGCCAACAAGACGGATCCAACGCGTTTTCAAATTGAGGATATCTCAAAAACACATACGGATCCGATGGCAAAAGTGATACGGACGCGCCTTAAAAAAGAAGGGATCAAAAAAGGTATCCCAGTTGTATTTTCAGATGAAAGTCCGATTGTCATCAGAGAAGACGTGAAATCCTATGTCGGTAATCCGGATGCAACTATCCGAAAAGCGCAGCTGCCGCCGTCATCCAATGCATTCGTACCGAGTGTAGTCGGTCTGATTTGTGCAAGCTATGTCATCAATGATATCTTAAAAGACATCCCTGTCCGACGGGTTAAAGATAAAGGACAATAAAGGCTGGAACAGACATGTTCCAGCTTTTTTTGATTGGTTATGGATCATAACGTTTTCTTAAACTTTTCTTAAAATTCTCTCCTTTTACTTCTTGATCAATGTTTTACAGGTATAATGAACATGAAGTCAACAACGGCAAGAGGAGGGAATAGAGTGGAACAGCAACCATATAGTCTTGAAGTCAATGAGCTGAGGAAAGATATTGGTAAACGTCAGATTATCAAGGGACTGACATTTCAAGTGAGAAAGGGCGAGGTGTTCGGATTTCTTGGTCCGAACGGTGCTGGTAAGACGACGACAATCAGAATGATTGTCGGATTAACGACACCAACAGACGGTGACATCAGAATACTTGGTCACAATGTCGTTACCGAGCGCGCTGAAGCAATGAAAAAGATAGGCGCCATTGTAGAAAATCCTGAATTATATCCTTTTTTATCTGGACTAGAGAATCTGAAGCAGTATGCCCGAATGCAGGAGGGTATCACTGACGAAGACATTCGTCGTGTCATCAAACTAGTTGGACTGGAGAATCGTATCAAGGACAAAGTAAAGAAGTATTCTCTTGGTATGAGGCAGCGTCTCGGACTTGCTCAGGCACTCCTTCACAATCCCGAAGTGCTTATTCTCGATGAACCGACAAATGGTCTTGATCCTGCAGGCATTCGTGAAATCCGCGACTACATCAGGCGGCTTGCCAAAGAACAAGGAATGTCTGTCATTGTTTCAAGTCACTTGCTTGCTGAGATGGAACTGATGTGCGATCGTTTTGGTATTATTAAAAATGGACAGATGGTTAGAATAGAAGATGTCAACACTGCTACTACTGGAAATGATCATCTGCGGCATCAGTTTGATGTCTATCCAGTGGAACGGGCGGTCAGCTATTTCACTGATAAAGAGCTTCCATTTGAAATCAATCATGAGATGATCACTGTGACTTGCCCGTCTAACAGTGTGCCAGGTATCGTTCGAGATTTAGTGCAGCAGGATATCGATGTATATGGTGTCGTTCGCTCTAAACAATCACTTGAAGAACGCTTCCTTGAACTGACAAACGATGGAGGTGAGGGCATTGTTTAATTTAATACGTAACGAATGGATCAAGTATTTCAATCGCCTCAGTACGTATATCATGCTGGCTATGATTGTCGGTTTATTTTTCATCATCAACTTCTTCGCCTTAACGTTTGATACGGGTGTAGAGATGAACAGAGTCTATTCAAATGATAACTGGAAGCAGGAAGTAAAGACGGATATCAAAGATATGTCCGACGAACTGAACAAGTTAACTAGTCAGAATCAGGACAATTTTGACCAGCAGGAATTCACGAAGATGGCGACATTGCAGCAAGAGATTCCAAGGCTGCAGTTTTATCTGGACAATGATGTTCAGCCGCCAGCTGCTAACAATTTATATGATAACTTACTATCCGCTTCATCCATTATCAGCTTTGTCATCATTATGGTTATCGTCATCACAAGTGGCTTGATGAGCCGTGAACATCAGCAGGGCACTATTAAGCTGCTGCTTATCAGACCAGCGTCACGACTTAAAATATTCTTCTCAAAATGGTTGACGGCTGTGCTTATTTCTATTACATTCACCCTGTTTGCTTATGCAATAGGCGGCATCAATGGTTTGATTACCGGCAAGATGAATCCAACGTCGCAGCATGCAGTGTCGAATATGATGGAAGGCACTTATCACATGGAGAACTTCTGGCCTTTCTTCTTTAAAGTGATGACAAATGATATTATATACGTCGTTATTTTTGCGACTATTACCTACGTGCTGTCTGTTCTATTCAAAAATACAGCAATTTCACTTGGTATAACGATCGGCCTGTTCTTCTTCAGTGGTCTGATTACCAGCTATGTTGCCCAGAAGACAGAGTTAGTAAAATTCATCTGGCCGGCCAACTGGTCGCTCAATCAGTACATGGATTATATGGGGGCACCACCTGTCGATGACATGACTTACACCTTCAGCTTCATCTACAATATCATCGCAATCGCTGTCGTGCTTGGCATCGCATTATGGGTATTCATCAAACGCGATGTAGCAGACTAAAAAAAGAAGTGACCGAGGTCACTTCTTTTGTTCGTTGATGGCATCATAAATTTGCTTGAACTGTGCTTCGGATTTACTCGTATCTTTCGGCTGATAGTATTTGGCATTCTTTAAGTTGTCGGGCAAATACTGCTGGTTGACATATCCACCTTTGAAATCATGCGGGTACTGATAACGGATACCATTGCCCAGAGCTTTTGCGCCTTGATAATGCGCATCTTTTAAATGTTTTGGAATGTCACCGGATCTGCCCGTTCTGACATCAGACAATGCCCGGTCTATAGCAGTGATGGCAGAGTTGGATTTAGGACTGAGACAGAGTTCGATGACAGCTTGAGCTAACGGAATGCGAGCTTCCGGAAACCCGAGCCGCTCTGCTGCTTCGATGGCGGCAAGTGTACGTGAGGCTGCCTGAGGTGAGGCAAGGCCGATGTCTTCAAAACTGATGACGAGCAACCGACGGGTAATGGTCGGAAGGTCACCCCCATTGATCAACCGGGCAAGGTAATGAAGTGCCGCATCGACATCGCTTCCTCTAATAGATTTTTGAAAGGCACTCATGATGTCATAATGCATATCACCGTCCTTGTCAAAGTTAAACGACGACTTCTGGAGACAGTCTTCAGCGTCTTTACGTGTGATGACAATGGTCCCGTCCTGTGCTGTCGATGATAAAACAGCAAGTTCAAGAGCGTTCAGACTAGCTCTGACGTCACCGCCGGAAGCCAGTACAAAATGATCCATTCCTGCTTTTTCTATATCAATCGATTCATTGCCAAAGCCATTCACAGGGTCAGTGAGTGCCCGTTCAAGAGCTGTCCGGATATCTTCTTCAGTCAATGAATGAAGTTCAAATATTTGTGCCCGTGAGCGGATGGCAGGATTAATGGCATGATATGGATTGGACGTCGTCGCACCAATTAAGATGATCCGGCCGTTTTCAAGATGCGGCAGCAGGAAATCCTGTTTCGCTTTGTCGAGACGGTGAATTTCATCCAGCAATAGAATGACCTGGCCGGACATCTTTGCTTCTTCAGCGACTATCTGCAAATCTTTTTTTGTATCAGTGACAGCATTCAGTTGTCTGAATTTTACCGCTGTCGATCCGGCGATTGCACGAGCAATACTTGTTTTACCGGTACCGGGCGGGCCGTACAAAATCATCGAGGACAACCGTCTTGCATCAACCATTCTTCTGATGATTCCACCGGGACCCACTAAGTGCTGCTGACCGATGACTTGATCAATCGTCGTCGGTCGCATTCTATAAGCTAAAGGTTCCATCATCATCCTCCTTTTTTATTAAAGTTTACCTTATTTTCGCGACAAATGTGATAAAATTGATTTAACAAAAAGGAGACGTCTGGATGAAAATATCAACTAAAGGCCGTTATGGTCTTACATTAATGATCAGCCTGGCAAAACGTTACGGACAGGGAACTGTGTCTTTGAAGACAATTGCTGAGGAGAATAGTTTGAGTGATCTATACTTGGAGCAGTTAGTAGGGCCGTTAAGAAATGCCGGACTTATCCGAAGTGTCCGCGGCGCAAAGGGCGGTTATCAACTGATGAAAGCGCCAGGAGACATTACAGCAGGTGACATCATCCGGCTGCTGGAAGGTCCTATTATACCAGTCGAAGGTATTGAAGATGAACCACCGGCGCAAAAACAACTCTGGATGAGTATACGTGATGCTGTCAAACAAGTACTGGACGAAACGACACTTGAAGATTTAATGGATTACAAAGATGAAGATATCATTGAAGGCTATATGTTCTATATTTAAAAAGCAGCTCTCGAGTGAGAGCTGCTTTTTATGATGTGACTTCTTTTAATATTTCATAGCTGCGGCGCTGCTTGTCAAGGTCATAAATATAGGACACTGCTATAATTTCATCTGCATGATATTGATTCTGGAAGTCTTCCAGTTGTTTTGAAATTGTTTCTTTGGAGCCGATGAGTGAAGCCGCTGTGCGTGATGTTGCCATCATTTTCTCCTGCGGGCTCCAGATGGCATCAATGTCATGGGTCGGCGGCTGCAGCGGCTGTCTTGAATTTCTGACAATGCTTAAAAACATCATATGCGTACTTGTCGCCAGAAATTCCGCTTCTTCATCAGTTTCAGCAGCAATGACATTCATGCCGATGATCACATAGGGCTTATCCAGATACTCAGAAGGTGTGAAGAGATTTCTGTAGATGGCAATCGCTTCTTTCATCTGCTCAGGTGCGAAGTGAGCAGCAAACACATAAGGAAGTCCGAGACGTGCCGCAAGGTGAGCAGAATCAGTGGATGAACCGAGAATATATAATGGCACATTGGTGTCCACACCCGGATATGCTTTTACATAGCCCTGCTTATGTTCCGGCCCGAAATAGTCAAGAAGCGCCTTGACATCATCCGGAAATGTATAGACAGATTCATGCTGATTTCTTCTGAGGGCGCTTGCAGTCATCATATCAGTGCCAGGCGCCCGGCCGAGCCCTAGGTTCAGACGATTCGGATAGATGGTTTCGAGCGTGCCGAACTGTTCAGCAACGATGAGCGGTGTATGGTTCGGCAGCATGATACCACCTGCACCTACTTGAATACGCTTCGTATGAGCAAGTACATGATTGATGAGGACAACTGTCGCTGAACTCGCTAAGTTCGGCGTATTATGATGTTCCGCAATCCAGAACCGGTTATAGCCGAGCTCTTCGACAGTCTGAGCCAAGTTGACAACATTCTGGATGGCCTGACGATTCGTTTCTCCCTGTCTTAATATAGCAAGGTCCAGTACAGATACTGGAATCTTTGTATTGTTCATTGATAAACCTTCTTTCTCCTAGTTATATAGGACAGTTTAGCATCCAGGGAATAGGTAGAGAAACGAATATGCCTGACGACCGGATTGTTCCCCGGCGAACATAGCGGCCAGAATATTCGCGGGAGCCCTGCCAAACGAACATAGCGGCCAGAATATTCGCGGGAGACGCGCCAAACGAATATAGCGGCCAGAATATTCGCGGGAGCCCTGCCAAACGAACATAGCGGCCAGAATATTCGCGGGAGACCCCAAACGAAAATAGCGGTCAGAATATTCGCGGGAGCCCTGCCAAAAGAACATAGCGGCCAGGATATTCGCGGGGGGACGCGCCAAACGAACACACCCGTTAACCATTGTTTAACAGGTGCTCCTTAATCATGGTGTCAATCGTCTCCGGCAGCCGATAAGTGGTGCGATTGATTTTGATGAGCCGCTTCTCCTCTACGTAGCTCTTGATATAAAGCTGGAGTGTCCTGACTGTAAAATAGTCGCCGAAAAATTCCGCGAGGCAGCGGATGCTGAATTCATGGACGTCATGTACTGAACAGTAATAAATCATATTAATGTTGAGGACTTCACTGATCGAAAAAGTAGTCCGGCAGTCGGTACATTTCATCTGCTGCTTTCTGCCGTTCAGACTTAAACAATAACATGACGGACAGTTGAAGCCGTTTTTGAGCTGACCCGCAGCACGATGATGATAGAATGGATTGGTTTTCAGTTGGTCTGTAAGAAAAACTTCGTGTAACTGAGGGAATAGCTCGTCACTGACCTGTAACTCGTTGATTATTCTTGTCAGTTTAGTCAGTTTGATGATTGCATCGTCAGGCTGCAGGCCGAATATATGGCTGTCACCTGTCCAGACGATATAACCATGAACCTGCAGGTAAACCTTTCGTCGTTGAAGCCAGTGAGCGAGTATGCTTTTAGCCCGCTCCAGCTGGTTCAATGGATTACTGACTTCTCTGCCGTTTTGAAAATGCCATTTTCCGGAACGGATCTCATAATCGTGGCGGTGGTTTTTCACCTCTAATATAATGACGCGCTGGCGGGTAATGATGACATGATCCAGCTGAATATAATTCTGGTCATGCTCGAGTAGTATATTGCTCACGTACCACCGGCCGTCAAGCGCCTTCTGCAGAATTTCTCCGACGAGCCGTTCCCCGTTGAACCCGTTCCTTTCCTTGTCAAGCAGCTTCTTGTCGGCATCGTCTAAAATACATCTCTTACTCAGTACTTCTAAGTTGATCAGTGTCCTCGTCACTCGAGCACCTCCTACTTTATAATCGGTAAAAATCGCGAAATGATTTATTACAAATTGTAAAGTTCCAGTAACTAGCTATTTACATGAATCGGTGCTATTATAGAGTATTGAAAAATACGGAAAGGATGTTCAAGATGCAAGTGTATGCAGATTATTCAGCGACAACGCCCGTTTCGCCTCATGTTTTAGAAGAGATGACAGCGGTCTATGAGACGACATTCGGCAATCCCTCATCTATTCACCAGACGGGGCGGAATGCGCGGCAAATCATTGATCAGTCTCGTCGGGAAATTGCAGGTGCTATTCATGCACAACCGAAGGAAATCATCTTCACGAGCGGTGCTACAGAATCGAATAATACCGCGATTAAAGGAGCAGCATACAAGAATAAGCACCTTGGGCATCATTTGATTACGACTCAGATTGAACATCATTCTGTGCTGCACGTCTTTGAATATCTTGAAAAGCAAGGCTTCGAAGTGACCTATCTGCCGGTCAGTCATGAGGGCCTGTTAAATATAGACGATTTAAAAGAGGCACTTAGAGAAGACACTATTCTCGTCTCTGTGATGTTCGGCAATAATGAAGTAGGGACTATTCAACCCGTTGATGACATCGGCGCACTGTTGTCAGACCATCAGGCGCTCTTCCATGTAGATGCAGTTCAGACTGCCGGACATCTGCCGCTTGATGTCAACGAACTGAACGTTGATATGATGAGCTTGACCGCTCATAAGTTCTATGGTCCTAAAGGTGTCGGATTGCTTTATATCAAAGAGGGGACACCGTTGGAATACTCACAGCTCGGTGGCTCACAGGAAACAAAGCGCCGTGCAGGAACAGAGAATGTTCCGTTGATCAAAGGAATGGCAAGAGCATTAACTGAAGTCGTCAGTCAGCTGGACGACCATAACATCCGACTGATGCAGCTGAAAGAATATTTCTTAAATGGTCTGCAGCAGCGGTCCATTCCATTTGAAGTGAATGGAGACAAGAATATGCAGCTTGCACACATCACCAATTTATACTTTCCGTTCAGCGATGTTGAAATAATGTTGACGTTACTGGACATGGCTGGTGTCTATGTGTCGAGCGGCTCTGCATGTACTGCTGGATCCATTGAACCTTCACATGTTCTGTCAGCTATGTTCGGCGATGATCCGCGGACGAAGCGCTCCATCAGATTCAGTTTCGGTCATGAGATGACTGAAGACCAATTAGATTATATTGCAGATCAACTGTTGAAAATATACGAAATGAATAGAGAAAGAAGCGAATTCAATGGAAAATAAACAAACGAAAGTCGTCGTCGGTATGTCCGGCGGTGTCGATAGTTCAGTCACAGCACTGCTCTTGAAAGAACAAGGCTATGATGTGATCGGTATTTTTATGAAGAACTGGGATGATACAGACGAAAACGGTGTGTGTACTGCGACTGAAGATTACGAAGATGTCATAGCGGTCTGCAATCAGATCGGGATCCCGTATTACGCAGTTAATTTTGAACAGGAATATTGGGACAAAGTATTCACATATTTCCTCGATGAATATAAAAAAGGACGGACACCCAACCCTGACGTCATGTGCAATAAAGAAATCAAATTCAAGGCGTTTCTTGACCACGCATTGAAACTAGGTGCAGATTATGTGGCAACTGGTCATTACGCACAAGTTCGCCGTAATGACGATGGCACCGTCGACATGCTGCGGGGTATCGACAACAACAAAGATCAGACGTATTTCTTGAACCAGCTGACTCAACAACAGCTGCAGCACGTGATGTTCCCGCTCGGTCATCTGGAAAAATCGGAAGTGCGCGCTATTGCAGAGAAATACCAGCTGGCGACTGCCAAGAAAAAAGATTCCACGGGTATATGTTTTATCGGTGAAAGAAACTTCAAAGAATTTCTAAGTCAGTATCTGCCGGCAACAAGGGGTCGTATGACTACGCTTGACGGTAAAGATATGGGGCAGCATGCGGGATTAATGTACTATACAATCGGTCAACGTCACGGACTTGGTATAGGTGGTGACGGGGATCCGTGGTTTGTCGTCGGCAAAAATCTTGATGACAATGTGCTGTATGTAGAGCAGGGCTTCCATCATGACACGTTGTACAGTGATTACTTGATTGCCTCAGACTTCAGCTTTGTCGGGGAGATGGACCTCTCAGAACCGCTCAGCTGTACAGCGAAGTTCAGATATCGTCAGCAGGACACTCAAGTCACAGTTGAAAAAATATCAGATACACAGCTGAAAGTGACGTTCGCTGAGTCGGTGCGCGCAATTACACCGGGACAGGCGGTTGTCTTTTACCAGGGCGAGGTTTGTCTGGGCGGGGCAACGATTGATGATGTCTTTAAGCATGAACACCAACTGACATATGTCGTCTAAGAAGACATATGTCTTCTTTTTTTATAGTTTGATATAATGAGGATTATTGGAGGTTGTTATGGACGAACAGCAGTTAATTGAACTTATACAGCAGAAAAAATATGAGCAGGCACTTGAAATGCTTTTTAAAGCGATAGAAGAACAGCCTGATGAACCGAATCACTATATCAATACAGGAACCATTCTCGCAGATGCCGGCAAAGTAGAAGAAGCAGAACGTTTTTTCCAGAAAGCATTGACACTGGATTCTGAGCACGGTGGTGCCTATTACGGTCTCGCAAACATTTATTTTAATCATGAGCGTTATAGTGAGGCCGTCAAGCTCTATCAGAAAGCACTTGTTGTGAACAAGGAAGATGCTGACATTCACTATATGCTGGGCATGAGTTTTATCAATTCAGGTGATTTCAATGCTGCACTGCCTTATATGATGCGCAGTTACGAAATTAAGCCGGCTGATGATGAGATTGCTTTTCAGTACGGTCTGATTTTGTGCCAGCTATCGATGTACGACGAAGCAGTGGCTGTTTTAAACGAACTACTCGTGCGTCAGCCTGAACATACGGACGCTCTTTATAATTTAGCACTTGCCCGGTACATGCTGGATGATGATGCAGAACAAGCGATAAATACATTTAAGCGGGTCACAGCAATACAGCCTGACCACTTGCTTGCAGGGCATGCGATTAACATGTTCGGACAACTGAAGGAGGAGTAACTGTGGAAAACATGTCTTTATTTGATCAGCCGTTTGTCAAAGGAACCATTATCCGTATTTTATTTCAGAATGCGGATAATTTTTATACTGTTTTGAAAGCGGAAGTGGTAGATTCAAATGAAGATTTTGAAGAAGAGGTCACAGTTACAGGGTACTTCCCTCAAATTGCTGAAGGTGATACTTATACTTTTACCGGCAGGGTAGTAACGCACGCTAAATATGGAAAGCAGCTGGCAGCTGAGAAATTTGAGAAAGAAATGCCGCAGACAAAAGATGGCGTCATCCATTACTTATCGAGTGACCTTTTTAAAGGTATCGGCAAAAAAATTGCACGTCAAATCGTTGACACACTCGGTGATGATGCACTGAAAATGATTATGGAAGATAGAGCGGTCCTTGACCAGGTGCCTAAGCTCTCCACCGAAAAAAAGGATATGATCTATCAGACGATCAATGACAACCAGGCGATAGAAAAGACGATGATCAAGCTGAATGACTGGGGTTTCGGACCGCAGCTGGCGATGAAGATCTATCAGTATTACAAAGAGGATACTATTAAAACAATTAAGGAATCGCCGTATCGACTCGTGATGGATATTCAAGGAATCGGTTTTAACAAAGCCGATGAATTAGCACAGCGCTTAGGAATGGAAGGAAATCATCCGGAACGTCTGAAAGCGGCGCTCGTCTATGCGATGGAGCAGGCATGTCTACAGAACGGCCATACGTATATTCCGGAAGATATGCTCCTTGAAACGGCTTATCATTTACTGACGAAAAGTGGTGAAATGATTGATTCCGGACTACTGGTCAACAAACTCCTTGAACTGACTGAAGAGAAGATTCTTGTCAATGATGATGATCGTATTTATTTGCCGAGTCTATATTATTCTGAAATGAAGACGGTGCAGACGCTGCATCGACTGATGAACCATCAGGATAACATCAAACAGTTTGAACAGTCTGAAGTGCTTTTGATGATCGGGGAGCTTGAAGACCTCTTTGAAGTGAGCTATGCCGCTAAGCAGCGTGAAGCACTGCAAATAGCGATGAACAGCAAGATGATGATTTTATCAGGCGGCCCCGGTACAGGGAAGACAACAGTGATCAGAGGAATTGTCAATCTGTACGCTGAACTTCACGGCCTCAGTCTCGACTATAAGGACTATGAGCAGTCTGACTTCCCGATTGCCGTTGCAGCACCAACTGGCCGCGCATCAAAACGACTGGCAGAATCCACTGGTCTAGAGGCGACTACCATTCATCGTTTGATCGGCTGGACACGTGAGAGTAAGCCGGATGATATTCTTGAGAATGAAATCACTGCGAAGATCGTCATTATCGATGAAATGTCCATGGTCGACACATGGTTGATGTTTCAGCTGATGCGGGCAGTGCCGAATGACTGCCAGCTGATTTTTGTCGGCGATCAAGATCAGCTGCCGTCAGTCGGGCCGGGTCAGGTGTTCAGAGATATGATTGATTCTAAGATTATGCCGCAGGTTGAACTGGAAGAAGTGTATCGTCAACAAGAAGGCTCATCCATCATAGAACTGGCCCATCAGATTAAGCGCAATCAGTCATTTGATATAGCCGCGCGCTATAACGACCGCTCCTTTATTCCATGTTCCACCGATCAAATACCTCAGGTCATCAATCAAGTAGTGGCTCGCGCTGTTGATAAAGGATATGACAAAAGAGATATACAAGTGCTTGCGCCGATCTATAAAGGAAAAGCAGGTATTAAATTTCTTAATCAGGAACTGCAGGATATATTGAATCCAAAAGCTGATGACAAACGAGAACTGCAGTTTGGTGAAATTGTTTATCGTAAAAACGATAAAGTGCTGCAGCTTGTCAATCGACCGGAAGATAATGTTTTCAACGGGGACATCGGTGAAGTGATTGGTATATTCATGGCCGCTGAAAATGCCTTGAACAAAGACGTTGTTGTCGTAGATTATGACGGAAATGAGGTCACCTATACGAAACAGGACTTAACAGAACTGACTCATGCCTACTGCTGCTCTATCCATAAAGCGCAGGGCTCGGAGTTCCCGATTGTTATCATGCCGGTCGTCCGTGCTTATTACCGTATGCTGCAGAAAAACATATTGTATACTGGTTTGACACGTGCGAAGCAGTCACTGATTATCTGCGGGGAACGTCAGGCATTTGATGAGGGAATCAGTAGAACTGGACTGGAACGGATGACCTCTTTCAGTGAGACGTTGAGAGCTTACTTCAACGATGATGATAAGGAGGTGCATATCCCGGTCGGTGAGCTGACTGAAGATAACATGCATCTTATATCACCTCTCATCAATATGGAAGGTATTTCGCCTTATGATTATCAAACAGTTGACGAATAGCCGTATTGTCCATATAATTTAATTATTCAGTGAGTGATGAGTAAAGTGATTCGTTGTTCTAAGAGACGTACCGGTCGGTGTAAGGTACGCAATGATCATTTGAAGGCTGCATTCACAGTGTAAATCAATAATTCTTTGAGTGATGACTTCGGTCATAACTAGGGTGGTACCGCGAACACGTTCGTCCCTTTCTGGGGCGGGCGTTTATTTTATTTTAAGGAGAGATAACTTAATGAAACGATTAACTGCTGCTGAAATCAGACAGATGTATCTTGATTTCTTTGTTGAAAAAGGCCATATGATTGAGCCGTCTGCACCACTTGTACCGATTGATGATAATACGCTGCTTTGGATCAACTCCGGTGTAGCGACGTTGAAAAAATATTTTGACGGACGGGTTATTCCTAATAATCCAAGAATCGTCAATGCTCAAAAATCAATACGAACGAATGATATCGAAAATGTCGGGTTCACTGCACGTCACCATACATTCTTTGAAATGCTTGGTAATTTCTCTATCGGCGATTACTTCAAAAAAGAAGCCATTGAGTGGGCATGGGAATTCCTGACAAGTGAACGATGGATGGCGATTGATCCAAGTAAGCTATATGTGACGATCCATCCAGAAGACACTGAAGCATATGAGCTGTGGGTCAACGAGATTGGTCTGACAGATGACCGGATTACGCGAATTGAAGGTAACTTCTGGGATATCGGTGAAGGACCATCTGGACCGAATACCGAGATTTTCTACGACCGTGGTGAGGATTACGGACAGGATGATCCAGCTGAGGAGATGTATCCAGGTGGAGAGAATGAACGTTATCTCGAAGTATGGAACTTAGTGTTCTCAGAATTCAACCATAATCCTGACCATACGTATTCTCCGCTTCCAAAGCAGAATATTGATACAGGGATGGGGCTTGAACGGATGGCGAGCGTGTCTCAGAATGTAAGAACCAACTTTGACACGGATCTCTTCCAGCCGATTATTAAACAGACTGAGCAGATTTCAGGTAAAACATATGGAACATTAAAAGAAGATGATGTTGCATTTAAAGTCATTGCAGACCATATCCGTACAGTGGCATTTGCAGTCGGAGATGGTGCTCTGCCATCAAATGAGGGCCGCGGTTATGTGCTCCGTCGTCTACTGCGTCGTGCGGTAAGATTTGCACAAAAACTTGAAATCAATCAGCCGTTTATGTATGAACTGGTGGATATCGTCGCTGAAATAATGAAGCCTTATTATCCAAACGTCGAAGCTCAGAAAGATTTCATCAAACGAGTGATTAAATCTGAAGAAGAACGATTCTATGAGACGCTGGAAGAAGGTCTTGTACATTTCAATCGACTGAAAGAAGAAGCAGCAAGCGGTTCACATGAACTGCGCGGTGAAGATGTGTTCAAGCTGTATGATACATTCGGTTTTCCTGTTGAACTGACTGAAGAGCTGGCAGAAGAAAACGGACTGAACATTGACCGTGCAGGTTTCAAAACGGCGATGGAAGAGCAGCGGACACGTGCAAGAGAATCCCGTCAAAAAACTCAGAGCATGCAGGTTCAAAACGAAACATTGGCAAATATCAGTACGCCGAGTCGTTTTGTCGGCTATGAGACGTTGACAGCAACGACTGAAATAGAAAACATCATCTTTGCTGGTGAAGAAGTCAGTGAAGTTGAAGGAGAACAAACGATTCAGTTTATTCTGCGTGAGACACCGTTCTATGCAGTGAGCGGAGGTCAGATTGCTGACAGAGGTACTGTCAGCCATGATGACTTTGAAATCGCAGTCACTGAGGTCACTAAGGCACCGAATGGCCAGAATCTGCATACAGGAACGATTCAGTTCGGCCGCGTTCATGTCGGATCCACTGTTGAAGCGGCTGTAGATGCTGGTTTTAGAAATGATATCATCAAAAATCATAGTGCGACTCATTTAATGCACGCAGCATTAAAACAAGTGCTGGGCACACATGTTAATCAGGCCGGCTCATTAGTAACGCCCGAACGCCTGCGCTTTGACTTCTCTCACTTTGGTCCTGTGACGTCTGAAGAACTGGACAAAGTAGAAGCGATTGTCAATGAGAAAATATGGGCAAACATCAAAGTAAGTATCGAAGAGATGCCGATTGAACAGGCAAAAGAAAAGGGTGCAATGGCACTGTTCGGAGAGAAGTACGGCGATGTGGTCCGTGTCGTTGAAATGAGTGAATTTTCAATTGAACTATGTGGTGGTGTTCACGTAAGAAACACAGCAGAGATAGGTTTATTCAAGATTGTTTCTGAATCGGGAACAGGGGCAGGTGTCCGGCGTATTGAGGCGGTGACAGGCAAAGCTGCCTATGACTTCATGACTCAGTATGAAACAGCAGTGAATCAGTTGATGATACCGTTAAAGGCGAGAGATCTTGAGCAGTTCGAGACAAAGATTGTTGAGCTTATACAGTCAGAAAAGCAGCTGACAAAACAGCTTGGAGAACTTAATAAAGAACTATCCACCTTAAAGGTCGGAGACATCAAAGAACAGGTTGAAACCATTAACGGTATTCAAATACTCGCAATGGAAGTGCCTGCTGATGACGCTAAAGCACTGCGTGAATTGATGGATGATTATAAATCTAAACTTCCTGACACCATGATATTCCTTGTTGCTGCCAATGATAAATTAAACTACATGGCGACAGTCGCTCAATCGTTGACTGACCGCGTACATGCCGGCAACTTGATTAAAGGTGTCGCTGAAGTGACATCCGGTAAAGGTGGCGGACGCCCTGACTCAGCTCAAGGTGGTGCAAATGACCCTTCAAAAATAACAGAGGCATTACAATTTGTTAAAGACCACATATCTTCACTATAAATTAACGCTATAATATAGTATGATACAAAGTGAATCAATGTCAGTATAAGGGGTGTTTACAGTGGAAAATTTCGATAAAACAATGAAGTTTAACTTTGATGAGCTGCCGAAAGAAGAAGTACGTACTGTTCTTCTCAATGTGTATCATACACTTGAAGAACGAGGCTATAATCCAATCAATCAGATTGTCGGCTATCTATTGTCTGGAGATCCTGCCTATATTCCAAGACATAATGATGCGCGCAATCAGATCAGAAGATTGGATAGAGATGACATTATGGAACAGCTGGTTTCCAGTTATATTCATTCAGAGAAAGAATCAAATGAATAAGGCAATCGGTCTGGATGTAGGGACGAAAACAATTGGTGTCGCACTGAGCGATGCTATGGGATGGACTGCACAAGGGCTTGAAACACTCCGCATCAACGAACAAGAAGGTTACTTAGGCATTGATCGGCTGCAGGAAATCATTGAAGAACATCAAGTGAATGTGGCTGTGATCGGCCTTCCAAAAAACATGAACAACACTGTAGGTCCAAGAGGAGAAGCATCGCTGCATTTCAGTGAACTACTGAAAGAAGCTGTTCCGCACTTAGAAATCGTGATGTGGGATGAGCGGTTATCAACAGTAGCCGCTGAACGTTCTTTGCTGGAAGCAGATGTATCGCGCAAAAAGCGAAAAGCAGTGATAGACAAAATGGCAGCAGTATTTATCTTACAAGGGTACTTAAATTCAAAATCATAGAGGAGAATAGCAATGACAGAACATAATCATAACCATGAAAACGAAGAAATCAACGGAACTTTAGATATCAATAACGAAGAAGAATTACTGACGTTATATGATGAAGATAACAATGAAGTACTTTATCGCAAAGTACTGGAGTTCTACAATCCTGAATTCGACAAAAACTATGTTATCTTAGCTGAAGAAGGCGCATCTGATGAAGATGAAATCGAGTTGATTCCGATGATCAATGTTCCTAATGAAACAGGTGACGGCGGTAAATTCCTACCGGTTGAAACAGATGAAGAATGGGATATGATTGAGGAAATCGTTAATACTGAAATTGACGAGGAAAATTTCTAGGAACTAAGGGTGACTTTATGAGGAATCGTAATGAAGAAATCAAGGATGCAAAATCAGCGTCGAGGATCATCTCTGCTGTAGTCATCGGCTTATTGATGCTCGGCCTCATCGCTGCAGGGATAGCTGGGTTCTTCTATTTTACTGCCAGCCAGAAACCACTGGACCCTGGCAATGAAAGCACAACTAAAATAGAAGTTCTGCCTGGTGAAACGGCAACGATGATCGGAGATAAGCTTGAAAAAAATAAGATCATCAAAAGCAGTGACATGTTCAAGTATTATTTGAAGTTCAACAATATTTCAAACTTCCAGGCAGGCAGCTATGAGCTGTCACCATCAATGACTTTCAAACAGATTTCAAAAAGTCTGCAGGAAGGTAAAATCTACGTACCGGTCGCGTTCAAGATGAATATTCCGGAAGGGATGACCATTGATCAGATTGCAGATATCGTTGCTAAAAACACAACTATTAAAGCAGCGGACTTCGAAAAAACAGTGAATAGCAAAGCATTCGTCAAAAAAATGCAGAAGAAACATCCGAAGCTGATTGCCGATGATGTATTTGATAAAGAGGTGAAGAGACCGCTTGAAGGCTACCTTTATCCGGCGACTTATGAATTTACTGAAGAGAATCCGACGACTGAAGAAATCGTTGATAAAATGCTGACTGCGACTCAGGATAATGCTTTTCCATTATGGGATAAGTATGGCGGTATCGTCATTAATGAAATGGGTACAGAAAAGCGGCTGACATTCCATGAGTTTCTGACATTCAGCTCTTTAGTAGAACGGGAAGCAACAGGCTTGACGGACCGTGCAAAAATTGCTTCTGTCTTCATCAACCGGATGGAAGAAAATCCACCTATGCCTCTTCAGACGGACCCTACTGTACTATATTCACTAGGTCGTCACAAAGAAGTCACATATGAAGAAGACTTAAAAGTAGATTCCCCTTATAATACGTATCAAAATACAGGTCTTCCGCCCGGTCCTATCGCAACAAGTGGTAAGGCTTCGATGGAGAGTGTACTGAATCCGGCACAGACGGATTACTTATACTTCCTGGCTGACTCTGATGGCAAGAATTACTTCTCTAAAACGCTTGAAGAACATAACAAACTGAAAGCTGAACATATTGATAACTAGTGGTCATCGTTAAATGTTCCTGTTCTTAAATGAGCAGGAACGTTTTTTAGGTCATCCTTTCATTCAATCAAGAGAGACTGTAAAATTAAGACTTAATTTTTATGCGGATATGTGATACAATATTTTGAATGAATTCAAATTCTACCGGCCATGTGGTTGGTAGTTTTTCTGTTAAAGGATTGAGTCGTGTTGAATAATAGATCATATATCACACAATTGAATAAGAATACAGAAGTAGATGTGTTACGTGATGATGCACTGGCAAATCAAGTTCCCATTATGGATAAAGTGGCGCTCGAACTTGTGAAGCAGCTGATCAGAATTCAAGGGGCATCATCCATTCTTGAAATAGGGACAGCCATCGGTTATAGTGCGCTGCATTTTGCTTCGGTCAATGACCAGATTGAAGTGACAACGATTGAAAGAAATAAAGAGATGTATGAGCAGGCAGTGACAAATGTTGCGGCATTTCACTGCGAAGACCGTATCCGTCTCATCTTTAATGATGCGGCAGAAGCATTTTCTGATGTGAACGACAGGCAGTATGATATATTGTTTATCGATGCAGCGAAAGCACAGTCGAAGAAATTCTTTGAATTATACAGTCCGCTTGTTAAACGCGGTGGACTCATCATTACTGACAACATTTTGTATCATGACTTCGTCGGCCATATCGAAATTGTCAGAAGCCGTAACGTCAAACAAATGGTAAGGAAAATTGAGCAATACAACAACTGGTTGAAAGAACAGCCGGGCTATACAACAAATTTTATAGATTTAGGAGATGGCATGAGCATCTCGGTAAAGGAGTTTTAATATGACAGAATTACTGGTTACCCCAAAGTCACTGGACCATCTAAAAGTGCTGATTGAAGCGGGAGCTGATGCCTTCGTGATCGGTGAACAGAAATACGGCTTAAGATTAGCCGGAGAATTCAAACAGCAGGATTTGCTGACAGCTGTTGACCTCATCCACTCAGCCGGAAAAAAAGCTTATGTGGCAGTCAATGGTTTATTCCATAATGAACATCTTGATGATGTCGAAAATTATATTAAATGGCTGCACGACATCAAGGTTGACCGTATTATTTTTGGTGATCCTGCTGTCATGATGTATGTCAAAGAACAGGAACAGCCGCTGCCACTGCACTGGAATCAGGAGACAGTCGTTACGAATCACTTTCAGTGTAATTACTGGGGAGAAAGAGGCGCAGTGCGAGCGGTACTTGCCCGTGAATTAAGTATGGAAGAAGTCATTGAAATCAAAGAGAATGCCAATGTTGAAATCGAAGTTCAAGTGCATGGCATGACATGTATGTTCCAGTCGAAACGTCAGCTGCTCGGCAATTATTTCCTTTACCAGGAAAAAGCAATGAAAATCGAAAATCGCCAGGACGAAAAGAACATGTTACTTTACGATGAAGAACGTAATAATAAGTATCCGATTTTTGAAGATGCTAACGGGACTCATATCATGAGCCCTAATGACATTTGTGTCATAGAAGAGCTTGAGGAACTGTTTGAAGCAGGGATAGACAGCTTTAAAATCGACGGCGTACTGCATTCAGAAGAATATATCACTGAAGTGACTAAACAATATAGAAAAGCAATTGATTTGTACGAAGAAGATCCAGATCTATACGATGACGAGAAATTCGGACTGCTGGAAGTGATTGAAGATATTCAGCCTGAATACCGTCCATTAGACCAAGGGTTCCTCTACAAACAAACTGTTTATTAAGGGTGAGAGACATGAAAACAGAAATGGAATTAATCAAACCGAAACAAATGCTGAAGAAACCTGAACTTCTTGCGCCGGCCGGCAATCTTGAAAAATTAAAAGTGGCAGTGCACTATGGTGCCGATGCTGTATTTATCGGCGGTCAGGAGTACGGCTTACGGTCGAACGCTGATAACTTTACAATGGAAGAAATCAGAGAAGGTGCAGAATTCGCGGCGAAATACGGTGCCAAAGTCTATGTGACTACTAATATCTTTGCACATGACGAAAATATTCCAGGACTTGAAGACTACTTACAAGGTCTTGAAGCAGCAGGAGCTACCGGCATTATCGTGGCAGACCCGTTAATCATTGAGACGTGTAAACGTGTCGCACCAAAACTCGAAATTCATTTGAGCACGCAGCAGTCACTCTCCAACTGGAAAGCAGTGGAGTATTGGAAAAATGAAGGATTGGAACGTGTGGTTTTAGCAAGGGAAACAAGCGCCGATGAAATTCAATTAATGAAAGAAAAAGTGGATATCGAGATAGAGGCATTTGTACACGGTGCAATGTGTATCGCCTATTCAGGCCGCTGTACATTAAGCAATCATATGACAGCGCGTGATTCTAACCGTGGCGGCTGCTGTCAGAGCTGTCGCTGGGATTATGATCTATTGTCTGTAGACAATGATGATATTGACGTTGTTTTTGAAGGTGATGATGTCACCCCATTTGCGATGAGTCCGAAAGACTTGAAATTGATTGAATCGATTCCAAGAATGATCGATATCGGTGTAGATTCTCTAAAAATAGAAGGACGCATGAAATCCATCCATTATATTGCAACGGTAGTCTCTGTCTATCGTAAAGTCATCGATGCTTATTGTGCTGATCCTGCCAATTTCAAGATTGATCCAGAATGGCTCATCGAGCTTGATAAATGCGCAAACCGCGATACAGCACCTGCCTTTTTTGAAGGGGTTCCTGGATTTGAAGAGCAGATGTTCGGGCATCAGCAGTCTAAAAAAACGCCTTTTGATTTCTGTGGTTTAGTGTTAGACTATGATGAAAAGACACAGATGGCAACAGTACAGCAGCGCAATAATTTCAAGCCGGGCATGGAAATTGAATTCTTTGGTCCTGAAATCAGTAACTTCAAACAAATCGTCGATAAGATTTATGACGAAGAAGGGAACGTGCTTGATGCAGCACGTCACCCATTGCAAATTGTGCAGTTCAAAGTTGCGCATCCAGTATATAAAAATAATATGATGCGGAAGGAAATCGGCTGATGAAAACGACCATTATTGGTATTGCGGGTGGTTCAGGGTCTGGGAAGACATCTGTGACGTCTCAGATAATGAAAAATCTGGAAGGGTTCAGTGTGGCGCTTATTGAGCAGGATTACTATTACAAAGATCAATCTCACTTAAGCTTTAATGAGCGGTTGAAAACTAACTATGACCATCCATTTGCCTTTGACAATGATTTGCTCTATCAGAATTTAGTGGACTTAAGAGACGGAAAAATGGTCAAAGTACCGACCTACGACTATACGATCCATACAAGAAGCGAGAAAACGATTACATTTGAGCCAAAAGATGTTATTATAGTAGAGGGAATTTTCGCACTCGAGAATGAAAAATTACGTGATTTAATGGATGTTAAAATATATGTTGATACTGATGCCGATCTTCGGATTCTTCGCAGACTTGTAAGAGACATCGAAGAACGAGACCGTACGATGGAATCAGTCATCGACCAATATCTGACAGTTGTTAGACCGATGCATAATCAATTCATCGAACCGACGAAGAGATATGCAGATATTATCATTCCAGAGGGCGGCAGCAATACCGTCGCCATCGATATCATGACGACTAAAATACAATCATTAGTTAGAAATTAAAGAACGAGAAAAGAGGGAGATTGATGGAAATCCAAAAAGAATATCCTATGACTCAGGAAGGCTATAACAAACTTGAGGAAGAGTTAGAGTACCTAAAAACAGTTAAACGTCCTGAAGTTGTAGAAAAAATTAAAGTCGCACGTAGCTTCGGAGACTTATCTGAGAACTCTGAATACGATGCAGCAAAAGACGAACAAGGTTTCGTTGAACAGGAGATCACAAAAATTGAAATGATGCTGCGTCATGCAAACATCATCTCGGATAACGGTTCAAAATCTGAAGTACAGCTCGGCCGTACAGTCAAATTTGTAGAGATACCTGACGGTGACGAAGAATCATATATGATTGTTGGTTCAGCTGAAGCAGATCCGTTTGAAGGAAAAATTTCCAATGAATCACCTATCGCAAAATCATTGCTTGGTAAACAAGTCAATGACGAAATCAATGTACCGTTACCGAACGGTAATGAAATGCGCGTGAAAATTGTAGAAATCAGCTAATACATGACGATAACGCCTTGGCGCCTGCAGAGCGATGCAGATGCGTTCAGGGCGTTCATATTAGCAGTTTATTGAGGAGGCAGTTATGCTGGGAATCATCGGAGCAATGCAGGAAGAAGTAGAGATTTTAAAACAAGATATAGAGAACATGGAGACCATTCAACTTGCACATGTAGAAGTATATACGGGTATACTGTACGGTCAAGAGGTCGTATTGATGCAGAGTGGAATCGGTAAAGTTAATGCCGCTATCTGCACGACACTGCTGATTGAAAACTATCAGCCGGAAGCGATCATCAATACAGGATCCGCTGGTGGTCTTGGCAGCGGCCTTGCAGTCGGAGATATCGTTATCAGTAAAGACGTGCTGCATCATGATGCGGATGCAACAGAATTTGGCTATGCATTAGGGCAAATACCCGGCATGCCACTTTATTATGCGGCAGATGCAGAACTGATGGCACTTGCCGAGCAGGCAATTGACACGCATGGCTTGACTGCTCATACTGGTCTTATCGTGTCCGGTGACAGCTTTATCGGAACACTTGAGAAAAAGGAGCAGATCATTACCCATTTCCCTGATGTTCTGGCTGTTGAGATGGAAGCAGCAGCGGTGGCACAAGTATGCCATCAGTATCATGTACCATTCATTATTACGCGTGCAGTATCTGATCTTGCAAATAGTGAGGCGGGGATGACCTTTGATGAGTTTCTGAAAGTCGCTTGCGTCTCCTCAAGTAAAATTGTAAAATCATTAATAGAAACTATTGCGGATAAAGGAGGCACATTATGATTTATATTATGGCATTATCTGTTGTTGTCACTGCTATCATCGGATTCCTCATCTACTCTGAGACAGAAGTAGAGCGCGGCGAAAGAGAAGTTATCGAATAGTGTTCAACCCCAATTCCAATGGAGTTGGGGTTTCTATGTGAATGAGTTACTATTATAATGGGTATGAAATAAATGAGGAATGATAGAGGTGAAACAATGGGAATATTTAAAAAGTATTTGTTACCGAGTAAATATGCAAAAAATATATTTGAAATTACTCCTGAGGAATTGAAAGGTCGCGGGGTAAAAGCGATCATTACTGATCTTGATAATACGCTTGTCGGTTGGGATGTAGAACTAGCGACTGATGAAGTCGTAGAATGGTTCAATAGCATGAGCGATGAAGATATCAAGGTGACCATTGTCTCCAACAATAACGAAGCACGCGTGGCATCATTTGCGACACCGCTTAAAGTGGACTATATTTTCAATGCTAGAAAACCGATGGGTGCTGCATTTAAAAAAGCGTGCCGGGCAATGGGCGTCAAACCTGAAGAAACGGTCGTTATCGGTGATCAGATGATGACTGATGTGCTGGCAGCGAATTCAAATGGGTTTTATTCGATTATGGTCGTACCTGTCAAATCCAATGATGAATGGAAGACGAGGGTCAATCGTATGATGGAGCGGCGGTTTCTCGCATATTTCAAACGAAAAGGATATATCAACTGGAAAGAGTAGACATGCAGTGTGCACGTCTTTTTTAAGGAAACTTTAAGGAATTTAGACAAATTTGGCAGGACATTACATGTTATAATAGGAGTAAGAGTCAATGAAAGGAGCTAAGTGATGCGCTACTTTTTGATTGGATTAGTGATGATGATTGTTCTTTGTATCATTCTTTACTTTGTACTTTCAAAGTTATATGACTATATATCATTTAGAAGCGGCTCGGAAGAAATCAGACGCGAGCAGCAGCAGCAGCGTTATGAAATGGCGCTTGAAAAAGAGCGGCTTATTCAGCGCAAGGCAGCACTTGAACATGCCATTGATGTAAGGAGCCAGCATTTTCAGCAGATGTCTGAAATCAAACAATTAGAAAAGGAGCTTAATGAAATCAATGAAACCATCGAAACCATCGAAACCCGTCAACCGTAAATCGTTGTTACTGACGACTTTAATAGGAGGGCTGCTTGTCATAGGGGCAATCATTCTATATATGTGTATTGAAAAAGTGCCGCAAGGGCATCAGGCAGTCATCTATTCAGTAAGCGGAGTCAAAGAAGAAACGAAACCTGCAGGCTGGCATTTCATATCCCCGCTTGATAAAGCAATCCACTATCCGATAAGAACACAGACAAAGGAATATAACGACTTAAACGTAGCAACATCAGACGGTAAAAATTTAAATATGGATATCAGTGTCAACTACCATGTCGATCCAACAAAAGTCGTCGATATATTCAATAAATTTGGTAACGCTGATATACAAGGGTTGGAATACGGATTTTTAAGAACACGTGTACAGGATGGGCTGCGTCAATCGGTCGCTAAGTATTCTGTTATAGAAACATTTGGTGTGAAGACCGGTGAAATCAAAAAATCAACGTTAGAAATGCTGCAGGATAATTTGACGAAGCAGGGCTTCATCGTAGAAGATATTGCGATTTCCAGTCCAAAGGCTGATAAAGCGACTCAAGAAGCCATCGATGAGCGTGTCAAAGCAAACCAGGAATTAGAACGTGCTAAGACTGACCGAGCAATCGCTGAAGAAAATGCGAAGAAGAAGAAGATTGAAGCAGAAGGTCAGGCAGAAGCCAATGAAATTCTAGAGAAATCATTATCCGACCGCATTATTCGTAAACAAATGATCGATAAATGGGACGGCAAACAGCCGATTACGATCGGTGGTGAAGGTGTCATTGTTGATGTCAATAAATAGCTCAAAAGCTCTCAAATGTTGAGAGCTTTTGTTTTTCTTCATAAAGAGTAACGTACTGTCCTGAGCAGTGACCACTGCTATCATGGTATTCATGCGGAAGGTCGGTTAATACATGACACGGACAAGGCGAGCAAAGAGATTCTGACTAATGCAGAGTCAACGCCGAACTGATCTTCGATTCCAGCGAGCAGAGCCGTCAAATATTTATCAGTATAAATGAGCTGACAGCTGATAAAAAATTTTTAGAAGGGGTATATATCAAATATGACAAAGTAAAAAAGGGAGAAAAAGATGAATTTAAATGAAGATTTATTATACAATTACTTGGACAGCATTTCCAAAGAAGGCACGTTTGATTCAAGTAAAGTGAATATGCAATCCGAAAGGTTTAACGATGAAATCGACTATTTATTCGATAATGAACTCGTTGACGGCGACAAATCTGCCTATCAGCAGAATGGGTCATATAATGTCCAATCAATGAATGATTTGAAATTGACTCAGCAAGGTCAGTCTATGCTTGAGAAACTCGAGAATAGATGGTAAAATAATAAGCTCCAGTAGGCTGGAGCTTATATCTTTGATTTTTCAATGAAATCATATACAATAAGTGATAATAATTATGCGGGTGTAGTTAAATGGTATAACCTCAGCCTTCCAAGCTGATGTCGTCGGTTCGATTCCGATCACCCGCTTCTTGAAGTCCCGGGAATCTCCCGGGACTTTTTGCGGTGAATAGTTCTTTTTTCATTCCATTACTTATGTGTTAAAATAATAAGGGCTATAGGAAAAGTTCGTAATAGGAGGAATATGATTGTCGAATGAAATGAGATGTATCGGCTGTGGAGCTGTGCTTCAGAGTGATGATGTGACTAAAGCGGGTTACGTGCCGCCATCAAGCCTGAACAAAGAGGACGTAATATGCAAACGCTGCTTTAGGCTGAAGCATTATAACGAAATTCAGGATGTCAATATGACAAGTGATGATTTCTTGACCATGCTGAATGCACTGGGTGATAGAGAAGGGGTTATCGTCAATGTGATCGATGTATTTGATTTTCAAGGGTCATGGATCAATGGACTGAAACGGATTGTCGGTAATAAGAAAGTGATTCTTGCTGCTAACAAAATAGACCTTCTCCCAAAACTCATCAATAAAAACAGAGTAGAGTTATGGATCAAACACCTCGCAAAAGAACTGGGCATGAAGCCTGAAGAAGTGGTGCTGATATCTGCTGTTAAAAATCAAGGGATAGATGAACTGCTGGCAGCAATAGAACAGCAGCGCAATGGCAAGGATGTCTATATAGTAGGGACGACCAATGTCGGTAAATCAACATTGATCAATAAATTAATTGAACGAAGTATCGGAGAGAAAGATGTCATCACGACTTCTCATTTTCCAGGCACAACGCTCGACTTAATTGATATCCCGTTAGGCGACGGAACATTTATGTATGATACACCGGGGATTATTCAAGCGCATCAAATGACGCACTATGTAACAGACGAAGAGCTGAAGGTCATTATGCCGAAAGAAGAAATCAAACCACGCAATTATCAGTTGAACGAGGGACAGACATTATTTTTAGGCGGTCTCGTACGTGTTGATTATGTCACTGGCGGCAGACGAAGCTTGAATTGTTTCGTGTCCAATAGGTTGAACATTCATCGTACAAAAACAGTGAACGCAGAAGACTTATGGCATCGTCAGATTGGTGAACTACTTGTTCCCCCCGGCAGTAAATCATTTGACTTCGATGCTGTCAGACGTCATACGCTGTCCGTCAAGGATAAGAAACAAGATATTATTATTTCAGGTCTTGGATTTATTACAGTTGATGAAGGTGCAGTGATCAATTTATATGCACCGAAACAAGTAGATGTCTATTTAAGACCAAGTATATTGTAGGTGATTTAATGAACTTTGCAGTGATCGGCCATCCGATCAAACATTCACTGTCACCAGTTATGCATCAGGCAAATTTTGATGCGGCTCATCTTCAGCACACATATATTGCACTGGATATTGCTCCGCAGCATTTCCATCATATTAGAGATATTATCACTGACAAAACATTAGACGGATTCAATGTGACTATTCCTTTCAAATCAGATATCATATCTTATCTGGATGAGATAGATGAAGAAGCGGCAGTAATTGGTGCTGTCAATACAGTGAAAATCATTGACGGACGATGGACAGGTTACAATACCGATGGCAGTGGATTTGTAGAAAGTGTATCTCAAAATTTTGGATGGACCGATCTGTCTGAGCTCAACGTGCTGATATTAGGTGCAGGAGGTGCGAGTAAAGGAATAGCTTATGCACTGTCGATGAGAGGTGCAAATGTTATAGTCGCCAACCGGTCGCTTCATCGCTTTGACGACTGGTCCTTTCCAGTCCATACGATTGCGCTTGATGCGGTCAATGATGTCATGACTGATGTAGATTTGTTGATTAACACGACACCAATAGGTATGACCGGTTTTGAGGAGAATGTACTATGTGATCTCAGTACACTTAAGCCTTCAGCAAAAGTGGCAGATATCATCTATACACCAAGAGTGACACCATTTCTCAGGCAGGCCGAGAGATACAGCCTTGCTGTCATGAATGGTCTCGACATGTTTGTCAATCAAGGAGCACAGAGCTTTGAAATTTGGACTGAACAACACGCAGACAGAATGGTAATGAAAAGTCGCGTTATTAAAGAACTATAAGGAGGTAACTATGTTAACTGGAAAGCAGAAGCGATATTTGAGAGCGAAAGCACATCACATTGATCCGATTTTTCAAGTAGGCAAAGGTGGCATCAATGATAACTTGATTGATCAGTTGAACGATGCACTTGAAAAACGTGAGCTGATCAAAGTCAGTGTGCTTCAAAACAATATGGATGAGAAAGATCGGCTGGCTGAAGATATGGCACGCCGTGTTTACGGTGAACTCGTACAGATCATCGGCTCAACCATCATTCTCTATAAACCATCAAAGAATCATAAGAAGATTGAACTGCCAAGATGATGATTTTATATGGTGGGTCATTTGATCCGATTCACATTGGACACATGATTGTTGCTAATGAAGTCTACGAGGCGTTTCAACCCGATCGGTTTATTTTCATACCTGCCAGACAAAGTCCGCTGAAAAGTAGACGCACAGTGGCAACTGACCAGCAAAGGCTGACAATGCTTGAAACAGCGACTGCAGTTCTAGGCTTCGGTGAAGTATCATCAATGGAAATCAACCGTTCAGGTGATAGTTATACTTACGACACTGTACTGCAGTTGAGCAGAGAAAATGACGATATCGCTGTCATCATTGGGACAGATCAATGGCTGCAGCTTGACAAGTGGTATCGAATCGATGAATTAAAGCAGCTATGCCGCTTTATTGTTGTCAATCGCGAAACAGAATTCAATGAAGTGTCCGGTGACGATATTTCATTTCAAATCCCGAGAATCGATGTCAGCTCTACTGAAATTAGAAGAAGGTTGAACGAAGGAGAAACAGTGAAATTCTGGCTTGATTCTGATGTTCATGCCTTTATCCGAAAGGAAAAAATCTATGAAAAAAAAGAGAGCAATTAAACTAGTAGAAGAAAAACTTCCTAAAAAAAGATATGAACATTCGTTGAGAGTAGCTGAAACTGGATTGAAGATGGCGGAACTGTTCAACGGCGATAAAGACAAAGTAGAATTGGCAGGCATCCTTCATGACTATGCTAAGTATGATGACCTTGCCATGATGTATCAGCAGGTCACTCAATATGACCTCGACCATGAGTTGCTAGCCTATAATTCAGAGATTCTTCACGGTCCTATCGCTGCTTCGATAATGAAGTATGAGCATGGGTTGGAAGACGAAGAAGTACTGCAGGCGATTTATAATCATACGACCGGCCGTAAACAGATGACACTGACTGAAAAAATCATCTTTGTTGCAGATTACATTGAACCTGAACGTAAGCAGCCTGGTGTGGATGACATTAGAAAGATAATTTTTGATGAGAAAAAGTTGGACAAAGCCATCTATGAAATTTCTAAAAGAACGGTTTCTTACTTACTGGAAAGCGACAAATGCATTTACCCGAGAACGATTGAGTGTTTAAATTACTATAACTTAGAAAAATAAAAAGGATTGAGTGAATGGATTCAAAACAACTTTTACAATTAGCAGTCGAGGCATGTGATGACAAACGTGCTGAAGAAATTTTAGCGATAGATGTCAAAGAAATCAGCGGTATCACGGATTATTTTCTGATCTGTCATGCTAATTCTGATAGACAAGTGCAGGCAATTGCACGGGAAGTTAAAGATCAAGCTCATAAAAATGGACTGGATGTCAATAGACTGGAAGGGTTCAATGAGGCCCGGTGGATACTGATTGACCTTGGTGACGTTGTGGTTCATGTGTTCCACAAAGAAGAGCGCGGCTATTATAACCTTGAACGCTTATATCGTGATGCAGAGTTCATTGAGTTTGAACAGGTAGACTAATGGCATATGAAGCATTTGCGGCGCTCTATGACCGTCTTATGTACGATCAGCCTTATCATCAATGGCTTGAATTGACTGAACCTTATTTTAAGAATAGTGGATCCGTACTGGATCTTGGCTGTGGAACGGGGAGTTTTACTACGTTAATTCCTCAATCATTGACAAGAGTAGGGGTTGATTTAAGCGAAGACATGCTTGCTGTTGCTGCACAGAAAGACCCGTCTGTCCACTGGGTGGCACAGGACATCACGACTCTTGACCTTGGTATGTCGTTCGATCTTATTACTTGTTATTGTGATAGTCTGAACTATATTACTGCCGAAGAAGACGTGCTTGATGTATTCAGACAGGTCAAAAAGCATCTATCAGCAGATGGGACCTTTATATTTGATGTTCATTCAGAATGGAAGATGACCCATCTATTTGATGGGGAAACCTATACCGACGACACTGAAGATGTGACTTATATTTGGAATACCTTTCCTGGTGAAGAAGCGCACAGTGTCTGGCATGAATTATCGTTCTTTGTCAAAGATAACAATGGCAAATATGATCGTTTTGATGAAACTCATTTTCAGCGGACTTTTTCGCGTGGGACTTATGAACGGTTGTTATCGGAAGCGGGTCTTCGTGTCACTCAAGTATTTGCCGATTTTGACCCTGAAGAGACAATCGCTGAAGAACCGGAAAGGTTATTCTTTGTAGTGAAACATGCATGAAATTGAATTTTATTTGTGACAGAAAAAATAATAATCAGCATCTCTACCGATAATAAGGTGGAGGTGTTTTTTTATGGACGCTATCAAACAGTTATATCATCAGCATAAGGGTAAGATAGGCATTTTTCTGCTGCTGGCTATCGGTGCTTTCATCTTCTATAATTTCACACAGCACAAGCCTGAGCAGAATCTTGATCAACAGATAACTGTTAAGTCTGAACCCGTAAAATCACTAGAATCTGTCAGTTCAGAAGAGAAGCCGAAAGATATGATGGTAGACGTCAAAGGTGCTGTAAAATACAGCGGTGTCTATCCTGCCAAAAAGTCTCAGCGAGTCAACGATATCATTAAACTGGCAGTACCGCTTAAAAATGCTGATATTCAAGCAATCAATCTTGCAGCGGTCATTACTGATCAGATGGTGATATATGTCCCTTTCAAAGGGGAGGTTGCAGGTAACAAATTTGATATGTATCATCAACCAGCTGCGCAGTCATCCGAACAGCAGACCGTAAACATCAACACAGCCGGCGAAAGTGAACTACAGAACATACCCGGGATAGGTCCGAAGAAAGCTCAGGATATTTTGATGTACCGCGAGCAGCACGGTGGATTTAAGTCCAAGGAGGAAATGAAGGAAATTAAAGGCATTGGTGATAAAACTTATATGACTCTTGAACCATTTATAGAATTGTAATTCACCTTTAGATTGCTTAAAATAAAGGCATGAATAGGGGGAATTATCATGGAACGAATTAAATGGCAGGATTATTTTATGGCACAGAGTCAACTGCTGGCTTTGAGATCGACTTGTGCCAGACTAGGTGTAGGAGCGACCATCGTTAAAGATAATCGTATCATTGCTGGAGGATACAATGGCTCTGTTTCAGGTGATGCGCATTGCATAGAGGTCGGCTGCTATGTTGAAGAAGGACATTGCATCCGCACAGTCCATGCAGAGATGAATGCCTTTCTTCAATGCGCTAAGATGGGTGTGTCTACTGAAGGTGCTGAACTCTATGTCACGCATTTTCCGTGCATCCACTGTACGAAATCTATCATTCAAGCAGGCATCAAAAAGATTTACTATGCTCAGGATTATAGAAACCATCCGTATGCGATTGAATTGCTGTTAAAAGCAGGAATACAGGCTGAGAAAATTCCTTTTGATGCAGAAAGAACGGCTTCTTACTTTATGACTATGGAATAGGGGGATACATGTGTGGCTGAATAGTGCTTTCAGTGCATTGATTGGAATAATGCTCACGACCTCACCATTTGCTGCATGTGTCTTACTCGTTGTGTTGGTGATCCATCTCTTCATCAAGAAAACACTAGCACATATTTTCTTTTATCTTGTCATCATTATTGTCTTTTTTATTATTTGCACGTTCCGCACACCCATACTTTCTGAATTCAATTGGGAAGATGACAAAATAGGTGATTACGCGGGCAGGGTTATTTTTGACGATCAGCTCAATTTAGACGGAGAAGTGCTGACAGGAGCGATGAATGCTTCAGGAGAACAGCTGCAGTTTAACTATTATATCGGTTCTGAACAAGAACAGATCCTGATTAAGAAGCGCATGCCGTACTTCAGCAGCTGTCCTGTTCAGATGTCTATTCATCGACCGCTGCCAAATACTAACGGCCTTAAGTTTAATTACGACGAATATTTAGCAAACCAAGGGTTACGCTATACAGCACAAGTAACAGCCCTCTCATTAACTGAATGTCAACCCGTCCAATTAAACTTCATTGACTCGATTAAATGGTATCGCGTAACGCTCGTTGATAGAATGATGGAACTACCTTTCGATAAAATGTCCTACGTTGTTGCGCTCACATTAGGTGATACGCGCTACCTTTCTCACAATGAGCTTGCAGAATTAAAAACGCTCGGTATTTATCATCTCTATGCCATCAGTGGGTCTCATGTTGCACTGCTTACAGTTCAGCTTCTGTTTGTTTTTAAACGCCTGTATCTACCTCTAATTTACAGTACCGGGGCGATCATGGCCTTGCTGCCTGCCTATGCCCTGTTGACAGGATTCTCTCCTTCGGTTTTAAGAGCTTCCTTATTTATTGCGCTATACATGATGTTGAAGCGGTGGGGGATGACGCTGCTCGATAGTCTGGCGCTATCATTCATTATCTTTCTTCTATATGATATTCATCTCATAAACGATATCGGCTTTCAGCTGTCCTATATGATTTCCTTTGTCCTTGTTTTTACAGACCGTCTGTTTGACAAAAAATCTCCGCTTGTTATCTTTTTAATGACTACTTTTATTGCTCAACTGTCCAGCTTTCCAGTCATCCTTCTACATTTTAATACTATTCAATGGAGTGGATTGATCACCAATCTGCTATTTGTGCCGTTTTTTAATATTTTGATGTTCCCGGCCTGTACGTTGCTGCTGCTGATGACAATGATCTTTAACGCTCATCCGCCGGTTGTCTTTAATATGCTCTCAATCCTTTTCACTATCAATGATCACTTAGTTGCATTTTTTTCTGCATTGAATATGGGTGAGACTGTTATCGCTAATCAGCAGGGAATCTGCTATATCATCGTTGCAGCTTTCTTTTATTATGCTGTTGCTATCGGCTACCGTTCTGTTGTTAAAAGTATGGCGGCGATGCTCATTTACTGCCTATTGATTGTCGGCTGGTCTCAGCTGCAGGTCCCGCACGACAGCATTACTTTTGTCGATGTCGGTCAAGGTGACAGTACAATCATCGAAAGTAAGCGTCACGTGATGGTCATCGATACTGGAGGTAAAATGCAGTTCGATGATGCGCCGTGGAAGCAACGCCGCAAGCAGTCAACTATTGCAGAGTTCTCAATTATCCCGATGTTAACTGAGCGCGGCTATCAGCAAATAGATTACTTGCTGTTGACACATCCTGATCAGGACCATTTCGGTGAAGCTGTAGAATTGCTGCAACGATTTGACGTGAAGAACTTGATTCTTAACCCTGAAGCAGCAGGAGCAGAAAAATATAAAGAGACAATAGCAGTAGCAGAGAAGCGGCAGACACGTGTCATTGATGTGCGCAGATTGACGAGTCTCACTGTCGGAAATGCTCAAGTGAGTGTTATGAATTCTGACTATCAATCTGCAGAAGAGAATGACAGCAGCGTTATTACGACTGTGAAATTAGGTCAGCGCCGTTACTTATTGATGGCAGATCTGCCGATTGCTCGAGAAGAATCGGTCATGCAGTTGTGCCGCAGTATTGATGTGTTGAAAGTCGGACACCACGGCAGCGACACAAGTACTTCTGATGCACTTCTTGACTGTATCCAACCCCAATTGGCCGTTATTTCAGCAGGTCGAAACAACCGCTTCGGTCACCCTCACGAAAGTGTCATTCAGCGCTTACAGCAAAGACATATTCAAGTCATGTCGACGCAGCAGCAGGGTAAGATTGAGATTGTGGATGATGTATTACAGACAGGAAAAACAGCATTAAAAAAAGCCAGACAATAATGTCCGGCTTTAAGAAGACTGTGCAGATATTATGGAAGTAAGGCAAAGATTTGGGCGATGATATAGATAACTGCAAATGTTGCAAATCCAGTTCCAAATGCCAGCACTGAGTCTTTAACGTCATTGTTTTTAGACTGTACGTCTTTTTCGAAATGATTCATTTCATCAACCTCCAATTCCCTCTAAGTATATGATAACTTAACAAAAAAAGCTATAATGAAATTAAGATTTAGTAAAGGAGCAGTTATTTTGAAAGCTATAACATTAAATTACGGTGTCGTACCTGAACTGATAACGAAAAAAACACAGGACATAGTGGATGAATTACTGCCGGAACAAGATGATTTTAATTTTGCTAAATATGATCTTCACGAAGTACCGATTCAAGCCATCATTGAAGACGCATTGACCGTCCCTTTCTTAAGTGACTACAAAGTGATTGTCGTGAAAAACAGCTATCTCTTCACAGGTGAGAAGCAGAAGACTGCTGTTGAGCACAATATGGATGCGCTTGTAGAGTTTATCACACAATTTGATGGACCGAATTATGTCATTTTTGAAGTGACTAATGAAAAACTCGATGAACGAAAAAAAATCGTCAAACTGATAAAAAAAGAGCGGACAATCAATAAAATCGAAGCGATGGATGAAGCTGCATTAAAGCAATGGATCAGAAAAACGCTGAATGAGCAGTTCAAAGATATAAAGCAGGATGCGCTCGATGAACTCATACAGTTGACCGGTGCTGATTTCAAGCTGATTACTAATGAGCTTGAAAAGTTACTGCTGTATATCGGCGATGAATCCATCATTGTATTGAGTCATGTCAAACTCATTGTTTCTCGGAGTCTCGAGCAGAATGTCTTTTTGCTGACGGACTATATCACGACCCAGCGAAAGAAAGAGGCAGTCATGCTGCTGCATGATCTGATCAACATGAAGGAAGAACCTATTAAACTGCTGGCATTGATCAGCGGCCAGTACCGGCTGTTCTATCAGACAAAAATTTTAAATCAAAAAGGATTCAGTGAAGCTCAGATTGCCAAAAGCTTGAAAATACATCCTTATCGTGTCAAACTCGCACTTAGAAAATCAGCACGCATGAATTTAAGCAGTATATTGTCGACGATGGAACAGTGTACGGAAACTGATTATCAACTCAAGTCATCATATATGGATAAAGTGTTGATTCTTGAATTATTTATTCTCAGCGTATAAACAAAGGCCCTGCGAAAGATTCGCAGGGCCTTATGATATAGATTAGTTAGAACGCATTACTTGTGATTTTAAACGTCCAGCTTTGTTAGCATGGATTAAGTTGTTTTTAGCAGCTTTGTCAATTTTCTTAACAGCTAACGTTACTAATTCTTGTTTATTATCAGCGTTGTTTTCAACGGCAGCTTTTGCGTTTTTCACTGCAGTACGCATATCGTTCTTTTGAGAGATATTAGCGTCTTGAGCTTTTTGACTTGTAGTCACGCGTTTAATAGCAGATTTAATGTTTGGCATGATGTCACCTCCTAATAATGAGTAACAGGTACAATTTCTTTGCAACAAGAAATATTTTATCAAAATTAACGGCTATATGCAATCGTTATTTTAAAATGGATTGAAGTCGCTGTTTTATCTTGCTATAATCAATTGTATTGACTAAGAAAGAAAGTTGGTTCTACGAATGAACAATGGAGAGCGTCTGAAGAGACAGGAAAAGATAAGAAATTTCTCAATCATCGCCCATATTGACCACGGCAAATCGACATTAGCAGATAGAATATTAGAGAACACTAAATCCGTTGCGAGCCGTGAAATGAAAGCACAGCTGCTCGATTCGATGGATCTGGAACGTGAGCGCGGAATTACCATTAAATTGAATGCTGTTCAATTGAATTATACAGCAAAAGACGGTGAAACGTATATCTTCCACTTGATTGATACGCCTGGACACGTCGACTTTACTTATGAAGTGTCACGAAGTCTTGCAGCATGTGAAGGTGCTATCCTTGTAGTAGATGCTGCACAAGGTATTGAAGCTCAGACGTTGGCCAACGTTTATCTGGCGCTGGATAACAATCTTGAACTTATTCCGGTCATCAATAAGATTGATCTGCCGGCAGCAGAGCCTGAACGTGTCAAGCAGGAGATAGAGGACGTCATTGGTTTAGATGCTTCTGACGCCGTACTCGCCTCAGCTAAAGCTAATATCGGTATAGAAGAAATACTTGAGCAGATCGTTGAACTTGTTCCACCGCCTGAAGGTGATCCTGAAGCGCCGCTGAAAGCATTGATTTTTGACAGTGCATTTGATGCATACCGTGGTGTTATTTCCTCAATCCGTATCATCGACGGTACGGTGAAAGCAGGTGACAGAATCAAGATGATGTCAACCGGCAAAGAATTTGAAGTGGTCGAAGTCGGTATCAACACGCCGAAACAGCTTCCAGTTGCTGAACTGACAGTCGGGGATGTAGGGTATATTACTGCCTCCATTAAAAATGTAGCGGATTCAAGTGTCGGTGATACCATCACGCTTGCAAGTAATCCGGCAGCTGTACCACTGCAAGGTTATAAGAAGATGAATCCGATGGTGTTCTGCGGAATATATCCGATTGATACAGGACGATATAATGATCTGCGTGAAGCACTGGAAAAGTTGCAGTTAAATGATGCATCATTGGAATTTGAAGCAGAGACATCACAGGCGCTCGGTTTCGGTTTCCGTGTAGGATTCCTCGGACTCCTGCATATGGAGATTATCCAGGAGCGGATTGAACGTGAATTTGGTATTGAACTCATCGCCACAGCACCTTCCGTTATTTATAAATGTTTGATGACAGATAAAAGTGAAGTGATTGTTGATAATCCGTCAAAAATGCCGGACCCTCAAAAAATAGACAGCATCTTTGAACCGTACGTCAAAGCAAGTATCATGGTGCCTAATGATTATGTAGGATCAGTGATGGAGCTGTGTCAGAAGAAACGCGGGAACTTCCAGACGATGGATTACCTGGATGATATTCGAGTGAACATTATATACGAAATTCCGTTGTCAGAAATCGTCTTTGATTTCTTTGATCAGCTGAAATCCAATACAAAGGGCTATGCATCGTTTGACTATGAACTGATCGGCTATAAAGAAAGCCGCCTTGTCAAAATGGACATTTTACTGAACGGTGATACAGTTGATGCACTGAGCTTCATCGTCCATAGAGACTTTGCTTATGACCGCGGAAAAGTCATTGTAGAAAAATTAAAGACATTGATTCCGAGACAGCAGTTTGAAGTGCCTATCCAGGCAGCTATTGGTCAGAAGATTGTGGCACGGACTAACATCAAATCAATGGGTAAAAATGTACTGGCAAAATGTTACGGTGGTGATATCAGCCGTAAACGTAAACTACTTGAAAAGCAAAAAGCAGGTAAAGCGAAGATGAAATCTGTAGGTTCAGTTGAAATCCCGCAGGAGGCATTCCTTGCTGTGCTTAAAATGGATGACGAATAACTAGATGATGCACGACGCCCCGGCGTCGTGCATTGTCCGTTACAACTGAAGAAGAGGTGACTAAATGACGAGCTTATATGTTCATATTCCATTTTGCAATCGTATTTGTACGTACTGTGATTTCAACAAGTTTTTAATCAAAAATCAGCCGGTTGATCAGTATATTGATTGCCTCATCCAAGAATTAGCAGCTATTAATGACACGATATTGACCACATTGTTCATCGGCGGCGGTACACCGACCGCACTCACAGTCGAACAGCTTGAGAAGCTGCTGTCATATATAAGCAGGCGTTTTACAATCACTGACGAATTCTCGATGGAAGCGAATCCTGATGAACTGACGAGCGATAAAATTGCTGTTATGAAGCGCTATGGGGTGAACCGACTAAGTTTAGGTGTACAGACATTCGACAACGAGCTGCTGAAGCTGCTTGGAAGAACGCACGAAGAAGCTGACATCAAAGCTGCGGTGGATGCTGCGAAATCTCTTGGCATAGAATCAGTCAGCATAGATTTAATGTATGATCTGCCGACACAGACACTGGAACAAGTGAAAAAGGATCTCGACAAAGCCATGGCATTGAATATTGATCATATTTCAAGCTATTCCTTAATTCTTGAGCCGAAGACCCAGTTCTATAATCAGTATCGTAAAGGAATGCTCCAGCTGCCTGACGAAACGTTAGCGGCTGAAATGTATGATTATACCATTAAACGACTTGCGCAATCTGACTTCAGGCAGTATGAAATATCTAATTTTGCGAAAGCAGGTCATGAGTCACATCATAATATGGTGTATTGGCAGAATAAGGAGTATTACGGCGCAGGTGCAGGAAGTCACGGTTATATTAACGGGATCCGTTATTATAATGTCGGGCCGGTGCCGCACTATATAAAAGCGATGGAGACTCAAGGGACAGCAGTGAAAGAGCGGCACCCTGTGACGACTGAAGAGTCGATGGAAGAATTTATGTTTCTTGGACTGCGAATGAACAGCGGCGTATCTAAAACAATGTTTGAACAACGGTACGGCATACCGATGGATGACATTTTTAAGGATGTACTCAATGAGTTGACTCAGCAGGGCCTTATTACTGACGAATATCAACAGATTGCTTTGACACCAGCCGGCCGGATGATCGGTAATGAGGTCTTTGAGAAGTTCCTGCTTTCAGTATAAAGCAGGACTCTTTTTATAGTTAAAAATAATTTGAAAAGGACGAATTCAAAATCTTGACTTACTTTGACTAATTTGATAAATTTGTATTAGCACTTGAGGTTGATGAGTGCTAACGAGGTGAAATATGCTCACGATTAGACAACAAACATTGCTTAATGCCATTGTTGAAGATTTTGTTGAAAGTGGGGTGCCTGTTGGATCGAAAACTTTGATGGACAATCATCAGCTCACTATCAGCCCGGCAACTATTCGTGCTGAAATGAAGCGGCTGGAAGACAGTGGTTTTATTGAGAAAACACATACATCCTCTGGCAGAGTACCATCACTGAACGGCTATAAGCATTACATCCGAAGCCTTCAGGAAGAACTTGAATCCGATGATATGGTAGTCCATGCAAAGAACCATATGCAGCTTGCTGAGAGAGTGGCAGAAGAAACTCAGTATGTCTCTATTGTCTCAGGCTACCATTCAGGAAAAGGTCTTTCAGATATTCATCTGACAGCATTTCACGAACATCTGCTGTTAATTGTAGTGTATCAGAACGGTGATGTGGATCATCAGCAGATTAACTGGCAGAAACACCTGACTCAGAAACAAATCGTGCTGCTGAATCAATATTTATATGAGCGGCTCGAGTATTTGAATGAACTTCAGATGGAATTTCTGCTTCAGGATGATCTGCCTGTAGAACAGCAGTTACTCAGAACAATTATTTCCTGGATTGTCAGACGTTTGACAGACAGAGAGCCTGTCATTCATATTGCCGGCAGAGAACTGTTATTTGAATCTCTCGCAGCCAGTGATATTGAAGTGATCAAGCATACATTGACCTATATTGATTCATCAGCTTTCATTCATAAGCTAAATAATATGAATGATAATTTAGTTAATGTTAAGATAGGACAGGAAATCGATGATACTTTGCAGAATGTATCGTTGGTCACTGCACCAGTGAAATCAGAAGGCTTTTTTGGTCGACTGGCGGTCATTGGACCAGTTCAGATGAGTTACCGCAAAGTATTTGAAGAATTAAAAGCGCTTTAGAGCGAAGGAGGAATACACTGTGACTGAGGAACAAAAAGACCAGTCTATTGATGAGACTGTAACAGATCAATTAGATGCTGAAGAGCAGAATGTCAGTCAAGCACCTGTCGACGAAGAACCGATCGATGTGGATGAAGATGGACTGGAGAAAAAAGTAGCTGAACTTGAACAAGCTGTTGAAGCTGGTGAAGAAAAATATCTGCGTCTCTATGCTGAATTTGAGAATTACAAAAAACGAACACGTGCTGAGCTTGATACTGAAAGAACTTATCGTTCTCAAAGTGTGCTGAGAGATATCATCCCGGCACTTGATAACTTTGAACGTGCATTGAGTCAGACCGGAGAAGATGCTGCTTTCCAAAGTCTCTACAAAGGTCTGCAGATGATTCATGAAAATCTATTGTCTGCATTGAAAGAACATGGACTTGAGGAAATCATTGCACAGGACCAGCCGTTTGATCCGAATCTTCATCAGGCTGTGATGCAGGACAAAGATGACAGCAAAGAATCAGGCGTGGTTCTAGAAGAGCTTCAAAAAGGATATAAATTAAAAGAACGTGTACTGCGACCTTCAATGGTTAAGGTAAACGAGTAAAAACTATAAAAATTTATTTGGGGGAATTAAATCATGAGTAAAGTAATCGGTATTGACTTAGGAACAACAAATTCATGTGTTGCAGTGCTTGAAGGCGGCGAACCGAAAGTAATCGCAAATCCTGAAGGTAACCGTACAACACCTTCTGTTGTCGCATTCAAGAACGGTGAGACACAGATCGGTGAGGTCGCAAAACGTCAGGCAATCACAAATCCGAACACGATCATCTCTATCAAACGTCATATGGGTACTGACCATAAAGAACATGTCGATGGTAAAGATTATTCACCGCAGGAAATCTCAGCAATGATCTTACAGAACTTAAAAGCAACTGCTGAAGCCTATCTTGGTGAAAAAGTGACAAAAGCAGTCATTACAGTTCCTGCATACTTCAACGATGCAGAACGTCAAGCAACTAAAGATGCCGGTAAAATTGCTGGTCTAGAAGTTGAACGTATTATCAACGAACCGACTGCAGCAGCACTTGCTTATGGTCTTGATAAAACTGACAAAGATCAAAAAGTACTTGTATTCGACTTAGGTGGCGGTACATTTGACGTTTCTATTCTTGAACTGGGTGATGGTGTATTTGAAGTATTATCTACATCAGGTGATAACCGCTTAGGTGGAGATGACTTTGACCAAGTGATCATCGACTTCCTAGTAGAAGAATTCAAAAAAGAAAACGGCTTAGATCTGTCAAAAGACAAAATGGCGATGCAGCGTCTGAAAGATGCAGCTGAAAAAGCGAAAAAAGACTTATCAGGTGTTTCTTCAACACAGATCTCACTCCCATTCATTTCAGCAGGAGAAGCGGGTCCACTGCACTTGGAAGTGACATTATCACGTGCTAAATTCGAAGACTTATCTCGTACTTTAGTTGAACGCACAATGGGACCAACACGTCAGGCGATGAAAGATGCCGGCCTATCAAATGCTGATATCGATGAAGTGATTCTTGTCGGTGGGTCTACTCGTATTCCTGCAGTTCAAGAAGCGATCAAAAAAGAATTAGGTAAAGAACCTAATAAAGGCGTCAATCCTGATGAAGTTGTAGCGATGGGTGCAGCGATTCAAGGCGGCGTTATCACAGGTGACGTTAAAGACGTCGTATTACTTGATGTGACACCGTTATCACTCGGTATTGAAACAATGGGCGGGGTGTCTACTGTCTTAATCGAACGTAACACAACAATCCCGACTTCTAAATCTCAAGTGTTCTCTACAGCAGCAGACAATCAGCCGGCAGTAGATATCCACGTCTTACAAGGTGAGCGTCAAATGGCAGCAGACAATAAAACGCTCGGTCGTTTCCAACTGACAGATATTCCGCCAGCACCACGCGGCGTGCCACAAATCGAAGTGACATTTGATATCGACAAAAATGGTATCGTCAATGTAACTGCAAAAGACTTAGGCACTCAAAAAGAACAGAAAATCACGATTCAGTCATCTTCAGCATTGTCTGATGAAGAGATTGACCGCATGGTGAAAGATGCAGAAGCAAATGCTGAAGCTGACAAAAAACGTCGTGAAGAAGTCGATCTTCGTAACGAGGCAGATCAACTCGTATTCACAGTTGAAAAAACATTGACTGATTTAGAAGGCAAAGTTGACGATGCTGAGAAAGAAAAAGCTGAAGCAGCGAAAGAAGAGCTGAAAAAAGCACTGGAAGGCAGCGATATTGAAGACATCAGAACTAAGAAAGATGCATTGAATGAAATTGTTCAGGCATTATCAATGAAACTTTATGAACAGATGGCTCAAGAGCAGCAGGCTCAGGGTGAATCAGCACCACAAGATGATGTAGTTGATGCTGATTTTACTGAAGTAAAAGACGACGATCAAAAATAATAGCTTATTTTTAAAAGTCAAAGTCAATTTATTGGCTTTGGCTTTTTCTTCAGTTTCATATATGATAGATGAGATAAATGATAAAGGAGCAATCGGACGTGGCAAAACGAGATTATTATGAAGTCCTTGGATTATCCAAAGGGGCTTCTAAAGATGAAATTAAAAAAGCATATCGAAAATTATCCAAGCAATATCATCCGGACATCAATAAAGAAGAAGGCGCAGATGCCAAGTTCAAAGAAATATCTGAAGCATACGAAGTATTGAGTGACGACAACAAGAAAGCTCAGTATGATCAGTTCGGTCATGCAGGAATGGGTCAGAACGGCGGATTCGGCGGCGGAGATTTCGGTGGATTCGGTGGATTTGAAGATATCTTCAGTTCATTCTTCGGTGGTGGCGCAAGACGCGATCCAAATGCCCCGCAAAAAGGTAATGACCTGCAGTATCAGATGACAGTTGACTTCGAAGATGCGGTGTTCGGTGCAGAACGCGATATCACTGTAAAAAAAGAAGTAGAATGTGATGTCTGCGACGGTAGTGGTGCAGAACCAGGTTCATCAGTTACAACGTGTCCGACATGTAAAGGGCGTGGACAAGTCGGTGTCGAACAGAATACGCCGTTCGGCCGTATTAGAACAGAGCGTGCATGTCCTGATTGTCAAGGAACAGGTAAGAAGATTGAAACACCATGTCATGAGTGTGGCGGCGCAGGTACAAAAATTAAGAATGTAACCATCAAAGTCACTATTCCTGCAGGTGTTGATAACGGTCAACAGATCAGAGTGTCAGGTCAAGGTGAACCAGGTATCAATGGTGGACCGGCTGGTGACCTCTATGTTGTCTTCCGAGTCACACCTCATGAAATGTTTGAGCGTGACGGAGATGATATTTTCTATACGCTTGACTTAACGATTGCACAGGCGGCACTCGGAGATGAAATAGAAATTCCAACACTACACGGTAAAGTCAGATTAACGATTCCAGCTGGAACGCAGACTGGTAAACGTTTCAGACTTCGTGATAAAGGGGTCGACAACGTTCATGGATATGGCAGAGGCGACCAATATGTGACAGTCAATGTGAAAACACCGACTGATATGACTGAGAGACAAATTGAACTGCTGAGAGAATTCGCTGAAATAGATGGCGAAGAAATTAATGAGCAGCATGGAAATTTCTTTGATAAGACACGTCGATTCTTCAGAGGAGAATAATATGAACTATAAAGAGGTTACATTACTGCTGAATCACGAAGTAGAGCCTTTCATCGCGGAGATACTGAACGACCTTGGTGCCAATGGGGTGGTCATTGAAGATAGCAGCGAACTCAGCAAAGGCCGTATAGATTCCTACGGAGAAATATATGAACTGAATCCTGATGATTATCCTGAACAAGGAATCCGTGTGAAATGTTACCACAGTCTATATGACTACACAGATGAACTTCTTGCAGACATCAAACAGGCAGTATATGGACTGAAAGATATTCCAATTACATTGTTCGATATTAGTGTCAATGAAATCAAGGATGAAGACTGGGAAAATGAATGGAAGAATCATTTTCACGCTTTCCGTGCATCCGAGAAATTTACTGTAGTACCGAGCTGGGAAGAGTACGAGGCATCGGCTGACGAAACAGTGATTACTCTTGACCCCGGTATGGCATTCGGTACAGGGGATCATGCGACGACGTCCATGTGTCTGAAATTGATAGAAAAATACGTGAAGCAAGGCCAATCAATCATTGATGTAGGAACCGGCTCAGGAATTTTGAGCATCGCAGCTCATAAACTGGGGGCAGCGCCGATTCGCGCAGTAGATCTCGATAAAGTAGCAGTCAGAGTAGCAGAAGAAAATTTTGAAATTAACGACTGTGCTGAAAACATTGAGACAGATACCGGCAACTTACTAGTAGGTGAAACGGAAAAACGAGATGTCATATTCGCCAACATTCTTGCTCATATCGTTGACCTGATGATTGACGATAGCTATCAGCTGCTGAATGACGGCGGTATGCTTATTACGTCAGGTATCATCGTTGAAAAAGAATCAATGATTGTTGAGCATCTTGAACAAGTAGGTTACCGCATACTTGAAATTATACGCGAAAGCGGCTGGATTGCTATTGCAGCAGTTAAAGAGGTGGCATAATGCAACGTTATTTTCTCAATGAAAACGCTGAACTCAACCAGCGTTTTTTTATTCATTCATCAGATGATGTCCATCATATCAAAAATGTGATGCGGCTTGAGCCGGATGATAACATCATTATCAATTTCAATAACGGGGCGTTCATAGCGGTTCTCATCGCTGTAGATAAAGCCGTTGAAGTAGAAACAATCGAACAGCTGAATATTCAGACCGAACTGCCAGTCCGTGTAACGATTGCAGGTGGTCTGCTTAAAAATGATAAATATGAATGGATGATTCAGAAGGCAACAGAACTCGGTGCTGCTCATTTTATTGCGTTTATCTCTGATCGCACTATTGTCAAAGTTGATCAGAAAAAAATGGATAAACGATTGGAACGCTTTAATAAAATTGTCAAAGAAGCGGCAGAGCAGAGTTACCGGCTGACCATTCCAACAGTGTCATTCCAGCGTGATAGTCAATCACTTGCGAAACAGCTCGCGGAATATGACGCGGTGCTCATTGCTTATGAAGAAGAGGCTAAATCAGGTGGCATGCAGTTGTTTCATCAGGCACTCAATAACTTGGCACCAGGAGCAAATGTGCTCATAATATTCGGTCCGGAAGGCGGCTTATCACCTTCAGAGGTCGAGCAGTTTGGTGGGGATGTCATAGGACTTGGACCGAGAATATTAAGAGCAGAGACGGCACCGTTGTATGCACTCAGCGCGGTAAGTTATCACTTTGAACTGATGGCATAAACACATTGAAAAAAATGATAAATAGTGTTATTTTTAAATAATGTATCTCATGATTAATGAATAAATGAAGGTTTAAAAGAGGTGAGGTTTATGTCAACAGTTGCTTTTCATACGTTAGGATGTAAAGTGAATCATTATGAGACAGAAGCAATCTGGCAGTTGTTCAAAGAAGATGGGTATCAGCGCGTCGATTTTGAACAAAATGCGGATGTGTATGTCATCAATACATGTACAGTCACAAATACCGGGGATAAGAAGAGCCGTCAAGTTATTAGACGTGCTATCAGACGTAATCCTGACGCTGTTATTTGCGTCACAGGATGTTATGCGCAGACATCTTCAGCAGAAATTATGGATATTCCTGGAGTCGATATTGTTGTAGGTACACAGGATAGAAATAAATTACTGCCTTATATTGAAGAATATCAGACGATAAGACAGCCGATTAATGGTGTTACAAATATCATGAAGAACCGCACATACGAAGAATTGGATGTGCCTTACTTTACTGACCGCACTCGTGCATCACTGAAAATTCAGGAAGGGTGTAATAATTTCTGTACGTTCTGCATCATTCCATGGGCGCGCGGCTTGATGCGTTCTCGAGATCCTAAAGAGGTCGTCAGACAAGCGACCCAGCTTGTTGATAGCGGTTATCAGGAAATCGTTCTGACAGGTATTCATACAGGCGGTTACGGTGAGGATTTAAAAGATTATAACTTAGCACAGCTGCTGCGTGATCTTGAGACTATACGTGGTCTTAAACGTATTCGTATTTCATCAATAGAAGCAAGTCAGCTGACGGATGAAGTGATTGACGTCATTGATCAAAGTGAGAAAGTGGTGCGACATCTGCACATCCCACTTCAGTCCGGCAGCGATACTGTGTTAAAACGGATGCGTCGTAAATACACGATGGCTCATTTCTCTGAACGCCTGAAAAAACTACATGCGATTATGCCCGGACTTGCAGTAACGAGTGATGTGATTGTCGGTTTCCCTGGTGAAACAGAGGAAGAATTCATGGAGACCTATCACTTCATTGAAGAACATAAGTTTTCTGAACTTCATGTATTCCCGTATTCTATGCGTACCGGAACTCCGGCTGCACGCATGACCGATCAAGTGGATGAGGCAGTTAAGAATGACCGTGTCCATCGTTTAATCAGTCTCTCTGACCAGCTGGCCAAAGAATATGCAAGTCGTTTTGATGGTGAAGTTCTAGAAGTCATTCCTGAGGAAAAAGGGTCACACGATGGTTTGTTAGTTGGTTATACGGACAATTACTTAAAAGTTCAGTTTGAAGGCAGTGAAGAACTGATCGGTGAAATCGTCAAAGTCAAAATCACTGAAGCGGGGTATCCGCTCAATCATGGACAATTTGTTAAAGTGATGGAAAAAGAGCAGCCACAGGCAGTGATTTCTCCGATAGCTGGTAAATAAATTCACTCTTGACCACTTATTAGAGTTATATTATAATACTTGAGTACATAGAGAAATCTATGATTCATTAATGTTCCGTTGATATTTGGAGGGAGGGAAATATAATGTCTAAAACAGTCGTTCGTAAAAACGAATCTATCGAAGATGCACTTCGTCGCTTTAAGCGCACGGTTTCTAAGAGCGGTACGATCCAAGAAGTTCGTAAACGTGAGTTCTACGAAAAACCTAGTGTTAAACGTAAAAAGAAATCAGAAGCAGCACGAAAACGTAAATTCAAATAATATTTGAACTCCCTCAAATATTATGAATAGATGACACAGACTTTTGTCTGTGTCTTTTTTATTTTCTTAAAGTTTTCTTAATTTTTAGTCAAATACTTATATGTGGCTGTCGTGTTCATGTATAATAATAGTAAGGAGGTGACAATTTTGACATGGACTCTATATGATGGAACTTTGTTCATATTGATGCTCGTCATGTTTACAGCAGCTGTATGGCAATTGTTCCAATCACGATTTTCATGGTCTGGAATTTTGATGACTGCTGCAGCACTTAGCTTCGTCATCATTACTGCTTTGAATGGTGACTTGGAGATGCTATCAATCATACTCTTTTTTACAGGAATCATTCTTGTTGTTACGGAACTATTTGTCATCGGTCTTGTATTGGGAATTATAGGAATGATGATGATTGCATCAAGTTTCCTGCTCATTGGAAACGATATTGAGACCATGTCAGTAATGGTCGCTTCGTGTTTAATAATTGCTTTGATAGAGTGGGTGATCATTGTGAAGTTTTTTGGTAAGAAAGTACCACTTTTCAACAAAGTGATATTGACTGACGCTACTTCCAAGGAAGCAGGCTACACGTCACATGACGACCGCAGTCATCTTGTCGGTCAAACAGCAGTCACAACTACTGCATTAAGACCTTCTGGAATTATAGCACTCGGTCAGGATCGTATTGATGCGGTCAGTGAAGGGGCCTTTATCGGTCAGAACAAAGAAGTACGCATCATTTATGTTGAAGGTACACGCGTTGTTGTAAGAGAAATTATATAGAGAAGAGGTTAAGGAAATGGAATTGATTATTTTAGGAATCATCGTCGTGGTTGTCCTTGTTTTATTGATGATATTGTTGACATTTGTACCAGTCGGGCTGTGGATATCAGCACTCGCTGCTGGTGTCAAAGTCGGTATCGGTACATTAGTGGGTATGCGCCTTCGCCGGGTATCGCCGAGAAGAGTCATTGATCCACTGATTAAAGCACATAAAGCAGGTCTTCATTTGACGACTAACCAACTTGAATCACATTATTTAGCAGGTGGCAATGTTGACCGTGTCGTTGATGCGATTATTGCAGCGCAGCGTGCGGATATCAATCTGCCGTTTGAACGTGGTGCAGCGATTGACCTTGCAGGACGTGACGTATTAGAAGCAGTACAGATGTCAGTTAATCCGAAAGTCATTGAAACACCTTTTATTGCAGGTGTGGCAATGAACGGGATTGAAGTGAAAGCAAAAGCAAGAATCACAGTTCGTGCTAATATTGAAAGACTGGTCGGTGGTGCAGGTGAAGAAACGATTGTCGCTCGTGTCGGCGAAGGGATTGTATCAACCATTGGTTCTAGTCAATCGCATACGTCAGTGCTTGAAAATCCGGATATGATCTCTCAGACTGTACTGGGTAAGGGACTGGATTCCGGGACAGCCTTTGAAATTCTGTCGATTGATATTGCGGATGTAGATATCGGTAAAAATATAGGAGCAGATTTACAGACAGAGCAGGCGATGGCTGATAAAAACATCGCACAGGCGAAAGCGGAAGAACGTCGTGCGATGGCCGTTGCTCAAGAACAGGAAATGAAGGCAAGAGTGCAGGAAATGCGAGCTAAAGTTGTCGAATCTGAAGCGGAAGTACCACTTGCAATGGCAAGAGCGTTGCAGGAAGGCAATATCGGCGTCATGGATTACTATAACTTGAAGAACATTGAATCTGATACTGGTATGAGAAACGCCATCAACAAGATGACGGATACCAGCGATAGTACACCGCCACAAAGAAAGTAAGGTGATATCAATGGAAGTCGGCATTATCATATTTATTATTGGGATTATCTTTTCTTACTTTAAGGATAAGATGGATAATAATTCTAATAACAGTAATCAACCTAACAAAAAAACAGCTCAAAAAACTCAAATTAAATCTTTGGAAGAATTGAAGCATGAATTCGAGCAGCGGACACAGCAGGTGGAAAAGGCAGTACCGGTCAAAGAAGCACCGTCACCACAAAAAGTAGTGAAATCACCCGCCGCAACAAGATCATCTGGAGATAGAAAAACCCGTCAGCAGACAACTCTTGACAGGCAGATGACTGCTATTATGAAGGATCAGCATCTGTCAGAAAAGCAGAAAGTTCAGCGGAACAATCAGCTGACAGAGGGTGATCTGACAGTGGAGCACGAGCCGTTGCTTGATTTCTCTAAATATAACTTAGTGCAGAGTCTGATCATGTCGGAAGTTTTAGCACCACCAAAAAGTAAAAGATAAGAGCTGACTTATATAGACTGGGGAAACCCAGTCTTTTTATGTGAAAATAAAGTGTTATGCTCATGATGCGCATGAGAATTTGGTAAAATAGAAAAGAGCTATCCATTGCATCGTCGACTCTTCAAAATTATGACGCAGCAAATCAATCATTGTGAGATGAAACTATCGGTTGACTGTGTTAAATTTAAATTAAACTGAAAATAAGGGAGTTTTTGAATGCCACATACAATCAATATAGAGAATGTTAATGAAGCACAGGCGATTCTCGGCAACGGTGATGAACACATCACATTTCTTGAAGAAGCTTTTAATGTCGTGATACATACGAGAGGCAGTCAACTGACTGTGGCTGGAGCGGACGAAGATGTCGCGAAGGCGGAAGCCGTGCTTGTTAACTTATTAAAGGTAATTCAAAAAGGGATGAATATCTCACTTAAGGATGTTCAATCAGCCGCTCAGATGGCTGGAAAAGGAACGATTCATTATTTAGCGGATCTGTATGATGAGGAAATCACTAAAGATGCATACGGGAAGCCTATTCGAGCGAAAACGATGGGGCAGCGGCTCTATATACATCAGATTAAAAAAAGTGACCTTGTATTTGGTATAGGGCCGGCAGGAACAGGGAAGACATTTTTGGCAGTAGTGATGGCTGCGAAGTCATTACGAGCAGGGCAGGTCAAACGTATCGTGCTGACACGACCGGCTGTTGAAGCAGGGGAATCACTTGGATTTCTGCCAGGTGATTTAAAAGAGAAGGTAGATCCATACTTGCGCCCGTTATACGACGGATTGCATCATGTACTCGGTGCAGAGCATACTGCACGCCTGATTGAAAGAGGTGTGATAGAAGTTGCGCCTCTTGCATACATGCGCGGTAGAACACTGGAAGATGCTTTCGTTATATTAGATGAAGCACAGAATACGACACATGCCCAGATGAAGATGTTTCTGACACGTCTCGGATTTGGTTCAAAGATGGTCATTACAGGTGACAAGACACAGATTGACCTCCCAAAAGGCGTAAAAAGCGGTCTTGTTGAGGCGGAACTGCGGCTTAGCAGTGTTCCGGGAATCGGAGTGCAGACCTTTGAATCATCTGATGTCGTACGCCACCCGCTGGTAAGTAAAATAATTAGAGCATATTCGGAGGATGAGTGATGCTGACAGTAGAATTTTTAGACGATGATAACTATTTGGATCCAGCTTACTTACCACAGATTGAATCACTGCTTCAGTTCGCTGCGGAACAGGAAGGAATTACAGGCGAAGCAGAATTAGCTGTGTCATTTGTATCGAGTGAAGAAATCAAAGCCATTAATGCAGAGTATCGCGACAAGGACGCGGTGACAGATGTCATCAGTTTTGCGATGGAAGAAGGCGAAGATGACTTTGAAGATCCATCGATGGTCAGAGTGTTAGGTGATATTATCATCTGTGTGGAGCGCGCCAAAGAACAAGCAGCTGACTACGGTCATTCATTCGAACGTGAAGTCGGATTCCTGGCACTTCACGGTATGCTACATTTACTTGGATATGATCATATGACACCAGCAGATGAACAGCGGATGTTTGGCCGGCAGGATGCTATATTGACTTCATTTGGATTGACACGAGAAGAATAGATGAAGCGGTTTATTTATCCTCTGCATGGTCTGCTCATTCTGCTGAAGAAGGATGCTAATTTCATCCTTCATATCATAGCTGCAGTGCTGGTCTGTAGTGCAGGTTGGTATTTCAGCCTCACTAAAATAGAATGGCTGTTTATTATTGTTGCCGTCTTTTCGGTGTTGTTCATGGAAGTCATCAATACATCGCTTGAATATGTAGTGGATTTAGTCACTTCTGATTACCATGAGCTTGCAAAACACGCGAAAGACACAGCTAGTTTCGCTGTCGTGCTGGCAAGTATCATGAGCGCTGTTATCGGCTTGGTTATTTTTCTGCCTTATATTATGAAGTGATTTTAATTAAAGGAGATATGTTATGGAATTCAAACAACAATGGCTGCAGGAAGCGATAAAAGCAAGAAGCAAGGCCTATACTCCGTTTTCAAACTTTAAAGTGGGAGCTTATTTAGTAACGAAAGATGGCAGAGCATTCCACGGCTGTAACGTCGAGAATGCAGCCTATGGACCGACTATCTGTGCGGAGCGGACTGCACTCGTCTCTGCCATCGCACAAGGCTATCAACCTGGCGATTTTGAATTCATTGTGGTCGTCACGGGTGCTGATAAGCCGTCATCACCATGCGGCGTATGCCGTCAAGTAATGAAAGAGTTATGTGACGATCAAATGCCGGTGTTTATGACCAATACAGCCGGTGAAGTTATCAATAGTACAGTGGACGAATTATTACCCTATGGGTTCTCAGGAAAGGATTTAGCGAATGACTAACGAATTTAAATCAGGCTTTGTCGCAATTATCGGCCGGCCGAATGTCGGCAAATCAACTTTTATGAATCGGGTGCTTGGACAGAAAGTAGCTATTATGTCTGACAAAGCACAGACGACACGTAATAAAGTACAAGGTGTACTGACAACAGATGAGGCGCAAATTATCTTCATCGATACACCAGGAATTCATAAGCCGAAACATGTACTCGGTGATTATATGATGAAAGTGGCTAAAAACACGTTGCGCGAAGTAGATGCTATATTATTCATGATCAACGTTGAAGAGAGTATCGGCCGCGGTGATCAATATATCGTGGAGATGCTGAAAAATACTAAGACACCGGTATTTCTCGTACTGAATAAAATTGACCTTGTCCATCCGGATCAGCTGATCACTGAAATCGAGAAATATAAAGATCTGCTGCCTTTTGCAGAAATCATTCCGATTTCAGCGCTGCAGGGAAATAATGTCGAGCGTCTTGTAGAGGTTGTCAGCGGCTATCTGCCGGAAGGGCCGATGTACTATCCGAAGGACCAGATATCTGATCACCCAGAACATTTTATCGTGGCTGAATTAATCCGGGAAAAAGTCCTTCATCTAACAAGTCAGGAAATTCCTCATGCGATTGGTGTGAATGTAGAGAAGATGGTTCGTGAAAGTGAGGACCGTGTTCACGTTGAAGCGACGATCTATGTGGAACGCGATTCCCAGAAAGGAATTGTCATCGGTAAGCAGGGCAAGATGTTGAAAGAAGTCGGTAAGCGTGCTCGGCAGGATATCGAAATGCTGCTCGGCTCCAAAGTGTATTTAGAGCTGTGGGTGAAAGTGCAGAAAGACTGGCGTAACAAGCCGAATTTCATCAGACAGATCGGCTACCGTGAAGATGAGTATTAAGCGATGCTGAATAAAGTGAACGGTATCATCATCCGTCGTGTTGACTACGGGGATTCGCATTTAATAGTGACGTTTCTTGCTGAGCACGGCAGAAAGATACCGGTCATGGCAAGAAACGCTAAGAAATCTAAGAAGTTCGGCTACGCGCTTGATCTGTTCTATGAGAATCTATTTATTTTCTCCCAGTTCAAAGGGATGGGGACACTCAGCTCTGTTGATACGCTGAACAGTCATTATGCGATACGCAGTGATCTGTTCAAGCTGACTTATGCGCAGTACATCGCTGAACTGATTGATAGGGCGATGGAAGATGACGACGAAAGTAAATTCGTCTATCAGCTGCTGAAGTTCGGGCTTGACCATATTGCAGCCGGGGCAGATCCTGCAGTCATCGCACTGATCGCCAGTCTGAAATGTATGCCGCTCTATGGCTATACGCCGAACTTCGATTACTGTTCGGTTGACCAGTCTACTAATCATGCGGCGTTTGCCGGCTACTCCATGAAAATGAACAGTGTCCTTACAACACAAGCGATGATAACAGATGAACATGCGATACCGATGAGCAATAAAAGTCTATATTTTCTATATCTACTGAACAATCTACCACTCGATCAGTACAGTTCGGTGACCATCCATACAGATGTGGTGAGGGAAATGGAACGGTTAGTCTTCCAGCTGTATGATGAATTTATAGGTGTTTCGCTGAAATCAAGACGAATACTGGAACAGTTAAGATAGACGGGTCAAAAAATAAGCCTCCATTCAACTGAATGGAGGCTTATTTTTTAAAATCTTACTTTTTCAGCAAGGAAGTTTTTGACTTCACTGATCGGCATACGAATTTGTTCCATCGTGTCACGATCACGGACAGTGACCTGGTTATCTTCCAATGAATCAAAGTCAAATGTAATACAGTAAGGGGTTCCGATTTCATCTTGACGGCGGTAGCGTTTACCGATAGACTGGCTTTCGTCAAAATCAATATTGAAATCCGCACTCAGTTCTTCGAATACTTTAAGCGCGTCTTTAGACAGCTTCTTGCTGAGCGGCAGGATGGCTGCTTTGTAAGGCGCTAGTGCGGGGTGGAAACGCAGCACTGTACGTTTGTCATCGCCCTCAAGTGTTTCCTCATCATAAGCATCGCACAGGAATGCAAGTGTCACACGGTCTGCACCAAGAGATGGTTCGATACAGTAAGGAACATACTTTTCATTGGTTTCAGCATCATGATAAGTGAAATCATCACCGGAATGCTCCATATGTTTCTTCAAATCAAAGTCTGTACGACTTGCAATGCCCCATAATTCTCCCCAGCCGAATGGGAATTTGTATTCGATGTCAGTCGTCGCATTTGAGTAATGTGACAGCTCATCTTCATCATGGTCACGCAGACGCGCATGTTCTTCTTTAATTCCTAGTGTTTTCAACCAGTTCGCTGCGAATTCCTTCCAATAATTCTGCCATTCAATTTCAGTGCCTGGTTTACAGAAGAATTCCAGTTCCATCTGTTCAAATTCACGTGTCCGGAATGTGAAGTTACCTGGAGTAATTTCATTACGGAATGATTTTCCGACTTGAGCGATACCAAAAGGTAGTTTCTTTCTCATGGAGCGCTGTACGTTTTTATAGTTGACGAAAATCCCTTGAGCAGTTTCAGGACGAAGGAAAATTTCGTTAGTTGATGATTCAGTGACACCTTGGAACGTTTTGAACATCAAGTTGAACTGACGGATTTCTGTATAATCATGAGCACCACATTCAGGGCAGTCGATATGATGTTCATCAATCAGACGTTTCATCTCATCGAAGCTTAAACCATCAGCGATGAATGTATCATCTTCCTGCTGCATGACATCTTCAATCAATTTGTCAGCGCGATGACGTGCTTTGCAGTTTTTACAGTCAATCATTGGATCATTGAAGTTAGATAAATGACCGCTTGCTTCCCAAGTTTTTGGGTTCATCAAAATTGCTGCATCTAGACCCACGTTGTAGGGAGATTGCTGAACGAATTTCTGCCACCATGCTTTCTTTACATTGTTCTTTAATTCCACACCTAATGGACCGTAGTCCCAAGTGTTCGCAAGACCACCATAGATTTCACTGCCTGGAAAAACGAAACCACGATGTTTTGCTAATGAAACAATAGTTTCCATGTTTGTCATTAAGAGTTCCTCCTTATAATTAGAGCGGATAAAAAAAGTCCCAAGGCATCAGCCTTGGGACGAGTATATTACCCGCGGTTCCACCCAAATTAGTGTTTCCACTCATCTTGAAATATGAATATGATCAGGCCATTTAATTGTTAAGCTTGCACCCTCCTTAACTCGCTTATAACGAATATATCATGTTTTATATTCCGTTACAATCAATTATATCAATTATTTGTGTACGACTGTTTTTAGAAGTATAATAAATTTATCTAACTATGTCCAAGGGGTGTTCACTATCGAATTAAGTCAAAGGCAGGAAAAAATTCTGCAAATAGTAAAGAACAATGGCCCCATAACAGGAGAAAAGATAGCAGAACGATTGAGCTTGACGAGAGCTACACTTAGACCGGATCTCGCTATATTGACGATGGCAGGTTATCTGGATGCTCGTCCAAGGGTCGGTTATTACTATACCGGTAAATCAAGTACACAGTTATTATCCGCCTCCATCAAAAAGTTTCAAGTCAAGGACTTTCAATCGATTCCATGTGTGACGCATGAAGATATTTCAGTATATGATGCTATCTGTGCGATGTTTCTTGAAGATGTCGGAACATTGTTTGTTATCAATAAAAAGAACGAATTAGTCGGAGTATGTTCAAGAAAAGATTTGTTGCGGGCGTCGATGGGTGGTCAGGATATCCATGCTGTTCCAGTCCATGTCATTATGAGCCGAATGCCGAATATTTCTATGGTCATGCCTGACGATCTATTGATTTATGCAGCTAACTTACTAATAGAGAAACAAATTGATTCATTGCCAGTAGTCAAAAAAAAAGGCAATAGTTACGAAGTGACCGGACGAATTACTAAAACAACGATTACTCGTGCATTTGTGGCACTAATAGAAGATGAATAGGAGTATTATCATGGATGAAATTAGATTAATTATTGCTTCAGATTCAGTCGGAGAAACAGCTGGACTTGTGACAAAAGCATGTACTTCCCAATTCAACCAAGTTGGTAATGCTCTTGAAATAATACGGTTACCTTATATTGAAACTCGGGAGAATGTCGACGAAGTGATCACGATAGCAAAAGAACAGCGCTCTATCGTCATCTATACTCTTGTCAAACCCAATATCCGTAAGTATATGGAAGAGCAGCTGGAAAAACATCAGTTAAATCATGTTGATATTATGGGACCGTTAATGGCTCAACTGACGAATGAACTGAATGAAACGCCTTTAAATGAACCGGGTATCGTGTATAAATTAGATGAAGATTACTTCAAGAAAATCGAAGCGATTGAATTTGCAGTGAAATATGATGATGGGAGAGATCCTAGAGGATTACCTAAAGCTGATATTATATTGATCGGTGTATCTCGTACATCAAAAACGCCGCTCAGCCAATATTTAGCACATAAACGTTTCAAGGTGATGAATGTGCCGCTTGTACCTGAAGTGGACCCACCTGAACAATTATTTGAAATGGATCCTGAAAAATGTGTCGCACTTAAAATAGACCCTGAAAAATTAAATGCCATACGAAAAGAACGACTTGTTCAGCTTGGATTGAATGATGATGCAAACTATGCGCAGGATCAAAGAATTCTGGAAGAGCTGGATTATTTCAATGAAATCGTTGAACGCATTGGTTGCGCGGTCATCGATGTGTCCAATAAAGCGATTGAAGAAACGGCCAATGAAATTATCAAACTAGTTACGAAAAATAACAGATACGATTATTAAGAGGTGTTAATTTGCAGTTAGATCAAGACCTTATTAATGAAATACGCGAGAAGAATGACATTCTCGATGTAGTCAGTCAATATGTAAAACTTGAGAAACGGGGACGTAACTATATTGGTTTATGTCCCTTTCATGATGAGAAAACACCGTCTTTTTCCGTCTCGGTGGATAAGCAGATCTGCCATTGTTTCGGCTGTAAGAAAGGCGGCAATGTCTTTCAGTTTGTTGAACAGATAGAAAACGTCTCGTTTATTGAAGCGGTAAGACGTCTTGGTAGTAATGTCGGCGTTCAGATCGAGCAGGTACAGAGCGTAGCATACGCTGATGATAATATGAAGATGATTGAGATGCATGAATTACTGCGCGACTATTATCATTATGTTTTGAAGGCAATAGAAGAAGCAGAGCCGGCGCTTCAATACCTTTATGACCGGGGATTCACTGATGAAATCATCAATCGTGAAAAAATCGGCTACAGTCCGAACATCAATCACTTCGCTCATGATTTTCTTGAAAAACGAGGATACGACAAAGCGCTTGCGTATGAAGCAGGACTGTTATCACGAAACGAAGAAAATTTCAGTTATTATGACCGTTTCCGTGACAGAATCATGTTTCCTCTTAACAACTCGCAAGGGCACACAGTCGGTTTTTCAGGTAGAACATACAAAAATGAAGAACCGAAATATTTGAATAGTCCGGAAACGCCTGTCTTTCAGAAACGCCAAATACTCTATCATCTGGATGTCGCCCGTAAATCAATCAGGCAGCAGGATGAAGTGATTCTGCTTGAAGGGTTTATGGATGTCATTAAAGTCACCGAAGCGGGACTGACTAACACTATAGCGACTATGGGAACTGCTCTCAGTAAAGAGCACGTTATCATCCTCAAAAAATTGGCCGGCAACATCACATTGATGTTCGATGGAGATGGTGCAGGTCAAAAGGCTACGATGAGTATCGGTGAAAATTTACTGAATGAAGGCATCAGTACTTTTGTAGTACCGGTCAAAAAGGGAATGGATCCTGATGAGATGATCAAGGAGATGGGTCAGGAGGCATTTCGTGACTATGTCCTGCATAACAAAATGGCGTTTGTCAGCTATAAGCTAAAAGAGATGACACGCCAGGTCGCTTCAAATGATTTAGTGTTTGATCAGCGATTAAAAGAAATAACAAATGATATTGCCAAAATAAAATCTCCTGCTCTGAGGAAAAAAGTATTGCACGAGGCTAGTGAATTGTTTAAAGTAGATTTTGACAGTCTTAATTTTGAAGTGAGTAAATATATTCCTCAGTCAGCGCCACAGTTCACTCCAGGTCCAAGAATCGTTACGTATTCCAAACCTGAAAGAGCAGAACGGTTGGTGCTTAAACATTTTTTTAAGGATAAATATCTATTCCTAAAAATGAAAGATCATATTACTGCAGAACATTTCAAAAAGCAGGAGCATCAAGAGATATATATCGCTTTAACAGGGTATTATGAAAGTAGCGATCAATTTAATATCAGTCAATTTCTGTCTTATGTTCCTGTTCAATGTCAAGATGATATCATTTCTATCGATGAAATCGCCATCAATGAAGATCCATCAGTTGAAGAAATAGAAGATTACATTTATGTGATTCGACATGAGCAGGAGGAATTGCGTAATCTCAATCAATTGAAACAATCGTTATCTACAGCAATTAAAGAAGGCAATGTCACTGAAAGAGACCGGCTGATGACGGCAATCATTGACTATAACAGACAGAAAAAACTGAAGTAACCTAGGAGGTAATGCTTGTGGCTAATAAGAAAGAAACCATTAAAGAGAAGAGTAATGACGTATTATTGACATTAGATCAAGTCAAAGCACAATTAATTGAATCAGGTAAAAAGAATGGTCAATTAAGTCATGAAGAAATAGCTGATCGACTACAGAATTTTGATATGGATGCCGATCAGATGGATGAATTTTTCGAAGCAATCGCTGAGAATGATATTACATTAATTAATGAAAAAGATGCTCAAGATACAGATGATAAAATTAACTTAAATGATTTATCAGCTCCTCCAGGCGTAAAGATTAATGATCCGGTCCGCATGTATTTGAAAGAGATTGGACGGGTTAACTTATTAAGTGCTGCTGAAGAAATCGAACTTGCCAAACGTATCGAACAAGGTGACGAAGAAGCAAAAGCGCGTCTTGCAGAAGCCAATCTACGACTTGTTGTAAGTATCGCCAAAAGATATGTCGGCCGTGGTATGCTGTTCCTTGATTTGATCCAGGAAGGAAATATGGGGCTAATCAAAGCGGTTGAAAAGTTTGATTTCAACAAAGGATTTAAATTTTCGACTTACGCTACCTGGTGGATTCGTCAGGCCATTACACGTGCTATTGCTGACCAGGCGAGAACGATTCGTATCCCAGTTCATATGGTGGAAACCATCAATAAGCTGATCCGTGTGCAGCGCCAGTTGCTTCAAGATTTAGGACGCGATCCTAGTCCAGAGGAAATCGGTGAAGAAATGGATCTGCCGGCAGAAAAAGTACGGGAAATCCTTAAAATCGCTCAAGAACCTGTGTCGCTTGAAACGCCGATTGGTGAAGAAGATGACAGCCATTTGGGTGATTTCATTGAAGATCAGGATGCACAGAGTCCTGCAGACCATGCGGCGTATGAACTGCTCAAAGAACAGCTGGAAGATGTCCTCGATACATTGACTGACCGTGAAGAAAACGTTTTAAGATTACGCTTTGGATTAGATGATGGTCGTACACGCACGCTGGAAGAAGTAGGCAAAGTTTTTGGCGTGACACGTGAACGTATCCGTCAAATAGAAGCAAAAGCTCTCCGCAAGCTGAGACATCCATCAAGAAGCAAGCGCCTTAAGGATTTCATGGATTAAATAATTGATTAAATTCTCGAAAACACTTTGACAATATAAGTATTTAATATAAAATAGAAATGTATATGGTGAATTTAAAGGGAGGTATATTTGATGAATCGTAATCCAGTCATTCCATTTATTCTTATCCTGCTTATGGGCGTAGGCTTGGTATTCTTCTTATCTGCACATGGTGCCAACAAAGAAGAAGAGGGTAAAGAAGAAGGCGCGAAAACTGAGCAGAAGTTTGATGCTGCGACGTTTACTAAAGATAACTGTACTTCATGTCACGGTCAAAACCTTGAAGGTGCTATGGGACCTAAACTTGCAGGAAGCAAAACATCTGCAGATGATATGAAAAAAATTATCCGTGAAGGTAAAGGCGCAATGCCGGCACATGATGAAGCTACAATCGCTGATAAAGATTTAGATACTCTTGTTAAGTACTTAAAAGACGGCGCGAAATAATAAATGAAAAATCTTTTGCTCAGGCAAAGGATTTTTTTTTGAAAGGAATTCAAAATGCTGAGTAAACGTTTAGAACGAGTGGCATATTATGTTAAAGGCAGCGCAGTAGCTGATATCGGCTCTGATCATGCCTATCTACCTATAGCATTAGTGATGAGTGGAAAAGTTAAGTCTGCAGTAGCGGGGGAAGTCGTGGATGGACCTTATCAGGCAGCTGTCAATAATGTCGAGGCGCATGGCCTTTCCGCTCAAATAGCAGTAAGAAAAGGGTCCGGACTTGAAGTAATAGCATCAGATGAAGTAGACAACATCACGATCTGCGGAATGGGTGGGCCGCTCATCGCAGATATATTAATAGCAGGTGCACAGAAACTGAACAGTGCGCCGAGACTTATTCTTCAAAGCAACATTCATACAGCAAAAGTTCGAGAAGCGCTGATGATGTTAGGGTATACGATTACCGCTGAAGAAATTCTCAAAGAGAAGCGTCATATCTATGAAATAATAGTGGCTGAACAGCAGCAGCAGCCGATGACATTGACGGAGAATGAAATAAAATTCGGTCCTAAGTTGATGACTGAGCGATCTGCTGTCTTCATTGAAAAATGGACGCGTGAATATAACCACTTGATTAATGTTGCAGCAGTGATCAAAGATAATCCCGAACAGTCAGACAGACTGAAGGAAATTCAACAGCAGCTAAAAATGTTTGATGAGGTGATCAGTCGTGAAAATTTATGAATTAATGGACGTCATCAACCGAAACATTCCATTGTCGAAAGCAGAACCTTGGGATAATGTCGGCCTATTGATCGGGGATTGTCAGTCCGACATCTCAAACATCATGACCACATTAGATTGTACGGCAGAAGTAGTAATGGAAGCAATCAAGCTCGACTGTAATACGATTATCTGTCACCATCCGCTGATTTTTACAGGCATTAAACAGCTCGAGAATTCAGGATACGGCGCAGTGATTCGTCAGTTAATAACAAATGATATCAATTTAATTGCACTGCATACAAATTTAGATGCTCATCCGAAAGGTGTCAGCGCGATGATTGCTGATAAGCTTGAACTAGTCAATCAGGAGATTCTCGTCCCTCAGATGAGCGCTATGGCTAAATTACAGCTATTTGTACCTGCTACCCATGTCGAAGAAGTGAAGGCAGTATTAGCAGAAGCGGGTGCAGGTCAAATAGGCGACTACAGCGACTGTTTTTTTCAGATTGAAGGGAAAGGCCAGTTCAAACCGAATGCTGAAGCAGCTCCTTATGTAGGTGACATCGGTCATCTGGAAGTTGTCGATGAAGTAAAGCTTGAATGTGTATTTGCGCCTCAGCTCAGACAGCAAATCGAACTTGCGTTACTCAGCAGTCATCCGTATGAAGAACCGGCCTATGACATTTATGAATTCAAAGTAAGAGATCAGTTTGGCACTGGAATCAAAGGCATACTTCAACAGCCTGTTGTCATAGATGACTGGCTTTCTCATATCAAGTCGAAACTTAATCTCGACAGTGTGCGGCTGATCGGTCCTCCACATAAGACTATCCGCTCGGTAGGAATTATCGGTGGTGCTGGGATGGATTACATGACCGCAGTCCAGAAGGCAGATGTGGATATTTTCCTGACAGGAGATATCAAATACCACGAAGCTCATGATCTATTGATGGCAGGATTGACTACGGTTGATATTCAGCATTACGCTGAGTCAGTGATGAAAGAAGGATTAAAACAACTGCTTGAAGGATTTGATTTACCTGTCACAGTCATTTCATCATCTGTTGACACCAATCCATTTACATTCTATTAAAAAGGAAATCCTGATGAAAAAACATCAGGATTTCCTTTTGATTTTGTCTGATTATAGTATATCTACCGGTTTAGGATTTTTAATCTTAGGCAGAATTTTCTCTACCGGTACGATAGATTGTTCTGGTACAGGCATGGGGTTAAATGGATCAAATGCTTTAATGTAATCAATGACTTCTTTGACAATCGGGGTAGGAGTAGAGGCACCCGCTGTAATCGCAATAGTTGACTTTCCTTCCAGCCATTCTAATTTTAAGCCGCTGATATCAGAAATTCTGTATGCCTCTGTATGTGCAATTTCCTGTGAGACTTGTGCAAGCCGGTTGGAGTTATTGCTCTTTGGATCGCCGACAACGATTAATAAATCTGCCTGGCCGGCCTGGTCCGCCACTGCTTCTTGTCTGACTTGAGTCGCAAGACAGATTTCTTTATGGACTTCGATATGCGGGAATTTCTGCTCAAGTGATTCCATTAAATGAAGAACATCCCATTGTGACATCGTTGTTTGATTGGTTACAACGAGCTTTTGATCAGCAAGCGCTGCCGGTAAGTTTTCGATATCATCCTGATTTTCCACTAAATGAACGATATCAGGTGCTACGCCGACAGCACCTTCAGGCTCAGGATGACCTTTTTTACCGATATAGATCACATGATAGCCTTCTGCTTTTTTCTTGCGGATCAGGGAATGCGTATTTTCTACATCAGGGCATGTAGCATCAATACACACCAATCCTTTTTCCTTGGCGCGACGTTTCACTTCTGGTGACACACCATGTGCTGTGAATATAACGGTACCTTCAGTGATCTGTTCCAAAATTTCAAGACGATTAGGACCATCCAGTGTGATGATACCGTCACTTTCAAATGCATCAGTCACGTGTTTATTATGAACGATCATACCGAGTATATAAATAGGGCGGGGCAGTGTTTTATCAAGTGATGCATTTCGTGCGATCACCATTGCATCAACAACGCCGTAACAATAGCCGCGGGGTGTAATTTTCACAATTTCCATCTTTTATGCCTCCTATCTACAACAGTATAACAAATTTTCTATATGAACCTCTATTAATTAAGCTACTTTCTTTATGCAGCGCTTTCCTATATAATACATGAGATGAACAAATAAAGGAGGACAACAATGGCTAAACATCCATTTGAAAATTTTGAACTTTCATCTGATATGATTGCAGCGGTGAAAGATTTGAATTTTAATCAGCCGACTGAAGTCCAGAGACGAGTGATCCCTAAACTGACTAGAGGTATTAACCTGATCGGACAATCACAGACAGGAACAGGGAAATCACATGCATTTCTGCTACCGTTAATTGATAAGATCAATCCCGAACTACGTGAACCACAAATCATTATTCTTGCACCTACGAGAGAACTTGCGAAACAGCTGTACGATGCTGCATCGCATTTAGTATCGTTCAAAGAAGATATCAAGGTAGGACTTTACATCGGTGGTACCGATAAACAAAAAGATATCCAGAAATCCAAAGTGGAGCCACAGCTGATTGTCGGTACGCCGAATCGTATCAATGATCTAGCAGATGATCAGGTGCTTAAACTACACTTAGCAAAGTCAATTGTCATTGATGAAGCAGATTTGATGATTGATCTCGGCTTCATGCCTGCAGTCGATACACTGGCTTCAAGACTTGGGGAAGGGGCACAGATTGCTGTGTTCTCTGCCACAATTCCAAAGGCACTGCATCCATTCTTAAACAAGTATTTAGCACAGCCTGAATTTGTGCAGATAGATCCTGAAGAACGTACAAACAAAAACATAGAGTTCTATTTGATTCCTACTAAGAGTAATGACAGAAAAGAAAAATTATACGAAGTGATGCAGACCATCAACCCTTATCTTTGCATTATTTTTGCAAACAGTCGTGAACATGCGGACGAAGTACTGGCCTACCTTTCAGACAAAGGTGTCAAAGCCGGCATTATCCACGGTGGACTGGCTCCCCGCGAACGGACGCAGCAGATGAAGCGCATTAAGCAGCTTGATTTTCAATATGTCGTGGCAAGTGATCTTGCGTCACGAGGCATAGATATTGAGGGTGTCAGTCATGTCATCAACTATGAAATCTCTAAAGATGTTGACTTTTTCACGCACCGCGTCGGTCGTACCGGCCGAGGTAACTACAAAGGGACTGCCATTACTTTGTATACACCTGATGAAGAAGATCTGATCAATCAGATTACGGCCAAAGGCTTTTCGTTTATTCATGCAGATGTCAAAGCGGGAGAAATCAAAGAGATTAAAGATCGTACGCAGCGTGCCGGTCGTAAAAAGCAGGAAGATAACATTGAGCAGTCATTGAAACATAAAGTCAAATCCAAGAAAAAAGTAAAGCCAGGCTATAAGCGTAAGTTCAGATACGAACTGGATCAGCTGAAACGCAGTGAGAAGAAATCTCATGCAAAACGTAAAAACAAAGAAGCAAGAAAGAAATAGGAGTGAAAAATATGTTGATTGGTTCACATGTATCGATGAGCGGCAAAAAAATGCTGCTTGCAGCATCTGAAGAAGCAGCATCTTACGGTTCATCCACTTTTATGATCTATACAGGTGCACCGCAGAATACGAGACGTAAACCGATAGAAGATTTGAATATTGAAGCAGGACGCACGCATATGCAGGAGAACGGTTTATCTAATATCGTTGTCCATGCACCGTATATCATCAATATTGCCAATACCATTAAGCCGGAAGTGTTTGAGCTCGGCGTTGAGTTTTTACAGAAAGAAATCGTGAGAACAGAAGCACTCGGTGCAACAGATATTGTCCTTCATCCAGGTGCCCATGTCGGTGCTGGTGAAGAAGAAGGTATCAAGAAGATCATCGAAGGGCTGAATGAAGTGCTGGCGAATGATAACAACGTCCGCATCGCACTGGAGACAATGGCTGGTAAAGGGTCAGAGTGCGGTAAATCGTTTGAAGAACTGGCAGAAATCATCAATGGTGTTGAAAACAACGAGCGTTTATCGGTTTGTTTTGATACATGTCACGTTCACGACGCGGGTTATGACATTGTCAATGATTTTGACGGTGTATTGAATGAGTTTGACAAAATTGTTGGCGTTGACCGCATTAAAGTGGTTCATGTCAATGACAGCAAGAATGTGCAGGGCGCGAGAAAAGACCGCCATGAAAACTTCGGCTTCGGGGAAATTGGTTTTGATGCGCTGCATTATGTCGTCAATCATCCTTCGTTCAAAGCTATTCCTAAAATTTTAGAGACGCCGTATGTTGGTCTAGACAAAAAAGATAAGAAGCCGCCTTACAGATTTGAAATTGAAATGATTAAGAGCGGGCAGTTTGATCCGGAACTTCAGACGAAAATTATGAACCAGTAAACGCAAGGATGAGTATTCATCCTTGCGTTTTCATTACGATTTACATTATGATAGATGAGTTAAAAGTATGAAGAGGTGAAACATGGATCCTATATTTGAAATTCAGAATGTTAATTACAGTTATCCAGGTAAAGTGGCATTAAAAGACATCAACATCAAAATCTATCCTGGTAGTTTTACAGCCATTGTAGGTCCGAACGGATCAGGAAAGTCGACATTACTTAAACTGATTCTTGGTATCCACCACCTTCAATCGGGCTCCATTCTAGTAAACGGCAAGCCGCTGACTAACCAGTTATCGGACAAAATCGGCTACGTGTCACAAAAAGCGAATGCCGGCAATACTGGATTTCCAGCAACAGTCAGAGAAGTCATTACGAGTGGATTGACACAAGAGAAAAAATTATTTCAACGATTCAATCATCAGGATCGTGACCGTGTAACGGCACTGATGGAGCGTCTGCACATTTCACATTTGCAGCATAAGAATATTTCCCAGCTGTCAGGTGGTCAACAGCAGCGAGTCTTTATTGCACGAGCTCTAATATCGAATCCGACTATTCTCATTCTCGATGAACCAACTGTCGGAATAGACGCTAAACATGTCGCAGAATTCTACCAGCTATTGACACAGCTTAAAGAAGAAGGTATTACTATCCTCCTTGTCACACACGATATCGGGGTAGTGGCAGATACTGCGACAAGTGTTGTCTGCCTCAATCAGCACCTCCATTTCCACGGGTCTGTTCAACAGTTCAAGTCGTTGGATCAAGTAGAAATTTCTAAGATTTACGGTCATCCTGTGCAGTTTGTTGATCATAATCATGAACGGGAGTGCTGCCAATGATTGAAGCACTCTTACAGTTTGACTTCATGAGATATAGCTTTATTTGCGGCATGCTGATTGGTGTTCTAGCGCCATTGATCGGTACATTCATCGTTGTAAGACGATTGTCGCTTATTGCAGATGCGCTTAGTCACGTGACATTAGGTGGAATATCGTTTGGCATGCTTCTGACTCAATTAGTCCCTGCAGTGGTGATCAGTCCCGTGTGGTCGGGGATAGTCTTTTCAGTCATCGGTGCACTGTTGATTGAACGTCTACGGACTGTATATAAGCATTACGAAGAACTAGCTATTCCGATCATCATGTCACTCGGTATCGGATTGAGTGTTATCTTTATTTCGCTGGCTGACGGATTCAATCAAGATTTATTCGGTTATTTGTTCGGGAGTATTAGTGCAGTGACATTCAGTGATATGATGACCATTGCAGCGATTTTTGTAATTGTCATAGCATTTGTTACTTTGCTGTATAAGGAACTATTTGTGCTGTCCTTTGATGAAGAATATGCAGGCATTATCGGTGTACCGAAGCTGCTGCATATTTTATTCATGCTTGTCGTTGCGCTTGTTATTTCTGCGTCAATGCGTGTAGTCGGCATTCTGCTGGTCAGCAGCTTGATTACGCTGCCGGTTGCCAGTGCGATGCGTTTTGCAAAAGGCTATAAATCATTGATGCTCTGGAGTGTCATTTTTGGAGAAGCGGCAGTGATAGCTGGGCTGATACTTGCATTTTATTTGAATATCTCACCGGGCGGCATCATTGTTCTGCTGCTGATTATCATATTACTCGGCAGTATTTATTATCAGCGAAGACAGGAAGGAGGGTTACTGAATGAAGATTGACGAAGCGATACAAGTTCTAAAAGATCAAGGGTATAAATATACTGATAAACGGAAAGCAATGGTTACGATTCTTAAGAAGGAAGAGAAATATTTAAGTGCTAAGCAGATTCAACTGGCGATGAATGAACAATATCCAGGTATTTCGTTTGATACAGTTTATCGTAACTTAAATACATTTCGGCAGTTAAACATTATAGAAACAACGGAATTTGACGGTGAAAAGAAATTTCGTCTCTCCTGTACGAATCACCATCACCATCACTTCATCTGTGAATCATGCGGTGATACGAAAGTCATCGAGCATTGTCCGATGGCAGTCTTTCAGGAAGAACTGCCTGATGTTGAAATTAACGGTCATAAAATTGAATTGTACGGCCTATGTGAAAAGTGCAAATAAAAACCCGGAGGAAATCCTCCGGGTTTTATGCTAGCTGCTGATTGAGAATAGCATCGACTTCCAGCCACGACTTTACTCGAAAGATACCATCCGGCAGTTCTGCCTGGTTATAAGGGGTATCAAATAAAATGACTGGAATATTGAGTTCATGATTTAATTCAAGCGCATTGTCAAGCTTGTCCTCTAGAAACATATTGACTTCGAGCTTTCTAGCGGCAGCTATTTTATCATGACTGCCAGTAAGCTCAATATGATGGAAAGGGATATTATGTTCAACAAACCATTGTTCAGTAATCTTGTCTAAATAATTGAAGCGGGCGCTAATGTAGTAGAGTTCATGCTGCTCTGACCAGCGTCTTAATACGTCAGCTGCTCCTTTTGCAATGGGAGAGTTGATATATATTTCTTCTTGGTGTTTGATGAACCACTGTTTCATCTCTTCCGGTGATCTGCCGAGAACTATCCCTAGATCATATGCCGTAATATCTTCATAGCGCAAATCTTTGTTGAATGACTGCTGTAAGTAGGGGACTAATGCTGTCGGACATGTGACGGTCCCATCAATATCAATCCCAAGTCTATAACGAGCCACTTTTAACCTCATCTGCTTGTGATTCAAGTTTCAATGCTTCCTGATTACGGAAATATTCTTCGGCAAGTTTATCGATTTCAATTTTTAATTCATCGACCATTGTTTCTTCAGGGACTTTTCGTACAGTTTTACCTTTCATGAACAAGAGCCCTTCACCACGAGCACCAGCGATACCGATATCGGCTTCTCGAGCTTCACCCGGTCCATTGACTGCACATCCTAAGACAGCGACTTTGAGCGGTGCTTTGATGGTTGAAATATACTCTTCAACTTCATTGGCAATCGATATTAAATCAATTTCAATTCGACCGCAAGTCGGGCAGGAAATAAGAGTGGCAGCATTGCTTGAAAGACCGAATGTTTTCAGTAGTTCACGCGCGACTTTTACTTCTTCAACCGGATCCGCTGACAATGAAATACGGAGCGTATTACCGATGCCAAGACTCATGATAGCACCAAGACCCGCCGCTGATTTCACCGTCCCCGCAAATAAAGTCCCGCTTTCAGTGATGCCGAGATGAAGCGGATAATCGAACGCTTGAGCCGCTTTTGTATATGCTTCTATAGCAAGATTGACGTCACTAGCTTTCATTGACACGATGATATCATGGAAATCAAGTTCTTCTAGAATTTTAATATGATGAAGTGCACTTTCGACCATGCCGTCAGCTGTTGGATAGCCATATTTTTTGATGATATGCTTCTCCAATGAACCTGCATTGACTCCGATTCGAATAGGAATACCTTTTGCTTTACAAGCTTTAACAACTTCTTCAACTTTTTCACGGCGGCCGATGTTCCCTGGATTAATCCGTATTTTATCTGCACCGCCTTCGATTGCAAGAAGGGCAAGTTTATAGTCGAAGTGAATATCTACTACTAACGGAATATTGATGCGTTTTTTGATTTCTGGAATTGCCAGTGCATCTTCTTCTTTCGGACAAGCAACACGAACCACTTGACAGCCCGCTTCTTCCAGTCTGAGAATCTCTGCAACCGTCGCTTCGACATCATGCGTTTTTGTCGTCGTCATACTCTGGATGATTAGTTCGTTACTACCTCCAATAGTCAAGTTTCCGACTTTTACCGGACGAGTTTTACTTCTATGTGTAATTTCTGGCATGAAATGATGGCTCCTTCTAAAGTAATTATTTGGCAGCCTTACGTAAAGGCATATACCAGCCTGCAGCACCTGCGAGTAAAATCATTATACACCAAGACAAAGGATTGAAGAAAGAATTCGGAACTAAAAGGTTGATATACTGTATGAATGTCGGTAATGTCAACAGAAAAGATATCATCTTGAACCAATTCATAAAACGCGATTTTCTATTGAATAATAAAGCAGTCCAATGGGCGATCAAACTGATGAAAGATGCCTTCAGCAGAATGATAGTAAATTGGAACAGGACAAGGACGAAAACAATGAGCATAAAGTAGAAATAAGATGACTGTGTATAGACCTTGACGAGTTCCAGCATGGATGCTTTATCCTCGAACATATTGAGATTGTGATAATCCACGGGATTCATCTGATTGATCAATAGCTGGTCTTTTGTGAAAGTCAGTATATCTGTCGGTTTACCATGAACGTCTTCAGTGAATGTTACCGTTCCATTATTCAACGCAATGGTTGTCTCCTCGTGACGTTGAAGATTGAGCTGTCCTTGATTAATTGTGAATTCAGGAATCTCGCTTTCTTTTTCTTCTATTAATTGTGTGAATGTTGCAATCGACTGATAGATGTGAGTGATTCCAGGTGAAGACATGATCAGCGCCAATAACAATATATGCAGGAAAACATATCTTAATGGCGTAATTCTATATAATGGATATTTTTTTGGTTTAAGCAACCGGCTTAACGCTGTGCGATATCTGTTCATTTTTTTCCCTCCATGAAGCACTTTATCATAATTCAATGGTGCTATCTATTTTTTAAATGATATAAAAGCAAAGTAGTTGAGTGACAGACAAAAGGTTGATAAGATAATGATGTAAACCAATTCAGAGGAGGATGAACAATTATGGCATTTGAATTACCAGAGTTACCATATGCTTATGATGCTTTAGAACCACATATTGACAAAGAAACGATGGAAATCCATCATACGAAGCATCATAATACTTACGTCACTAACTTGAACGCAGCAGTAGCTGGAACAGAATTTGAAAATCAATCAGTCGAAGAACTGATGACGAACATCAATTCAGTTCCTGAGGACAAACAGACTGCGGTACGTAATAATGGTGGTGGACACTACAACCACTCATTATTCTGGCAGCTGTTATCAAAAGACGGCGGTCAGCCGACTGGTGAAGTCGCTGAAGCGATTAACGCTAAATTCGGTTCTTTTGAAGCATTCCAGGAAGCTTTTGCTGAAGCAGCAACAAAACGTTTCGGTTCTGGCTGGGCATGGTTAGTCGTGAATAATGGTGAATTAGAAGTTGTATCTACTCCAAATCAGGACAACCCATTAATGGAAGGTAAAACACCTGTTTTAGGACTTGACGTCTGGGAACATGCTTATTACTTAAACTATCAGAACAAACGTCCTGACTACATTAAAGCATTCTGGAATGTAGTGAACTGGGAAAAAGTAAACGAATTATATCAAGCAGCAAAATAATTCTTTTTAAGAGGCTTCGGCCTCTTTTTTTTGTGTCTGTCAAAATACTCGTTCTAGAAATTACCGGTCTTTTCATATATGATAAAACAATAACAAGTGAAAAGAGGTTCAACGGTTGAGACGATTGAAACAGGAAACTAACGAACTGAAACAGAAACGGCTGACAGATCGCAGAATCAATGTTATTTTTATTGCTGTTATGGCACTGCTGACCGTTCTTGTATTAAGACTCGGATATCTACAGATTGCTAAAGGCGAATCCTACAAAAAAGCTGTAGACAGCAATGAAAACATTGAAGTCAATGAATCTGTACCACGCGGACGAATTTATGATAGAAACGGAAAGCTGTTGGTAGATAATACTTCTAAAAAATCCATTACCTATACACGTGGCAGAATGACAACAACAACTGAAATATCAGAGACAGCCGCTCAGCTTGCTAAATATATCAAGATGCCGACGGATGCTCTGACAAAACGTGATCAACAGGATTACTTTATATTGACCCATAACAACCAAGTTAAAAAGCTGATGGCTAAAGAATATGAGCTGTTTGAACAGGGACTGCTGACTCAGGAACAGTACGATGAAGCACTGTACAAAAAAATCTCTAAAAAATATACCGATCAGCTGAGTGCTGAACAACTTGAAATTGCGGCTATTTATAGAGAGATGTCTTCAGGGAGTCAGCTGAATCCTCAGACCATCAAAAATGATGCTGTGACAGAGCAGGAATATGCGCTAGTGTCACAAAATTTATCTAAATTACCAGGCGTAGATACATCGATGGACTGGGATAGGAAATATCTATATGGAAAGACATTAAAAACAATGTTCGGTAAAGTATCATCAAAAGAAGAAGGACTGCCAAAAGACTTAGCTGATTATTATCTTGCTAAAGGATACTCAAGAAATGATAGAGTGGGGCAGAGTTACCTGGAATATCAATATGAAAATGTATTGCGCGGTCAAAAGAAGAAGATGCGCTATATTACTGACAAATCAGGCAAAATTATTGATACTGAAGTGCTGGACGAAGGGTCAAGAGGCAATGATTTAATACTGACAATAGATATTGATCTGCAGAAAAAAGTGGAGTCATACGTGGATAAGCATATCGGTATCCTGCGATCTGAAGGTGCCAAAGATATGGACAAAGTACTTGTCGTAGTACAAGATCCTAATAACGGTGATATTCTCGCCCTTGCCGGCAGACAGATTGATAAGAATGGCAAAATCACAGATTATCATTATGGGACTTTTACTTCACAGTATGCTGTCGGCTCAACTGTAAAAGGAGCAACCTTGCTGACGGGTTATAGTAACAATGCGATTTCAGTAGGAGAAGAGATGATTGATGAACCACTGAAGTTTGAAGGTGGACTGACAAAGCGCTCTTACTTCAACCAGGACGGTAAAGTGGAAATTTCCGATAAAGAAGCGCTGATGCATTCTTCAAACGTCTATATGTTTAAGACGGCATTGAAAATGGCTGGAACAAATTACACGAATAATATGTCGCTGCCTGCTGATATTACTGAGGCAGGGTTAAAGATGAGAAAAGGGTTTAATCAGTTTGGATTAGGTGTGAAGACTGGAATTGATCTGCCGAATGAAGTCACAGGACAAACTGGTGTCCTTAAAAACAATCCAGGTAATTATCTCGATCTTGCTATCGGACAGTACGATACATACACACCGCTTCAGCTGTCACAATATATTTCTACGATTGCAAACGATGGCTATAGAATACAAACTCATCTTGTCAAAGAAATTAGAGAGCCTTCCAAAACAGACAGACTCGGACCAGTTAAAAAAGTGTTTACAGGAAAAGTGCTGAATCGGATTAATAATTCACAGACAGAAATCGATCAGGTCAAGGATGGATTTGACATGGTATTTAATCGTATTGAAGGAACCGGTTATTCCAGCTTCAATAAGACCAAAGTCAAATCGGCAGGTAAAACAGGAACTGCTGAGGTCATACAGGACGGAAAACCGCGAGTTAACTCGACCTATATCGGCTATGCTCCAGAAAAAAATCCAGAGCTGAGTTTCTCTATTATCTATACCAATCAGCCTGTGCCGCCGCCGTGGCTGCCCGGTGGTGATCTTGGACGGGATATTATCAATGCATATTTTGATGAAAAAGGCAGATAAGATCAAGTAGTGCGGGACTATCAAGAATCATTAAAATTCAAAGACGACTGATGATTAAGTCGTCTTTTTCTTTACGAAAAATTTACATTACATTCATTTGCAATTAACAATACTACTGTAAAGTAGGCAATGTAAGAAAACAAAGTCTTATATTTTCTGTCTACATACGGGAGGAAACTTGATAATGAAAAAATGGCAATTAGTAGGTTCAACAACTGTTTTAGGTACTGCATTATTTTTAGGTGCATGTGGTGGCGCTGCTCAAAATAATAATTCTGAAGATAAATCAGCAGACAAAGGTGATACATCTACTGAAACTAAAGACGTGTCAGGTGAAGTAAATGGTGATGGTTCAACAACCGTTGCACCGATCATTGAAAAGATCAACGAAGAATTCAATGCTAAATACCCAGATGTGACAGTATCAGTTGGTACTTCAGGTACTGGCGGCGGTTTTGAAAAATTCATTGCTGGTGAAACAGATTTCTCTAATGCATCACGTGATATTAAAGATGAAGAAAAAGACGCTCTTGAAAAAGAAGGCATCGATTATACAGAATTTAAACTTGCTTCTGATGGTTTGACAGTAGCGGTTAACAAAGATAATGATTTTGTAGATTACTTAACATTCGAAGAACTCGCTAAAATCTACAGTGGAGAAGCTAAAACATGGAAAGACGTTCGCAGTGATTTCCCTGATGAAGAGATCAAAGCGTTCTCTCCTGACCAGTCTCACGGCACTTACGACTTCTTCAGTGAAGAAGTATTAGACGAAGGTGAAATCAAAGCAGAGAAAAATGCAGATACTAACGTCATTGTTTCATCTGTTAAAGACAACAAAAATGGTGTCGGCTTCTTCGGATACAACTTCTATCAAGAGAACGAAGACAGCTTAAAAGCAGTTAAGATTCAAGAAGAAGGCGAAGGTGAAGGGGTAGAAGCGACTGCTGATACAGTTAAAGATGGTTCTTATCCATTAAGCCGTCCATTATACGTCTACGCAAAAAATGAATCTATTAAAGACAATGAAGCATTTCAGGAATTCATGAAGTTCACTTTAGAAAATGCGCCTGAAGCGGCTACTGATTCTGGTTATGTTCCACTAGAAGACGCTGACTATGAAGAAGATCTAAAGAAACTTGAAGAAGCAAAATAATTATTCATTAGATAATGAGGGGCGAAATCGTTCGTCCCTTTTTTAAAATGAAGGAGTCTAAATGATGAAAGACAAAATTTCAGTCCAACAAATGATTAAACAAAACCAAAGCAGTAATTCCAGAGGCTTTATTGAAAAGTTAATTCCAACTATTTTACTCATTATTGCATCTGTATCTATTTTAACGACTATCGGTATTTTGATAACGTTACTGACTGAGACTATCACATTCTTCTCTCGTGTTTCTTTTTCAGAATTCTTTTTAGAGAAAGAATGGAATGCGTTCGGTAAAGACCCTAAATTCGGGATATACTCTTTAATTTTAGGAACGTTGAAGGTGACGTTTATTGCTACATTATTTGCAGTACCAGTCGGATTAGGTGCAGCCCTTTATTTAAGTGAATATGCAAGTGACCGTACAAGAAGGATTGTAAAACCGATTCTTGAAATATTGGCCGGTATTCCGACTATCGTCTATGGTTTCTTCGCATTGACGTTTGTGACACCTATTCTTAGAACCGTATGGCCGGATCTGGGCAGCTTCAACTCAATCAGTCCAGGACTTGTTATAGGAATCATGGTCATTCCTATGATTGCAAGTTTAAGTGAAGATGCGATGAGTGCTGTTCCTCAGGCTATTAGAGAAGGAGCACTGGGCCTTGGATCAACTAAGCTTGAAGTCGCATTGAAGATTGTCTTCCCTGCAGCATTGTCTGGTATTCTGGCATCTATCGTTCTTGCGATATCTCGTGCGATTGGGGAAACAATGATTGTAGCATTAGCAGCAGGCAGCTCACCTGATTCAACATTAAGTTTAACGAGCTCAATTCAAACGATGACTGGATTTATCGTGCAAGTAGCGACCGGTGATGCGACTTACGGCACAGATATTTACTATAGTATTTATGCTGTTGGGTTTACTTTATTTGTATTCACACTCATTATGAACTTTATTTCTCAATGGGTAACACGCCGCTTCAGAGAGGAGTATTAATATGCAATTGATAGATCAGAAAAAAATTGAATCTCATCTCTCTGGCAGATTGACTAAGAACTCAATTATTAAAGGGATTTTCTTTATTTGTACGATGATCGGTCTGATTGTCCTGGCAATACTTCTGTTCGATATTATTCGCAAAGGAGCAGGCTGGCTGACACCTGCTTTCTTCCAGAATTTTTCATCGACTACTCCTGAAAAAGCTGGTATAAAAGGCGCTTTAATAGGAACATTGTGGTTGATGATGACAATAGCACCAATAGCTGTTGTATTAGGTGTAGGAACTGCACTTTACATGGAGGAGTATTCTAAAGATAACTGGTTCACAAGATTTGTCAGAATCAATATTTCTAACCTGGCTGGTGTACCATCAGTTGTATTTGGATTACTCGGTTTGACATTATTTGTCCGCGGGGCGGGTATCGAATCATTATCACTAGGTAAGTCAGTTATTGCCGCAGCCTTGACGATGTCATTAATGATTCTTCCAGTAATCATCGTATCAAGTCAAGAAGCGATCAGAGCTGTTCCTGGTTCTATTCGTGAAGCAAGTCTTGGTCTTGGTGGAACGAAGTGGCAGACTATAACGAATGTGGTTCTTCCAGCATCTATTCCTGGTATTTTAACAGGGACGATTCTTGCTTTATCACGTGCCATCGGCGAGACAGCACCACTGGTCGTTATTGGTATTCCAACTATCTTTATGAAAACGCCGGATGATATTATGGATAGATTTCAGGCGCTGCCGATGCAGATTTATACGTGGGCAAAACTTCCTAAAGAAGAATTCCAATATCTTTCATCAGCAGCTATTATCGTGCTGTTAATATTGCTTATTGCTATGAACTCTATTGCTATTTATATCCGAAATAAATATCAGAAAAAATATTAATCTCATTTTGAGAGGGGTCTTATTATGAACGAAACAATTGCTACAAAACGAAATCCGGAAGTCACAGTCACATCATCAGCGAAAGAAGGATTACAGCATACTGATCGTGCGGTTAATGATGATAAAAAGTTAGTCTATCAAACGAAAAATCTAGATTTATGGTATGGTGAAAATCATGCACTGCAAAATATTAATCTGGATATTATCGAAAATGAAGTGACAGCTATTATCGGACCATCAGGTTGTGGTAAATCAACATACATCAAAACTTTAAACCGTATGATTGAACTTGTGCCAGGAGTTAAAACATCAGGAGAAATTTTATACCGTGGTGATAACATCTTTGATCGCAACTACAAAGTAGAACATTTAAGAACACGTGTCGGAATGGTCTTCCAAAAGCCTAATCCATTTCCTAAATCTATTTATGACAATATTACTTACGGACCAAGAATTCATGGCATCACTGATAAGAAAATTCTCGATGAAATCGTCGAAAAATCATTACGAGGCGCAGCTATCTGGGAAGAAACTAAAGATCGTTTGAACCAGAACGCCTATGGTCTTTCAGGTGGACAACAGCAGCGTATTTGTATCGCGAGATGTCTGGCGATTGAACCAGACGTTATTCTTATGGATGAGCCGACTTCAGCACTAGATCCAATCTCCACATTAAAGGTCGAAGAACTTGTTCAAGAGATTAAAAAAGATTATTCAATTATTATCGTCACACATAATATGCAGCAGGCAGCTCGTATCTCTGATAAAACAGCATTCTTCCTGAATGGTTATGTCAATGAGTTCGATACTACTGATAAAATCTTCTCAAACCCAGCTGATGAACAGACAGAACGTTATATCTCTGGAAGATTTGGTTGATATGAGAGAAAAATACGAAGAGTCTTTAAATGAATTAATTGATTCTGTCATTAAGATGGCTGATGAAGTATATCATGTGATTGAACGGTCAATTGACGTATTAAGTAGTGAAGATGTTCAGGAAGCAAGAGAACTAATAAAACATGACAATGTCATTAATGATTTAGAGAATGAAATCAATGAACAGGTAATAAGTCTGATCACGAAACAGCAGCCTATTGCCACTGATTTAAGAATTATTATGGCAAGTATTAAAATAGCATCTGAATTGGAACGGATGGGTGACAATGCGGGTAATCTTGCGAAGATTCGCCGCCGTGTAAGATTTGAAGATACTGTGATTTTATCTAGATTAAAAACAATGGGTAAGTTGAGCATGTTAATGCTCTATGACTTAAAAGATGCTTACCGGAAGAAAGATGTTAACTTGACTAAGGAAATTATCGATAGAGATGAAGATATTGATGACCTTTACAAAGAAATTGTCAACACATCATATTTAATCGATAATGATCCATTTATTTCTGGGCAGGCTCACTTAGCAGCACGATATCTTGAGCGAATTGGTGATCATATTACTAATATTGCTGAGAATATTTATTACTTCATTACAGGTGACCGTTACGATAAATTTCTTAAATAACGCTGGAAATTGTCATCATTTGGTGTTATTATTAAAAGGTCGTATGGAAACAATGAGTAAGGAGGGAATAAAATGCGCGTTAATGTAACTTTAGCATGTACAGAATGTGGTGAAAGAAACTACATCACTAAGAAAAATAAACGTAATAACCCAGAACGTATTGAAATGAACAAATTCTGTTCACGTGATAACAAAAAAACTTTACACAGAGAAACAAAATAATGGATTAAGCAGACGCGTATGTGTCTGTTTTTTTTTTATTCTTTAAGCATTCCAGCGAAATAAGGTATAATATGACTGAGGTGATTAATGTGAATAAAAAGTTAATTAGACAGCAAAAAGTCGCCTTCTTAAAAGGTCATCGTAAATATCGTGATGAAGTTTTACTGTTAAGACAACTCTTCAAGTGTGAGGACTGGAAAAATGCATCGAGTGTCGGCATTACATTAAGTATGGCACATGAAATCAATACATTTGATATCATTAAATATGCTTTAATTGAAGGGAAATCAGTCTATGTGCCTCACTGTGATTATAGCAGTAAGCGTATGGACTTCGTGAAGTTTCAATCACCAGATGAATTAATTGAAGATGCAAAAGGGATATTGGCGGTTCAAGAGCCTCATGAAATTAACAATCATCTCGATTTGTTAATTGTACCCGGAGTCGCTTTTGATGAAAGAGGATACCGCATTGGTTACGGCGGTGGATTTTATGACAGATTTCTTGCCTGTTTTACCGGTAAGGCAGTGAGTCTTGCACTAGAAGGGCAGATAACAGCATTAGAACCGGAACCCTTTGATGAACCAGTTCATTTAGTGATTACGGAAGAACGACTATTGACAGGAGTACGCACATGATCAGTAATAAACAGTTATGGCAGTCAATTTATCATATTATCAAGTACTCAGATTATGAGCTTGCATATATTAATGAAGATGAAACGGATATCATTTTACAGAACAAATCCAAAAAAGAACTGATACGATTTGTCAGCGAGAAACAAAGCGTCCAGTCTCTCAATTTTCTGATTGATAAGATGAAAGATAACATGGATGTATTCAATCAGCAGCTGAACTATACACCGCAGAGAATACGGCTGCTGCTTGTCAATCAGGAAACGCATGGAGAGTTACATGATGAATTAGTGAAAGTGAACAGTATAGAGCGCAAAAAAGATTTAGATCAGCTGCCAATCTCCTTTCCTTACAAGATAGCGGCAGACCGTTTGAAACCAAAAGCAGAAAATACTTATCGTAACAAAGTCATTAAAAACAATTTTATCGATCGTGCGATGATAAAATTTGCACCGGCTACATTCACGTTAATTATTATGAATATCATTGTTTACTTAGTGACTATGCTATCAGGACATGGGGTCAGCGGCAGCCGGTTAGTGGATCAGGGAGGATTAACGCATTTTAATTTCATTCATGGCGATTACTTCAGGTTGGTCACGTCGATGTTTCTTCATTTTGATTTTTCTCACCTGCTGTTTAATATGATGGCACTTTATATATTCGGTAAAATCATCGAATATTTATATGGTTCATTCCGCTATTTGATCATCTATCTATCAGCAGGATTATTAGGTAATTTAATTTCGTTATCATTTGATACAACTTCATTGTCAGCAGGAGCGAGCGGTGCTATCAGTGGTTTGTTAGGGGCATTGATTGCCTACTTTATTTTCAGCGGCAAATTTGACCGGAAGTTCATTATACAATCTGTGCTGGGAATGATTATTTTTCTGTTGATCAGCAATGTATTTGCGCAAGTTAATAATTTGGCTCATTTCGGCGGTTTATTTGGTGGATTTTTAGCCGCTTTATTAACGTACAGTTATCAAATCAAAAGAAAGTACTTTTATCTGCTGCTGATCGGTACCGGCCTCATCCTCGTACTGTTACTGATGAATATTTTTTCTGTTGAGGAAAATCATATTTACAACAATCAGGCTGAACAGTCCATGGCCCAAGGTGACTTCAATGAGGCTGAAAACATATTAAAAAGTACGCTCGAGCACGGTTACGAAAATGATGAAACATATATTCTTTACGGTTTAGTAAAGGCGCATGACAGCAGTGTGTCGGATGCGATGGATATATGGAAGAAAGGGTTAAAGCAATTTCCTGAATCAGCACCACTGAATTATCAGATGGCTTTAGCAATGCGTGCAGCAGACAATTATAACAAGGCAGCGAGCTATCTTGACAAAGCGATGGCAATAGATGCCAGACCAGCGTATAAAAAGCTCCGTACAGAAATAGAGGTGTTTGAAAAGTAAGATGAATTCATTTTATGATGTCCAGCAGTTACTCAAGAAATTCGGACTGATTGTCTATTTCAAAGACGAACAGAACTCGATAGAGATGATGAGTCAGGAACTGAAAGCATTACATGATTCAATGCTGATCAGTAATGAGGAATATATTCAGGCAAGATTAATATTAAATCAGAGGAAGATGGGGAAACTATGATAATTTTAGCAGCGGATATCGGCGGTACCACTTGTAAACTTGGCGTGATGGATGAGGAACTTGAAATCCTTCACAAATGGGAGATTCCTACTAACAAAGATGACAATGGCAGCCAGATTTTACGCAATATCCATGAATCATTTGAGAAAAATGCGCATTTAAAAGGCTATGATATAGAAGATGTGAAGGGGATAGGACTTGGCGTACCAGGGCCGATTGATTTTGAAAATGGAATTGTCAACGGTGCTATCAATTTGAACTGGCACGGCAAAAAGAACATCCGGGAAGAATATGAACAGCTGAGTGGTAGACCTGTGTATGTTGATAATGATGCGAATGTGGCATCGCTCGGAGAGAAATTCAAAGGTGCAGGACGCGATGCAAGAGACGTTGTATGCATCACACTCGGTACTGGAGTGGGTGGCGGTATCATCAGTAACAATGAGCTTGTGCATGGTCATAACGGCTCAGGCGGTGAACTCGGACACTTCAAAGTAGATTTTAAAGAAAGATTTCAGTGTAACTGTGGTCACAAAGGATGCCTTGAAACAGTGGCGAGTGCCACAGGTGTGGTGAACCTGGCTTATCATTATTATCAGGAACTTCATTTCAGTACGGTAATTCAAGATGAGATTGAAAGTCAGTCACTGCAGGCGAAACAAGTGTTTGATGCCGCAAAAGCAGGAGATGAATTTGCACTGTATGTGATAGGTAAAGTATCTAACTATATTGCATATGCTTTGAGTGTAGTGAGCGTGATGTCCAATCCGGAGTATATTATTGTCGGCGGCGGTGTGTCTAAAGCAGGAGACTTCCTGATTGATCATATAGATGAAAAATTCAGGGAAATCACTTTTTCACCTGCTGTTGAAGGAACTAAAATTGTTACAGCGCAGCTCGGAAATGATGCAGGAATGATCGGTGCAGCAGGCTTAATCAAACAATATGTGAAATGAGGAATGAGCTATGGCGATAGTCGATGTAGTTGTTATACCGCTTGACGGGAAGTCTATCAGTGTCAGTACGTATATCGCGGATATTCAAAAGATTTTACAGGAGAAACAGCAGCAAGGCTTGATCGATTTTCAGCTGACACCAATGAGTACATTGATTGAAGGAGAACTGTCAGTGCTGCTTGAGGTGATCGGGGAAATACACGAGGCACCGTTTAACAAAGGCGTCCAGAGAGTATGTACTAACATTAGAATTGATGACAGAAGAGATAAATCACGTCAAATGATGGATAAAATAGAAGCAGTGAATCGACATCTAAAATAAAAAAAGACGATATTTATCGTCTTTTTTAATGGTGTAAAATAGGATAGCCGTAAGTGAAGATTGTCGCTAAAGCAAAGAATCCAAACGCTAAAGTTGCAAGTAATCCAAAAATCATACCTAGAATATTTTTTTCTTTGATAGCACCAATTAAACCCATAACGGATAATACAGCAACTGCCAGCATGAGAAGTGCAAAGATATTGACACCGATATGAATTTTAGTTCCGAATATTTCGAATAGTTCGCCAGTATTAATAAATGGCATAGTATAACCCCCAAGTTAGTACTTTTATTATCACTGATTATTGTATAATTAATAGAGACATTTGTCGAGGGTAATTTTATGAGGAGGACTGTAATTGAAAGTACATACAATGAGTTTAGGAATGCTTGAAACAAATTGCTATATCGTTGAGAATGACAGAGCAGTGCTTGTCATTGATCCTGGAGCAGAACCAGAACGTGTTATCGATCAAATCAGAGCAATCAATAAGCCAGTGACTGCGATATTATTGACCCATACGCATTTTGATCATATAGGCGCTGTTGATGAACTATGTCGTCAGTTTGACGTTCCCTTATATGCAGCTGATAAGGAGAAGTACTGGCTGACGAATTCAGAATTTAATGGTTCTCAAAAATACAGTGCCTATGGAATGCCGGAAATCATTGTGAGACAAATCCCAAAAGTGTTAGTAAAGGGTAGTCGAACTATAGGTACTTTTCAGTTTGATGTCTATGAGACTCCGGGTCATTCACCGGGCAGCTTAAGCTTTGTGTTTGATGACTTCGCTGTTGTCGGTGATACCTTATTCAAAGAAGGAATCGGTAGAACCGATCTGAAAGAAGGCAACCTGCAGTCACTGATGCATTCAATTACTGAAGTGTTGTTCCGACTAGATGAACAAATGATCATATACCCGGGCCATGGTCCAAAAACAACGATTGGCTATGAAATGAATCATAATCCATTTATTAACGGCTATTAAAAAACCTTCCTCAAATGTAGTGAACCCAAAAAGTTGAACTTTTTATTAAGCTACTTTCATTAAAGCAAGATTTCTGTATTCTACAGGAGTCTTGCTTTTTAATTTTCTCTTCTTTCTGACTAAATTATAATACTCCATATAGTCAATAATCTCCTCTTCTAGTTCATCATAAGAATCAAATGTTTCTCCATAAAACATTTCTTGTTTTAAAATACCAAAGAAATTCTCCATCGGAGAATTATCAAGACAATTACCTTTTCTAGACATGCTTTGAATAATTCTATTCTTTTTCAAAGATTGTACCCAAGATTTATGCTGATATTGCCACCCTTGATCGGAATGGATTGTAGTTCTATAGGGAAGGTCTGGAATTACATTAATTGCTTTTAACAATGATTCCACAACGAATTCCAATGTTGGACGCTTACTAATTGAATAAGAAATAATCTCTTTCGAACATACATCAAAAATTGTTGACAGATATAGCTTAGTTCCATTTTTAATGTTGAATTGTGTTACATCAGTAAGTAATTTTTGATATGGGCGATTAGTTACGAATCTACGATTCAATTTATTCTTAGCTGTTTTGCCAACTTTCCCTTTGTACGACTTATATGTTCTATTTCTATGCTTAAACTTTGTACAAAGTAAATTATTTTCTCTCATTATTCTAAGAACTTTTTTATGGTTAACTACAAAACCTAACTCTCTTAGTTCGTCGGTTACTGTACGATAACCTATCCTATTTTTATGTTTGTTAATGATTTCTTTAATCAAAGTAATTAAATAATTGTCTTTATGTTTAGTGACACTAAGTCGTAATTTCCAATAATGGTATACACTTTTCGCTATCATAGCTACTGATAATATTTCTTTTAACTTATAGTTAGATTCATTCCTTAACTCGATAATAGCAGCTACTATTTCTTTGTTTGATTTTTTCGAGCTAAGGATTGTAACTTTTTTTCGAGAGCAATTGCGATTTCTAATCTCCTGTTTTCCTCACGTAAGCGTATTAATTCTTGTCGTTCACTTTCGTTTAAACTAGTGTTATCAACCTTTTTATTTTTCATAGTTTTAGACGCACGACCCTTCGGTTTTGATTCTAAACCTAGGATACCATATTGATTGTATTTCATCTGCCACTGAGCTATTAAAGTAGGATTAGTAATCTCAAAGATTCTAGCAGTTTCTTTATATGAAAGTTGATTAGTAATTCTATACTGAATGATTCTTAATTTTTCATCTGTTGAATATTTCTTTCTGGTCATACTGGATATAAGGCCGTCAATACCGAAGGTATCAAATTGGTAAGTCCATGTTTTTAGTTGTGAAGGATCGATATCATATTTGTTACTTAATGAATCATAACCAATATTTCCTTCTTTATATTCTTTGATTAGTTTTAATTTAAAATCAAGATCATGCTTTTTATTCAAAATAAACACCCCTAAAGTTGAATTTTAAGGTTCAACTTTAGGGGTGCACTTCAAAATGAGGAAGGTTTTTTATTTGTGGTGTGCGCCGAAAGAAGGTTCTAATAAAAATGTTGAATAATAAGTAAAACCGACGAAACATACAACGAGATATGCTGCAAAAATGTACATGTACATTCTTTCAGTAAGGTTCATGTATCCTAATAGAACGAAGAAACCTGTTTGAGCTATAAACACAAATGCCATCATTTCCATATGGCCGACATAGAACATAACTGCAAAGATGGCAGTCCAGAATCCTAACGTTTTGTAGACTTTATCCATTTGATGTTCTCCTCTCCGAAAACTCTTAATATCAACTATTATTATAAAGATTCATCATAAAGATGTAAACCTAATTTTTATATCCAGTAATTTCAAATAACCTCGTTAAATACGAATAAATTATATTACTTTGATAGTTTTAGCACCGAAAAAAATAAAGACCCATAATTAGACGATTATATAAGTGAGGAGGGATATATGGAACAAATCGTCAATCAGCTGATTAAAGACAGCATCAATAAAAATGCATCTGATATTCATTTTATTCCATGTCGTAATCAAGTGCAATTAAAGCTGCGTGTTGATGGAGACATGCATTCGGTGGATTCATTGACTCATGATCATTATGAACGCATACTCGCATATTTAAAATTTGTTTCACGGCTGGACATTGCGGACAAAAAGAAAGCGCAAAGCGGTGTTGTTGTCATTGACCATGAAGCACATCTCTATCATATAAGAGTTTCAACTTTGCCGCAGTCAACCGGTACGGAGGCAGCAGTATTACGGATATTAAAAGCACAGTTTACAAGCCGTTTCATAGAAAATACAGAACTGCTCTATGACACGATGAAGTTGTCCCATGGTTTGGTGCTCATTACGGGTCCAACTGGCAGCGGGAAAAGTACGTTGATGTATAATCTGTTATCATATGCCCGTCAGACACTGAACAGACAGATTATAACGATTGAGGATCCTGTCGAACAAGTACTTGAAGATACTATTCAGATCAGTGTCAATGAGAAGGCTGATATCACTTATCAAAATTCATTCAAAGCGATTATGAGATGTGATCCCGATATCGTGATGATAGGTGAAATCAGAGATGAGCTGACTGCCAAGCAGGTTATCAATGCGAGTCTGAGCGGTCATCTCGTGTTGTCTACATTGCATGCAAGTGATACACCTGGTGCCGTCGAACGATTGCTTGAGATGGGGATTAAAGAATCCGAATTAAAGCAGGCGGTGATGCTGATTACGAGTCAACGTTTGATCAAATCGAAAAATGGCCGGCGACTGGTCATTGAGACATTGACTAGTTCGCAAATAAAAGAACTTCTTGCAGGCAAACAGTTATCTGCGTTTAACCCGTTCATAGAACAGATTAAAGCCATGTATGAACACGATCTTATTTCAACAGAAGAACTGGAGAAGTTCCATGTGGCCAAAAAATAAGCTGAAAGGATATCAGGAAGATTTCTTGATACGTATTGCAGAACTTACGAGAAGCGGCTTCACACAATACGAAGCGATAGAATTTCTGTTCAGTCAGTATGACGGCATACAGACTCAGATTAAAACAGAATGTCTTGAGTCCTTGAAACAAGGACATTCATTAAGTGATATTGTTACAACACTTCATTATCCACCGAATATCATTCTGCAAATTTATTTTGGAGAAAGATATGGCAATTTAGATGAGACATTGATGCAGTGTCATCAGTTCAGTGTATCAAAACGGCAGAGTCTGAAACACTTCATGAAAACCATTCAGTACCCTTCAATACTCCTCGCTATATTTTTTACATTGATTATCGTCGTGAACCAGACAGTACTCCCACAGTTCCAGAATATGTATGACTCGATGGGAATACAAATTTCTGCGGAGCTAAAATTCCTCACCTATCTGCTGTTCTTAATGCCTAGAATGCTGATGATACTCGCAGTGCTGTTCATGTTAACTGCTATCTTCTATTTCGTTCTCTTCAAACGTGCAGATATCAAGAGAAAGTTATGGTTGATTACAAAGGTACCGGTAGTCAATAGTCTATATCGAAAATATATTACCTACCGTGTCAGTGTTGAACTCTCTTTTTTTCTCGGTAACGGTATTTCAATGATTAAAATCATTGAAATTTTCAGAGAACAGGATAAAGATTTAGTGATGCAGTACATCGGCAGTCAAATTAATGAGTCACTGATGAGTGGACAATCTTTGCCGGAAGCCATTAGCAGTGTCGGTCTATTTGAACAGTCAATGATCAATTTTATCAGACACGGTGAAAAGAATTCTAAGCTGGATGTTGAACTTAAATATTATGCTGACTATATTTTCAAGAAGTTTGAAGCCCAGATTTTAAAATATATAAAGTGGATACAACCGATTATCTTTTCAGCTCTAGGGTTATTGATTATCACACTTTATCTCGTAATCATACTACCTATGCTGCAGATGATGAGCGGTATACAATAATAAGGAGATGAAACCATTGAAGAAAACATTGAAAAACGGATGGAAGAAAGTATTCAGAACAGACGAAGGATTTACGCTGATTGAAATGCTGCTCGTTCTGCTTGTAATCTCAGTGCTTATTATCATCATTATCCCTAATATAGCTAAACAGTCAGATAACGTCCAGAGTACCGGATGTACTGCTCAAGTGAAGATGGTCCAGGGACAAATCGAAGCTTACAAACTTCAAAACGGCACGGCACCGACCACTGTTCAGGATTTAGTTCCTGATTTTCTTAAGGAAAATCAAACGAAATGTAAAAATGGAAAAGGAATTAACATTATCGGCGGCGAAGCCATTGCTGAGACATAATCAGGCATTCAGCTATATAGAAACATTACTGGTCATTGCTATGATGCTCATCATGATTCATATGATGAGCTATCATACGTTTGACTATGAGCAGGCAGACATCGCTGAAGTGAATAATGAGCTGCTTGCCGTTGTCACTTACTACCAGACGCTTGCAATGGCTACAGGACAATCTGTGACTATCCAATTTTTTCCCGGCAGTCATGAAATTAAGATTTATTCATCAAAGCTAGCCATTAAGACTTCTTATCAATTGAGGAACGGCTCTATCTACACCGGCATTTCGAAAAATGCAACAGAAATTATATTCAGCGGCGATAGCATCAATCACGGAGCTACAGTCACCTACTTTATCAACGGCAAACGGTTTGAGTTGATTTTTCAGCTGGTCAGGGGGAGAGTAAGAATTGAAGAAGGATAGTGGTTTTCTACTGGTTGATGCCATGCTCAGTTTATCTATTATTGTATTGATCTGTACCGCTCTTATTCCTATGCTCCACCAGATGAATAAAACATATAGAGAGTCGCTTGACGATGTTGCAGAATACCGCTCGTTCTATGTCTATGTGAAGACAGGAGGGACTGTGATTGAACAAGACGGAATGCTGTGCAAGGCAGGTTCAGATCACTACTGTATTAAGAAGAGATAATGGATTTACCCTTATTGAGATGCTGTTGAACTTCAGTATAGCTGTTGTCATATTGACATTGTTCCCGCTGATCATTCAAAATATCATGGTGTTTAAATCGGTGTCATCAGATAACTACGATATTAATTATGAGCTCTGCTTAAGGGATATATTGAGTGAAATTAAAGGTAAGGAACTCAGTGTGTCAAATGGACAACTTCTTGCTAAAGATTCTAAATCCGGCAAAACGTACAGCTACTTGTACAATCAATCAAGAATCGTCAGGAAAGTGGACGGCTCAGGTTATGTGATTTTGCAGGAAAAAGTGAGACAGGCAGTGTTCACTAAAAATATAAATGGAATATTTTTAGATATCACCTGGCAGGATTCGAGGAGAGTACGACATGAAATTGTTCAGATCGACTGAAGCAATGATGGTTCCCTTTGCATTAATCTTATTGATGATTGTTATTTTTTACATCAGTAGTTATAGTGTAAGGTATATGATTAAAATTAATTCCATGGATAATATCAAAGATTATTATTATGTTCAGATTACTAATGAACTGAAGGAGCGTTAATGTGGCAGTAGTTTTGATTGGTTTTATGGGCGCAGGAAAATCTACTTTAGGCAAAAGACTGGCAGATGAATGCCATCTGCCTTTTGTTGACCTGGATATATACATAGAAGAACAAGAGCAGATGAGAATCAGTGACATATTTGCGGAGAAAGGAGAACGATACTTTAGGGCCCTTGAACATCAAGCATTAAATCAATTCATGAAACAGAATGTTGTCATTGCGACTGGCGGAGGAATTGTAGAAAATACGAACAATATTGATATTATAAATAAAAATAAATTAAATATTTGGGTAGATACGAATATTGATACAATATATAATAGAATTGTTGGCGATAAGTCGAGGCCGAATGCAGTTGACCGTTCATTTGATGATATTAAAGAGTTGTACAATTCACGCTGTTCACGATATAATGAAATCGCATACATTAAAGTAGACAGTGAAAACTCTGTTGAAGATTGTATTGATTATGTGATGAACATCTTAATAGCGGAAGAATAGTGATAGAGAGAATGATAACTATCATCGCCGAAGGGGCAAACTAACGTGAAACTCTCAGGCAAAAGGATGTCACTAGGACGCTTACCTGAAGAAATCGACAGGATAGTTAACAGCTATCCTGTTTTTTATATTGATATGGAGGTAATGATGATGGATTTAAAGAAAACACCGTTATATGAAACATATGTGGAAGCCGGAGCAAAAGTCATTGATTTTTCTGGCTGGGCATTACCTGTTCAGTTCTCATCCATTAAAGAAGAACATAAGGCAGTGAGAGAAAAAGTCGGCATGTTTGATGTCAGTCACATGGGTGAAATTATCGTTGAAGGTGAGCAGGCAGCGGAATTTCTTCAACAAGTGCTGACTAATGATATTAGTAAGCTCACTGAGGTCAAAGCACAGTACACAATGCTATGTAATGAAAACGGAGGAGTCATCGATGATCTTGTCGTTTATATGCTTGAGCAGAACAAGTATTTACTAGTCGTGAATGCAGGCAATACAGATATTGATTTTGACTGGCTGAAACAGCACGAAATAGAGGCGGTTAAAGTCACGAATGTCTCTCAAAATTATGGCCAGATTGCTATACAAGGGCCGGACGCTGAACGTATGATCTCGTCCCTCGTTTCAGAAGATGTCAGCGGACTTAAATTGTTTGAATTCAAACAGAATGTAGAAATATTCGGTGAAAAAGTCATTCTGTCACAGTCGGGTTATACTGGTGAGCACGGCTATGAAATTTATTGTGATGCAGCAGTAACAGAAAAAATCTGGAAAGGTCTGCTTGATGCTGGAGTGGCCCCTTGTGGATTAGGAGCGAGAGACACGCTGCGTCTTGAAGCAGCGCTGCCACTTCACGGGCAGGATTTATCAACTCAAATTTCACCTTACGAAGCAAAAATGGGATTCAGTGTCAAACTTGATAAAGGAGAATTCATTGGCAGGGAGGCACTTGCAGCACAAAAAGAACAAGGTGTTACAAGAAGATCTACTGGTCTTGAATTACAGGAACGCGGCATCGCCCGTACAGATTACGAAGTATTCAATAGTAACGATGAAAAAATTGGTTATGTGACGAGCGGCACACAATCGCCATCAACGGGTCGTTCAATCGCTCTGGCATTGCTGGACATCAATGAAACAGAAATCGGGAACGAAGTATACGTCCAAGTCAGAAAAAATAAAGTACCTGCTAAAGTCGTAAAAACACCATTCCATAAAAACTAAGGAGAGAGATTATGAGCCATCGTTATATTCCATTAACAGAAACTGATAAGAAGGAAATGCTGGAGACAATTGGCATTCAGTCAATCGACGAATTGTTTGCAGATATTCCTGAAAAAGTTCGTTTTGATCGTCCGCTTGATATCAAAGAGAGAAGATCGGAGACTGCTCTATTAAGAGAATTGTCTGCCCTTGCCAACAAAAATAAGACGAGTGAAACACATGCTTCATTCCTGGGCGCTGGTGTTTATGATCATTATATGCCGATTGTTGTTGACCATGTGATTTCTCGTTCAGAGTTCTATACAGCCTATACTCCTTACCAGCCAGAGATCTCTCAAGGTGAATTACAAGCCATCTTTGAATTCCAGACTATGATTGCTGAGCTGACAGGTATGGACGTAGCAAACTCTTCGATGTATGATGGCGGAACTTCTTTCGCTGAAGCGGCGATGCTTGCCTGCGGTCATACGCGTAAAAAGAAAATTGTTGTTTCTAAAGCGGTGAATGATGAGTCACGTGCTGTCCTTCAGACGTACGCTAAAGGTCAGAATTTGGAAGTTGTGGAAATCGACGTCAAAGATACGGTGACAGATTTAGACGCGCTTAAATCAGCTATCGATGAAGATACAGCATGTGTCATGGTTCAATATCCTAATTTCTTCGGCAGTATCGAGGATTTAGAGATCATTAAGTCCTACACAGAAGGCACTAAAGCGTTATTTATAGTATCTAGTAATCCTTTAGCACTTGGTTTATTAACCCCTCCAGGTGAATTTGGTGCTGATATCGTTGTCGGTGATGCACAGGTGTTCGGTATCCCTGCACAGTTAGGTGGACCTCACTGTGGTTACTTCGCTGCAACGAAAGCGTTAACTCGTAAAATGCCGGGACGTCTAGTCGGTCAGACGCATGATGACGAGGGTCAACGTGGTTTCGTTTTAACACTGCAGGCTCGTGAGCAACATATCCGCCGTGATAAAGCAACTTCCAATATCTGTTCTAACCAAGCACTGAATGCCCTGGCAGCTTCTGTAGCAATGAGTGCGTTAGGTAAAAATGGTGTCGTTGAAATGGCTGAACAGAACCTTTACAAAGCGAACTATATGAAAGACAGAATGATTGAAGCTGGATTCAATGTATTACCAGGTACTTCATTCAATGAGTTCGTCGTTAAATTCAATAAGCCGGTTCCTGAAATCAATGCCGAGCTCCTTGAAGAAGGATTTATCGGTGGTTATGATTTAGGTCGTATTGATGATAAATACGAAGGACACATGTTGATTGCTGTTACAGAGCTACGTACGAAAGAAGAAATCGATACATTCATTGAGAAAGTAGGTGCCTATAATGCTTAAGGGAGCAACTCCATTAATTTTCGAACGTTCTAAAGAAAATCGTTTCGCCTATTCATTACCCCCTCTTGAAGTAGAAGGAAAAAAAGTTGAAGATATACTGGACAGCAAGTTTATCCGTAAAGAAAAAGCGATGTTACCAGAAATTGCTGAACTTGACTTAATGCGCCACTACACAGAGCTTTCCAACAAGAACCACGGGGTTGATACAGGTTTTTATCCACTGGGTTCTTGTACAATGAAATACAATCCAAAAATCAACGAGCGTGTGGCTCGTATGGCTGGGTTCGCTCAGGCGCATCCTTTACAGGACGAAAAAACGATTCAAGGTTCCCTTGAAGTGATCTATGACTTACAGGAACACTTAAAAGAAATCACCGGGATGGATGAAGTGACACTGCAACCCGCTGCAGGTGCTCATGGTGAGTGGACAGCCCTGATGATGATCAGAGCTTATCACGAGGCAAATGGCGACCACGTACGGACAAAAGTCATCGTACCTGACTCTGCTCACGGTACCAATCCCGCTTCTGCTACAGTTGCAGGATTTGAGACAGTGACTGTTCAATCTAATGAACAAGGCTTAGTGGATATCGAAGACTTAAAACGCGTGGTAGGGCCTGATACAGCAGCTATTATGTTGACAAATCCGAACACATTAGGTCTTTTTGAAGAAGATATTCTAGAAATCCGTGAAATCGTACATGCGGCCGGCGGTAAATTATACTATGATGGTGCGAACTTAAATGCCATCATGAGTAAAGTACGTCCTGGTGATATGGGCTTTGATGCTGTACATTTAAACTTACACAAAACATTCACGGGTCCACACGGTGGCGGCGGCCCTGGTTCTGGTCCTGTCGGTGTAAAAGCAGATCTGATTCCATTCCTGCCGAAGCCACATATCGTTAAAGAAAATGATACATTTAAATTTGATTATGACCGTCCGCAATCTATCGGACGTGTTAAACCATTCTACGGTAACTTCGGTATCTACTTACGCGCCTACACTTATATCCGTACAATGGGCCCGGACGGCTTAAAAGAAGTATCAGAGACTGCTGTACTGAACGCAAACTACATGATGCGTCGCCTTCAGCCTTATTTCGAACTGCCGTATGACAGACATTGTAAACATGAATTCGTCATCAGCGGTGTCAGACAGAAGAAACTGGGCGTACGTACATTAGACATGGCGAAGAGACTGCTTGACTTTAACTTCCATCCACCAACCATTTACTTCCCACTTAACGTTGAGGAATGTATGATGATTGAACCGACTGAAACAGAATCTAAAGAAACACTCGATAAATTCTGTGACACAATGATTCAGATCGCTAAAGAAGCGGAAGAGAATCCGGATATCGTTTTAGAGGCGCCGCATCATACAGTTATCGGCCGCTTAGATGAAACGACAGCTGCTCGTAAGCCAATTCTTCGCTTTGAAGGAACAATCGAGAAGTAACAAAAAACTTCAATCCCTGAACCAGGGATTGAAGTTTTTTTAGTTCTTTGATTTAATTCGGCCGTTCCATTCTTTGTATCCGCCTTTTAGCATGAATAGATTGTTATAGCCCTTCTTTTTCAGCAATCTTGCTGCGCGGTAACATTGGATGCCGTTTTTATCAACGAAGTATATCGGTTGATCTTTACGCAGTCCAAGCATTCGTGTTCTGAAAATACTCATCGGGATGTTTCTTGCACCAACGATATGACCGTAGTCGTAGTCAGCTTTCTCTCTTAAATCAATCACTTGAGCACGTCGAAGTCCTGCTTGAAAGTCGTCTTGACTTAATTCAGTGACGGCTTTACGATTGATAGAGTAATTGACTGCGATGTAGACAATCAGCGCAAGAAGGATGAGACCAATGATAATCCAAGTATTCATTAACAATTCCTCCTATATTACATATTATTCATTATAAAGATTAAAAGTGTTGAATTCAAAGTAATTTTACCGAAACAACGCAGAAGGATGGTTGAAATGACAGAACAATGGTTATTTATAAACACTAAAAAGCAGAATCCGTACTTTAATATGGCACTCGATGAAGCTTTAATGAACTGGGTTTCCAGAGGAGAAATGAAACCGGTTGTCCGCTTTTATGGCTGGAGCCCTAAAACGTTATCAATCGGTTATTTTCAGAAGCTTGAAAAAGAGATTGATATTGATAAAGTGAAAGCCTCACATATTGGTCTTGTTCGCAGGGCTACTGGTGGGCGAGGGGTTTTGCATGATCATGAACTGACGTATTCAGTTATAGTGCCCGAGAGTCATCCCGCTATGCCGCAAACAGTCACTGAAGCGTATCGCGTGATTTCCACTGGGCTGCTGGAAGGATTTAAAAATTTAGGACTTGACGCTTATTTTGCAGTGCCGCGAACTGAGGAGCAGCGGGCAAAATTGAAAGACCCGAGAAGTTCAGTCTGTTTCGATGCACCTAGCTGGTATGAACTGGTCGTCGAAGGTCGTAAAATTGCAGGGAGCGCACAGACAAGGCAAAAAGGGGTGATATTGCAGCATGGCTCTATTCTACAGAAAATTGACGTAGATGAGTTGTTTGAATTGTTTAAGTACAAAAACGAACGGTTGATGATCAAGATGAAGCAGGCATTTCATGAAAAAGCAGTAGCGATCAATGATCTGACGGATCAAGAAGTGACAATTGAAGAGATGGAAGAAGCGTTTTACGAAGGGTTTCAGCAAGGATTAAACATCGAACTTCTTCCTTATGAATTGACGGATGAACAGTTGCAGGAAGTGCATGATATTTCGCAGAAGTATATGAGTGATGAGTGGACCTATCGAAGATAATTGATTGAAGATAGAACAAAACCGGGAACACGTCCCGGTAGTTCATTTGATCGGTCACTGGAATTGAATATGATCGATTTTATTGATGCCTTCATTTAATTCAGCACTACCTTCGTCAAATAATGGCTGGTCAGATTGAGTGTAAGCTTTGACGACTTTATTCATGCCAGATACAAATTCTTTGTCAGCAGAAGTGATTTGACTATGAATGTCCGAATATGATTGCGGAATAGTTTTGTCTTTCAGTTGTTCGTTAAATGTCTCTGAAGCATCTGTTACTTTCGTCTGTATCGCTTTCAGCTGTTCTTCAGTGACGGGATCTTCTTTGAGTTCTGCTGCCTTAGTGTCTATCGCTGAATATTCACTGAAAGCATCAGTCATAGCTTGAGTATAGGTATTGAAGTAATCAGCATAATTTTCGTTTGATACTGACGAGCTGTTACCATTATTCATCTCCAGTTCTTTATTTAATGCCGACAGTGTATTGTTGTTGGAGATGTTCTTCGTTTTTTCATCGCTGATTTTTTCATTGATTGTTTTGATTTCAGTCTGCAATTCTTTTTTCTGCTGCTGCAACTGCCCAGTTTCGTTGCTGCAGGCAGCGAGCAGCATTGTACTTATGATTAGTATTTTTTTGCACATAGGGGATCTCCTTATTCCGTATTTCTAAATCTATGGTAACATGAGTTTAAAGGAATTTAAAATACCAGGAAAAGAGGATTACAATGAAATTCGAAAAAGTCAAACAATTATTAGAAGATAAGAAACTTGATGCAGTGGTGATACTTTCACCTTACAATCGACGCTATTTATCTTTATTCACTGGATCAAGCGGTGCTCTTGTGTTGACGAAGGACCGCAGATTTCTTGTCACTGACTTCAGGTACACAGTCCAGGCAGGTGAACAGGCTGTGGATTTCGAAGTAGTGAAGCAGCAGGGGGCATTGCTGGATAGTATTGCTGAGTTAACAAATGAACTGGATATCAAGACGATTGGCTTTGAAGGGGATCTCATTACATATCAGCAGTATGCAGCGCTTTGCAGCATGATGGAACTTGTGGATATCAGCGGAGAAATCGAGAAGATCCGCATGATTAAAGAACCATTCGAATTGGAGCTGATTCAAAAAGCAGCTGACATTGCAGACCAGGCTTATGATCACATTCTTAAGTTTATCAGACCAGGCATGTCAGAGATGGAAGTGAACAATGAACTTGAAATGTTCATGAGAAAGAATGGTGCATCAGGCTCATCATTTGATACTATTGTTGCTTCTGGTCACCGCGGTGCTCTGCCCCATGGTGTTGCTTCTGAGAAAATCATCAATAAGGGTGAGATGGTGACTCTTGATTATGGTGCCATTTATCAAGGTTATATCTCAGATATCACACGTACATTTGCAGTTGGAGAACCGGTTGAAGAAATGAAAAGGATATATGATATTGTCTTGAAAGCACAAGTGACGGCCCTGGAAACAGTTAAGTCGGGGATGACCGGTGCACAAGCTGACGCCATCGCACGTGATATCATTGTGGACGCAGGATATGGAGACAACTTTGGCCATTCACTGGGACATGGTATCGGCCTTGAAGTTCATGAAGGTCCTGGGCTGTCCATGAAATCAGATATCACACTTGAAAAAAATATGTGTGTCACGCTTGAACCTGGTATCTATGTTGACGGTCTTGGCGGTGTGCGTATTGAAGATGATGTATTAGTCACTGAAGCAGGTCTAAAGCGCTTTACACATTCTACAAAAGACCTTATTATTTTATAGACAGCAAAATTAGGAGGATTATTAAATGATCTCAGTTAACGATTTTAAAACAGGATTGACTATTGAAGTGGATAATGGCATCTGGCGTGTCATCGAGTTCCAACATGTTAAACCGGGTAAAGGTGCAGCATTCGTCCGTTCAAAATTAAGAAACTTAAGAACAGGTGCTATCCAGGAAAAAACATTCCGTGCGGGTGAAAAAGTAGGACGCGCACAGATTGATAACCGTAAAATGCAGTATTTATATGCGAGCGGTGACGCTCACGTGTTTATGGACACTGAGACATATGATCAGACTGAAATTTCAGAATCAGCATTGACCCATGAATTGAAGTTCCTGAAAGAAAACATGGAAGTTCATATTCAGAGCTATGAAGGTGAAACACTTGGTGTTGAACTACCTAACACAGTAACGCTCGAAGTAACGGAAACAGAACCAGGAATCAAAGGAGATACAGCCCAAGGTGCGACTAAACAGGCGACAGTTGAGACTGGTTATTCATTGAACGTCCCATTGTTTGTCAACATCGGCGACAAACTGATCATCAATACAACAGATGGGTCCTATGTATCACGTGGATAATTTAAGACATGCTCAGAGCATGTCTTTTTTTTATACTTGAATTGGTCTGACCACTCAAGTAAAATGGGTTAAGTAGCTAGTACTAATATGAAGTATAAAGGAGAACATCATGAATTTTGAAGAACTAAAAGAAATGATAGCACTGCTCGATAATTCATCTTTGACGATGATTGAACTGGAAGAAGACAACCTTAAAATAAAACTTAAAAAAGAAACGATTGTTCAGAATACACCACCAGCACCACAAACTTCTGTTATACAGGAAGTACAGTCTCAAAAAGTAGAAGACGTTCCTGTGGGACGGACAATCAACGCGCCGATGGTAGGGACTTTTTATAAGTCACCGACTCCTGAAAGTGATGCCTACGTCAAAATAGGAGATAAAGTCACCGCTGAATCAATCGTATGTATTCTGGAAGCGATGAAGCTCTTCAACGAAATTCAGGCTGAACTCTCAGGAGAAATTGTTGAGATTCTTGTTGAAGATGGTCAAATGGTGGAATATGGTCAGCCTCTATTCCGGGTGAAGTAATGAAAAAAGTATTAATTGCTAATCGCGGTGAAATTGCTGTCCGTATCATTAGAGCATTAAAGGAATTAAATATCCATTCTGTAGCCATCTATTCAGAAGCAGACAAGGAGGCGCTTCATACTCAGCTTGCTGATGAAGCATATTGTGTCGGGCCGAAATATTCAAAGGATTCCTATTTGAACATTCCTAATATATTAGCGATAGCAAGTGCAACTGGCTGCGACGGCATACACCCGGGCTATGGTTTTCTTGCTGAGAATGCTGACTTCGCAGAAATGTGCGAAGCATGCAATATTAAATTTATCGGACCAAGTCATGAGTCCATTACAAAGATGGGCATTAAGGATTTAGCTAAGAAGGAAATGATTCAAGCCAATGTCCCGGTTGTTCCAGGAAGTGACGGACTTGTCGAAACGATAGAGATCGCTAAACAGGAAGCCGAAAAAATCGGCTACCCGATTATCATCAAAGCAACTGCAGGCGGTGGCGGCAAGGGGATTCGCATTGCTCGTAATGAAGAAGAGCTGATCAATGGTTACCGTATGACCGAGCAGGAAGCAGAAGTGGCATTCGGAAATAAAGGGCTCTATATCGAGAAGTTCATAGAGAATTTCCGGCATATAGAAATTCAAGTGCTGGCAGATGCCTATGGTCATGTCATTCATCTTGGTGAACGAGACTGTACCATTCAACGGCGTATGCAGAAACTAGTTGAAGAATCACCGAGCCCTGTGATCAGCGCAGAAACCCGAGAAGCGATGGGTCAGGCAGCTGTAAGAGCAGCTGAGACGGTGGATTATGAAGGCGCAGGGACTATTGAATTTATTTACGACCTGAATGAAGACCGCTATTACTTCATGGAAATGAATACGCGTATTCAAGTAGAGCATCCTGTCACTGAAATGGTAACGGGCATCGATCTGGTGAAATGGCAGATTCGCATTGCTTCAGGCGAAAAACTCGATATTCAGCAGGAGGATGTTGATTTTAAAGGACACGCGATGGAACTTAGAATCAATGCTGAAAATCCACTGAAGAACTTTATGCCGTCAGCTGGTCAGATCACTCAATATTTAGTTCCGGGCGGCTACGGGGTAAGAGTGGACTCTGCGTGTTATAATCAGTATACGATTCCTCCTTACTATGACTCGATGGTCGCGAAACTGATTGTCTTCCAGCCGACTCGTGAAGAAGCGATCAGCTGTGCCTTACGAGCGCTGGATGAATATATCATTCACGGTATCGATACAACGATTCCATTCCATCAGGCGCTGCTCAAGCATCCTGTATTTCTAAGTAAAGACTACAGTACTAATTTTCTTGAAGAGAATGAACTTCAATACGATTGATGTTGATAAAATAGGTTATATCAGCAGATAAAACGGAGATCCAGAAAAATCTGGATCTCCGTTTTTTATATGGCAGAATCCACTATCCATGAGATTTATAGATTTGTTATTTGATTCATCAATTCTATTCAATCTAGTTAATATTACAGCGGATTAATGGTATGATAGATGTACTATACGATGGGAGGCAATATCATGGTTGAAACGATGTCTAAACAGAACTTAGGTACAGTAGAAATTTCGCCTAACGTTATTGAAGTGATCGCTAACATCGCTGTCAGCGAAGTCAAAGGTGTAACACTGTTACAAAAAAATAAATCCCTCGATAAATTAGGTGTTAAAAATGCCCGAGGTGTCAATGTTGAAATAAAAGATGAAGATATCTATATAGATGCTTACTGTACGTTTGATTATGGAACTACTATATCAGCGACAGCAAAGCAGGTGCAGCAGAACATTAAGTATGCACTTGAAAACATGACTGCATTGAATCCAAAACAAATCAATGTCCATATCATCAATATTAAATTTAAAGACAACTAAGAGGATGCATGCATCCTCTCAATTTTTGAAGGAGAACAATTATGAGTCGTAGCGAATCAAGAGAACTAGCATTAAAAGTATTATTTCAGATGGAAACAAAAGAACCTATTACATTAACAGAGGCAAAATCATTTGTCCTGGAACCGAATGAACGTGATTCCTTTATGGAGAGTATTGCTGAAGGTGTGAAAGAGCATCAGCAAGCACTTGACGATGCGATTAGACCGCACTTGAAGCAGTGGACGTTAGAGCGTCTCAGCAAAGTTGACCGACTGATTCTTCGCATGTCAGTATTTGAAGTGCTCTACACGGATGTGCCTGAAAAAGTGGCAGTCAATGAAGCGGTCAATCTTGCCAAAACTTACGGGGATGATGACAGCTATAAATTCATCAATGGTGTATTAAGCGAAGTCATCAAACAGAAGTTGCAATGACCGAATATTTATCCATCAGTGCGCTCACTAAGTACATCAAGGCAAAATTTGACCGGGATCCTTATTTGGAGCATGTGTTTATCAAAGGTGAACTATCTAACGTCAAGCATCATTCAAGCGGCCATCTTTATTTCGCTCTGAAAGATGGTGGAGCCGTGATGAATGGCATGATGTTCAAAAGAGATGCCGCTAAAATCAGCTTCACGCCAAAAGAGGGAGACCAAGTTCTGATTACAGGTCGAGTCTCTGTATATGAAGGGCGGGGCAGCTATCAGCTCTACGTCAATGATATGTCGCTTGATGGGGTCGGTCAGCTCTACGAAAGGTTCGAGGCATTGAAAAAGGAACTTGAATCAAAAGGGTACTTTAACCCGGCGCATAAGAAAAAACTGCCTAAGTATCCCGCAAGTATTGCGGTTCTTACGGCTTCTACAGGTGCCGCTATACGCGATATAGAATCTACACTCAATAGACGGTACCCACTGGCAGACGTCCATTATATTTCAACGTTGGTGCAGGGTGCAGGCGCCGTTGACAACATCGTCAAAAACATCAAGCAGGCAGATTCAATGAATGTTGATGTCATTATTGTCGGTCGTGGTGGTGGCTCGATAGAAGATCTATGGGCATTTAATGAACGTGACGTCGTACAGGCCATCTACGAAGCGGACACTCCGATTATTTCAGCGGTCGGCCATGAAACGGATACGACGTTGAGTGATTTTGCTGCTGATTTAAGAGCCCCTACGCCTACAGGTGCTGCAGTCATGGCGGTCCCGGACCAGTTTGAGCTGATGAATCAGCTCAAATCGACTGATGTTTTTCTAAGGCAGCAGTTGACGCAGCGACTGAAATATGAAAATCAACGACTGCAGCGGCTCAGCGGGCATCCGATCTTCCGGAATCCGAATCTGCTGATTGAGCAGCAGGTGCAGCGTAAAGATGAAATTGAACAGAGAATGTTCTATTTACTTAAAGACAAGTTTGCTGAAAGCAGTGCGCGTTTTGTTCGTCTTGACAGCAGACTGTCTAAAGAACGACTTGCTTCGCAAATTGAAATGAACAGCCGGCGTTTGTCACAGCTTAACGTGCAGCTGGAACGCGCTGTTCATAGACAGCTGCAAAGCTTAACTCAGTCTCTTGAATTCCAGCATAAGCTGCTTGCAAGTCTCAATCCAGTGGGGATACTGGAGAGAGGCTATAGTATCGTCAGAACAGCCGAGGGAATTGTTAGTAGTATAGACGACGTGAAGCTTTCAGACGCAATAGAAATTCAAGTTTCCGATGGTCAAATTAGTGCCGTTGTGGAAGCATTGAAGGAGGATCGAAATGGCTAAAAACTTTGAATCAATGATGACAGAGCTTGAAGAAATTGTTAACAAGCTGGATAATGATAAAGTTTCTCTTGAGGAATCGATCAAACTGTACGAAGAAGGCATTAAGTTGTCCAAAGCATGTCAGACACAGTTGACTGAAGCTGAAAAGAAAATCAATCAAGTCAGTTCAGAGGTAAAAGATGAATCTTAAATTAATAGAGCTGGTCGATAACTATTTAAAGCAGATATATAACGAGCCACTGGACCATGTACTCGATGAATCCATACAGTATTCGTTGATGGCAGGCGGCAAGCGTATACGTCCCGTGCTTCTTCTGACCACGCTTGAAATGTTTGGACAAGAGACGCGGACTGGGCTGTCAACAGCGGCAGCTATAGAGATGATTCATACTTACTCATTGATTCACGATGACCTGCCGGCAATGGATGATGATGATTACCGGAGAGGTCAGCTGACGAATCACAAAGTATATGGTGAAGCAACAGCCATTCTTGCCGGTGACGGCTTACTGACTGACAGTTTCTTACAGCTGACGAATGATGATACGTTATCAGCTGATACTATAGTGCAGCTTGTTCGATTGATTGCAGAAGCAGCGGGCAGCCGTGGTATGGTCGGCGGGCAGATGCTCGATATGTCAGCAGAAAACAAGCAGTTATCTCTTGCTGAAATGGAAACCGTTCATGCGCATAAAACCGGCGACCTGATCAGATGCTGCTTTTTAAGCGCGGGAATCATTGCCGGACTTCATGCTGATGCCATGAAGAAACTGGATTCATTAGGCAGCAAGGTTGGATTACTGTTTCAGATCAAAGATGATATTCTCGATGTAGAAGGTAATCTCGAAGAAATGGGTAAAAGTGCAGGAAGTGATGCGCTGAACGATAAATCGACTTATGTCACTTTACTTGGGCTGGATGTGGCTAAACAGACGATGAATGAGGTTTACGAGCAGTCTGTCCGACTGGTTGACGAACTGACAGACAATGGTGCTGCTATGAAACAACTTCTTGATTATATTGTTACACGGACGAAGTAAATGGACGATGGATCAAAAAGCCCTAGTGGCTTTTTTTGTTCATATAGACGTGTAATGCTATAATGAAAATTAATTAATTATTTAGACTGTAGGTGGAACTCAAATGGATGTTTCGAAAATTAAAAATCCATCAGAAATTCAAAATCTCTCAGAACACGAACTTGTTCAGTTAAGTGAAGACATTAGAACGTTCTTAATTGAAAAGTGTGCAGTAACTGGTGGACATATCGGTGCCAACTTAGGAGTCGTTGAACTGACGATTGCGCTTCATAAACATTTTAACAGCCCTGAAGACAAATTGATTTTTGATGTCGGTCATCAGGCGTATATTCATAAGATTTTGACTGGCAGAGGAGAACAGTTCGATCAGCTGCGTCAACATAATGGTTTAAGTGGTTTTCCTAAAAGATCGGAAAGTGAGCATGACGTCTGGGAGGCGGGACATAGTTCGACGTCGTTGTCTGCAGCTATGGGGATGGCTAAAGCGCGGGATATTATGGGAGAACATTATCATGTAGTCCCTGTCATTGGTGACGGGGCATTGACAGGCGGTATGGCACTTGAAGCATTAAATCATATCGGACATGACCGCACGAATATGACGATTATTCTAAATGACAATGAAATGAGTATTGCGCCGAACGTTGGGGCGATGCATAATATGTTCGGTCGACTGCGGACGAATCAAAACTATAACCGCGCTAAAGTAGATATCGATGGCTTCTTAAGCAAACTACCGGGCGGACTGAAATTGAGAGATTCAGCAGATAGAATTAAAGACAGCTTGAAATATCTAGTGGTCTCAGGTGTATTTTTTGAGGAGCTCGGCATCAAATATGTCGGTCCCGTTGATGGTCATAACTTCAAAGAACTGGATGAAGCTATCGAAACATCTAAAAGAATCAACGGTCCGGTCATCATTCATGTCATCACTAAAAAAGGAAAAGGTTACAGGCCGGCAGAGAACGACAAAATTGGGACATGGCACGGTCTTGGACCTTATAAACTCGATACAGGTGAACAGCTTGGCGGTAAAGCAGCAGCACCTTCATGGAGTCAATTGATGAGTGACGCAGTGCTCGAACTTGCGAAACATGACAAACGCATCGTTGCCATCACGCCGGCGATGCCTGTCGGTAGTAAACTGACGAAGTTTCAGCAGCAACTTCCGCAGCAGTTCTTTGATGTCGGGATTGCTGAACAGCATGCTGTAACCATGGCAGGAGGACTTGCTGCCAATGGAATGAAGCCTTATGTGGCAATTTATTCTACGTTCTTACAGCGTGCGTATGACCAGTTGCTGCATGATATTGACCGTCAAAATCTTGATGTCGTATTTGGTATCGACCGTTCCGGCTTAGTCGGAGCTGACGGCGAAACCCATCAAGGGGTGTTTGATATTTCATTTCTGAGCCATCTGCCGAATATGACTGTGATGATGCCAAAAGATGAAGACGAGGCAGGTAAAATGGTCTATAGTGCCTTTCATTCATATTCTGGGCCGATTGCGATACGTTATCCAAGAGGAAACGGGGTCGGTGTAGAGGTTACGGACCCAACTGCCGGCATTCCTTACGGCAAATGGGAAGTACTGCGCGAAGGCAAGGATGCTGTTGTTCTGTCATTCGGACCGACACTACAGATGCTGCTGGAAGCTCAGGAGACACTTCTTAAAGAAGGCATTAATCTAGAAGTGGTCAATGCAAGATTTATCAAACCTATGGATACAGACTATCTCGATTCACTAGCAAAGAGAAATATTCCTGTTCTGACCGTAGAGGAGTCGATGCTTACTGGGGGATTCGGTTCAATGGTGGTCAGTTATTTTAACGATCACCAGCAATCCGTTGATGTCAAACGACTGGGTATCGACAACGAATATATCGAGCAGGGTGACGTCGATATGCTGTTGCAGGATATCGGATTGACTACCGCTCATATTGTAGATGAAGTGAAACAGCTGATAGGTAAAACGGATGAAGAAACAGCGAATTGACGAGTGGCTGGTCGATCATGAATATTTTGAAACGACAGACGAAGCGAAACGTTATATCATGGCGGGAAAAGTATTCAATGAACATGAACGCCTTCATTCGGCTGCTGAAAAAATTAATCCTGAGACCGTTAAAATTAGAGTCAAAGGGTTAAATAAGAAATATGTCAGCCGTGGAGGGTATAAGCTTGAAAAAGCGCTTCAGACGTTCGACCTCAATATAACCGGCAGCATCCATGTTGACATTGGTTCTTCTACTGGAGGATTCACTGATTGTGCACTGCAAAATGGTGCGGTGAAAAGTTATGCCATCGATGTAGGAACCAATCAACTGGCCTATGAACTACGAATTGATCCACGAGTGACTGTGATGGAGCAGACGAATTTCAGATATGTGACGATAGAGCAATTTAATCCACAGCCTGATTTTGCTACGATTGATGTCAGTTTCATCTCACTTGCGCTGATTTTTCCGACATTAAAAACAATCTTACGTGAACAGTCGAGAATTGTGGCATTAATTAAGCCGCAGTTTGAGGCAGAGCGCCATGAAGTAGGTGACAAAGGGATTGTCACGGACACTCATGTCCATCACAAAGTCATCCGAAAAGTCATTCATTACGCTCAGCAGCAGCAGTTGTCGCCGCTTGGTTTGACGACATCTCCCATCAAAGGGGCGACCGGTAATACGGAGTATTTAATTTATTTAACGAATGACGCAGCAGCTTCATCAATCAGTGATGATATGATTGCGCAAGTCGTTGCAGAATAAACAGTAGAAAGACCGTTTGATTGATCAATTAAACGGTTTTTTTGTTAGGCAAATATTTGTTTTTATGCTACGATTATTGTATAAATATACAATTGGGGGATGAACATGGCGAATAAGACGATGAGGCAGATCAAAATTCGAGAAATTATATCTAGCCAGCAGATTGAGACTCAGGAAGAACTGGTTGAAAAATTAAATGAATTTAATCTCAATGTGACTCAGGCGACGATTTCCAGAGACATTAAGGAACTGCAGTTGATAAAAGTACCAACGCCGAGCGGTCAATACATCTATAGTCTGCCGAGAGACCGAAAATATCATCCACTTGATAAGCTCGGCCGCTATTTAATGGATTCTTTCGTAAAGCTTGAAGGAACAGGGAATCTGCTTGTCTTAAAGACGCTCCCAGGAAATGCACAATCCATCGGTGCTATACTTGATCAGCTCGAATGGGAAGAGATTTTAGGGACCATCTGCGGCGACGATACTTGTCTGATCATTTGTAAAGATGAAGATTCAGGTAAATTGGTGACGGAACGCTTATTCAATATGCTTTAACTGGAGGCAGAATATGTTACAGACATTGTCAATAAGACAGTTTGCAATTATTGACCAGCTTGATATTGAACTGAAAGAAGGATTGACGGTTCTTTCCGGTGAGACAGGGGCAGGGAAATCGATTATCATAGATGCCATTTCGCAGCTGATCGGTGCACGTGCGAGTCAGAATCTTGTAAGACACGGGGAAGATAAAGCGATCGTCGAAGGTGTATTCGATATAGACAATAATCCCGCAGTTCAGCAGATGCTGGAAGATAAAGGAATTGAGCTTGATGACTTCATGATCGTCAAACGTGAAATCATGAAGACAGGTAAAAGTTTATGCCGCATCAATAATCAGACTGTGACGCTCAATGAATTAAGAACAATGATGCAGGAACTGCTGGATATTCATGGACAGCATGAAACTCAGCATTTATTAAAACCTAAATATCATTTAGCACTGCTCGATGATTATTCCAAAGGCCGTTACTCGAATATTAAGCAGAAATATGAAACATTATACCAGGAATACAAAGAGAAGCAGGATGAACTGAAAAAGCTTGAGCAAAAAGATGAATCACTGCTGCAGCGACTGGATCTGATTAAATTTCAGCATAACGAATTGTCAAAAGCAAAGCTGGTCAATGGTGAAAAGGACTCAATGACAGAAGATATCAATCGTTTAAGAAACTTTGAAAAGCTGAATTTTGAATTGACTAAAGCAGTCGGTTATCTTTCGGAAGAGGATAATATACTCGATAAGCTGTTTGATTTTACAGAGTCACTAAAAGAAATTGATGATATTCTGCCGGGGCAGTATACACAGCTCGTTGAAGAGACACAAAACACGTTCTATCTGCTGGAAGATGCAAAACATCGACTTCATGATGAAATGACGGGGAATGACTACGACGAACAGACATTGAATGAACTGGAAGAACGCATGAACTTAATTCAGCAGCTGGAACGTAAATATGGAATGGATCATAGTGAACTGATTCAGCATATTGAAAAACTTGAAACAGAAATCAATCAGATTGAAAATCTTGAAGAAAGTACGTCCCAGTTGAGAGCAGAAATCGATCAGCTTTACAAGCAGGTCATTAAAGTAGGGAATGACTTATCAAAAGAAAGAAGAAAAGATGCGCTTCAGTTACGTAATGACATACTTGATGAGATTCATCATTTAGAGATGAAAAGTGCCAACTTTGAATTTGCATTCACGAAAACGGAACCGACTGCAGATGGATTGGAAACAATGGAGTTCATGATCAGTCCCAACAAAGGTGAACCTTTAAAATCACTTTATAAGATTGCTTCTGGTGGAGAACTGTCAAGAATTATGCTGGCACTGAAAAGTATTTTTGCTGAGAATAAAGGACAGACAGCTATTTTATTTGATGAAGTCGATACCGGCGTTTCAGGACGGGTTGCACAGAAAATGGCTGAAAAGATGAAGATGATCGCTGAGCATATGCAGGTCATCTGTATCTCTCACTTGCCGCAAGTAGCTGCCATCAGCGATCATCATCTCTATATCGAGAAAAATGAACGCGATGAGCGTACTGTAACATCTGTCACTGAACTGACAGGTGATGCTAAAATCAATGAAGTAGCGCGTATGATTTCAGGTGTAGAAGTGACTCCGTTAACTCTGGAACATGCTGCTGAACTCATTGCCCAGAATAAAGCAAAATAATAAGGGGATGACTTGATGGCTGTGAAGGTTGCTATCGTCGAGGACTCAGAAGAACTAGCAATGACAGTTAAACAACATCTGTCTGGTCAAGGGATGATCATAACAGGCGTTGCGAACAATGGTATGGATGGCCGCAGACTCATTGAAGAAGCCAATTTTGATGTACTGCTGCTGGATTTGATTCTGCCAAATATCGATGGATTGACACTCGTCAAAAACTACATGCCGTTGGATAGAACATACAAGGTCATCTGTTTTTCAGCGTTCGGCAAAGAATCAGTGCTTGCAGAGGCGACGGCTCTTGGTGTAGATTATTTCTTGATTAAACCAGTGAATCTGGAAGTCATCCAGCAGACTATAGAACGATTATGTCAACCTGCATCATCAGCTGAGCCGATGATTGCTGAATGGTTTTCTACTAAACTTAAAGGAACTCATTATATTTATGATGCGTTGGTTATTCTCAATAAAGAGCCGGACAAAATTGAACATTTGACTGGAACACTTTATCCTGAAATAGCGGAAATTAACAGAGTTAATACGGCGAGTGTGGAACGCGCTATTCGTCATTCAATAGACAAAGCATGGAAACAAGGATTTGAGCAGAAATGGCAGTCAGAAGGGCGATATACTAAGCCGACTGTTGGAGAACTGCTTGAATTTCTCATGAGGTGACGTATGGTCAAAGTATTCGCGCATCGCGGCTATAAGAAAAAGTTTCCGGAGAATACGATGCTGGCGTTTCAAAAAGCAATTGAATACGGAGCAGATGGTATTGAGCTTGATGTGCATCTGTCAAAAGATCATCATCTTGTGGTCATTCATGATGAGACGCTTGACCGGACGACTCATCGGTCAGGTGTGGTAAGTCAATTAACACTGGCAGAAATCCGTCAGGCGAAAATCAGAGCGGGCTTTATGAAATATGAGCGCGTACCGCTTCTAAAAGAAGTGCTCGAGCTCATAAAGGATACAGCAGTTGAACTCAACATAGAAATTAAAGGTCGAACAGATGGGATTCTTGAAGCACAGTTGATGGCGCTGTTATCACAGTTTGACTTGAATGACCGTGTCATCATATCAAGCTTTGAACTCACATCTATTCAGAAGGTCAAACAGTTAAGTCCGGCGATAGAGACCGCTTATCTCTATTCAAAGTATAAAGATCAACCATGGCTGTTGACCGCTGACTATTTATTCGACGGTATACATACGAACACATACTACATCTCAAAGGATTTCACAAGTAAAATTGCTGCAGAAGGGCTGAATGTCCGCATGTATACGATCAATCGTGAGAACGATATTAAGTACTGGCTTGATTCTGGTATTGACGCCATTATTACAGACGATGTTGAACTGGCTTTAAAAACAAAAAAATTCATCTGACAGAGCTTATTTTCTGCTCTTGTCGATGAATTTTTTTTGTACACGTTCTGTTCGCTTTTCCATATGCAGGATATAACCACCAACGAACGCAATTCCGGCGACTGCCAGAATTAATCCAATTACGAACTGCAGCCAGATAAACTGTAGTTCAGGCACTAGGACGCCGAACACAGCATCTCTCATCCATTTGATTCCAAGTCCCGCTAAATAGATCGGGATGACTAATATAAGTAGAGCTATTATTTTTTGCAAGTTAATCACCTTGAATCATTATAGCCCAATCCGTAGTTTCTTTACAAATTAAATTGATAACTTGTACAAATTAGTTACAATATAAGAGAAAGGGTGAGATAAATGCAGTTTAACGATATTTTAAGGACAGGTAAGACAGTCAACAAAGTCGTTTCTGTCTGTCAGGCGGCAGATGTTGATGTCATAAAAGCCGTATGCAGAGCATTAGCAGAAACTGAAGCTACCTTTAGATTATACGGAGATGAAACACAGATTAGAGCACTGCTGGAACAGGAGCATCAAGTGATTGATCATCGAATTGATATTCGGCATACGCTGTCTGAACAGCAATCAGTTGAACGTTCTGTCAGATCTGTCGCACAGGGTGAAGCACATGTGTTAATGAAAGGTCTCGTAGCAACACCCGTGATCTTAAAAGAAGTGCTCAAAAAAGACTACCGGTTGACGACTGGAAGAAAACTCAGTCATCTTGCTTTCTTTAATATTCCGGCCTATCACAAAATGCTGATGGTTACGGATGCGGGTATGAATATCAGTCCAACACTTGATGAGAAGATAGATATCATCAATAATGCATTAATCACAGCTGCTCAACTCGGTTATGACCAGCCGAAAGTGGCATTGATTTCTGCCATCGAGCTCATCAACCCTAAAATGCAGTCGACTGTTGATGCAGCTTTGATTTCACACATGAATCAGAGAAAGCAGATTACTGGAGGTATCATTGATGGTCCGTTCGCTCTTGACAATGCAATCAACAAAGAAGCAGCCTTACATAAAGGGCTGACGTCAGAAGTAGCAGGTGACGCCGATATATTGATGATGCCTCAGATTGAAGCGGGAAATGTCTTGTATAAGTCACTGACTTATCTCGCTGGAGCAGACGTGGCGAGTATGGTAGTAGGTGCTAAAATTCCAATTATATTATCTTCCAGAGCAGATAAATCGAGCGATAAGTACCATTCAATAGCCCTTGCTTTGAGTACATTATAATTATTATTATAATATAATTTATATCATCTTAGAGAATAATATATTTTTTATGAGAATCAGTATTGAAAGCGCTTTATCGGTTAAAAGTGATAAAATATCACTTGATTATTAATAGTAATTTAACAATTAATTAATACATTTGACGTGCTTTAGTTGAATTTATATTTGATTAGTAAAGTTTTTAATGTAAAATCAGAAGAGTAATGCGTTAATATAATCATGAAAAGGGGAATATAAATGATTTTCGAAAGACTAGAACAATATGATTATGAGCAGGTAGTATTTTGTCATGACAAAGCCAGTGGGTTGAAAGCTATTATTGCGATTCACGATACGACGCTTGGACCGGCTCTCGGTGGCTGCAGAATGTGGCCGTATGCATCTGAAGAAGAAGCTATTGATGATGCACTGCGCCTGGCTCGCGGAATGACTTATAAAAATGCTGCTGCAGGCTTAAATCTCGGCGGCGGAAAAACTGTTATTATCGGTGATCCGAAAACCGATAAATCTGAAGCATTGTTTAGAGCGTTAGGACGCTATGTACAAAGTTTAAATGGTCGTTATATTACAGCTGAAGATGTCGGAACAACTGTTGCTGATATGGATACCATTCACGAGGAAACAGATTTCGTCGTCGGCTTATCGGAAAGCTTCGGCTCATCAGGCAATCCTAGTCCGATGACTGCTGTTGGTGTTTATAAAGCGATGAAACGGACAGCGAAAGAAGCATTCGGTTCTGATTCACTTGAAGGAAAAACAGTATCTGTTCAAGGCGTAGGTAACGTTTCATACAGCTTATGTGAATACCTGCATGAAGAAGGAGCGCATCTCATCGTCACAGATATCAACCAGGAATCCATTGACCGTGCAGTAAAAGCTTTTGACGCAAAAGCCGTTGCACCGGATGAAATTTATTCAGTGGAAGCGGACATCTTTGCACCTTGTGCACTGGGCGGCATATTAAATGATGATACAATCCCTCAGTTAAAAGTGAAAGCCGTGTGCGGTAGTTCTAATAACCAGTTGAGAGAAACTGAAAAACATGCGAGTATGCTTGCTGACAGAGGAATTATTTACGCTCCTGACTTCGTCGTCAATTCCGGCGGTGTGATCAATGTAGCTGACGAACTGCATGGTTATAACGAAGGCCGTGCTACTAAGAAAGTTGAAGAGATCTATGACCAGATGGATCAAGTATTTGAAATTGCTAAGAGAGATAATATTTCAACTGCACTGGCGGCAGACCGTATGGCTGAAGAAAGAATCGATCAAATGATGAGAGTCAGAAGTACGTTCAGTATAAATGAACATTCATTGATCTCAAGAAGAAATAAATAATGGCACGGATATTAACAATCAATCTTGGTAGTACTTCTTCCAAAATAGCTTTATTTGACAACGAGTCATGCATGATTTCAGAGATTTTGAGACATTCGGTTGGTGAGGTGAGTGGGACTGTAGATGAACAGACTGCATTTCGACTGCAGGTTGTCATTAACTTTCTTCAAAAACATGATATCTCATCTTTTGACGCCATCGCGGCACGCGGCGGACTGTTAAAACCTATCGCCGGTGGTACATATAGGATCAATGACGCTATGATTGCTGATTTAAGAGCATCCAAATACGGCAGTCATGCTTCAAATATCAGTACATTGCTCGGTGCTCAGCTCGCGAAGGAATATGGTAAACCTGCCTATATCGTTGATCCGGTAGTCGTTGATGAGATGGATCCTATCGCGAAAATGACAGGATTAAAGCAGTTGGAACGTAGAAGTATCTTCCATGCATTGAATCAGAAAGCTGTCGCTAGAAACTATGCTGAACAGATCGATCGATCATATGAGACATTGAATTTAATCGTTGCACATCTCGGAGGCGGTATATCAGTCGGCACACACTATAAAGGACGCGTCGTTGATGTCAATGATGGGCTGTCAGGTGAGGGACCATTCAGTCCTGAACGTGCTGGATCGCTGCCTGCCAATCAGATAGCCCGTTATGTCATTGAAGAACAGTTGACAATTGATGAGGTAGCAGCATTATTGTCGAAACAAGGTGGTTTCGTTTCACATTTCGGAACGACTGATGCTGTAGCAATTGAGCAGCGCGCTGAGGCAGGGGATGCCGAGGCATTACTTGCCTATCAAGCAATGGCTTATCAGATTGCTAAATCTATCGCTTCAGCAAGCATCTATTTCAACGGTCAAGTCGATCAAATCCTCATCACGGGTGGACTGGCTTATAGTGAGCTGCTGATTAATATGATCAGTGAACGCGTCAAGTTTATTTCAGGTATAACAGTGATGCCCGGAGAAAAAGAAATGGAAGCACTGGCTGCAGGCGTACGTCGTGTGTTGAATCAAGAAGAACAGTCAAAAGTATATGAATAAGGGAGAGAATTATGGCCAATGAATATGACTTAGTCGTACTTGGTGGAGGAACAGCAGGCTATGTGTCTGCTATTCGTGCCTCTCAATTAGGTATGAAAGTTGCAGTTGTCGAGAAGGAGAAGTTAGGCGGTACGTGTCTTCATAGAGGATGTATTCCGACTAAAAGTTTACTCAAGTCTGCTGAAGTCTACTCTTATATTAGACACGCTGAGCAGTATGGCATTCAGGCAGCGAGTGCCAGCTATGATTTCAAAGATATCAGAGCGCGGAAAGATGCCGTTGTGGCTCAAATGTATGGCGGCGTTCAGCATTTAATGAAAGCTAACAACATTGATATATATAACGGCACAGGTAGAATCCTTGGTCCTTCAATCTTTTCACCTCAAGCAGGAACTATATCTGTAGAGAATAATAACGGTGACTCTGAACTGCTGGTCAACAAACATGTGCTTATTTGTACAGGGAGTAAACCACGGGAACTTCCGTTTCTACCGTTCAATCATGAGACAGTATTATCAAGTGATGATATGATGACGCTTGAAACATTGCCGTCTTCGATGGTGATTATAGGTGGTGGTGTCATTGGGCTTGAGTTTGCTTCATTACTGGCTGATCTGGAAGTGAAAGTGACGGTCATTGAAGCAGGGACATCCATTATCCCAGCTGAAGAGAAGAAAATCAGCAGGGTTCTGCAGAAAGAACTGGAGAAAAAAGGGATTAATTTCTATATCGGAGAAAGCCTGTCAGCTGATAATATCGTTCATGACGATCAAGGAATCACGTTTAATTTGTCAGAAACGATACATGCTGAAAAAACACTCGTTGCAATCGGCAGACAACCGAACAGTGAGGATATCGGATTGAATAATACAAAAATTAAATTAAACAATGACTTTATTGAAGTCAATGAATATTATCAGACGAATGATTCCCATATTTATGCGGTAGGTGATGTCATCGGTAATCTGCAGCTCGCTCATGTAGCGACTAAAGAAGGGACGATAGCCGTTGAACATATGAACGATGCTGCACCGATTACGCTTGATTACAATACAGTCCCTAAATGTATCTATACCAGTCCGGAAGTCGCAAGTATCGGCATGACCGAAGCAGTCGCTAAAGAGGCGGGATATGACACGCTGACTAAAGCTGTTCCGTTTGCCGCAATCGGCAAAGCGGTGATCAGTGGAGACAGCAGTGGGCAGGCGGTACTCATAAAAGATAAAGAGACGGATGAAATACTAGGGTTATCGATGATTGGTCCGAATGTTACTGAAATCATCAATGAAGTAGCTCTGGCAAAATTCATGAATGCATCGACACTTGAACTCGGCTTGACGGTTCATGCACATCCATCAGTGTCAGAAATTCTGATGGAAATCGGGCTGGCAAGTGAAGATCGGGCCATTCATATATAGGAGGAATAGTTATGATGGATTATAAAGCGGCGGGGTTGACGACGGATGACTTAAAAGCTATGTACCGTTCGATGCTGCTCGGTAGAAAACTTGATGAACGGATGTGGTTGTTGAACCGTGCAGGAAAGCTGCCGTTCGTTATCAGCTGTCAAGGACAGGAAGCCACACAAGTTGGCGCTGCCTACGCACTCGAACAAGGAGATATCACTTCTCCGTACTACCGTGACCTTGCGCTCGTCACACATATGGGGATGACACCTGAAGAAACGATGCTGTCTGCTTTTGCAAAATCCGGTGATATTTCAAGCGGTGGCAAGCAGATGCCGTCACATTTCAGTAAAAAATCATGCGGCATTTTATCGCAGGGTTCATGTGTAGCCACACAAGTGCTGCATGCAGTCGGCGCAGCGCTTGCATTTAAAATGGATGATAAGAAGAAGGTTGCACTGACAACGCTTGGAGAAGGATCAAGTAACCAAGGTGATTTTCATGAAGGATTAAACTTTGCAGGGGTACATGATCTTCCTTTCATCTGTATCATTGAAAACAATAAATATGCAATCAGTGTGCCGCATACACTGCAATATGGTGCGGATAAATTATCGGACCGTGCACTCGGTTACGGCATGCACGGTGAACATATTGATGGGAATGATCCAGTAGCTGTCTACAAAGCTGTCAAAGAGGCAAGAGAACGTGCACTGAACGGTGAAGGTGCGACGTTGATCGAAGCGATGTCAACACGACTGACTGCGCATTCTTCTGACGACGATGACAGTTACCGTTCTAAAGAAGAGCGGGCGTCCAATAAAGAATTGGATTGTAACATCAGATTTAAAGCCTATATGATGGAACATAAGGCAGCTGACGAGGCGTGGTTTGAAGACATTGACAAAGAACTCACAGCAATCGTCAACGATGCAACGAAAAAAGCAGAGCAGGCCCCTTATCCGGCACCGGAAGAAGCACTGCTTCATGTTTATGGAGGTTAATCATGGCTAAAATATCTTATTTAGAAGCGATTCATCAGGCGATGGCTGAAGAAATGGAACGCGACAGCAATGTATTTGTCATCGGCGAAGATGTCGGTAAAAAAGGCGGTGTCTTCGGCGTTACGAAAGGACTCCAGGAGAAATACGGCGAGTATAGAAGCATTGACGCACCATTAGCAGAATCAAATATTGTCGGAGCATCTATCGGCGCTGCTATGGTGGGTAAGCGGCCTGTTGCAGAGATACAGTTTGCAGAATATATTTTACCAGCTACCAATCAGATTCTGAATGAGGCAGCAAAAATCAGATATCGTTCTAACAATGACTGGAATTGTCCACTCACGATTCGCGCACCTTTTGGCGGCGGTATTCACGGAGCGCTGTATCACTCACAGTCCATCGAGACGATTTTTGCATCAACACCAGGACTTAAAGTGGTGATTCCGTCCACTCCTTATGATGCAAAAGGACTATTAAAAGCTGCTATACGAGATGATGATCCTGTACTTTATTTTGAACACAAAAAAGCATATCGGTTATTGAAGCAGGAAATTCCTGAAGAAGATTACATCGTACCGATCGGCAAGGCAGACTCTAAACGTGAAGGTGATGACATCACAGTCATCACTTACGGTCTGTGCGTCAATTATGCACTACAGGCAGCTGAAAAGCTGGCAGCTGAAGGTATAGAAACTGAAGTGGTTGATTTGAGAACCGTCTATCCGATCGATAAAGAATATGTCATCAATGCCGCTAAGAAAACAGGAAAAGTGCTGCTCGTCACAGAAGATAATCTGGAAGGCAGCATTATGAGTGAAGTGTCAGCAATCATCGCTGAGAACTGTCTGTTTGACTTGGACGCGCCGATCAAACGACTGGCAGGTCCGGATGTACCAGCCATGCCTTATTCACCACCGATGGAAGATTTTTTCATGGTGAATCCTGAGAAAATAGAGACTGCAATGCGCGAGCTTGCAAACTTTTAATGGAGGTTAATCATGGATATTACAATGCCTAAATTAGGTGAAAGTGTACATGAAGGAACGATTGAAAACTGGCTCGTTAAAGTGGGCGATACAATCAATGAATATGAACCGCTTTGTGAAGTCATTACAGATAAAGTGACTGCTGAAGTGCCCTCTGTAGTGACTGGTACCATCAGTGAGATAGTTGTTGAAGCAGGAGAGACTGTCGATATCGGGACAGTCATCTGCCGTATTGCGACCGATGAGGAAGCGTCCGGCAGTGAAGCGCCGGCATCGGCTGAAACGAAAGCATCAACAGAAGTGAAAGAGTCAGTGAAGCCTGCCGCACAGCCTGCTGGGCAGAAGAACAACGGCAAGTTTTCGCCGGTCGTCTTCAAGCTTGCCAGTGAACATGGTATCGATCTTGCGCAAGTCACTGGAACAGGATTTGAAGGGCGCGTCACAAAGAAAGATATCATGAATGCGATAGAGAACAGTATGCCTGAAGCACCGATATCAAGTGAACAAAGCAAGGCGCCTGAACAAGCGGCAGCTGCTGTTTCTGCATCCTCATCCGTACCGGCTGCAAAACCGGCACCTACTGCAGGCGAAACCATTCCTGTCAACGGTGTGAGACGTGCGATTGCGAATAAAATGGTGCAAAGTGTCACAGAAATTCCTCATGCCTGGATGATGATTGAAGTCGATGTCACTGAGCTCGTTAAAACGCGCAACAAGCATAAAAACCAGTTCAAGCAGCAGGAAGGTTACAATCTGACATTCTTCAGCTTCTTCGCCAAGGCAGTGGCAGAAGCATTAAAAGAATTTCCGATGCTGAACAGTTCATGGCAAGATGATCAAATAGTTATCAATCAAGATATTAATTTATCGATTGCTGTCGCAAGTGACGATAAACTGTATGTTCCAGTCATTCATCATGCCGATGATCTGTCCATTAAAGGAATCGCGAAGCGGATCAGCGAACTCGCTGACAAAGGACGCAGCCATCAGCTCAGCAGTGCCGATATGCAGGGCGGAACATTCACACTGAACAATACCGGTTCTTTCGGTTCTGTTCAGTCAATGGGAATTATCAATCATCCACAGGCTGCTATCCTTCAAGTTGAGACCATTGTCAAACGTCCGGTCATCATTGACGGCATGATTGCGGTTCGTGATATGTGTAATCTCTGTCTGTCGATCGATCATAGAATTCTGGACGGGCTTGTGGCAGGGCAATTTCTGCAGCGCGTCAAAGCTAATCTTGAACAGATGACGGTTGACCATACTTCTATCTATTAATCAAACAACTCTCTAGATTATTCATGTTGAATTATGTAATATGATAATATGACTATATGAAGAGGTGTTAGTAATGGAAATGGATTTTAATCTGTATATGAATCAAGTTGTAGATACGGCACGTCAAGAAATCGAAAGTGCAGGATATCAACAGCTTCGTACAGCTGAAGAAGTAGAAGCAACGCTTGAACAGCCAGGAACAACGTTTGTCATGGTCAACTCGGTATGCGGGTGTGCCGGTGGTATTGCACGCCCTGCAGCGGCTCATGCATTGCATTATGATAAATTACCAGACCGCCTGGTCACTGTATTTGCAGGACAGGACAAAGAAGCAACGGCGAAAGCACGAGATTACTTTGAAGGTTATCCACCATCAAGTCCGTCGTTTGCTTTAGTCAAAGACGGCAAGATTGTGACAATGATTGAACGTCACGAAATCGAAGGACACGACCCGATGAGTGTGATAACTAATATCCAAGCCCTATTTGAAGAATACGGGGAGGAGAGATAAGCCTGGGGATTTCCCCCGGCTTTATTTTCATTTATGCTGAATTTTTCTTTAAAAACTTATCGCATCGGCTACAGAACGATAAAGACGGCAGTTGGAATGGCACTTGGTGTGTTGATTGCAAAGCTGCTTGGTCTTGAAAATTTTTCATCTGCAGCGATTATTGTTGTACTGTGTGTCAAAAATACAAAGATTAAATCCATGGAAGCCGCGATGTCGCGTGTTGTTTCATGTATGATTGCTATCTTGTTCTCATATGTCTTTTTCGAGTATCTTGGATATAACGCTGTGGTCCTTGGACTACTTGTACTGTTCTTTATTCCGGTCACGGTCATGATCGGCACACAAGAAGGTGTAGTGACCGCATGCGTCATTATGCTGCACTGCTTTAACTCAGGCCATGTAACGCCTGCTTTGATGCTGAACGAAATGATCTTGTTAGTAATCGGTGTCGGTATTGCTCTGCTGCTGAACAGTTATATGCCGAACCGGGAACAGGAGCTTGAACAGTACAAAAAAAGGATTGAAGGCGATTTTCAGCAAATACTCGGTCAATTCAGTGACGCGATTAAATATATCGATATTAAACTAGAACCAGACGTCCTTGATCTGTTGAACGAGACGATTGAAAAAGCTAAATCCATCGCCTTTATGGATGTAGAAAATCACTTTGTACGAAATGAAAATTCCTATTATCATTATTTTGATATGAGAGGTGAGCAGGTTGAACTGCTCTATCGTATGGCTGAATTGATCAATGAAATGAATCAGGCGGATAAAATCCATAATCGATGCAGTGATATACTAGCAGCTATGAGTCGCGGCGTTTCAAGCAATGACTATACAGCTATACGTCTCCATGATTTATATGAAATCAGTCTGGATATGGAAAATCACGATCTGCCTAGTAATTATGAACAGCTTAAGTCTAGAGCAGCAGCGATGCAGCTCATCAAGGAAATAGAATCATATTTGAACGTCAAATCCAAGTTTGGTTCTTTGAAAAAGTATTAAAAAAAGTCTACGATGAAGTAGACTTAGTTTGCGAGTAATGGGATTAAACTTGAGAGAATCAATGATGCGACAATAGCAATCAACATCAAATAGATAAATATTTGTCTGAAACGTTTGTTATTCAAGTCATGTCATCCTTTCTTGTTTTGTTACATTATAGCAAATTCAAATATAATTGAGGAGTGAACACATGATTAACCAGCAGCGATTAGTAGATACTTTTGTCGAACTTGTTAAGATTGATAGTGAAACCGGTCATGAAAGAGCCATTGCAGACCACTTAAAAGGATTATTTTCAGGTCTTGGACTTGAAGTGATAGAAGATGACAGTCAAGAGAAGACAGGATTCGGTGCAGGTAACTTGATTATCAATATGACAGGTAATATGGAGCAGACACCTATTTATTTCTCCTGCCATATGGATACAGTGACTCCAGGTCAGAACATTCAGCCTGTCATTAAAGACGGAATCATTTCAAGTGACGGGACAACTATTTTAGGGGCGGATGATAAAGCGGGTATAGCGACAATGATCGAAGCAATCCGGGTCATTCAAGAAGACGAATTATCACATGGTAATCTTCAATTTGTCATTTCCGTAGGTGAGGAAAGTCAGCTCGTCGGAGCTAAAGCATTCGACAAGAAATACTTAACGTCAGAATTCGGTTATGCGCTTGATTCAGGCAATACAGTGGGAACTATTGTCACTGCTGCACCCTCTCAGGCAAAAGTCGAAACAGTCATCAGCGGTGTCACTGCACACGCCGGGGTTGCTCCTGAAAAAGGAATCAGCGCGATCAATATTGCAGCAAAAGCTGTAAGTCGTATGACACTAGGTCGTATTGATGAAGAAACGACTGCCAATATTGGACGTTTTGAAGGTGGCACGGTCACTAACATCGTAGCGGATAGCTGCTATCTGCTTAGTGAAGCAAGAAGTATCAATCAGGAAAAGCTGGATAAGCAAGTGGCGCATATGAAGGAAACATTTGAACGGACAGCAGAAGAAATGGGCGGGAAAGCTGATGTCAATATCATTCCTGCTTATCCTTGTTTTAATGCTGCTGAAGATTCCAAAGTAGTACAAATTGCAAAACAGGCTGCTGAGAATATCGGAATTACACCTGAACTGATCCATAGTGGCGGGGGCAGTGATGCTAATATTTTCAATGGTCTAGGAGTGCCGACAATCGTCCTTGCTGTTGGCTACGAGGAAATTCATACTAAAAATGAAAGAATGCCGATTGACCAGCTTGAAAAACTGACTTCTCAAGTGCTGGAAATCATCAAGCTCGTTTAATGATCTGCTTTAAGAAGAATGGATGAACAGCCATTCTTTTTTTATTCAACAAAGGGTGCAGGCAGTCTTTCTTTTTAGTGACCGCCCTTCTACTATGTTATAATGATTGAGTAAATTACTAGGAAAGAGGTATGTACATGACTAAACAGCAAATCGGTGTCGTCGGTCTTGCCGTAATGGGTAAGAATCTGGCTTGGAATATTGAATCAAGAGGATATTCAGTAGCAGTTTTCAACCGTTCTCCTCAAAAAACAGATGAAATGGTTCAGGAATCTGAAGGTAAAAACATCTTCCCGACATATTCTCTTGAAGAGTTTGTAACGAGCCTCGAAGTGCCGAGAAGAATTTTGATGATGGTCAAAGCAGGTGAAGCAACTGATCATACGATTGAAAGCTTGATCCCACTTCTTGATGAAGGAGACATCTTAATCGACGGGGGTAATACGAATTACCTTGATACGATCCGTCGTAACAAATACTTGTCTGAAAAAGGTCTGAACTTCATCGGTACTGGTGTTTCTGGTGGTGAAGAAGGTGCTTTGCATGGTCCATCCATTATGCCTGGCGGGCAGAAGGAAGCTTATGAATTAGTGAAGCCGATATTAGAAGACATTTCAGCTAAAGCAACTGACGGTAAACCATGTGTGACTTATATTGGTCCTGATGGTGCGGGTCACTATGTAAAAATGGTCCATAACGGTATTGAGTATGCGGACATGCAGTTGATTGCAGAGAGCTATGACTTAATGAAAAATGTCCTTAAAATGGATCATCATGAAATTGCTGATACATTCGATGAATGGAATCAAGGGGAACTTGACTCTTACTTGATCGAGATTACAGCAGATATCTTCCGCAAGCTAGATGATGACGGTACACCGCTTGTTGAGAAAGTGATGGACAAAGCCGGTCAAAAAGGCACAGGAAAGTGGACATCTATCAATGCCCTTGAATTAGGTATTCCACTTACAATCATTACTGAATCAGTATTTGCACGTTTTATTTCAGCTCAAAAAGATGAACGTCAAATCGCTGCAAAAGAATTTGTTGGTCATGAATATTCGTTTCAAGGTGATAAAACAGAGTTTCTTGAGCAGATTCGTCAGGCATTATATATGAGTAAAATCTGCAGTTATGCACAAGGATTCAGTCAGATGAAAGTGGCGAGTGAGTCTAACAACTGGAATCTCCAGTTAGGTGATCTCGCTATGATCTGGCGTGAAGGCTGTATCATCCGTGCACAGTTCCTGCAAAAAATTAAAGATGCTTACGACAACAATGCTGACCTGCAGAACTTGCTGCTTGACCCTTACTTTAAAGACATCGTCTCTAAATACAACGGGTCTTTACGTAAAGTGACTGGGACTGCAATCGAAGCAGGATTCCCAGTTCCATCGTTTGCAGCTGCCATCTCTTACTTCGATAGCTATCGCGCTGAAGACCTGCCTGCTAACTTAATTCAAGCGCAGCGTGATTACTTCGGTGCCCATACTTATGAACGAAAAGATAAAGAAGGTATCTTCCATACTGATTGGAAGTAAAAAGAATTTTTAAAATTTTATCTATCAAACAAAAGGACTTAAATCACTCTGATTTAAGTCCTTTTGTCATGATGAAATTCATTGTCACTGAATAGGCAGCACAAAGGTCATCTTAGTATAATCACTGTCAAAATCAAGATTCAGCGGTAATAGGGAAAGGTAATAGTCATTTTTCTTATAATCCAGTGTCACAGCAATCTGCTGTTCAATGGACTGCCATACTTGATTATAGAGGAAATCAATGTGCCCTTGTTCGCGGAATACAGCTGCTTTTGAAGCCTTAATGTATTCAATCTCAAGCGTTGTACTCCCGTCAAAAGGAACGCCGTAAAATACTTCAATACCTTCATTCGATGGATGGACAGAAACATAGAACAGGTGAGCTGTAGTCAGTTTCTTCAGTTCATCCAACTGGCCTGTTTGGTCAGCATCATATAACAGGTCAGCGATTAAGAAATGGTTATAAAGTGCTTCATTAGGAATGAATACTCGGTAGCCGGCCAGTCTGGCTTCATGGAAATCCTGGATGCTGAATGACAGCGGCGGCTGATCTGTGACACCATATTTGACATATAGTCTGTTAAAGAGTTTCAAAGAATCTTTGCTGGTTCTTGCAAGTACGGGTGATATCCCATGATAATCACTGAAGTCAGCAGAAAAGCTATGGGCATCTTTGTAGCCGTAATCACTCGCTACATCAAGCAGTCTACGTTCACCATGTATAAGATCAAGCGCCGCTTCAGATAATCTTCTTCGGTGCACATATTCAGTCGTGTTCATGCCGCAGATCATAGTGAATGTCTGATTAAGATGATAGGCGGTGACACCGATATAATCTGCCATCTCATCTAAGTTAACTGTGTCCAGCAGATGGTCTTCAAGATAGACGATGACCTGCTGGACCATTTTTAATGCTTCCATTAAATCACACTTCCGTTAGTTATTCTTCATCCGAGCTGATAAATGATGATCATATCATTCTCATCATCTGGATACTGTGCTAGTGGTATCCGCTTAATTTCATTGAAGATATTCAGCTGATGGATGGCATCAATATATTCCACCTTTGCATAATATAATATCACTAAAACCCTATGTTTGTAAGAAGTGTGGGTAAGGAATTGATAGAGCACTGATTTGAATATATCAGCTGAAAAAGGATTGAAGAAAAAGAGTATCGATTCGCTGCCAGTGAACTGATAATCAGTGACATTGATATTTAATGACCGGATATCGTAATGACTTTGATGGTGCTGCTGATAGGATTCAACGTTTTTCATGCCGTCCATATACAACGCTTTGTTCAGTTCAATTCCAAGTGTATGGATAGGAAGCAGATAATTCATAAAAATAGGGACACGCATTAACCCGGAACCGAAATCGACGAGCTGTTCATTATGGTGAAGTAGCGGTCTGATGGCTTCAGCCAGCATCACAAGGTCGTTATAGGCTGTCGGTTCATATCTATGGTAATGCGTAATGACAGGAAATTGGTGATGCTCTTCTTCAGTACTGATATGCAGCAAATCATCATAATTCATAGCAATTCTCCTATAAAAAACCTCTTCCACTGTGGAAGAGGTTCATACTAAAAATCCCACCAGTGAAGGTTATCCTGGCTGAGTAACAGCTGGCTTTTGATAGGACCGTTTGAACCCGCTGGATAATTAGGGAACGGTGCAGGATTATCATTCCAATACTTATCCACTGTATCAACATAACTCCAAGTTGCTTTCAATTCTTCCCAGTGGGTGAAGTTAGTTGAATCGCCTCTTAAACAGTCGTAGATAAGACCTTCATAGGCATCTACTGTGTTCATTTTATCTTGAGTCGTCAGTGCATACGATAGCTTCACAGGTTCTGTATCGATACCTTCAATGTATTTTCTTGCATTCAGATGAAGTTCCAGACCTTCATTCGGTTGAATGTTGATGATGAGCAGGTTTGAATCCAGATGCTGGTCTTTCTTGTAGTAGAGGTTCATCGGTACTTCTTTGAATTCCACTACGACGCGGATTTCTTTTTCTTTCATCCGTTTACCCGTTCTAATGTAGAAAGGAACACCTGCCCAGCGGAAATTATCAATCATCACTTTAGCAGCAACGAATGTCGGTGTATTCGACATCGGGTTGACATGATCTTCATCACGATATTTCGGAACTTCTTCACCGTTAATGACACCTGTGTCATACTGGCCGCGGACAAAGTAATCTTTGACTTCCGATTCAGAGACGTGCCGGATGGAACGAAGTGCTTTAACTTTTTCATTCCGAATATCTTCAGATTGTAGAGAAATCGGTGGTTCCATCGCAAGTAATGATACGATTTGCAGCATGTGGTTTTGCACCATATCCTTTAAAGCGCCGGAGTTATCATAATAACCGCCGCGGTCTTCGACACCAAGAGTCTCTGAAGATGTAATCTGTATATTTGAGATGTACTTATTGTTCCAGAGAGGTTCGAACATCGCATTACTGAACCGGATGATTTCAATGTTCTGCACCATATCTTTGCCGAGATAATGGTCGATACGGAAAATTTCTTCTTCCTTGAAGGATTTCGTGATCTGCTTGTTCAAAGCTTCAGCAGTCTTTAAATCTGTACCGAACGGTTTTTCGATAATAAGTCGCTTGAATCCTTTAGTTTTGGTCAGACCACTTGATTTCAATGAATCTGTGACTATCCCGAAAAATTCAGGTGCCATAGCCAAGTAGAAGAGACGATTACCTTCCAGTGAGAATTTCTTGTCAAGTTCGTCAGACAGCGTGACGAGTTCATCATAACTTGCCAGATCATTGACATCATTAGATTGGTAGAAGACATGCGTCAAAAAGTCCTCGATGCGTGATGTATCTTTGACATGTTCAGTGATAGATGCCTGAATTTCGCTGCGGAACTTTTCATTTGTCCAGTCGCGGCGGCCGACACCGATAATTGCGACATGTTCATTAAGATTATTCTGTTGATAAAGATGGAACAGCGATGGAAACAGTTTCCTATGGCTCAAGTCACCTGTTGCACCAAAGATTGTGATTAAACATGGTATGTTTTGTATTTCAATATCCAACTGAGTAACCTCGATTCGTTAAAAGTCTTTTTCATTTTTTCATAGAATCTCTGAAAATACAAATAAAACATGCTATAATGACTTGATTAATTGAGCAGGTGAATGAAATGAAAATTACTTTTTTAGGAACAAGTGCAGGTCTGCCGACAAAAGAAAGAAATACACAGACGACTGTTCTTGACTTAAATCCCTTATATAATGAATACTGGTTGTTTGATGCAGGAGAAGCGGCGCAGCATCGAATTCTTAATACTTCTATCAAACTTGGAAAATTAACGACGATATTTATCACGCATCTCCACGGAGATCATATTTTCGGCTTGCCGGGATTATTAACATCACGCAGCTTTCAAGGGGGAGAAGGCAAACCGCTGATAGTCATTGGACCGAAGGGTATCAAACTATTTATTGAGACAACGCTGACAGTATCAGCATCTCATTTGAATTATCCTCTTGATGTGATAGAGATTGATGGTGATGACCAGTTGTCTGTCCATGATGTAACGATAACAGCCGGTGCTCTGAATCATGGTATCCCGTCTTTTGGTTATCGTCTACAGTTTCCCGATAAGGAAGGAAGTCTGTTGCAGCACAAACTGATAGCACTTGGCATTGAGCCGGGACCTATCTATAAGCAGTTTAAAGCAGCGGAGATCGTCGAATACGGTGGTCAGAAACTGCAGACGTCTCACTTCAAAGGGCCGTCTGAACCCGGCAAAGTTGTGACATTTTTTGGTGACACTATGCCTGCCTTCAATGAAAATGTACTTGCCCAGGACGCAGATGTGATCATCCATGAATCTACTTATCTTGATGGCGATCATGACTTAAGCCACAAATACTTTCACAGTCATATCGATGATCTGATTCAGCTTGCGGAATCAAGCGCCGTCAAAATGACTCTCATCAATCATGTCAGTAATCGATACACGAAAGAACAAATCGAAGTACTTACCGCAAAGATACGGAGTGAGCATCCGGACTTTAACTTTCAAATTACTGAAGATTATATGACTTATGATATCGAATAAGCAAAAACAGTAGACACGGCGTCGTGTCTACTGTTTTTGTGTATTAATTGGATAGTTCTTTACTTCGTTTCAATGCCTGCTGCAGGCAGTCCACAAAAATATCTTCGATAGGATGCTGTCTTAAAGCGTCAAGACCTGCTTTTGTAGTGCCACCTTTTGAGGTGACATTCTCACGTAGTTCTGCCATCGTTAAATCACTTTGTTCAAGCATCTGTCCAGTGCCTATAATTAAGTGTCGGACCGCTTCATCAACATCTTTTTCAGAAAGTCCGACCTTTTTTGCAGCACTTAAATACTGTTCATATACGTAGTATAGAAATGCCGGGCCACTGCCTGTGACTGCTGTGACCTGATGCTGCATCTCTTCTTCAACTTCCAGCGCGGAACCGAACGAATTCAGTATGTTATAGATTTCTTCTTTGTTCGCGTCATCAAAAGAATCGGAGAATGTAATGCCGGTCACTGAATGTTGCACTTGGGCGTTGGTATTCGGCATGATTCTGGCAATAGGATTTGATGTTTGAAGGATGGTCTTGATTTCATGGATAGACAGTCCTGCCATAATGGAGATCAGATGATTTTCAGGTCTGATTTTGCCTTTGATGCGATCTGCAAGAGCCGGAAAATCATACGGCTTCGTTGCAAGAAAGACGTAATCCGCCCCTTGTAATAGGTCATCATCATCATAACTATAGTTAACATTGTATTTTTCCTGATAGTATTTCAACAGTGATTCACTAGAATGGTTGGTCAGATAGATGTCATGACTGTGTAGCACGCTGCTCTCAATCAGGCCGGTAAAAATCGCACTCGCCATATGACCTGCGCCGTAAAATACAATTTTCATTCATTTACACCTCTGTCATTTTATTATTGTCTATACTAGTGTAACATAACCATATATCAGCATTGGAGATGAAATCATGATAGGAAAAAGGTATTTATTGACCGGCGGCACAAGTGGGCTGGGTGAAGCAATGGTTTTGGAACTGGTCAGCCGTGGTGCTTTTGTGACGGTCATCGGCCGAAGCGAGGAGAAACTAGCAGCATTACGGGCAGCTTATCCTGAACGACTCGATGTTATCAAAGCAGATTTGAATGAACCGCATGAAGTTGAGCGTATCCGGCACCTGCTGACAGTCAATCAACCGATATTTGATGGACTGATCAATAATGCGGGCTTCGGTTACTTTAAATCGTTCATGTCTCATACGCCTGAAGACATACACGATATTATCAATGTTAATTTGACACAGACACTGCAGCTCACACATATGGTCATTCCTTATTTGCGTGAGAATAGTTCAATCGTCAATATTTCCTCGCAGGCTGCGAGAGTGACAACGCCGTATAGTGCTATCTATGCTGCTTCAAAAGCAGGCTTATCGTCATTCAGCAACGCACTTCGTATGGAGCATCCTGATCTGCATGTGATGACAGTACAGACGGGACCTATTGCGACATCATTCTTTAGTCGTGCAGATGAGAGCGGTACATACGAAGGATTGACGAAAAAGCTTCAAATCGATAGGTATCAGTTAGCACAAGAGATCATCGATGGTATATTGACTAAGACATTAGAAATCAACCGGCCCCGATGGATGCATATGAGTTTGACGCTTTATAATCTCTTTCCAAGACTGATTGAACAGCAGCTTGAACGTGCTTTTATGTCGAAGAGCTTTGACTCTGAATGATGGAACGTGTCCGCTAAGGCTTTAGGCGGACACGATGCTGTTATTTGACAGGCAGCAGCTGATACGTATCCAGGAATTCAATGACTTTCTTGCGATACGTCACAGGATTGACATTGTAGCTTGCTGCATGACTTCCGTACTCAGGATACCATTTCATCTTCGGACCTTTTTTCTTATTGTAGAGATCAACCGAATGCGTGTAAGGAATGAATGTATCAGGCTTAGAATGAATAAACAGTACCGGTTGTTCAATGTTCTCAACGATTTTAATCGGTGAGACAGCATAGAGAGAGAACTTAGAGCGCAGTCTGAGGAAGATGTTGACGATTTTCAGCAGAAAGCCCGAACCGATTTTGAGCTTCATTCCAATAATATGAGTGAGCTCTTTTTCAAACGATGAGAACGAACAGTCGGAGATGTAAAACTGCGCTTCATTCGCAAGTTCTCCGGCATAGAGCAGCATCGTAGCAGCACCCATCGATTCTCCGTGTACCCCGAATTCTATATCAAACCCGTAATTCTCCTTTAAATGAAGAATGACTGCTTCAAGGTCATATTTCTCGTAATAACCATAAGTAGAATATACACCGCCGCTTGCACCGTGTCTTCTATGATCAAAAATAATCGTATTAAAACCGAGACTAAGAAATAGATTCATATATTTTATTGAGGAAATCTTATTTTCAGTGACACCATGACAGAAAATCATCCATTTTTTATGGGGATATTTTTTTACGACTTCAGCGTCAAGAAGATAGCCGTTTGTTGAAGCAATACTGACTTTCTTGGGATTTAACGCTTGATATGCCTGCTCGTCGAGACGCTTTGCCTTGATTTCTCTCTGTCTGATGACTTCTACATCCCGCAGTCTAAAATTCAGTATATGATGACTTGCGAGAATACCTGTCACTGCAAGAAGAGAAGAAGTGGCAGCAGCGGTTATTGTTACTGCTGTCTGCCATTTCATGATAGATGGTCCTCATAATTCATATCTTTAAAGAAATGTCGGGTAGTGGGACCGGCATTTTTAACAGCTTCATAATGCGCAAGATTGGTTTCGAGTTGTTCAGTGCGGCTGGCACCACAGATGATGGATGCCACGGGCTGGTCAAGCAGATAACGCATAGAGCTCTCAGTCAGTGGTGCATCTTTTGCGGCTTTAGCCAATGTTTCAGTTAATTCCTGCTTGCTGTAATCCATAATCCCATCGTTGAATTTCTTGTCTGCGACTTCAGAATATTTATCTGTCAGCAGTCCTTTCATGATTGGGCCGCGTGCCAGAATCTTGACATCATGCGCAGCGATTTTGTCCGTCAGCATTTCAGGACGATTATCAATCATATTGAACTGCATCATGATGACATCGATATCACTGTGTGTTAAGTAATAATCGATGACATTAGGACGGATGGAACTGATACCATAGGCTCTGATCAGACCGTCATGCTTTAAAGTATTGAATGCATCGATGGTTTCCTCCATATTATCTTCAATTGTTCCCCCGTGCAGCATATATAGATCGAGATAATCCACATTTAATCTTGTCAAACTATCTTTGACGCTTTTTAATATATGAGCTCTTGATGGATTCCATTTGACATCATCATCTTCATAATTGAATTCATTTCCGACTTTTGAGCCGATTAACACGTCGTCACGTCTACCTTCTTCTTTAAGAAATCTACCGATTAATTCTTCGTTTTTGCCTTTTTGATACAAGTCAGCGGTATCGAAGTAATTGATGCCCTGCTCAATCGCCGTAGTCATGATCTTTGATGCCGATGAGTAATCGTGAGGCAGATTCATGCAGCCAAGACCTATCTCAGAAAGTTTCAGTCCGCTTTTTGTCTGTCTAAAATTCACAAGCAATCCCTCCTAGTGGTATGATAGTTATAGTTTAACATGTAGTGAAAAGAGGACAAAACAATGACATTTGAAGAACGAACAATAAGCATGGAAGAAATTTATAACGGCAGAATCATCACTGTGCAAAAACATAACGTCACGCTGCCGAACGGACATACAACAACGCGGGAAGTCGTCAAACACCCTGGAGCAGTGGCGATACTTGCTATCCATGAGGACAAAGTACTGCTGATCAGACAGTTCCGAAAAGCAATGGAAGAAGTACTGATTGAAATTCCTGCAGGTAAAGTCGAACCTGGTGAACGACGTGATGACACTGCGCGCCGTGAATTAGAGGAAGAAACAGGTTATACAAGTGACCATTTGACTCATGTTTATGATTTCTATGTATCTCCTGGTTTCTGTGATGAGTTGATTTCACTCTACGTGACGGACCAGTTGATTCCATCAACTGAACTGACAGCAGATGAAGATGAATTTGTTGAAGAAATGTGGGTTCCTGTCGATGAAGTCAACCACCTGCTGCTTTCCGGTCAGGCGAAGGATGCGAAAACGATACTTGCCTTGCAGTACTTGCTGCTTAATTATAATAATTCTAAATAGATAATCATTAGTAGTTGCAAAGTGAGCTGTTTATTGCTATTTTATTAATATATATTAGGGTGCTAGGGAAGGTGACTCATGCAGGAACGAATTCAAAAAATTAAAGACCAGCTGCACGCAGCTTCCTACAAATTGACTCCACAAAGAGAAGCAACAGTAAGGGTACTGCTTGAAAATGAATCAGACCATCTCAGTGCTGAAGATGTCTATTTAAAAGTCAAGGAAAAATCTCCTGAAATCGGGCTTGCAACTGTATACCGGACATTAGAGCTTCTTGCTGAACTCAAAGTAGTCGACAAGATTAACTTCGGAGATGGTGTTGCTCGGTTTGACTTGAGAAAAGAAGGAGCAGTGCACTTCCATCATCATCTTGTATGTATGGAATGCGGTGCAGTAGATGAGATTGAAGAAGATCTTTTAGATGAAGTTGAACAAAAAGTTGAACGAGATTACAACTTTAAAATAATGGACCATCGTCTGACATTCCACGGAATATGTCATCGATGCCATCGTTAACCGCAGTCAACAGGCATGCGGTTTTTTCTTTGCTTATAAAAAGATTATGGTAAACTTAAGAAGAGGTGAGTATATGCGTGATATAGTAGAGGAATTTTTACATTTTATTATGATAGAAAAAGGTTTGAGTGAGAATACCATTGCCGCCTACAGACGAGATTTGACAGGTTATATTGAATTCCTTGAAAAAGAGAAAATAGGCCATCTCGATAATGTAGATAGATTTACCATTACATTGTATTTGGGACAATTGAAAGAGGAGAATAAATCTCAGAAGACGATTGCCCGCAATACTGCTTCTATTAGAGGATTCCATCAATTTGCATTACGAGAGAAATACGCAGTTAAAGATCCTACAGTGATGCTCGAACCCCCAAAAGTTGCTAAACATCTACCGGATGTGTTATCCATTGAAGAAGTGGATATTTTTCTGGATGCTCCTGATACATCTAAGCTGTTCGGTAGAAGGGATCAGGCGATGCTGGAACTCCTCTACGCAACAGGCATGAGGGTGAGTGAGCTGATCAATCTGAACCTTGATGACATCAACCTCATTATGGGATACGTCCGAGTCTTCGGTAAAGGCAGTAAAGAACGGATTATTCCGCTTGGTACAAAGTCTATGACTGTTCTTGATGATTATATTAAGAATACCCGTCCGAAAATGCTGAAAAAAGAAGTGACGAATAGTCTATTTCTGAACTTTCACGGTCGGCGGATGACAAGACAGGGCTTCTGGAAAATCATCAAGCAGCTGAAAGAAGAAGCAGGGATCAAAAAGAAATTGACACCCCATACGCTCCGGCATTCTTTTGCCACACATCTGCTTGAAAATGGCGCAGATTTACGCGCCGTTCAGGAAATGCTCGGCCATGCAGATATCAGCACAACACAGCTATACACACACATTTCGAAAAAACAAATTCGTGACGTCTATAAAAAGACGCACCCAAGGGCGTAAGGAGATTATGATGAACCAGAACAGTAAATATATCACATTAATCACATTGCTGATCGCCGCACTTTTGTGGGGGATCATCTACTGGGTCTTTATTGCTCATTAGCCGCTTGGTTCGTGCTGCAATAATATCAGAGCGGTCACGCGTCCGGTGAAAATCAATCCATTCACGGTTTGCTTCATTGAAACTATTAAACCCCGGGTAAGTCATCGTCAGCTGATTAAGGCACTGAGAGGTAAGAGGCAGCTGAAGCGGTAAGTAAGGTTCATGAATTTGATTGAAGCGCTGTTTGAGTAGCGGGATGATTGTCGTTTCGACCCCGTAATCATTCAATTGACTGTGATGACGTATGAACCCGTCTATTGCTTTTGTTAAACAGCGTGCGGCACCTGAAATATTACCGCGGCGCTGATGATATTGACTGGTCGCAAGCATGATAAATGCTACTTCAATATCCTGCTTAGTGAACAGCGGCTGAGCCTTCCAGGCATCTTCCAGCAGTTCATGACATTCAAAATAATGCCGTTCATGTAAAAACTGATAATAGTAATCAATCATGATTGCTTTCATTAAAAAAACTCCTGACTGTGAGGTAGATTTATGTACGAAGTAAAATTAGATGCTTTTCAAGGCCCACTTGATCTGCTGCTGCATCTGATTAAAAAATTTGAAATAGATATATATGATATTTCAATGAAGCATCTAACTGAACAATATTTTAATTATATCAATTCCATGGAAGAGTTGGATATCAATGTGCAAAGTGAATATTTAGTCATGGCATCAGAACTGCTCCGAATAAAGAGCAGAATGCTGCTTCCTGTACAACAGGAAGATTTTGATGAGGATCCACGTGAAGAGCTTGTGACGCAGTTGATAGAATATCAGAACTATAAATATTATGCTGAACTGCTCGATGAAAAAAGGCGGGAACGGGAACAGTTTTTTGTCAAAGCTCCTGCTGACTTGTCTCATTATGAGCGGTCGTCCAATATTGACATTGAACTGTCGGTGGTCGACTTAATGGCAGCCTACCAAAAAGCGAAATCAAGAAAAAAAATTCAAGTGCCGGAAGTAACCTATCAGAGGGAATCTTATACGATTCAGCAAGGTACAGATTTAATCAGAAATAAACTGACTGAAAAGTCATCCATTCACTTTACGGACCTGTTTGATTTCAATGAATCTAAACAGCGTCTCGTCACTATTTTCATGGCCATGCTGGAACTGATGAAGCATGGTGAAATCATAGTGATGCAAGAGCGGTTGTTCGGTGAAATTCAAATCAGACGAGGTAAGGCACTATGTTAACTAACCAGGATATTATGACAGGTCTACTCTATACAGTCGGCGACGAAGGGATAGAAGCAGAGACCTTATGTGAACTTTTGAATATGACGAAGAAAGAATTAGCTGAACTGGTGCAAACTTTTGAATCAGACGTGATGCGTATCAATCAATATGGCAGCCGTTACTTTTTAGGCGTCGTTGCTGAGCTTAATCCATATATCGAGCAGCTGGTCACTCATGAAGTCGGCCGTAAACTGACCCAGGCTTCTATGGAAACACTGGCAATCATCGCTTATAATCAACCCGTAACACGGAGTGATATAGAGGCAATCAGAGGTGTCAATTCAGATGGTCCTGTCAAAACTCTCGTCGAAAAAGGGCTGATTTTGACGAAACAGGAAGACTCCCGCAGCCAGCAGCTCTATACATCTGACTACTTTCTTCAAGTCTTCGGAATTGAATCGCTGGATGAACTTCCAGCTGACAGTACTTTAGATCAGGCGGATGAAATGGAACAGTTTTTCAAATCAATGAACGATAAAGGAGAATAACATGAACGAACAATATGAGAGATTACAAAAAGTCATTGCACAGAGCGGTGTTACTTCGCGCCGAAAAGCAGAAGTTCTAATTACTGAAGGTAAAGTGACAGTAAACGGTGAAGTGGTCAAAGTTCTAGGGACAAAAGTAAAACCTTCAGACAAAATCGAAGTAGAAGGAATTCCTTTAGAGAATCCGGATAAGCTCTATATTTTATTTCATAAACCGACGAAGGTCATCACCAGTGTATCTGATGACAAAGGGAGAACGGTGGTCACTGATTTCTTTCCACAGTTAAAAGAACGTATTTTCCCTGTCGGTAGATTGGATTATGAAACATCAGGCTTACTGCTGTTGACGAATGACGGAGAATTTGCGAACCATATGACGCATCCAAGATACAAAATCAAGAAAAAATATGTTGCTAAACTTAAAGGATATCTGCTGAGAGAAGAAGTTAAACAGCTTGAAAAAGGAATCATGCTGGAAGACGGTAAAACTGCACCGGCCATAGTCAAAGTAAAATCTCAGGATCGCGAGAAGAATACAACGCTTGTGGAAATCACCATATCAGAAGGTAGAAATCGTCAAGTCCGAAGAATGTTCAGCCATTTTGGTCATGAAGTAGTGAAATTATCTCGTATTGAATATGGTCATTTAACTTTGAAAAGTTTGAACGCTGGAGATGCTCGGGAACTCTCCCCGCATGAAGTCAAAATGCTGCGTCAAATGGCACAGTTCAAAGATTAAAATTCACATTGTTGCCACTCAATCAAAATGATGGAGTGCTATAATAGATGTAATCATGTTTAAAGGAGTATGTTATGTCGAAACAAGCAAAGAAAATCACTCAATATGTAGTGCTGCTGCTTATTATCGCTGCAATCGGTTTTATTGTCTTTGTCACTGTGACTAAGGATAAGAATGCCGGAGCGGAAGTAGGAAGCAAAGCGCCTGACTTCCAGCTGCAGACAACAGATGGCAGGACAGTCAGCCTGGATGATTACAAAGGCAAAGGATTAATTCTGAATTTCTGGGGGACTTGGTGTGAACCATGTCGTAAAGAGATGCCTGCATTAAGTGAAAATTATGATAAATACAAACAGCAGAATGTAGAAGTGCTCGGTATTCATATTAAGAATACACCGCAGCAGGTTGAGCAGTTCTTCAAAGGATTGAAAGACGAGGTCCATATTCCTATTGCGTTTGATAACAATAATGAAGTGACAGATGCATTCGGAATAGATCCTCTGCCTACTACTGTCGTCATTGATAAAGACGGTAAAATCACTGCCATTCACGAAGGCGAAATGACCAGTGAGATGATTGAAAATTATATGAAAAGTATTAAACCGTAAGTGAGGGACTATCAATGAAAGAACAAAAAATAGTCTGTATATGCGGCCACGTCAATCCTCCGGGAACGCAGCTGTGTCAAAAGTGCGGACGATTAATCAATGATGATTATGACAAGAAGAAAACGACAGATGTCATGCGTTACGATGGCTCTGCTGTACGCAGTAAAACGAAAAATAAAACATGGATCGATAAAATCTGGATTTTCTTCAGTTCGGTCAAGACGGGTGTCGTGCTGCTTGTTTTAACAGTTATCGGAGCAGCAATGGGCTCTCTGCTACCTCAGCGCTACTTTATTCCGTTAAATGCTGATCCGGAAACGTTCTATCAGGAGAAATACGGGTCTATCGGTTATCTGTATTATAAACTTGGATTTGATAATTTATATACATCTTGGTGGTTTTTAATTCTGCTGGTACTGGTGGCATTCTCTATCATTGCTGCAAGTATTGACCGCGGTGTGCCGCTCTACAAATCATTGAAAAATCAGTCTATCAAAAAACATCCGACATTTCTTAAGCGTCAACGACTGACGTTGACAGATGAATCGACACAGAACCTCGATGCCATCAAATCTTCTCTTGAGCAAAAACGCTATAAAGTGAAAATGGATGGCAATTCACTGCTGGCAGAAAAAGGACGTATTAGTCGGTATGGTCCTTATATCAACCATTTAGGTCTTATTATTTTACTGGCAGGTAGTATGCTTCGCTTCATTCCATCATTTTATTATGATGGTTCCGTCGCTGTGAAAGAAGGAGATACTAAAAGTATTCCGGGTACCGATAAGCAGTACTATATTAGAAATGATAAGTTTATCTTTGAGCAGTATGATGAAAAAGCACAGTTTAACACTGAATCGAAGAAAGCTGATGCTCCCAAAAATATGATCGCCAAAAATTATGAAACGCAGTTGACATTGTTTGAAAATAACAATGAAAATATACCTGGTGCTGAGGCAGATCTGACTGAGCTGAAAAAGGGAAGCATTCGGGTGAATCATCCATTCAAGTTTGATCATTTTGAGCTGTATCAGAACAGTTTTGACCAAAGTCAATTAAAGGATATGACCTTTAAAGTGATTGATAACGACACAGGTAAAGAAACAGGCAGGCAGTTTACCGTTAACCTTGATGCGCCTGACCCTGAATTCAAAATCAATGACAAGCTCAAGGTTCACTTAAGAAATTATGCACCGGATTTTGATAAGGTTGAAGCGAATGGTACACTGTCAACGAAGACACCTAACACCATTAATCCAGCATTTGTATTTGAAGTGGATCAGTCTGGGGAACAGCCTGAGTATAGTCTGCTCAAAATACGCTCATCGCAGGATATCACTGAAGGCAATGACTATTCCATTAAGTTTGTCAGCGCAACCAATCAGGTGATGACCTTCTTGACAGTGAAAAAAGATTTAACGCTGCCCATCCTGTTTACTGGTTTTACGATATTCCTGATTGGATTATTCCTAGGATCTTATATCAATCATCGTAGAATATGGATTAATCAAGATGAGATTTTCAAACTGGCAGCACATACCAACAAAAATTATTTCGGTCTTAAAAAGGAAATCAACGCTATGTTAAACACCTATCACTTACCGGAAGTAAAAGATAAAAATGATGAATCGGAGGCACAGTCATGAATCATGATACTTTATTGAATATAAGCAGTACGGCGTTATACGCTGCTTTTATTTTGTATTTAATAGCGATTCTTCCTTTCTCAGCAAGTATTAAAGCAAAGAGAAAAGGAAGTGAGCGAGTTGGTGTCACATTGACCGCTATTGGTTTTGTTATGCAGCTTGTATATTTCGTTACGCGGTGGATGGCAGCGGGTCATGCTCCTGTCAGTAATATGTATGAATTTTTAACGATGTTCGGTATTATGATGGTCGGAGGATTTCTTATCATTAATGCCATCTATCATACACCGATTCTTGCGTTATTCTCGCTGCCTATTGCAATGCTTGTCATTGTCTATGCCAGCATGTTCTCAAGAGATGTCTCGCCGCTGATTCCAGCTCTTCAAAGTAACTGGCTGGCTATTCATGTAATCACTGTGACATTATCATATGGAATATTATCAGTCAGTGCTGTCGCAGGGCTCATCTATTTGCTGCGTTATGTGGATAGTAATGAAAAATCAATAGATGCGTTCTGGCTTGAAGTTGTCATGTATTTCATTGTATTAGTGGTTGCTTTTATCATGACGACAATCGTGATGAAAAATATCGTTCACTATGAAGATAATTTTTTCTATATTGATAAGAATGGCAATGAAGCAGTAGCAACTTATCACCTGCCTGCATTGATTACATTTGAAGATTCTGTTCCAGTCGACCATAATGGTAATAACGAATGGAAAGAATCCGATCACTTTATGACAGGTATTGAAGTACCGCCAGTACTCAATGCACAAAAATTGACGACAGTTGTCTGGTCAATTATTATCGGCTCCATTCTCTTTGTCATCATCAGATTGATTGCAAGGAGAACTATCTTCTCGATGGTTAAGCCATTGACAAACAAAGTCTCTCTTCCACTGATGGATGAAATCGGCTATCGTTCTGTCATCATTGGATTCCCATTGTTTGCACTCGGCGGACTATTGTTTGCAAGTATTTGGGCACAGATTGCCTGGAGTAGATTCTGGGGCTGGGATCCAAAAGAAGTATGGGCACTGGTGACATTCCTGTTCTATGCGATCTTCCTGCATTTAAGACTGGGAAAAGGCTGGGAAGGAAAGAAATCTGCTTGGCTCGCTGTTGTAGGTATGGGCATCATCTTGTTTAATGTCATCGCTGTCAATCTCCTTATTGCTGGATTACATTCATACGCTTAGAAAAGGATGTGTCATATGAAAGAAAGAATACTCATAGTTGATGATGAAGATAGAATCAGAAAACTTGCCAAGATGTACCTTGAACGTGAAGGTTTTGAAACGGTTGAAGCAGCGGACGGAGAACAAGCACTCGATTTGGCACTCGGCAGTAACTTCCACTGCATTCTCCTGGATATTATGCTTCCCGGAATGGACGGCTTGACGGTCTGCCGCAAGATCCGTGAAAAAAAATCAACACCGATTATTATGTTGACTGCGAAAGGTGAAGAAAATAATCGGGTGGAAGGCTTTGAAATAGGGGCTGATGATTATATTGTCAAACCCTTCTCGCCAAGAGAAGTAGTTCTCCGAGTGAAAGCTATTTTAAGACGTTCACAAAGCACGCTGTTCTTTCAGCATGAAAATCATACAAAAGACTTGATTGTCTTCGATTCACTGGTCATTGACAATGACGCCCACCGTGTCAGTGCAGATAACAAAGAAGTGAACTTAACGCCGAAAGAATATGAGTTGCTGTTATTTCTGGCTAAATCTCCGGATAAAGTATTTGACCGTGAGCAGCTGCTGAAAGAAGTATGGCACTATGAATTTTACGGCGATCTTCGCACTGTTGATACACATGTTAAGCGGCTCCGTGAGAAGCTCAACAAAGTCTCTCCGCGTACGGCAGAGATGATTCATACGGTCTGGGGCGTCGGCTATAAGTTTGAGGTAAAAGAACAATGAACCAATTAAATAGTGTCGTCATTAAACTGTGGTTAACTATCATTTTGATAGTGACTACAGTTTTAATTATATTATCTATTGCGCTTGTCAGTTTTTTTAATTCTTATTTCATCGCCGAAACAGGCAAAAATTTGTATCAGAATGCTACTAAAATCGAAGAAGTGCTCATGAGTCATCATAACCAGAAGGATTCACTCAACTATGCAAAGGCGTTAATTGAAAACCCTGCCGGCCTGATGATAGTGAAAAGTGAAGATGAACTGAAGACGAGCCATGAAGATCCACTGAAGCAGATCATGGTGGATGAAGTAAGAACGAATCGGGATTACCGGCCTGTATTTGACCAGGACAAACACGTCACTAAAACGATAACGGTCGAGTATCAAGACACTCTTCACCGCTATATATTACTTGGATTTCCTTCCCAGGCATTTGACACGAATGGCGCTATCATATTGTATCAGGACATCAATTCAATTGTTGACACCATTCAATATATCTGTCTCATCATTTCAGGGGTAACACTACTGCTTATCCTTCTGACTACTATCTTTGCTTTCTTCCTGTCCACAAAAATTACTAAGCCGCTACTGCTGCTGAAAGATTCAGCTTTCAAAGTCGCTCGAGGTGAACAGACGGGAAGACTTGTCACGCACTCGAGAGACGAAATCGGAGAACTTACAGTGGCTTTTAACAAGATGGAGAAAGAAATACGTCATAACATCAGCTCTATAGAAGCAGAGCGTAATGTCAGAGACAAGCTGATTGATGCCATGGCTGATGGTGTACTGAGCTTTCAGCTGGATATTGAACATCAGCTGAGTAATCCGATGGCTGAAAAATTTCTGTCATTGATCAATGATCAGGAAAAGCAGGAAGTGATTTCAGTATTCAAATCAGTGACTGAACTAGAAGAGACCCAAACGATGACTCTTTCTCCTGAAAATCATCATTTTGTCGTGATCATTTCGCCGGTTAAGACTAACGGAAAAATAGGGGCGGTTGCGCTGATCCGTGATATGACGGAAGAATTTCAAAATGATGAAATGAAAAAGAGGTTTATCGCCAATGTCTCTCATGAACTGAGAACACCTATTCAGATGCTGCAAGGCTATACTGAGGCACTGCTTGATGGCATCGGAGAAACAAAAGAAGAGCGGGATGAATTTCTGTATATTATATTAGATGAGAGCAGACGTTTAAATCGAATGGTCAATGAACTGCTGAATATTGCAAGATATGACGCAGGTACGAATGACCTGGCTCTTGAACCTGTGCCTATTGAATCATTGTTCCAGAAAGTATCAAATAATTTCAAGCAGAGTATGTTTGATAACCGTATTGCACTGGACTATGATGCACCGCCGCAGTTGGACTGGCTTCTTGACTACGACAAGATGATTCAAGTATTGACGAACCTGATTGACAATGCCATCCGTTATACCGATGAAGGTGATTCTATTACACTCAGCGCACATGTTGTTGAGGAAGGTCTAGAACTGAAGGTGAGTGATACAGGCGTTGGAATTTCAGAGAAACATCTTCCGCATATCTTTGATAGATTTTATAAGGTGGATGCTGCGAGAACGAGAGGAAATCATGGCACAGGACTCGGGTTGTTCATCGTTCAGACCATCGTTCAGTCGCATGGTGGAACGATTGATGTAGAGAGTAAAATAGGAGAAGGCACGACGTTCATCATTGTAATACCAAATCATTGATTTTTGATTGATTTTTGTTATGATTAATGGTGGACTTAGTCCAAAATTTAATAATTCATCTTCGGGGACGGTGCAATTCCGTACCGGCGGTCATAGTCCGCGACCTGTCATTGTATGTTGATGATGGCTGATCTGGTGTAATTCCAGAACCGACAGTAAAGTCTGGATGGGAGAAGATGGAGGGAACACATGAATATGGTCATGTTTATTTGTGCTGTCACCTCCTCATTCTCGGATGAATGTAAGGAGTTTATCATGGCAAATATTCATAAGACGAAACGGCTGATATTAATCAGTCTATTAAGCGCGATTAGTTTTGTGCTGATGTTCATCAAGTTTCCGTTACCATTTTTACCACCTTATTTAACGATTGATTTCAGTGATCTGCCTGCCTTGCTTGCGTTATTTACAATAGGGCCGGTCGGTGCGATAGCAGTTGAAGTCATCAAAAATCTACTTAATTTTGTGGTCAATCCGGCTGATCCTATCGGTCCTGCTGCAAACTTGATGGCAGGTGTGTCCTTCTTAATAACGATTTATTTCATTTCAGGGAGACAGCTTAAATATCATCTCATCCCTGCTTTTGCTGCAGCGATTTTAGTAATGACAGTAGTCATGAGTATATTGAATTACTTCGTTCTGCTGCCGCTGTATGGCATGATTATGAATCTTGAAGATATTGCAGCTAATTTAAAAGTCATCGTGTCTGCAGGAATCATTCCCTTTAATATGATAAAAGGGCTGTTATTATCATTTGTATTTATGCTGATTGCACGCCCACTGCTACCGATACTCAATAATAGATTTTAATATAACCCCTTAACATGACATGAGATAGAGCCGATTGAATGCGGCTCTATCTTTTTTTGAATAAAGGGTTGCAATCACTTCACAGATTGATTAAAATAAATATCTTAGTAAATATATCGGAATAGTAGGAGGAAGAAGTTTTTGGTCTGGACAATTTTTAGTGGTTTAATAGTAGGATTATTACTTGGATTCGTTATGCAGCGTACACGTTTCTGTTTGACAGGTGGATTCCGGGATATGTACATACAAAAAAATAACAAAATGTTTTATGCGTTGTTAATTGCAATTACGATTCAAAGTATTGGACTTTTAATATTATCAGTAACCGGTGTTTATCAACTGAGTTACGAAGCATTTCCGATTGTGGGTACGATTGTTGGTTCATTTGTCTTCGGTATAGGGATTATTCTCGCTGGAGGTTGCGCGACAGGGACTTGGTATAGAGCAGGTGAAGGACTGATCGGCAGCTGGGCAGCGTTACTCATGTATGCCATCAGTGCCGCAGCAATGAAATTCGGTTTCTTGAAATCTTTGACTGAAGGTATTAACAGTAAAACATTAGCTAACTCGAACATGATGGAAACGACAGGTATTCCTTACTGGATGTTAGTACTGGTGCTCACTGCTGTGACATTATATTTGGTCAATAAAACATTACGCAAAAAGAAACCGATGGCAGTTCCTCAGCTTAAACAGCGTTATACAGGTATCAGACACTATTTGTTTGAAAAACGATATCACACTTTCGCTGCTGCTGTCGTGATCGGTTTGATTGCACTGCTCGCCTGGCCGATGAGTGTATCAACAGGAAGAGATGGCGGCCTTGGTATTACAACGCCATCAGCAAAATTAGTACAGTTTGTTACAACGGGTGATATGACGTTGCTTGACTGGAGCGTATTCCTTGTACTGGGTATTTTCTTTGGTTCATATATCGCTGCCAAAGGTTCCCGGGAATTCAAATGGAGACTACCGGACATCAAAACGATGCGTAACAGTGTTATCGGAGGCCTATGTATGGGATTCGGTGCATCTCTTGCGGGAGGATGTTCAATTGGTAACGGTCTTGTAGCTACAGCTACGATGTCATGGCAAGGTTGGATTTCATTGTTATTTATGATTTTGGGTGTCTGGTTTATGAGCTACTTTGTATTCATAAAACCGATACAGCAGTATAAGAAAGCAGCAGTTGTGCAGACTGCCTGATAATAGGAGGAATTAAATATGGTACATGAATTAGGAACCGTTGGAATGGTCTGTCCATTCCCATTGATTGAAGCACAGAAAAAAATGGACACGCTTGCTGTAGGCGAAGAACTTAAAATAGACTTTGACTGCACACAGGCAACAGAAGCCATTCCGAACTGGGCAGCGGATAATAATTATCCGGTGACTAATTACGAACAACTAGACGACGCATCATGGACAATTACAGTCCAAAAGGCTTAATTGCAGCGCGTCAAATCATAAAAAAGCAGCTGGAAATTATTTTTCCAGCTGCTTTTTTATTATTCGAATTTCAATGCGTCTCCATCGAAAGATTCATCGGCCACTTTAATTGAATCTGTTGGACATCCTTCAAATGCATCGATCATATCTTCTTCAAGTTCTTCCGGGACTTCCTGGATACCTTTGTTATCATCTAGAATTACGAATGCAATACCTTCGTCATCATAGTCATATATATCCGGCGCAGCGGCACCACAAGCGCCACATGCGATACATGTATCCATATCGACAATCGTATATTTACCTGCCAATTTATTCGCCTCCTTACATAAAAGTGCTACAATATCAGTACATACTTATTTTAGAGATTCATTTCTTATTTTTCAACCTATATTATTTGGAGGAACAGATGAATTCAATATTAGCGCTGGCAAGAAAACGGAAGTTCCAGGCTAAAACTGAAAAAAGTTTTACCAATATACTGACAGGATACAAATCACATCAAACGTATTTTGATGCCTTGATGCAGAATATGCTGCCGTTTTATAACAGTTTTAAGGCGGACTTTCAGTTCCCGGAACACGTTGATATATCTCAGGCAGATGATCCTTATTTTTATCCTTATTTTTATGATTCTTCTATGATGACTTTTCAGGCACTGAGGCTGGTGACTCAGTCGTTATCTGCTAAGTCGACGGGGCGCGCTACCTTTTATCCGGTAACGAATCATTTATACGTTCAGCAGCAGGCGAAATACTGTTACTCATTATTCAATGCATCACCGGATGATTTTCAGCAGAAACTACTCGCACTGTATAGGGCGGTTCATGAGCAGCTGCAATTCTGCTGCAGTTATCTGCTGCTGCCGAATGGAAGCGGCAGTCACTTTAGTAGAGAAGAGATCGGCAGGCAATTTCATCTGCAGCCGGATGAACTCGATACTGTTCTACTAAAAGAAATCAACTTCATCACTGAATGGGTGAGAAGAGATCCCGCACTTTCTATGCTTTATATTAGAATCCCGCTGCACAGCGCTACGGAAAAAACAGCCCAGTTATTAAAACAGCAGTTATCAATCGAACAGATAGCCGCCATGCGCCAAGTGAAACACCATACCATTGAAGATCATTTGATTGAAATGATGATAAAAGATTACGCACTCGACTGGCAGCAGTTTGTCTCTGAAGACGAAGTAGCTGAAATTAGAACGTTGTATCACGACTATTCATTTGAGAGATTAAAACCCTTCTATGAGCACTCAAGTATTGATGACTACTTTAAAGTGAAGCTGGCATTATGCGTTGTTATCAAGGAGGTTCATCATGGAGCAGAATAAACTATTAAGTGAGCTATATGGATTCACACAGCTGCGTAACGGTCAGCGGGAGATTATTGAAGCAGCCGACCGGGGGGAAGATATTCTTGCGCTGCTGCCGACCGGCGGAGGGAAATCGTTGTGTTACCAGTTACCTGTACTGATGAAAGGCGGCAGGGCACTGGTCATTACACCACTCGTGTCATTGATGGAAGATCAAGTGGCAGAACTGAAAAGACTCAAGATTAAAGCTGTCTGTATTCATAGTTTTTTAGACAGTCAGGAAAAGCGTATCATCTTTAATCAGCTCAATCAGTTTCAATTTATATTTTGTTCTCCCGAATGGCTCAGAACACCAAGAGCGAGAACATTCATTGCCAGCATGTCATTTTCTCATATTGTGATTGACGAAGCTCATTGTATATCAGAATGGGGCTATGATTTCAGACCGCATTATCTGCTGTTGAATGAGCTGATTGAATACTTTTCCAGTGCACAAGTCATGGCACTGACGGCTACAGCGAATGAAAAGACGATTGATGATATTCAGCGTCTTCTGAACCGGAAACTAAACGTCATTGATTATAGGACGATAAGAGAAAATATATTTCTCAAAGTTCTTCCAGCCGCTGAATCCAATAAAATGGAACTGCTTCAGCACATTCTTCCAGGTGCAGGACCAACCATCATTTATTTCTCATCGAAACGGCTATGTGATGATATTCATATTGAACTCATGGCTTCCGGTTTTAAAGGGATGACGTATCATTCTGATATGAATTATGAAGACCGGATGACTGTGCAGCTATCCTTTCACAATGATGCGATACAGTATGTCTGTGCGACAAGTGCCTTTGGAATGGGAATCAATAAAAAGAATATACGGACGGTCATCCATTACCATGTACCAAAATCTAAATTTCAATATGTGCAGGAAATAGGGCGTGCCGGCCGTGACGGTGCACCATCACAGGCTGTTCTTCTGTATCATCCTGACGATTTAAATATCGCCTATCATTTTTTGGAAGATAGCCGCTTGACTGAAAGAGAGCTGCAGTTTTATCTTGATGGAATACAGCTGGACGAGGAAAAACATGAATTACTGGCTATTTTAACAAGACGTTTCTCAGTCAATGAACTAAAGCGTATATTAAATGAAGAAAAGTACACCAAGTACGCGGCAATTGAAGAGATGAAGAACTATGGCAGCCGGATGACCTGTCTAACCGGACTGCTATATGATGTTAAAGGACCATGTCAACACTGCAGTGTTTGTATGGGGGACCAAACATTCGATTTTCAAACCTCAGTAAAGTTATTGCCGCAACAGGATTACAAAGATTATATTAATTCTTTGTTTATGTCTTCGTAGTGCTTTACTAATCAGCATTTCATTGTCTATAATAAATGATATATCCGAATAAATTAGAAGCAGGTGATGACATGTCAAAAGATGATTTTAGAGATGAATTTGAAAAGAGCAAGCAACCCATCGAAAGACAGGAGGATACAACTGAAGAAATTCCTGTAACAAACGATGAGGAAAGAACTGAAAATTTACAGGCAGAAGACAATCAGGAATTCCCGCCGCGTGGAGTATCCAGAAGAACCCGGTCAGCAGAGAGACGTCGTCGTTCTGAAGACCACGAAGAATCAGCTGATGTTGAAGAAGCGTCGTCTGACAAACGGCGTAAACGGTCAGTGACCGCTACAGCAGGTACTGGCGCTGCAGTTAACAGCGGACGACCACAAGACGATGACAAAGTCAGTCGTAAGACATTTGTTGCAGGTACCGGCGCAGCTGGCGCTGGAGCAGTGTCGAATGAAGCAGAGGCTGAATCAGTTGATAGAGAAGTTGAAGAAGAAGATCATAAATCAGGGAATAAATTAATTCCATTGCTTGCTGCACTTCTTGTTTTAATCCCAATTATTCTGTTGATTGGAATGTACATCAACAATCAAATCAATGGTCCTGACAAAAATAATGATGTTGTTGTCACTGCTGACAAAAAAGAGACTTCAACTGAAGAAAAAACAACAGAAAAAGCTGCTAAAGATAAAGACGATAAAGACAGTAAAACTGCTGCAGCTGATAAATCTACGGAAGAAGCGGCTGCAGAAGAAGCTGTTACAGAAGAAACAACAACAGAAGAAGTGACTACAGAAGAAGCTGTTACAGAAGAAACGACTACAGAAGAAACAACAACAGAACAGGCAACTACTGAAACGCCGTCTACAGAAGAAGCTGATGAAGACAGCAGTAATACAGTAGGAACAACTCATGTCGTCGGTTCTAATGAAAACTTATACCGTATCGCTATAAAATATTATGGTAGTGGATCGGCAGAAAACGTCGAAAAGATCAGAAGAGCAAATGGTCTGTCTGGTAACGAAATCGGTGCAGGTCAAACGTTAGTAATACCTAAATAGTTTTATTATATTGTTATTAAAGGGGGATGGTTATGTATTTAAAGACAATTATGATTCCAAAGGGCAAATGTTATGTTGCCAGTCCGGATGATTCTGTAAAATCTGTTATTGATAAATTAGAACATTACGGAATAGACGGGATGCCGGTTGTAGGTGCTGGAACTTATTACGGCACTGCTACTCAATTTGATATTTTCAGACATTTCTTCTTCATGAAGGAACGCAAAGAAAAAGAAGATTTTCTTGAAAATACAAAAATAAAAGATATCTTAACATTGGATAAGTATAGTGTGAAAGACGACTTCTTATTCGAAGAATCATTTCTATCACTGCAGGATTTTCCGATCTTGAGCATCATCAATGAGCGTAATGAGTTTTTAGGAATAGTAACACGTTTTGATGTAATGGAACAGTTCAAAAGTGCATTCGGTATGAATCGTCCGGGTGTTCGTATTGCCATCACTTCTATTGATGCTGAAGGTCGAATTAAACGTCTGGCACAAGCGATGCAGAAATTTAAACTGAATGCCATTTCATTTGTGACGTTTGATGAAACTGATAAAATGCATCGCCGAATGATCATCAAAGTAGAAAATGATAAAAATATCAAGAAATTTACAAAGTATTTAACAAATCATGGATTTAAGATTTTAGATATTCAAGAAAATTAAGGGGCTCGTTTTGAGCTTCTTTTTTTTAGGAAGGTGTAATCATTGAAAGTTATTGAAAGTATCGTTGTTGGTGCAGGACCGTGTGGACTCTCTGCAGCGATTGAACAGAAGAAGCTGGGAATTGACACATTGATTATTGAAAAAGGGAACGTGGTACAGGCCATCTATAACTATCCGACGCATCAGACGTTCTTTTCATCGAGCGAAAAACTAGGTATCGGCGATATTCCTTTTATCGTTGAAGAGCACAAACCGAGAAGAAATCAAGCACTGGTTTACTACCGTTCAGTTGTAAAACATTATCAATTGAACATTAATACAGATGAAACAGTACTTGAAGTGAAGTCTACAGCAGAGGGATTTGAACTTACGACGACAAAAGATAGCTATCGCTGCCGCTATTTGACGATTGCGACTGGTTATTACGGCCAACCGAATGTTCTGGATACAGTCGGAGCAGAGCTGCCGAAAGTGCATCATTATTTCAAGGAAGCGCATCCGTACTTCAATAAAAAAGTATTGATTATCGGTGGTAAGAATTCAGCAGTAGATGCGGCAATTGAACTTGAGAAGGCGGGAGCAGACGTTACGATGATTTATCGGGGTGACGTCTATTCTAAAAGTATAAAACCATGGATACTGCCCGTATTTGATTCGCTTGTCAGAAATGAGAAGGTCGATATGTACTTCAATGCTGTGGTTGATGAGATTACTGATGAGACTGTCACATTCACGACAGACGAAACAACGCATACTATAGATAATGACCATGTCTTTGCGATGATCGGTTATCATCCGGATTATGAATTTCTTGAAGCAGCTGGAATTCAGCTTGTCACTAATGATTACGGAACAGCGCCTTATTATAACAAAGAAACGATGGAAACTAATGTTCCTAATTTGTTTATTGCAGGAGTTATCGCAGCAGGCAATGATGCTAATACGATTTTTATTGAAAATGGAAAGTTTCATGGGGGGATGATTGCTGAAGCAATTAAACAACGAAAAGCAAGCAATCAATAAATCACGGCTATTTTGCCGTGATTTATTTATATACTGAAATATTGAGTCAGTGCATCACCTGTCAGACCGTTACTTAATGCTACGATAAGTTTGAGCCTTGCCTTTTGGCCATTCAGTCCATTGGAGAAAATAACTCCTTGCTGGTGAAGTTCATAGCCGCCGCCTTCATATTGATAATTGCTGCTTACAATACCATTGAAACAGCGGGAGACTAAAACAACAGGAATATCATTGGTCAACAACTGATGTAAGCCTGGCAGAGCGCTGGGCGGAAGGTTCCCTTGTCCTAATGCTTCAATAATGACACCGTTATAGTGAGCTTCATTGAAGAAATTAAGAAGTTCGGCATCTAAATCTGAATGAGCCTTGACTAAACCGACCTTAACAGCTTCATCGATTTTGACAAGTGGTTGATTGATGATCGGTAGATGATGGAAATAAATATGGTTTTTAGTGATGATACCCAGCGGTCCATAGTTCGGGCTTTGGAATGTACTTGTATTTGATGTATGTGTCTTTGTGACATTTTTTGCGCTGTGAATCTCATCGTTAAATACGACCAGTACGCCTTTACCTTTCGCATGGTCATCACAGGCCGTACGAATCGCAGCGATGTAATTATAGAGACCATCTGAACCGATTTCATTGGACGAACGCATAGCGCCCGTTAAAATGATCGGAATTGAGACATTCAACGTCAGGTCAAGAAAATAAGCTGTTTCTTCAAGCGTATCTGTGCCATGTGTAATGACGACCCCATGATAGTTGTCTTCATTGACATGTCTCACAATCGTTTTTCTTAGTTCGTTCATATGATGCAGTGACATGTGCGGTGAAGGAACCTGAAAAGGATTGATTTCCGTAATGTCTGCGAGGGCATGGACGCTGCCAATATCTGATACAGGGTTCTCTGTATTGGTTGTGACATAGCCTTCCTTGTTTTCCGACATACTGATGGTGCCACCTGTGTGGAGCACTAATAATTTCTTCATACCTGCCTCCTTATTACATTGCGTTTATTTCTATGATAAAATAAATAAGATTAAACAACAAGGTAGGTTACGTTATGAAAAAGATAAATATCGCAATAGATGGTCCGGCAGCAGCAGGTAAAAGTACAATCGCTAAGCGGGTAGCTGCTGAACTGAACATGGTATATGTTGATACCGGCGCTATGTATAGAGCCATCACACTGGCGCACTTGACTGAACAGAACATCCCTTTTAGTGAACTGGTCAATCAGCTGGAGATCAAATTGATCAATGATAACGGTCAGCGCGTCCTGTTAAATGGGGAGGACATCACGGAAAGAATACGGGAAAACGATGTCACTGAACAAGTTTCATTTGTAGCCAGTCAAGCAGAAGTTCGGGCCTATTTAGTGAAACTTCAACAGATGATGACGCTTGACAAAGGTGTCGTGATGGACGGACGGGATATCGGGACGACTGTTATACCGGATGCTGAACTGAAAATCTACATGGTCGCATCAGTTGACGAGCGGGCGAATAGACGTCTACTAGACAACAATGCACGAGGAATTGGCAGTTCTTTTGAACAGCTTAAGGCAGATATTGCTCATCGTGATCACCTTGATATGACACGGGACATTTCTCCGTTGACTAAAGCATTCGATGCAGTCGAAATAGATACAACAGGACTGTCGATTGAAGATGTCACGAATAGAATTATGACACTTGCTAAGGAACGTCTCCAGTAAAGGCGTATTCCTTGACTTTTGGCCCATATTATAAGAAGTTTAATATGGAAGATTTATTATTAGGAGGACGAAACGATGACTGAAGAATTTAATGAAAACATGATAAGTGAGATCAATGAAGGCGATAAAGTAAAAGGTACTGTTCAAAAAATCGAAGATAAGCACGTTGTAGTGCATATCGATGGTGCAAAATATGACGGTATCATTCCAATCAGCCAATTAACAAGTCTGCACATCGACAAAGCAGAGGAAGCAGTTTCTGAAGGAGACGAAATCGAAGCATTTGTCACTAAAATTGAAGATAAAGAAGAAGATGGCCATTATATTCTATCTAAACGTAAATTAGATGAAGTACAGTCATTTGACTCATTACGTGAGAAATTTGAGAATAATGAAACAATCGAAGCAGAAGTTAAAGAAGTAGTCAAAGGCGGCTTAGTTGTAGATGTCGGCTTACGTGGCTTCATTCCAGCATCTTTAATTTCAACTGAGTATATTGAAGATTTCTCTGATTATCAAGGCCGTCAATTGACACTTAAGATTGAAGAGCTTGATCAAGAGAAGAACCGTGTGATTTTAAATCACAGAGCGATTGAAGAAGAAGAGAACAAAGCAAAACGTACTGAATCATTGAAATCTCTTGAAACAGGTTCAATGGTCAAAGGTAAAGTCGCACGTATCACTAATTTTGGTGCATTTGTCAATATTGGTGATGTGGACGGCCTGGTTCACATTTCACAAATCACTCATGACCGTCTTGAAAAAGTAGAAGACGCACTTGAAATCGGTCAGGAAGTTCAAGTGAAAATTCTTAACGTGGATGAAGATTCTGAGCGTATTTCATTATCGATCAAAGATGCTTTACCTGGACCTTTTGAAACAATTGATGAGCAGTTCAAAGTGGGCGATATCGTCGATGGTAAAGTGATGAGACTTGCTGCGTTTGGCGCATTTGTTGAAATCGCAAAAGGTCTTCAAGGACTTGTGCATATTTCACAGATCAGCCATGACCACATTGCTAACCCATCAGATGTCCTTGAAGTCGGCCAGACAGTTCGAGTGAAAATTCTTGATATCAACAAGGAAGATCAGAGAATCGGCCTATCCATTAAAGCAACTGAAGAGCAGTCTGACGATTATGATACATCATATTTGAATGACAGTCGTCAAGACGATGATGCACCGACTTTAGGTGATATGTTCGGCGACAAATTCAAAGATTTAAAATTATAATAAGATCCATTATTAAAGTAACGTTTCGGCGTTACTTTTTTTAATTATGATAACAATTCAAGATATGATAAAATAGATGGGATATTAATTGAGAGGAAGAACAAGATTGACTAAACCAACAATAGCAATAGTCGGCCGTCCGAACGTCGGGAAATCAACTATATTTAACCGAATCATCGGCGAACGTGTCTCAATCGTCGAAGATACGCCAGGAGTGACACGTGACCGTATATATTCAAGCGGCGACTGGCTGACACACGAATTTAATATAATAGATACAGGAGGCATCGAGCTTGGAGATGAGCCGTTTCAAGAACAGATTCGTGCACAGGCTGAGATCGCAATAGATGAAGCAGATGTCATCATATTCATGACGAATGGTCGTGATGGTGTGACACGTGATGATGAATTCGTGGCTCAGCTGCTGTATAAATCCAGTAAACCTGTAGTCCTTGCCGTCAATAAAGTCGATAATCCTGAAATGAGAGCGGATATTTATGACTTTTATTCTTTAGGTTTTGGTGAGCCGTTTCCGATTTCCGGTTCTCATGGGCTTGGGCTCGGTGACCTGCTCGATGAAGCAAGTAAACATTTTCCTGAAGACAGCGATATTGAATATGATGATGATGTCATTAAATTCAGTTTGATTGGCCGTCCGAATGTCGGTAAATCGAGTATGATCAACAGCATTCTTGGTGAGGAGCGTGTCATTGTCTCTCCAATTGCGGGCACAACACGTGATGCCATCGATACGGTCTATACGTATGAAGATCAGGAATATGTGATGATCGATACGGCAGGAATGCGTAAAAAGGGAAAAGTCTATGAAGCAACAGAACGCTACTCTGTGCTGCGGGCACTCCGTGCCATTGAACGATCCAATGTAGTTCTTGTAGTCATTGATGCTGAAGAAGGTATCATTGAACAGGATAAAAAGATCGCAGGTTATGCTCATGAGGCAGGTAAAGCAGTTATCATCGTCGTCAATAAGTGGGATACCGTAGACAAAGATTCCAAAACAATGAAAAAATTTGAGGATAACATTCGAGCGCATTTTCAGTTTCTCGACTATGCACCGATCGCCTTTGTTTCAGCACTTCAAAGAAAGCGTTTGACTACTTTGTTCCCGCTGATCAACATGGCAAGTGAAAACCATAAAAAACGCGTCCAGAGCAGCACGCTTAACGAAGTGATTACAGATGCAGTGGCCATGAATCCGACGCCGACGGATAACGGCAGCAGACTGAACATCTTCTACAGTACGCAGGTCGCTATTGAGCCGCCGACATTTGTTATCTTTGTCAATGATGTAGAAATGATGCACTTCTCATATCAGCGCTTCTTAGAGAACAGAATTCGTGATGCCTTTGGATTTGAAGGGACACCGATTCATTTAATCGCAAGGAAACGTAATTAGGAGGAAATTTGATATGACAGCAATAACAGTACTTGGAACAGGAAGTTGGGGCACAGCACTGGCTAATGTTCTATTGGATAACGGACATGAAGTAATGATGTGGGGTAAAACTGAGCAGACTGTCGCTGAGTTAAATGATTCTCGTACCAATCACAAATATTTACCCGGTATCACGTTGAACGACGGTATGCGTGCTACTGCTGATTTGAAAGCAGCGATGGATTTTAGTGACATGATCATTGTAGCAGTTCCAACGAAGGCCATCAGAGGAGTATGTCAGCAGATTAATCAGCAGGCAGACCGACCAAAGCTATTCGTTCATGTGTCAAAAGGTATAGAACCTCATACATTCAGACGTATTTCAGAAATGATAGAAGAAGAAATAAGTCCTGAGTGGTTCGGCGGTGTGGGGGTACTCAGTGGACCTAGTCATGCTGAAGAAGTGGCTTTGAAACAACCGACAACGGTTGCTGTCGCATCAAATGATCAGGCCATTCGAACAGAAGTACAGGATTTATTCATGTGTGATTATTTCAGAGTATATACTAATGATGATCTGATTGGTGTAGAAATAGGGGGTGCCCTTAAAAATATTATTGCACTAGCGGCTGGAATTACTGATGGGCTGGGATATGGTGATAATGCGAAAGCGGCTCTAATGACAAGAGGGCTCGCGGAAATCACACGACTCGGTACAAAGATGGGTGCCGATCCTATGACTTTCCTAGGGCTTGCAGGCATCGGTGATTTGATTGTCACGTGTACATCTGTCCATTCTCGAAACTGGAAATGCGGCAACATGCTTGGCAGAGGAATATCGTTAGAGGATGCTTTAACTGAAATGGGCATGGTCGTTGAAGGTGTGCGTACGACGGAAGCGGCTTATGAACTGGCTCGTTCATACGATGTCGAGATGCCGATTACGGAATCTTTATACGGTGTGCTATTCAATGATGAACCATTGGAAGCCAATGTCAAAACTTTAATGAATCGCGAAAAAACAAATGAATAGGTGACTGTCATGTTTAATATTTCTAGAATGGATTTAATGTGGGTGTCTTTCTACTCATTAGGTTTAATGTTGTTAGCGATGACACTGATTTATTTAGCAAGGTTCAAGGTCAAGAACAAAGTGCTGTCAACTGTGTTCACCATTAGTGCTTATTTAAGTCTGATTATCAGCGGGTTGTTAATGGTTGTTGTATTAGGTGGTTCCAACCATGCTTAAACGTATAATGCTTCTTATTTTGCCTGTATTGTTATTGTCCGGCTGTCTCTACCCTGAAGAGCAGCGGGTTGAAAATCAAGTGGCACCGTCAGACCAGCTGAACATGGTTCAGACTGCTGTCGATCAGTATCAAAAGGATAATGATGGACTGCTTCCTATTAAAGACCGCGATGACAGTTACGACTTATATGTCAAACATCCGATTGATTTTGAGAAACTGTCACCGAAATATTTGTCTCAACTGCCAGGTTCTTCATTTGAAAAAGGGGGTTATTTCCAATATGTTCTGATGGATGTTGAAGATGATCCGACTGTAAAACTGGTTGATCTTCGTACGTCAGAAGTATTGAAAGATTTAAGAATACGCCTTAATGTTAAAAACAATGAGCTTCCTCTTAAAAAGAAAGTCGGACCGAATGTCTATGAAATCGATTATAAAAAATATGGACTTGATGAATATCCTACTGTCAACAGTCCTTACAGCGGAGAAGCATTACCGGTCTATATCAATGGCGGCAATGACTTCATCATCGATTACAAAGTTGATCTTGGTAAAAAAATAAAGGAAGACCATTTAAAACTGAAACAGGGATCAGACATCCGCCATATCCTTTACGATGATTCGGCAATATTGCCTGCCTATAGCGTGCCCTATACAGTGGACGATAAAAACGAACCTATTTTTAAATCGCATGCAATAACTAATTAAAAGTACGATTAAACTGACAATAAACGTTGCAGTGTCAACGTTTGTTATGTTAAAGTCATAACATAATGATAAACATTTATCATTACATAACCTTTGGGGAGGTGAATTGACGTGAATAAAACAGATTTAATCAATGCAGTTTCTGAAAATGCTAATTTAACTAAAAAAGAAGCAGGCTTAGCTGTAGATGCTGTTTTTGAATCAATTCAAAAATCATTAGCTAATGGTGAGAAGGTTCAATTAATCGGTTTTGGTAACTTTGAAGTTCGTGAGCGTGCTGCTCGTAAAGGGCGTAACCCACAAACTGGTAAAGAAATCGAAATTCCAGCAAGCAAAGTTCCAGGTTTTAAAGCTGGTAAAGCTTTGAAAGACGCAGTTAAATAATTGTGACTTTTAAAAAAGCCCGTTTACGGGCTTTTTTATTTTGAGTTTTTTTGTTTAACTATCTTATATTTAAGTTATAATATACAAGTAATGACTGGAGGAATAACGATGGATTTCATTGCACAATACAAACATGATAATCAATTGCTGGAACAGCGGTACTCATCATATACGTGCCCTGAAATCAATCCTTACATAGCAGCAATCGTTGAACGACTGGAAATCAGCAGTAATGTCAAAAAGGCAGTGATAGCAATTGATTCCAGTATGCGTTTTGCAGATTTAATCACCCATGACAATAAAGCGACCGCTTTACTGACGACCGATCTGTTAAGTGCATTATTTTACCGCTATATGGCTGAGCAGTTCAATCCTGAGCAATTTAAGCGATTAACTCAGACAGTAAAAGATCAGAATGTCTGGAAGTCACAGTACAAGGAGAGCGGCGATATAAATTTGATTGAAAAAATCGAAACCGCTTTTGTTGCTCCGTTCACCACATTGAGTCATGATGAGATTAATGCATTGCTGAATGAATCAACATATAATAAAAATAAAAGTAGGTGCAATATTGAGTAGACAGGAAATGCCGAAAACACAGGAAGAAAAGACAGAACTCGTTCACGGAGTGTTTGAGAATATCTCTACACGATATGATCGCTTGAATGATATCATCAGTTTTAATCAACATAAAAGCTGGCGTAAAAAAGTAATGAAACGCATGCAGGTAAAACGAGGTGCTAAAGCACTGGATGTCTGTTGCGGAACAGGAGACTGGACACTTCAATTATCTAAAGCAGTCGGTGACAAAGGTCATGTTACAGGACTTGACTTCAGTGCAAATATGCTGAAAGTTGCTGAAGAAAAATGTGCATTGATCAACAACATCGATTTAGTACAAGGCAATGCGATGGAACTTCCGTTTGACGATCATCAGTTTGACTATGTGACGATTGGATTTGGTCTCAGAAATGTACCTGATTATCTGCAGGCACTGAAAGAAATGTACCGTGTCGTCAAGCCCGGCGGTATGGTTGTCTGTCTTGAAACAAGCCAGCCGACGATGCCGTTATTCAAGCAGGGTTATCAAGTTTATTTCAAATTCATTATGCCGCTATTCGGTAAAGTTTTTGCTAAGTCTGAAAATGAATACAACTGGCTGCAGCAGTCGGCTTTCGAATTCCCCGGCAAGTTCGAACTGGCAAAATTATTCGCTGAATCAGGATTCGTCAATATTGAGTTCAAAGGATTTACTGGTGGCGTGAGCGCTATGCATATCGGTTACAAACCACATTAAGGATGGTCACTATGAACGAAAGTATCAAAGAAGTTGAATCTTTATTAAATGATGTCATCAATGATGACTATTCATTATTGAATGAGGCAGGGAAACATATACTGACATCAGGCGGTAAAAGAATTCGCCCTTATTTTGTACTGCTGTCAGGTACGTTTGGGAGTACTAATGACCAAACACTGATAAAAACAGCGACTGCGCTTGAGATCATACATATGGCAAGCCTTGTCCATGACGATTATATCGATAACAGTGCTAAGCGCCGGGGCGTGAATGCTGTTCATGAGGAATGGGATGCGCCTGTTGCGATTCAGACAGGGCATTATTTTCTGGCGGCTGCATTGAATTTAATTGCTGATATTGACAATGAACGCTATCACCAGTATTTTGCTGATGTCATTCTCGAAGTGAGCTATGGTGAATTCGCTCAGCTGGAAGACCAGTATCAAACTAACGTCACTTTCAGAAAATACTTGCGGCGAATCAACAGAAAGACGGCTATCCTACTTGAAGCAAGCTGTAAACTTGGTGGCATGAGTACCGGGGCTTCTGACAAACATATCTATCATTTAGGTAGATTCGGTCATTTTGTTGGAATGAGTTTTCAGATTATCGATGATGTGCTCGATTACACCAGCACAGAAGAGCAGCTTGGGAAACCCGTTGGCAGTGATATTAGAAATGGGCATGTGACCCTTCCACTGATGGTTGCTCTCAGTCATGATGCCCATTTAAAACAACTGATGACAGAGCTTCATCCCGATCAGACAGACCAGTATTTTGATCAGGTCATCCAGTCTGTCCGTCAGTACGGTATCAAAGAATCACTCGAAATCAGTGCCACTTATTCTCGTAAGGCTCATGAACATTTACTGCAGCTTCCAGAAACACCTGCCCGTGCAAAAATGATGAAACTTCTGACTAGGTTGACACAGCGGACTCATTAGACGTTGTAAGAAATCGTTTTCAATGGTAAACTATTTTTGGATTTATATTAAACAAAGGTAGGGATAATGATGGAAAGAACTTTTTTAATGATCAAACCCGACGGTGTCGGCCGCAATTTAATCGGTGAAATCGTCAAACGTATTGAAAATAAAGGCCTTAAAATTGTAGGCGCTAAACTGATGACAGTATCAGAAGAGTTAGCTGAAACACATTATGGTGAACATAGTGAACGACCATTCTTCGGAGAACTTGTTGACTTCATTACTTCGGGGCCAGTCTTTGCGATGGTACTTGAAGGAGATAATGTTGTTCAAGTGGGCCGTACATTAGTAGGTGTTACGAATCCTTCTGAGTCGCTGCCAGGCACAATTCGCGGTGACTTCGGTCTGACAGTAGGAAAAAATATCATTCATGGTTCTGATTCAGTGGAATCTGCCAATAAAGAAATTGCTTTATGGTTCAAAGAAGAAGAGTTAGTAGACTACAATTTAGTCAATGCCACTTGGGTATACTAATTAATATTTAATGTCGTGCTGAGGCACGACTTTTTTATTTTATGGTAAACTATGAGTACTTAAAAGTGTGAGAGGATGAGTAAATGTGAGATTTTTAACAGCGGGCGAATCACATGGCCCACAATTAACCGTCATCATTGAAGGAATTCCAGCTAATCTTCAGCTGACAGCAGAAGAAATTACTGAAGAACTCCTCAAGAGGCAGGGAGGCTATGGTCGCGGCCGACGCATGCAGATTGAAAAGGATACTGTTGAAATCATGTCTGGTGTCAGAAATGGTTATACACTAGGAAGTCCTATTACACTTGTTGTTACGAATGATGACCATAAACACTGGCTGAAAATTATGGGAACAGCGCCGATTGATGAATCAGCACAAGAGCAGATGAAGCGGGTCATCACAAAACCACGACCTGGCCATGCAGATTTGGTTGGCGGGATGAAATACAACCATCGTGATCTGAGAAATGTTCTTGAACGTTCAAGCGCCCGTGAAACAGCTGCAAGGGTTGCTGTCGGTGCGGTGTCGAAGATATTGCTTAAACAGCTGGATATTCAGATCATCAGTCGTGTCAAAGAAATTGGCGGCATTAAAGATGACGGACAGTATACTTGGGCCGAAATAGCAGCAGGAAATGATAGCAATGATGTCAGATGCTTGGATGCAGCTGTAGCGGAACAGATGCGGGAACGAATTGATGCCGCAAAAAAAGCGGGTGATTCAATTGGGGGAGAAGTGGAAGTCACTGTGATCAATTGTCCACCTGGACTCGGGAGCTATGTCCATTACGACCGGAAGCTTGACGGCCGCATTGCACAGAGTGTCGTCAGCATCAATGCATTCAAGGGCGTATCTTTTGGAGAAGGCTTCAAGTTGAGCAGTCTCCCTGGCAGTGAGGTCCAAGATCCTATTGCCTATGATGAGAGCGAAGGGTATTACCGCTTAAGTAATCATCTTGGTGGATTTGAAGGCGGAATGACTAATGGTATGCCTATTACAGTAAATGCTGTCATGAAACCCATCCCAACGCTGTATAAGCCGCTTCCATCTGTCGATATCGCTACGAAAGAAACCTATCAGGCAAGTATTGAACGGTCAGACAGCTGTGCTGTGCCTGCCGCTTCCATTGTTTGTGAACATGCCGTTGCCTTTGAAATTGCACGTGCAGTGCTCGAAGAGTTCCAGTCTAATCATATGGAACAGCTGATAGCGCAAGTGAATCGCTACCGAGATGAAGTGAGGGAGTTTTAATGGAACTGACGACCACTTATTCTGATCGCAATTATCCGATTGTCATCGGAGATATGGCGTTAGCAAAACTTAGTGAAATCAATCATTACCAGCATTATATATATATTATCGACAAACAAGTGAGTCATTATCACCACGAAAAAATTAAAAAATTGATTAAAGAGCCGGACCTTGTCTTTGAAGTAGATGGAGGAGAACGTCTGAAGACTATCGAGGAATATTCAGCTGTTATTGAGGCTATCCTTGCATCAGGTGTGTCTCGTCAATCGGTTGTTATTGCAGTTGGCGGTGGAAGCGTAGGAGACTTCGCAGGATTTATTGCAGCGACGTTACTGCGAGGTGTTGATTTTATACAAGTACCGACGACCATTCTCGCGCATGACTCGAGTGTCGGCGGAAAGACCGGAATCAACAGTCATGCAGGAAAGAACTTGATAGGTGCGTTTAAACGCCCGGCTGGTGTTTATTACGATCTGTCATTTTTGACCTCATTATCCTACAACGAAAAATTAAGCGGCTTTGCTGAAGTCATTAAACATGCGATGCTTGAATCTGAAGAAGTAAGACAGCAGCTTGAGCATGACATCCCGACTTCATTCGAACTCAATCAGCTCAATCGGATGGAACATTGGATAATGGCGGGCATTAAGAAGAAGCTCGATATAGTAGTGGCAGATGAATATGAACATGGAATGAGAAGCTATTTAAATTTAGGGCATACATTCGGCCATGCAGTAGAGTTTAAGCATAAGATTGCTCATGGTCATGCTGTGATGATCGGGCTTCTCTACATGGAGATACTGTCTGGGAGGCATCCATTGCAGCTGCTGAAGTGGTTTCACGCATTGCACCTCCCTCTACCGCGTTTTGATGATTTCTCCTGTTATTATGATTTGATGAAAAAAGATAAAAAAAATAAAGATGAATATATTCAATTTGTACTGCTTGAAGATAGGCCGTATATGAAAAGCTTCGGTTATCATGAGCTGTTGCTGGCCTTTCAGCAGTTAACGTCATTATTAGGAGGATATGATGACCATTAAATTAACTGGCCCATTACAAGGATCTACTTCTGTTCCGGGCGACAAATCAATCACACACCGCGCGATTATACTGAGTTCTCTAGCGCAAGGGACTTCTGCCATCAGACGGCCGCTGCTCGGTGAAGACTGTCTGTCGACTATTGATGTCTTCAGAAGGCTGGGTGTGGCTATTACAGTAAGCGATGAGCAGGTCACAGTGACGTCTGAAGGATTTAAGAATTTCAAAGAACCCGTCCAAGTGCTGTATACAGGTAATTCGGGTACGACTACCCGCCTGCTTGCAGGAGTCATGAGCGGCATGCCTTTTAGAACGATATTAGCTGGAGATGCATCTATCGGCAGACGTCCGATGGAACGTATCATTGATCCGCTGACGGCTATGGGTGTCAGAATAACAGGCAGCCACAATAACAGCAGAACACCGTTGCTGATTGAACCTTCTGTAGTCAGCGGGATTCATTATGAGATGCCTGTTGACAGCGCTCAAGTGAAATCTGCTATTCTATTTGCTGGATTATATGCCAAGCAGCCTGTCATCATTACTGAGCGGGTTAAAACACGAAATCATACAGAAACCATGTTTCCAGTCTATGGGATTGACATCTCAGTAGACGATCATACCATAACTCTGCCGCCTGGGGCTGTCGAACAGCTGAAGGCTGGTGATTTTACTGTGCCGGGTGATATATCGTCTGCCGCCTTTTTAATGGCAGCTGCTCTGATAACACCAGGTAGTGATGTGGTGCTTAACCATGTTGGCATCAATACCACGAGAGATGGAATGATAGACGTCATCAAAAGGATGGGGGGGTATATAGAAGTCACTGACGTCACATCTACCGGTGAACCGACAGCGACCATCAGAGTTCGTTATACTGAACATTTGCTTCCTATTACTATCGAAGGCGATCTAATACCAAGATTGATTGATGAACTGCCGATTATTGCATTATTGATGACACAGGCAGACGGCACGAGTATGATAAAGGATGCAGAAGAACTGAAAGTCAAAGAAACGAACCGAATTGATGCAGTTGTCGAAGAGCTTAGGAAGTTAGGATTTAAGTTGACTGCTACTCATGATGGTATGATAATTGAACCCGGTCGAACGGCTCGACAAGACGTGACGGACAGCCGGGGCGATCATAGAATCGGCATGATGCTTGCAACAGCCAGTCTGTTACTTGATGAACCCGTTACAATTAAAGGATTTGAAAGTATCGCAGTATCGTTTCCCGACTTTATGGAGACAATGAATAAGTTAGGAGCACAATAATGGATGTCTATCAGATTATAGATAAAGTACATTTACAGCACATTGAGTCCATTGATGAAGAGGTAAATGAAGTTTTAACCTCCGATGATCATGAAGGACTGTTTATTCTAGGAGAAACATTGTATCAATATGGTCTAGTGCCTCAAGGAATGAAGATTTTTGATGTCCTCTACCATCAATTTCCTGACGAAATTGAACTGTTGGTCTATTATATCGAAGGACTCATCGATGAAAACCAAGTTGACAAGGCACTAGAAGTACTTCATCATGCACCGCCTACAACAGAACGGTACTTACTGGAAGCGGATGTCTACCAGCAGCAAGGAATGGTAGAAGTAGCACTTGATAAGTTGAGGACTGCAGAAGAGATGGCACCGGATGAACTGATCATTACATTCGCACTTGCAGAACTGTTCTATTATGACGGTGAATATTTACAGGCAGCAAGAAGATATGAAACTTTGCTGAATCATGGTGAATCGGTCATTAACCAGGTCAATATCAACAGCCGCCTTGCTGATGCGATGCTGCAGAGCGGTAACTACGAAGAAGCTGAGCAGTACTACAGCAAGCTGGAAGAGAAAGAGATGACGAGTGATGATTTCTTTAAAAAGGCCATCGCTTTAGAAAAGAATGATCATCTGCCGGATGCCATCCAAGTTTTAACAACATTACTGGATAAAGACCCTGACTATATGCAGGCGTATTTACTGCTCGTCAATTTGTATGAAGCAGAGCGATTGTACGATGAAGCCATCATCGTCGGTAAACAAGGACTTGCACTGAATGAATTCTTCAAAGAGCTGCTCGTGGATACAGCGCGTGTAATGCTGCATGTAAAAAATCAGGAAGCTGAACCATATTTAATTCAAGCACTCACTATCGATCCCTCTTATACGGAGGCTGCGCTTCTTTTATCTGACTACTACAAAGAAAACGAGATGTTCGAAGAATCCGTAAGACTGTTTTCATTGATTGATGAGGATGATGTCGACCCTATCGTCAAATGGAATCTTGCTTATAGTTATCAGCAGCTTGAACGCGATACAGAAGCCAGACATTTTTATGAACAGGCTTACAGTGATCTGAATGAAAATATTGATTTTCTTCATGACTACTACAATTACCTGCTGGAAATCGGCCAGGACGCATCTCCTATCAGTGAGCAGCTTGTTAAATTAGACCCAGGTTTTGATCCTTATGACAGATAATTCTATGCTCAACGTCGTTGAACGGCGTCGAGGACTTCTGAAGTATGCACTCTATCATTACTTGATTGATCAGAAAGAAACCGTATGGGTGCTTAACTTTCTTAAGGATCACAGAGTGCTTGAGCACTTTGTATTTGTCAGTCCTGCAGGCGAACTGTCAGAAGGACTGACATTGACGCATTCACATCAGCTGTTGTTTCATTACAAAGGTAGAATTATTACAGAGGCCGATGTTATTTTTCATCTGTTAAATGAAATTGAAGGAGAGTTCTATTTTTATTTTGCTTTCCATGAACCTAAATTCAATGAATTGCAGTATTATGAACGATTGGTTGCGCTGATCGATAGACGACAGATGCCGGACAGCTTTGCGTATTTAAACCCATTAGAACGGCAGCGGCTGGCTGAGATAATCAGCGAAAAAGTAGATATGTCACTGTTACTTCATGATAAAGATGATTTTGACTATTTCAGTACTATTATTAAAAAACTAAAGGACTGACACGATGTTATTTAATTACAGAGATCTAAAAGAAATCAAACATCAGCTGGAATACATCGACACAGCGATTATTCCAGTTATCGATGTGGACTATAGAGGTCAGTTGATGACGATAGTCGACCAGTTCGAAATCATTCAATTGATGACGATGCAGGTTGAAAATCAATTCAAAGGTCGCGTGCTGCTGATTCCACCGGTACAAGTGCAGGAAGATTATACATTGACAACGGTCATCGCTGAACAGTTGAAAAGCTACGGCTTGAAAAATATTATGTTTGTTACAGCAATGTCCAGTAAACTGCAGACTACTGAACATCATTTTAAAGTTAATATATTCCCGCTGGAAACGATGCACGATGAATTCAAGGAAGACATGATAGATAATCAAGTGAAAGATCTGATGCGTGAAATTATTAAGATGTGGAATAAGTAACGTTATTTAATCGACTTATTTCCGCCATTATATTGACCATCATTAGTTATTAGGCTAAAATTGATATGTCCTAGTATATTTTTAAGAAAAAGAAGCGTTAGAGGGGGGAAATCTAAATGAGCCAACGTGTCACAAGACGCCAATTTTTAAACTATTCCCTGATGGGAGTTGGGTCATTTATGGCAGCAGGTATCGTTTTGCCGATGGGTCGATTTGCATTGGATCCAGTCTTCAAATCAGGTTCTGCAGGCGGTATGATAACAACAAGCGTCAAAATATCAGAACTTAAAGAAGAACCTACTAAAGTAGATTTTAAGTTCGAACAAAAAGACGCATGGTATACAAGCGAAGTGACTGCGTTTGCATGGGTTTACAAAGACGGCGATAACGTAGTCGCACTTTCACCGACATGTAAGCACTTGGGCTGTACAGTCAACTGGAACGGTGACAAAGAGAATCCGAATCAATTCTTCTGCCCATGTCATAATGGTCGTTACGAGAAGAATGGCAAAAACATTCCTGGTACACCACCACTTGCACCGCTTGACCAGTATGAAACTGGCGAAAAAGGCGGCATGCTGACAATCGGTAAAAAGCATCCAAATGAGTTAGCAAAATAAGGAGGGTAAATAATGATCGAGAAAATCTATGATTGGGTCGATGATAGACTTGATGTAACACCAATCTGGCGTGATATCGCGGATCATGAAGTGCCTGAGCATGTCAACCCTGCTTATCACTTTTCTGCTTTCGTCTATTGTTTTGGTGGTTTAACATTTTTCATTACTGTGATCCAAGTGCTGTCAGGAATGTTCCTGACTATGTACTATGTTCCTGATATTGTGAATGCATGGAAATCAGTTTATTACTTGCAGCATGATGTTGCAGCTGGTGTCATTGTCCGCGGTATGCACCACTGGGGTGCGAGTTTAGTTGTCGTGATGATGTTCCTGCATACACTTCGTGTGTTCTTTACAGGATCATACAAACAACCTCGTGAATTGAACTGGGTTGTCGGTGTGTTAATTTTCTTCGTGATGCTTGGTTTAAGTTTCACAGGGTACTTGTTACCATGGGATATGAAAGCATTGTTTGGAACAAAGGTAGGTCTGCAGATTGCAGAAGCCGTTCCATTCATTGGTGGATGGGTGAAAACATTGCTTGCTGGTGACCCGGAAATCGTCGGTGCTCAAACATTGACACGTTTCTTCGCTATCCACGTCTTCTTCCTGCCGGCATGTTTATTCGCGTTATTAGCGGCGCATTTTATCATGATCAGAAAACAAGGTATTTCAGGCCCACTATAAGACCGAATATACTATAAAGGAGGTAATGAGGAATGCATAAAGGTAAAGGTATGACATTTGTTGGTGACTCTCGTATTAAACAATACAAGAAAGCCAAATTAAATAGAGATTATTCAGAATTTCCTGGTAAAACCGAAAGTTTCTGGCCCGATTTCTTACTGAAGGAATGGATGACTGGTGCAGTATTCTTAGTGGCATTTCTATGCTTGACTGTAGCTCATCCTTCACCGTTGGAACGTGTAGCTGACGCTTCAGATACTGGTTATACACCACTTCCAGACTGGTACTTCCTGTTCTTGTACCAAATTCTGAAGTATACTTACGCATCTGGTCCATTCAATACATTCGGTGCTATCGTGCTGCCGGGTATTGCCTTTGGTGCTTTACTGCTTGCACCATGGTTAGACCGTGGTCGTGAACGTAAATGGTACAAACGTCCTATCGCTTCTGGATTAATGCTATCAGCAGTTGCTATTATTTTCTATACAACATGGGAATCTTCTGCTTACCATGACTGGGAGAAGCAGGAAGCGCAAGGTGCGATTTCATTTACGAACTTAGATAAAACGGATCCAACTTATGAAAACATCATTAAATCGAACTGTACAAGCTGTCATGGTGGTGAATTGACAGGCGGGGCTGGTCCAAACTTAGTTGAATCAAAACTTCCAGCAGCAGGTGTCAAAGGATTTGTAGAAAATGGTGCTGGTGCAATGCCATCATTCAAAGATACATTGACTGATAAACAAATTGACGAGGTTGCTAAATTCATCGAAGGTCTTCACGAAACAGATAAAGATGGCAATGAAATCAAAAAATAATTCATTAGGAGTCATCTGATAAGATGGCTCTTTTTTTATAGGGAGGCCACATGAAACAGCAGTATTACTTTTGGTTGATGAACAAATATTTCCTCATATTTTTAATGATTTGCAACCTTCTTGGAACTTTATACGGCTATTACTGGTACGGCGGACAGCTGTCACGGACAGAATGGTATTTCATGCCGTTTGTACCTGACAGCCCGACTGCTTCTTTATTTCTAGTGATTGCACTGACACTGATCGTATTAGGTAGACATTCAGGTCTTATGGAATCACTTGCCTTTGTGACACTCATTAAATATGGGGTCTGGGCTGTGGTTATGAATCTATTTACTTTTATTGAACTTGGCGAGGTGACTAGTATGGGATTGATGCTGTGTGTGTCCCATAGCATCATGGCAATAGAAGCGTTCATATTTCTGCCATTTTTCAAAATTAAGAAGTGGCATATACTTGCAACAATCATCTGGGTCTTTCATAATGATGTCATAGATTATGTCTATATGCAGTATCCAGTTTACAGCATGCTGGAACAATATATTCGTCATATCGGTTACTTTGCATTCTGGCTGTCGGTGATTCCTATAGTGATACTATGGAGAAAATTAATCAGATAATATCATTTGACTTAATCTGACCATCTTTATAAAATAACATTAAAGGAGAGTGTATGAATGGGTTATATTATATATTTTGTATTGATTATGTTAGTACCTATGTATTTTCAGGCTCGAGTAAAATCCACCTATAATAAGTACTCTAAGGTAAGATCAACTTCAGGTAAATCAGGTAAGCAGGTGGCAGAAGAAATACTTGCTGCTAATGGGATTCACGATGTAGAAGTTATTGAAGGTCAAGGCTTTTTGTCTGACCATTATGATCCAAGAAGCAAACGTGTCGTCTTAAGTCCATCTAACTTCAGACAACCAAGTGTGGCAGGCACTGCTATTGCTGCTCACGAAGTAGGGCATGCCATTCAGCACGCTACGGGCTATGGTTTCTTGAAATTCAGAACAAGCTTATTGCCGCTTGCTAACTTAGGAACATCTTTCAGTTATTTACTGATTATGATCGGTGCGGTATTAACAAGTATTTCAAGCACTGGTGGTGGTATCGGTTCAATGGCAATCTGGGCGGGTGTCGCATTGATGGCATTTGCAGTATTGTTCTCTATCGTAACGTTACCGGTTGAATTCGATGCAAGTAAACGTGCGATGAATCAAATTCAACAGCTTCAAATGGTCGATGCACAGGAATATCGTCATGCGAAGTCAGTCTTATCTGCCGCTGCGATGACTTATGTGGCAGCAACTGCTATTGCTGTTGCAGAGTTTGTCAGAATGTTTATGCTGGCAAGAAGCAGCGACTAATAACTAAAAAAGAACTCAACGATTACGTTGAGTTCTTTTTTAGTTTTGTTCGAGTAACTGTTTGTTCTCATCCAGCGTGAATCCTTCACCAAGGACGTCATGGACTTCAAGCAGTGAGACAAAAGCATGGGGATCAATCACATGAACCAGTTGTTTCAGTCGAGTGATTTCATTTTTAGGCACTACACAGTATAACATCGGACGGTTTGCTTTAGAATAATGTCCCTGCGCTGAAATTTGAGTGACCCCCCGTTCCAGCTGCTTATTGATTTCGTCTCCGAGCTGTTCATAATGTTCAGAAATGATTAACGCACCTCGAGCTGAATAGCCGGCATCTTGTATCGCATCGATGACTCTGGAACCGACGAAGACACAGACAAGTGTATATAACGTCAGTTTGTAATCACCGATTGTCAGTAACGTCAGAAGGATGACAAAACAATCAAAGATGAACATCGTTTTGCCCATAGCAACATCAAAATATTTCTTCATGAGACGTGCAACAATGTCTACGCCGCCAGTTGTCCCTCCAAAGCGGAAAATAATTCCGAGGCCGATACCAATCAGCACACCGCCGCATAATGCAACGAGCATCAAGTCATCCTTAAGATTGATATGAGCAGGAAACTGTCCGCACAAATAGAGGAAGACTGATACACTCAGAGTGCCGATCAGCGTGTAGATGAATGACGTCTTACCGAGCAGACGATAACCGACAAAGAACAACGGAATATTGAAAATTAGATTCAGTACAGCAGGACTCCAGTCAAATAAATGATATAATATAAGAGCGATACCAGTGAAGCCACCTTCAGTTAAATGGTGTGCCATATTAAAGTTGACAATGCCGAAACTAAAGATAAAACTTCCAAGTAGTATCATCAAAATGTTCAACGGCTTAATAGTAAAACGCAAATAGATACCCCCTTTACCATTTAATAATAAACGTGAACGGTATAGATAGGCAATAGGAGGATGTATGAAAAGTTTAGCAGACATGCAGCATGAAGTCGATCAGTATATCAATCAGTTTAAAGCAGGTTATTTTTCTCCGATGGAAAACATGGTACGGTTAACAGAAGAAGTCGGTGAATTAGCTCGCGAAATCAACCATGTCTATGGACCCAAACAAAAGAAACTATCTGAACAGGAAAAAGACATTGGCATGGAACTCGCCGATAATTTATTTGTTCTGATCTGCCTGGCTAACTCCATGGACATTGATTTGACGGATTACTTTCAACGCACAATGGATAAAGTCAATACAAGGGACAAAAACCGTTTTGAAAGGAGAACAGAATGAAATTTGCGATTATTGCACACGACCAGAAAAAAGAGGCGCTCGTCAATTTTATACTGCAGCATCTGGATGAATTTAAAAAACATGAGTTATTTGCGACCGGAACGACTGGTCAGCGTGTCTCTGACCAGACAGGATTGAATGTCCATCGTTTTAAATCAGGTCCGCTCGGAGGAGACCAGGAGATTGGAGCACTTGTCGCTAATCAGGACATTGATGCGATATTTTTCTTCAGAGATCCCCTCACTGCACAGCCGCATGAACCTGATGTCTCTGCACTGTTGCGATTGTCAGATGTCTATGATGTTCCGTTAGCAACGAATGAAGGCAGCGCCAGTGCGATTATTAGTTACTACGAAAGTTTAGGTGAATAGTATGAAGATAGGAATTACATGTTATCCAACGATGGGTGGATCAGGCATCATTGCAACAGAACTGGGATTAAAGATGGCTGAACGAGGCCACGATGTTCATTTTATTACATCGAATACTCCTTTTAGAATCCAGTTTCAGCGGCCTAATATTACGCTGCACCAAGTAGATGTCAACCAATATGCCGTCTTTCAATATCCGCCGTATGACATCACACTGGCAACAAAAATCGCTGAAGTCATCAATGCCTATGATCTTGATGTGCTCCATATGCACTATGCAGTCCCTCATGCCATCTGTGGTATACTGGCGCGTCAAATTGCCAGAAAAGATGTCAAAATCGTCACCACACTGCACGGGACGGATATCACAGTTCTTGGATATGATTCCACTCTGCGTGAAGCCATTAAGTACGGTATTGAAGAAAGTGATGTCGTGACGAGTGTCAGTCATGCATTGATTGAGGAAACAATGCAAGTCATCAATCCTGACAAAAATATTGTCACTGTGTACAACTTCATCAACGAAAAAGATTTTACAGTGAACACGAATGCCGAATTAAAACGAAATTATGCGATTCCTGATGATTATAAAGTCATCACACATGTCTCGAACTTCCGTAAAGTGAAACGAATTCAGGATATTATCCAAACCTTCAAAAAAGTACGAAGTCAACTCAAAGTGAAGTTGTTGCTGATCGGGGACGGTCCGGAACTGTCAAAAATGCGCCAGCTTGCGAAACGACTGGGTATAGCGGATGATGTGCTGTTCATCGGAAAACAGGAACAGGTAGCGCCGTTCTACCAATTGTCTGACTTATTCCTGCTGATGTCAGAAAAGGAAAGCTTCGGTCTTGTTCTTCTTGAAGCCATGTACTGTGGTGTCGTTTGTATCGGCACACGAGCTGGCGGCATCGGCGAAGTCATCCAGCATGACAAGACAGGTTTACTTGTAGACGTCGGAGACACAGAGGCAGCGAGCCGTTATGCGGTTAAATTACTGACAGATGATGTGTATTACAGAAAATTACAGGAAGAGATGCTGGTTGATATCAATGAACGATTTGCCTCTGACCATATTACCAATCAGTATGAGCAGCTATACCAGGAGTTAATCAATGGACAATCTCGCTAAATTGCAGACAGCAGTGCCGCTGATCGAACAGCTGGAAAGACATGGCCACCGTGCTTTCATTGTCGGTGGTGCAGTCAGAAATCACCTGCTCAATATACCCATCAATGATGTGGATATAGCAACGAGCGCCACTCCGGAAGAGGTTGAACATATTTTCAGCCGCACTATACCAGTAGGCAAGGAGCATGGCACGATGATGGTGCTTTACGAAGGTGACTCTTACGAAGTGACGACCTTTAGAGTGGAAGGTAGTTATGATGATTACAGGCGGCCGGACAACGTGTTTTTTGTGACTGAACTTAAGGATGATCTGTTGAGACGGGATTTCACCATCAATGCGATGGCTCTTGACAGGCAGTTTCAAGTGGTTGATTATGTCGGCGGTCAACAGGATCTTCAAAATAAATATATTCGTGCAGTGGGAAATGCTTATGACCGCTTTTCTGAGGATGCTCTTCGTATGCTTAGAGCCTGCCGCTTTCAAAGTGCTTTAGACTTTGCCATTGAACCACAAACGAAACAAGCAATGGTGACGCACAGTGCGCTGATGCGTCACGTGTCCATTGAACGTATCATCGTGGAAGTCAAGAAGCTGTTAGCAGGATTAAATCCTGCTTCAGCGATGACAACGATGGAACATACATATTTATACCAGTCCATACCAGTCTTCAGTCAGATGAAACAGCTGTACAAGCCGGTTCGTGCAGTGACTTTTGAATCCTATATGGGCTATTGCCTATACAAGGACATGATTGCTTGTCATGATATATCGCAGCTGAAGTTATCGAATCATGAAGTGAAGCGAATAAAAGCAGCGCGTGCTATTTATACAGAACTGTCGGAGAATCATCCACTGCCGCTTACGGTCTACCATTACGGCACATTGACGGGAGATTGTTTGAACATGCTTGCTGCACTAGGTGAACAAGTAAACGTGACTGTTGATGATGTGAATGCTATTTTAGTTCAACTCCCCATCAAGGAACGGTCAGATATGATGATTGATGGCCATGACTTGATGACACATCTCAATAGAAGAGGCGGAAGCTGGCTGAAAGAAATACTTCTTGAAATAGAAGAATTGATAGTGCTCGGCAGACTGCCGAATTGTCAGAAAGATATACTAAAGTGGGTAGATAACCATGTCAAAATATAAATATAAGATTCTGTCCTATCTCTATGACCATAAAGACAACTATGTGTCTGGTCAGAAGGCAGCCGAACAACTGAATATCAGCAGGACTGCTGTATGGAAAACTATCGAGAGTTTAAAACAGGAAGGATTTGTCATTGGATCTGTTCAGAACAAAGGGTATAAGCTCGTCTCTTTCCCTGACGTCTGGGACAATAATCTGATGAAACTGATGATCAGGACATCGACTGATTTTAACGCTATTCATGTTTATCAAGAAGTGACTTCCACACAGAAAATTGCACAGGAAAAATTGCTTGAAACTGATGAGCCGTTCATTGTCATCAGTGAAATACAGACAGAAGGCCGTGGTAGATTCAATCGCGTCTGGGATTCTCAAGGAAAGAAAGGACTATGGATGAGCGTCGTGTTCCATCCACAGATCTCATTTCAGAAGATCACGACCTTCAATTTGTTTATATCTCTTGCTATTGCAGAGACAATCCGCAGTGAATACGGGGTAAAAGCAGAGGTCAAATGGCCGAATGATATTTATATTCATGATCGAAAAGTATGTGGGTTTTTAACAGAGATCAATGGTGATTCAACAAGTGTGAAGCATATTATCTGCGGCATAGGCATCAACCTTAATCACGAGGCGAGTGATTTTCAGGATGATTTAACAGACAGGGCGACAAGTATTGCACTCGAGAGTGGCGCAGCAGTCAATCGCTATCAGTTTTTCGAGTCTTTATGTAGACGGCTTGCACATTACTATCAATTATTTCTCACTCATGACTTTAATGAAATTAAAGACCAGTACAAAAGCTATTCGAATATTTGGGGCAGGGTGCTCCGATACACTGAAGGGAATAAGCAGATAATGGGTGAAGCGATTGATATAATGGATGACGGGCGACTCATTGTTGTCGATGATACTGGTCATAGACATCAATTTATCAGCGCTGATATAGAAATGCAGGTGGATTAACATGCAGCTTGCAGTAGTAGATATTGAAACGACTGGTAATAATGCAGCAGTAGATGAAATTATTCAGATTGGCATTGTCATTGTGGACAATCATCAAATCATCCAGAAGTTTGACAGCTATATCTATACAGATGAAACGATTTCACCATTTATCGAATCACTGACAGGCATCAACAATGACATGGTGAGAGATGCCCCGTCATTTGATCAGATTGCCCCGCGCATTTTGGAGCTGCTGCAAAATAGAGTGTTTGTAGCACATAATATTAACTTTGATTTAAATTTTCTGATGCAGCTGTTCAATAAATATGAGATGCATTTTGATCCTAAATATACGATTGATACGGTAGATCTCTTCAAAATATTTTATCCAGACCAGTCGAGTTATCAGCTGGGTGTAATAGCAGCGGCGCTCGATGTCACGCTCGATGATGCACATTCCGCGATAGCTGATGCTCAGGCAACTGCTGAATTGTTGATCAAGTGTCTCGGCAAAGCGGCTTCACTTCCAAAGAAGACCCTTATTCAGCTCTATCATCTATCAAAGAAACTTAAAAATGATATCGATCATCTGCTCTTTCCGATCATTGAAAATCATCGAGGTCAGGATGTTCTGCCTGAAGCTTCAGGGTTGAAATATGTCGCTTCATCTAGAAATTACGTCCATTCTACACTGGACATGACACTGGCTCAGTTTTACCGGAAGATCATTAAAGATAACGGTTTGAACGACCGGAAGGAACAGCTCTATTTGACTGAGTTGATCTATGACAATATGGTGAATAACAAAGTAAAATTGATTGAAGCGGAAGTCGGCAGCGGCAAGACGCTTGCTTATTTAACAGCCGCTGTTTACTACGTTCTTACACATGAGGAAAACATACTGCTGTCGACTGCTACAAAAGCACTGCAGCAGCAATTGATTCATGCTGATGCCTTGAAGATTGAACAGACGCTGCAGAGTGAACTACCACTCGTACTGCTGAAAAGTAAACGCAATTATATTTCGGTTGAATTCGTCAAATTTATTGTTGAAGATAAAAAAGAAAATCATGATATTCTGCTTCTTAAAATGCAGCTCCTGGTGTTTTTATTGGAGGGCAGTGACGGTGATATCGAACGCATCAACTTGAATGGTGGAAGAAAAATCTACTTTGATTTAATGAGAAATTTATATAAAGCTAGACAGGACACTTATTTATATCAAGATGTCAAAACCATCAATGTACCGATGCTCGGCATTACCAACCATTCACATCTACTTCATTCCGGACATGAAGGGTTTCCTAAATATTTTAATCATCTGGTCATTGATGAAGGGCATCAATTGCAGGAAGTAGCTATCAATCATACGTATACGGAATGGAGTTATCAGATTGTCAAATACAACTTGTCACAGCTGTCAAAAGAAGACGGACTATTGTTCACTGAATATAACACGATGTCATATGATAAGATGACGATTGATTCGATAGGGACGTCTTATATTGAACTGAAAGATCAGCTCATGGAGATTGAACAATTGAATGATCAGTTTTTTGATGATTTAAGCAAGCAGGCGGAACCACATCATTTTCAGCGTCTGTCAGAAACTAGTCAGCTGCTGAGTCAACTGGTGGAGTGTCTGAAGTCATTTAATGAGACGATCGAACATCTCCCGTTCAGCCGCCTGGTCAAAAAACAGTCGAGGTATGTCTATCAAATCTTTCAGCAGATGAAAAGCGCTGTAGACAAGCAGAAGCTGGTTTTTTATTCAACGACTAATGCAAATAAAGCTACTTTATGCATCTATGTGAAAGATCGTAAAATTGATGACATCTTCAATCAGCAGTTGATCCAGCATTTTCATTCCTTGACATTATTGTCAGGGTCGCTGCTGCTGGATCAATCCGTCAAGCATTTAAATCCGCTGTTCGGTCAGCACGACAAAGATATCATCGCTTTTAATCCAGCGCATCGGAATCAAAAAGTAACGTTTTTTATTCCTGATGATGTGCCGCTATTTAATTTTCGATCAACTGATGCATTTATTCAGCAGGTCGTCCTCTACATTACTTCTTATTTGGCAACAGGCCATAAAAAGATGCTTGTCCTGTTCAATAACTATCAGCTGATTCAGGAAGTTGAACAGTACTTGGAGTCAGTGACAAGTCATGTCATGCTGGTGCAGACACCGCAGTCAAACCCGCATAAACTGCTGACTCAGTTCAACCAGCTGGATAGTGGTGTACTACTAGGGACACAGTCATTTTATGAAGGACTTGACTATCAGTCCACAGAATTTAAATGCGTCATGATTGTCAGTCTGCCGTTCATCCATCCGAATGATAAGCGTGTCATGCTCATGCAGGATGAAACAGCAGACAGTTTTGACAATTATCAGCTGCCCTATGCGGCGACAAAGGTGAGACAAGCAGCCGGGCGGTTGATCCGTCATGAAGATGATGACGGCATCATCATCTGTATGGACCGGAGAATAGTTGAAGCACATTATCACAAAGTGTTTGACAGTGTGCTGAAACAATATCAAATTGAACGAGGCAATCTTTCAGAGTTCATCTGCTGGATTGAGAAAAATAAGCCTGCTGTAAATAAATGATTTAAAGAATAGCGCTAACTTTGGTAAAATAAAACTATCATATGGTTAAGGAGCTGACCCATGGAACTATCTAACAGAGTCAAACAATTAACACCGTCATCGACATTAGCCATTACAGCCAAAGCTAATGAACTGAAGGCTAATGGTGAACCTGTCATCGGTCTTGCTGCAGGAGAGCCGGACTTTAATACCCCGGATCATATAATCGATGCTGCATTTAAGGCCGTTCAGGATGGTCAGACAAAATATACGCCGGCGGGGGGATTACCGGTATTAAAGAAAGCCATCCAGCAGAAACTGGCAAAAAATCATCTTGACTATGAGTTAAATGAAATCATGGTAGCATCGGGTGCTAAGCATGCCCTTTATAACTTGTTTCAGTCTATCTTGAATGAAGGTGATGAAGTCATTATTCCTATCCCGTATTGGGTGAGTTATCCTGAACAGGTCATTCTTGCCGGCGGTAAACCCGTCTACGTGTTTACTGATGAAACGACAGATTACAAAGTAACGAAAGAGATGCTTGAATCAATAGTGACGCCGCGGACAAAGGCGGTGATTGTGAATACTCCAAATAACCCATCCGGTGTCGTCTATGACCGGAAAGAACTTGAAGCTGTCGCTGAGTTTGCAGTGAAGAACAACATCATTGTTGTATCAGATGAGATCTATGAAACATTGATCTATGATGGCAGCCATGTGAGCATTGCAAGTTTAAACGATGATATCAAGCGGCTCACGGTCGTCATCAACGGTGTGTCAAAAAGTCATTCGATGACCGGCTGGCGTATTGGATATGCGGCAGGAGATGCTGCATTGATCAAAGCGATGACAGATCTTGCAAGCCATTCGACCAGTAATCCGACGACACCTTCTCAGTGGGCTGCGGTCGAGGCATATAATGGTGACGAGACATTCATCAATGAGATGAACAGTATCTTTAAAGAGCGACTGGAGACTATCTATCCGAAACTGATGGAAATACCAGGAATTCGATGTATTAAACCTAAAGGTGCATTCTACTTGTATCCGAACGTCAAAGAGACCGTTCGATTATGTGGCTATCAGTCAGCAGATGAATTTGTTGAACAGCTGCTCGAACAGGCCCTTGTAGCGGTAGTTCCAGGTTCAAGCTTCGGTTCACCTGACAATATTCGTCTGTCCTATGCGACAGATTTAGATTCAATGCTGGAAGCCATCAAAAGAACGAAACAATTTGTAGAGAAAAGAATGGAGAACAACTCATGAAAATAACGATTCATCAAGCCGGCAGTCATGTCGGTGATACAGTTACTATCGGTGCATGGATTTTGAACAAACGCTCGAGCGGCAAAATTGCATTCCTGCAGTTAAGAGACGGAACAGGATTTATGCAGGCTGTCGTCGTCAAGGAAAATATCGGTGAAGAACTATTCAAAACTGCAAAAGGTATCACGCAGGAGACCTCTTTGTATATTACAGGTGTCATTAAAGAAGACGACCGTTCTGATTTTGGTTATGAGATGGAAGTCACTGACCTTGAAGTGATTCATGAGGCAGTCGATTATCCTATCACACCGAAAGCACATGGTCCAGAATTCCTGCTCGATCACCGTCACTTATGGCTGCGTTCTAAACGCCAGCATGCGGTTATGAAAATCAGAAATGAAGTGATTCGTGCGACTTATGAATTCTTCAATCGTGAAGGTTTCACTAAAATCGATCCACCGATTTTAACAGGCAGTGCACCTGAAGGAACAAGTGAACTGTTCCATACGAAATACTTCGAGGAAGATGCCTTTCTATCACAAAGCGGACAGTTATATATGGAAGCGGCAGCGATGGCTCATGGTAAAGTCTTCTCATTCGGTCCGACATTCCGTGCTGAGAAATCTAAAACGAGACGTCATTTAATTGAATTCTGGATGATTGAGCCTGAGATGGCATTTTGTGACCATGAAGAGAGCCTGGTAGTACAAGAAAACTATGTCAGCTTTGTTGTGCAGTCCGTCCTTAAAAATTGTGAGCTCGATCTTAAAATTCTTGGTCGCGATACTGAAAAACTTTCAAAAGTGACGGCGCCATTCCCAAGAATCACCTATACAGAAGCTATCAAGCTGCTGAAAGAATGGAATTTTGATGATATTGAATGGGGAGACGACTTCGGTGCACCACACGAAACAGCTATCGCCAATCATTTTGATCTGCCGGTCTTCATCGTCAACTACCCGACGAAAATCAAGCCGTTCTACATGCAGCCGAACCCTGAGGAAGAAGGCACAGTGAAGTGTGCTGACTTGATTGCACCGGAAGGTTACGGTGAGATCATCGGAGGCTCTGAACGTATTAATGATCTGGAGCTCCTTGAGGCACGTATAAATGAGCATGGGCTTGATCCGGCTGCTTATACGTATTATACGGACCTTCGTAAATACGGCAGCGTGCCGCATTCAGGCTTCGGTCTTGGTCTAGAACGTACGGTTGCCTGGCTGTCCGGAGTAGAACATGTCAGAGAGACCAGCCCGTTCCCAAGATTACTGAACAGATTGTATCCATAATAATTCAAAGAGGCTGAGACGTAAGTCTCGACCTCTTTCTTGTAGGTGAAGACTATGCTCCAATTTATTAATCAGCAGCTGGCAGTACCAAAGAGTCTCATTAAAGATTATACAAAGTTGAATATCAATGAAACAGAACTTGTGATACTGCTCAAGCTGGTGCTGATCAGCAGTGAGACAAGTGAGATGCCTTCATTTGAAGCTATCGCACAAGAGACATCACTTGATGAAAATCAGGTTGCAGCTCTGATACAAGGGTTGATTCAAAAGGATATTTTGACAGTTACAGTCGGTCATTCAGACCAGCAGTACAGTGAGCATTTTTCGCTGACACCACTGGACGAACAACTATCAGAATTAGCGGACAAGATGTCTAATAACGACTCAATAGAGAAGCAGATGAATTTCACGCAGTTATTTGAACGTTTTGAAGTGCAGTTCGGCCGGCCGTTGACTCCGATTGAAATGCAGACATTGACCCACTGGATAGATACGGATCACCACTCAGTAGAATTGATTCATGCAGCAATGGACGAAGCAGTTGTTCATGATAAGATCAGTTTCAAATATATTGACCGAATTTTACTGAACTGGAAAAAACGAAATGTCAAAACAGTGGATGACTCTAGAACTGTCAGAAAAGATTATCAGCAGACAAAACAATTTACAAAAACAGTGGAAAACTTTCCGGTTTTCGACTGGGTGAATGGAGAAAATCCATATGATAAGTAAGAAGAAGGTCATGGAAATGCTGGATGTCATTGATGATATGTTCCCTGACGCAGAATGTGAACTCATTCATGACAATCCGTTTGAACTGACGATTGCTGTATTGATGTCAGCGCAGTGTACAGATGCAGCGGTCAATCGAGTGACCCGAACGTTATTTCAGAAATATAAGACGCCGGAAGATTATCTGGCTGTACCGGTTGAAGAGTTGATGGATGATATCCGCTCAATCGGACTATACCGCAACAAAGCAAAGAACATTCAGGCATTATGCCGGATGCTGATCGATCATTATGACGGCGAAATTCCAAGAGCGCATAGTGAACTCGTCAAACTACCGGGAGTAGGGAGAAAGACTGCGAATGTCGTTGTCTCTGTTGCATTCGGAACGCCAGCATTAGCTGTCGACACTCACGTTGAACGTGTTTCTAAACGACTTGGTATTTGTAAGTGGAAAGATAATGTGACTGAAGTTGAAGAGACGTTGTGCAGCAAGATTCCTCGCGAACGATGGAATAAGACACATCACCAGCTGATTTTCTTCGGTCGTTATCATTGCACGGCACGGCAGCCAAAGTGTCTCGAATGTCCATTACTTGAAGACTGCCGCGAAGGGCGTAAGCGGAAGAAGGTGATTACTGATGCAGAGTGAAGCATGGTTTTCAGCTAAGGAAAATAGGTTGGACGAGTTAGCGGAAATCAAGCAGCTTCATCATGATGAAGGTCTACAGCTGATATCAGACTACCGTTCAGCACTGCTTGACATGATGTTTGAAATCAACGACCGTGACAGAGTGGAGCTGTCCGAGCTTGAAGCGCTTGAATATAAACCATTGAATGTCGTGGAGCGGGTTGATTATTTCTCCCAGGATAAGTTTCATTTTATGAGATATCAGCAGATGAAGACGATGCGACAAGAACTGAAAAAACTCAAGGCAGTCATGGAAATAAGAAAAAATAGAAACAAATAAAAGAAAGCACATCGATTCGATGTGCTTTCTTTGTTTTCAGCTACTGTCCATTAGCCGCTTTTTCAGCTGCGGCCTTCAGCTCTGCCGCTGCTTTTTCATTGGCTGCCTTGAGTTCAGCTGCTGCTTTATCGCTCGCCGCTTTTAAATCTTTTGCTGCTTGTTCACTAGGAGTCAACTCGCTTGAAGCTGTCTCTGTCGTTGGTTTCTCTGTCGTTGGTTTCTCTGTCGTTGCTTTTTCGGTCGTCGGCTGTTCGGTCGTCGGTTTCTCTGTCGTTGCTTTTTCGGTCGTCGGTTTCTCTGTGGTTGCTTTCTCTGTGGTTGCTTTTTCCGTCGTCGGCTGTTCCGTTGTTGCTTTCTCTGTCGTCACTGGCTCATTTGCAGAAGAGGCTGCACGTTCATTGGTTGATCGTGCAGCTTCTGTCGTTGGTGTCGGATATTCAGTTGATGATTTATCTGTATCAGTTGTAATAGTGTTAGCAGGATTTGTTCCTGTTACTTTTAATTCTGAACCTACATCTGTCACGGAAGCAGGTTTCTCGAAATCTGTGCCGTCAATCGGGCTGATAGCAGTCATGACATTTTTGTATAGAATTTGCGGTAGTACTTGTTCATTATGGCCGATAAATGAATTTTCCCCGTTCTCAGCGAGCTTAGTGAAGCCCATCCAGACGGACATTGTATATTGTGGGGTATAGCCCGTAATCCAGACATCTTTTGCAGCATCTGTCGGCAGATTATATTCTTTATAAGTTTCATCGGCATAAGTTGAAGTACCTGTTTTAGCAGCCATATTGAGTCCTGGAATGCCAGTTCCATAAGCAGTGCCATAAGGCTCAAAAACATCTTTCAGCATATCAGTGATCATGTATGCGGTATAATCTTCCATTACTTTTTCAGACCGATGTGAAAATTTAATTGTTTCATCATCCTGTGTCACAATTTTTCTGATCGCATGAGCTTCATTGTACTGCCCACCGTTGCCAAAAGCAGAGAAGGCAGCCGCCATTTGTTTCGTTGAAAATTCTGATGCACCGCCGCCCAGTGCTTCAGCAGGGCCCAGTGTTTTAGAAGGGTACTTAAGACCGAGATCTTTCGCAAAGTTATAAGGCGCGTCACTGCCAGCTTCGTTTTTAGCTACTTCAAATGCTTTTAAGGCCGGGATATTATAACTTTTTCTCAGTGCATCACGCATCGTCACAATACCATGATTCTGTGTATCGTAGTTTTTGAACGTATTGCCGTTAATATCGTATTCACTCTCATCTTCGATTTTATGGTCAGTCGGCCATTGTTCTTTTTCAATGATAGGACCGTAGCTTAATATCGGTTTGATGGTTGAACCGACTGCGTGAGGATCGGTTGCCTGATTGCGGTCAACCACATCCTGATAATTACGTCCGCCGGAAATTGCGGCAAGACCACCGGTTTTTGTATCTAGAATAGTGACACCTGTTTGATTGTATTTATTTTTGTAGGCAGTCAAATTATCAACGTTATTCTGCAGCGTCTGCTGTGCATTCATATCCATATTGGTATAGATATCCAGTCCGCTCGTTAATATGTCATTGATTGACTCACCTTTGAATTCTTTATTGTTCTTAATTTCTTCTTTGATGATATTGACGTAAGATGCATACTGAGGGTCGTTCTGCTCAATATTTTGGCGATCAGCCGTCGTTCGTTCTACTAAATTAGCAGACAAATCTTCACTTTGTGCTTTTTCCATTTCTTCTTTTGTAATGCGGTTATGACGGTTCATCAAATAGAGAACCGTGTCTTTTCTTTTTTCAGCAGCTTCTGGATGATCGTAAATATTATAGCTGTTAGGAATCTGAGGAAGACCAGCTAAATAGGCTGATTCTGCAAGAGTCAAATCACTCAGATCTTTGTTGAAATAATACTGAGCTGCTGTTTTGACACCATAAATTCCGTCAGAATAATAAATTTTGTTCATGTACATTTCAAAAATATCATTCTTGCTGTATTCCTGCTCTAAGCGATAGGATAAGTATGCTTCCTGTGCTTTACGTTCGATGGACTTCTTATCCGTCAGAAATGACCGTTTAACCACTTGTTGCGTCAAAGTAGAAGCCCCTTGGGAGCCGAATCCTTTAGTGACGTTTTTAAATACAGCACCTGTCAGACGTTTGAAATCAAGTGCACCGTGTTCGTAGAAACGATTATCTTCAGTCGCCAGAACAGCGTCGCGCATCTCATCAGGGATATCTGCGAACTTGACACTTTCGCGTTTCTGACCCATATAGAGCACAGTCGCCAAGTTATCATTTTTATCATAGATTTTAGTAGGCAGCTGGTCTCTTAAACTGCTTTCGTTGAAGGAAGGGGCTTTCCACGCATAATAGATGAACATGCCGAGCCCAAGCATCAACATGAGGGCAGCTGCTATGACTAATCCTCCTATGATTTGAAGGATCAGCTTCTTTGTATTTCTTTTCTTCTTTTTGTTAGTTGCCATTAATTAATCCTCACTCTCACGTTTCAAGTTCAAGGCTGCCAAATAATCGAGCCTAGGTAGATACTCATACGGTATCAATATACCATCGTTCTTAATTTCAGTTAAAGTAATTGATTTTCTACCGCCTTTCATATAACGGTCCCAGTACACCATCAGCTGATTGAAAGGGAGTAGATAGACATCATCCCAATGAGAAAAATGAATCAGTAGGAAACAAATGCCTCCTTGAGCAGCCACTTGATTCATATGGTCAATTTGATGCGGATGCAGATTCTGAAGTGGAAAACTTGTCTTATTATGTGTTTCCTTTGCTTCAAAATCAATATGGTGACCGCTATAGATGCCATTATAGTCAGTAGTGGAAGGCGTTTTAAAGTAAGCTTCCTTTATCACTGCTTTGCTGCGCATCGGGTAATCGACTTTAACAATCTGTACAGGTGTCGGCTTCTTATGGATGACTGCGATTTGGTGAGTGATATAATATTGATTCGTTTTATCTATCGCTTCTTCAAACGACATACCGCGTTTACCATATTCAATCTTACTATTTTTCTGACGTGTTGTAACTAAGTCTTTAGTTGTATGTTTTTTTCCGTTCGGATAGTTTACCATTCCATATCATCCCGATTTTCTAGTATTATAGACATATAGTCGATTCTACCATATCTTAAGAGAGGTGACGCCTAATGTTACATGAATGTATTGTTTTTTTAATTAAAGATCTGGAAGAGATAGAGGAAGTATTTGTATCAGCAAAACAAGGGCAGTCATTTAATTTTGTTATTGATATTCAGCCGTTCACAGAACGGATCGATGCACATATTAACGATGTTCTGAAATATAAAGACGATATCATTGACATGAAGCTGATGAATCCTCTGAAGCTGGATTTAATGATATCTCACTTAAGAGAGTTGTCCGTCTCCTGTTTCTTCGAGAAGACGAGTAAAAAAGTATTTATTGATCAGTTCAAAGCAGTGCAGCATGATCTTCACTATATCGAAAGGCAGTCGGCTGGATGAAGACGCTCTATGTCACGGGCTATAAGCCCTTTGAGCTCAATATCTACAACAATGCACAGCCGGAAGTCAAATATTTAAAATTATTTCTTCAAGAAAGACTGAGGCAGTATGCTGAAGAAGGTCTAGAATGGGTTATTATCAGCGGTCAGTTAGGGATGGAACTGTGGGCCGGTGAAGCGGCGATCCGCTTAAAGAAGAACTACGGTTTGAAACTTGCAGTTATCACTCCGTTTTTAGACCATACATCTAAATGGAATGAAGACAATCAACGATACTATGATAAAATCATGAGTGGTGCTGACTTTGTTTCAACTGTATTCGAACAACCGTATCAAGGCGGCTATATGTTTAAGGCTGCTACAGATTTTATCTTGAATAACACGGAAGGTGCTGTGATTATTTATGATGATGACAGAGAGGGCAGCCCAAAGTATACGGTGAGAGCCGTCGTTGATTTTGCGGATGAAAATGACTATACTATGGATATCATTTCGCTTGATGATATTTCAGTGTTCATCAACGATTATTTAAGTAATCAATGGGAGAATGGATGAGGTGTAATTATGGATGATTTAACATTGAAATTATCTGCTAAAGATATTTACGAAAAAGAATTTGAAAGAACGATGATTCGTGGATTCAAACCTGAAGATGTCGACAGTTTTCTTGATGATATCATTGCAGACTATCAAAAAATGGGAGATTTAAACAACCAGTTGATCAAAGTGATGGACGAAAACAAAAAATTAAAACGAGAAGTAGAAGATTTGAGAGTACGAGTGGCTACTGGTAGACAGGATAGTGGGGGTCAACAGAACAACTATGATCTGCTGAAAAGAATTTCTAATCTTGAAAAAGCAGTCTTCGGGAAATAGTATTTTTTTAAATGTTGTGCTATAATAAGAAATAATTGTGAAGATATCTCGGATAATCGCTATATACGTTGTATATAGAGGAAAGTCCATGCTCACACAGACCTGAGATGGCTGTAGTGATCGTGCCTGGCGAAATCATAAGCCAGGGCATTAATTTGACGGCAACGAACAGACCTAAGTCTTTGGATATGGTTTAAGTAGTTTGAAAGTGCCACAGTGACGTAGCTTTTTTAGAAATAAAAAAGGTGGAACGCGGTAAACCCCTCGAGTGAGCAATCCAAATTTGGTAGGAGCACTTTTCTAGCGGAAATGAACGTATAGAAGAGGTATGGTTACATACAGACAGATGATTATCACCGGCGTACGAGAGTGACTAGACTCGCTAGCAGTACTAAGGAACAGAACATGGCTTACAGAGATATCTTTCTAGTAGCTCTCCCGTTAAGGAGAGCTTTTTTATTTGTCATCAGAATGGTCAAAAAATGATATGATGTAAAAGAATTATTTTTTTGATTTTATAATTATGATAATAATATTATGTAAACTTATAATAAAGGAGAAAATTATGTACCAATTATTAGCGACAACGCCGATGGGAATTGAATCAGTGGTTGCAAAAGAAGTTCAGGCACTCGGCTTTGACACAGAGACCGAGAACGGCCGTGTGTTATATCAAGGTGATGCGAGAGCAATCGTGCAGTCTAATTTATGGTTGAGAAGTGCAGATCGCGTGAAGATAGTGGTCGGACGGTTCAAGGCGACAACGTTTGATCAGTTGTTTGAAGGAACGCGTAAACTGCCGTGGGAAGATATTATTTCTGACAGCGGGAGCTTCCCGGTTTCAGGGAAAAGTGTGAAGTCAGTCCTGCACAGTGTGCCGGACTGTCAGGCGATTGTTAAAAAAGCGATTGTCGAACGTCTGAAAAAAGCTTATCACAAACAAGGCTGGCTTGATGAGAACGGCGCACTCTATAAAGTAGAAGTTTCCATATTGAAAGACGAAGTGCTGCTGACTATCGATACTTCGGGAGCTGGCCTGCATAAACGGGGCTATCGTCTTGCACAAGGTGAAGCGCCGATGAAAGAAACTCTTGCAGCAGCTTTAGTGCTGTTATCTAACTGGAAAGGGGATACGCCATTTATCGATCCGTTCTGCGGCTCAGGTACGATTGCTATTGAGGCGGCGATGATCGCGCAGAATATTGCACCGGGCTTCAATCGGGATTTCGCTAGTGAATCATGGGATATCATTCCTGATGGGATGTACGAGGAAGAACGGATCAAAGCTGAAAATGCAGCAGATTACGATAAAGAAATTTCAGTGCAGGCAAGTGACATTGATCCTAAAATGATTGAAATTGCCAAGAATAATGCAGCAGAAGTAGGGTTTGCAGATATTATCAACTTTAAGCAGTTGAATGTGCATGATTTAACTTTAGCTGCTGAAAAAGGTGTGATTGTCGGGAACCCGCCGTATGGTGAGCGTATCGGAGAACGTCATGAAGTAGAAGCGATGTATCGCTATTTAGGGGAACTTATCAAGCGCCATGACAAATGGTCATTGTATATCATGACCAGCTACAAAGACTTTGAAGTGCTCATCGGACAGAAAGCGACGAAACGACGAAAACTATTCAATGGGTATCTTGAATGTACTTATTATCAGTACTGGGGTAAAAGATAACAACAAAGTTAGGGGATTGACATGGACGTTAAACAGAAAATTGATTTACTCTACAAGCTCAAAAAAGAAGTGGAAAAATCAAGCAACGCGCTGCTCGTTGCTCAAATCAATGAAATCATTAAGAAAGTCTATGAAGATAAAAAAATCATCAGTTTTGTCGGACATTTCTCCTCTGGCAAATCGTCACTGATTAATAAATTACTCGATGAAGATATTCTGCCGAGTTCACCTGTTCCAACGACAAGTAACTCAGCGCAAATTACCATCAGTGAGGAAGAAGCAATTATTGTTAACCTCGAAAACCATGAATACGCGGTTGTCAGTGACTACGATACTGTCAAGAAAATCAATACCGTAAACCAGCGCATTGAATCTGTCGAAATCAAACATCGTGCACCGCAGCTCGTCAATGGATTGACGTTACAAGATACACCGGGAATCGATGCAACATATAGTAATCATGAAGAAAATACGATGAAGTATTTGTTGACGAGTGATCTCATTATCTACACGGTTGAATATAATCATGTGGAATCAGAGAAAAACTTCAAAGAAATGAAGCGATTGAATACGCTCGGAGTTCCGTTGATTCTAGTGGTCAATCAAATCGACAAGCACGATGAACAGGAAGTGACGATGGACCAGTTTAAGTCGGCCATTCGCTCCAATATTGAATTATGGAACATTCAGCTGGAAGCGCTCTATTTGACTTCAATATATGAACATCCACTGAATCAATTCGACCGGCTGAAACAGGAGCTCATGAACAATCAGACACTATTGGATAGAAGTGCAGCCGAGTTCTTTGAACGTATTGTTTCATATATTACGTCAGAGCAGCTGCGTTTTCTGCAATCTCAGCAACAAGATCTGCTGGAGCAATTTGATATTGAGGCAGACGCATATGACGCTTACAAAGCGAGAATGATTGAACAATCTCAGTTAAGTGCAGAGCAGGCCATATTTAAAGATGACGACTCGACGCGTCAAGCAATTGTTGAACAGATCAGAGAGATTTTAAAGAATGCCTATATCATTCCTTTCGAAATCAGAGAACTGATTCGTGGGCTGCTGGAAGTCTATGCACCAGATTATAAGGTGAGCGGATTATTCGGCAAAGAAAAAAAGAGAGAGCAGCTGAAACATGACAAAATGACTGCCGTGTTAACGGCGCTCAATGAGTCCATTGAAAAACAGGTGAACTTTCATATACGAACGTTGTATCAAAATTATGCTAAGTACACAAAAAACAGTGACTGGATCAACACATACAAAGGTTATACGTATCAAATCACTGAAGAAACTGTAATAGGACAGATGAAATCTCAAGCACTTGTGACTAATGATTATGTCCAGAATTATACTGACCAGCTGAAGAAATTCATTGAGCAGGATGTCATCCGTCGTAATAAATCCGTCATCGATGATTTCATCAGCCAGCTCGATGATACACGCATCCATTCATCTGATGATAGCGGTGAACTTCATCTGATTGACCAATACGAAAAGAATATTGATCTGATCGATTCATTGACGACTGAAAATTACCGTCATTATTATATTCATACTGATGAATCCATTGACCAGCTCATCGACCGGCATTTAGTCGAACTAACGCTGGATAGTCAGCCGGCGGCAGAGCAACAAACACTGCAGCACAAAGTGTCTCATCAAATCGCAATAGATGACTCGGTAGAGGTATTGAAGCAGTTTGAATCGATTGATTACTTCAAAGATACATATACCCGGCTGATGCAACAGCTCTCCCGTATTCATAATGATGTCACTCGTATCGTCGTGTTCGGTGCGTTCAGTGCCGGCAAGAGTTCATTGATCAATGCACTGCTTGGAGAAAAGAAACTTGTCTCATCTCCTAATCCAACAACTGCAGCGATTACAGAAATCAGCTATGGCCATCAGCATACCATGAAGTTCAAAACAGTTGATATGCTGCTTGGTGAACTCAACAAAATCGGTCGTACGGTGGGGATTTATGAAGAGACGATTGCAGGCTGGCTTAAAATATATGACAACGAACAGCCGGTTCTCGATCATCAATACAAAAAATTTATTCACGCACTGAAAGAAAATTATAATCAGTATTCACAGTATGTGATGACCGGTGATGTGATTGACATCAATGAAGACGACGTCGTGAAATTTACAGCTGTTGATGCGCATTCGGCATTTGTCGACAGAATATATCTGCAGTATGATAATGAGTTTCTCCGTGATAAGATCATCATTGACTCTCCAGGTATCGGTTCAACGAACATGCGTCATACGAATGAGACAACAGAAATTATTGCTGATAGCGATCTGCTGATTTATGTATCGTATTTCAATCATGTTTTTACGGAAAGTGATAAAGCATTTATTTCATATTTGAATGAACTTCAGATTTTGAGTGAGGATAGTGAGACGTTCTATGTCGTCAATGCTATTGACCTTGCCAGAAATGAACAGGAAATCGACCAAGTCGTCAATTATTTTAAGACGGAACTTGTGCAGCTGAATGTGCCGGCAACTTTATTCCAGCTGTCCAGCAGGCAGGCTTTAGAACAATCCGACCATCAGTTCTCACTATTCAAGCAGGCCGTGGATCGTTTTTCACAAGTCGACAGTAAGACACAGAAAATCGTTCAGTTTGAGCGCGGTGTCAGCAAGCTTCAAGCGCATGCGACATTTATCGTCGACAATTTTGAAAAGGCAAAAGCAGAAGAAGCAAATGATAAAGCTTACTACAAACAGCTTGAGCAGCAGCTGCCTTATCAAGTTGACGTCATCCATACGAGTATTGATCAAGTGAAGCAGGAGCTTTTGGAACAGCTTACTTATTTAATGGATCGTTTTAAAATTCAGCTGTATGATCTAATTAAAACTTATTACAACAGACGAACGATAGCTGATACTACGGGATATTTGAATCAGTTGTCCAACCAACTGGAAGAAGAGCTCTCAATGATCTCCCCACGACTCAATCATGCATTTCACCAGGCAGTGATGAATCATTCAAGCATGATAAGACAAAACTTGCTGGAACATCATTTGATTAGTGATATAGCTGAGATGAAGCTGATTCAACTCAATGAATCCTTCGTCGATGTCCGACTCGGCGTGATGAATATAAAAGCCAGTTCAAGAAATTACCGGACGAAAGAGGCAGCGAATGACCTCTATGAACAAATTCACGAGGCATCTCTTAAGCTATTATCGCGTAAATTATCAGAGTATCGTCTGGCAATGACTGATTACTTAATAGAGAGACAGCAGGAACTAGCTGTCGTCTGGACAGGCAATAATGAACAAGTTCTTGCAGATATCGCAAAACGACAATCACAGCAGCTGGATGATCGCGTTGTGACACAAATTCGTGCTGCGATACAGGGGTGATTCTATGGAAGTCTGGCTAAATAGTGAACATTATGACTGCAAGGAACACCAGTTGTTTGACTGCAGAAATGTGATGGACAATGTCGAGGACAGTCTTTATTTGTTTAACAAATCACATATAAGACATGCTGTATTTGTTTCTGGCTATCCACTCCTCTATGACAAAGATAGACCGGAAGAAGGCAGGCATCCATTACCTGACCTGACTCAGTTTTATAGCTTTGTTACAGAACAGAGTGAGGGAAAAACAGCGGTCTGTTATGATGACCATGAAGGATTTATGGCGGCCCGGTTTTTCTTTCTCTGTACACTTGTCGGTTTACCTTGTCTTATCATCAGAGAAGGATATGAACAGATGACCCTGCCAAAAGAGACAAGTTGTCTGAGTGCAGAGGACTATTTCTCAGCAATAGAGATGCTTGAGCACATTGAGCCTGAATCTATCAGATCAGAACTCATTGCGTCTCGAGCGGAAGTCAGAGAGGCGACTGGCATACTGATCGATGCGCGTGAAGAACAGAGGTATCTTGGTGAAATAGAGCCGATTGATCGTATTCCAGGGAGAATACCTGGAGCAGTGAACATCCATTATAAGAAGGTATTTCATTCTGAAGACGGCTTAGAAGAACTGGACAAAACAGTGCAAGGACACACAGCCATCGTCTACTGCGGCTCTGGATTGTCAGCATCACCGCTGTTTGCTGCACTGACATCACTCGGCCATCCGGTCAAGTTATATCCAGGGAGCTATTCAGAATGGATATTCCATCATGCTGATGACATTGAAAGAGGGTAAACTATGGAAAATTTATTAATTGTTGATGGCATGGCATTGTTGTTCCGACATTATTTTGCAACTGCAATGAATCATCATTTTATGCGAAATTCAGAAGACATTCCGACTAACGGTGTACAAGGATTCATCAGACATGTTGCCAGTGCCATTAAAGATACCGAGGCAGATCATGTCATCATCACGTGGGACATGGGGGCGACGACTTTTAGGAATGACATTGCAGCGCAGTACAAAGCACATCGACCTGCGCCTCCTGTTGAACTGAATCCACAGTTTGATATGGTTCAACGATTATCAGCAGAGCTCGGCTTCTTTAATATCGGTGTCAAAAATTATGAGGCTGATGATGTCATCGGTACGATAGCGAAACAGCTGAACGGACAGTTCAAAGTGACCGTAATCAGCGGGGACCGTGACCTGCTGCAGCTGCTGGATGATCATATTGATATATGGCTCATCAAAAAAGGATTCACAGAATATAATAAATATACAGCTGACCGCTTCCGTGAAGAATATGGGATTGAACCACCGCAGCTGATTGATGTCAAAGCCTTTATGGGAGACACCTCTGACGGCTATCCCGGCGTTAAGGGAATCGGTGAGAAGACCGCGCTTAAATTTATTCAGACATATGGTTCTGTTGAACAAACTATTGTGCATAAGGGACAGCTGCCAAAAGGACAGCAGAATAAAATCGATACATTTTATGAAGATCTGCTGATTAGTCAGCAACTGGCAGCAATACATACAGAAGTCCCGCTCGATCTTACACATATTATTGCTTCTATGCCCTATACGATGGACATCGATCAAATGTGTTCGATATGTGAGCAGTATGAATTAAAGGTGGCAGCTAACTTCCTCAGTAAGCTGTAGAATAAAACGAGGTACTATCTATGATAGTACCTCGTTTTATTGATTCAAATAGTAGCGTGCGATATGGTCTGCGTGCTTATTCTGCTCACGTGGAATCCAGTCAATCAGTATGAGCTCAAAGTGCTGCTCCAGTTGTTTGAACTGATCAAGATATGGTTTGAATTTTGGATTTTTAGTATATGACTTATTGACTGAATCGACAACCACTTTCGCATCACTTTTAATGATCAATGTCTGAATACGTAGCAGTTGGGCCTGCTTAATCCCTTCAATCAAACTTGTCCATTCTGCTTCGTGATTATCAACAGCCCCCAAATAACGACCGAATTCGAGAACTTGAGTGTCATCTTTAATCACGAAACCGATACTACTTTCGAACGGATTCTGCTTTGTGGCTGCATCAATGAAGAGTTGAGCCATGATCGTCGACATCTTTCGCGATAGATTTGGCCATATAACCAAATGGTACGTTACAGATGGTAGTGATTAATTTAAAGAGATAAGTCGTCAAAAATATTTCAAACAGAACAGCATTCGGCATCAAGCCATAAAAAGCAATCAATGTAAAAAGTGCTGTATCTATAATCGAACTGATAGCTGTACTCCCGTAGGCACGGACAATAAATGTTCTATCACTTGAAAAATACTTCTTGATGAAGTTGAAAATATAGACGTCAAAATACTGACCGATAATATAGGCAATAATAGAACCGAGCGCAATTCTTGGCACGACAGCAAATAATGTTTCCATGCTTTGTTGAGCAATATCCGATTCAGCAGGTTTGAACATCACTGAGATAGACATTAACAGCACCATGACGATGACAGAGACGAATCCCAGCCATACTGCTCGTTTCGCTGTCTTTCTTCCGTAAATATCATTCAAAATGTCTGTCGCGAGATAAATTGAGGCAAACAATATATTGCCGAGTGTGGCTGTTATACCGAATATTTCTATAGTTTTAGTCACTTGAATGTTTGCGATGACAGTACCGATGGCTACCCATACAAATAAACCACTTTTTCCAAAGAATCGATACATGATAATCAAGCTGATGAATGTTGCAAAAAACGCGAGTACTGCGATTAACTCATTGGACAAATGGATCCCTCCTTTTATAATTCAACTTTTCAATTATAGGGGAGCTTTTCAATTTAAGCAAGGTCAATTACAGTCCGGATGTTATCTGCTATAATCATGAGTGAGGTGGTCAAGTGAAAACGACAGCTGAGACTGTAAAAAAAATCAATCAACTTGAAGATCACTACTGCCATCACTGTTTAATCAAGAAAACGCTGCGCAAAGAAAGTAAGACGGCAGCTCATGCATATTGTATTTCTAAATGCTCTGTCGGCCTCCAGATTAAGCAGTGGGGCAATAATCTTCAATAAGGAGTTACAACATGAAAATATTAAAAATAGAACCTACACCAAGTCCCAATACATTAAAAATTGTTCTGGATTATCAGCGGGACGATAATAAAAGCAGAACATATCGAACAGTAGACGGCAGTAATCCTGCTTTCATCAATGAACTGCTGGCTATTGAAGACATTCAGTCCGTCTTTCATGTGATGGACTTCATTTCAGTAGATAAGGCTCCAAAAGCAAATTGGGAGCAGCTGCTGCCGCAGATCAAACAGCTCTTTGATGAAGAACTTTCAGTCGACCCTGAACTACAGATGGATACAGGGGAACATACAGTCGAACTGCTTACATTTAAGGATATTCCATACCAACTGAAAGTGACAAACGTCGAAGGTGAAAAGCGGAAACAGCTTGATCTGCGTTTCATTGATGCGATGCTTGAGTCACAGCTGGATGATGACAACGTTGTTTTCCTGAGAAAATGGGTTCATTTTGGCATACGTTACGGCAATGTTGATGAAATCATTCAGTCTGTAATAGAGGAAATCGACGCCTTGTTTCCTGAAGAGCGTCTGAGACAATTAGTTGAAGCAGCACAACACAAAGAGTATGTCATTAAAGAGAAAGAACTTAAAAGAACAGCCGTTGAAGATTATTTGAATGAACCTGACTGGCAGGAAAGATACCGGATGCTGGATCATTTCTCTGAACCGGATCCATCAGATATTCCGTTTCTAGAAGTCGTCATGCAGGATGACAAACCACAATTGCGCAGATTAGGGATTGTATTCCTCGGACTTATCGGCGGGGAAGCTGTGCTGCCGTTATTACACAAGGCTATGACGGACAAGAATTTGACCATCCGTCGTACGGCGGGTGACACGCTCAGCGATCTTGGATTTAAAGAGAGTCTGCCATTGATGCATGAGGCGCTGGATGACAAACATCCGACGGTAAGATGGCGTGCTGCAATGTTCATCTATGATGAGGGAGATGAATCAAGTCTGCCTTATCTTGAAAAACATCTGGATGATCCTGCGTTTGAAGTGAGACTGCAGTCACGAATGGCGGCGGAACGAATTAGCAAGGGTGAGGAAGCGGTCGGATCCGTATGGAAGCAGATGGCGAACAGAGAGAAGGAGTAATGAAATGAATGCATATGAAGAATATATGAAACAACTGGCAATGCCGATGAGAAGTGAACTGACGAATCAAGGGTTTCAATCACTTGAAACAGAGGAAGAAGTCGCTGCTTACTTCAACACATTAAGCGATGATACGACGACATTTGTTGTCGTCAATTCAGTATGTGGCTGTGCAGCGGGACTTGCACGACCCGCTGCAGTCACTGTAGCACAGCAGAATGACCATAAACCAGATGCGGCTGTCACTGTCTTTGCAGGACAGGATAGAGAAGCAACAGAGCTAATGCGTCAATATATCGGTCAAGTGCCATCAAGTCCGTCAATGGCATTATTCAAAGGTAAGGAACTGAAATATTTTATGCCGCGTGAGCATATTGAAGGACGACCGATTGAAGAAATCTGTATGGATATCAAGGACGCTTTCGATGAGCACTGTCAATAAAGTGAGGATCACATCACCGGTTAAGACCGATGATGTGATTTTTTTGAAGATGGAGGAGGCAGCAGCAGAACTCAGGATGCTGGAGTCTGAACTGTCGATAGAACTAGTCGAACGACGCAAAATGACGATTAAGGATTTTTTTAAAAACGACGATTCTCCTGTTATCGTTATAGGTCAAAAGCTTCCAGTGCTCTATTTTTCAGCAGATGACAAAATTGTCTATCATGAGAATACGATGAACTTCAAGCTGAAACGTTTTAATAAGTATCGTGAAGTGCCTCCGCTTATAGACATCATGCCGGTTTCACTCAATGAGCAGGCTGTGATTGTCGATGCAACGATGGGCATGGGTAATGATCTCATGCTCATGGTTCAGCTGATGAAACAAGCAGAATTTCATGCTTATGAAATCAATCCTTTGATTTATTTCGTCATTAAGCATGGGATACAACAATATTATGATATTGACTTAACAAAACGTATTCATTTTCATTACGGTTCAGCAGCGGATGAAGTCATCGCTAGTGCAGATGTAGTATATGTGGATCCGATGTTTGAGACGACAGTCAGTCAGCAGTCAGGAATGCAGGTATTAAGCAGATATACCGCTCGTCATGATCATGATCATTTAATGGATATTGTTCAACGTGCCCGGTGTGTCGTGTTAAAGGCCCATTTCAGAAGTCCTCTGTTCAAGCGATATGGATTTCAAGTCACTGTCAGAAGAAGTTCGAAAAGTCATTTTGGAATTTTAGTCAATAAAAAAATGTGAAGCCATCTGACGGCTACACATTTTTCAGTAGAGCGTTGAACTATTCAGTGATCATCATGCTGATCATGTATGCGAGTAATAAGAATAAACCTGATACAACCATAACTTCTTCCATTTGTTCTGCCTCCAATATAACGACAAACTTATAGGTGTAAATTTATCGTTTATTTATGATTCATCTAAATGTATTATAAAGTATAGTACAAAATTATGAAAGAGGTGGACGTATGAATTCATTTGATAAAGTGTATCATGAACTTTGTGAAGAGATACTGGCGACTGGTCGCGAAAAAGAGGACCGGACACAGACCGGGACATTATCAAAATTCGGTCATCAGATGCGTTTTGATCTGGCACAAGGATTTCCGCTGTTGACGACTAAGAAAGTTTCGTTCAAACTGATCGCTACTGAACTCATCTGGTTCATCAAAGGAGATACCAACATCCGTTATTTGCTGCAGTATAACAATAATATATGGAACGAATGGGCATTTAAAAAATGGGTGGAGAGTGACGATTACAAAGGTCCTGATATGACCGATTTCGGACATCGGTCACTTCAAGATCAAGCATTTAATGAACAGTATCAGCAGCAGCTTGAACAGTTCAAGCAGTTAATACTGACGGATGATGATTTTATGAAGACGTATGGAGATCTTGGCAACGTCTACGGCAAACAATGGCGTCATTTTGAAACGAAAGACCGGATGACTGACCAGCTGAAGGATGTCGTTGACAATATCAAATCCAATCCGTCATCAAGGCGGCATATTGTTTCTGCCTGGAATCCTGGTGAAATCGATACGATGGCTTTACCGCCCTGCCATACTTTGTTTCAATTTTATGTGCAGGACGGTAAACTGAGTTGTCAGCTTTATCAGCGCAGTGCTGATGTCTTTCTTGGTGTACCGTTCAATATCGCAAGTTACAGTCTGCTGACACACTTAGTGGCAAAAGAATGTCATCTTGAGGTCGGAGAATTTGTCCATACGATGGGCGACGCTCATATATACAGCAATCATATCGCAGCGGTTAGAGAGCAGCTGTCCCGCGAGTCATTTGCACCGCCGCAGCTCGAAATACTCTCTGATAAATCACTGTTCGATCTGGAATATGAAGATTTGTCAGTTAAAAATTACAAAGCACATCCCTCAATCAAGGCACCTATCGCCGTATAAAGGAGATCCATATGTTATCAACTATTGTATGTCACGACCAGAATTTAGTGATCGGCTATGACAACAAAATGCCATGGCACCTCCCCGACGACTTGAAACGAGTCAAACAGTTAACGACAAATCACACAATCGTCATGGGGCGACATACTTATCTTTCCCTCGGTAAACCATTACCTAATCGTCGTAATGTTGTACTGACCAGGGATCAATCGTTTAATGCCCCAGGAATTGAAGTCATTCATTCCCTTGATGACATTGCTGAACTTGAAGGTCACGTCTTCATATTTGGTGGGCAGAATCTATACGAACAGACCATGGATATGGTGGATGATATGTATATCACGGTAATTGAAGAAAAATATATGGGAGATGCGTTCTTTCCTCAGTATTCATTTAATGACTGGAATGTTCAGTCTATTGAAGAAGGATCGGTTGACAATAATCAGCCACCGCACAAATTCATGCATCTCGTTAGGAGAAATAATGTTTAGAATGATCAAAACCCTTGGTGTGATTGTCGGTTATGCGGCACTCGCAACTACTAAAGTCAATGAAATGGAACGCAATCAACAATTGCTGACTACCGTCAATGAAAAAGACCGCTATACAGCATTGATGGCTAAAAACTGGGCACGCCGTGTACTGAATAGTGCAGGAGTTACTGTGACAGTGACCGGCAATAATGTGGATAATGGTCAACCTGTGCTATTTGTCAGCAACCACGAAGGAAACTTTGACATTCCTGTACTGATTCATGCGATTGACAAGCCTTTTGGTTTTGTCTCAAAAATTGAAGTCAAAAAAATCCCGTTTCTTCATCGCTGGATGATGCTGCTTAACTGTATTTATCTTGACCGGTCAAATCGCCGGTCGTCACTGCAGATGATTAAAGACGGCGTTGCTTCGCTCAAGGAAGGACACAGCGTTATGATCTTCCCGGAAGGTAGTCGAAGTAAAGGCAACGGATTAGGCGAATTCAAATCAGGTTCGTTCAAGCTCGCAAAATCGGCACACGTTCCGATCATCCCAGTGGCGATCAGCGGTACGTCAAAGATAATGGAGCAGTACGACAGTAAACGCATGGTCCCTGGCCACGTCAATATTAATATATTTGAGCCGTTGTCACCTGACATTTTCAAAGAAAAATCGCTGCAGCAAGTCGCTGATGACGTCAAAAAACAAATTCAGGACTATTTGGATGACACAGCTGTTTAAGTTCAACCTATGGATGATACTATTTGCGGGCCTTCTGTTGTTCAATATCATTACCGGACTGTGGTTGAATCAGCTGTTGACTGAAACTCCTGAATCATTTCAAGTAGAAGAAGAGCGACCGCTTGAAAGTAGCAATACGGTGACGCTGAAGCCTGAGATAATCAATCACTTCATACAGCAGCAGAACACAACAACAACACAGCAGATCCTGTCGGGTGATCAGCTGAAAATCATACAGAACAGTGAATTTCTTGGACAACCGGTAAAAACAAATATTTTGACGACACCTGTTGTCATTGGTCATAATAAACTTAGACTGGATATAGACAAAGTCAAAGTAGCCAAGCTGCCATTGTCCAAAAAACAGACATTAAATGTCATTAAGCAGTTTGGTGATCTGCCGGATAATGTTTCATTAGATGTTAAAAATGAATGTTTTTATTATGAAATGCCACCTATTGAATTTCAGGCTGCTAGTTTGGAGCTTACTCATATTAATCAGGCAGGCTGGCACTTTAACATAACAATAAAGGAGTGATATTTATGGCAGTAGCAACATTAGCAGGAGGCTGTTTCTGGTGTCTTGTCAAACCGTTTCATCAGTATGACGGAGTAGAATCAGTAATCTCAGGTTACAGCGGAGGACATGTTGAGAATCCGACATACAAGGAAGTGTGCTCCAATACGACCGGTCACCGTGAAGCGGTGCAGATTACTTTTGATGAGACGGTCATCTCATATAAAGAAGTACTGGAAGTATTCTTCAAGACGTTTGATCCGACCGATGCGGCCGGACAATTCTATGACCGCGGGGAAAGCTATGAGCCCGCTATTTTCTATCATGACAGCGTGCAGCAGGAGACAGCCCATGCACTGATTGAAGAGCTGGATGCAAAACATATTTTCAGCAGTCCGATTGTGACACCGGTCATTCCTTACAAAAATTTCTATCCAGCAGAAGATTACCATCAGGATTACTACCAGAAAGATCCTGGCCATTATCAGAACTATCAGGAACGCTCTGGCAGAAAAGCGTTCATACAACAGCACTGGGGGAATTCAAATGCTTAAGAAGAATATAGATGACTTGAATGAACTGGAATATATCGTCACTCAGCAGAACGGCACAGAACCGCCTTTTCAAAACGAATATTGGAATCATTTTGAAAAAGGGATCTATGTTGATAAAATTAGTGGAAAGCCATTGTTTACTTCTGAAGAAAAATTTGAATCCAACTGCGGCTGGCCCAGCTTCTCCAAAGCCTTGTCAGATGATGAGATAATTGAACTCGTTGATAAATCCCATGGGATGGTGAGAACTGAAGTCAGAAGTGATTCAGCAAATAGTCACTTAGGTCATGTGTTCAATGATGGTCCTAAAGAAACCGGTGGACTACGCTACTGTATTAATTCAGCAGCCGTTCAGTTTATTCCGTACGATAAACTTGAAGAATTAGGGTATAGTGACCTTATAGGACATTTCAAATCATAACTATCATGTGAAGGAGACCTGGCATATGTTCAAAAAATTATTTGGTAAAGGTGAAGAAGCTCCAAAAACCATTGAAGTTAAAGCACCGATTTCTGGCAACTACGTTAAACTAGCAGATATTCCAGATCCAGTGTTTGCCCAAGAAATGATGGGTAAAGGATTTGGTATCGATCCTGCGGAAGGTAAATTAGTAGCACCGATTGAAGGTGAAGTCGTCAATGTCTTCCCGACAAAACATGCCATCGGACTAAAAGCAGCGAATGGACTTGAGTTGCTGCTGCATATCGGACTTGAAACTGTCGCCATGAATGGTGAAGGATTCACAACTAAAGTCAAAGCGGGAGATAAAGTCTCTGTCGGTGATGAACTTGTGGAATTTGATATTGAGCTGATCAAGCAGAAAGCTTCATCAGCTATTTCACCTGTTATTATCACGAACAGTGATGTGATCAAACAAATTGACATTGTTGATACTGCCCAGCTGATCAAAGGCACATCCACTGTCCTTAAAATAGAAGTCAACTAATGAGCAAATCATTTTCCTTTTATCAGTATATTCTTACGCTGAGAGGCGCTAAAGGGTCAAAAGGTGATTTTGCTGATGAAGTATTCAACGATTTGATGTTCCCTAAGGACGAAGCAGACTATCACAGTCTGTCAGATTACATTGAGACTTATGGCTCGGCTCAGATGCAGCTGTCGGTTTTTGATGACCTTTATGAACAGTACGAGGAATGGCGCAAGTTTTAACAGCTCATTTAAGACACTTCAAATGAATGGAAATTCCATTATTGAAGTGTCTTTTTATGTAGAAAACTTTCGTTTTAATCGTTATATTGATAAAATGACTTATAAATTAATTTGGATGTGAAAAATTTGAATAATGAGCATAAAGAGCATGAGGTAGAAGGCAAGGAAAAAAAAGTAACCATCAGTCTTTTCAGATTTATAATGCTGCTGTTGACAGCTATCATTGTCACTGCAGCTGTGACAGCTTTCGCAATGCTGGGCGGTATCGATAATGTATATAATCAACAGTCTCCAAAACGGGCGGAATTTATCAAGTTGTACCAGGTATACGATACGCTGAACTCTCAGTATTACAAAGAAGTGGACAAAGAAAAGTTAGTAGATAGTGCGATTAAGGGAATGGTTAATGGTCTTGATGATCCATACAGTGAATATATGACCAAATCCGAGCAGGAGGAATTTAGTGATTCCATGAGCGGCGATTTCCAAGGTATCGGTGCTGAAATGGGTGAAGAAGGTGATAAGATCATTATTACCAGCCCAATTAAAGGGGCACCGGCTGACAAGGCAGGTATTCAGGCTAACGATGAGATTGTGGAAATCAATGGTAAGAGCACTAAAGGTATGTCAAGTGTCGATGTCGTCAAAAAAATTCGTGGCAAAGAAGGAACGACAGTGACATTGACAATCAAGCGTGGAACAGATGATCCATTCGATGTCAAAATCAAAAGAGATACCATCCATTTGAATAGTGTTGAAACTAAAATGCTGAAAAATAAAGTGGCGCTTATTACCGTGACTAAATTCCAGGAAGGAACTGCGGCAGAATTCAACAAAGCACTGAAGAAAATGGATCAGGAAGGCATGAAGAAACTGATTCTTGATTTTCGTAATAATCCTGGCGGCTATCTTGAGGAAGCCAGTAAAATGGCCAATGAGTTCATCGACAAAGGAGATGTCCTCTTCTATACAGAGGCTAACGACAAGAAAGCGAAGTCATATGTAGCTGAGAATCCAGTAAATCCAATCACTGAAGATCTACCAACTGTCATCATTATGAATGAAGGATCTGCAAGTGCCTCTGAAGTATTTGCTGCTGCCTTAAATGATCACGACAAAGCAGATATCGTCGGTACAAAATCATTCGGCAAAGGGATTGTTCAAACAGCTGCGCCGTTTAAAGATGACTCTATGCTGAAGTATACTCAAATGAAATGGCTGACACCTGACAAAACGTGGATTCATAAAAAAGGAATAGCACCTGACAAGAAAATAGAACTGCCGGCATACGCCAACATCCATATTCTTGATCCTGAAGAAGTATACGTTGAAGGCGAATCTAACTCTCAAATTAAATCTCTCGAAACTGGCTTAAAAGCTCTAGGTTATGATCCTGGTAAGGTCGATAAGACGTTTGATGAGGAGACAACACTCAGCATCCAGCAGTTCCAGATAGATGAGGGATTAGCTGTGACGGGACAAATGACGGGAGATGCTACTGTCAAATTTACTGAATTATTAAGGGATGAGTTAAATGACAATGATACTCAGCTGAATGGCGCAGTGAAGTATATAAAAACAATGAAATAATTGAGGTGAAACTGTGAAGATTGCTTTTACAGGCGGAGGAACTATTGGCCATGTTGCTGTCAACATGGCTCTAATTCCGGAAGCTGTTGGACAACAAATTGACTGTATTTATATCGGTTCTAAAACAGGCATTGAAAAAGAAATGATAACGTCACAATTTCCAGAGGTTAAGTATTATGGGATATCCAGCGGCAAACTGCGCCGTTACTTTTCAGTGGAGAATGCTAAAGACATCATCAAAGTGCAAAAAGGTGTCGTTGATGCCTACAGAATACTACGCAAAGAAAAACCTGATATTGTTTTTTCAAAAGGTGGATTTGTCACGGTACCAGTCGTCATTGCTGCAAAGATGCTGAAGATCAAGACGATTATTCATGAATCAGACGTTACGCCTGGACTTGCCAATAAAATTTCTCTAAAATTTGCGACAAAATGCTATACAACATTCATAGAAACATTGAAGTATGTTCCAGAAGATAAATCGGATTATGTGGGCGGAATAGTCAGAAAAGAAATTTTTACCGGTAATAAGGATGAAGGATACAGGCTGACAGGTTTCAATGACGAAAAAAAAGTTCTTCTTGTAATGGGTGGATCACTTGGTTCTAAGCATATCAATGAGACCATTAGAACTCATTTAGCTGTACTGCTTGACTGTTATCAAATCATACATATCACAGGTAATGGATTGGAAGACAGCGCACTTAATCAACCTGGCTATAAGCAGTTTATGTTTGTCAAAGAAGAATTACCGCATTTATTTGCTGTCACGGATACCATTGTCTCTAGAGCAGGATCCAATGCTATCTTTGAATTTTTAAGTCTCCGAATACCGATGCTGCTTATTCCGCTTGGTCTTGATCAGAGCCGGGGGGATCAGATTGATAATGCGAAACTGTTTGAGCAGCAAGGTTATGCACGCGTCTTACAGGAAAGTGAGCTGACCAGTGAATCACTTATTGCTGAGCTGAATCAATTGGAAGAAGACCGATCAGCTGTCATTGCTGCGATGAACGAAGCTCAGATGACGTACACACCTGAAGAGCTGCTGCAAAAAATATTGGATGATGCCAGATAAGGAGTACGATTATGTCTAGAGTACAAAGGATTACTTTAATCATCATATTCACGATGATCTTCGGAATGATCGCATTTTTCCATGAATCCCGTCTAGGAAAATGGATTGATAAAGAAGTATACGAATTTATCTATTCTTCTGCGAGCTTTATCACGACATCCATTATGCTCGGGTTTACCAAAATTGGGGAAGTCTGGGCGATGGTGGTGATGTCTCTTATGGTGATCTGTTATTTAATGCTGAAACGGATGAAAATAGATGCCTTATTCTTTGCTCTAGCAATGATTATTTCAGGGACGCTTAATCCGCTGCTAAAAAATATTTTCGATAGAGAGAGACCAACGCTGCTGCGATTGATTGATATTACTGGATTTAGTTTTCCGAGTGGTCATGCGATGGGTTCGACGGCATTTTTCGGCAGTATTATCTACTTGCTGAATAAACATCACACAGGACCATTGAAACCCTATCTTATCGGCCTCTCGGTACTCTGTATTATGATGATTTCATCTTCAAGAGTTTATTTAGGTGTTCATTATCCGACAGATATCATTGCCGGAATTATCGGAGGAGTAATCAGTATATTATTGGCGCAAACTTTTTTACATAATTTAATTGACAATGATTCTCAATAAGATATAATTTAATTGACAATGATTCTCAATTAAAAGAGTTCCCCCTCTAATCGGGAGTCATTTTCTAGTAACCCCCTTTATGCCCATCAACCTGACGGTAACGTCAGGTTTTTTTGTTTTATTTAAAAAAATTTATTGTTATGATTTGATTAATAATTGAAGGAGAGACGGATGATGAAAAAGATATTGATAGTTGAAGATGAACAAAATTTAGCGCGGTTCATTGAATTAGAACTGATCCATGAAAATTACAAGGTTGATATCGTCAATGATGGAAATTCTGGTCTACAGAGTGCTCTGAATCAAGACTATGACTGCATATTACTTGATCTGATGCTGCCTGGTATGAATGGTCTTGAAGTATGCCGACGAGTCCGTAACGTTAAAAAAACACCGATTATCATGATCACAGCAAAAGGAGATACTTATGACAAAGTCATCGGTCTCGACTACGGAGCGGACGATTATATTGTCAAACCGTTTGATATCGAAGAATTGCTGGCACGGTTACGCGTCATTATGCGTCGTAATGAGTCGCATGAATCTAAGATTACTATCGACCGGCTGATGATCAATCTCGATGCATTCACTGTCAGTGTTGATGATGAGACGATTGAATTAACTAAGACAGAATTCGAACTGCTGAAACTGCTGGCAGAAAATCAGAAGCATGTACTGACACGCGAGCAGATATTATCACATGTATGGGGATATGACAGTGAAGTAGAAACGAACGTCGTGGATGTCTATATCCGTTATTTGAGAAACAAACTTAAACCTTATCATATGCAGTCCATCATTGAAACCGTTAGAGGGGTAGGCTATGTCATTCGATGAATAAATCTACATCACTGAAGACGAAGTGGACGCTGATTACAACAAGCATCACATTTATTATCTTCATGCTGTTCAGTTTCTTTATTATTTATTTCATCAGCATTTATTTGAAAGAACAGGAATTTGACAGTGCACGACGAAGTACGGTCGATGTCGGCAAACTTCTGGTGACTGGAAATCCAGGAGAAGTATCGACGGTTGATATTAGGGCGGCTATCACTGATCATCAGAAAGTGATCTTCTATGATACGGCAGGACAACCTTATACGAGTGTGTCAAGTGATCAATCCATCACCTTGACTCCCGCTTTTAAGCCAGTAACACGTGTTGAATTCTCAGAGGAACATCATCAGGATGAGGATTTTATCATCGTCAGGTCACCGATCAATACCGCACAGTCTTCTGGATTTGTCACTATTGTCCATCCGCTGTCTGTCTATCATTCAATCATTCAGTATATGTTTGTGCTCGCCAGTGTTTTTGGACTGACTGCATTATTCATTACAGCCATTATCAGCTACTTCTTCTCCAATCAAATCACGAAGCCGATTCGGAAGCTTTCGGAACAGATGAAGCAGATTCAGCGGGATGGTTTTCAGAACAAACTGACACTGCCTAAAAGCTATTATGAGACAGATGATATGATTGAAACATTCAACAATATGATGGCGCAGCTTGAAACATCATTCAATCAGCAGAAACAGTTTGTCGAAGATGCTTCGCATGAGTTAAGGACTCCGCTGCAGATTATTCAAGGTCATCTGAATCTTATTAACCGCTGGGGTAAAAATAAACCTGAGATTATGGACGAATCACTTGAGATCTCACTCGATGAAATGAACCGGATTACAAAGCTTGTGGAGGAGCTTCTGCTGCTCACTAAAGATAACCAAGGACAGTATAATAGAGAGCTGGACACGATTCTTATCAATGACGACATACAGTCCAGATTGAAGTCTCTCGCACAGTTGAATCCGGACTACCGCTTTGAATTCCATTCCACCCATAAATCTATTAAGCTGAAAATCAATCGACATCAGTTTGAACAGATGATGCTGATTTTCCTTGATAATGCGATGAAGTACGATAAAGAAGACCAGCATATCATTGTCCGTACTTCATTGAAAAATAAGATGGTCCAGCTGGAAATCATCGATCACGGCACAGGCATTCCTGAAGAAGACATTCCCTATATATTTGATAGATTTTACCGGGTTGATAAATCTCGTTCCAGAGAAATGGGTGGAAACGGTCTTGGACTGTCCATCGCGAAAAAAATTATTGAAAGCTACGGAGGAAACGTCAAAATCGACAGCGAGCTCAATCGATATACAAAAGTTATTATCCAATTACCTGAACAGTAGACATATTTTCATAAAAAAACAGAACAGCCTTTAAAATCAATATTTAGAGTGCTAAAATAGGGTATGTAAACGTTTTATATCAATTGTGGAGGGTGGAACTAAAATGAAAGGGAAAAACCTCGAAGAAGCGCCTGCTAGGTTCGGTGCGAATTTAGGTTATCTACTAGAGATGTTCGATCAATATGCTCAAGATCCAGCATCTGTGACAGGGGAACTACAAGAATTATTTTCAACGATATCAACTGGTCAAGTGGTCAGTGGCATCGATTCAGAAAAAGTAAAATCGGTGATGAGACTGGTTGATAATATTAGGCAGTACGGGCATCTTACGGCTGATATTTATCCACTCTATAAACCTAAACGTGAAAATCTGCCGAAATTAACTATAGAAGATTTTAACTTGACACAACAGGACCTTGAAAAGTTGCCGGCAAGTTTAGTGTCCGCTCATTTTGACGGGCAGGCTGCTCATGCCTATGAGGCAGTGACACAGCTGTCTGAAATTTATCAAGGAACAATCGCTTATGAAGTAAGCCATATCAACAACACCGAAGAACGTGACTGGCTGAAAAAAACGATCGAGTCAAACAATAAAAATTCATACACCAAAGAAGAAAAAATCACATTGCTCAAAAGTCTTGCTCAAGTTGAAGGGTTTGAAAAATATATTCATAAAAACTTCGTCGGAGCAAAACGCTTTTCAATTGAAGGGGTCGATGCTTTAGTGCCGATGCTTCAAAAAGTGCTGGCTATTTCGAGCGATAATAACATCAAGAATATCCAGATTGGTATGGCTCACCGCGGTCGCCTCAATGTATTGACACACATTCTTGAAAAACCATATGAAATGATGCTGTCTGAATTCATGCATACAGACCCGATGAAATTCCTGCCGGAAGACGGTAGTCTTCAAGTCACTAAAGGCTGGACCGGGGACGTTAAGTATCATTTAGGCGGCGTTAAAAAGACCACACGTTACGGCACTGAACAAATGATCACACTTGCCAATAATCCGAGTCATCTAGAGATTGTTGCTCCTGTCGTGTTAGGTAAGACGCGTGCTAATCAGGAAGAGACTACAGGTGTCACGAAGCCGGAAGTCGATTTCAATAAAGCACTTGCGATTTTAATTCACGGTGATGCTGCATTCCCGGGTCAAGGTATCAATTTTGAAAGCATGAACTTGAGCAATCTTCAAGGATATTCTACAGGCGGTTCACTCCATATCATCACGAACAACCGCGTCGGTTTCACTACTGAAAGCTATGATTCACGTTCTACAGTCTATGCGACTGATGTAGCGAAAGGCTATGACATACCGATCGTTCATGTCAATGCAGATGATGTAGAGGCATGTATTGACTCGGTGATTCTAGCGATGCAGTTCCGTCAGCAGTTCAACAAAGACTTTGTGATTGACTTAGTCGGCTACAGACGCTACGGCCATAACGAGATGGATGAGCCGTCAGTGACTAATCCGATGCTCTACAAAGAAGTGAAAGGCCACCCGAGCATTGAGATTAAATACGGCAAGGAACTTGTTGCTGAAGGAACGATCACTGAAGATGAAATGAATGAGATCTTCCGTCAGACAGAAGAAGCGATTCGCTCTGCGCATAATGCCATCGATAAGAACGAAAAAGTGCTTGATGCTGAGATGGCGATGCCGGAAGCTGTCAGCACAGGTCAACAGACCGTTGAAACAGGTGTCACTAAAGACAGACTGACAAAACTGAACGAAGAGATGCTGACTTATCCGGAAGGCTTTACACTGTTCGGCAAGCTTTCAAAAATACTAGACAGACGTCATGAGCCGTTCACTAAAGATGGATTGATTGACTGGGGGCATGCAGAACTGCTTGCATTCGGCACAATCATTGAAGACGGCCATCCAGTCCGTCTGACGGGCCAGGATTCTGAACGGGGAACATTCGCACAGCGTCATGCTGTATTGAGTGATGAGAACACAGGCGCTAAATATACACCACTTCAGCACATCACTGACAGTCAGGCATCGTTTGATATTCATAACTCACCGTTGTCAGAGGCGGCGGTTGTCGGATTTGAATACGGCTATAACGTGGAGAACAAAGAAGCGATGACGGTCTGGGAGGCCCAGTACGGCGACTTCTCAAACATGTCACAGATGATGTTTGATAACTTTATTTCCAGCGCGAACGCGAAATGGGGCGAAACGACAGGTCTGACATTGCTGCTGCCACATGCCTACGAAGGTCAAGGGCCGGAACATTCATCAGCTCGTCTAGAAAGATATTTACAGCTGGGCGCTGAAAATAACTGGACTGTAGCAAATTTAACAAGTACAGCTAATTACTTCCACTTACTTCGCAAACAGGCACATTTCTTGAACACTGACAAGATGAGACCATTAGTAGTCATGACGCCGAAGAGTCTGCTGCGCAACAACTTTGTATCTGACAAAGTAGACGCATTCACAACAGGTTCATTCAGACCGATTATTGTGGACAACTTCAAAAAGACAAAAGTGAAGAAATTACTGATTGCGAGCGGTAAAGTGGCGATTGATCTGTACACTGAACTGCAGAAATCACCGAACGAGGAGATTCTGCTAGTCAGACTTGAACAGCTGTATCCGCTGCCTGCTGAAGAAATCAAAGCAGTGATCAATGAGCTTAAAGGCATCAAGGAGATCGGTTTCGTTCAGGAAGAACCTAAAAACCAGGGCTCATGGAATTACATTTATCCTCAGCTGGAAGCATTAGCAGGCAATATCGCTGTCAACTACTACGGTAGAATCGAGCGTTCAAGCCCATCAGAAGGCGACAATGAAATTCATAAGCTTGTGCAGTCTCAAATTATTCAGAACGCGTTAACTATTTAAGGGGGAAATTAAAGTGGCAGAAATCAGAGTTCCAGAATTAGCAGAATCAATTACGGAAGGTACGATCTCAACATGGTTTAAGCAAGTGGGCGACCGTGTTGAGAAGGGTGAAAATATCGTTGAACTTGAAACCGATAAAGTCAACGTTGAAGTGATTTCTGAAGAAGCAGGAATTGTCACTGAATTGAAGGCTGCAGAGGGCGACACAGTCGAAGTAGGGTCAGTCATTGCAATCGTTGATGAAAACGGAAGTAATGCACAACCTGCGGAACAGAAATCAGAAGCACCAGCACCTGATAATAATAGAAATGCTGAAAAAACACCGACTGTCGAACAAGCAGTTGAAGATACAAACAAAGTAGAACGAATTGTGGCAACACCTTCTGCACGTAAACTAGCGCGTGAAAAAGGCATTGATTTAAGTGAAATCAATGCGAAAGACCCACGTGGTTTAATCCGGAGCCATGATGTTGAGAACAGCACGAAGCAGGAAGCACCGAGAGCAGCTGCACCTGCTGAGAAAGCGGCACCGAAAGAAAACCCTAATAAACCGGTCATCCGTGAGAAGATGTCACGCCGCCGTAAAACAATTGCTAATAAATTACTGGAAGTATCTCAAAATACAGCAATGCTGACGACATTCAACGAAGTGGATATGACGAATGTGATGGAACTTCGTAAACGTAAAAAAGACAAGTTCCAGGAAGATCATAATGGAACTCGTCTCGGTTTCATGTCGTTCTTCACGAAAGCAGTTGTAGCTGCACTGAAAAAATATCCTGCGGTTAACGCTGAAATCGACGGTGATGATTTAGTATTAAAACAGTTCTATGATATCGGTGTTGCAGTATCAACAGAAGAAGGGCTTGTTGTTCCAGTTGTACGTGATTGTGATAAAAAGAACTTTGCTGAAATTGAGGGCAGTATTTACGATCTTGCAGTGAAAGCACGCGACAAAAAACTTGGGCTGGACGATATGATGAATGGTTCATTCACCATTACTAATGGCGGCGTGTTCGGTTCATTGATGTCGACACCGATTATCAATGGAACGCAGGCAGCGATTCTAGGAATGCACTCAATTGTCACGCGCCCTATTGCTATTGATAAAGAGCGTATGGAAAATCGTCCGATGATGTACATCGCATTAAGCTATGACCATAGAATTATTGATGGTAAAGAAGCAGTCGGCTTCCTTAAAACAGTTAAAGAATTGATTGAAAATCCAGAAGATCTATTACTTGAAAGCTGATTTACAACAACGTCCTGACATATCATTAAGTCAGGACGTTGTTTTGCTGGTCATCATAAATTTTCATTAAATCTCTTTATTTCATAGTCAAAAGTAGTGTATTATTTGTTATAGTAATTGAATTTACGGAGGATTGTTATGTTACATGAAGAATGGCTGATTAAAGAGCCGATTAAACAAGTGAAAGTCGTACAGACTCAAGCAAAAAAATACAAAGTAAGTGATATGCTGACGATAGGCGAGACATATGATGTTGTCAATGAAACGGAAGAGTACTATCATATAAGAGATAACAGCGGTAAAGTCGGCGGTTACTACAAGGAATATTTTGAAGAAATCTAAAGGGCGAAAGCCCTTTTTATTATTGAAGGAGACGGTTCGTGATGAATTTATATCAAAATGAAGATACTACGATATTAAACGATGCCATAAACATGATTAAGCTCAAAAAAAATATTTTGCTGAAAGGGCCGACGGGATCAGGCAAGACTAAACTTGCTGAAACATTGAAGCTGCAGTTAAAACAAGAGATGAATAGTATTAATTGTTCTGTTGATCTCGATGCGGAAAGTCTGCTCGGTTTTAAGACGATTGAAGTAGTGAACGGTGAAACTCAAATTACGTTTGTCGAAGGACCCGTGATTCAGGCGATGAAAGAAGGACGGCTGCTCTACATCGATGAAATCAATATGGCGAAGCCTGAGACACTGCCGATTTTAAATGGTGTGCTGGACTTCAGACGTACGATCACCAATCCATTTACTGGAGAAGTAGTGACTGCTCATGATGATTTTGCAGTCATTGCTGCAATCAATGTCGGTTACATTGGTACATTACCGATGAATGAAGCATTGAAAAATCGTTTTGTCGTCATTGATATGCATTATATTTCAGGAGAAATATTAAAGCAGGTTATCATGGAACAGACTCAACTGACAGATGAGAGATTAATCGGTCAACTGATTCAGTTCAACAAAGATTTAGTGATGATGGCTGAGCAGGGACAGATCAGCGAAGAAGCAAGCTCTATTAGGGCACTTCTTGATTTATGTGATCTGACAACTATTATGCCGGTTGAACGGGCAATCAAAAGAGCTGTCATTGACAAACTGGAAGATGAAAGAGAACAGCAGGCAATTATCAATGCGATGGAACTGACATTTTAATGGCAGATAAATTTATACTGTTCAATGATGAAAAGATTGATCCGTCACAGTTGATGATGCTCACTGATCTAGCACAGCTTGTCATGGAAGATAATGAAGTGAAAGTCGGCTATCAAAAATTCGGCTACTACAATCCGCTTGAGAAACAGCTCAATGTTAGTTTTAAATGGCGGCATCGTGAGGCGCATGATGAAATATATGCTTTGAAAAGCGACTGTCTGCTATATGGGATGGGCTATAGTGCTCAAGATCAGGACGTTATTCTTACGATGCTTGAAGAAGATTTTCTCTACAGAAAGTTTTTCATGCAGCTCTTTGTCATGCTGGAAGAACAGCGCTTAACACAGTTCATCATTAAAAAACGCCCTGCTGCAAAAAAATATTTTACTACAAGACGATTATTAAAACGTCAGGATAATGCCAGTCAGCTGACAGTCTATCGTACGAAAAAGATGCCGACCGACCTACTGTTTCTTCAAATTGAGGAGGCAGTATTGACCGATAATATTTTGGGCCTTGAAACCGCCTATGATGAAACAATCAATGGACGACTGCGTGAGCTGCTGAGCCGTTTATTTACATTGAATTCTACTGAAGACAGCGCTGATCTTGCTGTTGCGATGATGTATATCATCGATGAACTGCTGACCCGTGATATGTTAAATGATTATTATTATCTGCCTGTTAAATTGCTCGAAGATATTAAAAGATTCAAAGAAATCAAAGGAGTTGAACTTGCCGGAAACGATTCAACAGAAGGTGATATTGACACTGAAGAAGTGATGGCTAAGAGCCGTTCAGCTGAAGGACAGTCTGACAGCTATCTTCAAACAGAAGTGTCTGAAGGACAGAACAGTGGTGCGAAAACAGCGGAAGGCAGAGAAGGACATTCCTCCGATGAACCTACTGAGATCATGGCAGGTCGAGGTAAAAGTGAATCAAAAAAAGACGGTGAAGGCGTTGATATTTCTGAGCAGCTGGGTGAAGAAAACAGCAACGTCATGATTGAATGGAAAACACCCGTCATTACTGGAGAAACAGTACAAAATTATTCCTTAATTCAGAAAGAAGTTCTGCCTGAAGTAAGAAAACTCACTTCGATTATTCAGAAGACGATTGCACATCGCAATGAAAATTCAAGAACGCATCTGACAAAAGGGCGGCTTGATAAAAAACTTGTCAATTGGTTTTTGGACGATCAAAAACGATTATTTTACAAAAACGATATGCAGTCAAAAGAACTGGATGCCACATTCACTCTCTTGGTTGATGCTTCATACAGTATGGAAGATAAAATCGAAGAAACTAAAAAAGGGATTACACTGTTTCATGAAACGTTAAAGAAGCTGTCCATCCGCCACGAGATCATGGCATTCAATGAAGACACATTTAGCTCGGACGAGCAGTCTCAGCGTAATATTTTTGATTATCTTGTCAACTATCAGGAATCACTGAACGTTTACGCGGGTCATGGTATTGCAACCATTAAGGCACAAGATGATAATAGAGACGGACTTGCCATTAGAGTGGCAGGGGAGATGATCAGTAGACGCAGCGAACTGCAGAAATTCATCATTGTTTTCTCTGACGGGGAACCGTCGGCATTCGGCTATGAATCAAATGGAATCATTGATACTCATGAAGCAGTGATGAATTTGAGACGACGTGGAATATATGTAATCAACGTATTTTTAAGTCAGTCGCCTATTGAAGCCCATGTAGAATCAACTATTAAAAATATCTATAATGATTACTGTGTATTTGTGGAAGGTGTAGAAAATTTACCGTTTGTCATTTCACCACTCCTAAAAAAGTTACTGTTGCAATCTATACATTAGTCGTTTAATATTTAATTATATTTTTTAAATATTCAGAAAGTGTTGGACTTCAACGCGGCACAGTGTTATGATTTTTCTGTTATCATTTTATTGTTTAGGAGGAGTTTTATGAAAAAAAATACTTGGGTTATTGGTTTTATGCTATTTGCCATCTTCTTCGGAGCTGGTAATTTGATTTTTCCACCTAAACTTGGTTTTGCAAGTGGTGAATTTTTCTGGCCTGCTATTTTAGGATTTATTTTTACAGGCGTAGGGCTGCCGCTTTTAGGAATTATTGTCGGCTCTCTTGATGAGGGCGGGTACAAAGCAGCACTTCGTAAAATCAATCCAATATTTGGTGTCATTTTCTTAATGGCTATTTACTTAACGATTGGTCCATTGTTTGCCATTCCGCGTACAGGTGCAACATCATACGAAATGGCTATTGTACCATTTCTCAATTCACCTTCGGCTTTGTCTTTATTTATTTTCACACTCATCTATTTTGGCATTTCTTTCTTTTTGGCAGTTAATCCTTCTAAAATGGTAGATAGAGTGGGTTCTGTGTTAACACCCGTCTTACTTGTATCTATTGTCTTACTAGTGATCCGAGGGATATATATTTTATTCAACGAACCTGCAACACCGTCTGACACTGAATCCTATGTATCTGGAGGAAGTAGTTTCTTCAAAGGATTCACTGAAGGTTACTTAACGATGGATGCAATTGCGGCAATTGCATTCTCAGTTATTGTGCTCAATGCTATTAAAGCGAAAGGTATCACTAAGGAAACAGGGCTGTTCAAACAGACTGTACTAGCAGGAACAATTGCTGCAGTTGCTTTAGGATTTATCTACTTGACTCTCGGCTGGATCGGGAATCATTACAGCATTTCCGCAGCTGAAATGGCAAAGATTGATAAAAATCAACTGGATCTGGGTACTTATATTTTGACACATGTAGCAGATGATACGTTTGGTAGTTTTGGTAAGCTGCTGATCGGTATTATTGTCACATTAGCTTGTTTGACGACTTCTGTTGGATTGATTGTTGCTGTCAGTGAGTATTTCCATGAAATTTTCCCGAAAGTTTCATACAAAGTCTATGTCATCATTTTTACTTTGTTCAGTTTCATCCTTGCAAACCAGGGGCTGTCCGCAGTTATTTCAAAATCAGTGCCAGTATTGCTTGTGTTGTATCCTATTGCGATGACACTTGTTCTAGTGATGCTGCTTGCTAAATTTATTCCGACACCACCGCTTGCACAGCAGGTTGCTCTAGGATTAGTGACGGTTGTATCGCTGTTATCAGTGATGCATGCTTATCAAGTAATCAACTTGTCGTTTATCGACAACCTGCCTTTAAAAGCGGAGTCTATGGAATGGTTGCTGTTTGCAGTTGTCGGATATATCATCGGTTATCTGCTTGGTGCACGCCAGGAAAAAATTCAATACAACTAAAAAAATCAATCGAACTAATAGTTCGATTGATTTTTTTCATTTTGCAGCTGCAGCAGCTGATTTTTAAGATCGTTTTCCATTTTGGAGAGTTCTGCTTCAGCAGCACGACGTCTTGAAGCACCTTCCTGCTGAATAGTAAGTGTTTCGCGAATAGTTTCAACAATGTTATTCTGTGTTGTTTTCAATGTTTCAATTTCCACAATACCTCGTTCATTTTCTTGAGCGGTCAATATTGTATTGGTTTTCAGCATTTCAGAATTTTTAAGTAGTAGTTCATTCGTTGTATTCGTCACCTGCTGCTGCGCTTTAGATGCTTTTTGTTGATGCAGCAGTGACAACGCAATCGCCATTTGATTTTTCCATAATGGAATACTCGTCAATATGGAACTCTGTATTTTCTCAGCCAGCGTCTGGTTGACATCTTGAATCATCCGAATTTGTGGAGCTGACTGCAATGTAATCTGACGGGATAATTTTAAATCATAGACACGTTTATCGAGTCTGTTGATATAATGACGCATATCATTGACTTCCTGTACCATCAACTGATCATTTGAAGCTGCTGCTTTTTGTTGAAGCATCGGAAGTTCAGCATTCAATTCATCTCGTTTTTCCTCTGCAGCCATAATGAACATATCCAGTGCTTCAAAATAAGAACGGTTCTCTTCATAGAGTCGATCGAGAAGTGCAACATCCTTCATCAACACATCTTTAGAATGAGATAGTTCAACAGAGATACGGTCAATCTGCCCTGAAACAGACTGGTATCTCGACAGCAGTTCGTTAATGCTCGAAGAGACCTTTTTAAACAGTCGTTTAAATCGGGAACGTTCCTGCTGATTGAGTTCGTCCGGATCGATTTCTTTGAGCTTGTTCATCAAATGATCTAAATTGTCACCAATGGGACCGATATCTTTTCGTTGTACTTCATCTAGAATTTGATGAGAGAACTGTGACAGTTTCATCTGAGCATTCGCACCGTACATCAATAGATTTTCATTGTCCAGCGGTTTAATCTGGTTTTTAATCTGGTTGATTTTTTCTCTCTTTTCAGGGGAGAGTTCAGCAGTCTGCGTCGTAATATCCGGTCGGATAACGGGTTGAGCTTGTAATTCAGCTTGTAATTCAGTTGAAGCAAATGGATTTGCAGTCAAGTCATCTAACAATTCATCTTTTGGCATAATTAGCGTTCAATCCTTTCTTTTTGCTGCGAACGTTTTAGTACAGGAACTTCTACTTGTTCTTGATGTTCAAGAGATTTTGGCTGATTGATTTTGGCAAGATCCACTTCAACAGACATCTGCTGATAATCTTCAGCATTTAACGCTCTTAAATCAGCCTGTAATGTCCGCTTTAATTCTTCTAATGTAATTTTAGCTGCATTGAGCTGTTTCATTTCATCGTCATTTTTGTGAGGCATTCTTGCTAAGTAAACGTATTGATTAATTAAATTGACAGTGTTATCAAGATGTGAAAAAAAGAAACTATCTACTTTAAAAAATTTCTTAGGATTTTTTTGAACGGTTTTGTAGATGGTTCTTACGATCCGGTTAATTTCATTGATCGTCTTAAAATCTGTATAGCTGCGGATTTTTGTGTATTGACTGAGCAATGTTTTGACTTTAGGGTTAGCCTCAGTCAAATGCTTTCTCACATATTTGTATTCCCGGCGAGATAAACCCATTTCATTCAAGTATTGATTAGACGTTGTCATTTGAATAGGGATGTATGCTCCGATATAGCTGCCGATCATAAGCAGCCAATCTATCCATTGATCAACAACAAAGAAGTTGATACTGATGAAACCGACAATCAACGCCACTGGAACGGCTAATATGGCACCAATAAAATGTGAGACACTATACTTCATAAGTCATCATTTCCTTTTTGTAAATAACTGAGGTTAAATTTGCTTGAATTGATTATAATCTTGATAAGGAACTTCCTGAACTTCATAAGATTTCACTCTAGAAAAAGAGGCAGGGCCTTTAATCACTTTTTCAGAAAACCGTTGAACTTCATTCCGTTCGCCTGACACATAGACTTCGACGTAATCATCGACATTTTGAACGGTACCCGTCACATCGAATTTTTTTGCCAGGGTTATAGTTGCATTTCTGAAACCGACGCCTTGTACGCGACCATAGACTTTAATTTGTTGAGTTATCATGGGTTTCACCTCTTAACATAATTATATGGATTTTTACATGAAATTCCTAATAAATAGCATTATCAAGTGTATTACTTGAAATCTGATCATATAGCTTACATAATATAGATTGGATTGGAAAGAAGGCGAATCATATGTTTCAAATAAAAATCATGAGGGCTGACTATGAAGGCTGGTGGTTGTTTGATGGCTGGCAGGAAAAAGTCATCACGAGCAGTTCATATCAGACAGAAGAAGCATTTAAAGAAGGATATAAAGCACAGCTGGAAGAAATGAGAAAGCAATACCCTAATGAAATTATCGGCAAACATCATATACATGCATTTTATCGAAATTGTGAATTAGAATTTTGTGAAGAGTGCGATGAAGATGTACAGATTTACCATAGTGTGATACCGCTTAGAGATGATGTTGTATTACAGGATGGTAAACTATGTAAATGTATAAATTAACACAAAATAGTATTGATTATTATACCTCCTTATTTTATAATAAATACAAGCAATAAGCGTTATTCCATATTACAAAGTGAATAACAAACGTATTTATTTTGTAATATGTGAATAATTGCATATTGAATTTTTAGTCTTGGAGGTTTCAAACATGAAACAAGGTACAGTAAAATGGTTTAACGCAGAAAAAGGTTTCGGATTCATCGAAATCGAAGGAGAAAATGACGTATTCGTTCATTTTTCAGCAATTAACCAAGAAGGTTACAAATCTTTAGAAGAAGGCCAAGCAGTGGAATTCGAAGTCGTTGAAGGCGATCGTGGACCGCAGGCGGCTAACGTTGTTAAATTATAATTTATAATTATACTGTAACGTTAATAAGGCACCCTAACATAATTGGTTAGGGTGCCTTATTTTATATCTATAAAAAATTTTATCATTTTATAAATTATAATTATGTTATGTAAACTTAATAATACGATTATAAAAAAAATAACAATAAAAAACTCCTAAAGATAGGAGTTTAATCTAACACTTCATTTTGAATCAATTGTTCAAGTGTTTGACGACGGATGACTTCACGGACACCTGATTCACTGACAAATACAACAGCAGGTTTTAACATTTGATTATAATTTGAACTCATGCTGTAATGGTAGGCACCTGTGGACAAGACAGCTAAATAATCTCCGGACTGGATGCTTGATGGTAATTTGATATCACGGCGAATGATATCACCTGACTCACATAACTTTCCGGCAATCGTCATCAATTTGTCGTGTGGTTCATCGCGATTCACAAGCTTCAGTTCGTACTGAGCATCGTACAGTGCTGTTCTGATATGATCGCTCATGCCACCATCAATAGAGACATAATAATTGACGTCAGGAATTTCTTTGATTGTACCGACTTCATATAAGGTAATACCAGCAGCTCCAACAATCGAACGGCCAGGTTCCAGTGAAATCTCTGGGAGCGGATAATCTTTTCTCTGACAAGCATCTTTGAGAGCATCAGTAATAGCCTGAATGCCTTCTTCAATAGGGTAGCTGACATCATCGTCAGTATATTTGATGCTGAATCCGCCGCCGATATTCAGTACTTCAATCGGAATATTATTTTCGGATAACCAGTCAATCACTAAATGGATGGTTGCGATTGTTCCTGTTGATTCAAATATTTGTGACCCTATATGAAAATGGACTCCCATGAATTCAATATGACTTGATGACTGAATTTTTTTAATGCCTTCGAGGGCAAGTCCTTTTTTGATACTGAGTCCGAATTTACTGTTCTCTTGACCGGTTTGAATGAATTCATGAGTATGAGCTTCAACACCTGGATTAATTCTCAGTACAGCTTTGACAGGACGGTCTGCTAATGCATCTAGACGGTCGATTTCGCTTAAACTATCAATCACAAAATAGTCTACCCCTGATGTTATAGCATATTTAATTTCCTGGTTAGTTTTGTTGTTGCCATGGAAATGAATCCGGTTCTCTGGCACTGTTGACTGCAGTGCCGTAAATAATTCACCTTCACTGACGACATCAAGACCCATGTTTTCTTCAGCCATCAAATTGAACAGCTGGATAGATGAGAATGCTTTTGAAGCGTAAGAAATCGTATAGTTCAGTTCAGATTTTGTGAGTGCTTGATGGAATCTTCTGCACTGCTCACGGATCAATGTCTCATCATACACAAAGAGAGGGGTACCATATTTTTTGGCAATATCACTTAGTCGATGTCCGTGCAATGTAAGTTCATTTTGAACATATTGTAATGTCATAATTTAATCTCCTTTAATAATGAATGGTGGTTGAGCGCACTCAACTGTTCAGAATTAGCACCGACACCTTTAAATGTATATTCATCGATACGAATGTCATTACTATAGAGTATGACTTCATCTCCTGCGGCAACATTGCTGTCAACCTCGACAAACATATGGCTCATCATCAATGCCTTGATCGGATAGCGGCGACCATTGATCAAGCATTCATGTTTGCTTCGGGTCCTTAAAATTCCATCACCATAACCTAGATCGACAACTGCGAGACGTGTCGAATGCTCTGCAGTAAAAGCAAAACTGTAGCCGGCTGATTGACCTTTCTCAAGCTGGCGTACTTGTATGACATTTGCACTAATGGTCAGTGACTGGCGTGTGAGCGATTCGGGTAATGATGAATAAGGACGAGAGCCATATAAAATGATACCGAGCCTCGCATGACTATGTCCTGTGAACAAACCATCCCGGACAAAACTCGCACTGTTCTGAGCATGTATGAATTCAAAGTCATGATAGGTCTTTATCTTCTCTAGACCAGTTAACCATGCCTGCTTTTCGTCCAAATACTCGTCACCATCAAACTCATCCGCGTATCCGAAGTGAGTCCATATGCCGACGATCGACATCTGTTCACTTTTCGGCAGCTCACGATTCGTCTGTATGACTGGAATCATGTCGTCAAACGTTCTGAAGCCTGAACGGTGGAGAAAGTTCTCGTATTCTAGATGCACATTAATACCCGCCAGGTCACTTTGATGCTGATGATAAAATTCGGGCGAAGGAAGTGTCATATGAATACGCTGCTCTCTTATAATATGGAATTCTGTGCTGGGGTTCATCAGGAAGATAACTGCCTCTGGCGCAAGTTCTCTGATTCTCACTGCTTCTCTTAAAACAGTAGTACTGAAAGTTGTAATGCCTTGTTTTAAAAATGCATTCACCGCAAAATCAAGACCATAATGATAGGCATTATTTTTCATTACAGCCATCACAGGCTGGTTTTGAATGACATGGGCAACATTATCATGAAATAGTTGAGCATCCAGTGTCCATCTTGCCGTCATATAGTAGCCTCATAGCGCTGTAGAATAGCCTCAAAGACATCGATGCCCTTAACGAGTACTGATTCATCAAAATTAAATGTCGACGTATGAAGTCCTGTTGTATAGCCTTTATCCTCATTACGGCAGCCAAGAAAAGCAAAGGCTGTAGGCGCAATAGTGCTGTAAAAAGCAAAGTCTTCTCCGAATAAATAAGGATCAACCTTTTCAATCCAGACAAGATCAGTGGTTGCTGCTGCCTGACGCATGACTTCATAGCAATCGTCATCTACTATCGTGGGAGGGTAGCCCTCAGCAAATTTCAATTCAACGGATACAGTTGAAATCACTTCACAAGCCTTTCGGATTTGTTCCATCTGCTGTTTCACAGCTGCCAGATCATCCATATTGAACGTGCGTATAGTACCTTCCAGATAACCGGTAGAAGGGACAGTATTAATTGCTTCGCCTGCGTGGAATTTGCCGATATGAACGATATTCTGTCTTAAACCGGGAAGGTGATAATGCTGAAGCTGACTCAGTTGAGAAAGGATGAATGTCAGAGCTTCACCTGCAGAATGTCCTTGTTCTTTGTTGGCTACATGAGCAGAAGTACCGTTAATAAAAAAACGGTATTCCGTAGCACTTGCTGTCAATGGTCCTGGTTTCGATAAAATAATCCCTTCATCATTATCGGGCATTAAATGAAGGCCGTATATTCCTTTAAGTTGACTGAATGGATAGGCTTGTATCAATTGATTGGCGCCGGCCATTGTTTCTTCAGATGGCTGAAAGATAAAATAGACAGTTGTTTTTAATTGGCCGCTATCTGCCAGTCTCTTAACACGTCTGACGAATCCTAACAGCATCGTTGTATGACCATCATGACCGCATGCATGCATGACATTATCAACCGTTGACCTGAATGAACAATCATTGTCCTCATGTATCGGAAGTGCATCAATATCTGCTCTAAAACCAACAGCCTGCTGACTGCTGCCAATGATTTTTGCGATGACACCCGTCTGAAGAGGCGACTCGTAGCTGACGCCCATATCATCCAGCTGTTCTTTGATAAATGCTGTCGTCTGATATTCCTCCATACTGAGTTCAGGATGCTGATGAAGATGACGTCTTGTTTCAGTTAAATAATGTAGTTCCATTATCATTCTCCTAATAAGAATAAAGCGAGACCGATAATCAGCCCCGTCCTTATTCATAATGTATTATTTTAAATGACGTAAAGCCTGGACAATCTCTATTTTAGAGCCTTCTACCTCAGACACTTGCTTAATCACACGGGCAGGGGTCCCAGCAACAACAGTTCCAGCAGCCACATCTTCAGTGACGATGGCGCCGGCAGCTACTACAGCACCTTTGCCGACACGTACACCTTCTAATACGACAGCGTTTGCACCGATCAAAACATCATCTTCAATTACAACAGGCTGCGCACTTGGCGGCTCAATGACACCAGCTAAGACAGCGCCGGCACCTACATGGACATTTTTACCTGTTGTAGCACGACCACCTAAAGTCGCATTCATATCAATCATAGTACCTTCACCGACAATCGCACCGATATTAATTGTAGCGCCCATCATAATGACCGCATTGTCTCCAATCACTGCATGTTCACGAATAAAGGCACCCGGTTCAATGCGTGCGTTGATACGTGTCTGATCAATCAGCGGAATAGCAGAATTTCTGCGGTCATATTCCACTTCAAATTCAGCGATAATTGATGCATTCTCTTCATAGAATGCGGACCAGTCACTGTAATCCGTAAAAATAGTTTTTGATGACTCTGAACCAAATACTTTGAAGCTATCTGGAAAAGTCACACTATCAAAATTCCCGTTGACATAGACCTTCACTGGTGTTTGTTTCTTAGACTCACTGATGTACTGGATGATTTCCTGTGCTGTAAATTCTTTCATTTGTATTCCTCTTTTCATTTTATAATGTTTCAAAAGTATAAAAACCGGGTTCTTTATCAATCAATCGTTCAGCGACATCGATGCTGCCATTCGCAAAGATATCCTTACTTTGCGCCCGGTGGATGATTTGTATCGTCTCGTCATGGCCGGCAAACAGAACTTCGTGTTCGCCGACAATCGTACCACCGCGCACAACGTTGATTCCGATTTCTTCAGTTGTACGAGGGGAATGACTGTCGCTGCGATCGTATACCGGTACTGATTGCGCCCGTTGTTCTTTAATCGCATCATAGAGTTTGACTAACGTACCACTCGGGGCATCGATTTTTTTGCGGTGATGTTTTTCAGTCAGTTCAATATCAAAATCTTTGAGCAGGGGAACACTGTACTTAATGATCTCTGTCAATATGTGGACGCCATAGCTCATATTCGCACTGAAGAATACAGGAAGTTCTGAACATCTTTGTTCAAGTGACTGAATAATCGCTTCCTTCTGACCAGTCGTCGCCATGACGATAGGAATTTTTGATTGAGCGATTAACGGCAGTGACAGCTCTGGATGAGAGAAGTCGATGATAACATCTGCTTTCGGCCAGTCACTATCCAACGAGAAGCTCAGATAAGGATAATCGCCTTGTCGGTTCGTCAATATCCCTTCTATGGAATGACCGCGTTCTTCAGCAAACTTTGCGACACGTTTGTTCATGGCACCGTAACCAGCGAGTAGAATTTTCATAGTATCCCGTCCTTGATCTGTTCATAGACATGGATAATTGCTTTTGTTTCGTGTGGTGTCAGAGGGACAAGCGGCAATCTTAAGCTCCCATCTGCAAAACCTAAGTAAGTGATCAAAGCTTTGATTGGCATCGGGTTGATATCTACACTTAATGCTTCAATCAATGGACTGACTTCAGCAAATAAATCGCCTGCATCATCAGGATTAGATTGATAAGCCGTATAGATTTCCTGAAATTCTTTTGGAATGGCATTTGCAATGACTGAGATGACACCATCACCTCCGTGATTTAAAAACTCGATGAATGAATCGTCATTGCCGCTGTACAGGCCGAAATGTTCAGGAACTAAAGATTTGACCGCTTCCAAATACTGCATATCGCCTGTTGCATCTTTCAGAGCAACGATATAAGGATTGTCAGACAGTATTTTGACAGTCTCAGGTTCAATCGTTACATTTGTTCTTGAAGGGACGTTGTAGAGAATAACCGGTAATTCTACGGCATCAGCAATGGCATTGAAGTGAGCAATTAAGCCGCGCTGATTGGTTTTGTTGTAATAAGGCGTAATCAGCATGATCCCGTCTGCGCCGGCTTTCTTTACGTTAAGAGAGTGCTGGATGGATGCTGCCGTATCGTTTGTCCCGCTGCCTGCATAGACAGGGACGCGTTTGTCTGCGATTCTGACAGCTGTTTCTACTAGTTTGATTTGTTCATCCTTTGTCAACGTAGAGCCTTCACCTGTCGTACCATTGACGAATAGTGACTGGATTTGATTGCTGATAAGAAATTCAATATGCTGTTCAAATGTTTCATAGTCTACAGCTCCGTCTTTAAATGGGGTCGTTATTGCTACACCTGTCCCTTGAAATAACTTAGTCATGTGACTCACTCCTTGTATGATGAATTTGTTCCAATATTTGCACAGCATTCAATGCTGCCCCTTTTAACAAGTTATCAGCTGTACACCAAATATGGAAAGATTGAGGCATTGATTCATCGACACGAATACGGCCGACAAACACTTCATCCTTATTTGTTGACTGGATGGCCATCGGATACTTGTTTTGTGTGACATCATCTACGACAACGATGCCCGGTGCCTTGTCAAGTACAGCTCGAATGTCGTCTGCAGTCGCTGGTGTAGTCAACGTCACATTGATGGCAACGCTGTGGCTGTCCTGTACCGGTACTCTGACGCATGTAGCTGTGACACGTAATTCCGGCAGTTCTAGAATCTTTCTCGTTTCATCAATCATTTTCTGTTCTTCTTTAGTATAGCCGTCGTCTTGAAAGACATCGATATGAGGAAGGACATTGTTATAAATAGGGTGAGGATAGTTCGTTGGCGGTAGTCCTTGTTCACCATTTTTAAGATCGTTTTTTCCGGCTATTCCTGATCCTGATACTGCCTGGTAAGTTGTGTAGCTGACCCGTTCCAGACCAAAGCGGTCAGCTAATGGTTTTAACGGGACAACTGACTGGATTGTGGAGCAGTTCGGATTAGCAATGATAGTTCGGTTAGATTTAGGACTGTTCACTTCTGGCACAATTAAATCAATATCTTCATCCATTCTGAAAGCACTGGAATTATCAATGACTATTGCACCGCTCTGTTCGAATAGAGGGGAGAACTTAAGCGAAGTACTACCACCTGCACTCATCAAGACGAAGTCAAAATGTTCTTCTGCTGCATCTTCTGTCAATTCACGAACCACATAAGTCTGCCCTTTAAACTCTATTTCGTTACCTGCAGATTTCTTTGAAGAAAATAAGATAAGGTCATCAACAGGTATATTCTTTCTAGCTAATACTTCGAGCATCTTAGATCCGACAAGTCCTGTCGCACCAACTACGGCTATACGGTACATGGGATTTCCTCCTATAAGTTGAATGTGCTGCATAAGTGTTCTACTGCAGGTTGTCCGTTGTCACGGTCAACTACATATGAAATGCTGATTTCAGATGTAGTGACCTGATAGAAATTGATATCATTTTTCAGCAGCGTCATAAATACTTTGGAAGCGACACCTGACATATCTCTCATACCAGAACCGATAACAGACACTTTGACATAATTTTCTTCCACGTTGTAGACAAGAGAAGGGAACGTTGAAATTAATGTGCTGAAGATTTCATTGATTTGATGAACATCTGTATCCTTCATCGTGAAGGACAGCTGAAGACTTTCGCTGTTGACTGTCTGAGAGATCATATCTACATTGATCTCTTCACGTTCGAACAATTGAAACAACTGCTCTAATAAATTTTTATCATACATCGGATAGCTGAGTGTTACATAGTTCATGTCTTTGTCCAGTGCAACTCCAGTGACTGCTTTTTTCTCAAGAATATCTTCTTTGTCCATAATCCAAGTTCCTTTCTCATCTGATAACGTTTTTCCTAGATAAATAGGGATGTTATAGTTTTTAGCGATTTCTACACTTCTTGTTTCAAGGACGCCCGCTCCAAGAGCACTCATCTCCATCATTTCTTCGAAGCTCACCACGTCAAGCCGCTTCGCCGTCGGATAAAGCCGCGGGTCTGTGCTATAGACGCCGGAAACATCAGTATAAATTTCACATGGTGCGTTGATGGCTGAGGCAATGGCCACTGCTGTTGTATCACTGCCGCCGCGCCCAAGCGTTGTAATCTCACCAAATTCATTGATCCCTTGGAAGCCGGCTACAACTAAGACATCATTGGATTCAAAGTTTTTATCAATAACAGCAGCTTCAATATCTTGAATCTTACTCTTCATATGATGACCCATTGTCTTAATACCTGCCTGAAATCCTGTCAGTGCCTTTACTTTGACATCCAGCTCATGCAGTACAATGGCAAGATATGATATGGTCTGCTGTTCACCTGTAGTGAGCAGCAGGGCAAGGTTCTCTTCATTGGGTCTCGATGACAGCTGGTTGACATTTTCAATCAATGCATCTGTTGTCTTACCCATAGCTGAGACAACAACGACTAATTGTTCACCTTGAACAATGCGATTTTTAAGATAATTCCCGATATTTTTGATCTTTTCGAAATCAGCGACTGACGTACCGCCGAATTTCAATACACTGCGTTTTATTACCACAAGTTTGCCTCCTATGGCATCTATAAATAAAAAAACAAGTCCGCGTGCGGACTTGTTTTATCTATTTACAAGTGATGCACTCCATTATTATCAAATAATGACAGATTCCTAGCTCTTAACCTGTGAATCCAACCGGAGCACTGCTGCAACAACGACTCCGATTTCGGCATCTCACCCTTTCAATAAAGTACTTGCAGATCTACACTTTATTTACTAATGATTGATGCGCCTCATCTCTACCTATTCAATTGATGGTTCTCATTATATCGAAACATACTTTATTTGTATAGTACATTTATCATAATTATTAAATTAATCAGTCAATATTACTATTTCAATACACCTTGTTCTTTTAAATACTCTTCATAGGTGATTTCTTTTGATAACGCACCAGGTACATTCAAATCAATGACCCGGTTTGCGATAGTGTTGATGAATTCAAAGTCATAAGATGTGAAGATAATCGATCCTTTGAATGCCTTTAAACCATCATTGACAGCTGTGATACTTTCGAGATCCAAGTGGTTAGTCGGCTCATCTAACAGCAGGACGTTAGCAGAAGATAACATCATTTTGCTTAACATACAGCGAACTTTTTCTCCACCGGATAAAACTTTTGCTTTTTTACGTACTTCTTCACCTGAGAACAGCATACGTCCTAAAAATCCGCGCAGGAATGTTTCAGTCTGTTCTTCCGGCGGGGCATATTGACGCAGCCACTCAACAAGATCGATATTTTTACCTTCAAAGAATTCGGAATTATCTTTTGGCAGGTAAGACTGAGAAGTAGTGACTCCCCATTTATAGCTGCCTTCATCCGGCTCCATTTCACCTGCAAGGATTTTAAGGAGCGTGGATTTCGCGATCTCTGAATCACCGACAAGAACTGCTTTGTCGTTCGGGTTCATAGTGAATGACAAGTTATCAAGAACTTTCACACCATCAATGGATTTAGACAGTCCTTGAACCTGCAGCAGTTCATTACCGATTTCACGCTCTGGCTTAAAGTTGACGAATGGATACTTACGTGAAGACGGTTGAATATCATCCAGTTCAATTTTTTCAAGCATCTTTTTACGACTTGTGGCCTGTTTTGATTTGGATGCATTCGCAGAGAAGCGGGCAACGAAATCTTGAAGTTCTTTAATTTTCTCTTCTTTTTTCTTGTTTGAATCCTGCAGCATCTGCTGGGCTAGTTGGCTGGATTGATACCAGAAATCGTAGTTGCCGACATAAATTTTGATTTTGCCGTAATCAAGGTCAGCGATATGAGTACAGACATTATTCAAGAAGTGACGGTCATGAGAAACGACGATGACTGTGTTATTGAAATTGATCAGAAAATCTTCAAGCCAGCTGATTGCCGGGATATCAAGACCATTGGTAGGCTCATCCAGCAATAACACGTCAGGTTCACCGAACAGTGCTTGTGCAAGAAGGACTTTGATTTTTTGATTGTTCTCAAGTTCTGACATGGTTTTATCATGAAATTCATCTTTAATCCCAACACCTGAGAGCAACACTTGCGCATCACTTTCAGCAGTCCATCCACCCATTTCACCGAACTCACCTTCAAGTTCTGCAGCACGCATCCCATCTTCGTCATTGAAGTCAGGTTTCATGTAGATGGCATCTTTCTCCTGCATGACTGACCATAATTTTTCATTGCCACGTAGAACAACATCTAGTACGCGCTCATCTTCATAAGCGAAGTGGTCCTGTTTTAATACTGATAGTCGTTCATCTTTCCCTAACGACACATGACCTGTCTGTGAATCAAGTTCACCGGATAGGATTTTCAGAAAAGTCGATTTTCCAGCGCCGTTCGCTCCGATTAAGCCATAACAGTTGCCGGGTGTAAATTTAATATTAACGTCTTCAAATAATTTGCGGTCACCGAAACGAAGACTGACATTAGATACTTGTAACATAACATTCTCCTTAATATTTGTTTTCCGCTCAAAATTATAACATATTTCATCATACGCTTATACTTTAATTATACTGAGGTGTTATAATATGAAAAAAGGCAATAAAGGAGTACGTATGGAAAATAACGAAAAACGCTTGTCAGGAAGTATCGATTTCTTGAAGGTCATCGGACTAGAAGGGTCTACATACCAACTGGCAGGACCCAATAACGAAAGTGTCAAATTGAATGCATCAGAGATAGAAGAGGGCGATGAGCTTGAAATTGGAGAAGATTACAGTTTCTTCGTCTATCCAGGGCGGACCGGTGAGTTGTTCGCTACGCAAAATATGCCGGTCATTACGACCAATAAATATGACTGGGTCAAAGTCATCAAAAAAGACCGTGATGGGGTTACGGTAGATGCCGGCTTGCCGAGAGAGATCATCATTCCATGGGAAGACCTGCCGAAAGTGAAAGAGGTCTGGCCGGAGAATGGCGATGAGTTGTTCTGTACGCTGCGCGTTGACAAAAATGATCAAATCTATGCACGCCTCGCAAGTGAAACGATTGTAACAAGCCTCTATACACCTGCTGAGGAATCAGTGCTTCATTCGACCATTGAAGCTTATCCTTATCGTCTCTTGAGAATCGGGACATTTCTATTATCAAAAGAAGGCTATAAAATATTCGTCCATGAGTCTGAAAGGAAAGAAGAGCCGAGACTTGGTGAGTGTGTATCAGTACGCATTATCGGTCATAAAGATAACGGTGAGTTGAATGGGTCCTTCTTACCTCTGGCACATGTTCGAATGGATGATGACAGCGAACTGATATTGAGCATGCTGGATGAGTACGGCGGCGAGCTGCCATTCTCGGATAAATCTGATCCTGATGCTATAAGGGAAGTCTTCAAGATGAGTAAAGGCAGCTTCAAACGAGCTCTAGGCAAATTGTACAAAGAAAAGAAAATTGTCATTGAGCAGGACAAAATCAAGAAATTATAATCACAACGGAACCATCAAGTTGATGGTTCCGTCTTTATGTTGAAATCGATTACAAAAAATGAATCGCTATTCAATTTTTGTTTGAATTTTCTAATTTCTTTGATATGATTAATTTATAAAGGTAATGAGGTGTTCAATGTGCAAGATGATTTACAGAGCAGACTTGTCCAATCTGCATTGATTTTGTTTGAGGAAAACGGCTTTAAGAATACTACAGTCAACAGCATTGTGATCCATAGCGGTTCTTCCAAAGGAGGATTCTATCATCACTTCAAGTCTAAGGATGAATTACTTTATCGTATTCACGAGAGTTTTATCAATCATGTGAATCGTTTAGTCGATGAACTCGAGGATAAGGATTTGACTCCGGCTGACAAACTTGACTATGTGTTAACACATTTTATTTTCGTTTATGACCGCTATAAAGCTCATATCACTGTATTCAATGATGAAAACAAGTACCTTGCTGATGAGTATAAGTCTGAGATTGTCGCTTCGAGGCGCAAGTTCAAGTCAGCAGTAGAAGCTATCATTATTGAAGGGCAGCAGGATGGTTCATTTACAGATGATATCAACCCGACAGTCATTACAATGTCTATCCTCGGTATGGTCAATTGGATGTACACCTGGTACAAGCCTGATGGCAGGAAGTCATTGCAGGAAATTGCTGAAGATATGAAGCGGTTCGTATTTAACGCTTTAAGAAGTCATTCTTAAAGTTTTTCCTTGCGGCATTAAAGACCGAATGGTCGGTTTTTAATAGATAACAATCATTTAAGGGGTGCTAGACAATGAATTTTGATTTATCAAAAGAACAGCAGATGATTAAGAAAATGACGAGAGATTTCGCAGAAGAAGTGATTCGCCCGCGCGCAGTTGAAATCGATCAAACCGCACAGATGGATCTGGAAATTTTCAAGCAGATGGGCGAGCTTGGATTGTTTGGTATTCCATTCTCTGAAGAATACGGGGGCTCAGACGGTGGAACATTGAGTTATTGTCTGGCAGTCGAAGAAATTGGACGTGTCTGCGGGGGTACGGGATTAAGTTATGCTGCGAATGTCAGCCTTGGCGCGACACCTATTTACCAATTCGGAACTGAAGAACAGAAGCAGAAGTTTCTAGTGCCTATTATTGAAGGCAAGGCATTCGGGTCATTCGGTTTAACAGAGCCTAACGCCGGCAGTGACGCAGGTGGAACGCGCACCACTGCTAAAGAAGTCGATGGCAATTTTGTCATTAACGGTGAGAAATGCTGGATTACAAATGCACAGTACGCAAACGTTATTACGACGACTGCTGTTACAGGAAAGCGTGAAGATGGCAGGAATATTATTTCAGCAGTATTAGTACCGACCGATTCAGCCGGATTAAAAATCACGTCTCCTTATGAAAAGATGGGTGTACGAGGCTCAAATACATGTGAAATAGTCTATGATGATGTGACAGTGCCGACTGAAAATCTGTTGGGTGATCCTGAAGCAGGTTTCAAACAATTCTTGAAGACACTTGACGGTGGCCGTATATCCATCGGCGCACTTGCAGTCGGAATTGCACAGGGAGCACTTGAAAAAGCAGTTAACTACTCCAAGCAGCGCAAACAATTCGGGCAATCTATTTCAAATTTCCAGGCCATTCAATTTAAATTAGCAGACATGGCTATGGAAGTAGAACTGGCACGGACGATGGTTCATAAGGCAGCGTGGCTGAAAGATAACGGTAGACCCTTTACGAAAGAAGCGGCAATGGCAAAACTTTACGCATCTGAAACGGCGTTCCGAACAGCGAATCAGGCCATTCAAATACACGGCGGCTACGGCTACATGCGTGAATATGAGGTGGAACGCTATTTAAGAGATGCCAAGCTGCTAGAAATCGGTGAAGGTACTTCTGAAATCCAGCGCATGGTGATTTCGCGTCAAGTGTTGAAATAGGGGGAACAACAAATGGAGATGGGACTTAAGGAACAAACAATCGGCCAGCTGTTGACAGAAAAAGCAGAGCTTCATCCCGCACACACTGCATATATTTATCCTGAACGTCAAGTGACGAAATCTTATCAAATGTTCGATGAAGAGACGGATCAGCTCGGTAGGTCACTGATGGCCTATGGGCTGGAAAAAGGGGATCATGTTGCTGTATGGAGTGATAATAAAGAGGAATGGCTGCAGTTGATGTTTGCACTGGCCAAAATAGGTGCAGTCCTTGTGACGATCAATACGAGTTACCAGAAGTCAGAGCTTGAATATATTCTCAGCCAATCAGATGCAAAAATGCTGATTTTGACTGAACAAGTGTCGAGAACAAATTACAGAGATATTGTCATTAATTTGATTCCGGAACTCGCTGACGGCAATGGTCATGATATCCAATCAAGCATGCTGCCAAGATTGAAGACCGTTGTATCGATGCGTGATTTTGAAGATGACCGCTTCGTCAGCTGGAATCAGTTACTTGAAAGAAGTCATGAGGTGACAGACGATGCATTTCAGCAGAGAATGGCGCAGATAGACTTCAATGATGTCATCAACATTCAATATACTTCAGGGACGACTGGATTTCCGAAAGGTGTCATGCTGACGCATTATAATATCGTCAACAATGGAAATATCATCGGGGGAAGAATGGATTATACAAGTGAAGATGTGGTCTGCATACCAGTCCCTTTCTTCCATTGTTTTGGCTGTGTTCTCGGTGTGCTTGCTGCAGTCAACCACGGGTCATCCATGGTTATCATTGAGAGTTTTAAGCCGGATACTGTACTACAGGCGATCCAGGACTATCGATGTACGAGCCTGCTCGGCGTTCCGACCATGTTCATTGCAGAACTGAATTCACCGAACTTCGGTCGCTATAACACTCAGACATTGCGAACAGGTATTATGGCGGGCTCTATCTGTCCAATTGAAGTGATGAAGAAAGTGATGTCTGAAATGGGTGCTAATGAAATTACCATCTGCTATGGTCAGACGGAATCATCACCAGTCATCACACAAACAACGACAGACGATCCTATTGAACTCAAAGTCTCATCAGTTGGAAAAGTTCATCCGAACGTTGAAGCTAAAGTCATTAATCCGGAAACAGGTGAGGAAGTGCCGGCGAATACACCTGGGGAACTGGTGACACGAGGCTATCTTGTTATGAAGGGGTATTATAAGAATCCTGAAGCAACTGCTATTGCTATCGACGAGGACGGCTGGCTTCATACGGGTGATATTGCTGTCATGGATGACAATGGATACTTCTCTATTACGGGTCGTATTAAAGATATGGTCATCCGAGGCGGAGAAAATATTTATCCGCGTGAGATTGAAGAGTATCTATATGAGCATCCCGCCATTCAAGATGCTCAAGTAGTCGGCGTTCCTGATGAAACGTATGGAGAAGAACTTGTCGCATACATTATTCTGAAAGATAATCATGAATTAACTGTTGAAGATGTCAAAGCTTATTACAAAGGGAAAATCGCTCATTACAAAATACCGAGATATATTCATTTTGTTCCCGAGTACCCTATGACCGCTTCCGGCAAGATTCAGAAGTTCAAATTAAGAGAACTGGCACAAGAAGATGTTCACAAAGGAGATGAGTAATGTGTTCAAAACGGTATTGATTGCAAACAGAGGAGAAATTGCCCGGCGAATCATCAGAGGCTGCAAAGATCAGAATATCAAGACTGTTGCCATATATACAGAAGCTGATGAGCAGATGCCTTTTGTCAAAGAAGCAGATGCTGCTGAACTTATTGGTAAGGATCAAGTAAAAGACAGCTACTTAAATATCAATAAAGTCATAGAAGCTGCAAAAAAACATGGGGTTGATGCCATTCATCCTGGATATGGACTGCTGAGCGAGAATACCGCGTTTGTCACTGCCTGCCAGGAACAGGGGATTGTTTTTATCGGTCCAAATGCATCAGCCATTGAGCAGATGGGAGATAAGATAGCTTCCCGTCAACTGATGGCACAGCATGGTATTCCGCTCGTTCCCGGTAAGAATGATATTGAAGATGCCGAAGCGGCGAAGCAATTTGCTGAAGAAATCGGCTATCCGATCATGCTAAAAGCAAGTGCTGGCGGCGGGGGTATCGGTATGCAGCGAATTGATGACCCTTCTAAACTTGAAAAAGCATTTGAAAGCAACAAACGACGTGCTGAAAACTTTTTTGGCAATGGCACGATGTTCATCGAAAAATTCATAGAAGAGCCGAGACATATTGAGATTCAAGTGCTTGCAGATCAGCATGGCCATACGATTCACCTTTATGAACGTGAATGCTCCGTTCAACGACGCCATCAAAAAGTCATCGAAGAATCTCCAAGCGCCAATCTCTCCCAAGAAACACGAGAAGAGATGGGCAGAACAGCAGTGAAGATTGCAGAGGCAATCGGTTACTCCAATGCCGGAACAGTGGAATTTTTAGTTGATAAAGATGAAAATTTTTATTTTCTTGAGATGAATACGCGGCTGCAGGTTGAGCATCCTGTAACTGAGGAGACCACTGGCATAGACCTTGTCTACTGGCAGCTGAAAATTGCGAACGATGAACCACTAGAGATTAAGCAGCAGGATGTCAAACAGCGCGGTCACTCCATTGAAGTGAGGTTATATGCAGAAGACCCGAAAACGTTCTTCCCGTCACCCGGCGATATTACACATGTCAATTGGCCGCAGTCACATATTAGATTAGACGCAGCCATTGATGGTCCAATTAAGATTACACCGTTTTACGATCCGATGATTGCCAAGATTATCAGTCATCAAGACACGCGTGATGAAGCGATACATTCATTACTTGATTATCTTGAAGCCGTTGAAATTGAAGGAATTAAAACGAATCGGACGATGCTAATCGAATGCTTGAATAATGATGTATTCCGTTTAGGCAAATACACTACGAACTTTGTAGATGAACAAATTGCTCAAAAAAAGGCTGGTCAGCCTAAGTAAACTATTTCATAATCAACTGTAAGCGCTTCACTCAATTTATAGGAAAAGGATGATTTCAATGGAAGTATTAGCAACGATGTCAGGAAGCGTATGGAAAATTGTCAAAGCGGTCGGTGATAACGTAGAGATGGATGAAGATATTATGATTCTTGAATCTATGAAGATGGAAATCCCGATTATGGCTGAAGATGAAGGGACCATCAAAGAAATCAAAGTAGCAGAAGGCGATTTCGTCAATGAAGGAGATATTGTCGCGATTATTGAATAAGGGGGAGTCTTATGTTACCAGCTGAAGTGGTTATTAAGGAAGTCGGTCCACGAGACGGACTTCAAAATGAAACCCAGAAGGTACCTACAGAAATCAAACTGAAATTAATCGAGATGTTAGAAGCAAGTGGCCTATCTTATATAGAAGCCACTTCTTTTGTACATCCGAAATGGATTCCGCAGCTGAGTGATGCAGACGAACTGCTCAAGCAGCTGTCAGGGTCAGCGCAATATAGTGCGTTAGTACCTAATATAAAAGGGTTGGAACGTGCTGCTCAGACGAACCTCAATGAAATTGCGGTGTTTATCTCCGCTTCTGAAGTTCACAATCAGAAAAATTTGAACAAATCTGTACAACAAGCAATGGCTGATATTAAGCATGTTATTGAGAACAGTTGTGACCGCTACAACATCAGGGCATATATTTCAATGGTCTTTGGATCGCCTTTTGGAGATAAGATTGAATTGGAGCAGGTGAAGCAGCTGATGACTGAGCTCTATGCTCTAGGTGTGTACGAAATCTCGCTGGGCGATACGACCGGGATGGCTGATCCCCGCCAAGTAGATGAAGTGCTGACAGAACTGCTCACTGATTTTGATGCATCTAAGATTGCTCTGCATTTTCATGATACCAATGGTTTAGCGCTCGCCAATATTTATGTCAGTCTTCAACATGGTATCTCTGTTTTTGACACATCCGTCGGTGGATTAGGAGGGTGTCCTTATGCTGAAGGTGCATCAGGCAATGTAGCAACAGAAGACGTCGTCTACTTAATGGATCAGCTCAACATAACGACTGGAATTGATAGCGGGCAACTGCTTAAGACAGCAGATTTTATTACAACTACATTAAATATCACACCAGTCAGCAGTCAGCTGAGAAAATATAAGGGGGGCAGTCGATGACACTATTAACCGTGGAGCATTATAACGATAGTATTGTAATAGTGAGACTGAACCGTCCGGATAGTAAAAATGCACTTAATAGAGCACTGCTTAACGAGCTTCAGGAAGCTCTTGATAAACTGTCAACACGTGTTCTGATTATCACAGGTAATGGAAATGTATTCTGTGCGGGAGCAGATTTAAAGGAACGACACGGTATGACGCCTGAAGAAGCTAACGAGACGAGTCTTAACATCGGTTCAAAAATTAAATTACTGGAAGATGTGCCTTTTGTGACGATTGCAGCAATGAACGGCGGAGCTTATGGTGGAGGACTGGAACTTGCGCTAGCATGCGATTTCAGAATGGCAGTCCCTTCTGCTAAGATCGGTCTGACAGAGACGTCGCTCGGTATTATACCGGGTGCAGGAGGAACGCAGCGCCTCACACGGTTGATCGGTCCGGCAAAAGCAAAACAGCTGATTTTCACAGCAGAACCTATTTCAGCAGAAGAAGCACTGAAGCTTGGAATCATTGAAGAGGTGGCAGCTGATGTCTTATCAGCAGCTATTCAATTGGCTCTACGGATGGCCAAAAACGCGCCACTTGCATTAAAGGCGGCTAAACAGGCAGTTAATAAAGCGGTAGACTTATCGATTGATGAAGGGTTGATTTATGAACGTGAATGCTATAATATCGTCCTCAATTCAGAGGACCGCATTGAAGGACTTCAGGCATTCAAAGAGAAACGGCAACCAAACTATAAGGGGAAGTAGGGATAACGTGAAATTAAACGAAAGAATCGAAAAGATATATGCAGGTGGAAAAGAGAAATATCATGAAGCAAATCGTGCGAAAGGCAAGTTGTTTGTCAGAAAAAGACTGGGATTATTATTTGATGAAGCAGAATTCATAGAAGACGCGCGCTTTGCCAATCATATGGCTGAAGACCTGCCGGCTGATGGAGTGGTCACAGGAATCGGTAAAATTCATGGTCGTCCAGTTGCTTTTCTGGCAAATGATTCAACTATTAAGGCAGGTTCATGGGGGAAACGTACCGTTGAGAAGATGATTCGTATCCAGGAGAAAGCGATGACATTAAATATTCCGATGCTATATCTGGTAGATTCCGCTGGTGCAAGAATTACTGATCAGATTGAAATGTTTCCAGGCCGTCGCGGTGCGGGACGCATTTTCTATAATCAGATCGAGATGAGCGGCAAAGTACCACAACTTTGTCTGTTGTTTGGACCGTCAGCAGCCGGTGGAGCATACATACCCGCTTTTTGTGACGTTGTAGTCATGGTTGAAGGGAATGCATCGATGTATTTAGGTTCACCGCGTATGGCAGAGAAAGTCATCGGCGAGAAAGTGACACTGGAAGAAATGGGTGGCGCTAAAATGCACTGTTCAGTCTCAGGATGTGGTGATGTACTCGTGAAATCTGAAGAAGAGGCATTGCAGTTTGCAAGAGATTATATGGCTTTTTTCCCGCAGAACTTCAATGAGCTGCCTGCCACTGTCGAATCAAAGGCTGTTAAAGCGGCTGACAAGACACTCGCTTCCCTTATTCCGGACAATCAGAATGCACCGCTTAACATGATGGATGTCATCAACCAGCTGATTGACGAAGGCTCATTTCTGGAAATCAAGAAGCTGTTTGCCCGCGAATTGATCACCGGGCTTGCAAGAATTGACGGTAAACCAGTCGGCATCATTGCCAATCAGCCGCGAATGAAAGGCGGCGTCCTGTTCCCGGATTCAGCGGATAAGGCGGCGAAGTTCATCAATCTGTGCGATGCATTTAATATTCCGCTGTTATTCCTGATGGATATCCCGGGCTTTATGATCGGCACACAAGTAGAACGTGCAGGAATCATCAGGCACGGCGCGAAGATGCTTTTTGCGATGAGCAGCGCAACTGTTCCGAAAATATCTGTTGTTATCCGTAAAGCATACGGTGCAGGGCTCTATGCGATGGCAGGACCGGCTTTTGAGCCGGATTACAGCATCGCACTGCCGACTGCGTCCATCGCCGTCATGGGACCGGAAGCAGCGGTAAATGCGGTATATGCCAACAAGATTGCTGAGCTGTCTGAAGAAGAGCGTCCGGCGTTCATCAAGCAGAAGCAGGATGAGTACAAGGATGATATTGATATTTACCGGCTGGCAAGTGAGATGGTGATTGACGACATCGTTGATCCTGATCATCTGAGGGAAACATTGATTGACCAGTATGCATCACTCGACAGTAAATTCCAGAAGACAGCCCGTAAAAAACATGGGGTCTATCCAGTATAATATAATCGCCCGACTCAATCATTTAACTATAAATGGATAATTCGGGCTCATTATATTTAACGATTATCTCAGGTTTTAAAGTATGATAATAAACGGAATATATTAATAATTTTAAGTATTTATATTATAAGTATTTATACTAAAAGGAGGATGTAATGAAGCAGGATGACAAGATTTTCGTTCTTTTTCTCAGTTTAATGTGGATGCTGTTCTTTTTTCTGCTCGTGCGTTTTAACGGGCTGATGAATTCTCCTGATTTAATAGGGCTGCCTTTATTAGGGGTCTGTGCATTACTCATTTTCTATGTCTTCAGAAGACAGACTGCGATTGGCAGAGAAGAAGATGCAAAACGGCTTAAGGCTGAAGAAGAACTGAAGAAGAAGGACTAAAAAAATCCCTCCATCACTGATGATGGAGGGATTCAACTATTCTGCTGCTTCGATTTCATCTGTCAGTCGTTCAAGTTCATCGATGAGAGAACCGATGTAGGCAATAGTTTCTTTTAACGGCTGGTCAGTTGATAAGTCTATGCCGACCATTTTTGCTAATTCTACCGGCGGTTTGCTGCCGCCTGCCTTCAGTACTTCAATCCATTCATTGACTGCAGGTTCGCCTTCTTCAAGAATACGCTTCGCCATCAGTGTAGAGATTGTGAGACCAGCTGAATACGTATAAGGATATAATCCCATATAGTAATGCGGCTGTCTCATCCATGTCAGTTCAGCACCTTCAGTGATTTCAACGGCATCCCCCCAAAATTGAGAGATCACTTCTTTTTTTATGCCATTTAACTCAGGTGCTGTCATACTTTCGCCAGCATCGACACGGTTGTATACTTCCTGTTGATAGGCCGCTTCCAGCAGGTGAGTGACAAAGTTGTGATAATACGTTCTAGAGATAATAGTCGAAATAACCCAGCGCTTAAATTTAGGGTCATCTGATTCGCTTAATAGATAATTTGCCATCAGCATTTCATTCGCTGTACTCGGAGCTTCAACGAAATACATAGAGCTGCTTGCATCAAAGACATTCTGATGTTTGTTAGCTAAGTTGAAATGACCTGCATGACCCAGTTCATGTGCCAGCACAAATACTTCAGTCATTTTAGATGTCCATGATATAAGAATGAACGGGTTAGTTGAGTAAGGACTTGCGCAAAATGCGCCTGTTGATTTACCTTTGTTCTGTGCAAAGTCTATATAACGATTATCATAAGCCGCTTCAACAAGTTTCATATAATCTTCGCCCATGACTGAGAGACCTTTTCTAATATAATCTCTAGATTCTTCGACCGTGATTTCAGGTTCATAACTTTCATCCAGTGAAATCTTCAAGTCTTCGAATCTCATTTCTTCAAGCCCATTGGTACGCTGTAATAGTTTTGCATAGCGCTGCATATGGGGGGAAAGATCAGTAGTAATGAGATCGATTTGACGGTTATACAAATCGCGGGAAACTTCCTGTCTCTGAAGCAGGAAGTCAATCACTGATTCAAAACCGCGAAGTTTGGATTCAGTTTTTTCCTGCTGAATCGCCATATCATATGTTTTAGCAGTGGTATTTTCATATTTTTTCAGTGTATCTGAGAATTTTCTGAAGGCATTTCTTCTCACTTCCGTGTCAGAATCGACTTCCAGCTCTCCTTCAAAAGAAACATAACTGAGTGGGATGTCTTTTCCGTGAGCTTCAAAAGTACCGAAATCAATATCCAGCAGCTTTGTTGTATCATAGAGATTATAGGGTGCATTAAATGTAGATGAAAATGCAGCGAGCACTTTTTCTACTTCGGGATGAAGTTGATAAGGTTTCTTCTGTAGGAGTTTTTCGATGTATCGCTCATAGGACTGAGTCGTATTTTTTACTTCCTCAAGCAATAATTCATCGAGTTGAAGCAGTTCCGAATCAACAAACGACAGCAGACTGGCGATTTCTCCGAATGAAGAATCAAACTTGCTGTAGAGCTTCTGTGCATCTGCATTGGATTGATCTGTACTTAAATTTAGAGAAGCATAATTTCCTAACCGGTCGATGTTAACTTCGATATCTACTAGTTGATCGAGCATCTCTTCAATGACCTGTGCATCAGTCAGTTTTCCTTGATAATCAGCATTGAAGGCTCTGACTGATTCAATGGTATGATTCAAACTACGATAGAACTCATCCTCACTGCTGTACAGGGGACTTAAATCCCATGTTTCTTCAACATTTACATCTTGCCTAGATGGTAAACTCATTTATACCTCTCCTCTCTTATATAATCCAATTATACCTATCGGATTCCGATAAATCATTAGAAAAATGGCTGAAACCTCAGAATTATCTTAACATTTAATGATTGTTATATTTATTACAACATTTTAGGGTACAATAATGAGGAATCAATTTTTGAGAAAGGAGGCTGTAAAGATGTTTCTTCTAGGGGATATCAGTTATACAGAGATACCTAACTTTTTACTGATCTCTATTATTGGCATGCTGCTTTTATCTTTAGTATTCGGATTATTTATGAACAAGTTTATAATCGCACCACTCTTAACGTTTTTAATTCTTGCAGTATGTGCGTTCATCTTACCGAATTTCTTTGACATCAAATATCCGGCATTGCTCGGGTATGCCATATTCCTGACGGTCATTTCGCTTATTTTAAGCGCGATTTTCTGGTATGTCACGAAAGATAGCCGTGAACGTAAGAAAAGAGAACGACGAACGGCTCATGAAAAACAGGAATTTGAAGACAAAGCGAATAGAGAGCGTTATGACGATCATAATGAGCGTTAAGGAAGAATGCCGCTTAAGGCGTTCTTTTTTATTTAAAAATAATGATTATGAAACAGAGAATTCACCTGCCATTTACAATGTTCATTGTTAATTTACATCAGTCTTCTACAATCAAAGTATCATGCAATACGGAGGAGATTGTCAAATGAATAAAGCAGTTAAATGGTTAACAGCAGCTTCTTTATCAACGCTCTTATTATCACCTGTCGCAGAAGCTGCTTCTGTGTCGTCTTATGGTTCGAATAGCCACGTAAAAGTATCACAGTTAGCCCGTTATGATTCTCAGGCAAAATTCGGAGAAAGTGGGACAGAAATAGTTGCTTATGACAAGAAATTCAAGCGTGCATACTCTGTAAACGGTGAAGCGAATGCGCTGGATATTTTAGATCTTTCTCATTTGAAATCTGGAAAATTCCCGTTGTATAAGCGCGTGCTTCTGAAAGACTTAAAAGCAGAAGGTTCGGATATTACAAGTGTTGCTGTTCATCCAAAACATCGTTATATAGCGGTTACTGTACCTGCTGCTAACAAAACTGATAATGGTCATGTCGTCTTCATGTCCATGGAAGGTGAATTTTTAAGCCAGGTTGAAGTAGGGGCGCTGCCGGATATGCTGACGTTTACGACTGACGGCAGACAATTGGTAGTGGCGAACGAAGGTGAACCTAATGATGACTATACAGTCAACCCTGAAGGTTCAGTATCAATCATCAAAACAAATAAAACAGGTCTGATCAAACAAAAACATGCCGACACACGTTATTTTAATCGTCAAATGGTGCCTAAGAATATTCGAGCATTAGGTAGAACTTCTGAAGAAAGCTTTTTGAATATTGAACCTGAATATGTCACAATCGATAGCAAAAATGAATATGCATATGTATCTATTCAAGAGCGTAATGCCATCGCTAAGGTAGATCTTCAAAGCAAAGCCATTGTATCAGTCAAAGGACTGGGATATAAGAGTTATCATCATAAAGCAGCAATGGATGCCTCGGACAAGGATAAGAAAATCAACCTCAAAAATTATCCAGTGTACGGTATGCTTCAACCAGATGGCATCAGTCATGTCGATTACAAAGGTAAAACTTATTTACTGACAGCTAATGAAGGGGATACACAGGATTATAAGGGATTTAGTGAAGAGACACGTGTCGGTGATATTGCGGCTCAATACAATACGTCATCTGCTTATTTTAAGGGATTTAAATCAAGCATTCTGAAAGATAAAAATGCATTAGGACGTCTAAAAACATCTATCAACAATCCTTTGACGGGCAAAGACGGCCTGTATAACGCCGTTGTTACATTCGGAGGGCGTTCATTCTCTGTCTTTGAAGCGGCTTCTATGAAACGCGTTTATGACAGCAGAGATGATTTTGAAACCATTACAGCAAACGCATGGCCGGATGCATTTAACAGCAGCCAGGAAGAACCCGGTCAAATTGAATTTGATTCAAGAAGTGATGACAAAGGACCTGAACCTGAATCAGTGACCGTAGGAAAAATTGACGGTCATCAATATGCATTTATTGGTCTGGAACGAACTAACGGCATTATAGTGTATAATATCGATAATCCGACAAAACCAAAATTCGAGGCTTATTTTAAAGCAGCTGATAATGGTGATGTGTCGCCGGAAGGTTTAACGTTTATCCCTAAAGAAGATTCACCGGTCCATCGACCTTTGTTGTTAGCAAGCCATGAGATGTCAGGAACTATTGCTGCTTATGAACTAAGCTATATTAAATAATATTTGATTGAAGTTAAGAGAGGTAATATCATCAGCAGTTTACTTCTCTTATACATATCTTCCTATAATATATATTATGTAAACTAGAATATCGAAAAAACTAGGCTGCTCATATCATTCACTGACACAGCAAAATCCGGACACATTTATGTGGTCCGGATTTTATGTTATTTACGGATGATTTTTCGGCCGATGGTCTTAACACCGCGGCCAGCTTTGCCAGCTGTCTGATACAAAGTATATTTAGGTTTGTTGATCACTTTAGTGAAATCTCCGACAAGTTCTTCGATCTGAGCATTAAAACCACGTTTAAACCGGTAGACACCATAATCTTCGCCGGTTTCAGAGAAATCTCCAGAAATACCATAAAAATTATATCTGCTGTATCCATGTTCAAAACAATAATTGATCATATACCAATGCATGGCATATGGTCCCATGAACTGACTATATTTATTGCTTGAACCACCAGAGAAATAATTGATTTCAAAGTGATTTTCGAAATACATGCCTGCAGCAAGATTCAGTATTCGTCCATCTGTTTTTTTCAGTTCATTGGCATCCAGTAAGTTTTGCTGCAGCTGATTAATTTGTTTGTCTAAATCCGCTATTTTTTTTATGAGCTTATCGCTTTTATTATCGTGCGTCATCATCTGATCACGCTTCGTTTCAGCGGTATTTAGTTCTTCTGTTAAGCTGCCGATATGTTCATCAAGGTCGATATATGCAAGCGGCATAATGACTTTATTGTCATAGTTTTCAGCAAACTGACGGAAATAATCATCGTCACGACCAAGCATTCCCGTACGTTCTTCTGTTTCCTTATAGAGTTCCAGGAATACATTCAGCTCTTCTGGTGCCAGCATTCTGATTTTGACACCATATTTTTGTGATTTTTTCACATTCCTTTTACGTTGACTGTCAAACTGCTTCATAATCATCGCAGGTGTTTGATTATCCAAATACAGAACACTCATCCATCTTACTTGTGTATCCGTCGTATAACCTCTCGTAAAACCACCATGACTGTAGCCTAACGATTCCAGCAGGTCGACGATTGCTTGGTTAGTACCGTTCTCAGCCTTATAATTAACATCTTTATCATATGTTTTATAAATCCAATACGGGTCCACTTTGACCAATAGACATTGGTTACGTTTCAAGTATTGATCCAAGGATTTAAAGTAGTAAGTGACGAGTTCTTTGTTATGAAAATCAAGGACAGGACCTCTATTGGAATAATACATGTAGCTGCCGAACATCGGTATTTTTGAGAACAGACTGGCTGCGATGACCTCGTTCCCCTGCTTTACGCCGAGCAGCACAACAGTTGATTCCTCTTGTTCTCTATTTTTAATGTTCTCTTTGACCTGGAAATAATGACTCATCAATGGAGTTGTTGACATAAAGGTGCTGTATTCCTTAACGGTCAGTTCTGTAAATTGCATGTTCATACCTCTCTTTCTAGCTTTAACTATCCTTTGATGCGTTTGAGTGCGCTGTAAGCTCGATAGACCGGCTTATTAATAGGTGCTACAAAATCACCGATATATTCTATTACGTCTGCCCCGAAGCCTTTTTTGAATTTAATAACCCCTGCATCTTCTGCCTCGTCGCTGAAATCACCACTGATACCGTAAAAATTATAGCGATTGATGCCGTGTTCCAGCGCATAGTTGATCATTTTCCACTGGATGGCGTAAGAGCCTGCAAAATGGCGGAATTCATTAGATGATCCTCCTGCCAGATAGACCACTTCATACGGATTGATCAGAAAATAAGAGGCTGCTATCGGCAGTGTTTCACCATGGATAGCTTGAAGTTCTTCTGCCTCCTTCAGCTTTTCTGCTACAGAAGTCATCTGCTGTTCGGCTGCTGATTTTTTATTCAATGCTTTTTTATTATCTGGTTTTTTAATGAGATCCTGTTCGGCTTTAGTGATTTCTTTGTCCAATTTATCACGTTCAGCTTCCAGTTCAGGAATATAAGTATTGAAATCAATATATGCCAGTGGTACGAGTACTCTATCACCAAAGTATTTCATCCGGTCACTATAAAATTGATCATCTCTATCGAGAAATGCTTTTTTTCCACTTGTATCTTTCATGAACTGACGGAAAAGATGTATTTCATCTTCTTTAAGGAATCTGACTTTAACTCCATTTTTTAAAACTTTTTTAGTGTTTCTTTTACGAAGACTGTCCATATTCTGTAGTACATCTTTGTCATCTTTGTCTGTTAAGTCGAGAATAGAATGCCAGCGTATTTGGTGTATCGGATCAAATCCGGTCGTAAATCCTTGATGTTGATAGCCGAGTTTCGGCATTGTTTCAAGCAGTGAAGCGGCAGGATACGTTCCCAGCTTGTCGCCATCGTGATTCCAGCGTTGATAAGGTACGTACGGATCGACTCTGACCATAAGTGCTCTATGATTTTTCGCGTAGCGTTTCAGCTCAGTGAAAAAGAATTGAACGAGCTTTGTATCGCTGTAATCCATGACCGGTCCTCTATTGGAATAGAAGTATTTGAAAACTTTCAGCACAGGAACTGCAGTCAGCAAACAAGCAGCGATGAGTTTGTCACCTTCTGTTACACCCACTAAATGAGTTTCTGTTCCTTCAGAGGATTTTAAATCGTAATTGACTGCCATCTGTGTGAAGTGGCTGTACGGCTGTTGATCACAAAACTCGCCGAATTGTGCTCTTGTTAAAGTTGTAAATTTCATTGTTAACTCCTTGTTAGTCGGTTGATTTAATTAATTATACACGAGTGTCTCACCATATATTAACCTATTACTTCGCTCTTACTATAAAACATGCTATAATTCGTTTATATAGAGGAATTTCTGATAATTCGCTTATTTAAACGAATATAGGAGGGGTATAATGCTTGGAATTTTCATTATGGATGTAACGCATAGCACGTCTTATCATAACACCGAAGAAATCAGTGATTTTCTCATCAAACTCGAAAAGAATATTACAGAATGGACAGCTGTTCTTCCCCGCTCCTATGTAAATTTCCGCATGGGTGATGAACTATTCTTTGTGAGCGATTCACCTAGCAGCACACTTGTACTTGCTTATTATATCAAATTATTATGGCCTTTTAACAATCAACCGATAAAATTCGGAATAGCTATCGGAGATGCCGTGATGCCGGACAATCAATTTGAACATTGGAACGATCCGCTTATCAAACGGGCAAGAGTTGCACTTGACGATATCAAGACCCATGACCAAGTGGATTTCAAACTGGTGGCACCTGACGACAGTTCACTCTATAATCATATCCTCTTTTATTATTTGACTGATATTATGCAGATGCAGACTGACATTCAACGACAAGTGTATCTACACAGTCTGACGACAAGCACTCAAAAAGAACTGGCCCGACTGTGCAGTAAAAGTGTGTCTACTATCTCTACACATTTAAAGAAAGGACGCTCTCGTCAGCTTATGCTGATTCAGCAGTCACTGAAAGATTATGATGAGACCTTTGAACCACGTATGGAGCAGTTAATTCATCATTACATTAAGCAGGAGGCGAGCCTATGAATTCAATGAATTTGACTCTGTACAGTCTGTGCCTCATTTTGTTTATATACAGTGGTCCGTTGATTAAGTGGGTGCTCATAAAGATGAGTGCCACCCGGTTTCCTAAGTCTGATCATGTCGGGCTGTTAATCGGTTACTTGGAGCGTCTGTTGATCATTATTTTTATTCTGCTGAAAGAATACACGGCTATCGGTCTGATTATTGCCAGTAAATCTATATTGCGCTTCAATGATATGAAGGAGGATCATGCGGATGATATACCCGAAAAGGTCGATAAGCGGTCAGAGTATATTCTATTAGGGACGATGCTGTCACTTACAGCAGGCATACTCATCGGTCTTCTCGCTTCCATTGATTTCAGCTGATATAGAAGACGAAAAAACACGGACTCAATGTCCGTGTTAAAACATCTCACTGAGTACATAGGCATAGATCAGCCGTTCAGTGTGATTGATAGACTCTTTGTGCGTCCGTTCCATCGCATGAGACGACTCGATGCCTGCACCGAATAGTCCGTGGCGGACATCGTGTCCTGCATGCATAGCCGCACTTGCATCTGAACTATAATAAGGATAGACATCTATTTTATAGTTGATGTTATTTGACTGGCATAGTTTGACCAGCTGTTGACGCAGTTCATAATGATAAGGTCCTGAGCCGTCTTTTGCGCAGATAGACACTGTATATTCATCTGAAGACTGACCATCTCCGAGCGCCCCCATATCTACCGCAATATATTCGATCACTTCATCCGGGATATTTGAATTACCGCCGTAGCCGATTTCTTCGTTGTTAGAGAAGTAGAAGTGCGTGGTATTCGGCAGTTGGACTTGTTCCTGCTTTAGATGGCGTAATAACTCCAGTAGCATAGCTGCACTTGCTTTGTCATCTAGATGTCGTGATTTCACAAAACCACTGTCTGTCACTTGGAATCTCGGATTGAAAGTAATAAAGTCTCCAACATTGATACCTAATGCAGATGTTTCTTCAGCAGAAGTCGTCTTTTCATCAATTCTGACCTCCATATGCTGATCATCTCGTTTAATGTCGGTTGCCCCTCTATAAACATGTACACTCGTTTCGTGCATGCAGATAGTGCCAGTAAATACTTTATCCGTACTATGAATTTCACAGTACTCCCCTTCTACTGCATTCCAGTTGAATCCTCCAATCATCGTCATACGAAGGCGGCCGTCCGGTAATATTTGTTTGACCATTGCCCCTAACGTATCGACATGAGCCGTCATGAAGCGGTGTCGCTCGTTATCTTTCCCTTCTACAGTTACCCGGATGCCCCCTTTGTTCGTATCCATAACAGTATAGCCGAATGACTGCAGTAATTCTCTGCAGTAGTTGATTGTCTGGTGGGCAAATCCTGATGGTCCTGGAATATTGACGAGCTGTTCAATCTGTCTTATTGTTGCCTCTACATCTGGGTACATTCTATCCCTGCTTTCTCATAATGTCTGCCTGTTAATAGTATCTAATTTACAGATTAGTGACAAGTCTATGTCTTACGTCCTGCCGTAAGATTGCTGCGTTTCAGTTTTAATTTTGATTGATTTATATTTTAAACCGAAAAAAAGATGGCTGACATGCCTTAAACGAATTGAATGTAATCCTCATCGTGGGCATCGATGGAACCTTCAATAAAGGCTTGAGTCACAATAACAAACTGATGATCGAGAGATTTAATGTGATCAGGAACAGAAAATTTAAAAGGAATGCGGTCACTGCCATCATCAGTGAGAATAACTTTTTCAAGAATGTGATCAAAGGTTGCGAAATCACTTGAATCGTCATCATTAGCAATTCTCTCAATCAGTGTCAGTTCGATGCGATTCACACGATGATCATCTCGTTTAAGATGAATCACTCCTTCAATCGGCTCATTTCTATCATATTGAGTGCGGTTAACCAGTGTATCGACAGTCATTCCATCGATTCCGATAGATGATAATAAGTGTTTGAACATCATTAACCTCCAAAAAAAATTTTATTTATGACTATTTTCGCATATAATAGGGAACAGAACAAACAAATCTAATATATAAAGGAGTTATGGTATGAAGAAATTATTTAACTTGTTAAAAAAAGGGAGTAAATCATCTCTTATAGCAGCAATCGTCAATTTCTTATTAGGAAGTTTGAAATTTTTAGCGTATTTATTTACAGGTAACGTTGCTATGTTCGCAGAAATGATGCACTCATTCGGCGATGCTGCCAATCAGCTCTTTGTCTGGGTAGGTTCCGCGGTCTCAAGAAAAGCACCGAATGAAAAATTCCCGTTCGGTTATGGACGACTTGTCAATATTGTCTGTTTGTTTGCTGTTATCATTGTTGCTATTTTAGCATATGAGACCATTCTAGAAGGTATCCATCACATTCAGCACCCTTCCAGCGGCGATCAGAACTTCAATCATTTCTTGATTAATGCTGGTGTGTTATTGATAGGTATCATCATGGAAACCTTCGTACTTTACAAAGCAGGTAAAGAAGTACTCGAAGAAGCACATCTTCCGACAACAGGCCTTCATCCATTAACAACAAGCTTTGCAAATATGAACAAAGCAAAGCCTGCAACAAAACTTGTATTCCTCGAAGATACAGTAGCTACATCAGGGGGCGTGATTGCACTAATAGCAATCATTATCTCACGATTGACAGGATTTGGTCAGATTGAAGGGATTGTCTCTGTCATTATCGGTTTGATGATGTTCTATGTCGTTGCACGCGTATTCCTTGAGAATGCCGCTGGTGCCATTGGTGTATCTGATGATGAAATGGAATTAAAAGCTTCACGTATCATTCTTGAAAATCAATATATTTCTGATATTAAACGTTTGATTGTCGTTAAAGAAGGTGTGGATCTTCATTTAGAAGCAATCGTTGAAACGCCGCACCATGATTACTCGTTAAGACAATTGGCAGAAATCAAGAAAGACATTGCGACTCGTCTCCTTCAGGAACCACATGTCGTCGATGTTAACATCGAATTTATGGAAGAAGACACTACGCAGGACTGGGTAGACGGAAAAGGTTCATCAATCTACAAACCATATGATACTAAAGGAGTATAAACATGCCATTTATAACTATCGAATTATTAGAAGGTCGCTCACAGGAACAGCTTAAATCTATGGTTCAAGAAGTGACAGAAGTTATCAGCGTATTCATCGAAGAGTTAAAGAAAGATCGATATGCGGTCGGCGGGACATTGAAGTCTGACGAAAACTAAAAAAAGAATCATACGGAATGAAACACTTTCCGTATGATTCTTTTTTTAATCTTTTAGGAAGTCCTGTATGGCTTTTTTATTCATCTCTTTGTCAATATCCAGTACACTTCCTGCACCATATATATCAACCATCTGATAGCTGTCTTTCACTGGGACAATCATTGTCTGGATATCCTTATCACCTCTGATCATAAACGAGGCACCTGTTTTAAAGATATCAGCATCGGTCATATTAGTATCAACATAACCTCTTGCTATACCTGCAAGTTTCGGTGCTTTGACTACAGCAGACATAGAGACCATTTCTTTCTCAAGTGCTTTGATGACCTGCTGCTGACGTCTCACTCGGCCGAAGTCCCCTTCTTCATCATTACGGAAGCGCGCATAACCGAGTACTTCTTTACCGGACAAATGCTGCTGCCCTTTTTTTAATGATACTCCAATCTTTGCTGACATATCTTTTTCGACGTTAATCGGTAAACCATCAGGAGACAGTTCATCTACCATCTGTTCAAATCCTTTGAAATCAATGATGGCATAGTATTCCAGATCAATTCCTAAATTGTGCTTAATAGTCTTTCTCAGCAGTTCTGGTCCACCAAGTGTATAGGCAGTATTAATTTTATAGTTTTGATAACCACCAGGTATTTCAGCGTAAATATCACGCATAATCGAAATAACTTTCATCTTCTTATTCAAATAATCGTATTGAGCGACCATGATGGAATCAGTACGAGCAGCTCCGTCCACTACTCTATCTTGACCGAGAATCAGGACATTACTCTTTGCATCTTTAGTGATTGGACCATTAAATGTGTAGTCCTTCTGTGATTTACCATGCTCTTTAGCAAGCTGTAGTCCTGAATCATAGCTCCACTTCATCCAGACAAATATAACAACGACTAATAATAATAAGACAAGAATGACAATCGGTAATTTTTTTAGACGATGTTTTTTTCTACGTACGTACCGTTGATCAGCTGACATACAAACCCTCTTTCATATATATGCAATAATATAATTAACTTATACAAATTAATATTAAAAATCAAGCGATTCCTGTCATAATGACTGAAAGAATGTAGTAAAATAAAAATATTAAAGAAGAAGGTGATAAATTTGAAAATTAATAAAGCTTATTTTGCAGGCGGCTGTTTTTGGTGTATGGTCAAACCGTTTGATCAATATGAAGGTATTGAGAGCGTCATCAGTGGTTACATGGGTGGACATGTAGAAAATCCTACTTACGAACAAGTTAAAACTGGAACATCTGGACATTACGAAGCAGTGGAAATTGAATATGATCAGGCACTGTTTCCATACGATAAGTTGCTTGATATATTCTTTAAGTTGATTGACCCAACTGACGCTGAAGGACAGTTTCATGACCGCGGACAGCAATACCGTACGGCCATCTTCTATGTCAATGAAGCTCAAAAAGAAGCAGCAGAGAATTATATAGCAGCTATTCAACCGGCATTTGACAAGCCTATTGTTACTGAAATACTACCTTACCAAACATTTTATGCTGCTGAAGACTATCATCAGGATTATTACAAGAAAGATCCTGAGAATTATGCTAAAGAACAGCTGTTAAGACAGCAATATATCGATAAAACATCACAATAAGTGGTGTTTTTTTCTGCTCTTGTATTCTCTTTTTCTTACTAAGATTTTTTATTAATATAAATATATTAGTTTACATAACAAAATTATATTGTTTTATTGTTAAAAAAAGAAACAGCCTCGATGATTCGAGGCTGCATCATTATTTAACTTCTGTAATTTTATCGCCTTGCTTGACATGGCCGTAATGTGTTCCTACTAATGACTGATTGTTCAAATTAGTAAATACAATCGGCGTAATATCGCTCTTAGCATTCGCTCTAATGTAGGCAAGATCTACACGTAACAAAGGCTGTCCAATCACAATTGTATCGCCTGGTTTAACGAGAACTTCAAACCCTTGCCCTTTTAATGCGACTGTTTCTAGTCCGAAGTGAATTAAAATCTCAACACCTTCTTCAGATTCTAATCCTAGTGCATGTTTTGTCGGGAAATCCATTTTAACGACTCCATCAAATGGAGATACTACTTCTCCGCTTTCAGGGATAATAGCAAATCCCTCACCCATCATTTTGCCTGCAAATACTTCATCAGGTACTTTAGTGATATCGACTACTTCTCCTGTAATAGGGGCAAAGATTTCAGTGACTCCTGCCGTCGCTCCATTATCACGTCGTGCAGCTGCTGTCTGCTCGATTATCACATCGTCGTTATCATCGGATGTGATGGTTTGATCAGGACGTGTAATTTCACCGGACATGATACGCGCCATATCATGTTTAATCTGGTCTGATTTAGGTCCAAAGATAGCCTGCATATTGTTACCGACTTCCATTACACCGGCTGCGCCTAATGCTTTCAGTTCATTAGTGTCTACTTTGGATTTGTCTCTCACTTCCACACGAAGTCGTGTAATACAAGCATCCAGATGTTTGATGTTGTCCTGCCCACCCATAGCGTCTAACACTGCAAATGGAAGCTCTCCCGCAGTTGAAGCCTTAGTCGTTGTTTCTTCATCTTCACGACCCGGTGTTTTCAAGTTGAATTTCTTGATGGCAAATGAGAATAAGAAGTAATAAACAACTGCGTAAACAAGTCCTACAGGAATCACTAATAATGCATTCGAACGATCCCAGTTCAATAGACCGAACAATGTATAGTCGATGAATCCACCTGAGAACGTCATACCGATCTTCACATCAAGTAAATGCATAACCAAGAATGATGTTCCCGCTAAAAATACGTGAATGACATAAAGAATTGGAGCTACAAATAAGAATGAGAACTCTAAAGGTTCAGTGATACCTGTCAGGAATGACGTTAAGGCTGCTGACAACATCAAACCTCCGACGACTTTCTTACGTTCAGGACGCGCCTGACGGTATATAGCAAATGCTGCTGCCGGAAGACCAAACATCATGAATGGATATTTACCTGTTGTAAACATCCCTGCAGTGAATGGCACACCGTCTTTCATCTGTGACATCCAGATTTTTTGGTCACCACGCACTAAGTTGCCTGCAGCATCAGTGTACTGGCCAAATTCAAACCAGAACGGTGCATAGAAAATATGGTGAAGACCGAAAGGAATCAAGGCACGTTCAATAATACCAAAAATAAATGTCGTCAATACTAAGTTTTTATTCAATAGAAATTCAGAAAGACCATTCAGTCCACCCTGAATTGTCGGCCAGATCAAAGCAAGGGCGAAACCTGCGATGATTGCCATTAACGATGTAATGATAGGTACAAATCGTTTTCCTGCAAAGAATCCTAAAAACGCAGGTAATGTAATGTTATAAAACTTATTGTAGCACCAGGCAGCAATGGCCCCCATGATGATACCACCGAAGACACCAGTCTGCAACGTAGGAATACCAAGCACTAAAGCATTCCCTGGATCTTTAGCGGCTTGACCAAGAGTATCAGCACCATCTGCATAGCTGAAGATGTCATCAATAGTGATTCCTAAGAACTTACCCATTGTGGCATTCATAATTAAGTAACCGACTAATGCTGCAAGTCCTGCAACACCATCTCCTCCGGCTAGACCAAGCGCAGTCCCTATCGCAAATAACAACGGCAGATTGTCAAATATGACTTGCCCGGCTGACTCCATAATACCTGACAACATGACAAAGAATTGACTATCTAACCACGGTGCATACTGCATTAACTGCTCATTATGCATCGCATTACCAAATGCCAGCAGAATACCTGCGGCTGGCAGAATCGCTACTGGAAGCATCAATGCTTTACCAATACGCTGCAACTGCCCGAATGATGATTTTAACATATGTATTCCTCCTTTTTTGTTTAAGTGAAAAATGATACAAAAAAAGCATGAGTATAGACTGGTCCCTTGTACCAGTCGTCAACTCATGCCTGCATATCAGTTACACGTCTTCGACTTCAGTATTAAACTGCTGTATATGCATCGTTAAATAAACAAGTTCTGATTCATAGACCGGTCTATTCAACTGCTGCTGCATCATTTTTACTATCTTAACAGCAATATTGTAACATGCAGGATATTGAAGTTTCAATAGTTTTTCTAAATTTCTTTGCTCAGGGGCACGGTCATTGACCATGACCCGCTGGACAGCAAAACTGATATGGCGGACAAAACGGGCATAAATCAGTGAATCTTTGTCGACCTGAATTTTCAGATCGTGTTCGATAATTTGAACGGCCTTAGCAATAACCTCTGTCATCATATTCATTTCCCGCATCGTATGGTTGTTGATCGAAGAATGAATATGAAGTGCTATAAATCCAATTTCTGTGTGTGGAAAATGCACATCAAGTTTTTCGTTAAGCATATCAACAGCTTTTGAAGCGATGTCAAATTCCTGAGGATATAACGCTTCGGTCTCCTTGATAAAAGGATTGGAAATAACAATTCCATCTTCCAATCGTTTCAGCGCAAATATAATATGATCAGTCAACGATAATAATATGGAATCACTGACTTCACCATATGCTCTTTCTTTTATAGTATCTACAATTTCAATGACTGTTTTAATGACCCTGTCATCAGTCATTTCAATCAGTGTTTTATAGCGCTCTTGTTCATGATAACCTTTGAGCTCATAAATTTTTTCAATTTTGTCTGTTTCGATCAGCTGACCATGTTTTTTTCCGAAACCAATACCTTTGCCGATCAATATCACTTCTTCATCGTAATAATTGGCGATGAGAACATTATTGTTCAATGCTTTCTCGATAATATATTCTCCCATACATTCCCTCATTCTTAAGCCCTATGTCAGATTTCTGAGTGCATGATATAATCTAATTAAGACTTATATTTAATATAAATATATCAAATATAAGCAATTAAACAAGAAAGGAATGTTCGAATGAATATTATAAAATATGGATTACTCACGTTCATCACAGTGATCGTAACGGCTCTGCTGTTCGCTCGACCAGTCAGTGCTGTCACAGAGGAAGCATGGGAAGAAGCAGTCACAGTTTACGGGGCAGCTCTTGAATCAAATGCCGAGCTGCAAAATACAACGATGCAGCTGCTCGGCACAAAAGCGTCAGATAAAACGACTTATGTATATGCTGAAGATTTAAACAAGTACTTAAATCTTCAATCTTCAAACGACGTATTAAAATCAAGCATCCGTATTAAGAAATTAAGCAAAGGATCTGGATTAACGCTCACCATTGATGAGTCTAAAGGACAAATTACAAAAATCAGCGAAGATACTTATAAAAATGCACTGCTGACAGCTGGTGTAACAGATGCTGATGTTAAAATCGCCGCAGCCGAAGATGTGACTGGCGAAAGCGCACTGGCAGGCGTATACAAAGCGTTTGAAGCACAAGGCGAGCCGATAGACCAGAAACAGACGCAAGCAGCACAGGAAGAACTGGATACTATCACAACCATTAACGAAGAAAATGAGAATAAAGATGATTATTCACAAGAACAATTAAATAAAGCTGTGGCAGAAGCTAAAGCAGAAGTTGCACAGCAGGACGGCAAACTGTCAACAGACGAGATTAGAAATGTTGTCATTGAAAAAATCAATAACAATGGATTAAACAGCGTACTCAACAACAATCAGATCAATCTCATTGTTAACTTCATCAACAATGCACAAAATCAAGGAGTATTCACTGGTACGAATGCTGATAAATTTGTCGACAGCGCCACTCAGTACGTAAACGACATTAAAAATTCAGATGCTTTTAAAAAGGCAGCTGATAAAGCTAAAGATGCAGGAAAAAATTTAAAGGACTCTCTTGAAGAACAAGGCGTATGGGAAAAATTCACCTCAGCTGTTCAGTCCTTCTTCAATGCTATTGTCAATTTCTTTAAATCATTGACCGCATAATAGAAAACGGAAATCCATAAAGGATTTCCGTTATTTTTTTACATATGGTGTACTTTGGAACTCATCATCCCACGTCTCGACATTAGATAAATCTGTGGTGATGTTCGATTTTCTGAATACAGGATTTAAGCCACGTTTTCTTTGAGCAGCATAATCTTTGGCTACTTCAAAGACTACATGTGCCAGCCCGATAATAGCAGTAATATTCAGGATTGCCATCAGACCCATAAATAAATCCGCTGTTGCCCATACGGTCTCTACTTTAATGACGGCTCCTAAAAATACCATGATGACAACAAGTGCTCTAAAAATGGTCATAACGACTTTGTTTTTAGTCAAATATTCGACATTGGATTGACCGTAGTAATAGTTACCAATGACAGAAGAATAAGCAAACAAAAAGACAGCAATCGTCAAGAATATACCGCCGAAGGAACCGACGTGATTATTCAATGCAGCCTGTGTCACTGCGACACCCTGTACTTTGTCTTCGCCGAACTCAAGACCTGAGTATAGAAGAATCATAATCGCTGTTGCTGTACAGACAAGCATTGTGTCGAAGAATACTCCCAGTGACTGAATCAAACCTTGTTTGACCGGATGTGTCACAGCAGCAGTAGCTGCAGCGTTCGGTGCTGACCCCATACCTGCCTCATTTGAGAACAGACCCCGTTTAATCCCCTGCATAATTGTGAAGCCTAATGCACCGCCAAATGCTGGTTCAAGACCGAACGCGCCTTTGAAGATACTAACAATCATCGGAATGACATCTCCGATATGCATCACTAAAACAAATAATACGATTAAAATATAGAAAATCGCCATAATCGGTACTATAGCAGAAGAAACATTAGCAATCCAGCGCACGCCACCGAAAATAACAATCGCTGTAATGACCGCAAGAATCAGACCAGTCAACCATGAAGGAGTTTCATACTGTGTATTTAAACTCTCCGCAATCGTGTTTGACTGCACTGTGTTGAATACAAAGGCAAATGTCACAGTAATCAACACAGCAAATGTTGTGCCCAGCCACTTCTGTCCTAGTCCCTGCTCCATATAATAAGCAGGGCCGCCGCGGAAGCCGCCTTGTTCATCCTTTACTTTATAGACTTGCGCTAATGTTGCTTCGAAAAAGGCACTGGCCGCACCAAAAAAGGCAATGACCCACATCCAGAACACCGCTCCTGGACCGCCGAGGACGATAGCAGTTGCTACGCCGGCAATGTTACCTGTTCCTACACGGCTGGCCGCACTAATAGCAAATGCCTGGAAAGAAGAAATTCCTTTCTTACCATCTTCTAACGTTTCCGGCTGCTCACCAATCACTCGGAACATCTCAGGCAGCCATCTCAGCTGAACAAATCTAGAACTTAAGCTGAAAAATAATCCTGCTAATAACAGTAACCCGATTAAAAACTGGGTCCAGATAAGATCATTACCTGTTGAAACTACTGTTTTGAACCATTCAGGTATTAAAGCATCAAAGTTAATATCATCGAAATTCAAATAAAAATCCTCCCGTGTAAAAAAATACTTACTTCAGTATTTTATCATACAAGGGAGGATAAAGATTCATATTTTTTTATTATGACTCTACAACTAACAGCGCTTCAGGCGTTCCGAAATCAGCTGTATCAACGACAAAACTGCCATTCGTATACCGTTCAGTCCATCTGATGCTCTTCACTGTCCCTCTTTCAACTGCCCCTGTTTCAGACAGCAGGACATAATGTTTATCATTATCAGTGACTGCTGCACCAATAACTCGATGTGGGTTTGATTTAATATCTTTCAGTACAACCACACCTCGGTTCGCACGTTTACTTATTTCCACTGTCTCGAGCTTCATGCGCTTCAATGATCCACGCTGTGTTGCAATGACAATGCTGTTATCGGGATAAAGTAATTGTGTCGTCACAACTGTATCATCAGCTTTCAGATTAATGGATTTCACCCCAGCCGCTTTAATACCTGTATCAGAAACTTCTGTCAAGGCGTAGCGAAGCGCCATCCCTTGAGTTGTAATCACTAGAACCTCTTCATCACCTGTCACAGCAACTACTTGGATGACTTCATCATCTGCTTTCAGCTTCATAGACACGATCGGTCTTGAGAACCGCTTCGTATTAAATTCAGCAAGCTTTGTCTTCTTGATCATACCGTTTTTAGTCGCTGTCATAATTGACATATCCTGCTTAAAATCAGCTACTGAAATCAACTGGACGACGCGCTCGTTTTCTTTAAGGGGCACCAGCTGAGAAATATGAATACCCAGCTCCTTCCACTTGTAATCCGGCAGATTGACAACTGGTATATATAAGTAGTTGCCAAGTGATGTGAAGACAAGAGCGACATGCTGTAAATTTGTAGTCACATGTTCAAGCAGGAAGTCACCTTCCTTCAGTCCGATTTCATCGAGTCCGCTCGCCCCAAAGCTGCGAGGTGAAGTACGTTTAATATAACCTTCCCGCGTCAAGCTGACGATCGCTTCTTCACTCGGTACAATAATATCTTTAGATATTTTAATTTCAGAAACTTCTTCTTCAATTTTGCTGAGGCGGTCATTAGCGTATGCTTTTTTGACGTCTTTCAGTTCCTTTTTGATCACCTGCATTAACTTTTTAGGATTATCAAGGATCTCATTAAGTTGTTTGAGCTTATTGCTCAGTTCCTGATGTTCTTCTTCAAGCGCGACAATATCAGTGTTCGTCAGACGGTACAACTGCAGCATTACAATAGCTTCAGCCTGTTCGTTCGTGAAATCAAAACGAGCAACTAGATTTTCTTTGGCATCCTGCTTGTTTTTGGACGCGCGTATCGTCTCGATGACTTCTTCCATAATGGACAAAGCCTTGATCAAACCTTCGACGATATGCATGCGTTTCTTCGCCTGCCGAAGTTCGTACGCGCTGCGTCGCGTAACCACTTCCTGTTGATGGCTGATATAGCTGGAAAGTATCTCTTTGATTCCTAATAATTTCGGTCTTCTATCACTTATAGCAACCATATTGAAGTTATAAGTAATCTGTAGATCTGTATTCTTGTACAGGAAATTCAAAATACCTTCTGCATTCGCATCCTTTTTAAGTTCAATGGCAATCCGGAGACCATCTCTATCTGTTTCATCACGAACTTCGATGATTCCCTCAACTTTTTTATCAGCTCTCAGCTCATCTATTCGTTTCACTAAAGTACTTTTGTTAACTTCGTACGGGATCTCAGTAATCACAATCTCAGTTCTGCCGCCGCGCAATTTTTCAAAATCCACTTTACCTCGAACGACTGCTTTCCCTTTACCCGTCTCATACGCCTGTTTAATACCGGCACGCCCTTGAATAATACCACCTGTCGGAAAATCTGGTCCGGGCATCAAAGTCATCAGTTCATCTACAGAGATAGAGGGTTTATCGATGACTGCAAGTGCTGCATCAATCACTTCACCTAGATTGTGCGTCGGTATATCTGTTGCATACCCTGCCGATATACCTGTAGAGCCATTGACCAGAAGATTCGGATATTTAGCAGGAAGCACCATTGGTTCCATCACTGTATCATCAAAGTTCTGGATAAAATCAACGGTATCATGCTGAATATCCTCAAGCAGAACACTGGCGAGCTTCGACAACTTGGCTTCTGTATAACGCATTGCAGCCGGTGGATCATTGTCGATACTCCCGTTGTTACCATGCATTTCAATTAACACATGACGCAGCTTCCAGTCCTGGCTCATCCGCACCATAGCATCGTATACAGAAGTATCGCCGTGAGGATGATAATTACCGATCACATTACCGACTGTTTTAGCACTCTTTCTGAAATTCCGGTCAAATATATTACCGTCCTGATGCATCGCAAATAATATACGGCGCTGTACGGGCTTCAATCCATCTCGAACATCAGGCAGTGCTCTATCTTGAATAATATACTTACTATAACGGCCGAAACGATCGCCTATGACATCTTCTAGAGGTAGTGTCTGTATTTGTTCTGCCATTATGCTTCATCTCCAATCGTCACATCATGAATTTCTTCTACATCAGGTTGTTCCTCAAGCAGTGCCACTTCATCATTTTCTAGAATACTTGCATCTTCATGCATACCGAACTCTACATGGCGTTCAATCCAGTCACGTCTAGGTTCTACTTTGTCACCCATCAATGTCGTGACGCGCTTAGCACTGCGTAATTCATCATCTATTTGGACACGAATTAACGTCCTAGTCTCCGGATTCATCGTTGTGTCCCATAATTGATCGGCATTCATTTCACCGAGACCTTTATAGCGCTGCAGTGTAAATCCTTTGCCGACTTTCTTCTGAACATCTTTTAGTTCTTCATCTGTCCATGCATATTCAATCACTTCGTTCTTACCTCTACCTTTAGATACTTTGTAGAGCGGAGGTAACGCAATATACACTCTACCGTCCTCAAGCAGAGGTCTCATATATTTAAAGAAGAATGTCAAGAGCAGCACTTGAATATGAGCACCATCTGTATCTGCATCTGTCATAATGATAACTTTCTTATAGTTGCTGTCTTTCAATATGAAATCATTACCGACCCCTGCTCCGATCGTATGAATAATCGTATTGATTTCTTCATTTTTGAAAATGTCCTCAAGCTTCGCTTTTTCAGTATTGATGACCTTTCCGCGCAGTGGTAATATCGCCTGAAATTTACGGTCACGCCCAAGTTTTGCAGAACCGCCGGCAGAATCACCCTCCACTAAATACAGTTCGTTCTTCTCTGTGTTCTTGCTCTGTGCTGGTGTCAGCTTGCCGGACAGCAGTGTTTCCTTCCGTTTGTTCTTTTTGCCGTTACGTGCTTCCTCCCGCGCTTTACGGGCTGCTTCACGGGCCTGTGATGCTTTGACAGCTTTTTTCACTAATGTTTGAGAAAGCTGCCCATTTTCTCCAAGGAAGTAAGGCAGCTGCTCACTGATAATGTTATCTACAGCACTTCTCGCTTCACTTGTTCCCAGTTTGGATTTCGTCTGACCTTCAAACTGCAGCAGTTCTTCAGGAATTTTAACAGAAATGATTGCGGTCATTCCTTCTCGGATATCGTTTCCATCTAAATTTTTATCTTTCTGCTTCAGTTCATTGATTTTTCTCGCATATTCATTGAACACACGTGTCACTGCTGTTTTCATACCTACTTCATGTGTGCCGCCGTCTTTCGTACGAACGTTATTGACGAATGACAAGATGGTTTCTGAATACTGATCATTATATTGAAAGGCAATTTCTGCCTCTATGCCATTGGACTGCCCTGAAAATAATGCCACTTCGTGCAGCACATCTTTTCCTTCATTAACAAAAGACACAAATGCCTTTAAGCCTTCCTCGAAATGAAAGACTTCTTCTACAGCAGGATCTGCACGTTTGTCAGTCAATGTAATCTTCAGATCTTTAAGCAGGAAAGCAGATTCTCTCAGCCGTTCAGCAAGTGTATTATAATTATAAGTCGTTGTCGTCTTAAAGATTTTTGGATCGGGCTTAAAGGTCACAGTCGTACCTGTGCGCTTCGTACTGCCTTTTTCGATAAGTGTTGTAACAGGAACACCCCCATCTTCAAAACGCTGTTCAAAGATTTTTCCGTTGTTATAAATCGTAACTTCAAGCCACTCACTGAGTGCATTGACAACCGAAGCACCTACGCCGTGCAGCCCGCCACTCGTTTTGTAGCCGCCCTGACCAAATTTTCCACCAGCGTGCAGTACAGTAAAGATAACTTCCGGTGTTGGTTTTCCTGTCTTATGCAACCCAGTCGGCATCCCGCGTCCATTATCCTGTACAGTTACACTGCCATCTTTATTTAACACCACATGAATCTCTGAACCATGTCCATTCAATGCTTCATCGATAGAATTATCGAGAATCTCATAGACTAAATGGTGCAGCCCGCGGCTATCTGTTGAACCGATATACATACCAGGACGTTTTCTTACGGCTTCTAAACCTTCTAATACCTGGATGGATTCGTCATTATACTGTGTCGTTTTAGCCAAATTACTTCCTCCCGCAAACATATGTTCGTCATTTTATTCACAATACTTATTTTTATATACTTTAGTGAAAAAATCAAGTAAATTATAGTTTACATAATATGATTATAAAATTTTAAGGCTAACCCTCTATGCTGAGAGTTAGCCTTAAAATTTTATTGCCCTTCATAATTAGAGTGCTGATTCAAAAGCAGCTTCTGTCTTCTCGGTTACTTCTTCCAGCGTCGCATCACCTAGAAGCTCTATTAACGTCATTTTCCCATGATTAAATTCAAAGACAGCAAGATCTGTAATCAATTTGTTAACAACGCCTCGACCTGTGAGTGGCAGTGAACATTCTTCCTTGATTTTAGACTCGCCATGTTTATTGACATGTTCCATAATGACTATGACTTCTTTAGCTCCATTGACTAAATCCATTGCACCACCCATGCCTTTGACCATTTTACCGGGTATCATCCAGTTCGCAAGGTCGCCTTTACTCGATACTTCCATACCTCCAAGAATAGCTAGATCAATATGCCCTCCTCTAATCATTCCAAAACTTTCGGCAGAATCAAAGAATGCTGCACCTTTAGCAGCAGTCACTGTTTCTTTGCCGGCATTGATCAAATCTGCATCCACTTCATCTGACGTAGGATATGCGCCGATGCCCAGCAGACCATTTTCAGATTGATAGAACACATTTTCCACTTCATCGTTGGCTTCATTAGCAACAAGAGTGGGAAGGCCGATACCTAGATTGATATACATGTTGCTTTTTATTTCCTTAGCGGCTCTCATAATAATCAGTTGACGGTCTGCCATTATTTGTCCTCCTTCAGCACGCGACGCTCTATGCGTTTTTCGTAATCTTCACCGAGATAGACATGTTGTACATAAATGCCTGGTGTATGAATTTCATCAGGATCCAGTTCCCCTACCTCTACAATTTCTTCAACTTCAGCAATGGTCACTTTTCCTGCGGCCGCACAAAGCGGATTAAAGTTTCGTGCTGTTTTACGGTAGACCAGATTGCCAAGCTTGTCTGCTTTCCATGCTTTGACCAATCCATAATCGCCAGTAATCCCGTGCTCAAGTATATAATCAGTACCATCAAAAGACTTGACTTCCTTACCTTCTGCTATAGGCGTCCCTACACCAGTTCTTGTGTAAAATCCAGGAATACCGGCACCACCAGCACGCAGCCGTTCTGCAAGAGTTCCTTGAGGCACGAGCTCAACTTCAAGCTCGCCGCTTAAATATTGACGCTCAAATGTTTTATTTTCTCCTACATAGGAACTGATCATTTTTTTGACTTGACGTTCTTGTAACAAGATTCCGAGACCAAAGTCATCTACGCCGCAGTTATTACTCACTACCGTTAAATCAGCTGTCCCTTTTTCTTTAATCACTTCAATGGCTTTCTCTGGTATACCACACAGCCCGAATCCTCCGACTACTATAGTCATACCGTCTTCAAGAGCAGCGAGCACTTCATTCAGATCCGATGTTACTTTAGACATATTATTCCCCCTTAAAAATGAATCACTATTCATTAACATTATGACATATTATCTGAATATTTAAAACATAATTAATAAAGCGTTTTCAATTAATATTTGAGATGATTTGGTGTATACTCATTAAGATTTCTTTCGTAAATGTTTTTATGGTAAACTATTAGTACCAGCTATTAAAGGAGTGCAAGGCTATATGACAATCATTTTAATGTTCCTGCTTGCTTATTTGATCGGTTGTTTTCCTTCAGGTCTCATTATCGGAAAAGTATTTTACAATAAAGATATTAGAAAGTATGGCAGCGGAAACCTTGGAACAACTAACACGTTTCGTATTTTAGGTAAAAAAGCTGGAATTATAGTGATGATACTGGATATTTTAAAAGGCTTTATAGTTGTCTTTTTACCCATCTATTTTAATATCGATATTCATGGGGTTATTATTGGTCTTTTCGCCATTTTAGGACATGTCTATCCCGTATTCTTGAAATTTAAAGGTGGAAAAGCAGTAGCAACATCTGCCGGAGTCATTATGGGAGTCAACCCGCTGCTCTTCATCGCTGTTACCATTACCTTTTTCCTCATCCTCTATCTGTTCAAATATGTATCTCTTGCAAGCATCATTGCAAGTATCGTTAACTTTGTTTTATCGATTGTTTTCATTGACTGGATTCTCATTGTCATATCTTTTGTCATCATGCTGATTGTTATTATTAGACATTGGTCAAATATCATACGTATAATCAATAAGGAAGAGCCTAAAATTTCCTGGATGTGAGGTGTACAATGAAAATTACTTTAGATGACAAAGCAGTTGCATGGTTCAAAGAAGAACTGGATATTCCGCACGATAAGGCGCTGAGATTTTATGTGCGTTATGGCGGGGATGTCGAACTTAAACAAGGTTTCAGCCCAGCTTTTACAGTCGATACAGTAGACCTTGAAGGTTACTCTGAAACCCAGGACGGCTTGACTTACTATGTCGATGAAAAAGATTTATGGTATTTTGAAGACCATGAACTCACTGTGACTGCTGAGAACGACGAGATTATTTATTCCATCAGCAAGTAAAAAGAAGCATAACCGTTAAGGTTATGCTTCTTTTTAGTTATACAGTGCTAAGTAGCGTTCATGCCATTCCGGAAAATGCCGATCAAGTCTAATAGGTCTTGTTGACCCGCGTTTCATTAAAATGTGAGTCGTCGTTCCTGTTGCTGCAATTGAACCGTCTTCTTTTACGACTTTATAGGCATATACAGTTTTCAATTTTGAGTACGATTCTATCCAAGTCACTATAGTCACTTTTTCTGGATAAGTCACAGAATTTTTATAAGATAACTGCACATCAATTACTGGAGAAATAATTCCTGCTTCTTCCATTTCAGCATAGCTGAAGCCTGCTTGTTCAATAAAATCTGTTCTAGCCACTTCAAACCAGATTAAATAATTGGCATGATATACCACACCCATTTTATCTGTTTCTGCATATCTGACTGGAATTTCAATTTCTGTTGTATACATAGTCACACTCCTTATAGTCATTATATCAGACACAATAAAAACCGACTACATATGTAATCGGTTTCAATACGTATGATTATTGAGCTAATTTGTCACGCAATACCATACGTAGAATACCACCGTGACGGTAGTAATCAATCTCAACTTCTGAATCGAAACGCGCAAGTGCTTCAAACTGAACCGTTGAACCGTCTTCTTTTACTGCAGTGACTTTGACATTATCACGCGGTTTAACACCTTCAGCAATATCCACTGAGAATGTTTCTTTACCTGTCAGTCCAAGAGATTCAGCTGAATCTCCTTTCAGGAATTGAAGCGGTAAAACACCCATCATTACTAAGTTAGAACGGTGAATACGTTCATAGCTCTGAGCGATAACAGTTTTAACACCTAAAAGGTTTGTTCCTTTAGCAGCCCAGTCACGAGACGAACCCATACCATAATCGTTGCCGGCAAGTACTACTAGTCCTGTGCCATCTTGTTGATATTTCATACATGCATCAAAGATCGGCATTACTTCTCCGGTCGGCCAGTACGTTGTGAAACCGCCTTCTGTTCCAGGAGCAATCTGGTTTTTAATACGGATGTTAGCGAATGTACCACGCATCATGACTTCGTGATTACCACGACGTGATCCATATGAGTTGAAATCTCGGATTTCTACGCCATTATCGATCAAGTATTTACCTGCTGGAGTATCTTTACCGATAGCACCTGCTGGTGAAATATGGTCAGTTGTTACGGAATCTCCGAATTTACCCATAACACGTAGACCGTTTAATCCTTCAATTTTACCTGGTTCAGGAGTCAGTCCTTCAAAGAACGTCGGATTCTGAATGTAAGTAGAAGAAGAATCAAAGTCATACAGTGGTTGGTCAGTTGATTCAATTTGATTCCATAATTCGTTTGAATCGAATACTGATTCGTATTCTTTACGGAATAAGTCAGGAGTGACAACAGATTTAACTACCTCTTTAACTTCTTCAATAGATGGCCAGATATCTTTCAAGTAGACGTCCTGACCGTCAGCACCTTTACCTAGTGAATCTTTTTGTAAGTCAATGTTGACTGTACCTGCTAACGCATAAGCAACGACCAGCTGAGGAGATGCTAAGTAGTTGGCTTTAACAAGTGGATGAATACGTCCTTCAAAGTTACGGTTACCAGATAATACTGATGTGACAAGCAGATCATCGCGTGAGATAGCCTCCTCGATTTCAGGTAACAATGGACCTGAGTTACCGATACATGTCGTACAGCCGTATCCAACAAGATTAAATCCTAATTGATCCAAATATTGTTGTAAGCCCGCCTGCTCAAGATAGCCTGTGACAACTTTTGAACCTGGAGCCAGTGATGTCTTAACGAACTCTGGTACTTTCAAACCTAATTTAACAGCATTTCTTGCGACAAGTCCTGCCCCGAGCATCACATATGGATTTGATGTATTTGTACAAGAAGTGATCGCCGCAATAGCGATGTCTCCTGTAGACATTAAACCGTTATGACCATCATTGAAGTTAATCACTGATTTTTTATCAAACTCAGATTTATCTAGTCCGTGCCCTTGGTTACCAGCAGGTGCAGTAACAGATTTAACAAATTCTTTCTGCATTTTGCTGAGTGGAATTAGATCCTGTGGACGTTTAGGACCCGCAAGAGATGCTTCAACTGTAGATAAATCAAGCTTAACGATATCAGTATAAGTAGGTTCAGGTTGGTCAACAGTGAAGAACATGTTGTTGTTCACTAAGTATTCTTTGACTACTTGAATATGTTCTTCATCACGACCTGTTAAGCGCATATAATCAAGCGCTTCTTCGTCTACTGGGAAGAAACCACAAGTCGCACCGTATTCAGGAGCCATGTTAGCTATTGTCGCACGGTCAGCAAGCGGTAAATTAACAACACCTGGTCCGAAGAATTCGACAAATTTACCGACTACCCCTTTTTTGCGAAGCTCCTGCGTGACACGCAGTGCTAAGTCAGTCGCAGTAGCACCTTCAGGTAATTCATTCGTCAGTTTAACTCCGACAACTTCTGGAATCGGGAAGTAAGATGGCTGTCCAAGCATACCTGCTTCGGCTTCGATACCACCGACTCCCCAGCCAAGAACACCAATACCATTGATCATTGTTGTATGTGAGTCTGTACCCACTAGAGTATCAGGGAATGCAACGTTTTCGCCGTCAAATTCTCTTACATGAACAACGTTTGCTAAATACTCAAGGTTGACCTGGTGGACGATACCTGTTGCAGGTGGGACTGCCCGGTAATTGTCAAAGGCTTTCGTTGCCCAGTTTAAGAACTGGTAGCGCTCTTTATTCCTTGCAAATTCAAGTTCAACGTTGCGCTGTAACGCTGTTTCGTTACCGTAAGCATCAACTTGTACTGAGTGATCAATGACTAAGTCCACTGGCACTTCAGGGTTAATTTTTGTCACGTCGCCGCCGACATCATCCATTGCTTTACGCAGTGAAGCTAAGTCTACAACAGCTGGTACCCCAGTGAAATCCTGCAGGATAACTCGAGATGGTTTAAAAGGAACTTCAGCGTTAGCATCGTTCTTTTTGCCCCATTTCACAAGATGTTTAATGTGTTCCTCTGTGATGATACGGCCATCAAATTGTCTTAATACAGATTCAAGCAGTACGCGGATTGAATACGGTAATTTGCTGATTTCACCTAAGCCAGCTTCTTCTAAAGATTTCAAGCTGTAAAAAGTGTATGTTTTACCATTCAATTCGAATGTCTGCTTAGAAGCATTCTGAAGATTTGAATTCATTCTCGTTCCCCCTATTTAATTAGTCCTTTACTTCTTTATTTTAATCAAATTGAAACGAGAAGTAAATGTTATCAAATTTCAAAATTCAAATACTTTGTCATAAGTTTAACTTATCACATACTCTACCATTGGTTATCCAGTCAAAATATCTTCTTTCGGATAATAATAAACTTGCTTTCTCGGTCTTGAGAAAGTAAATACAATTGTCAAAACACCGATTTTGCCAATCATCATCATCACTATAATTAATAACTTACCGGCAATAGATAAATCATCTGTAATTCCCATGGTCAATCCTACTGTTCCAAAAGCAGATACCGTCTCAAAAAATAGCTGTAAAAAAGGAATTTTCGGCTCTACAAGTACTAATAGAAATGTGATTAAGAAAATAAACGTAGAACTTAATACAACTATAGCAAAGCTGCGCAGCAAAAACTTGAAATCAACGGCCCGTTTGAATATATTGATTTGTTCTTGTTGTTTGATAAAACTAATGGTTCCGAACAAGATGACAGCTGCAGTAGTCAGCTTAATTCCTCCAGCAGTAGATGTAGAACCACCGCCTATAAACATCATTAACATTATCACTAATATGGAACTGGTGTTCATTGATCCTATATCAATCGTATTAAATCCAGCAGTCCTTGTCGTAACAGTCTGAAAGTAAGCCATTTGAAGCTGTTCATACCAGGCATATGAACCTAACGTTAAAGGATTGTCCATCTCCAATAGAAATATAACGACTGTCCCCACCATATTAATCATTATTGTTCCAATCAGCATCAACTTTGTATGTACGCGTAATCTATGAAAAGCATTCTTATTATAAAGATCCAGCAAAACCGTAAATCCAATTCCTCCTAATAGAATCAATGTCGTAATGACGAAATTGATAACAGGATTAGTCCGATAACCTATTAAGTTATCACTATGAAGAGCAAATCCAGCATTATTAAATGCACTTACAGCGGTAAAGAAACTGCGGTACAATCCATTAATGATGCCAAATTCCGGTATCCATTCCATGGCAAGAAATAAAGTACCACATAATTCAATAGTGAGACTGACGAATAATAAATACATGACGAGACGCAAAATACCGCCCATGCTTCCTTGATTTAATGCCTCACTTGCAAGAAATCTATTTTTGATACCAACTTTTTTGCCAATCATAATAAAGATGATCATTGCTAAAGTGACTAGTCCTAAACCACCTATTTGAATTAGAATCAGTAATATGGTCAAACCAAAGTAATTAAACTGCTCTGTAATATCTACCGGAGAAAGCCCTGTCACAGTGAATGCACTCGTGGCAAGAAAGAAGCAATCAATAAAACTAGTCGGCTTAAGCTGTGACACAGGTAAATAGAGCATCATTGTCCCGCACAGTAAAACTATTAGAAATGAAGATAAAATAATGAAGTATGGGTTTGATTTTCTACGTTTTATTATAATCCCCCTAGCTTTCTATATTTTACAACTATCATGTTATAATGCAATACAAAAAAAGCCGCAGACATCTTGTCTACGGCTTTCAAATTAATCTTGTTTATGTTGTACCGGCTTTCTGAATCGTTTATCTGGTTTTAATGTCAGGCCGATTCGCATCCGTTCTCTATTACCCTCTTTATACAATGAAAACATCATCATGATGAGGACCAATGAAAATGGAAATGCAACGATGATAGCGGCACTTTGTAATGCATTCAATCCACCTGCATAAATCAGAACAAGTGCAATCAATGATTGTGCAATACCCCAGATGATTTTGATTCTGTTTGAAGGTTCTAATGAGCCGTGTGTAGACAACATCCCTAATACAAAGGTAGCAGAGTCAGCTGAAGTGATGAAGAATGTTGCAATCAATGCCAGAGCAATTAATGATAACCCGAATCCCATCGGCATTTCCTGGAAGACAGCAAACAACTTTAGTTCTACTGCTAAATCACCGATAACCGGTACTTTCTTAAATATTTCAATGGCTGTTGTACCAAAGACGCTGAACCAGAAGAAACTGACCATCGCGGGCACAAGTAATACACCCATTAAAAACTCACGAATGGTACGTCCTTTAGAAACGCGGGCAATAAAGACTCCAACGAATGGACTCCAGCTAATCCACCAGCCCCAGTAATAAAGCGTCCATGAAGACATCCATTCTTTTTTCTGTTCATTGAGTGGTGCTACCTCAAAACTAGAAGAAAGAAAAGTTTGAAGCAGGGTGCCGATAGAAGTTGAGAACATATTTAAAATCAACACTGTCGGACCTAAGAACAATACTCCAAACAGTAATATCGCAGCAATGACAATATTTGCATTACTTAAATATTGAATCCCTTTTGATAAACCGGTCCATGCACTCATCAGGAATAATATGGTCACAACGATAACGATAATCACTTTAACCCAGAATGTGTTTGGTACATCGAAAAGATAATGCAACCCACCATTGATCTGCTGAGCACCCATCCCTAAGGATACTGCAACCCCTACTACAGTCGCAAATACTGCAAGTACATCAATGATAATTCCGAACCAACCTTCTACTTTGTTACCAAAAATCGGTCTTAGTGTACGTGACAATAATCCTGGTTCACCTTTTCTAAATTGAAAATAAGCTAATGCTAGTGCGACAACCCCATAGATTGCCCATGCATGAAAACCCCAGTGGAAAAATGTTGAACGCATCGCTTCTTTGAAAGCTGCATTTGTTTCGGGTTCAGCTGTCGGCGGTGACATAAAATGGCTGAGGGGTTCTGCAGCTCCCCAGAATACGAGCCCGATACCCATACCTGCACTAAATAACATAGCGAACCACGAAATGGTATTGAACTCAGGCTTATCTCCCGGCTTACCCAGCTTTAATTTTCCGATGGGACTTACAATTAAAAACAAACAGAAGAAAACCATGACAGTGGACAAAATGACATAATACCAGCCAAAATCAGCAGTGATCCATGCATTTATATTTCCTGTGATCTCTTCAAATCCTTCAGGGAAAAATGCGCCGAGCAATACCGTCAGCATCACAATGACTAAGGAAATGTAAAATACATTTGTAACTTTTGATTCATTTTTCATCAAAAAACTCCTTTCAAAATTTTATAAAAAACAGTTTCTACTATAACGTATATCCTCTTTAATAGCAAACGAACCATTTTATCACCCCCATTCAAAACTATTAAAAAAGTGAAAAAAGTTAAAAACCCCCTTTTATAAAATTGATTTTTATTGTAAGCTATATAAACGGGAGGTGACTATACATGTCATTATGGCAAGAATTTAAAGAGTTCGCTATTAAAGGTAACGTCCTTGAACTAGCAGTAGCAGTCGTTATCGGTGCTGCATTTGGTAAAATTGTCTCAGCTTTAGTTGAAAGTGTGATTATGCCTTTAATCGCATTGATTTTCGGCAATACAGATTTCGCTTCTGAGTGGGCTTACAAAGGAGTTAAATATGGTGTCTTCATTCAATCAATCATCGACTTCTTAATCGTTGCCGGAGCCATCTTCTTATTCGTCAAATTACTTAACAAATTGACTAAAGCACAGCCAACAGAGGAAACAGTCGAAGAAAATACAGCATTACTTACTGAAATTCGTGACTTACTTCGCAGTAAAAATATTTAAAAAAATTCATCCCATGATTAATATGGGATGAATTTTTTTATTTTTCATAGGGTCCTTCTTTGACCAGCTTTTTAACATCTTTAACAATGTCCTCTTTTGGAAACTTCTGATCGCCTGTATCTTTACCAATATAATCTTTGATCACCGTTCCATTTTGGTCAATCAAATAAAAAGAAGTACCATGTGTCGCTTGATCATTCGTTTTTGTCGGCGGTACTACAATGGTTTTAAAACTTTCTTCAGCAAATTGACGAATGAACGTTTCATCATAGTTTGTAACCAGCTTCCAGTGGGAGGTATCAGAATCATATTTTTCAACGTACTGTTTCATAATCTCTGGTTGATCACGCTTCGGATCGACACTGAAACTAAGAATGCCATAATCTTTGATGTTCTGCTTCTCGAGTTCATCTACGACTGTACTCATATTATAAGTCATCGGTGGACAGACCGTTTTACAGTTCGTAAACATAAAGTCTGCAACCCAGACTTTCCCTTTTAAATCTTTATTAGTGAATGGCTTACCCTCTTCATCCGTTGCTTCAAACTCTCCAACTGTATTGCCGTAACTGCTTTTTGGTTCGATACCTTGATGGCCGCAGGCAGTGAGTATCCAGGTTAACATAAGTAAAACAATATATTTCTTCATAATTCCCTCCTGTTTATGATTTAAATATATCAAATCAACGAGTCAGGATAAATACAAATGACGCATAATATTTGACTAAACTATTACAATTATTTGATCACAAATCTTGTATGGCTCTTATAACCGGTGCTTTCGACTAACAACAATGCTGTTATTCTATTTTTAAGTTCCTGAACATGTGAAATCAATCCTACCACTTTTCCGCTCTGTTCAAGCTCCACTAATGACTCTATCGCTGTTTCAAGTGTCTCGCTGTCCAATGTTCCAAATCCTTCATCGATAAAGACCGATTCTAGATTGATCCCGCCAGAAACTTGTGTCACATAATCGCTCAAGCCAAGTGCTAGAGCGAGAGACGCCAGAAAGGTTTCTCCGCCTGATAATGTAGAGATGTCTCTCACTCTATTGCTGTAATTATCGACTACTTCGATTTCAAGGCCGCTATAGCCTTGAGTGACTTGAGTTTTACGTTGAAATTGATAGCGATAGTTTGTCATTTGATTGAGCCGTTTGTTAGATAACTTTAAAGTCTGCTCCAAATAGTAAGTGAGCACATAGTTTTCCAATGTCAATTTCTGTGGATTGCGACCGCCGAACAACTGTGCAAGTGTCATAATTTCCTGATGTCTGCCGATGGTCTCTTTATAGCTCTGATTTAACAGTGACAGCCGTTCCATCAACTGGCTGTTATGCTCAAAATTATATTTATTTTTTGTATATTGTTCTTCATGCTGTTGATATACCGCCCTACTTCTTTCCACTTCTTTTTGCAGCGGCGTTAACTCTACAACGACTTGCTCTCCAATCAGATGATTGAATTCATCAATCTGGTGCTTCAGAGTCATTTCCTGCTCTTTATAATTCTGTATCCATCCCGCCAGTTCTTCAATGACATGATGATCATACTCATCCGGCAGCTGCTCCTCTGTCAGATGGTGGTGACTTAACAGGTCGCGGTACTGAGTAACGGTCTGGCGGAGCAGCTGCTCCCAGTCCTGCAGTTCGACCGTTATTCTATCACGCAGTTGTTGTTGATAGTTAATCTGCTGATTTAACTGTATGAGCTCGGTACGTGCCGTTTCCATCTGCTGATGATGCTGTGCTATTTGTTGTTGTTTCAACTGATAACTGTTATAAAAATCATCGTAAGATTCAAATTGTGTCTGCTCATGGAAATCACGTTTAGCTTTTAACTGATGATTGATGGTTACTTTGAGCTCAGTTAATTCCTTCTGTGCATTGTCGTAGTTCATCTGTGCAGCTTGAGTCAGTTGACTGATCGATTCCATTTCTTCTGACAAAGTAGCTTGTTCTGCCATGCGTTCAGTCATGTTCTGTTCCAGTGCTGATAGAAGATTCTGTAATTCGCTGTTATCCACCGCTTCAACATGCTGCAGCAATTCGAGTTTGGCATTCAATTTGATTTGTTGTTCTTTTAACGTTTTATAAGCATAATGTTGACTGATGATCTGTTCATCCGCATCAGGCAGATGAGTGACCTGCTGTTCACAGACAGTACAACGGCTGCCTTCATGCAGATGCTGTCTCATTAAGTTCATAGCAACGTCCAGTTCATTGTCAGACATTTGCTCAAGCTGCTGCTGGATGTTTCTTTCATCAGTCATCAAAGCTAATTTATGTTCATATTCCTTGTTTATACGTGTTGTTTCAGTTAATTGAGCAGCATATTCATACTGCTGCGTCTTGTATTGCTGCCATTCATTACTATTTGCATTGTATCGTTCAGTTAATTGAGCAGCCTTCTCAGACAGCTTAGTTAACTGTTTGGATAATGTACTAACAGTGCCTTCAATTTTTTGCTGGCGTGTTAAGTTATCAGCAAGCTGCCTATCTAATTGATGGTAGTCATGGTGATTGTAATAGAAGTGCTGGACTTGAGTCAGCTCCTGACCTATGGCAGTGACATGCTCAGTTTCTTTATTATAACGGCTCATCGCCTCTTCCAAGGTGTTCAGTTGTTTCATTAACTGATTCATATTCTGATCCTGCTCATCAACCTCTAACTGCAGCCCATTGATTTTATTCTGCTGCTTATCCATCTGAGCCTGTATTTCAGCAATTTGTTCCATCGCCTGCATGATCTGATACTGCTGTTCTTTGTCATGCAGGACCGGTAACTGCTGCTCCAGCTCTAAAAGGCGTTCAGCCAATGTCTGTTTTTCTGAAATAGCCTGATTGATGGAAGCTGCCTGATTCAGTCGTTCTACAGCTGTCTGTTTCGATTCCTCATCAATGGTCAGCTGCTGCTTCATCTGCTCAATCTGCTCTTCCTGTTCTGACAGCTCAGCTTGACGACTGATGATTAACTGTTCAACGGACCCTTCTATGTCACTGTTTGACTTAAACTGGCTGAGCAGCACTTCCATTTCTTGTTCTGTCTGCTGAACCTGCTGCTGCAGTTCTTTAGTTTCATCCATGAGCTGCATTTCGAGATGCTTAAACCGAGTCGAATTAAAGAGCGTTCTTAATACTTTTTGTTTGTCACTGCTGCCTGCTATAAGAAATTTTTTGAATTCCCCCTGCGGTAGAATTAAGATCTGCCGGAATTGATTGGCATCCATTTTAATCAGTTCTTTAATTTTCTGATTGCCATCTTTAACACTTTTAGCGATCAATTTTTTTTCATCACTTAATAATTCTATGACTTCAAGCTTTGGGAGTGTCTTTGTTTTATTCCCAGGTTTAACAAAGGGGAGAGAACGAGAAATTTCATATATCCGCTGATTCAGTGCAAACTTAAATCTGACCGACGTTGGTTGTACAGCTTCGGCAAAATGACTGCGCAGTTCAGATTCATCTCTTGCCGCAGTAGATGCCTCACCATACAATGCATACGTCATCGCATCAAACAGCATGGTTTTTCCGGCACCTGTTTTACCACTAATTAAAAATAAATGATTGTCTCCCAGTTCAGTGAAATCAATCGTTTCATTGATGAAAGGGCCAAAGTTACGCATTTCAAGTTCAATCGGTCTCACTGAAGTCCCCTCCTTGATGTAATCGGTCTATCGTTGTTACTTGAACGTCAGACAACTCTTCACCTGTTAGTTCGACGGCAAACATATTCATAATATCCATATCACTCTGCTCGATAATTTGAGCTGCTGATGTTTCATCAACTGCAATATCATCCAGATGTCTTAGTTCAAGCAAGTTCGGATAAATCTGTTTCAGCTTCGTCATGGGATCGTTGATGGGTCGCATGTCAGACAGAATCATCTTTAAATAGTCATCTTTAAATTCAATCGCACTGTTCTCCTCATAGACGTCACTAAACGTCCCTTCAATGACTTTGACATCTCGTGCTGGAATCAGCGGTATAAATGTATTTTTTATACATTCACTGACTTCGATGAGACGATAACCCTTTGGCTGATTGACTTCAGAGAATGAATATTTGAGGGGGCTGCCGCTATAGCTGATATGGTCAGACTTAATAGCAAATGGATGATGAAGATGGCCGAGAGCAACGTAGTCAAATGACTGAAATAAAGCTGGCGGGACATATTCTACTGCACCGAGCGATAGCAGACGTTCTGAATCGCTTTCGTCTCCTCCCTGGATAAATAGATGACTGACGACGATATTCTTCTTCCTTCGGTCTAACTGTGGTTCAATGTGATTGATAATAGCTTCGTACGCTGCTGCATGGCTGTTAATACTGTCATCTTTGAAATAAAATCTTGCATCAATGGGTTCAATGTATGGAATTAAATAAAAATGAATATCATGGTAAACAATCGGTTGAAAACTGTCTTCAATGGAAGTACTGATATGAAAATCATGCGTTTTGAACCAGTCCTTACCATAGCCCAGCCGTTCAGCGCCATCATGATTGCCACTGACCGCAAGAACGGGTATTTTTCTTTCTATATTTACGGCTTTTATAAACTGTTCAAATAGCTGCACTGCTTCTTTTGACGGCAGAGACCGATCATAAATGTCACCTGCAATAATCAATAGATCGATATGCTGTTTATCTATTTGGTCGATCAACTGATCAAGCATCAGCTGCTGGTCTTCATGCAGACTATGCTGATTAATGGTTCTGCCGATGTGCAGGTCAGCAATATGCATTAATTTCAAATGAATCACCTCTATTGCATTATACACAAAAAGGCATGCCTGATTAATCGGACATACCTTTTGCGATAAATAATTTATAATGAAAGCACCTGATGAGTACTTATAATTTAAATAATGGTGTTTCGATACGTTCAACCACTTTTGCTTCTTTCACGGCAACGGGACGTCCACTTGTCGATTCAAGGTAATTTCCTGCAACAATCGATTCCATGACATCGCGAACTTCCTCTGATGTCAGCTGTTCTTTTGGATTGGTAAGGTTGAACTGATAGCTCTTACCGAAATCCGTTGCAAAGATCATCTGTAAAGTTTTCATTGGATCACCTCCTTCGTTAAATGTATTCGATTACACTGCTTTTGTATCAATTTTCTCAACTGAAACATAATCTTCACCAGTCAATGAAGCGATTAAATCTTTGAAACGATTAGCTTCTACATCTGTCAAATCAAGTCTGACTTGATTGAAGCGGCGTGTTTTACGAATATCTTTTCCGCTGTCAGATATACCGCTAATGTATGCAAGACTTACTACAACTTCTTTCAACATGTCATCACCTCCTTTACGCTCTATATATCGAACGAAGAACGAGGAATAGACACATTGAATTTTTTTTCTTATAATGAGCAATGAGGTGACCATATTGAACGATATATTTATCACACTGATTTTCATCTGGACTGTTGTTTTTATGGGGCTGTTGACCATCGGCGGTTATTTTATGTTCCGCAAATTTTTAAAGAGAATGCCAAAGGAAGATGGTAAAAGTGAGTTGGATTGGCAGGATTTTTATATCAATAAAGCACTTCCACTCTGGCATGAAGATAGTAGATCTCTGCTTAATGAGCTGGTGTCTCCAGTACCAGAGTTATTTAGAAATGTCGCAAAAGAACGAATTGCAGGAAGAATCTCCAAAATTGCGCTTGATGAAGGTGCACAGAAAATTGAACTTGATCATATTATGCGCGGCTATATCATTGCGACACCGAAACGTGACCACGGATTTATGAAGAAGAAATTAACAGAACTTGGCATTGACTATACACCGTACAACGAATATTTTAAATATGCGGACGATGAAAAGAACAAATTTTCTATTTTTGATCATTCAGAACTCATCGCTAAAGAAGCACAAAAATAAAGCGCAGCGTGCAGCTGCGCTTTATTCTTTTATATGAAGAGATTCAGCAAGTCTTCTATATTTATAGTACATCGCAATCCTCCAAGGTACGATCATACAGAATGCCAGCAGAAAAAACATACCTGCCAGTTCACCTGGATGAAGTGAGCTGCTTAAATAGAATTTCAGCACTGAGCGAATGATCAGCAGTGATATTAAAATCACTGGAAATAATTTTGAACGCTTCATGTAAATCTGACCGTCTATCACTTGAAAATTAGAGGTGAAGATTAAGAACAACGAAAAAAACATACCTACAAGCAGTGCTTCCAATATCTCCATTGGGGTCAATCTGAAATAAGGGATGACATACATCAATGCTCCAGTGGCCATAAAGAATGGCGGCAAAATAATTTTCTTTGCGTTCGTCGGATATTTTTGTGCTTTCATACGAACGGCGATAACAATCATTCCCATACATACTGCAACAATCATCGAAAGAATGACATACATGCTAAATCCCCCAGCTGAATAATCTTGTGATTTCTGTCAGTAAATCAAAGAATAACAGTAATCCCATAACAATCATAATCAGACCGCCGACTTTCATCAGCAGCTGACTATATCTTCGTATCCATTTAAGCTTCGTCAAGAAGAACGTCAATAAAAAGAATGGAATACAAAAACCTAGTACATAAAGAATCATATAAAATAACGCCAATGATTGGTTCGTCAGTGCCAGAGAAATAATAGTGCCGACAATCGGCCCCATGCATGGTGTCCATCCTGCTGCAAAAGCAATACCGATGATGAGTGAGCCGAAATAACCACCAGGTTTGTTCTTGAAGTTGAACTTCTTATCAGACATTAAAAATTGAGGTGTAAAAATACCGAGAGTCATCAGTCCAAATATCATCATCAACAGACCGCCTACCATGCGAATGGTATCGTCATAATGATTCAAAAAATCACTGACGAAGCCGATACCGATACCGAAAGATATATAGACGAGTGAAAAACCTATCAAAAACAAAAGTGTATGAAGAATAGCTTTTGTATTAAGCTGACCTTCACTTAAGTCATTGAATGATATTCCTGTAATGTATGATAAAAAGGCCGGGTAGATCGGCAGAACACATGGCGATATGAAACTTAGTAGACCTGCACCAAAGGCAAGTGCCATTGTTACATCTCCCATATTAATCACTCCATTCCAAACTATTTTACCAAAACTATAGGACAAATCATCATTCTTTTTTGAAAAATTCGTGACAACACGATGCCGCTGAATTACCGTCGTATACTCATGATCCTTGAAAAATGATATATTATTGATAAGGAGGTCATGTAATGAAACATATATTCGTATTAATATCGTGCCTTTTCATATTAAGCGGCTGCTCTGAAAAGAAGCAAACGGATGCAGAGAACAGTGCTGACCCTAAAGTAGACGAGTCAGAGAACGTAGAAGCCGCTAAAAAGGATAATAGCAAGACCAAGTCCTCAAAAGAGGCACTAAAAAAAATTAAAGCAGCAAAACAACGGGCAGAAGCTAAGAAATCTACTGCCGTACCTGAACCGGAAGAACGTGTTAACAGCACTGAATCAACGACTGAGACCCCTACAACTGTAGAAAGAGAGGTCGACAACAGTACAGAGACAAACATTGACCTGCCATCATTCGAAGCCGCTGCTCCAATGGATCAACCTATCGACAATGCTCAGGAAATATATCCGCTTGAGGAACCTGCACAGCCAACAGCTGAGCAGGTTCCTCAAGAGGATCTTAACCAGACCGTCCCAACTACTGAAGTACCAGCCACTGAAATTCCTGAGACTGAAAGACCGGCCACTAGCGAAACACCTTCCACGACAACAGAGCTGCCAGAAACAGAATTTCTCATTGACACTGAATCACCCGCTCTACCTGTTGATGAATCAGTGACAGAATAAAAAAAGGATGCCGCAGCATCCTTTTTTACTTGACGTTTTGATTCATATTTTTATTCATCATCGCCATCATTTGATTAATTTTCTTTTGTGATGGTTTCTGACCCATCTGCATCATCATCATTCTTAACATATCTTCATTGATGGGTGGGTTCTTTTTCAAGTAATCCATCATATATTTACGTGCCAAGTAGAACCCAAGTGCTGCACCTGCCACTGCTGCTAAAATAATCAGTAAAATCCATATCCATGTCTCCATTATTTCACCCACTTTCTCATTCTTATAAATTTTACTAAATAACTCCTCGTTTTTCAACAATTATTAAATCAAAAAGCCCTTACCGGTAGTATGACAAAGCAACTTCCAGTAAGGACTGAATCATATGCAAGATGACAGCTTATGATAATTCTAATGCTGTTTTAACGACATTTTCTTTAGTGAATCCGTATTTCTCCATAACGATTTCGCCTGGCGCACTTGCACCGAAACGATCGATTCCGATGACAGCCCCATTTAATCCAACATACTTATACCAGCCATCTGTAGCACCCATTTCAATGGCAACACGTTTTGTCACAGATGATGGCAGTACTGCCTCTTTGTAACTTGAATCCTGCTGATCGAATAATTTCAAGTTAGGAAGTGATACTACTTGTACCCCTTTCCCTTGCGCCTCAAGCTGTTTACCTGCTTCGACTGCGAGTGACACTTCTGAGCCAGTTGCAATCAGTAAATATTCAGGATTTTCAGTTTGATATACAACATATCCGCCGCGTCGAACACCTTCTTCTACCGCTTCTTCACTGACATCGAGTGCCGGAAGATCTTGACGTGTCAGTACTAAAGCGGTTGGATCTTTTTTAGATTCCATCGCCACTTTCCATGCAACACGTGTTTCGTTTCCGTCTGCCGGTCGGAACAAGTTCAAGTAAGGCATCGCACGAAGACCCGCCAGCTGTTCAATCGGCTCATGAGTCGGACCATCTTCACCCACTGCAATCGAATCATGGGTAAATACATAAGTTGATGGAACACCCATTAATGCTGCAAGACGTAATGCTGGTTTCAAATAATCACTGAAAACGAAGAATGTAGCACCATAAGGCTTAACACCGCCATGGGCTGCCATACCATTGATCATAGCACCCATTGCAAATTCACGGACGCCAAACCAAATATTACGGCCTTCTGGTGTTTCAACAGAGAAATCAGCTGCTTTTTTGACATTTGATTTGTTGGAAGATGCTAAGTCAGCTGAACCACCGAATAACTGAGGAACAGATTCAGATAACGCTTGAATCATTTCACCTGAAGTCGCACGTGTTGCTGCTGCACTGCCTACTTCATATTTTGGTAATTGATCAGCGTAGTCGTCAGCAAGTGTATTATCAATCGCTGCCTGAAGATTTCTGCCGAGTTCCGGATACTTCGCTTTATAAGCTTCAAGTTGTTGATGCCACGCCTCTTCTTTGTCATTTCCACGTTTCAGCATAGTCGTCTGGAAAATCTCATAGACTTCTTCTGGTACATTGAATTTAAGTTCTGGATCAAGACCATAGCTTTCAAGTGCCAGCTTGCGTTCCTCTGCACCTAACGGCGAACCGTGAACACCATTTGTTCCTTGTTTATTCGGTGAACCGTAGCCTATGACTGTTTTGACTTCAATCATCGTCGGACGGTCAGATTGTTTCGCTCTTTCAATCGCTTCATTGATAGCTTCCATATCATTGCCATCTTTGACCAGAATGTGCTGCCAGCCATATGACTCAAAGCGGCCTTTGACATTTTCTGAGAAGGCTTTGTCCAGGTCACCATCCAGTGAAATGTCATTTGAATCATACAATGCAATCAATTTATTTAATTTCAGATGGCCGGCAAATGATGCCGCTTCATGTGAAATACCTTCCATTAAATCACCATCTGACACTAATACATAAGTAAAGTGATCAATAATGTTTGAATCATCTTGATTGTATGTCGCTGCTAGATGTCTTTCAGCAGCAGCCATGCCGACACTCATCGCGAACCCTTGACCTAGTGGTCCTGTTGTAATATCAATTCCATCTGTATGATTAAATTCAGGATGACCCGGCGTTTTAGAACCCCATTGACGGAATTTTTTCAGCTCATCCATTTCCAATGCTCCCGATACATGAAGCAATGAATATAGAAGTGCTGAACCATGACCTGCAGATAATACAAAGCGGTCGCGGTCAAAGAAATACTTTGAGCTCGGATTAAATCTCAAATGTCTTGTCCATAATGTATAAGCCATTGGCGCTGCCCCCATCGGTAAACCTGGATGGCCGGAATTCGCCTGTTCGATCTGATCGATACTCAAGGCACGGATCGTGTCTACTGCTAATTGATCTTTCTCATTAAACATTATAAAAATCTCCTTTATAATAAAAGTATTGATTCCATCATAGTATAGCTTAAAATAAACTATCAATCCCGAATGTTGTTCTGACGCTGAATTTCTTTAATTTTCTCCGGGGTCACATCTGTTCCTTCCGGGTCAATCACTTTCGTATTTTCAATAGTTTTTTTGAAGCTCGTTCTGAAACTTTGAAGATACTCTGAACGGAGCTTACTTTGCTCGCGTCCTTCTTCTTCTGTTAATCCTTTTGACTTTTTTTTGTTTGCTAAATGATTAATACGGTTCATTTTGTGTTCCTCTAGCATCTTCATCATTCCTTTCATAATAAAGATAGCAAAAAAGTGTCTGAAAACCAACTCGAGTGTATCTCCAACCAAAAAAAGCCTGCTTAAATCAGCAGACTAAAAATTATTTTACGATACCAAGGACTTCGCCGTTTTGAGTAGATTGATGGGTGGTCGGATTTTCAGAACGAATGTTCGTTCCTTTGCTCGGATGATTTACTTGTTCTTCAGTTGCGATGGTCTGTTTTTCTTCATAGATTGCCTTAGATTGAGCCATATATAGAGATCCGAATGTCGTTATCATCAGAAAAAAGATAGAATACATTAAAAAACCTTTAGAAATTCTGATTGTCATAATTAATTCCCTCCAGAACATTTGTTTGTATCTCTACAATAACAGAACGTCTGTTCTCTGTCAATAAAAATACGAACAAATGTTTGTTCGACCCGAACAGATATGTTATAATGGCGTTAGAACAAACACTAAGGAGTGTTCGCATGAAAGAATTAACTAAAAGACAACAAGAAATATATGAATATTTAAAACAAGTCGTGTCAGCAAAAGGATATCCACCGAGTGTCAGAGAGATCGGCGAAGCAGTTGGACTTGCATCAAGTTCGACAGTTCACGGTCACTTATCTCGTCTTGAGGAGAAAGGTTACATCAAACGTGATCCTACGAAACCAAGAGCTATTGAGATTGTCTCAGATACATCACAAGCAGCCTTTCACGAGGAAACGATACATGTTCCTGTCATCGGTAAAGTCACAGCTGGTCTTCCTATTACAGCGGTTGAAAATGTGGAAGAATACTTCCCTTTACCTGCCCATTTCACATCCAGCCACAATAGCGATATCTTCATTCTGGAAGTCGTCGGTGAAAGTATGATAGAAGCAGGTATTTTAGATGGTGACAAAGTGATTGTCAGACGTCAGTCTATTGCAGAAAATGGTGATATCATTGTTGCGATGACAGAAGAAGATGAAGCGACAGTCAAACGCTTCTACAAAGAAAACAACCGTTACAGACTACAGCCAGAAAATAGCACCATGGAACCGATTTACCTCGATAAAGTAACTGTTCTTGGTAAAGTAGTCGGATTGTTCCGGGAATTTTAGCACCGCTTCTTAATATGAAGTGGTGTTTTTTTATCCAAATAAATACCGGCTCAGCGGCCGGTACGAGTTATTGTGGAATTTTATCGTGCGATTATCTGGAATTTCGATTATTTACGACCAAGTATCTCTTTCACTTGTTCAAGAATGTCTTTTTCTTTTGGTTTATTTATCTTCATCTTTCTATCCCCTTAATATCTAAGTACAAAATATATGTACCCGGATAATTATTTCACAAACACAGAATTGAAATATTATAACTTTTCTACTTTATTGAGTATGATTTGTGCGTGAGGGTATAGTTAATCATCAATCTAATTCAAAGGAGAATGAGATATGGCGAATGAATACCAATGGGTAAAAGGTGAAAGAGAACAACTACTCGCGAAACTTCAGTATTTAAGTGACTCTGAGTTGAATTATAATTTTGGGTTTGGACATGGCACTATTAAAGCAACATTACTTGCTGTCGCCAATGAATACCATGAATCATTTGGACGTAATGACAATCATAACTTACACGATTCCAGCTTGAGTGACTATCAAAATCATTTGAGTACATTGAATTTTAATGATGTTGTCCAATACTTTAAACATGTTGATTCTCTGGCAGAGAATCAACAGACTCACTATGAAGACATGCAAAAGTGTATCAGCAATGAGTTTCGTCATATCGGACAGATCGATATGATGCTTCACCTCATCGAGAATTCTGATCGTCCCCTTGCCGAACGAACAGGCATACGTGAAAAAGTGACAGAACGTCAGAACATGAGAATTACAAGATTATAATCTTTGTGGACCACCTGTTATTTCACAGGTGGTTTTTATTATGGATCATTCGACAGATGTCACTGACATTTAATCAAAAAAACCGGAGCTGATTAGGCTCCGGGCCAAAATTATTCTTTGTTTAAGTTGATGAGCGGCACACTTGATTTAATGACTTGATTAGAAACTATCAATTGCTTCAACTCATCAGCAATATCCAGCTGATTTAAATATTCAAATGGGAGCCAGTAATAAGGACGTTTTACTTTAAATTCTTCTTTGTTACGCACATTAAACACAAATGATGTCTCGTTCGCTATAGTATTAAAGAAAAATCCTTGATGCTCAGCTCTCTCTTCTACGACGAATAAAATCCCGCCGACTTTGAGCTCTTTTTTCAGTCTGCCGGCAAATTCCTGAGCACTTTGCTGAATAGATTGATTCCCTTTTTTAACGATATAAGGAAGCTTCATTTTTTTATGACCGATATCCTGAACGAGTATTTTCTCCTCGGTAGTGATTAAAAGTGATGATACGACAATTTCTTTAGCCATGATATTCTCCTAATTCTCTGTTATATAGTTTTCTGTATAGTAAGGTATATTTTCAGGGTTAAAGGCAACCCCGATTCCCACCTGTTCAAAGTCTTTATTCAAAATATTTTTGCGATGGCCCAGTGAATTCATCAATCCGTGATGTGCTTCTATCGGAGATATTTGTCCGTAAGCTAGATTTTCGCCCGCCAGTCGATAATGAAGAGCATCTCGCTGCATCCTATCGAATGGATCAAGACCTTCCAAATTAATATGATTGAAAAAATCATGGTCCGCCATATCCTGTGAATGTTTCAGAGCAGTATTACTTATTTTATCATGATATCTGAGTGGCGGTAAACCGTGCTTCACTCTATCGGCGTTGATCAAATAATAATCCAATGTTTCATAAGCGGTTTTCAGTTCATTGGAAGGGTTGGCATACAGTCTTGTTTTTTTATTTTCGAGTGCCTCTGTTACTACCTTCATACCAACCAGCTGATGGTCTTCATGCTGATCAAAGTAATAAGTATAATATATACCATCGATAAGATAGAATAAGGCATGCGGTTCATCAATCCTTAAATGATACGCCGGACCACTAAAGATTTCCAGCGGCTCTCCCAGCTGTTGTTGAACTTGAGACTTGGTCATGCCATACTTTACATTTTCTATTGAATGAAATGGGCTTGCAACTATGTATATACCATTAACCGTTGACTCTATATAATCGACAAGGATGAAGTTTCTGTATTGATGATGATAAACATACCACGTATCGTTGTATTGATTAATTAACTGGTCTTTAGGTTTGCCGAGCAGCTGATCGACACGCTCTTTTGACATCCCAAGCTTGATATCATTGATGTAGCTTGTCGGTACTTCTTGAGTCACCGCACTGTCGTTCTGCTGACCGTCAATATAGTCACGAGCATTATCTTTAACATACAATGTCCATTCATCGGGCAGCGACAATAGACGCAGCGGAAATATGAACATTCCTGCGAGCAGTAACAAAAAAATTAATAATTTCTTCATAGTTCTCCTTCTCAGCTTAATTAGGAGTATATTATATCAGAAACTAATGAAACTATACATGAGAGACTATAACACAGTAAAAAACATACTAGATTACTTTGAAGTAATTTTAGTATGTTTTTTATTGACTAACGGTCCATATCACCGTTAAATATTGAGTTTTTAACCACTACATAGTCAACTTTGCGAATAGACTCTAAATCATTACCACCGGCATATGAAATCGATGACTGCAAGTCCTGCTGCATTTCAATCAATGTATCATGAAGACTGCCTTTATGTTCAACAAACATTTTCTTGCCTTCTACATTTTTCTTCTCACCCTTTTGGAACTCTGAAGCACTACCGAAATATTCTTTATACAGCTTGCCGTCAAGTTCAACAGTCTCGCCCGGGGATTCTTCGTGAGCCGCAAATAGTGAACCGATCATGACCATGTCAGCGCCGAAACGAATGGATTTCGCGATATCTCCATGTGTCCGAATACCGCCATCAGCTATGATAGGTTTACGCGCTGCTTTTGCGCACAGTTTAATGGCTGCCAGCTGCCAGCCGCCTGTGCCAAAACCTGTCTTAATTTTTGTAATGCACACTCGGCCTGGTCCGATACCCACTTTTGTTGCATCCGCACCAGCATTTTCAAGTTCTCTGACAGCTTCGGGTGTTCCTACATTCCCTGCAATCAGAAATGTTTCAGGAAGATGATGCTTAATATGTTTGATCATATTGATGACTTGATCAGAATGTCCATGAGCAATGTCAATCGTCATATATTCTGGAACTACATTTTTATTTTTAAGTTCTTCAACAAATTCATATTCATTATCTTTTACACCGACAGATATTGAAGCAAATAAACCTTTGTCTTGCATCTTCTTAATGAAAGGCAGTCTCGCCGCTTCATCGAAACGGTGCATAATATAGAAATAATCGTTCGCTGCAAACCATTCTGCTAATTCCTCGTTCATTACAGTCTGCATATTCGCTGGTACAACAGGAATTTTGAATGTTCTTGGTCCAAATTGAATGGAAGTATCACATTCACTTCTACTTTTAACGATACATTTATTCGGGACTAACTGAATATCTTCATAATCGAATACATCTAACATATTTATACCACCCTTAAATACGAACTATTTTTATAACAAACAATTAATTATTCGTCCATAGGGTAATTTACAGGTTTTTTTTGGATTTGTAAAGAGAAAACTCAGTTTTTTTCTAAAAAGTCCGTTTATTTCATTACCAGCTGGCTTTTTTTACTCCTGGTATTTGCCCGGCATGTGCGAGTTCACGAAATGTGATACGCGACAGTTCAAACTGACGGATGACCCCTCGAGGACGACCAGTGACCTGACAGCGATTCGTCAGACGCACAGGAGATGAATCACGCGGGAGTTTTGCAAGTGCCCGGTAATCACCTTGTGCTTTTAACAGACGTCGTTTTTCAGCATAGCGTTCTACTAGCTGATCCCGCTGTCTCTCTTTTGCGATTTTTGATTGTTTTGCCATTTTTAGTCCTCCTTATCGTTTAATGCTTTGTCCAATGTTTCAATGTTCTGTTTCATCATCGATTGATAGGTGGCAGACTTATCTTCATCAGTCAGAACAGCCATATTATGAAATTTCAAAGACTCCACGTTAGTATCTTCAGCAATAATATCAGTAATTTTAGAAGAAACATTCTGCTCGTATATGATATAAGGTGTATTTGAATCATTGATATCATTGATCATCCCGACAATTTCACTTTGTGACGGTTCATTATTATTCATGCCGGAGACCCCTACTTCTTTAAAATGATATCTATCAGCGAGGTAACCAAGAGACTCATGTGAAATGTAGACAGTGTCCCTTTTAGGCTGAGCTGTAATGTCTCTCAGCTGCTGATCAATTGCTTTAATGTCCTTTACTAGCTGACGATAGTTTTCGTTGTAGTCTTTCTTGTGTTCCGGATCTTTAGCAATCAATTCATCTTTGATTTGCTCTGCAAAAGATTCATTGAGCACTGGATCGAGCCAGACATGGGGATCTAATGATGATTCATGGTCGTGCTCATGGTCATGGTCGTGAACTTCCCCTGAGTCATTATGGTGATCAAGCAGCTGGCTGTCATTGATATCCTCCGCCACAGCAAGAAGCTTTTGTTCATCTTTTACTACCGATGCTATTTTGCCTGCTACTGGGTCCAGTTCATCACTTGAATAGACAAATAAATCTCCTTTAGCAATTTTGAGCGTATCTTTCTGTGTTGGTTCATAAGTATGAATGTCAGTGCCGTTAGGATAAATACTTTGAACTTGAACATGATCTCCGCCGATTTGTTCCATAAAAGATTTAAATGGGAACACGGTAGTGTAGACATTGAGCCTGCCATTAGATTCTTCCTCTGCCTGCCCACAGCCGGATATTACAAGAAGTACTGCTATCAATAAAAATATAATGCGTGTCATCGTTCCATCTCCTAATCGTAATCATTTCGATATAAATTCTATTACGAATGATTATCAAAAGCAAGAACTTTTTTGTAAATCGTAATAATAATTATTTACAAAATAAAAACCAGCCACTGTGTGGCTGGTTTTACATTAGTCCTGTTCTAAATTGACTGTATCGATATCGATGTTCAATGCAGTGGCAATTCCTTGTCCATAAGCTGGATCAGCAAGATAGCAGTTTCTAATATGACGATGTTTTACTTCATCAGTAACACTATGCATTTCATTAGCTGTATTGATAAACAGACGGTGCTGTTCTTCAGATGACAATAGATTGAATAATTTCCCAGGCTGCTCATAATAGTTTGTGTCATCTTCACGGAAATCATGCTCATAAACACTGCCCTGTAGAGGTAATGCCGGTTTTTTATATTGCGGCTGATCCATGTTATGACCGTAGCTGTTTGGATAATAATTCGTCTGAGATCCTAAGTTACCATCGACACGCATTTGACCGTCACGTGAAAACGGACATAAATTAGCAACTGCTCTTGGATAGTTGACTGGAATCTGCCAGTGATTGACACCAAGACGGTAACGCTGAGTATCGCCATATGAGAACAAACGACCTTGCAGCATTTTGTCAGGTGAGAAATCAAGTCCTGGTATAATGTTAGTAGGTGCAAAAGCAGCCTGTTCGACATCAGCAAAATAGTTTTCAGGATTACGGTTCAATTCAAATTCACCGACAGGAATTAATGGATAATCGCCTTTGTACCAAACTTTTGTTAAATCAAATGGATTATCTTTATGATTTCTTGCTTGTTCTTCAGTCATGACTTGAATATACATTTTCCATTTAGGGAAATTGCCTTCTTCAATTGCATTAAATAAATCCCGTTGACTTGATTCACGGTCATTTGCGATAATGCTATTTGCTTCTTGGCTCGTTAAATTCTCAATTCCCTGTTGTGTTCTAAAGTGGAATTTCACCCACACACGCTCACCTTCCGCATTATACATGCTGTATGTATGAGAACCAAAGCCATGCATATGACGGAAACCATTAGGTATCCCACGGTCACTCATCAAAATAGTCACTTGATGAAGTGCTTCCGGTAAACTCGTCCAGAAATCCCAGTTGGATTGTGGATTGTGCATATTTGTTTTAGGGTCACGTTTAACTACGTGGTTTAAACTTGCGAATAATTTTGGGTCTCGGAAAAAGAAGACAGGGGTATTATTACCGACTAAATCCCAGTTTCCTTCTTCAGTATAAAATTTTAAAGCAAATCCGCGAATATCACGTTCGGCATCAGCTGCCCCGCGCTCACCTGCTACAGTTGAGAATCGCGCGAACATTTCTGTTTGTTTACCGATCTCTGAAAAGATTTTTGCTGAAGTATATTGTGTGATGTCATGTGTTACAGTAAAAGTACCAAATGCTCCTGAACCTTTAGCATGCATCCGACGTTCCGGGATCACTTCACGGTCAAAGTGTGCCATCTGTTCGATGAAGAAGATGTCCTGCATCACTACCGGCCCTCTTGGACCTGCAGTCATCGTATTCTCACGGTCACTTACAGGAGCTCCGAACAAACCTGTTAACTTCTGTTTATTATTTTCACTCATTTAATTACCTCCATTTTATCTGTCAGTTGTTGAAGTGTTTCTTATTTATAATCATTATTATATCACATTCATTCTAATCTGAATATGAAAATTATGTTTTATGCCGATATTTTTTTGCATCCACTGACTTTAACACTTTAAAGGTTTTATGCATTAAAACTTTTTCTTGCTTATTTATTACTTTAATTCTACAATAAATGACATCAATAATTTAAGGTAAGGTGAATGAAATGACAAACAATCAGATGGATAGAGATTTAAAGACACGACATATTTCGATGATAGCGATCGGCGGCTCTATAGGTACCGGCTTATTTATGGCTAGTGGAGCTGTCATCAATCAGGCCGGTCCAGGGGGTGCTATCATTGCTTACGCTTTGATTGGTATTATGGTCTACTTTCTTATGACAGCACTTGGAGAACTGGCCACATTTTATCCGGTGTCAGGTTCTTTCAGCGCTTATGCCTATCGCTTTATTGATCCTGCAGCTGGCTTTATGGTCGGTTGGTTATACTGGGTGATCTGGTCACTCGTAGCAAGTGTCGATATTATAACCGCAGCAAAAGTGTTATCCTACTGGGATACTTTCAATGGAATTAATTCATTTGTCTGGTGTCTTATTTTCTTAGCGTTATTATTTATATTGAATGCATTCTCAGTTAAATCATTTGGAGAAGCGGAATATTGGTTTTCATTTATCAAAGTAGGAACTATCATTATTTTCCTAGTCATGGGTCTATTAATGATATTCGGGATTCTTGGCGATCAAGGACCTGTCGGCATTAAAAATTTCACTGTCGGTGACGCGCCGTTTGTCAATGGTTTCTTAGGTTTACTCGGGGTGCTTATTGTAGCAGGATTCTCATTCGGCGGGACTGAAGTTGTTGCCGTGACAGCGGGAGAATCAGAAGATCCGAAAGAATCAATGCCAAAAGCTATCAAACAAGTGTTTTGGCGAATCTTACTGTTCTATATCGGCTCCATTTTTGTGATTGCTGCATTGATTCCGTACACTGATTCGAGACTACTCAATGAAAATTCAGATGTAGCGATGAGCCCATTCACTATCATTTTCGATAATCTTGGTATTTTATTTGCTGCGTCTATTATGAATACAGTGATATTGACAGCTGTATTATCCGCTGGTAATTCAGGATTATATGCTACCAGTCGTCTCCTCTATTCACTTAGCAACGACCGACAGGCACCTCAGTTTCTCGGACGACTCAACAAACGCAATATGCCTTTCAATGCTTTAATCACGACAACTGTACTGATCATCTTGAGTATTATTTATGCGCACTTGAATATGGGTGGTTACGGAAAACTATTAAATATGCTTGGAACGTTAGTATTGATCGTCTGGTTCATCAGTATCATTAGTCATTACCGCCTGCGACGCGCCATAAAAGTTCAGAACTTAGATGAAGACGAACTGCTAACCTATAAAGCACCGTTCTTCCCTATAGGTGTCTTCTTAGTAAGCGGCGCGATTCTTTTTCTACTGATCGGTCAGTCATTTGCAGATATTACTTCATTGAACTGGTCATCATTGACTGACTCTATTCTACCGATCATACTGGCACTCGCTGCCTATTTCGGCTATAAAGGGGTCAAGAAAACAAAAGTCGTCAAGCTTCAAGATATTGATTTAACTAAACATGAACTATAATCAGAGATTTGCATACGCAAATCTCTTTTTTTATGTATAATATAATTTATAAAGCGGTTGCATAAGGAGGCAGACAGATGTCAAACGGACAGTTCAATATATTCGATGATGTACTGAAGACAGACGAGAAGTTCGTCATTGTAGTACAAGGTGTCTACAATAAGAATGGCAGTCTTATCAAGAAAATTTTAAGAGAATATCCAAGTCTGGATCAGCAGGCGATGCAGCGCTTGTTTGTTCATCTTAAAGATGTTTATTTAGCTGAACCATTTGACCGTGATATGGCATTTTATGATATTACTGTTTACACTAACGAGGATTATGCAGCTGACAATATTTATGCACACACAAAAAGACATCGCCATCCAGGTGATCAGTGGACGGCGACGAGCAAGTAAGATTGAGTGGCTGACATATAATGAACCCCCGTGTAAAATGAATCTACACGGGGGTTTCATTATATAATCGTAGCTTCTGTTTCTGTAATAAGCTGAACGATTTGATTATGTTCATCCATCACTGCAACTTTCGGTGAATGTATCAATGCTTCTTCATTCGTCAGCTGTACATAGTTCATAATAATGACAATATCATCTACTTGTACAAGTCTAGCGGCTGCTCCGTTCAAACAGATAACGCCTGACCCACGTTCACCTGCAATGACATAAGTCTCTAGTCGCGCGCCATTGTTATTGTTCACGATAGCCACTTTTTCATCAGGCAGAATATCGACAGCATCTAGAATATCCTGGTCAATAGTAATGCTGCCGACATAATTTAAATTAGCTTCTGTTACTCTCGCACGGTGAATTTTTCCGTGCATCATTGTTCTTATCATCATAGTCCTCCAATAATCATATTGTCGATGAGCCGTGCTTTTGAAAACTTCACTGCAAGAGAAATAAAGCACTGGCCTTCGAGCTTGTCTACTTTAATCAATTCTGGATATTGATAGATAGCAACCTCATCAACAGTCCCAGATGAATAAGACGTAATGTATCGTATTATCTCTTCTTCAATGACTGCTGTCTGTGTCTCTCCGCCGTCTATCAACTCTTTGGCGAGCAGCAGACTGTTATATAGCGCTACTGCTTCCAGGCGTTCCTCATCAGTCAGATAGACATTTCTCGAGCTCTTAGCAAGCCCATCTTCTTCGCGAACAATATCAATCCCTATAATTTCTATATCATGATTGAAATCATCGACCATAGCCTCGATAATGGCAAGTTGCTGCGCATCTTTTTTACCAAAGTAGGCACGGTCCGGTTTGATGATATTAAAGAGTTTGTTAACAACGGTCACTACACCATCAAAATGACCAGGACGCTTCGCACCTTCCAGCACTGCTGCAAGTCTGCCGACAGTAAGAGTGATATCCTGCTTCGGATACATTTCTTCAGAAGTCGGATGGAACAAGTAATCAATATCGATACGAGCTACAAGTGATTGATCGGCATCTATATCTCTTGGATATGCATCGAAATCCTCATCAGGTCCAAATTGTAATGGATTAACAAACACACTTACGACTGTAATATCATTTTCTTTTTTTGCCTCTCTAAGAAGCATCATGTGACCGTCATGAAGTGCCCCCATTGTCGGAACAAAGCCGATAGACTGTCCTGCTGCTCTATGCTCATTAATGATTGTCGTCATTTCTGAAATGGTCGTGATTCGTCTAGTCATGATTTACCTCATTCATAATTCTTGCTTTATAAGTATAGTCTTCCGTTGGAAATTCACCATTTTTAACTTCGTGATGATAGCGGCTGAGCGCTTCCACTCCTGTAGAAAAATCTCCATATTGTTTGACAAACTTCGGCTTGCGATCAGTCGCATAGTTAAGGACATCGTGATACACAAGCACTTGACCGTCAGTCTTTTGACCGGCACCAATTCCAATGACTGGTATAGCCAGTAACTCAGTAATATGAGCTGCTAAATCGCTCGGCACCGCTTCTAATACAAGCATGACGGCACCCGCCGCTGCTGCTGCTTGTGCATCAGCAATCAACTGCTCAGCTTCATTTTTAGTCCTGGCTTGAACTGAATAGCCTGTAATGGCTGCACTTTGAGGCGTTAAACCTAGATGAGCAACGATTGGAATTCCCATTTGAGTACAGCGGGAAATAAACGATGTCAAATGTCCACCTTCCGCTTTGACGGCATGTGCACCGGATTCCTGGAAAAGTCTTATCGCCTGATTCACATCAACTTCGTCACTCACCCCTGCAGTACCAAAAGGCATATCGATGATAGTAAACGTCTCTGGTGCCCCGCGTCTTACCGCTTTCGTATGATGAATCATATCCTCTATTGTGACATAAATAGTACTATCATAACCCAGCACTGTCATCCCTAAACTGTCTCCGACTAAAATCATATCGATACCAGCCGCTTCAACTTGTTTGGCACTTGGATAATCATAAGCAGTCATCATTGTCAGTTTCACTTGATCTCTTTTCATCTGATGGAGGTCTTTTAGTAATTTCATCTTTACACTTCCTTGTTTATCAATGAATACATTATAATAGACACATTCCCATGTGTATAGAAATAAATTCGAAGGAGGCGCCTATGACTAAATACGCCGTTATCGGCCCAGGTGCAGTAGGTACAGTGATTGCTCATGAAATCAGTCGTGTTCATGACGTTACTTTGTTCGGCCGTCAAGAGCAGCAGGTGCTGTTACAGACAGTAGATGGTGAATACAAGATGAATGTATCTTCATTAGTACTGAATGATGCAACATTCGATGTCATCTTTGTCGCTGTCAAAGCAACAAAGCTTAAGTCGATTTTGCCGGCACTACAGAACATGTGCCATTCAAAGAGTCAAGTGATCCTCTGTCAGAACGGTATCGGGCAGCTGGAATTGATGGATGGTTTCAATGCCGTGCAGGCAGTGGTCTATATCAGCGGTCAGAAAACAGCAGATCGTGTCCGACATTTTCAGGATAAGAAGCTGATCGTTCCGAATACTACAGCCATGCACCAAATGAGGAGCGATCTCCACATGACTGAGCTGGAGCTGATACCAGACACTGACTATGACAGACAATTATGGTTTAAACTGCTCGTAAACTTAGGAATTAACAGCGTCACTGCTCTGACAAAAAATACTGCTCAAGTTGTTGAATTGCCGGTTGTCAAATCACTCACTGAACAATTGCTCGTTGAAGGGATTGCAGTTGCAGAAGCGGCTGGACATTCTTTCAACTCCGACACAGTCAATGATATTATGGCTATCTATTCAACGTATGATCCACTGATGGGAACCAGCATGTATTATGACACACTAGCCGGCGTTCCTATAGAATATGACTTTATTCAGGGCACAGTTAAGCAAATAGCAGTACGGCACCATGTCCAAACACCAGTTCTTGATGTCTGCTGTGCCCTTTTGGAAGGTTATCAGTACGAGCGACTCTGAGCTGCACAAAAAAAGAAGCAGTTACGACTGCTTCTTTAATATAAATTGTTCAAGTATGTCCGCAATCCCATCACTGTTATGATCACCGGTAATCATATCTGCGGCATTTTTTATGTTGTCGTTGGCATTACCCATGGCTACACCAAGGCCGGCATACTCAATCATATCTTTATCATTATTGCTGTCGCCGAACGCGATAATCGCCTCTCTACTAATGCCGAGTTCTGTCACCAGTTCATGCAGTGCACGCCCTTTTGACACCCCTTCAGCCATGAATTCCAGGAAAAACGGCTTAGATGTGGTGACATGAATATCTTGTCCGTAATTACCACCCAGCTCGTTGTTGGCTTCTGAGATTTTCTCTTCAAAATCTACTCCCATCAATTTAGGGACATTCCCTTGAACATAGTCTTTCAATGATTCCACCTGTTTCATCGGCAGTCCTGTCAGTTCATGTTCAACGTTCATATAAGGGTGATCACCTTCGTAAACAATAGTCTCATCAATATAAGTTAATACAAAAAATCCTTTTGATTTACAGTAGTCATAACATAAATCAAACTGTTCTTTTGTCAGAGATGTCTCTTTGACCATTGATAAATCGCTCATTTCAAAAATGCGTGCACCATTATAACTCAATATATGTGAGTGATGCTTATCAAGTTCAAGTTCACGCGCGGTGTTAACCATACCGTTAGTTGGACGACCGGAAGCAAGTATGACACTTACACCTTGTTTCTGTACTGCGAGCAATGCCTCTTTTGTCCGTTCAGACATGACGTTCTCACTGGTCATCAATGTATCATCCATATCTAGTACTACTAATTTGTAATCCATGTTTTCACTCCATCGTTTGTTAGTCACTTTACTATATCATAGACTAGATAAAATCTGCTCAATAAACGATGACTATCCCACTTTAAATGTTCCACATGAAATCACGTTAAATTTTAAGCGGCTGATTAACCAGCCATTCTAATTTAAGTTTATCCAAATCAAAATTCACTAGTTTCTCACGTTTTAAATAACCTTCGTTGAAGTGATCAACGAATATATCTGGACCGAATAACTGATGATGTACATGATAGATCACTTTATCGGCTGCTTTTCTGCTGATTAAATTTAAAAAAGCACTTTTTTTGTCATCAGACCAGTTCTTCGCATGGTGAACATGGAAAATAATGATCGGCTCATCTGCTGGAAGGCCATCTATCACTTGTTCCAGCAGTTTAAGCTCATCACCTTCCAGCATCGTCACCGGATGCTCTTGAAAGATGCGGCGTGCTTTGTATAGATTCTTACGGCGTTTAACTTCCTCAGGGTAAAGCAGACTCAACATCCAGTGAAAATCATGATCATCCTCAATATGAGTCACTGCTTCTGAAATACCGAATTTCCGAAGCGGATGTTTAATCGGTGTTAACAAAGAATGATTATACCCTTTGATTTTTACTTTGATATTAATATCATCAACGTTACCCACAGTAACAGATTTATTATAAGTGTAACCATACCAATCATAATTTAATAACAGTCCTGCTTTAGACCCTATTTCTATGACATTGAATGAATCAGTTGATGACTGCTGTAAAATTTTATGAAATATTGGGACAAGTAAAGATGATCGTTCAACGATATTCTTCTTTAAGTCACCATGATGAATATAATATAGAATGGAATCCTGATGACGTGATACAAATGCTTTGAATCGTTCGAAACCATCATCATCAAGTGGTTTTGCATAGTCATTAAAATTAAGATAATAATTGCGTAGTTCATCATCGTCATTATATAAATGAAAGAGGACACTGCTCATCAATAAAGGAACTGATTGAGCGGTGATGATCATCGGACTGAGAAGTGCCTTCAGCTCTTTGTCATCGGCCATATGTTTCGCCAATTGACTATATAATGGACTTCTGTCGAGTACAGCTGCACTATAGGACAGCATTACATTTCGATATTTAACTGACATTTAATCGCTCCTAGACTCATTACAGTCGGTCTTTTAAGACGCTTAATATACTACACATAGCTGACCATGTATAGCCTTGTTACATAAACTTAACATTCATCCTCAAGGGTCAACACTCTCAGCAGCTCATCACCGTTTTCATGCATTTCGCAGAAGAACATTTCTGCAGCTGTTTCCATAGATGGTGTGATTTCTTCCATTAAGGATAACCCAATAGCAGTAATATAAACATTTTTGGCGCGTGTGTCTGATCGAGATTCCATCCGTTGAATCAACTTTCTCGCTTCGAGATTTCTAATGATTGTTGATAACGTCATCGCATCTATACCGATCCGTTCACTTAAATGAGACTGTGATATCCTTTTGTTGTCATTGTTTGCATCAACCAAACCTTTTAATACTCGAAACTGAGGGTATGTTATATCATAAGCTTTTAAAAATCGTCGTGCAGAACTTTGCCATAGTTGATGTAATTTTAGAAGTTTTTCTGTGGCATATATATAATCATTCATTATCAATCTCCTCTATATACTATTAATACTTATATTATAAATACTTATCTTATATGAGTAAATAACTAATTTATCAATGTTTATATCAAGTTTCATCTTGAAGAGAGTAAAGAAGGAATTCACTTAAAAGCAGTTAATTCCTTCTTTACATTATATAGTGGCACTTTCTAAAATAGTGAATGTTTTTTCGTCAGCATTAATCTCAGCCTGGACACCATAAGGCATAACAAACTTAGGTTCATTGTGCCCAAAACTTGCATTGTATAGAATCGGTAAGTCCTCACAGTGATATTCTTTCATGATCATGCGGTAGACTTCCTTGTATTCTTCATAATAAACACCCTTCTGTGGTCTTCCAACGATTATTCCGTTAATTCTATTCATAATGCCCATCACTGCAAAAGCTCTCAAATAAGATTCAAGTGTAATCGTCGGGATATATTCTTCACATGTTTCTAAGAACAATATAGCACCGTCAAAGTGATGCAGGTCCGGAAATAATGATGTCCCTCTTAAATCAGACAACGATTCAAGACAGCCTCCGATGAGATGTCCCTGCACCGTTCCTCGTCCATTAATCACTTCATAACCGCTGTTATCCAGCTGATTTCTCGCCGTCTGCTGATTGCTTTTGTCCCAAGTTAATCCGACTTCACGCACGGTGTCAGACGTTTTAATTTCTCCGATTATGTCATTTGAGAACCATGTCTTTTCGATACTCGCTATCGTATAGTCATCCATGTCGATATTCTCCGCGAAATCTGTCAGCAACGCAGGGCCATAACTTGAAGAAACACCGTTCAAATAGAACATCAAGTGACCAACAGTACTATCTGAATAACCGGTGAAAATCTTTGGATTGGATTGAATGGCCCGATTATCGACAAACGGCAATGTCCGAATTGAATCATTACCACCGATGGCACAAATAATCCCCCTAACTTCAGGATCCTTTAATGCTTGATTCAGGTCCTCAGCCCGCTTTTCAGGATGTTCATAGATGTAATCAGAGCCTTTTAATGCGTGCGGCATCACTTTCACTTTTAATCCAAACACATCTTCCAGACGCTTAATCCCTTGTTCAGTTCTCCAGATCATATCCTGATCACCGGCAATTCCACTGGATAATGAAACAATCGCAACTGTATCTCCACGCTTTAACTTTTCAGGTTTAATCATCTCTTTTCCCCCTATGTTTACTTAATGCTCTCCTTTAATCATACAATACTATAAGGTTAAATCAACCACTGCACCCTACTCACTGAAAAATGCACGTACTAACGGCAGCACTTGTTTGAGCCATGCTTCATCTGTTAAAGAAGCTGCTTCTTCATTCCAGAATGTCATCGCATCTCCTATTATTTCTGTCGTGATGATTTTCGTATATGGGTTATTGTGATAGCAGAACACATCTAATTGATGATGTGTTGTCATATACGCTGTCTGTTCTTTAATAGCGTCATCATCATAGCCATAACGCGGAAGAAATGTTGCGGTATAGAAATTATAGTTATAGACAGCTCTTCCTCGCTTAGTAAATGCCTCAACTTCTATTCCACCTTCCGGCTGCTGCCAGTACAATATATCAATACTATCATTCAACATGTCAATCCCTTCACTTGTAACCCCATCATTCCAGATAGCGGGCCGGAATCCTTGACGTTGAACATAGTCTGCCGTTCGGTTGATGAAACTAATATACGCTTCTTGATTTGTCCTGCTCCCAGGGACTTCATCTGCTCCGATGACCATTCTCTGTTTGAATTGAGGCTGCCTAAAGAATGATGCAATCTCATCAATCATTTGCTGAACGGCCTGTCCAGCAGACTCACTGCCGAAGTAATCGACGACAGTCTCATCAAAATCTGTTTGAATCGTCTCTTCTGGATAGCATTGCTGATACCGCTCTATCCAGTATTTAGAATGCGCCGGAACATCAAAGTCCGGTATCACTTGGATCATTCTGTCAGACGCATAATCTATGAGCTCTCTTAATTCATGACGTGTTAAGTAAGATACATTCGGTTCATCTTCAGTTAATCCAATCACTTGAGAAGCAATCCCATATCCTTCGTTATCAGAAAAATGCAGCTGCAAAAAATTGCCTGAATGGTGCGGTATTTCATCTATAACGGCTTTCAATGACGATAGCGAACAGTAACGTCTCGCACAGTCAATCACGATGCCCCGTTGAATTTGATTAATAGTCATCATTTCACTTCCTTTTCTTAAACTATACACGTTATTGAATCAAACAAACAAATGAAGCGGAAAACCGCTTCTTAATTGTTTTGTTGCTGATTGATAATGCTGAAATATATTCGTGACGTCAAAAGATACAGATGATTTACCCTCTTGGCAATAGTGTCAGTAATATAATTCAAATCTTTATTAGTTGACATAACATTATTAAAATATTCTGTCATGTCCGATTCATCCATCTGCTTCATTCACAGACAAATTCCTTGCTATATTTTCATCGTCTTCAATAATTAACAGTCTTATTACAGCATCTCGTAACACAAGTCTGTTGTTAAAATGTAAAAAAAGAGTTAAAAAAATCTGCTAAAAAACGACATAATAAAAACCCCGAAACATTGTAGTTACGGGGTTATACTATATTAATACTGCTTCATGTACTGATCCCGCTCCCATTCAGACACTTGGGTGCGGTACATATCCCACTCAATCGATTTAGAGTTGATGAACTGGCGATAAATATGTTCACCTAATGCATCTTTCATAATTGGGTTTTCGCGCATTGCTTTAATGGCAGTATAGAGCGTTGACGGTAAGTCTTGAACTCCTACTGATTCACGTTGCTCGCGGTTCATTTCATAAATATTCTCATTAACTGGTGCCGGCACTTCTAGTTTATTTTTAATGCCGTCCAATCCTGCTTGAAGAATGGTTGCAAGTGCCATGTAAGGGTTCGCTGCTGGATCTACTGAACGCACTTCAACACGAGTTGATAACCCACGTGATGCCGGAATACGGACTAACGGCGAACGGTTTTGACCACTCCATGCCACATAACATGGTGCTTCGTAACCAGGTACGAGTCGCTTATAAGAATTGACTAATGGATTACATACAGCAGTAAATCCACGCGCATTTTTCACGATACCCGCAATAAAATGACGCGCATCATCAGACAGCTGCATGTCACCATCTGCATCAAAAAATGCATTTTCTTTTGGCCCTTTGAATAACGATACGTTAAAGTGCATCCCTGAGCCATTGACACCGAACAATGGTTTCGGCATAAATGTTGCATGCAGATTGTGCTTACGAGCAATGGTTTTAACGACTAATTTGAATGTCTGAATGTTATCACACGCTGTCACTGCATCAGCATATTTAAAATCGATTTCGTGTTGTCCTGGTGCTACTTCATGGTGGGAAGCTTCAATTTCAAAGCCCATGTCTTCAAGTTCAAGTACGATATCACGACGACAGTTTTCACCTAAATCAGTCGGTGCTAAGTCAAAGTAACCGCCGTTATCATTTAATTCCAGTGTCGGCTCACCGTGCTGATCCAATTTGAACAAGAAGAATTCCGGCTCCGGTCCTAAGTTGAAATCAGTGAATCCTAGTTCTCTCATTTCAGCAAGGACACGTTTTAAGTTCGCACGCGGATCTCCGTCAAATGGTGTTCCGTCTGGTTTGTATATGTCACAGATTAAGCGTGCCACTTTACCTTTGTCAGATGTCCAAGGGAAGATGACCCATGTATCTAGATCGGGATATAGTTTCATATCTGATTCTTCAATTCGTACAAATCCTTCGATTGATGAACCATCAAACATCATTTCATTGTCCAAAGCTTTATTAAGCTGGCTGATTGGAATTTCGACGTTCTTAATCGTTCCTAAAATATCTGTGAACTGTAAACGTAAATAGCGTACATTCTCTTCCTCTGCAAATCTGACAATATCTTCTCTCGTAAATTTAGCCATGTGAGCCTCCAAAGTTTTATTTATAGAATCTTGATAAATCTCCACGGTTTAATGGGACGTCTGTCGTGTTCGGTTTGATGATGATGTCTTTGTACAACCGTTCTCTGAGGCGTTGTTCCTCCGACGACTGATTGGCCTGCTTGTCTGAAGTGAACTGCTTGATTCCTTTAATTGTGAATCCTTTTTCAAGCATCACTTTAATTTCAAGAAGCAGATCCAGATCATTCATTGAAAACAGCCGTTGATTTCCGGCTGTCCGCTCCGGCGCAATCAGCTGCTGTTCTTCATAGTAGCGAATTTGTCTGGCTGACAGCTCAGTCAACTTCATTACCACACTCATCGGAAATACGGGCATATTGCGCCTTACCGCGTCTGACGTCATATGACCATCTCCTCTACTAAGAACTTAGTGATAATTTATCATAGTTTTTTCAATAAAACAAATCCATGTAAGGAAACCTTACATGGATTTACTTAGTTGAACAACATCTTTTGCAATCATCGTTTCAACCGCTTGGATAATGGCCAATTTAACATGCTCATACGTCAATCCACCTTGGACATACGCCTCGTATGGTGCACGCAGCGGTCCATCTGCAGTCAATTCAATGGAGGCCCCTTGTATAAATGTTCCTGCCGCCATGATGACATCGTCTTCGTAGCCCGGCATATAGGCAGGCATCGGCGCAAACTGTGAATTGATAGGTGATGCCGCTTGAATAGCCTGACAGAAAGTAATCATGGCCTCAGCATCGTTAAAGGTCACCGCCTGAATTAAGTCAGTTCGTTCAGCATCGAATGCAGGTGTCGTCTGCATTCCTAGCCGCTCCAGCAGTCCAGCTGTAAAAACAGCTCCTTTTAAACTCTGGCTAACGACATGAGGACTCAAGAAAAATCCTTGATACATTTCATGCAGACTGTAAAGTGATGCTCCCGCTTCTTTGCCGATACCTGGTGCAGTCAGGCGGTAGCCGATCCGTTCAATCAATTCTCTCCTTCCTGCAATATAGCCGCCGATTTTACAAATTCCACCGCCGGGATTTTTGATGAGTGAACCTGCAATTAAATCAGCCCCTGCTTCAATCGGTTCACGCGTTTCAACGAATTCTCCGTAACAGTTATCAACAAAAATAATCTTATCCGGGAATTGTTTTTTTATCACTCGGCATACCTTTTCTATTTCAGCAATCATCAATGATGGTCGACTGGCATATCCTTTTGAGCGCTGTATTGCTATCACTTTAGTTTCCTGCTTAATGCTCGACAACACTGTCTGAATATCTATTGCTCCGTCTACTAGTGGTACATTGCGATAGCTGACTCCGTTATCCATCAATGACCCTACTCCGTTACCGTTAACACCAATGACCTCAAGCAATGTGTCATAAGGTTCACCTGTAATGTAAAGCAGCTCATCACCATGCTTTAAGTGACTGGACAACGCGAGTGTAATGGCGTGCGTCCCTGAGATGACCTGCGGCCGGACGATAGCATCTTCTGCTTTGAATACTTTAGCATACAGTGCCTCCAGCTGATCGCGACCTGTATCATCATAACCATAGCCAAAAGTACCAACTAAATCGCTTTCTGAGATTCGTTGTTCACGAAAAGCATCCAGTACTTTTTTTTGGTTCAATAACGCTGTTCTTTCAATCTGAGCATGAATCGGTCTGATCTGCTCATCTGTTGCTGCAATTAATTGCTCTAATTGTTCATTCATCAGTTTGTTCGCTCTTTTCTATCTTTAATATTCTGTTTACAGTGCCACTCTCCGGTCGTTCGACACCAACTATGTGATACAAGTCCTGTTCCTCGTCATATTCGATACTAGTTACCATTGTATCTTCTCTCAATCGATTGATGATCCGACCTTCATGCGGCTGAACATCAATATGATAAGGAGTCATCAGAGTTTCCACAAACCCGGCAATTAACGTCTTCACCCGTTGCACATCGTCGTGATCTCTTGAAGAAACAACTAGTGTGTTATGTGAATCTTCCTGAATTGAATCTATAAGGTCACTTTTATTAAGCAGTGTGAGAGTCGGAATGCTTCCCATTTGAAGTGACTCGAGCAGCTCATTGACTGTTTGCATATGACTATCGTAATTCGGATGACTCCGGTCAACGACATGTATCAAGACATCCGCATATTTCGCTTCTTCAAGTGTCGAACTGAATGCTTCGATTAAATGTGTCGGCAGGTGTTGAATGAATCCGACAGTATCTGACACGATTACTTTGAATCCCTCATTAATCTGCATCACTTTTGATTTCGGATCGAGCGTGGCAAATAACAGATCCTGTTCGAACGTTTCGCTTTGTGTCAGCTGGTTAAACCATGAGGATTTGCCTGCATTCGTATAACCCACCAGTGCGATTTGGAAAATCTGACTTTTTTTCCGCTGTTCCCGGTAGCGTTTTCGGTGCGCTTTGATTTCTTCCAGCTGCACTTTGATATCATGGATTCTTGAACGGATGTGACGTCGATTCGTCTCAAGCTTAGTTTCACCAGGTCCTCTAGTGCCAATACCACCACCGAGCCTTGATAAGCTGATTCCATGTCCTGATAGTCTGGGCAGCATGTATTCATTTTGTGCCAGTTCTACCTGCAGCTGACCTTCTCGTGACTTAGCCCGCTGTGCAAATATATCCAGAATCAACTGCGTTCTATCGATAATCTTGACGGCAAAAATATCAGCCAGGTGTCTCGACTGGCTCGTGGTCAATTCATCATTGACAATGATGACGTCAAATGAGATATCTTCACGTGACACTTCCTCTGTAATCTCTTCTATGCGACCTTTGCCGAGGTAAGTCTTTGTATCAGCACGTTCTCTGTTCTGCATGTATTGACCTACTACATCAAGACCTGCTGTTTCACATAATGACTGCGTTTCATTCAATGTTTCCTGGAATTGAAAGTCATCCTGTGATTTCTGATGAACAGCAAAAATGACCACTCGTTCCTTTTCTCTTTTTGTCTCATTCATGACATTCACGTCCTTTGTATCAGTTTAACGGATAACGCACAAAAAAAACAGATGCAGCTGCATCTGTCTTTTTTATATCAATGTCACATCATCACTTATTCAACAAACGTACTAATCGCATGTTTGTAGATCAAGTTTTGTTTATCCCCGACTTTGATGAGTATGACATACTTATCAAAATCAAGAACAATACCTTTCATCTGAAATCCATTAAGCAAAAAAACAGTCAGCTCTGTACCTTCATTCTTGTATTTGTCTAAGAATGCATCCTGCAGATTGTGTTGTTGTGTCATAATGATTCCCCTTTTAATTTAGTCGTCAATATGTCAACCATGTCAGCCATGGATATTGCCGTCAAATCATACCAATCTAATGACATCTGGTTTCTAAACCAAGTCAACTGCCGTTTGGCGAATCGTCTGGAATTCTGCTTCAACTGTGTTACTGCCTCTTCTTCTGTTAGTTCACCTTCAATATAAGGCATAAGCTCCTTATACCCAATCGCCCGCATGCTCCGGGCATCGCTGTAACCTGCCGTCATTAATGCTTTCACTTCATCGACAAGATCGCTCGACATCATCATGTCTACCCGGCGATTAATCCGTTCGTAAAGCAGTTCACGGGGCATATTCAATCCTATCAACAACGTATCATATTTGCTGCTGATTGTCTGATTTTTCGATTGAGTTGTAATCGATTGATTATGTAATTGCTTAAATATTAAAGCACGCAGTAACCGTTGTCTATTATTACGATGAATCGTCTGACTGGCAGCCGCATCCACCCTTTCCAGCTCATGAAAGAGTACATCTGTCGACAGTTGCTCATAATGATTCAAAAGACGCCGACTTTCGTCACTATCTTCATCTTGATACTGATAATCATAGAGGACTGACTGAATATATAGTCCGGTACCACCGACAATCATCGGAACACGGCCCCGTGAATGAATCTGTTCGATAAGCGGTACTGCCATCTCCTTGAAGTGCGCAGCTGAATACTGTTCATCCGGATTCATTATATCTATTAAGTGATGAGGAACCCCGTCCATTTCTTCGTGTGTAATTTTAGCGGAACCTATATCCATTCCACGATATACTTGGACGGCATCACCACTAATAATCTCTCCGCCAACAGCCTTTGCGAGCTCAATACTAAGCGCTGTCTTACCTACTGCTGTCGGACCGGCAATAACAATGAGTTTAATCTTATCTGTCATGTTTGACAATTCCTTTTAACCAAATTAACAGTCTATCAAGCACTTCTTCTTGATTGGATTCAAACAATACCTCATGCCGTGAATGTTTGTAGAGCTGCACTCTCACATGTGTCATCCCGGCCTGTTTATAGGCACGGCCCAGTTTTTCAATGCCTTTACCATAATTTGAAAAGGCATCTTCCTGTCCAGAAACAAGTAGAATAGGCATATCCGGATTCATTTTTTTAATTTCCTGCTTCTTCTGGGTGTGCTTCATCGCCCGTAATATTTCAGCCAGTGCATTGAGCGACATATCAAATCCAGAATATGGATCATCAATAAAGCTTCTCACATTATCTTCATTTCTGCTCAGCCAGTCACTTTCAGTTTTAAGAGGCTTAATCTTTTTGTTGAATTGTTTAATGACCGCTTGATTAACTGAATGCAATTTAGCTTTTTTGCCGAAAACAAGCATCAGAGAATTCAATGTCTGCAATGAGAGTCTATGACTTCCTTCATAGAAACTTGTACCGCTTAAGATTAACGCGTCGAATCGATCCGGGAACATAATGACGTATTGTCTTGCTATTATAGAGCCCATTGAGTGGCCGATGAGAATCACGGGTTTATCTTTTATGACAAATGACTCTAGAACTTCTTCAGCTTGACGTGCCAATGTCTCAATCTGATCGAAATGCCCTCTATCATCATCTGATCCAGATTTACCATGCCCCATATGATTATTCATGACCACTTTATAGCCGAGTGATTCAAAATATTCCCCGATTTTGTAATAACGTCCCATATGCTCTGCCATACCATGCAGCACTTGAATGGTACCAATCGGATTTTCTGGTTCAAAGACGGCTACTTCTACTTGGTGATTGTCGTGTAATGTCATTGTCAGTTCTTTCATGCTGATCCCCATCCTTTACTCGATTATACTACAAAAAAACACCTCAAACATCCAAATCAATGGAAGTTTGAGACGCTGTTATTATTAATTTTCAACTGATACTTGAACAGATGGTTCAACTGCTTCTTTGATCAGTTGATCGAGTTCATGTGTATATTGTTCTTTCTCAGCATCAGAGTAATTGAGTAGTTTAGCCATCGCATCAATTACAGCCTCTTTATAGTTATATACCGTTGCGATATCAAAGTACAATGCACCGGTTCTACGGACGAAGAAGTCAGCTGGTTTGTAAACCATTTCGTTTTGAATGCTGTAGACGAGTTCACTGTATAACGCCAGAGGAAGACCTTTAATTTCTTCATCTAGACTTGCATGAGCAATGCTTAACACCTGTGGTGCATTTGAGCCATAGCGGTTAATGATCGCAAGCTGTTCATCGACTGACAAACCGATAGCCGGGTTATTGTTCATCATATCTGCTTTGTATTCTTCAAAGCCTTTAGAACCACCGACATCTCCACCAGAAATTGGTGTTGATTTTGTTTTTGATGCAGGGAATTTCAGGCCGTACTGCTCTTTAAGGCGTTTAGCTACTAAATCAACAATCCCTTCAGCCATATGACGATATCCAGTCAATTTACCACCGGCAATGGTCAACAAGCCTGAGTCGCTTTCCCAGATTTCATCTTTACGAGAAATTTCAGAAGGATCTTTACCTTCTTCAAGAATTAATGGACGTACCCCTGCCCATGTTGATTCGATATCTTTGTCTGTGACATCGACTGTCGGGAACATGTAGTTGATTGCATCGATAATGTAATCTCTATCTTCCTGTGTGACTTTCGGTGATGATTTTTCATTATTGTAGAACGTATCAGTCGTACCGACATAAGTTTTACCGTCACGTGGTATCGCAAAGATCATTCGTTTGTCTTGTTCTGTATCGAAGTATACTGCTTGTTTCAACGGGAATACACTGTTGTCGAATACTAAGTGAATCCCTTTAGTCAAACGCAGTTGCTTATTGTTTTTAGAGTAGTCACCACCGCGGACTTCATCTACCCATGGTCCAGAAGCATTGACCACTTTTTTAGCTAAAACTTCGAATTTGTTGCCATCAATTAAGTCGTCAGCATTAATACCGATGACTTGTTCGTTAGTATCATAGACAAATCCTGATGCTTTTGTATAGTTGATAATATCTGCACCGAACTCTGCAGCACGTTTCATGACTTCAATAGTCATACGTGCATCATCTGTGCGATATTCAACATAATAACCGCCGCCGCGTAGTCCGCTTTGTTTAACAAGTGGTTCACGGTTAATCGTTTCATCGACAGATAACATTTTTCTTGTTTCTTCTTTTTTGACTCCTGCTAAAAAATCGTAAACTTTCAAGGCAATAGATGTTGTGAAAGGACCAAAAGTACCGCCTTTATGCATAGGCAGCAACATAAATTCAGGTGTCGTCACGTGGGGGCCGTTTTCATAGACAATGGCACGTTCTTTACCAGTTTCTGCAACCACCCCTACTTGAAGCTGTTTTAAATACCGTAATCCGCCGTGTACCAGTTTCGTAGAGCGTGAGCTTGTTCCTGATGCGAAATCCTGCATTTCTACTAACGCCACTTTCATACCGCGCTGGGCAGCATCCAATGCAATACCAGCACCAGTGATTCCGCCGCCGATAACTACTAAATCATATTCTGTACGGTTCATTTTTGAAATAATCTGTTGACGATTTAAACTAGAAAACAACATGAACGATTCCTCCTAAAAAAATTGAGACTCCTCCTACATAAATGTATTCAAAGTCTCGATTCTCTGCTTATTATTAACTTATCTATACTGTATCATAATGACATGGTACATTCTATTATTTTGCCTGATTCGGTTTAAATACTTGAGTCGCTTGGACAGCCTGCTGCCATCCTGCATATAAACCATCACGATCTTCTTCAGACATATTCGGTGTAAATTCCTGTTCAAGTTTCCAGCGGTTCTCGATTTCGTCTTTTGATTCCCAGAACCCTACAGCAAGACCTGCAAGGTAAGCTGCTCCAAGAGCAGTTGTTTCATTGACCACTGGACGTTCAACTGGCACATTTAGAATATCAGATTGGAACTGCATTAAGAAGTTGTTTTTAACAGCTCCGCCGTCCACTCTTAAGTTCTGCAGCTGAATACCTGAATCTTTTTCCATCGCATCCAGTACATCTCTTGTCTGATAAGCAAGTGATTCAAGAGTCGCACGAACAAAATGTTCTTTTTCAGTACCACGAGTTAAGCCGAATACTGCACCACGAGCTTCTGAATCCCAGTAAGGCGTTCCAAGACCAACGAACGCTGGTACGACATAGACACCCTCTGTTGAATCGACGCGTGAAGCATATTCTTCAGATTTAGCAGAATCATTGAACATTCTCATACCGTCACGCAGCCATTGAATCGCACTACCTGCGACAAAGATTGAGCCTTCTAGAGCATAGAATACTTTGCCGTCAATCCCACACGCAAGAGTCGTCAATAGACCACTTTCGGATTTAACCGCTTGTTCACCTGTATGCATCAGCATAAAGCAGCCTGTACCATAAGTATTCTTAGCTTGGCCTTCCTCAAAACATGCTTGACCGAATAATGCTGCCTGCTGGTCACCAGCGATACCGGCAACAGGAACTTCCTGACCGAAGAAATGATGCTGCACAGTTGTGCCATATACTTCACTTGAAGGTTTAACTTCAGGCAGCATTGACGCTGGGACAGTTAAATAGTCAAGCAGCTGTTCGTCCCATTTAAGGTCATAAATATTATACATCAATGTACGGCTCGCATTCGTATAGTCAGTAACGTGCACTGAACCACCTGTTAATTTCCAAACTAACCAGGAGTCAATCGTACCGAATAATAAATCTCCGTTTTCAGCTTTTTCTCTCGCTCCTTCTACATTGTCTAAAATCCATTTGACTTTAGTACCTGAGAAATAAGGGTCGAGTAATAATCCTGTTTTATCACGGAATTCTTGTTCAAGACCTTGTTCTTTTAAGTCGTTACAAATTTCTTGAGTTTGACGGGACTGCCAGACAATCGCGTTATACACTGGACGATCTGTTGTTTTATCCCAGACGACAGCAGTTTCACGCTGATTGGTAATTCCGATACTTGCAATTTGGCTGGCACTGATATTAGCTTCAGTCAACACTGAAGCCATTACAGCGAGTGTAGTAGACCAGATTTCATTCGCATCATGCTCAACCCAGCCGGATTGAGGAAAGTACTGTTTAAATTCACGTTGTGACACGCCGACCACTTGTCCATCTTTGTCAAAAATCATCGCACGTGTACTTGTTGTCCCCTGGTCAATCGATAAAATATATTTCTCCATCAAATATCTCCTCTTTCCTACATTAATTTAGCTTCTTCACCTTTAAGAACTGATTTGTTCATAACGACGCCTAGTACTAACGTCAGAACGACGACTAATAATGAAACCCAGCCGATCATATTGATTTGGCCTTTGAAAAATAGATGGTATAGCGTCGCACCAAGCATACCGCCGGCAATCGGTCCTAAAACAGGGACGATCGCATATTTCCAGTTTGAACCACCTTTATTTGGAATCGGCAGGAACGCATGCGCAATACGCGGACCAAGGTCACGTGCCGGATTAATCGCATAACCTGTTGTACCACCTAAACTTAAACCAATCGCAATAATCAATGCACCAACAATGATAGGATTCAGTCCATCAGTAAATTTGTTGGCACCAATAAATAATAACCCCATCACTAAAATCATTGTACCAATAATCTCAGAGATAAAGTTAGCCACAAAGTTTGGATAGACAGGACCAGTTGCAAATACGCCTAACTTAGCTCCTTGATCTTCTTCATCAGCAAAATGCGGCATGTAATGAATCCATACTAAAACAGCACCAACTATTGCACCAATCATTTGTGCAAGGATATACATTGGTACTTTCGCCCAGTCAAATGAACCATCGACAGCAAGTCCAATAGTCACCGCTGGATTTAAATGCGCTCCTGTAATCTGGCCTACTGCGTAGACACCCATTACTACTGCCAGCCCCCAGCCAACAGCTACAACGATCCAGTCACTGCCTTTACCTAGAGCCCCTTTTAAACTGACGTTTGCTACAACGCCGCCACCAAACAAAATAAGAATGGCTGTACCGATTAACTCAGCTAAAAACTCACTCACATAATCCACTCCTCTTTAAAATTGTGCCAATAAACAGGAAAAACCATTATTAATAATCACATGATTAAAAATAATGGTCTCAAATCTCGTCCGATTTATTAACTTAATAATATGTTAACCGTTATTGTAAACGCTGTCAAATAAATTTTTTGGATTGCTCGTAATGTTTCCATAAATCCTTATTACTTGTCGTAATAAGCTCAGCTCCGTGCGCTATCGCTGCCTCTACTTCTGCTACGGTTTCAATCAATCCGCCAGCAATAATCGGCTTATGAGAGTTGGCTTTCACTTCATTGATGACTTTTGAGGCAATACCTGGCAGAACTTCAACATAGTCGGGATCTGCCTGCTGAATTAAAGTGAAGCTGCGTTTAAGTGCCATTGTATCTAATATAAAGACACGTAGAATGGTCTTAACTCCTAGCTGACTGCCTCTTTTTATCAGTTTCGGCTTAGTGGAGACGATGCCTTCTGGTTTGTACTTCTGAACGATGAATTCTACTGCTGCTTCATCACCTGATAATCCTTTAATCAGATCAATATGAATATAAGCTTTTTTCCCCGATGCCTTTAATAAATCAAGAATATTCGTCAAGTGTCCGATATGTGTATCAAGCACTACACATGTCGAATAATCGAGTTTATTAAAACGTTCAATATCTTTGAATTCGCGTATGGCCGGTAAAATCATTACATCACCCGCTTAAATAGTTTTTCTAGATCATAGCTGGTCAGTTGAATGGTAATCGGTCTGCCATGTGGACATGTATAAGGTTCAGACGTCTGACTTAATTCTTTAATAAGTCGTGTCATATCTTCATGTCTTAAATAATGATTGGCTTTAATAGACTTTTTGCAGCTCATCATGATCGCTGTTTCTTCTCTGAATTTATTCAAATCAATGGATTGATGGGTCAAACAGTAATTAATAATATCTTTAATTGTTTCTTCTGCATCTTTTGGAAACCATGTAGGAACTTCCTGAACGATATAATCATTGCCTCCAAAGTTTTCCAACGTGAGACCGACTGCATTCAGTTCATCGAGATGACGATTAATGCGCAGCACTTCATCATTAGTGAAGCTCAAAGTCAATGGAAACAATAAGGGCTGATTATCATGTGAGACGTTTCCAATCCGCTTCTTGAAAAATTCATATTTAATGCGTTCCTGAGCCGCATGCTGATCAATCATAAACATGCCTTCTTCATTTTGAGCCACAATATAAGTACCGTGTACTTGTCCGACTACTTCCATATAGGGCAGACGTTCAATGGTCTCTGTCTCAACTCTACTCTCTGTCGTTAATGAATCAGATTGCGCTGAATAATGAGCAGTATCCTGTAACAGCTCATCCAGTGGTACTTCCCTTATAACAGGAGGGATGTCTTTTTGTCCGTCGCTTACTCTGTCTGGCACCGAGTGGTCATCGATCGCGGAAGTTAACTGCTGCTGGTCATAATTAAATTTCTGCTGTTCGAATGTTTCAAGTACTTTACTTTTCTTCGTTTCAATCTTCGGAATTAACGACTCTCCTAGCAGGGCCTGCTTAATCAACTGTTCAATCAATGCCATTAAGTCAGCCTCTTTGGATAATCTGACTTCCTGCTTCGTCGGATGTACATTGACGTCAACTAGTGCAGGATCCATGGTCATATGGATGGCCGCTATTGGATAGCGCCCGATAGGAAGCAGCGTATGATAAGCAGCCATCACCGCTTTTGTCAGCATGAAATTACGGATATAGCGCCCGTTGATAAAAAGTGACATGTAATGACGATTGGCTCTTGTATGTTCTGGTTTTGCGACGAGACCTGTCACTTCATAATCGCCGGTTTGACCTGCTATTTGAACGAGATCCTTTGCGATTTTCATACCGTACACTGATGCCATCACTTCAGCCAATCTTCCACTCCCGGTGGTCTGCAACAGCATCTTGTCATCAGAATAGAGCGAAAATCTAATATGAGGATGGCTCAAGGCAAAGCGGTTCATAATATCGATGATTTTCCCTAATTCTGTATGAAGGCTTTTGACATACTTCAGCCGGGCTGGAGTATTATAAAATAGTTCGCTGACCGTAATTTCTGTGCCTTGTCTTGCCCGGGTCAACGTTTGCTCCATTTGACTACCTTCAACAGTCAGCATATGTCCTATTACGCCGTCTGCACATGTTTTCAGTATCACTTTGCTGACTGCAGCAATACTTGCTAGAGCTTCACCGCGAAAGCCAAGCGTTCGAATATGAAACAAATCATGATGGTCCTTGATTTTACTTGTCGCATGTCTGCCGAATGCCAGCGGCAGATCATCTTCCACTATACCTGTGCCGTTATCTGTCACCGTAATGCTTTGAAGTCCTGCTTCTATCACTTTCACAGTAATCTGACTGCTGTCAGCGTCTATTGCATTTTCTACCAGTTCTTTGACAACTGATGCCGGCCGCTCCACCACTTCACCTGCCGCGATTTTGTTAGCCAGTTGAATATCAAGTTCCTGTATTACACCCATTTAATTCACCTACTTCACTTGATTCTGTAATTCCTGCAATTTAACGATGGCTTCAATCGGTGTCATCTGAGCAATATCGAGCTTTTTAAGTTGTTCTTCAACAGCCGAACCAAACAAATTAAAAGAGGTCTGTTCATAAGCTGGTGCCGAGTCGTTCAGAATCGGTTGATGTTCCGCCTGTTCGAACGCGTGAAGAATATCGCGAGCTCGGTCAATCACTGTGACCGGCAGCTCTGCCAGTTGAGCGACATGAATACCATAGCTGTTTTCTACGGCACCGTTCATCACTTTGTGAAGGAAAATAAGTTCACCGTTATATTCTTTTGCTGCTACATGAATATTATTCAGCCCTGACAATGTCTGATCAAGCTGCACCAGTTCATGGTAATGCGTTGAAAACAATGTTTTCGCTTGAATGTGATCATGGACGTATTCGATCATCGCCTGTGCAAGACTTAATCCGTCATAAGTTGAAGTGCCCCGCCCAATCTCATCAAATATAATCAAGCTGTTGTTCGTCGCGTGATTCAGTGCATTTTTTGCTTCCAGCATTTCCACCATAAACGTACTCTGACCAGACACTAAATCATCCGCTGCTCCGATACGTGTAAAGATTTGATCGAATATTGGTAGTTCTGCTCTACTGCAAGGTACAAATGATCCCATCTGAGCCATGATACTGATTAATGCCACTTGACGCATATATGTACTCTTCCCTGACATATTCGGCCCGGTAATCAAATAAATAAATGCATCATCATTCAGTGCACAGTCATTAGGAACATAGTCTTCTCTGTTCATGACCTGTTCAACGACAGGATGTCTTGCATCGCTTAAGTCAAGGACGCGGTCATCTGAGAATATCGGCTGGACATAATCATTTTTTTGAGCCACTTGGCTAAAATTCTGCAGTACATCCAAAACAGCGATCCGCTTTGCTGCAGACTTAAGTACTGCTAAATAAGATTTCAACGTATCACGTAATGCTAAAAATAAGTCATATTCAAGGTCGATCGCTTTTTCTTCTGCTCCTAAAATCAGCGCTTCTTTCTCTTTCAATGGTTCAGTGATAAATCGTTCAGCATTAGATAATGTCTGTTTTCTTGTATAACCAAACTGTTCAGCATCAAACTGATGAAGATTAGCCTTTGAAATTTCAATGTAGTAGCCGAATACTTTGTTATAAGCCACTTTCAGTGACCGTATGCCGGTTCTTGTCCGTTCCTGCTGCTGCAGATCATTCAGCCAGAGCTTGCCATCCTTCGTCGCGGCACGGTATTGATCTAGTTCTTCGTTGAAACCTGTTTTGAAGATATGCCCTTCTTTGATGGATTGCGGTGGTTCATCATTCAATCCATCAAGCAACTCAACAAGGTGACACAATTCTTCATCTGGTATCGGCATGATATCAATGCTTGTCAATATTTGGTTAAGTACCGGCAGCTGCTCCAATGAATATTTCAACTGTACTAAGTCTTTTGCGTTCGCATTACCAAAACTGATACGACCCACAAGCCGCTCAATATCGTACACTTCATTAAGTGCCTGACGCAGCTCATCCCGTTCTATAAAATGGTCATTAAACAAAGCGACGTGAGACAACCGTTGTTCAATCTCCCACTTGTTGATCAGCGGACGTTCTATCCATTCTTTTAACAGCCGGTGGCCCATCGGTGTTTTTGTTTCATTGAATATAGATAATAATGTTCCTTTTCGTGTTTTCAGACGGATGCTTTCAGTTAATTCCAGATTGCGCTTCGCGTACAAATCAAGTCGCATAAAATCCACAGCATTATAATAAAGTGCTGTTTCAATATGTGATAAATCACGCTTTTGAGTCTCTGTCACATAATTGAATAACAACTGCACTGCCGGCTGCAGCTCCTGGGCCAGCAACACCGCCTGTTCAGGCAGATCATTATGCGGCATATCATGAACTGATAAGACAGGAACAATGGTCTTAATTTTTGTTTCCAGTTGATGACTGAATGCTTCTGAAGTAATCATTTCACTAGGTTTGATGGATGCCAGTTCATTGATGAATGTTTCTTCGTCACATAACGTTACTTTGAGTTCACCTGTTGAGATATCACAGTATGCGAGATTGAACTGCTCGGTCTTATGAACAGCCATTAAATAATTATTGCTGCTTTCATCTAGTGATGTGTCCATGACAGTACCCGGTGTAATGATTTGGACAACTTCGCGTTTCACCATACCTTTTACTTCTTTTGGATTTTCCATCTGCTCACAGATGGCGACTTTGTACCCTTTATCGATCAATCGTTCAATATAGCCTCTGGCAGAATGATGTGGCACACCACACATCGGTATCGGATTTTTCTTGTCACGCCGCGTCAATGTAATCTCAAGTTCGCGTGCAGCGGTGACCGCATCATCATAAAACATCTCATAAAAATCGCCAAGTCTAAAAAATAAAATACTGTCCTGATGCTGTTCTTTCATTGATAAATATTGAGCCATCATCGGCGTTGGTTTCATACACTTCAATCCTTTATCACTTAATAATACCTCGCTTTGAAATGACTATCATTAGAACACCGGCAATGATACTTCCTGTTACACTGCTCACAATAAATGCCGGCATGGTAACTTTAAGCACAGCAATGTCAAGATTCATCATCCATATGAGTGGTAGACACATCAAACTCCCCACTAAACCTGTACCAACTGCCTCGCCGATTACTGCAAGGCTAATTTTTTTATAACGTTGATATAATAATCCTGCAAGCAATGCACCTATTATGCTACCTGGAAATGCAAAAAGCGTACCTGTGCCTGCCATGTTGCGAATCAATGAACTCATTAAAGCTTGAACAAAACTAAACCAAGGCCCCACAATTACAGCACAGATGACATTAATCAAATGCTGTATTGGAAAAGCTTTGACTGGACCAAGCGGAATGTAAATCAATTGACTAAGTAAAACATTCATTGCAGTCAAAATAGCAGTGAGTGTCATCTTTCTCGTATGAACTCTATCCATATGCCCTCCTGATGTAAAAAATAGCCGATTCATTAAGAACCGGCTAATGATTTAATTTTCGCAACCTGGAGCTGAATGGGCACGTTGTGCTCCTGTTTCTCCAGCAAGATAGTCTCCACCAGTTGAAATAACAATTTCATCTGTGACTGTCTGACTGATGGCGTGAGACACCATTTGCAGCAGTGAATTCACTTCTCCCTGTGCATCTTTGAACTGATCGACAAGCGGCATTTCGTCTAATTCTTTTTCAACATTCTCGATTTTTGTTTCTACCATAGCTAATGCTTTTTCTTTGCCGTAGTTTTCAAAGTTGACAGCTTGTTTCTGTAATGACTTCAGTGATGCCATCTTTTCTCTCACTGTTTGATTTTCATGAATTTGTGCTTCTGCTCGCTTGAAGAATTCAACTGCTTCTGTATTTGCCATCATATGGCCAAGTTCTTTAGCTTTCGCTAATATTTCATCATTAGTATACATTAATTTGCCACCTCTATTGGTTGTAATATTTCAAGTAATTCACCGTTCATTGAATAGCGTTTTGTTTCTGTTACGCGCACTCTGACAATTTTGCCGATTGCTTCAGCAGGCCCAGCAAAGTTAATCAGCTTACTCTTGTCAGTGTAGCCTGCAAGAATCTCTTCATTCTTTTTGGAAGGCCCTTCACAGAGTACAAGAACTTCCTGGCCTAAATAACCCGCTAATTTGTGCTCAGTATGGTGTTCTACCACTTTGTTCAACCGCTGAAGCCGGTCTTTCTTATCACGCATCGGTACATTGTCCTGCATTTTGGCCGCTGGTGTTCCTTCGCGCGGAGAATACAAATACGTATAAGCATGTTCAAAGCCCACTCGCTCATACAAATCGATAGTATCTAAAAACTGTTCTTCGGTTTCGTTCGGATATCCGACAATGATATCAGTCGTTAGTGCGACATCTGGAATGGCCTGACGGATATCATCGACCAGTTGAAGATAGCTTTCACGCGTATATTTACGTCCCATAATTTTTAATACATCATTATTTCCGGACTGTACCGGCAGATGAATATGCGGCATAATATTGCCCCCGCGGGCAATCACTTCAATCAATCGTGCATCAAAGTCCCACGGGTGACTTGTCATAAATCTTACGCGGGGAATATCGATCTTCTGTATGTCTGCAAGCAGGTCACCAAGACCATAATCGAGGCCTTCAATATCTTTGCCGTAAGCATTGACATTCTGTCCGAGCAGTGTAATTTCCTGATAGCCTTGACGTGCCAGATCTCTCACTTCGTTGATAATTTCCTGCGGCATTCTACTGCGTTCTTTTCCGCGGGTAAACGGCACAATGCAGTATGTACAGAATTTGTCACAACCATACATAATATTAACCCAGGCTTTAATTTGTCCGTGACGAACTTTTGGCAGGTTTTCGATGACGTCGCCTTCTTTAGACCATACTTCGACAACCATCGCTTTAGACATATAGGCTTCTTCAAGAATGGCAGGTAGTCGGTGAATGTTATGTGTACCGAAGATCATATCGACATTTTGGTACGACTTCATTATTTTATTGACGACAGATTCTTCCTGACTCATACAGCCGCATACACCAATGAGTACATCCGGTCTTTCAAGCTTCAAATGTTTCAAATGCCCGATTTCACCGAACACTTTGTTCTCTGCATTTTCACGGATAGCACACGTATTGAGGAGAATGACATCTGCTTCATTGACATCATTTGTCGCCGTGTATTCAAGTGCCTCGAGTATCCCAGCCATCACTTCTGTATCGTGTTCGTTCATCTGACAGCCGTATGTTCTGATAAAGAATTTACGTCCTCTTCCGAGTCCTTGATACTTTTCTTCTATTGTAAAGTCATGATGATACTGTATATTTTCCTTACCACGCTTTTTTGCTTCTTTTAAGTTTGGTGGCTGATAGACATGTTCAAAATATTTACTGTAATCTTTTTCCGGTTGTTTTTGCGCTGTGACTTTTGCCCCGTCTAATCTACTTTCTTCATTCATTGTAAACCCTCATTCCGCTTGTTAATCATCTCTATAGTATAGTATGAAATATAGCATTTATCAAAGGTTTTCGGACTAATCGAGCAGTTCATCAAAGTCAGCATGTGAACTGTTGACCATTTTATAATAAATGCCTCGCTGCTCAAGCAGTTCATCTTGATAACCTTGCTCAATTATTTCACCTTGCTGCAGGACGATGACTTTATCGGCTTTTTTCACTGTATTCAGTCGGTGAGCAATGACGATACTTGTCCGACCTTCCATCAGACGGTCAATGGCTTCTTGCAACTTCATTTCAGTGACAGTATCAATCGAACTCGTTGCCTCGTCAAGTAATAAAATAGCAGGATCGAGCACTAAAGCCCGTGCAATCGCAAGCAGTTGTTTTTCTCCTTGAGATAGACTTGAATCTTCACCTGAAATAATCGTGTCAAATCCATCGTCAAGACGCATTATAAAATCATAAGCATTGGCATCTTTAGCTGCTTGAATCACTTCGTCATCTGTCGCATCGAGCTTACCATATTTAATGTTCTCAGTTATACTGCCGTCAAACAAAAAAGGGTCCTGCAGGACGTATGCAATTTGACCACGCAGTGTTTTCCGCGGAATATCACGTACTGAAACATCGTCAATCCATATATCGCCACCGTTAATATCATAAAAGCGATTGAGCAGCTGAACAATTGTTGTCTTACCTGCTCCTGTCGCACCGACCAGTGCCACTGTTTCGCCTGGTTGGACGTCAAATGTCACATGATTGATAATATTTTTCTGCTGTTCCTCCGTATATTTGAAGGTCACATCCCGGAAATTGATCTTCCCTTGAATCTTCATATCACGGTGATCATTATCAATATCGGGTTCACTGTCTTCATCAATAATTGAGAAGACTCGTTCTGCCCCTGCCAGTGCAGACAATACTTCATTGAATTGGTTCGCAAGATCAGATAATGGTCTTGTGAATTGTCTTGCATATTCAGCAAATATGACGATAGTGCCGACAGTGACGCCGTAACCATTCAATGCTAATAATCCACCGATACCCGCAACAATCGCAAATGAAATATTATTCAACATATTCATCACTTTAGGAATGGATCCAGAATAAGTCAATGACCAGAAACTATTTTCTCTGACACTTCGATTCTTTTCTTCAAAACCATTGATCACTGTCTCTTCCTGAGAGAAGACTTTGACGACCTGCTGACCTGAGACAATCTCTTCTATATAGGCGTTCATTTCCCCAAGAGCATGCTGCCGCTTCTTATAGAGAGGTCCAGTCCGCTTAGTCAGCCAGCGCGTCGCCATAAACATCAATGGAATAATCAACATAGTCAATAAGGTCAGCAATGGGCTCAGCATCAGCATGACAATGACTGTCCCCACAAGAGTAACGATACTTGATGTAAATTGAATAAATGATGAATTCAATACTTTTGATATATTTTCAATATCATTGGTCATTCGACTCATGAGGTCACCGTGCTGACGTTTATCAAAGAACGGAATGCCAAGTGACTGCATATGGCTGAATAAATTCATTCTTAATCGATAGATGGCTTTTTGAGCGATATCAACCATAAAATAAGCTGCAATATAAGTGAATACTGATAACGCAGCATAGACAGTGATTAATAATAACAGTTGATTCAATAAGCCATCAAAATCTTTAGGAATAATTTTCTGGTCGATGATTTGACCGATAACAAAAGGGCCGACAAGTCCTAGTAACGACGTCAGAATTACTAAGGAAATAACGAGCACTAACAGCCATTTACGGTCTTCCATCAGTTCCCATAATCTTAATAATGTCTGCTTCCAGTCTTCAGCACGCTTCACTTCTTTTTTTGGTTTCCGTTTTAAATCTGCTTTAGTCAGTATACGCTCATGTGAGAAAACATCTTTAATCATGGTCCGCCCCCTCCTGACTTTCTACAATTTCCTGATAGAGCCTGGACTGCTGAAGCAGCTCTTCATGCGTGCCAAGTCCTTGAATTTCACCGTGATCCAGCAGCAGTATTTGATCGGCGGTCTTAGCGGTATGTATTTTCTGAGTGACAATAATTCGCGTCATCTCAAGTTCTTTGAGTGCATCGAACAATTGGTTTTCCGTATGAATATCTAATGCTGATGTACTGTCATCGAGTATCAATATACCCGGCTTTCTAATAAGCGCGCGGGCAATCGCAAGCCGCTGCTTCTGACCCCCAGATAAATTGACCCCCTGCTGGCCGACGCGTGTTTCGTACTGCTTATCAAAATTCATGATGGACTCATGAATTTGTGCCAGCTGAGCGGCATTGGCGATTTCTTCGGTTGATGCATCGTTATCCCCCCAGCGCACGTTGTCATTGACACTTCCTGTGAATAACACTGTCTTCTGAGGCACGTAACCGATATAATCACGTAACGTATTGATGTTCCAATCCGAGACATTCTTTCCTGCGACAATGACTTCGCCTGACGTGGCCTGATACATTTTTGGAATCAGACTGAGTAATGCTGATTTACCTGACCCTGTCTGACCCATAATGACAAATTTCTCACCGGCATCCACCGTAAAAGAAATATTCTTCAGGACGTAATCATTGGAAGATGGGTATCTGAAGGAAACATTGTCAAAAATCACACTTCCTGCTGTCTGTTCTTCATTGCTTTTGATATCTTCAAACATTTCATCAGCAGGAGTATTCAATATTTCACCCATCCGGTCAGCACTTGCTTTTGCACGTGAATAGCTGATAATGATAAACGCAAACATTGAGAAACCACTCTGCATTCTTAGCGCGTAGTTGATGATTGCAACTAAATTACCGACTTCAATCTCATTTGCACTAATGGCATCAGCACCGAACCAGATAACTGCCAGTAGTGACAAGTTCATAACGATTAACAAAACGGGCATAATACTTTCCATGAGACGCATCGCTTTGATGGTATCTTTTTTTAGAGGTGTAGCAATGTCATCGAATTTTTCAGTTTCGTACGGTCCGTTCAAACTTGATTTAATGAGACGGACACCTTCCAGATTTTGCTGAATAAAGCGGTTCATTCCGTCCATACGCTGCTGTATACGCATAAAAATTTTCATCCCTGCTCGTGCAGTGACAAACAAAAATAATGCAAGCAGTGGTGTACCGATTACTAAATAAATCGCAATGTCAGGTGCAACAATATAACTCATGATAATACTACCGATAACAGTTAAAGGTGCTTTCAACATAATCCTTAGACTCATGAACAAGACCATTTCAGTAGCAATGACATCACTTGTCAACCGTGTGATGATACTTGATGTTCTAAAGCGATTCAAAGTTTTAATGGAGAAGTTCTGAATTCTTCTGAAGATAGCATTCCGCAGATCATATGAGAACATCTGACTGACATGTGCCGCGATAAATGAATTAAAAATTCCTGACACAAAGGCAAATAAACTGATACCGATCATAATCATCAAATATTTGACGACATACGCTGTGTCATTCTTTAAAATCCCGTTATCAATGATGTTACTCATCAACACCGGTGCGTACAAATCGACCGCCAGTTCAATAAACATCAGCAGTAACGCTAATACGATCAGCCCCACATAAGGTTTTGTGAACTTCAGTATTACTTTCATTCCATCACCATTCTTTCGTTTTCCGATATATTTATAAATATTATGCCACAATCTTGCCTTCTGTGGTAATGATAAATCTGTTGATTAAGAAATCACTCATCATTATAATGAGATAGACTGAAATAATTCGAAACGGAGCCGTTATATGAACCTTCTTGCTACTTTAATTGATTTTATTCTTCATATTGATGAACATCTTATCAATATCGTCAAAGATTACGGAACGGCCACTTATGCGATATTGTTTTTAATTATTTTTGTTGAGACAGGTCTCGTCATCATGCCATTTCTGCCGGGAGATTCCCTGCTCTTTGCTGCTGGGGCACTCGCGCCTCAAGGTGCACTGAACATTTGGCTGCTCTTTATAGTCTGTGCGGTCGCTGCAGTGATCGGTGATACAGTGAACTATCATATTGGTAAAGTGACGGGTCTCGGTGTGACCAATCATCAAACATTCGGCCGTTTGATAAAAACAGAACATCTGGCTAAAGCGACTGATTTTTTTAATCAGTACGGCGGAAAAACAATTGTTTTTGCACGTTTCATGCCATTTATTCGAACGTTTATTCCTTTTGTCGCAGGTGCCAGTCGCATGAATTACAGCTATTTCATTATCTATAACATCATCGGCGCTGTCCTCTGGGTCGCGATCTGTCTCGGACTTGGTTATTTCTTCGGCAACATCCCTATCGTCAAAGATAACTTCGAAATTGTATTGATAGTGATTATTTTAGTTTCTATATTACCTGCAGTGATCAGTGGTCTAAAAGGATTAACAGACAGACGAAAAAAATAACCACTTCTCACTTGAGAAGTGGTTTTATGTTTTATGTTCTTAATAATTCCAGCAGTTCTTGACGAAGTGCCTCATGACTCGTCATGTGAGACGTATCGTATATTTGCTTGATCGTGGCCGGCTTACCTTCTAACACTGCAATTTTGTCGGACAGCTTAATCGCTTCTTCAATGCTATGGGTAATCATCAGCACTGTTCGCTTCTCCAGTGCTAATATTTCTTTCAGCCATTGCTGCATATCAATGCGTGTCACTTCATCCAGTGCACTGAACGGCTCATCAAGCAGCATTAAATCTCCCGCACTATTCAATGCTCGGATAAAAGAGACACGCTGACGCATGCCGCCCGATAATGTACTAGGCATTGCCTCTTTGATGTCATCAAAGCCACAGCGTTTAAGCAGCTGCATCGTCCGTTCACGGTTAACATGACCTTGAACCTCCTGACCTAATTCTACATTTTCGAGTACGGTACGCCACGGCATAAGTGAAGGTGTCTGAGGCATGTAGGAAACATGACCGGTCTGCCCAATGATGGACTGTCCATTTAATAGAACCTCTCCAGAGCCAGGTTTCAATAACCCTCCGGTAATATTAAAAAGTGTTGACTTACCGCTTCCGGAAGGTCCAATCAATGTCACAAATTCCCCTTCTCTGACATTCAATGACAGCTCCTTTAAAACATCGTGAGTGCCAAAGTTGTGAGAGATTTGATGTATCTCCAATAAATTAGTCACGATGCCATTTCACCACCTTTCGTTCAAGCAGCTGAATGACACTATAGATGATCAACGCAAACAATATGATCCAGACAATGGCTACAAATACTTTGTCCACCTGAAACGCACGCTGGGAAATAATCATATATTTACCGAGCCCTTTATCACTGCCAAGCCACTCAGAAATAATAGCTCCCATGACCGAATATGTACCAGCAATTCTAAGTCCGTTGAACAAATACGGCATAGCATTCGGCCACTCCAACTTAGTAAACAGCTGCATTTTAGTGGCACCGCTAATCTTCATATACTTGATGAGATCTTCATCTGCAGCCTTAAACCCTTCAAGCAGACTAACTGTAATCGGGAAAAAACAGATCAGTGTAATGACAAGCAGCTTCGGCAGCAGACCAAAACCAAACCAAATGACAAGCAGCGGCGCAATCACAATGACCGGGATATTCTGACTCATAATGAGCAGCGGATAGATAAATGGTTCAAGCACAGTCACTAAATGGAGCAGCACAGCCACCAGCACACCTACAACTACTGAAATGATAATACCTGCAAGTACGAGTAAAATGGTAGGTATGAGATGCACACGGTAGTCATTGAAGCCTGTGAAGAACTCATGAAAAATAGCGCTCGGTGCTGGTAACGTATAAGCGTCGACATGAAGCCCTCTGACAAGCAATTCCCAGATGACCAGCAGCACAATCATGAAGAGGCTGAATTTAATGTAATATTTCATCGATATTTTTTTACCAGTTCAGCCATCGACACGTCATGCCCATGATAAAATTTCACTTGAGAAATAATGCTCGTACAATTCATATCCATCAAACGACGATTCATCTGATCAATCAACGGCAGGAGTTCACTCATAGTGCCTTCGATGGTCGTTTCGAGCGGTGATACAATGTAAGGTAGTCCAGAACGGTCGATTATATCAATCGCTTCATCCACATAAGGAATTACGTCCTCGCCGTTCGGTGTTTTCGGGATAATCTGAATACTCATCAATGTATTAGCCATATTAATCCTCCACAAATTCGTTTGTAAATGCTTCTTCGGCATTGAAATCATTATGAATGACTTGATTCTTCTTCATGAAGTCCGCATAGTTTTTCCAGACAGCAGCATCCTGCATACCCCAGCTTGCGGCATCGTCCTGATATTTATCTTTTAAGTAGTTCTGACTTTTTTCTACAAGTTCACGCTTGTCTTTTAGTTCAGGCGCTTCTTTAATCAATATATCCGCACTTTTCTCTGGTTGCTGAATGGCATACTCATAGCCTTCTTTCACTGACTGCATAAATGCTTTGACCGTCTCACTGTCTGACTTGATATATCTTTCATTGGCAATGAACACTGGAGTATAGTAGTCGAGATTTTTATCGTAATCCACTAAGTACTGCATGTTGACCTGTTCCCCTCGGGTCTGTGCTTCAATCCCCGTCCATCCATAAAATACCCATGCAAAATCGATATTTTTCTTTGAGGCGGTAAAAAAGTCGGTGTTACCCATATTGACCATCTTCACTTTTTTTACGTCGGCATCTTCTTTGTCCATCACAGCTTCAATGACCGGTTCTTCAATCGGTGCACCAAATCCCCCGTATGTTTTTCCTTCAAAATCTTTCGGCGATTCGATGTTTTTAGATTTAAGACTCATGAAGCCGCTCGTATTATGTTGGATAATGGCACCGATTGACTTGACAGGAATTCCCTCATCTCTCGATTGCGTCACCAGCTCCTGTGAGCTAATACCGAACTGCACTTTGTTGGCAGCGACGAGCTGATCCGACGTCACGTCACCAGGTGTTTTAATCGTTACATCAAGTCCATGCGCCTTAAAGTAGCCGTTCGCTTTTGCAACAAATATTCCTGTATGATTCGTATTCGTTGTCCAGTCAAGCATTAATGTTACTTTTTTTAAGTCTTTGGAATCCGTACTTTTCTCGTTGTTTTTTACAGCATCATTACCACATGCAGCAAGAATGACACAAGACATTCCTACCATCAAAACCTTCTTCACGACAGTTCCTCCTATAAAAAAACACACAACCACAGAAGGGTTGTGTGCAAGGACACTTCCCTCCGCTAGCATTAACTAGATCAGGTCGATAAGGGTTTAGGAAATATCCAGTCTCAGCACTATTGTGCTCCCCTAGTGTTTTTCATTAATTTCACAAGATGTGATTATTTAAATTGTAACATAAGTTCGTTGAAATCTTCTTCTTTTATTTCAATATTTTCTTTGGCAAGTGATGGGCTGTATGACTCAATCTGTTCAGCATAACTTTTTGTCTCTGTATCCTGGTACACTATCCCTGTCACTAAGCCGTCATGTTCAGCAACTGTTGATAATGCTAATCCTTTATTTGAAGGATCATAATTTTCAATCGTGCTGAGCTTTGTAATGTTTTCTTTAAACCAGTCATACGTATTCACTTTATTATAAGTGACGCATGGTGAAAAGACATTGATGAAAGAGAATCCTTTATGCTGGATACCCGCTTCAATAATGGCTGTCAGTTCTTTAATATCAGAAGAAAAACTTTGAGCAATAAATGTAGCACCACTTGTCAATGCAAGCTGCAAGGGTGATACGTTGTGCTCGATAGCCCCGTGCGGCGTTGTTTTCGTCACAAATCCAGGAGCAGAACTTGGTGAAGTCTGCCCTTTAGTCAAACCGTAAATTTGATTGTCCATCACAATATAAGTGATATCTATATTGCGACGAAGTGCATGGACGGTATGTCCCATCCCGATAGCAAAACCATCACCATCGCCGCCTGACGCGATGACAGTCAGCTCCTGATTAGCCATTTTCACGCCTTGTGCAAGCGGTAGTGCTCTGCCGTGGATGGAGTGAAATCCATATGAATTGACATAGCCGGATAGACGTCCTGAACATCCGATACCCGTGATCAGCGCTAAATTCTCAGGTTCGAGACCGACGCCGGCAGCTGCTTTTTGAATGGCAGCCTGCACTGAGAAATCACCACAGCCAGGACACCAGTTTGGTTTAACGTCATTTCTGAAATCTTTAAATGTAGCCATTTATAATAACTCCTTTGCAGTCACAACAGAATTGATTTCTTCTTCAATTTCATGTGGCAAAATAGGTGTCCCATCGTACTTCACAAAGTTATGAATTTTATTCTGATGGTTCACATTCATTTTGATGATCTGTGCCAGTTGTCCCTGATAGTTGTTTTCAGCAACAATGACTTTGTTCGCTTTGTCGAATGCAGCCTGTACTTCTGCTGTCGGAAATGGATGAAGCTGCTTGATATGCAGATGATTCACTGAGGCATCAACACGATCCATCGCTTCTTCAATGGCTCCGTAAGTAGAAATAAATCCAATGACGAGAACATCTGCTTCGTCAAATCCGCCTGTTTCAACGACAGGTTGTGAAATTTTTAAGTCAGCGATTTTTTCCATCCGTTTTTTCATCTGTTTAATACGGTTGACCGGGCTCTCAGATGGCTTGCCGTCTTCACCGTGTTCCACCCCTGTGACGTGATGGATACCATTTTTAGTGCCGGGAATCGTCCGCGGAGAAATCCCTGACTCTGTTACTTCGTAGCGGTTGAAGTAAGATTTATCATCTCTTTCGGGAACGTCTGTCACTAAGCTACCACGTTCAATTTTGATTCGGCTGTAATCCAATTGCGGGACTGTCTGTTTACCGAGTGATAACTGGAGGTCACTTAAAATAATGACTGGACATTGGTACTGCTCAGCTAAATTAAAAGCTTCCACCGTTGTATAGAAAGCATCTTCTGCTGTTGTCGGTGCTACGACGATTTTTGGAATATCGCCGTGGGTGCCGTAGATCATCTGCATTAAATCAGACTGCTCCTGCTTAGTCGGTAATCCTGTTGATGGGCCGCCGCGCATCGTATTGATGACAACAAATGGCTGTTCCGTCATACCACTGAGACCGATAGCCTCCATCATCAATGATAACCCCGGTCCAGCAGATGCTGTAAATGCTCTGACACCGGCGTAGTTGACACCGATCGCCATGACCGCCGCTGCAATCTCATCTTCCGTCTGGATGACTGTACCGTTGAATTGCGGTAATTTATCAATCATGTATTCCATGATCTCCGACGCAGGAGTAATAGGATAAGCCGCCATAAAACGTGCACCACCAGCGATGGCTCCCATTGAGATCGCTTCATTGCCGATCATAAATAGATGACCATCCTCGTTGCTATGCTCGAGATTAAAAGTATCACCGATTTCGCTGCCGTACTTAACCATCTCTTCTACACCAAGCTGCAAGGCCTGTTTATTCAATTCCACAATTTTGTCGCCTTTTTTCTTGAACAGCGATTCAACCAGCTGCTCAAATGGCGCTAATGAAATCCCTAGTAACTGTGCAGTTGCACCAACAGCCACCATGTTTTTCATCAATGCTGTACCAAGCGTCTTAGCAATTTCAGTGAAATTAATTTCAACAAATAAACCCTTATAATCTCCTGGTTTTTCAGGCGTGAATTTACCGTCTGCTAAAATAATACCGTTCTCATTTAATTCGTGATAGTTTAAATCAATCGTCTCCTGATCGAATGCCACCAATATATCTAAGTCATCGCTGATTGCGTAGACCGGTGTCGTAGAGACACGAATTTTATTATTTGTATGGCCGCCTTTAATACGGCTCGAAAAATGTCTATATCCATAAAGGTAGTATCCTTGTCTATTTAATGCTGTTGAAAAGATCTCACCTGTTGATTCAATCCCTTCACCTTGCTGTCCGCCAACTTTCCACGAAATTTGTGATCTCACATCACTAACCTCCTCGAATTCTCTTCATCTAATATAACAGAAAACCTCCGCCAGAACATGTCTGGTGAAGGTTTTCACATGAAAATCATACTAATGGCCGATATACGGATGATCGTCATTGATTAAAATCCGCTCAATCTTTTTCGTGCGGCCTGCTTTATCAAGCTCGATGAATACACCGGATAGCACGCCGCGGCCGGTATCATGCAGCACGTGTTTGACCGGCAGTGCCGTCAGGAAGCGGTGGATGACCTCGTCCTTATTAATACCCAGTATACCGTCGTAATGGCCCGTCATCCCGACATCTGTAATAAACCCTGTGCCGCCCGGCAGCACCCGCTCATCAGCCGTCTGAATATGCGTATGCGTGCCGACAACCGCACTGACACGGCCGTCCAGATAATAACCCATCGCACCTTTCTCAGACGTCGTCTCCGCATGGAAGTCAACGAATATATAAGGCGTCTCTTTCCGCGCTTCAGCGATCAGTTCGTCCGCCTTCTTGAACGGACAGTCAATCGCCGGCATAAACGCCCGGCCCTGCAGATTGATCACCGCAAGCTTGTCCTGATTGAAACGCACCATCTTCATGCCGACACCAGGTGCCTCGGCTGGATAGTTCGCAGGCCGGATCATCTTGATGTCCTGATCCAGAAAGTCATAGACCTCACGCTGACCATACGTATGATTGCCGAGCGTCACCATATCCACGCCCTGCGTCATCATTGACTTGTAGATTTTCTCTGTGATGCCGCGGCCGTGAGCTGCATTCTCGCCGTTCACGATTGTTACGTTCGGTCTATATTGACTCTTCAGCTGCGGTAAATACGTCTCCAGCATATCGCGGCCGATTGCACCGACAATATCACCGATAAATAATAGTCTCATGATTTACTCCTTTATTCCTTAAAATGCTGCTTATTATTTTCATCCAAGTAAAAATCAAGTTTCACTTGGTCTTTATTAGTCCGGTAGTAGTAATAGTAGTTCGGATCATCTTTTACTTTCACTTCCACCATGTAGTTTTTGTCACCGCTTCTGTTGGCCATAAATCCTTTTGCCTTGAAGTCCTCTTTCTTCACGTGCTGTTCTTTCACCATGTATTCAGCAACGCGCTCCTGCACAGTGCTCACTTTGTACTGAATGAAGCCGTATATACCGGCAAACAGCATCGTGACAACAAGAACAATGCCTATTATCCATCTCATCATTTTATTCATCATACCGTCGTTCCTTTCCTAGTACTCTCAATTACTGTAACATAAAAATTGACCAGCTGACGCGATAATGAAATCACTTTTTTAAGAACATTATTGATTAACAGACAGAAACTAGCAAAATTAAATCTAATATCATCATTGGTTCTATAGGCATATAATCATTTCCTTAGTCAGTAATTTACAAAAATAACCCTTAAAGGCATTCGTCTCCAAGAGTTATCTGATTGTGTATCGATTATTTCGCATATTCTGTGCAATGATTTTTATAAATGATTCATCCATTTCAAAACCTTATGTATCAAAGGTTTAAGGACTATTACTTAAAATATTTTGTTTCTATCCTTTGCCCATTTTATCATAAGTCTGCCCATTTTTTGCCCATTATGGTTTAGGTAAATCTTTAAATAATTCTTCGAGTTCATCAGTCGGAGGAATTTCATGCAAAACTTTTGTTAAACGCAAAACTTCTTTATATGAATCACTAATTTCATTTATCATAATCTTATCTAATATTGTTAATAATTCGTTTATGGCTACAGGTAACCTCTTTATTATTTTATCTAAACTATTATCTCTTTCATTATAAATTGGTGCCTCAATGACCTCCTTAGCATTGTTCAATAAATATGAACCATCTGCATTTTCATTTTGTGATGATAATAATTTCAGTAAATCTTGGATATCAAATTTAAATACCTCTGTTACTTTTGGATTTTCTCCAACACTTACATTTCCACTATGTTTGATATAATTATTTTCTGTTCTTAAAAATTTATTTATGTTTTTATAGAAATTTTGTAACAATGAATAATAATTTTCAGTGCATTTTTGAGGTGTATATGTTTTTAAATTTAATTCTTTTTCAAAATTCATCCTTTTTTTCATGTCAGTTAATAATATGATAGCCTTATTGTCATTTAATTCAATAATTCTAAGTAATTGATAACATAGATCACTGCTAACTTGTAAAAAATTATTTGAACTTTGCTGAAAAATCAACTTTAATTCTTCTATATTAGTTTGATTCATCATATTATACATAGTTATTGATGCATATAAGTTGAACGTGATAGCATCATATTTTAATGAAATTAGTTCTTGTTTTGGAGTAAAGTTAAAACCGTTTGAAAAGATTGTTCTTGATGTTGCTGTCATATTTCTATCTAGAGTGTACTTATTTAACATCTCAAATTCTGGAAATATATTATTTATTTTCTCATAATATCTCATTTTTATCCCCTTATATATATATATTAATTAACTTACAAAAAAGCACCCACCGAAGCAGGTGCAAAACATAATTAATATACAAATTTTATTGATTTTACATCCCTACCATTAATAATTTGCTCTCGACCATCATTATCTTTAACTTGAATGCTACCACCATTTTGTTTTAACAATAAAAGATTCTCTAAAGCTTTTGAATTATAGATTTCAGCATGATTTAAACGTGATAATGAAATAATTTCACCATCTACCTTTTCAACTTCAACTATCATTTAGATAACCTCGCTTCCAGTTTTGTATTTTCACTACACTTTAACTATACAAAAACCATCTAGAATAATCTAGATGGTAAATTTACATTGATTAGTTAAGTAATATTAAGATGGCTATTTATCGTTTTTACCGCATAATGACATGCACTATTTATTAATTAACCTATCATAAACATCTTTGGCCATATCTTTGTGTAACCCTACTAAAATTAGATAATTTACACACATTTCAAACGCATGAATATTATTAGCTGAATCTCTCAATAAATGAAAGAATTCTACAAAGCTAATGACATCAATTTTTATACCCTGGGACAATATATGAACCTCCGATTTGTCGATATTAATCGAATAACTTATATGTGAAAATGCGTTTCTCATCTCGCGATTTACACCCAATAACATAAAGTTGAGTGCTTTTATTTTTTCTACATAAAGTATTCTTTTGTTTAATGTAGTATGATTATTGACAACTTTCTTTATATTACTATCTGTAATTTTTTCAGTAATGATAATAAAAAGCATTAATATTTCACTTATAACCTCTATCCCCTCGGCATATATATTCTTTGCCGATAACATAAACTCGGTTTTATCAGAATAAGAGAGTTCATGTTTTCTTGTTACTAGTCCCGTCTGTTTCGTTTTAAATGTTGCGAAATTAATAGCATAAGTAGATACTTTCATATTGAATAAACATTCATAAATATCATTGTCTTTCAAAATAAAGTCATCCAAACACTTATAAATGTCTATCTTTTTTGATAAATTCAAAAATAAATTAATATATCTTAATAATTGTTGTTTTTGGTCTATATCCATTCTTTCTACTTCGTTGAATAAAGAATAATAATGCTGATCTAATTCAATACCATTATCTAGCTTACTGAATATCACTTTCATTTCATCACCGAATACGTCGCCATTTACGGCATTTTGCAATAATTCATCGACTTCATTCAATACATCTTTTTTACTCATTTATATCCTCCCCCATGCATTTGTAGTAATAACTCTTGCGCTTCTCTTTTGACCAAATCTATTGAGCGCTTGTGTCATACAATCAGTCATATCGTCATGTCTGCCATTTGGAAATGCTTAACATTCTTCTACTAAATCTCCTGTAAATGAAGCTTTAATCGGTAAATGAACGTTTCCCGCTTCAATCATCGGGGTTACCGCCTGCGCCCTGGCTATTTTGCTTCCCTGTGGGTTAATGGGTATTATACCGGATATTTCACGTTTAAGCGTTGAATTAACAGCCGGCCCGTTTGCTTTATCTTCAACTAATATTGCTCTTGCTTTGGTGTGTTTTCTTGAAAAAGAGCGTACTGCTTGAACAGTAGTCGGAAAGTCCATTTTAGCCCTTACCTGGTCTATCAGATACATGTTAGAACCACTTTTGGCCCAACATTGCCCTACAACATAATCATTATCACTATTATCTTTAAATGTTAAATCCCAAGATATTAAATACTCATCTATTTTAGATGGTAATGTATCATAATATTGCCACCATGAACGATTAAATAGCGTGCCCTCGCTCGGTGCGGGTCTTTGTTGAAATAGAGCGTTCCACTCATAACTCCCCACGGTCAACTTAATTTTATATAACTCTTCTAAAGGGTATTTATCTGGCCACAACGCTTCCCCCTCTTTTCGAGGATCATCAGAATGTAATTCGCCCTCTGCTATAGCGGGAAACTCCAATACAGTCCATTGGTCTGCTGATGGATCATTTTCAGCGATTCGTAATAATTTACCTGCCAAATCATCCTCATGCCATCTTGTAAGTGTAATTAATATCTTACCGCCTTTTTCAAGACGTGTATAGAACGTCGATACATACCAATCCCATATTCCGTTTCGTATCGTTTCTGAATTTGCGTCTTGTCTGTTTTTGTACGGGTCATCTATAATTCCGTACTTCATACCCATACCAGTAATTGCGCCTCCAACCTCCGATGACTTATAAACACCTTTATGATTTACTATTTCAAAAATATCTGAATTTCGTAAATATGAACCCTTAGCGGTAGTCCTAACATTTGATCCGTTTAGTGTGGTATTCGGGAATAAATCATAATATTCAGGACTATCAATTATCCTTTGTACATCCCTGTTCATTCTACTAGCAAGGTCAGAACCATAAGAATACGCAATAATACTTGCATCAGGCTCTTTGCCGAATAAATAAGCCGGCAATCGTCTTGATACTAATTCAGATTTACCATTACGAGGTGGCATAAATACCATTAATCTATTAATGTCACCAAATGCCCATCTTTCGAGATATTCACATAACTTTAAATGATGCCAGTTTGCTTGATAATCACTATAAGTATATGACGTGAAGCGGGCAAGATTACGTTTTGCCCGTTCTACTTCAATTTGTTTCAGATTCGGAAGATTTTGAAATGATTTTTTCAAGCTGATCCAACTCCTCATCACTTAACTTTTGTAAATCTAAGAATTGTCTACACTTGATTTAACAATAACCTCCCTTATAGGAGTTGTCCAATCAAGTGTAGACGATTCAAAGAATGGCAGGAACATCATAAGACACATAGCGGTAATAAAGCTTCAACTATCAGAACATATATACCTAAGTCAAATAAGCTATTAAAGTTATTTAAAGATGATATATTAATTGCTAACATCACCCTACCTTATGCACAATCCAAGTTTGATGATCTGACTAAAGAAAAGTTATCATCGCAATACAATCGTGATGTATTGATGATATTCAAGAATGTAATGAAACATATATCAAATACTTATGGTGTTGAATTTGAATACCTGGATAAGTTAATCGTTGGTAAAAAGGCTAAAACCGTTGATGATGTTAAAGCAAAGAAAGAGAATTACCTCGAAACAAGTGAGGTTAAAAGCGTTGTTGAGGAGATACAATTATTCGGCAACCGTAAACAATCAAAGCATAATCATAGATATTATAATTATATTGCTGATTTGATTGAGTTCATGGCTTTAAATGGTATGCGTGTCGGTGAAGCTTTAGCAATCCAACCGCATAATATTGACCTTGAAAATCAGACATTAACGATAGATGGTACTATTTTATGGACTTCAAATAAAAAAGGTGAGTTCGGTATTAAAGAGACTACTAAAAACGATTCAAGCTACAGGACTATCAGTATCAATAAAAGAAGTTGCGATATACTAAGAAAGTTAATACTTAAAAATAAAAGTCCACTATGTGGGAAGATTCTTACAACGATAGAGGCTTTGTGTTTACTAATCATACTGGCAAGCCTATTTACTTCGGTAGAATAAATGACACATTAAAATTAGCTTATGAGAATTGCGGTATAAAGAAACATGTCACAACTCACACATTAAGACATACACATATATCTATCTTGACACAAAACAACGTACCTCTTAAATCTATTATGCAACGTGTAGGACATTCAGATCACCGAACAACTTTGCAAATATATAATCATGTAACTGATAAGATGAACCAGGAATTAAAAGAGCAATTAGAAGCGGTTATATTATAAGATACCGCTTCTTTTTTTTGTGCTTAATTATCAAGTTTTTTCACAGTATGCCCATTTTCTGCCCATTTTTTACATGTACAAAAAGAAAAACAACTCTCAAAGCCTTATGGCTCTAAGAGTTATCTGATTTGTATCAATTATTTTGCATATTCGACTGCACGCATTTCTCTCACGACAGTGACTTTTATGTGTCCTGGATACTGCAGTTCTTCTTCAATCTGATTCTTGATATCCCGTGCAAGACGGTGTGCTTTCAAGTCATCCACTTCTTCCGGTGTGACGATGATGCGGATTTCTCGGCCCGCCTGGATGGCGAATGACTTCTCAACACCATCATAGCTTTCAGCGATCTCTTCAAGGCGTGAGAGACGTCTTACGTAGTTCTCAAGCGTCTCCCGTCTTGCGCCCGGTCTTGCAGCGCTCAGTGCGTCTGCAGCCGCGACAAGAATAGAGATGACAGACGTCGGTTCCACATCACCATGGTGCGAATGAATCGCGTTGATCACGACAGGATGCTCCTTGTATTTCTTCGCAAGGTCTACCCCGATCTCAACGTGACTGCCTTCTACTTCATGGTCAATTGCTTTACCGATATCGTGAAGTAAGCCTGCACGTTTTGCGAGCGTGACATCTTCACCGAGCTCTGCTGCCATCATCCCTGCTAAGTGAGCCACTTCTACAGAGTGCTTCAGCACGTTCTGACCATAGCTCGTCCGGTACTTCATACGGCCGAGTATTTTCACTAAGTCAGGATGCAGATTGTGGATGCCAAGTTCAAACGTCGCCGCTTCCCCTGCTTCTCTGATGACTTCATCGACAGAGCGGCGGGCTTTTTCAACCATTTCTTCAATACGGCCTGGATGGATACGACCGTCTGAGACAAGGTTTTCAAGCGCAATCTTCGCGATTTCGCGTCTAATCGGGTCAAACCCAGACAGAATGACTGCTTCCGGTGTATCATCGATGATTAAATCGATTCCTGTCAGGGTCTCAAGCGTCCGGATGTTTCGTCCTTCACGGCCGATGATCCGTCCTTTCATCTCATCATTCGGTAAATTGATGACAGATACCGTTGATTCTGATGTATGGTCTGCTGCTAAACGCTGTACAGTCGTTGCAAGAAGCATCTTCGCCTTCTTGTCGACCGTATCTTTTGCTTCTTGTTCTTTCTCTTTAACTAATACTGCTATGTCATGAGAGAGTTCTTCTTCGACCTGGTCAATAATTTCCTGCTTCGCTTCATCTTGAGTCAGTCCGGAGATGCGTATCAGTTCTTGTTCATGTTTCACTATAATATCTTGAACACTTTGCTCTAACGCATCAACTTGATGTTGTTTTGCTTCAATTTTAGATTCCTTTTGTTCTAAAAGCTCATCCTTCTTGTCCAGAAGGTCGCTTTTTCGATCTAAATTCTCTTCTTTTTGAAGTAGCCTTGCTTCATGTCTTGATAAGTCTGATCGTCTATCCCGATATTCTTCTTCTAAACGATCGCTCCGAAGCTGATATTCTTCCTTCGCTTCAAGCAGCTTTTCCTTTTTCAGACTTTCAGCTTCTTTTCTAGCTTCTTTAACAATATGATCACCAGTTTGTCTCGCTTGAATCTGCTGGTTCGTCAAATTCGTCTTTGCTAGATAATAACCGGCAGCAACTCCTAGAATGATGCCAAGCAAAATGCATAAGGTGTATAGCATAACATAAACACCTCCTTTTGCTTAATTATCTAGTTATCCATTGAGAGTTAACAATATATAATTTTATAATTATATAACTTAATTGTACTTTTTGCCGTGTAGTAAAGTCAAGGTGCTCATCATATTTATTAACAGACAAAAACTGAAGTCGCACGGACTTCAGTTTTATCGTGAAAATTATACCAATTCATCCTCGAACAGATCATCCATTTTGTTTTCAGGAGCCTCTGTTTCAGTATCAGCTGTTTCTTTATCGTCCTTAGGAATAATTCCCAGCTCCTGACGAATCTTCAAATCGATTTCTTTGAGCACTTCAGGGTTTTCTTTCAAGTATAATTTAACATTCTCTTTACCTTGACCCATTCGTTCGCCGTTATATGAATACCAAGCACCAGACTTCTGGATGATTTCGTGTTCTGAACCTAAATCAATGATTTCACCTTCACGTGATATCCCCTGCCCGTACATAATATCGACTTCTGCCACACGGAATGGCGGTGCTACTTTATTTTTGACTACTTTGATTTTAGTGCGGTTACCGACAACTTCCACACCTTGTTTCAACTGTTCAGCACGTCTAACTTCCAGACGGACAGAACTGTAGAATTTAAGGGCACGGCCACCTGGTGTTGTTTCAGGGTTACCGAACATGACACCAATCTTTTCGCGGACCTGGTTGATGAAAATAGCGATTGTATTGGATTTTGAAATGGCACCTGACAACTTACGTAACGCCTGTGACATTAAACGCGCTTGAAGACCCATGTGTGAGTCACCCATTTCGCCTTCAATCTCAGCTTTCGGTGTTAGGGCAGCAACTGAATCGACAACGATAATATCTACAGCACCACTTCGTACGAATGCTTCTGCTATCTCAAGTCCTTGTTCACCGTGGTCCGGCTGTGAGAGATACAGCTCATCGATATCTACACCTAATTTTTGAGCATAAGCAGGATCAAGCGCATGCTCAGCATCAATAAATGCAGCGACACCGCCCTGTGCCTGAACTTCAGCAATCGCATGAAGTGCTACCGTCGTTTTACCTGAACTTTCAGGGCCATAGATTTCAATGATTCTTCCTTTTGGATAACCCCCTACACCTAATGCACCGTCCAATGTAATAGAGCCGCTTGAAACAGTAGAAATACTGCGGTTTGCGCTTTCTCCAAGTTTCATGACTGCCCCTTTACCAAAGGATTTTTCCATACTTTTAATCACTGTATCTAATGCTTTTTGACGTTCGTTCAAATGTATATCCTCCTTAATAACACTCGTGTTATTAGCTGATTTGTGTCGTTCCTATATGTATTACTATACTGATTTATCGACCAAATAGCAAGCAAAAAGCAAACGTTTGTTCGTATTTTTTCGTGCTGAATTTAATGGAATAAAGACAGCATTTGAAGTAATCTGCTATCGATACCCCTATTATTTGATGGAAAAACTTAAGCTTATTAAATTTCATCAAATAAAAATATCCCGAAAGTTAGAGGTCTTTTCAGCTTTCGGGATATTCTGTATTCGATATGATTGGTTATTTTGAATTTTTGAAGACATCGCGGCCATGATAGAAATATTCGATTCCTGATAGAATGGTAAAGAATACCGCCACGTACATCAACCAGTAACCAGTGCTGAAGCCGACCCAGTTAACCAGTGGTTCATTCAACAGCATCAATGTCATGGCCACCATCGTTACAGCTGTTTTGATTTTGCCGAGTTTCCCTGCTGCAGACACAAAGCCCTGCTCCACTTGAAGGAGTCTTAGCCCTGTCACCGCAAACTCACGGGCAACAATAATGATCACCATCCATGAAGGAAGTACATTGAGTTCAACTAGAGCGATCAACCCGGATGATACAAGCAGTTTATCTGCCAGTGGATCAAGGAATTTCCCCATGTTGGTCACTAATTGCCATTTTCTCGCAAGATAGCCGTCCACCCAATCAGTCAAAGATGCAAAAATAAATATCAGTGCTCCGATGAATTGCTCAATACGCATGTCATAACTGCCAAGTATACTAATGTCACCCATATCAAAATCCGCTAGTAAAAAAATTAAAAAGATAGGAATCAACAGTACACGAGCGACTGTAATTTGATTCGGAATGTTCATTCTACAACCTACTTCCCCTGTTAATCTGTTTGTTCTATTGAGAACTGATACGTTCTCGTAATAATGTTTTCTGCCGTCTTCGGCACATCAACCTTCTGATTATTAATGAAGACTTCAAGCGCTGTAGAATTACCGGAAATTAAAGTCACTGTCTTCACATTCTTATCGATAGTCATCGTCTTATTCTTCACTTCCTGATAGGCATACCGCTTATTTTGATCATCATACACTTGAATCCAAGTCGATACATCTGACTTCACTTTGAGGTCAATCTGGTCGTTAGTAGATACGTCATAACTTAATGCAGCACCGTCAAATGATTTATATTTAACAGATGTTTGCACTGCTGTTTTTTGTTTTTCAAGCTTTTTAGGCTGCTCTTTCTTCTTGTCTTCAGCAGCCGCTTTCGATTTTTCTTCTTTTGCTTCGACTTTGACATTGCGGCTTTCGTTAATGTCTCCAGCCACCCAGCCGTCATCTGTCGACTTAAACAGCAATTTTGAACTGATCAACCAGATCACGCTGATGGCAAGCGCTAATCCTAGCAGCGAAATAATTAACGGTCTAATCAACTGGTCATCTTTTTTGACATTGACTGGAGACTCATTTTTCAACTGTTTTCTGGCATCAACAGCAGATAACCGCTCTTGAGGCAGTTCATCAGCATGCTCTTTAAGCAGGGCATCAGCGTTTAAATTCACACTTTTAGCATATTTCTCAATGAATCCAGCGGTATATCCCGGATTAGGAAGCGATTCAAAGTCATTGCGCTCAATCATTTCGATGTATTTCCGCTGGATTTTAATCTTGTTTTCAAGGTCAACCAGTGTCATACCGAGCGATTCACGTTTTTGTTTCAGTTTACGTCCTATTTGCTGCATATCATGACCTCCTTACTCAAAAAATCCGAAGCCCTCATTACTGAATAAATTATTTTTGCTGACCTGCTCATACGTTATCTGCTGGTCTTCAGTCTCTCTGAGTTCAATAATGTAATCAAAGTCATCCAGAGTGAAATTGCTGTTCTCAACAAATAAATCCGGGTGCTCTATCACCTTTACAGCGGGTAATGTCATCACTTCATTGATGAGCTGCATATGCTTCATATCCGTCTGCTTCGCGCTGACTGCTCCGTCAATAATGTAAATATAATTACCATCGTATTCACCTTTGAACAACGAATTACGAACAGTCTGTTTAATCATCGTCGACGAAATAAACAGCCATTTCTTATGGGCACAGACACTAGCTGCCACGATGGATTCTGTCTTGCCTACACGAGGCATTCCACGGATACCGACCAGACAATGGCCTTCTTCCTTGAATAGTTCTGCCATAAAATCAACTAGTATCCCGAGTTCTTTTCTGACAAATCGAAATGTTTTTCTGTCATCCAGATCCCGTTTGATATAACGACCATGTCTAACGGCCAGACGGTCTCTCAGCTGCGGGGTACGCAGCTTAGTGATTTCAATTTCTTCAAGTGATTTCACGATATTTTCAAAACGCGACACTTTTTCCATATCGTCTGTTTTCAGCAGTAATCCCCGGCGTCCTTGATCGACACCATTAATAGTGATGATGCTGATGCCTAATGTACCAAGCAGGCTGGATACATCTCCTAACAATCCTGGTCTGTTTAATTTTATTTCGTACTCGAGATACCATTCTTTATGCATTGCTAGTCCCCCTATATCAGCCACCCGGCATTAATTCTCAGTACTTGTCCTGTCACATGTCTCGACCGCTCATCCAGCAGGTAACTGACCATATGAGCGATCTCGTGAGGAAGTACAAGTTCACCTTGAGGAATATCTTCAAGAATCATTTTCAGCTCTTCTTCAGGAAAGATATCGGTCATTTTCCCTTGAACAAGCCCTGGTGTTACCGCGTTAACTGTAATATGACTGGGTGCCAGTTCTTTTGCCATTGCCTTAGTGAACCCTAACTGTCCGGATTTCATTGTTGAATAGATGGATTCCATAGCGGCTCCCGTTTCTCCCCAGATCGAACTGATTATCACTATATTACCACATTGTTTAGAGACAAGCGCAGGAACTATCCACTGTACAAGCTTGATCAGATTTTTGAGATGGATCGCATATTGTTTATCAATCGCCTCAGATGACATATCCTGCAGCAGTTCGTAGTGTGCCGTCCCAGCGGCATAGATCAGACCATCTATATCGTTACAGAAATCAGGCTGGTTGACCAGCTCTACTGTTAAATCTGCCTGCCAGAATGTGACTGGCTTACTGTGCCAGCGTTCTTTCAGCAGTGTTACATCAGCAGCAAAGTAGTGACAGATGACACGATGCCCTTCATCGAGCAATCTATCAACTACTGCACGGCCAATATCACCACTTCCCCCTGTCACAAGATAGTCAGCCATTAGGGATTAACCGGCTGTCTGTCATATTTGTCACATCAATGGTCTCAAAAGTTTTCAAGCTGTCAGCCAAAGTGAGCGTTTCCAGTAACGGTAGAATGTCGAATAGCACTGCATCATTGAAATAATAACGTGTAAACTGATTCGCGATATATTCAGGTGAATTTAAACTTGAAATATATTCTCCGATGGTCTGTTTGACAAGCCTGTTGAAATCATCTTCTTTAAACGCCTTGGCAGATAGGCGTTCCATAATGCGTTCTTTCAGCGCATCCGGCTGCTTTGTAGAACCTGCAATAAAGATATGGGAAAACGTAGGTTCCAATGTAAAATTATAACCGAATGTATCATCGATTAAGTCATCAGCCAGCAGTTCCTGATAGAATTCTGTCTGCTCACCAAACAATAAGTCAAGTATAAATGACACTTCTAATTCCGTTTTAATCAATGACTGCTCCCGTTGATGCAGCTCTGTTTTGATAGCAAGCATCATTTTAGGCTGCTGTACGTCTGCTGACTGTATCAATGTCGCTTCATGAATAGAAGACGGCTCATTGATGACTGCTGTTTCAGGAAAGTAAGTAGTGTCATCTGTCGTGTACTGATTGTCTTCTACAATCTGTGCAATCTCTTCAGGATTAATATTCCCTACAATAAACATCACCATGTTTTCAGGACGGTAGAACGTGTGATAGCAGCTGTAAAGTTTGTCTGCAGTAATTTCATTAATGGACGCGATGCTGCCGGCGATATCTTCTTTCACAGGATGATGATGGTATAATCCCTGCAGCGTTTGATAGTACAGCCGGTAGTTCGGTTGATCTTGATACATTTGAATTTCTTCAGCAATAATGCCGATTTCCTTCTCAACCGACTCTTTTGAGAAATACGGCTCCTGCACCATCTTGAGAAGGAGTTTAATGTTCTCTTCAACGTGATCAATAGCCGTAAACAAATAGCTCGTCCGATCGTATGATGTGAATGCATTAGCAGAGGCACCGTTCACTGAGAATGAATTGAACATATCGCCGTCTTCTTTTTCGAACATCTTATGTTCAAGAAAATGTGCAATTCCTTCAGGCATTTTAATCATTTGTGTCTCATTGAACGGTACGAACTGGTTATGCAGCGAGCCGTACCGTGTGGTCAATGTCACATACGTTTTCTGGAATCCTTTTTTAGGAATGAGAAACAGTTTCAATCCATTAGTCAATGTCGTTTCGTATAACGCTTCATCAATCTGCTCATAAATGATTTCTCTCATGATTGCACCTCATTTGCTAGACAATATATCGTATGGACATGGATATGCTGTGCCACATCGATCACATCTTGAGCTGTCACCCGGCCGATTCCTTGGATCCACTCTTGTGTGGTCAGCTCAATATCATCAAATCCTTTAGCATAGGTTGTTTCTATCCATCCTTTTGGACGGTCAAATGTTTCTTTTTTATGTGTAATGAGCATTGTTTTAGCTGTATGTATTAATGCTTCATCAAACTCACCCTCTTTAATGAGCGCAAGCTGATCTAGAATAGTTTTCACAGTGAGTTCTTTTGTTTCTTTGTTGACGCCTGCAATCACATAGATATAGCCAAGTCTTGCATCGATCTGTGAATGAATCTGATAAGCGAGACTCATTTTTTCTCTGACATTCATGAATAATAGACTAGTAACATCGCCGCCGAAAATTTGATTGAATACGATGAGAGCGAAGTAGGATGTTGTTCCGTAGTTGACATCTGCTGTCATCCCGATATTGATCTTGGCCTGCGTCGTATCTGTCTGCTCAGTAATATAGACAGGTTCTGCCGGTTGTTCGAGCTGAAAAGTATCAAGGACAGCAGTCCCCTGCGGCAGTGCTAAATAATGTTTGATGTTATCCTTCACATCAGCGGCTTCAATATCTCCGATCACAAAGATTTCTTTCTCGTCTTCATTGATCATTGAACGATACGCATGATAGAGTGACTGCGGTGTCACCTCATTTAATTTCTCTTCAATCCCATAGCTGGGGTACCGGTAATCATGTCCTTTGAACATTTCTTTCATAAGCTGCTGATAGCCGTACTGCGTTTTATTATCTTTGATAGCTTCAAATCGTGCCTGCAGTAATTTTTTCTCTATTGAAACTTTATGTGCGTTGAACTGATTATTTTCAATGACGGGCCGTTGAATCACTTCTGATAATATTTCAAGTCCACGCTTGAACAAATTTTCTGGATGGCTCAAATATTTGTCATTGATCATATCTATACCAATGGTCACGACGTGAGCTGTTTTTTGTTTAGTGACATAACTATAGACATTTGCTCCATAACAATCAGCCAGTGCATCGTGAAGGAGTTGTTCTGTCGGATATTTGGCTGTTGATTTCGTGAGTATTTTACTGAGCAGTGCACGCTCTGTTACAGTTTCTTTGTTGATAGGTGTCTTGAACTTAACAACAACAGAAATCGTTTTGAATTTGCGTTCTTCATTAATATGAATAGGTATCATGTGATCACTTCATTTCCCGTTTAATTTGGAATTTCATCTGATTAGATTTGAAATAGTTCATTGAGTAAAGAACTGGAACATCCTCTGCATTATAATGAACCTGCTTAAAGAGCAGCAGACTTTCTTCAGGTGCACAATCAAGTGCATTAGAAATATAAGGTTCATAGCTGATAGCTTCTATTTCAGAATTGGCATAGGCTACTTTATATTTTGGATCTTCCTGAAGTATCTGCAGTAACGACAGGTTATTATTTAAATGCATATAATCAAAATCAGTCATGTTAATTTTATCAAGACAATAGGCGACCGGTCGACCATCAGCCGTTCTGATTCTTTCGATGACAGTGATCATCTGATCATCCGTAATATCAAGTATTTTCTTGTCATCAAGAGAAGGGACTTCAGGGTCCTGACTGATGATAATAGTGCCGGCCTTACAGCCGACTTCTTCAATCATTCGAGTAATACTCCGCAGTTCATTGACCGGATAGAAAAAATCAGGTTCTGGTTTGACGCAATAACCTTCTTCGAATTTTTCCGTCAAAATCTGCTCAGTAATGAGCTCTCTTATAGCCTGCTCCACATCGTCCTGTGACACATCAAGTGTTCGTGAAATTTCATACAGGCTTGGAATCGGCATGTTAGGTTTAAATTCCTGTTGATTGATCTTCATGATAATCCAGTCTTTAGCAATTAAAATCGTTCTTTGAACGGACATCATTCATTCCTCCATCATTCTTCTGTTTCGTTGATTAATACTTGTCTCGGCTTACTGCCAGAAGCAGGTCCGATGACTTGATTCATCTCCAGCTCATCGATTAATCGCGCAGCTCTATTATATCCTATTCTAAACTGTCTCTGTAGTAATGAGGCGCTAGCCTTCTGATTCGTTACTACGAATTGCAGCGCATCAAAATACAAGGCGTCCTCTGATGGTGATTCCTGCGTCACTATGTCATCGGGTTCCAGTTCTTTGACATAATTCGCTGACTGCTGCTTTGTCACATAGTTGACTACGGATTCTACTTCTTTGTCAGACAGGAACGCGCCCTGAATTCTTGTTGGTTTTGATTGTCCTGACGGTAAGAACAGCATGTCCCCGCGACCGAGCAATTTTTCAGCACCTTGCGAATCCAGTATGGTACGTGAATCTATTTGCGAACTGACAGCAAATGCGATTCTAGACGGAATATTAGCTTTGATTAATCCTGTGATGACATCTACAGAAGGACGTTGGGTTGCGATGATTAAATGAATGCCTGCTGCCCGGGCCATCTGTGCAATCCGCATAATCGCACTTTCGACGTCTTTACTGGCAACCATCATCAAGTCAGCCAGCTCATCGACAATCACGACAATATAAGGGAGCTTTGCATTTTTCTCTTCAAGTTCGTTATTTTGCCGCATCAAATATTGATTGTATCCTTCAATATTTCTTGTACCTGTATGACTGAATAAGTCATAACGTCGTTCCATTTCGCCGACAATTTTTTGCAGCGCCTGCGCTGCTTTCTGTGGATTGGTGACAACAGGTGTCAGCAGATGAGGAATCCCATTATAGACATTCAATTCTACCATCTTAGGGTCAATCATCATCAGTTTGACTTCATGCGGCTTGGCGTTCATCAATATACTTGTAATAATGCCATTGATACAGACAGATTTACCGCTGCCGGTTGAGCCGGCTACAAGCAGATGCGGCATTTTGTTCAGTTCTGCTGTAATTGCATCACCTGATATATTGCGGCCGAGCACTACTTTTAACTTGTTTTCGGCTGCCGGCTCTTCTTCCAGTACTTCTCTTAATGTCACCATTGACACAGAGTTGTTCGGCACTTCAATACCGACAGCTGATTTACCAGGGATCGGCGCTTCAATACGAATATCTTTTGCTGCGAGTGCCAGTGCGATATCATTCGACAGATTAACAATTCGACTGACTTTGACACCCATCGCCGGCTGGACTTCGTACTGTGTCACAGCAGGTCCAATTCTGATCTGACTCACTTTGGCATTGACACCAAAGTTTTTTAATGTGGACTCAAGCAGCTGTCCCCGCTGCTTGATGGTCTTCATATCTGACTTCACACCACTGACAGGAGGATTCAGCAGCTCTAGCGGCGGCAGCTGGTAATCAGGATTTTCATCATCAATCACAGGCACCTGCTGCTCTTTTTTTGGCCGTGCGTCGTGATGCATCAGTGGTATATCAACCGGTTCGTCCTGTCGTTCTTCAGATGGTAGTTGAACTGGTTCAGGCTCAACCGTAACTTCCTGAAGTTCCGAGACATCAACAGGTCTTTCAGCCAGTCGAGCCTTCATATTGAAAAGTTTCATCTGACTTGCGTGAACCCATTTAATCAGCTGATCAAATATTACTTTGGACTCTGCTCTAATCGACCGTCCTGCAATCAATATGCCGGCGATACCAAGGACAAGTAGTGAGAATATCAGCGCACCGACTGAACTGATCAGCTGACTCAGAGACCACTCAAGCGCATAACCTATAAGTCCGCCTCCTTGAAAATGAAACTCATGATCAGATTCTATTTCAAAGATGCTATTGAATGTCGGTTTCCTTTGAATCGAGGTCAGATGACGCACCGACTCAAACAAAATCGTCAAGCCGACCTGCAGAGTGATCCACCCGACAAACCTTCTATTCAACGGAACAAATCGCTTGTTGACTGTATAATATATAGTCAGCATTGCAATAAATAAATAAGTGAAGTAACGGACACTGCCTGTCAATAAGATCATCAGACAATCGATGGCTAGACCTACAAGACCGAATTGCAGTACACCGATGGCAAGAAGTGCCAGCACTACTAGAGCAAATAAATAAATAACAGGTGTATCCCGCTTCTTTGTCCGCTTCTTTTTTGCTGCCGGCTTACGTTTTTTACCGCTTGTTTTTTTTATAACCAATTAAGGCACCTCTCATAATAAATAAATAAACAAGCCTAAGCTTGTTTATTTATTATTATCAAATTCTAGATTTCTGAAATCACTGGAATAATCATCGGTCTTCTCTTAGTTGAATCATAGAGAAACTTACCTAATTTGTCGCGCATATCTTGTTTGATTTCAGCCCACTCTATACGATTTTGCATTAATCCTTCTTCAACGATGGCACGTACTTTGTCTTCTGCTTCTTTCAGCAGTTCTTCACTTTCTCTGACATAGACAAATCCTCGCGACTGAATCTGAGGTCCAGCAACAATGCGTCTATTTTTAGGATCCAGTGTCACGACTGCAATGAATATACCATCTTCAGCAAGCAGACGACGATCACGAAGGACGATATTACCGACATCACCGACACCGATACCGTCGATCAGCACATTACCGGCAGTAACTTTCTCGTTCGCAAGCATCTTTTCACCGTCGAAGTTAATGACATCCCCTTTTTCCAATAAGAAGATATGTTCAGGTTGAACACCTGTTTCTGCTGCTAACTTCGCATGAGCAATCTGCATTTTAAATTCCCCTTGTACAGGGATGAAGTATTTCGGCTGCATTAAGTTCAGCATCATTTTCAGTTCCTCCATACAGCCGTGACCAGATGCATGGATTTTTTTATTAGTTGGAATGACATGCGCACCCGCTTTTACGAGATGGTTGATAGTAGAGCCTAATATCACTTCCATACCAGACGAAGGTGTCGTCGTGATGAACACTGTATCTCCTTCATCGATATTCATAATGCTGTGTTTTTGTAATGCCATATGTCCTAATGCTTCAATCGGTTCACCTTGTGAACCTGTAGATATGATGACCATTTCGTTTTTAGGATACTTAGAAATATCTTTGATTGGAATCAGTAATTGATCTGGAATATCGAAGTAGCCGAGTTTACGAGCTGTATTGAATGAACTCTCCAGTGACTTTCCGAGGAAGCTCACTTTACGGTTCGTATTCGCTGCAGCAGTCAGTACTTGTTGAATCCGGATGAAGTTTGAAGCATAGCACGATACAATGATACGTCCACGAGCTTTGGCAAATTCATCATTAATATGACTCTCAATGACATTTTCAGGTGTATTATAGCCCGGTTTTTCCGCTTCAGTTGAATCACTGATTAAAGCCAGTACGCCGTTCTCACCAATCATGCTCATTTTTGAGATGTCCGGACGATATGGTCCTTTGACGCTCTGATCAAACTTGAACTCACCTGTGTAGACAATCGCACCATGTGAAGTATGAATGCAGACACCTAATGAGTCTGGAATACTGTGCGTTGTATTAAAGAATGTAATATTAACACCTTTGAACCGCATGACAGATTCATTGTTGACTGTATAATATTTTAATTTTTTATCGACTTTTGCTTCCCTCATATGGTCTTTCACTAATGCAAGAGTGAGACGTGACCCATAGATCGGCGCGTCTACTTTGTCGATAATATAGCGCAGTGCACCGATGGCATCTTCATGTCCGTGTGACAGGAAGATCCCTTTTAAACGATGCTTGTTTTCAACGACGTACTGAATATCGGGAATGACGACATCGATTCCGAGCATTTCATCTTCCGGAAACATCAGTCCTGCATCCAGCATGAACATTTCATCGTCTACTTCGACAATATACATGTTCTTAGCTATTTCCCCTACACCACCAAGTGGTATTATTCTAATATGATGATTTTCTTTCTTCACTAAATTCAAAATAGTTCCTCCTAAAATTCTTTCCCGTACAAAACATATTGTCTTTATTATAAGCTATTTGAATCTTATAACACAATAAAAAATAGCCATACGGTGGATAACTAGAAGAAATATGACCTATAGACAAAACAAATCGGAAATCTCATCAAATATGATGAAGGATTTCCGATAATTAAAAGACTAATTCACTTGATGGGTTTCTTCAAGTTCAATACGATAATTCCCACCGACCAATGTCAACTTGCTGATTTGAATACTGGATGATGCGTAACGCTCTTCTTCCCCTTTGAACAATGCGATGGATTCGATAGACTGCTGACTTGTTTCCAGCTGGTTGAAGTATTGACCGACTTCACCATCTGTCGTCGTAATTTTAATGAGCGGCTGATCAACAGTCAGCTGCCCTTCTGCCAGCAATGTCTGATTGTTTACAATTATTCGATCAAATACCATTGTAATGCCTCCTTTATAGTCAACTATATTTTAATACCAACTACTAGAAATTACAAAGATTTAGTAAATACCAGTGTAGAGGCAGGCTTATTCAGAATATCGAGCACAGTCATAATATCAGCGAAAGAAATCGCATTGATTCGCTGTTCAAACGCTTCAAGCGTCACGACTTTACCGTAATACAAATAACTCATGCCGCTGCGCATTATCATCTGACCTTCATAGTCATTATTCATATACGCATTCGTGATTAAATAAGTCTTCGCTCTTTCAAGTTGATCAGCAGTCACTGTATCTCTAAATGAGTTCAGCAGCTTGTTTATTTCAGCTGTTGCTTCGTCAATAGCAGTATGGTCGCAAGCAATATAGATTGAAAATAGGCCGCCCTCATCAAATGATTCAAGTGAAGAGTACACGTTATAACATAAGCCAAGTTCCTCACGCAGCCTTCTAAATAGTGGAGATGATACCGATTCACCGAACATCGAGCTGAACAAACTGAAGGCATCGTATAACGGGTGATGATAGCTTACGGCATTATAGCCTATCAATAAGTGGGCCTGCTCATAATCATACAGCCGGCTGTCATTAAACGGTGTCCACCGATAATGAGCTGCAACCTGTTCAAAGTCACTGCTTTGCATTCTGCTGAACATATCAATCACTCCGTTCGGATTATCTCCTGAGTAGGAAATAATGATTCGGTCAGCACTGTAAAACGTCTGATAGAAAGAAATCAGAACGTTCCGGTCAATAGCGGCGAGCGATTCCTTAGTTCCTAAAATCGGTTGCGAAAATGAACTGTTTTGAAATGACTGCTTCTGGAAAGATTCATAGATTAAGTCTTCCGGGTCATCTTCTGTCATTTTGATTTCTTCAAGAATCACCTGCTGTTCACGCTTGATCTCTTCTTCTGGAAAGGTAGCACGATTCAGCATCTCGTCAAGAAGCTGTATAGCCCGAGCTTCGTATCGCTTTAGTGTTTTAATCGTATAACAAGTGTATTCTTTCGTCGTATAAGCATTGACTTCGCCTCCGATCGCATCCATTTCTTCTGCCATCTGCATGGCGGTGAACGCACGAGTTCCTTTGAAGAGCATATGCTCAATAAAGTGAGCTGTCCCTGCCGGGAATGAAGATTCGTGCTTTGTTCCTACTTTGACGAATGCAGCTATATGTACGATTTGATGTGCATTGCTATGTTCAAGAAAAACAAGTCCATTTTGTAACTTCAACGATTAACCTCTTTTCAAGAAAAAACTGGATCCATCAATGATCCAGTTTTTCTATTTACTATTCTTTTGATTCTGCCTGTTTATTTTCTGCAAGGAGGTCCTTACGAGATGCATTGACACGACCTTGACGGTCAATTTCAGTGACTTTAACAAGGAACTGGTCACCCATCTTCACGACATCTTCAACTTTGTTGACTCTTTCCTGAGTCAGCTGAGAAATGTGTACCAGCGCATCTTTTCCCGGGAAGATTTCTACGAATGCACCGAATTTTTCGATGCGTTTAACAGTCGCCATATACACTTCGCCGACTTTCGCTTCGCGTACAATATCTTCAATCAAGCCTTTTGCTTTTTCAATCATGCTTGCGTCACTAGATCCGATAAAGACAGTGCCGTCTTGTTCAATATCCAGCTTAACGCCTGTTGCATCGATAATTTCATTGATTTTCTTACCACCAGGTCCAATGACGTCACGAATTTTGTCAGGATTGATGTGGATGATTTCAATCTTTGGAGCATAAGCACTCAGCGTCTCACGCGGTGCATTGATAGTCTGCATCATGTGTTCCATAATGTGCATACGACCGATTCTTGCCTGCTCAAGTGCCTCCTTCAAGATTTCTTCTGACAGTCCATCAATCTTGATGTCCATTTGAATCGCTGTGATGCCCTCTTTTGTACCTGCAACTTTAAAGTCCATATCGCCGAGAGCATCTTCCATCCCTTGGATATCTGATAATATGGTATAATCTTCACCTTTCTTAACAAGTCCCATCGCAATACCCGCTACAGGGGCTTTAATAGGTACACCAGCATCCATCAATGCTAATGTTGAGCCGCATATTGATGCCTGTGAACTTGAACCATTGGATTCAAGCACTTCTGAAACAACGCGTATCGTGTAAGGAAATTCTTTTTCATCAGGGATTACTTGCAGCAATGCACGTTCGCCGAGTGCACCGTGACCGATTTCACGACGTCCTGGCGCACGAATCGGACCTGTTTCACCTACTGAGAAGTTCGGGAAATTATAGTGGTGCATATAACGCTTCTGCTCCTCAACACCTAAACCGTCAATAATCTGATGTTCTCCTAGCGCACCTAATGTTGCTACAGATAATGCTTGAGTCTGTCCTCTTGTAAATAGACCTGAACCGTGTGCTCGCGGCAGCAGCCCGACTTCACTATCAAGCGGTCTGATTTCATCCGGACGACGCCCGTCCGGACGAATCTTGTCTTCTGTAATTTGACGACGGACTTCTTCTTTGATTAAACCATCAAATGTCTTATTGACCACAGTCATTGTCTCTTCATCTTGACCGATATATTGATCGATGATCTGCAGCTTAACTGCAGTGATATTTTCTTCACGCTCCAGCTTGTCTTTAGTTTGAATCGCTTGAGCAAGTCCTAATTCCTCTGCATAGCGCTTAACTTCATTTTCAACCTGCTCGTTCGGAGGTGCAGGAACAAATTCTTTTTTCACTGGTGCGATTTCATTGACGATGCTCTCCTGGAACGCGACCAGTTCTTTGATGGCTGCATGGCCAAACATAATCGCTTCAAGCATTTTGTCTTCTGGTACTTCTTTGGCACCTGCTTCAACCATGTTAACCGCGTCTTTATGGCCAGCTACTTGCAGATCTAACAGCGACTGCTCCCGCTGGGCAACCGTTGGATTGATAACCAGTTCACCGTCGATAAGACCGACATTGACACCTGCAATAGGGCCTTGGAAAGGAATATCTGACACTGCTAATGCTACCGAAGAGCCGAGCATCGCTGCCATTTCTGGTGTATTATCTGCGTCCACACTCATCACGATGGAGATGACTTGAATATCATTGCGGTAACCTTTCGGGAACAGTGGACGGATCGGACGGTCAATTAAACGGGCAGTCAATGTCGCGTCTTCACCCGGGCGTCCTTCACGTTTGTTGAAGCCGCCTGGAATCTTTCCGGCAGCATATAATTTCTCCTCGTAGTTGACCATGAGCGGGAAGAAATCAACGTCCCGTGGTTCCTTGCTTGCAGTTGCAGTCGATAACACCACTGTGTCGCCGTAGCGGACAAGTGCCGCACCGTTCGCCTGTTTTGCCAGCTGGCCGACTTCAACTGTTAACGGGCGTCCTGCCCATTCTGTTGTAAATACTTTTTTCTGAGACATTAAAAATGCTCCTCTCCAATATATATCATCCATCATATCATTTATCCGTTGTTTGAGGTATATTTAGACATAAAAAAATCGAAAGAAACAACTGTCTCTTTCGACTAGAATTAAGATTAACGACGTAATCCTAAAGATTTAATTAATTCACGGTAACGTTGAACGTCATTTTCACGTAAGTAAGTCAGTAAGTTTTTACGACGACCAACCATTTTAAGTAAACCACGACGTGAATGGTGATCTTTTTTATGAGTACGTAAGTGCTCGTTTAATGCATTGATTTCTGCAGTTAAAACAGCAATCTGTACTTCTGGTGATCCTGTGTCTGTTTCGTGCACACGGTATTGTGCGATTAATTCGTTTTTACGTTCTTGTGAAATTGCCATAATTAAATGACCTCCTATTATATAATTGACACCATGACCTGAGCAGATCGTCGGAGTGATCGATAAGCCAAGGAAAGGTACTTGACCTATTATAGCACCATCGCTGAATTAATCAAGTGAAATATCAGCTAAAAGTTGTTCAGCCCACTGCTTATCCTGCTTGATCTGGGCGATAAGTGCGTCTATGCCGTTGAACTTCTGTTCTGGTCTGATGAATTCATGCCAGAACACTTCGACACGTTCGCCGTAAATAGATTCCGTGAAATCAAAAATATGAACTTCTATGGAGACAGCAGAAACTGCCGGATCATGAAATGTCGGCTTATAACCGATATTACAGACACCTTTTAACATTTGATCTGAATCTGTCCGTTTCAGCGTCACGGCATAAACACCGAGCTTCGGCAGCACATAGGCTTCATCAGGTGCCACATTAGCAGTAGGAAAACCAATCGTCCGTCCGCGCTTCTCTCCCTGCACGACGAGCCCGGAAATTTTGTAGGGACGACCAAGCTGCGCGTTCGCTTCCTTAACATGTCCTTCTTTCAGTGCATTTCTGATATGCGTCGTCGCAATCTTGTCTGCATTCAGCTCCTGTTTCGCAACAGCCGTGACATTGAATCCCTGCTTATCAGCTTCAAGCTTCATCATATTCCCTTTACCGAACTTACCGTATGTAAAATCAAACCCGGCGATTACTTCTTTAACATGGTTGTTCGTCAAATAGTCACGGATGAAATCCTGTTCCGCCATCTGTGCAAACTTCGATGTGAAAGATACGACAAATAAATAATCAATCCCGATGGCTTCCAGCAGGCGCTGCTTTTCATCAAGCGGCGTCAAATAGTCCGTTCGCTTTTTCTCCGGATTGAGGACGACTGACGGATGCGGATCAAACGTCATCACCGCTTTAGCCAGCTGCTTCTCTTCAGCAATCTCCTTCATCGTATTGATGACTGACATATGACCGAGGTGCAGCCCGTCAAAAAATCCGATTGCGAGGGCGACATCCGGATGATTGTACATGTCTGTCAAATTATGATTGGTATGTATCGTCTTCATCATTATCACGTTCTCTTTCCCATATACTTTATGCTTAGTGTATCAGAAAATGACGTCATGAAGCCAAAAAAAGATTCCACCTATAGATGGAATCTTTTTAAGAACTCAGCCTTCCTGCTGAACCATTCTCACTAATGCGCTTGCGATAGCGTTTTTCTCTTCACCTTGAGCATTGTTCCATAATTCATTAAGAACTTTTTCCTCACGGTTTTTAGGCTCTTCGTTTTTTGCTAAGTGGTCTGCAACTTTTTCTGCTGCTTTGACAATCGCGTCATCGCTCATGCCTAATTTTTCAGCTCTGCCGACTTGTTTGTTTAAGTAAGATTTGAAGTTGTTGAAGCTCTCCAAGATTTGGTCTCTATCTTCCTGTGATAAGTTGTTTAGTTGTTCTTCTGGATTTACATTTGCCATTGTTAGGACAGTGTCCTTTGAATGAGTATGAAACTATCAATATCATTATAAATGATGATCGATAGTGTATATTTAGCCACTTATCATCATTCTAAACACACATCAATGAAATTTACATATAGTTTTCTAATTAAATACTTTTACTGCTTTGACCTGTCCTGGCTTTTCCGGATGCGGCGCATAGATGGCAAGCGCCTTATCGTCATAAGTAATAACAGTCGGCTCACATACAGGAAGCTCGTCATCACTGAACTTCTGGCCGTTGTTCACACGTAGTTTCAGCGCCTCGTCCACTGCGAGATGCGGCAGTTCTTTCAGTCCTTCTTCTATCGGCCTCAGTAACGGCTGGACATCCACTGTATCCGCAATCTGATCGAGCGTATAACAGTCATTTAAAGTGAATCCGCCGCTTTCCAGCCGGGTCAGTCGCGACATATGCCCGACTGTATTTAGTTGTTCAGCGATTTGAGTGGCGAGCGTCCGGATATAAGTACCTTTACCGCATGCCACATCAATTGTAAATGTCAGCCGGCCGTCTTGATAAGTCAGTCTTGACGTCCGCGTGATGTCCTTGATATGGACGATGCGGAACGGCCGTTCAATTACTTTCCCTTCCCGGGCATATTCATACAGTTTGCGGCCGTTGACTTTAACAGCAGAGTACATGGGCGGTGTCTGCTCGATATGTCCTATGAGCTGCGTCAAGGCATTATCCACCTGTGCTTCAGAATAGCAGTCCGGCTGAATGAGAACTGTGGAAATCACGTCCCCGGTCTGATCTTCTGTCGTCGTCTGGCTGCCGAGCGTAATCTCTGCCGCATAGCGCTTCCCGCTGTCCATAATGTAATCACTAATTCTTGTCGCAGGACCGATGCAGACAGGCAGCACACCATCCACTGCAGGATCGAGTGTCCCTGTATGGCCGACTTTTTTTGTCTTTAACAGTTTTCTCAGTTTGAAGACCACGTCATGACTCGTCATGCCCCGTGGTTTATTGATAGCAAGTACGCCGTTCAGCATCATCATTCCTCCATTAAAAAAGCAGATAGTAGGCACTATCTGCTATCCTTTATTAAGATCAGCAATCATACGTTCAATCTTGTTACCGTAATCAATCGATTCATCATAGACGAATTTCAGTTCAGGCACAATACGCAGTTTCATACGCTGACCGACTTCTGTCTTCATGAAACCTTTTGCTTTTTCAAGACCTGCAAGTGTCTCACGGCGTTCCTTGTCATTGCCGAGAACTGTCACATAGACTGTCGCAAGAGATAGATCTCCTGTCACTTCTACTTCTGTGACTGTCACAAAGCCGACACGCGGATCTTTAATCTTCTGGCTGATGATTTCACTCAGTTCCTTTTTGAGCTGTTCACCGACACGTTCACTTCTCATACTCATGTTATCACCTCGCTGTTAACATACCCTGTGAGCAGGAAAATATGTCTATTCATTATAAGATGCGAGTGTGGTCCTGTCAAACAGAGGGATATCGTGCTGTTTATTAAGGAGAAGGTCGATCAAACGCGTTCAGCTGATACGTTCTGCTCGACTCGCCTACTTCCTATAATCACTATATTTGAAACTCATTGAGCGATTAAAAAATCATCATCAGGGAATCAGTTGTACTATGAGCGGTTCTGCCGCAGGTTATATCATTTAAAGGAGACTCTGCTATGTTTGAGAAAATGTTTTTTGATGGCTTTGATGTCATCTTCCGCACGCTTTTCATTGGTATCATGGCCTACTTATCGCTGATTGTGATCTTAAGAGTGAGTGGTAAGCGAACATTGAGCAAAATGAATGCGTTTGACCTGATCGTCACCGTTGCGTTAGGATCTATTCTTGCCAGCATCATCACAAGCAAAGATATCAGTATATCTCAAGGACTTACCGCGTTCATCACTTTAGTCGGCCTGCAGTTCATCATGACGAAGCTGTCCTTTATCAGCCCATCTTTCAGTGATGTCATCAAGTCGAATCCGACCCTGCTCTATTATCAAGGTCAGTTCGTGCACAGACAGATGAAAAAAGAACGTATACTGCAGATAGAGATTCTGCAGGCCATCCGCTCAGCGGGCCACAACTCACTCGACGATATACAGGCGGTCATTCTGGAAACAGACGGGACTTTATCGATAATCAGTCACAGCACAGATTCAAATATCAAGGACAGCCAGCTCTTTGCTAAAGTACAGGAATAACTTGGCAAACTGAATAACTTCAACCTTAATACAACAGTGAATCCAAAATTAACTGTAGATAAAGAAAAAGTAAGGCTTCGACTTTTAAATGGATCAAATGCAAGAAATTACACCTTTAAACTAAATACAGGGGATTCTTTTGTACAAGTCGCAACGGACGGCGGGTTTTTAAATGAACCGGTCTCAATGGAAGAAATCACACTCACGCCTTCAGAGAGGGCCGAAATAATCATTGATTTTTCTAAAGTCGATGGTAATGAAAATATAGCGTTAATGAATGAAGATGATGCCACGCTCTTACCTTTTGAAATTACAGATCAAACAGGTAAGAACATGGATATACCTGATGAAATGAATGACTTTTCAGTTACGGAAGAAGAAAAGAACCTGCCAGTGACAAAAGAAATTGAACTTTTCGGCATGATGGATCAGGTAACGATAAACGGAAAAAAATTTGATCCTGAAAGAATTGATTTTACGCAGGAACAAGGTGTTACAGAAATATGGGAAATCTATAATAAACCTGACATGATGGGCGGCATGATTCATCCGTTCCACATCCATGGTGCTCAGTTTAAGATCCTTTCCAGGAATGGAGAAGCACCACCTGAGAACGAAAGAGGCTGGAAAGATAGTTTTTCCGTTGCCCCGGATGAGACTGTAAAAATTGCCATTCAGTTTAAAAATAAAGGCATATATATGTTCCACTGTCACATACTTGAACATGAGGACAATGGGATGATGGGACAGGTTAAAGTAGAGTAAGCTCCAAAGCTTCAATCTAATAACAAAAAAGGAACTATTTCTTGATTCTTTCTAGACGAATTACAATATTGAGTAAGTTGGAGAAGGACAATCATCATTAAAATTATGTGCAGTTTCTATGGAGTTTTACCATATCGGTTTATATGCGAAATGGATGGGTATTCAATTAATGTAAGTGCATTCAATTCTATAGGAGGGATTTATAATGGTTCATGAACAACATCAACAACTGATTCAGACGTTACATGAATGTATGGAAACCTGTAACCACTGTTACGATGCCTGTCTGAGGGAAGAAGACGTAAAAATGATGGCGGAGTGTATCCGATTGGATCGTGAATGTGCAGATATCTGTGCATTTTTAGAACAGGCTCTGACAAGAAATTCACCATTTTCTTCTGATCTGGCGGCAGTATGTGCCAAGGTCTGCGAAGCATGCGGCAACGAGTGTCAAAAACATGACCACGATCACTGCCAGAAATGTGCAGATGCGTGCTTCAAATGTGCAGAGGCTTGTAAAGAAATCGCCTAAGCACAACACTTAGAAAGAAGTGGTATGTCGGAATTTATTCTGGACATACCACTTCTTTTATTTCCGGTTAAGATTGTACCCAGCATTTTAACGAAAATATACATTAAGGTGTATTTGCATTATTAATTAAGAGTGCCCTTGATTTTGACAATACTTATAAGAGACGCCTTAGTTTAGACAAGTTTATAAAAAACAGTTGAGTTCGCTTAGAACCATCGTTGCAAGGAGGAGTAAACCGAATTCCCTTCAAAACAGTCATTAATGTATCTGTTAATTCATATAATAAAAAGAGCTTATCCATGCAGATTATCCATTTGAGATAGATAATCCAGTAAAGATAAGCTGTCTTTTTTATATTCGCTCATTAGCATCACCTCAGAAATAATAGTCTCTAAAACATATGCCCATGGTTTGTGCAGTTTTTAAAATGTTTCAAATTAATTTTAGCAATGTGCTCAAAATCTACATTTTTAAGCAATCGATAATATGAGAAAGCTACTTTCTAATCCACTTGTAGCCCACGCCCCATACTGTGTGAAAATAATCATCGATGGGAAAACCCACTTTCCTGATTTTTTCTCGCATGTTTCTAACATGTGAATCCACAGTCCGGCCTTCAGTTTCTGAATGCATACCCCACACTAAATCAATCAATTGATTTCTAGAAAATACCCTTCCTGGATTTTTCATGAGTAATCCAATGATTGCAAATTCTTTTGGTGTTAATTTTACAAGCTGTTTTTTATAGGATAGTTCAAATTGATCTTCGTCCCATAACAGTCTTTCGACTTCAATCCGGTTGACAGGTCTTGTTCTTCTTAGTAATGCATCCATTCTTGCAACCAATTCTTCTTCATTAAAAGGTTTTGTTATATAGTCATCTGCACCCAGCTTGAGTCCTTTTACAATATCTTCTTTCTGCTCACGTGCAGTCACCATGATAATAGGTACATCTGAGTATTGCCGTATTTCTCTGCATACTTCCCATCCATCCATTTCAGGCATCATGATATCCAGTAGAATAAGATCAAACTTCTCTTCTTTAACAAACTTAAGCCCTGCTTTTGCACCTACTGCTTTTCGACAAAAATAAGGGTAAGGTTTCAAGTATAATGTCAACAGTTCGAGCATTCTCTCTTCATCATCGATTAACAGCACTTTATTCATTTACATTCTCCTTCTTTAAAGATATGACGAAAACAGTCCCCTTGCCGAGTGTACTTTCTACTCCAATCTCGCCACCATGCAACTCCACAATTTCTTTAGCGATTGTCAGCCCGAGACCAGACCCTCCGCTTACCCGGGATCTAGACTTTTCAGAACGATACAGTCGATCGAATATAAAGGGTATATCTTCTTCTGGGATTCCTTCTCCTGTATCTGAAATAGTTGTTAAAATTTCATTTTTATTTTGAATAACTTCCATTGTGATATGGCCTTTCTCGGGAGTATACTTTATTGCATTATCTAATATATTCAATATAACTTGTTGAATTCTTTCGGGATCTGCCAGAACAACCAAGTTGTCCGGACAATGAAAGAAAAGCTCTATCTTTTTTTCATTGAGCGCTGGACGGATTCGTGCTAAAATCGTCTCAATCAAAGCGCTAAATACTACCCTCTCTTTTGTGATGGCAAATTCATTATGATCGATTTTAGCTAATTCAAACAGATTTTTTATCAGGTCTGCTAAATGCTCTGTTTCTTCCTGAATGATTTTAATGTATCTATTCCTGTCCGTTGTGGATATTTCTTTTCTGCTAATAATATCCGTATACCCTTTCATATAGGTTAAAGGTGTTCGTAGCTCATGCGATATACTCCCTAAAAATTCATTTCTCTCGTTTTTTAAACGTTCCAGATCTTGCGACAGCAAAGTAATCGAAGTCGCCAAATCTCCAAGCTCATCTTTTCGATGTGTATACAATTCCACGTTATGATTGCCTCTACTTAATTGTTCTGTCGCTTTTTTCATCCTCAATACCGGTTGGGTAATAACTCTGGAAAGAATAAACACCGTTATAACAGTCAGAAGTAAAGTCAATAGACCCACAAGCAAAAACTTATGGCTGAGATGATCAATAATCCGTTCGATGCTATCACTTTCAGCAAACATAAAAACATGCCCGCTATGAGTTTCGTTAAAAGTTAGGGGGCTGTCTGTAGAGACATATTTTTCTTCTGACCAATTTGATTTCAGAATGGCTCCTTCTTGTGGTATTTCATCATAATCAGTATGTTCAATGACAGTTTTCATTTCTGGTTCAACTGGATCAGAACTGATGATTACTTTTCCATTCTCATCTGTTATCACCACAATAAAATCTGATTCTGACTCCATAATCGCAACATGTTCCAATGTCGTGGTTGTATAGTTTTCTTCCAATACGTCTCTGTGTGTATTCCCCCGGGCCAATAAATCCCCCATCACTTCCTCCACACGATCAGCGACCAGATTTGTATATAGGATATAGAATAATATGATTTCAATAATAAGAATCACCAGAAAAAACAAAAGTCCGATTTTTAAAGCTAATTTATTGAACATAAAAGCCTCCTCAGTTTTCTGCAACAGTATAAATCGTGATATATCATCTTATCATTTTGTTTATTAGTCATATTATATAGAAAAGTAGTATTTTTATTATGAATAATTCAGCTTATTTTACTTTTCCCACAACTAAAATTTTCTTCCACTATTCTTATGAGCCGTCATTAGACACATAACTATTTCTGTTTATAGTCTAGATTGCTAACTCATCTTCGTTCTGTGGATTGATTGCAACATACAAAATACCATCATCTTTCATTTCCACTATCTTTCGATAAAATAATCTAACAGAAGTAGCAGCTGCAACGAAGTTTTAGTCTGAAAAATGTATGACTAAGTATAACACCTGACCGTCAAGACTTTTTAAATTTAAAGGGTAACTCGAAGTTACATGAGTGATTTTACCACATCCCGCTAAAAATATAGATGATAATATTATATTATTAATTATTAATTTTCTTGGTATCATGATTATATTCGCTACTCTCTTTATAGATATTATTATTTAAATATCGATTTTTCGTGCAGATTTGAAGGAAGCGCTGAGATATCATCCACGGTTAATAAATCTTTAAATTGAAATCCAATATGTCGAGTCGGTAATATTATTCTTGATTAAATACATTTATTTTTCATTGAATCTGCACGTAAACTGCAAAATTTATTGGTAAAGTTCTCAGTAGAACTAATAAAATGGAGGGTATATACATGGTAAAAAACAAAATATTATTAGGACTTCTTTCCATATTCGCTGTATTTTTAATGGCTGCCTGTGGTAATGGGGAAACTCAGCCTAATGAAGAAAGCCAAAGCACTGAAACAGAGTCTAGATCTGAGGAGGAAATGGACATGGAATCAGATTCCGAAGGTCAAATGGAACATTCAGCCGATGAGATGTCCAGTTCGGGTGAAGTGCCTGAAGATTTGAAAGAAGCAGAAAATCCAACTTATGAAGTTGGAAGTCGGACAATTATTGAAGCAGAGCACATGCAAGGTATGGATGGTGCTGAAGCAACAATTTCCGGTGCTTTTGACACGACTGTCTATACTGTCTCATACACACCTACGAATGGTGGAGATCCTGTCGAAGATCATAAATGGGTCATCCATGAAGAATTGGAAGGTCCAGGAGAAGCACCACTGGAGCCCGGCACTGAAGTGACCTTGGATGCGGATCACATGAAAGGCATGGATGGTGCAACAGCCACGATTGACTCAGCTGAAGAAACGACTGTCTATATGGTAGATTTTGTTACAACAGATACTGAAGAAGAAGTGCAGAATCATAAGTGGGTTACAGAAAGTGAACTGGCACCTGTGGAATAAATTAGTGAATAGTAATATAGGATAAAAGCATGAATTCCTGATTACAAAGAAAAAATCCGGCAAATCTTGAATTAAGATTTGCCGGATTTTTTATCTTGGTCTCTTTCTACAATTATTATATAGAATCAATATGACATAAAAAGATGATACTCTAAATTCTTAAAATCTTTTGTCATTAACTAGCTGCAGCATGAACACGCAGAACCATCTTCTTTATCAATATCCTCTTTAATCTCGTAGCCGGTATTTTGAATAGCACCTTTGATGTCTGCCAAATTAATTGTACTGTCATTAAATGTTACATCTACTTTACCTTCAGGAATTTGAGCTTTGACTGATTCAACGCCATTTAATTGACTGACACTTCCCTCAACTTTATTAACGCAAGCCCCACATGACATTCCTTCTACATTAAGTGTTACTTTTGACATATAAATTCCTCCTTAAAATTTAATTAGATTACGCTATACAATAATTTTATCATACCCCAGGCAGGTATTTTATATCTTCTCTATTTTTTTTATTTAACCAATCAATTATCTTACTTAATTCATTGTATCTACTGCTGATTAACAGTTACATTGACCTGGAACACAATTACATTGCACTTCGTCAACTGCATTCTTTTTTTTCATTTCTAATACTTCTTCTAATTCTTCTATGTCTCTAAAACTTAATGTTGATTTTGAAATTAAATCTGCAATTATTTTTCCAACGTCTTTACTACATATATTATTGAAAGTTTGTTCAAGCGTACTTTTAAGAAAATCACTTTCCTTTAAATCAGTTGAATAAATGTATTTATTGCCGTCCTTTTCTGTGTTTAATACACCTTTATCAACAAGTCTGCCAATAAGTGTTTTGGTCGTGGCCGGTTTCCAATTCTTTTTATTTTCTATAATATCTCTAATATCTTTACTCGTAGTTTTGTTTTGTGCCCAAACGACCCGCATCACTTCCCATTCGGAATCTGTGATATTTGAATCAATTGCTTTGGTCATATTTTCACCTCTAATTTTTTCAAGTATTTTTAAGATGTCTTTCATATTTCATACAGTAAAGAATTAAAATACCGACTATCCTTAAGTAAGGATTTGTCGGCATTTATTTTATTCTACTTCAAATCTATGAAGTAACTGCGCATTGATTGCAACGATGATTGTACTGAGACTCATCAAAATCGCACCTACAGCCGGACTGAGTATTATCCCCCAAGGCGCCAGCACTCCTGCTGCCAATGGGAGGGCAATCACGTTATATCCGGTTGCCCAGATCAGATTCTGTACCAATTTATTATATGTTCTTTTAGACAGGCTGAATATTGCAAGAATATCTTTCGGATTACTGTCAACGAGAACGATGTCTGCACTATCCATCGCGATATCTGTGCCTGCACCCACTGCGATACCAACATCTGCTTTAGTCAATGCCGGTGCGTCATTGATTCCGTCACCTGTCATTGCAACAACCAAACCACGTTCTTGGATTTCTGTCACTTTATCTGCTTTCTCATTGGGCATTACTTCAGCATAGACTTCATCAATCCCAATTTGTTCTGCGACATAATTTGCGACTTTTTGGTTATCTCCGGTCAACATTATAGCTTTAATATTTCTCTTATGCAGCTGTTCTATTGTCTGCTTAGAACTTTCCTTAATCTTATCTGCCAGTGCAATGGCACCTGCTAATTCTTCGTTTACCAAAAGAAAAACTACCGTCTTACCTTGTTCTGACCATTTATTAAAGTTCTTATCGTCAAAATCTATTTTTTGTTTACGTACATATCCCGGACTCACTACTTTGACTTGTTTATCATCAATCGTCCCTTCAATTCCTACACCAGTAATTGAATTGAAATTTGACATTTCAAGCAATTCAAGTTCTTTTAACTTGGCTTCATTGAGTATACCTCTCGCAATAGGGTGTTCCGAGTCATTTTCTATTGTTGCTGCATAACTTAAAAGGGTATTTTCGTCAATATTATTGAAAGTCTGTATATCTGTAACACCAAATTTACCCTCAGTCAAAGTACCCGTCTTATCGAAGATCACAGCGTTAATTTTACGAGCCTTTTCAAACTGTGGACGTTTTCGAATTAACAAACCGTGCTTTGCAGCAAGTGATGTAGATACTGAAATAACCAACGGTGCTGCCAGACCTAAAGCATGAGGACAAGCAATAACCAAAACTGTTACCAATCTCATGATAGCAGTATCTATAGTTGCTCCAATACTTATCCAAACGATAAATGTGATAATACCGGCAGCTAAAGCGATATAGAATAACCATTTAGCTGCTTTATTAGTTACATCCTGAGTTTTCGATTTAGTACGTTGTGATTCTCTAACCATATCTATAACTTGTGTCAGATAAGATTCATTCATCAGTTTCTCTACTTCAATAGTGAGAGAACCTTCTCTGTTTATTGAACCTCCAATGACCTCGTCATCAACGGATTTTCCAACTGGAACAGATTCACCCGTTAACATTGATTCATCAACTTGCGACTTTCCTTTAACGATTTTACCATCCAGCGGCATTTTTTCTCCGGGTTTTACTAATAGTAAATCACCCACTTTAATATCATCAATCTGAACTTCTTCTGTTTCACCATTTTCAGTGATACGGTTTGCCGTATCAGGCATTAATGATGCGAGGGATTCCAGAGCCTTGGAAGCATTGTTAATAGCTCGCATTTCAATCCAATGTCCCAGAAGCATGATTAATACAAGAGTTGCCAGCTCCCAGAACATTTCTTCCCCATTGAATCCAAAAACAACTGCCATACTATAGAAGTAAGCGACAGAAATCGCCATTGCTATTAATGTCATCATGCCTGGTTCTTTGTTTTTCAATTCATCGTAAGCGCCCTTAATGAATGGCCAACCCCCGTAGAAATAAACGAACGTGGCCAACGCTGCCACAATATAACTATCTCCAGTAAATTGCCAATCCACACCTATGAAATTTTGAATCATCGGAGATAGAAGTACAATTGGAATTGTGAATATCAGGATAATGAAGAATTTATTACGAAAATCTGTCACCATATGCGCATGATGATCGTGTCCGCTATGATTATGGGATTCGTGGCTCTCCTCATGGTTATGATGATTTTCTTCATGCTCAGCATGATTATGATTACCTTCTTTATTCATTTTTTTCCCTCCTATATTATAATAAGACTACAACTGTAATCGATTTATTAATTTAAGTTTACATATGTAGTCGTTATTTGTCAAGCTATTAATTTACTAAGTTTATTATAAAAAATATATGTGCAGAAACTATCCACTACATGTATTTAAAAACTAAGTAAAAATAAATTAACTGCTACTCTGAGATTTAACATTGAATTAAAAATGCAGATTCCACAACACTAAATAGCATTGGGTAATCTGCATTCAATAATATTATTTAAGCTGTAAATCTGTCAGACAGGTGCTGTCATTCTCAAAAGTTGAAAAATTAGATTCAACTTTTTTTCCATCATAATTAATTTCTAAAGAGTAATTTTTATCTCTTGGCAGCCAAAAATCCAAAAAACCATTCTTAAGGGTAGTCAACTTCTCATCAACGTGAACTTCTCCATCTTCATCTGTAATTTTTACATCCATCTCTTCATTCATCAGCTCTCCCTGACAACCTGTTAAGCTATGAAATTCACAAGGATGTGTATCTGAGATGTATGGTGCAATAGATACAAAAAATTCATCGTCTGGCAAAGTATAGACATTCTCATCTCCACTATCTTTAACAATAAGTGTTTTATCATTTATAGATGCTGATTCTACAATATTACTAGCGCTTAATTCCGAAACCATTTCTTTAATATTTGATTCGTTCGATGCTGAGTCATCACTACAACCTGCTAAAATAAAGATTATGCCCATCAAAACCGGCATTAAATATTTTTTCATCCAGATTCCTCCTTGATATTTAATTTTAACAAAATTTTTAAAAAAATTTTATAATAATATATCATTTTTATGAAAGTTATATGAACAAGTCATTTAATGTATTCATAATTAGAAGCCTTGAAAATCTCCAAAGTACGGCTGCAGCCAAATGATAATCTGAGTCAATCCATCAAAATACAGAAGTACACCCATTAATATCAGATGACCCCACCAACTTTCATAATCGTATTCGAGTATTTCAGCATCCAGCGTGTACGAGATACGAAAAAGCTCAATATAAAGAATGGAATTGCAAAGCCCAGACAGTAAATAACCATTAACATTAAAGCATCGTTTGGTGCACTGGCACTCATTGCGAAAATAGCTCCGATAATCGGTCCATTGCACGGCGTCCATCCGGCACCAAAAGCCATACCTATTAAAGTTGAACCTAAAAATCCTGACGGTCTGTTTTGAAATTTTAATTTCCTCTCTTTCATCAAGAAATTAAAATTAAGCATGCCGGTAATGATAAGCCCGAAGAAAATAATCAAGATTGAACCCAGTTGTCTGATCAGATTCGCATGTTCAATCAATATTCCGCATACTTGCCGACTTCTTGACCAATACCTAAATTATCTTTTGACACATAATATACGCCAATTTCATGTTCAATATTTCCATCAATTGTCCTATAACCCGTTACACCTATAGATATTACATTTGTATAACTCGTATAATGAAGTATTGCGTTAGCATAATGTACAGCTCCATTGACAGCGTAACCGTTAATATTAATGTAATTTGGTGTACTGTCTATTTTAACATTATCTACTCTACCGTCTTTATCTAATTTAACCAATTTATTTTTATAACCTTTATATTCAATTAGTACTGGGTAATAGTTTAAACTTTTATCTTGTAATAATAGCTTAGCGTCAGGTCTATTACCGCCTTTCCCTCCATTTTTAGAAGCATATTCATTTAATGCTTTATCTATTTCATAATTTATACTTTCTTGCTCTAACTTGTAATCTAAATTATATTGTTTTAACCAGCCATTAACTAAGTCTGCAATATTTGGTTCTACAGATTGATTCTTTGTCATATGTATTTCTTCTTTTGTATATCATTTTTATATCCATTGTATCATTATATGTTTTAATTGACGTTGTCAGATAAAAATATATAATGAATATTTATATAAAAATATGCCTTTTAAATCTTCATTTGTATAACGCTTGTTTTATACATTTTATGTAGAATAAAAAGCACTTACTTAAAGTTAAGTGCTTTTCATCTCTATCACTCTTTTATATAAAGAGAGATGTTTTACTTATATTTTTCTTCTTTAAATATTCTTCAGGTGACTTTTCAAACAGATAAAGTTCTTTAGTTAACATTTCTAATGTTAATCCTAAAGATACTAGCGTAAGATTATTAGTTATATATTTATGGCTTTCATTTAAGACAAACAATTTATATACATCATCTTTGTTATTATAATTTTGATACCATCTTTCAAAAATATTTGTTTCTACATTCTTATTTAAATAAAATTCAATAACTGATTTTATAGTCTCATACCAACTAATTACCCAAAACGGATCATTAGTTGACCCTTTATTTATACTCTCTATAAATAGTAAATAATTTTCTCGACTTGATAATATATATGAGTATGCTTGTTTAATTAATGTAATCTCTTTTGTCATTATCATTTTTCATCTTTAATTGTTGATTTTCTTTACGCAATTTTCTTAGCTCTTTTTCTTCATCAGTTAGATTATCAACAACATTATATGAACCACTATTTTGATGATTCTTAATCCATTTATCCAACGCCGAAGGTGTTAAATCATATTCTCTAACAATATCAGATTTAGATTTTCCATTTTCAAATAATCGCACCATTTGAAGTTTAAATTCTGGTGTAAATGTTCTTCTAGTTCTAGTCATAAATAAATCGCCTACTTTCTTTGATTTAACAATACATCCCCTCAGGGGAGTTGTCCAATTAAGTGTAGACGATTCATACCATACTTCATTAATGAATTTCTAAAGGCTTCTTCTTGCCATCTATTCCCGTTAACATCAACAAATAGATATTCTGAATTCATTTCTCTAAATTCATCTGTAAAATTAATAATTAGTTGCTTAGTTTGTTTGCTATATAGCACATATCTAAAATTATTATTCTTAGTTATAGGAAAGAATATTGTTCTATTGTAGAAATCAATATCACTTATTTTAATGTTCAATACTTCCCCTATTCTACCAAAGGTATCTAATAAAACGTTAATAGCAACGTACATTCTATAATCTGCAAAGTATTGATTATCAAAGCTTTTCAATAATTTAGTTAAATCTTCTTTAGTAATAACTTTAATTTTTCATTCTAACGTTTAAAACATCTTATATTACTAAAAGGGTTAATTTCAATGCAATTCATTTCATATAGCGTTTGATAAAATGTTTTACATAGCTTTATATAAGTGTTAATAGTTGATGGTTTTAACTTTCTTACTTCACCACATTTCTTAATTTATCACGATAATGCACCTTAACATTTCAAAGATACCTAACAAACTCCTCAGCTTGTTGTGCAGTTAAATCAAATTGACTGACTTTATTATTAAAATAATCATTCAAAGCATTAAATACTTTGTTATAGTTCTTTAAAGTATTCCTACTTAAATTTAATAGTTGCTTCTCATTAACTACAATTTCCTTAAATCTCTCAAATTCATTATTTAAATTTACTTCCCTACTTCTTCTTGTCTTAATTCTCGACATAATAAAACCCCCAACATTTAATTTAATAAACATTGAGGGTTAATATATCAGTTTTGAAGTTTACCATTTCAGCTTTCTTTCATTACTTAGGGACTTGTGATTCCTATAAGGTTAGAAGTAGCTAAAATAACTAATTGGAAAATTCTAGTTGGTGAAGTCTCCGCTTCTTTCATAACTCAAGAATGGCTTAATTAAACCTTCTTAAGCTCTCTTAATCTCTTCCATCACGAACGCTTCGAAGATATCGCCTTCTTTGATGTCGTTGAAGTTCTCAATGGTGATACCACATTCATATCCTGCTGATACTTCTTTCACGTCATCTTTGAAACGACGAAGCGCATCGACTGCGCCTTCGTAGACGACGATGCCGTCACGGATAATGCGGACGCTTGCATTACGTGTGATCTTACCTTCTGTGACATAGCTTCCTGCAACTGTACCGACTTTAGAGATATTGATCGTCTGACGAACTTCCGCCTGACCGATGACTTTCTCTTCGAATTCAGGATCAAGCATCCCTTTCATCGCATGTTCAATCTCTTCGATGACTTTATAGATGATACGGTGCAGACGCATGTCTACTTTCTCTGCTTCTGCCGCACGTTTCGCGTTCACATCAGGACGGACATTAAATCCGATGATGATACCGTTTGATGCAGATGCTAATGTAACGTCTGACTCGTTGATTGCCCCAACTGCTGTATGGATAATACGGACGTTGACACCTTCAACATCAATTTTCATCAGAGACGCTGCCAGCGCTTCAACAGAACCTTGGACGTCCCCTTTAATGATGACGTTCAAGTCTTTCATCTCACCTTGTTTCATCTGTTCGAACAGGTTGTCGAGTGACACTTTCTGACTTTCCTGGCGCTGCGCCATAATGTTCTGCTGCTGACGGGCTTCACCGATGCGGCGTGCTTTCTTCTCATCTTTGAAGACGACGAAGCGGTCACCGGCAAGCGGCACGTCCTGCAGACCTGTGATTTCAACTGGTGTAGATGGTGATGCCGTCTTAATGCGTTTACCCAGGTCATTGACCATCGCACGGACACGGCCGTATGTGTTACCGACAACGATAGAATCACCGACTTCAAGCGTACCGTCCTGAACAAGTAATGACGCTGCTGGTCCACGTGACTTATCAAGCTCCGCTTCGATAACTGTACCAATCGCTGAGCGTTTCGGATTCGCTTTCAGTTCTTCTACTTCTGTAATCAGTAGAATCATTTCCAGTAAGTCATCGATACCTTCACCGTTAATCGCTGACAGCTGAACGAAAATAGTATCGCCGCCCCAATCTTCCGGATAGAGGCCGTACTCGCCTAATTCCTGCATCACGCGGTCCGGGTTAGCAGTGGGTTTATCGATTTTGTTGACTGCTACGATAATCGGTACTTCTGCTGCTTTCGCATGGTTGATCGCTTCGATTGTCTGCGGCATCACGCCATCATCTGCAGCAACAACTAGAATAGTAATATCTGTGACCTGGGCACCACGTGCGCGCATCGTTGTGAACGCTGCGTGACCCGGTGTATCAAGGAATGTGATTTTCTTACCGTTTGTTTCAATCTGATAAGCACCGATATGCTGGGTAATTCCTCCCGCTTCTCCTGCTGTTACTCGTGTATTACGAATGGAGTCAAGCAATGTCGTTTTACCATGGTCAACGTGACCCATGATAGTAACTACTGGTGGTCGTTCCTGCTTGTCACTTTCAGTTCCTGCTTCGTCCTCAAAGTAAGTTTCAAGGTCTGTCGCATCAATGATGACTTCCAGTTCCGCCTCAACTTCGTATTCCGCACAGATCAGTTCGATGGCATCTTCATTCAGCGCCTGGTTGATGTTCGCCATAATGCCGACCATAAACAGCGTTTTAACGATTTCAGAAGCATCTTTGTTCAGTTTATCTGCCAGTTCACCAACTGTGATTCCTTCGTGATACGTAATTTTAGAAGGTGTTTCTTTCACGACCGGTGCCTGCTGTACCGCAGGTTTGTTCGCTTTACCTTTACCTTTTTTGTTCTGGCCAGGACGCTGGTTATTACGGTTCTGATTGTTCGGACGGTTTCCCGGTTTCTGGGCATTATTGTTCGGACGCTGACCGTTCTGTGCTGGTTTCTGACCGGTGTTATTGGCAGGTTTCTGACTATTGTTCGGGCGCTGAGCGTTTTGTGCCGGCTTCTGACCATTGGTTGGACGCTGGTTGTTCTGCGCCGGTTTCTGACCGTTATTCGGACGTGCATTGTTCTGTGCCGGACGCTGCTCTTGTGCAGCATTCTTTTTGAACACTTTGTCGAGTGCCGCGATTTCATTAGGCTCCAACGTCTGCATATGACTTGTCACTTCGACATCAATCTTCTTCAGTTCGTCGATGATATCTTTTGATCTTAAACTTACTTCTTTTGCATATTCGTATACTCTTTTTTTACTCATAGGTTCTCTCCTCATTGCACTCACGAATCATCGTCTCAAGTTTTTTGGCAAAACCTGTATCAGTGACACCGATGATGACGCGTTCATCCTTACCGATGGCATAACCGAGTTCATATCGGGTGCCAAACTCTACACATTTGACGCGATATGAATGACATTTATTCGTGATGTTTTTTTTAGTATTCGCTGATGCATCTGATGATACAATGACCAGTCGGACTTTATTCTTACGTATTTCATTGATAACCAATTCTTCACCTGTTGTCAGCTTTCTCGCACGCATTGCAAGACCGATAAAATTAAAGATTTTGTCTTTAGTCATCGTTTCGGTATCATTTCCCGGTAGATTAATCGGATGACTTCATCATATATGGGTGTCATCTCTTCAGTACTCGCATCAAAAAATTGCTCAAGACGTTTTTTGCCGCGTGCCGCTTCAACAATTTGCAGGTCTTTGGAAACATAAGCACCGCGGCCATTCGCTTTTCCGGTCGGGTCGACAGACATATCGCCTTCTTTAGAACGGACTACACGGATCATGTCCTTCTTCGGTTTCATTTCCTGGCTCAATATACATTTTCGCATGGGAATCTTTTTCTGCTTCATTGAAATCCCCCTTATTCTACTGGATAGATACCCGCTTCTTTGGCATCTGTCTCACTTTTAATATCAATCTTCCATCCTGTCAGTTTTGCAGCAAGACGCGCATTCTGCCCTTTTTTACCGATAGCAAGAGACAATTGATAATCAGGCACGATGACTGTTGTTGATTGATTTTCTTCATTGACGAGAACGTCCACTACTTGAGACGGACTCAAAGCATTTTTGACAAATGTTTTAGGGTCTGCACTCCATTCTACGATATCAATCTTTTCGCCGCCGAGCTCATCGACGACAGCACCGACACGGGCACCTTTGGCACCGACACACGCACCGACAGCATCGATGTCAGGATTTTCTGAGTAGACACTGATTTTAGAACGGTCGCCTGCTTCACGGGCTACGGATTTGACAATGACTGTGCCGTCAAAAATTTCTGGTACTTCCTGCTCAAAGAGACGTTTCAATAATCCAGGGTGACTTCTTGAGACGAAGATCTGCGGCCCTTTAGTCGTCTGTTCGACTTTGTTGACGTATACTTTGATACGCTCTGTCGGACGGTAAACGTCGTTCGGGCTGCGCTCAGCTTCAGACAATACTGCTTCTGTTTTGCCTAATGTGACATATACATAGCGGTGATCGACACGGTCGATCACACCAGTCATGATGTCATCTTCTTTATCGATGAATTCATTGTATAAAATGCCGCGTTCAGCATCACGCAGACGCTGCATGACAGCTTGTTTCGCTGCCTGTGCACTGACACGTCCGAAGTCTTTAGGTGTTACATTCTCTTCGAAGATATCGCCCACTTCATAGGCAGGATTTGTTTGTAGGGCTTGTTCTAATGATACTTGGTCTCTAGGGTTTTCCACTTCTTCTACCACATCTTTACGAGAGTAGACGGCATAAGTCCCGTTGTCCATATTCAATTCCACACGGACATTATTAGCAGAATTGTAATTCTTTTTGTAAGCCGTGATCAATGCCGCTTCAATTGTTTCAATCAAAACTTCTCTTGGAATACTTTTTTCTTTCTCAAGAAAATCAATGGCATTTAACAATTCATTATTTTTCACTTCAGTTCCTCCATTACTAGAAAATGACTGCACGACGGATTTTAGCAATTTTTTTTCTAGGTAATTCGATTTCTTTTGTTCTTGTTTTAATTTTTACAGACATTTTGATGACGTCTTCATCATAGCTGAGCAGTTCACCCAGCCATTCTTTGTCGCCGTCGATTTCTTCGTACAGCTTGACATAGATCGGATGACCGACAGCCGCTTCGTAGTCTTTCTCTTTTTTCAGTGGACGTTCTGCACCAGGTGATGATACATCCATGAAGTAAGCGTCTTTAATAGGATCTTCCTTGTCCATCATGTCGCTGATCTTTTCGCTGGCAAGTGCGCAGTCCGATATATCGATGCCACCCGGCTTGTCGATCGCAATACGCAGATAATAGTCAGGGCCTTCTTTGACATATTCAACATCGACAAGTTCAAAGCCGAGGTCAGTAACAATTGGGCTGACAAGTGCTTCAACACGTTCTGTGATTTTGCTCATATAGTCCTCCTTCAAGATACAAGAAGAAAAGAGCGGGATATCCCACTCTTTCCGTCGTTAGAGTATTTTTTTAAGCATACCCATTATAACACATTGATAGTCATCAAACAAATCAAGAATTTACAAATCCATTCAACGGGCCGGTTCGACCGAGTTACAGATCAAAAATACTCAGCTGTGCCTTGTCAGGCATATCATTCAATGTCCCAAGGTCCGTTAAATAATCGATAATTTTTTGAGAGACGCCTGCTTTTTTGTTCAGTTCCTCTTTAGAGAGAAACGGGCCTTCCTCACGTGCCGCAACAATTCTCCGCGCCACGTTTTCACCGAGGCCGGGCACAGCAATGAACGGCGGAATAAGCGTATCGTCTTCAATGATGAAGTCAAATGCATGACTTTTCTCAAGGGAGACCGGCTGCATTTTAAAGCCCCGCTGCGCCATTTCGTTGGCTAGTTCCAGGACAGTCAATACGTCTTTTTCCTTCTTCACCAGATCATGATAACGGCTGTAATAATCCTTGACCGTTGCTTTGATCGTATGTTTATCTTTTGTCATCGTCATCAGATCAAAGTCAGAAGCTCTTACTGTGAAGTAACTTGCATAATAATACAATGGATGATGCACTTTGAAGTAGGCAATGCGGACAGCCATCAGAACATAGGCTGCAGCATGGGCCTTAGGAAACATATATTTAATCTTCTTACATGAGTCGAGATACCATTCTGGAACGTTGTTCTCCCGCATTGCTTCTTCAAATTCTTCAGACAGTCCTTTACCTTTACGAACAGACTCCATAATCTTAAAGGCGAGTGATGGCTCTAATCCTGCATACATCAAATATACCATGATGTCATCACGACATCCGATAACCCCTGACAAGTCACATGTTCCTGTACGGATCAATTCCTGTGCGTTACCAAGCCAGACGTCTGTACCATGAGATAATCCGGAAATCTGGACAAGTTCAGAGAAGGTGCTCGGTTTCGTATCTTCAAGCATCTGCCTTACAAAGCCCGTTCCGAATTCCGGTACACCGAACGTCCCTGTCTTACATAGAATATCTTCTTCAGTCACACCAAGACTTGCAGGGCTGGAGAAAATTTTCATCGTTTCCTTGTCATCGACTGGAATTGTCTTAGGATCGATGCCAGACAAATCCTGCAGCATGCGGATCATCGTCGGATCATCGTGTCCAAGAATATCCAGCTTCAGCAAGTTATCATGTATCGAATGGAAATCAAAGTGTGTCGTCTTCCAGGCTGAGTTTTGATCATCTGCTGGAAACTGAATCGGTGTGAAATCATATATATCCATATGTTCAGGCACAACGATGATGCCCCCTGGATGCTGTCCTGTTGTCCGCTTGACACCTGTACATGCTTTGACCAGTCTGTCGATTTCTGCACCGCGCTTATGCATGCTGTTATCGTTCAAATAGCCTTTGACGTAACCGAATGCGGTTTTTTCTGCAACTGTACCGATAGTCCCTGCACGGAACACTTTATCTTCACCGAACAGCTCTTTCGTGTAATTATGGGCAATCGGCTGATATTCACCACTGAAATTCAAATCGATATCAGGAACTTTGTCTCCTTTAAACCCTAGAAACGTCTCAAACGGGATATCCTGTCCTTCTTTGATGAACGGAACATTACATGTCTCACACTTTTTGTCAGGTAAGTCAAAGCCGCTTGAGACAGAGCCATCATCAAAGAAATGACTGGCATTGCACTCGGGACATATATAATGCGGTGGCAGCGGGTTGACTTCTGTGATTTCAGTCATGGTCGCAACAAAACTCGAACCGACAGAACCCCGCGATCCGACGAGGTAGCCGTCATCCAACGATTTCTTCACTAATTTCTGTGAAATCAAATAGATCACTGCAAAACCGTTACCTATAATACTTGCCAGCTCTTTTTCAAGTCGTGCCGTGACAATATCCGGAAGTTCCTCACCGTATAGTTTCCGGGCATTCGCATAGGACATTTCACGTATTTCTTCATTGGCCCCTTCAATGGACGGCGTATAGAGTTCATCACGAATCGGTACGACCCGCTCAATTGAATCAGCGAGGGCATTCGTATTTTTAATGACTATCTCATGCGCTTTGTCTTCACCAAGGAACATGAAGTCATCCATCATCTCATCAGTTGTTCTGAAATGAGCATCAGGGAAACCACTTTTATTAAGCGGGTTGCCCGGCTGAGAGGCGATCAGAATTTCGCGTGCAATTTTGTCATATTCATATAAGTAATGGACGTTACCTGTCGCTATAACAGGCTTATTCAGTTTCTCGCCGACCGCAATGATTCGCTGGTATATTTCTTCCAGTGTCTTATTATCGCGGATTAAATCACGCGTCAACAGATGCTGATACAATGCTTTCGGCTGCACTTCAATAAAATCATAGAAATCTGCAATCTTTTCAACTTCAGATTGATCTTTGTTCATGACAGCCGTGAAGACTTCACCGTTATCACACGCGCTGCCGACCAGTAGTCCTTCCCGGTTGGCATTGAGCAAGGAACGCGGAATACGCGGTGTCCGGTAGAAGTAGCTCACTAATGATTCACTGACAATTTTAAATAGGTTTTTAAGTCCTGTCTGGTTCTGTACAATCAGTGTGACGTGAACAGGACGTGCGCGTTTGTAGGCATCTTTATTAGATAACTTCTGGTCAATGTCATGATGATGGGTGACACCTAAATCTTCCATCTGTTTCATCATCTTGATGAAAATATGGGCAGTTGTCTCTGCATCATAGATAGCCCGGTGATGCTGTGTCAGTTCCACACCGTATTTCTTGGCAAGGAAATTCAAACCGTGCTTGCCTAGATCTGTATTAATCGTTCGGGACAATTCAAGTGTATCAATGACGCCGTTCGTACTTGCACCTAGCTTCAAACGTTCGTATCCTGTATCGATGAATCCCATATCAAAGCTCGCATTGTGCGCTATATATATCGCATCTCCGACCCACTCCTTAAATTCCGGCAGCACCTCCTCAATCGGCGGTGCACCGACGAGCATATCGTCTGTAATACCAGTCAGGCGTTTAATTGTCTCATTCAACCGTTCCCCCGGATTGCTGAACCGTTCAAACTTATCGATGATTTCACCGTTCTTGACCTTGACTGCAGCGAGTTCAATGATTTTGTCATACTGTGAACTTAAACCAGTCGTCTCAACGTCAAAGACCACGTAAGTGCTCTCTTTAAGCAGGCGGTCTGTTGGATGATAAGTAATTGGTACACCGTCGTCGACCAGCATTCCTTCTAATCCATAGATCATCTTGATACCGTGCTTCTCTGCCGCTGCATGTGCATCAGGATATGCCTGCACGACGTTATGGTCTGTCACAGCAATGGCTTGATGACCCCACTGAGCTGCTTGTTCAACATATTTACCGATATGAGTAATACCGTCCATCTGACTCATACTGGAATGAAGATGAAACTCAACCCGCTTCTCCTCAGATTTGTCCTTTTTCGGTGATTTCTTGATTTCATGGATGTCATTCATCATCATCACTAAATCACGGATGAATGTATCTTCTTCGATGCGCCCCTGCGCTCGTACCCATTTACCTGGTTTCAATGCTTTGAAATGCTCCAGATCATTTTTACCTTTTCGTGTGAACATCTTCAAAGTTAAGGAATCTGTATAATCCGTGATCTTCAGCTGAACGATATGACGACCACTTTTAAGTTCTTTAATTTCAATATCAAAGATGACGCCTTCAATGGCCGCTTTAAACTCTTCTTCGATAATGGATGAAATCGGTCGGATCGTCTCCACATTGATTTCTTTACCAATGGAACAGGTGCCTACTTCATCACTGTCTTCTTCAGCCCGCTGACGCTGCATTTCTGCCACACGTTCACGAGCTTCAATGGCACTTGTTGTATCTTCCTCCTGAATATGGGCTTCAAGTGATTCCCATTCTTTAAGCTGATTTTCTTCTGATACTTCAAAGATGATTTGATCAAGCTCAAAACCCGCCTGTTTGAATGCTTTCAGTAAAGAACCATTACATCCTTTTTCAAGATGTTTTTTTTCAACTTCATTATTTACTTGAAATTTCAGCACATTGCCTGAAAATGAATAGGTCTTATGTTTCAGCTGCATCTTTAAACTAGGGCTGACGGATGTCTGCTCTATACAATGATGGAGATAACCCGGCAGTTTGTCTGTCATGTCCGATTGGTCAAGTACTTTAATAGACACGCTGACATCAGCGATATGGCTGAATGCTGTTGTCAATTCATTGCAGAACTGAAAGTAAAGATCACTCGGCAGGATGACGGGACTTGTGATGTATAGATGCCACTGTCTATCTTTCCTTGATATATCCAGTCGCTCAAGTGAACATGCTGAAATGATATCTTCAGGAAAAACATTTGTCATTTTCAGCTGTGTCAAAAGGATTTTAAATTTTTCATATTTATCTGCCACGCAAGAACCACCTTCTCAAAATAAAAAGTAACACGCGTCAGTGCGTATTACTTTTTGCTTCATTCATTATATCAAATTTTTATTCCAGCGTACCATATAACGAATCAATTTTAGCCTGCAGTTCGTCGACCGCTACATCAAATGATTCACCTGTTTTTCTCAGCTTTACTTCAACCATGCCGTCTGAAGCATTTTTGCCGACTACAATTCGAAGAGGGACGCCGATTAAATCTGCATCATTAAATTTAACACCTGCGCGTTCGTTTCTATCATCGTACAGGACGTCGTAGTGTTGTCTGAACTTGTCATACAACTGGTCTGCAAGGTTGCGCTGCACTTCCTGCTTAGGATTCACCGAAATGATATGAACGTCATAAGGTGCGATCGCTTTCGGCCAGATGATACCGTTGTCGTCATGATGCTGTTCAATGACAGCTGATAACGTCCGTGACACACCGATACCGTAACAGCCCATGATCATAGGACGGGCTTTGCCCTGCTCGTCAAGGAATGTCGCTTTCATCGCTTCAGAATATTTTGTTCCCAGCTTGAAGACTTGACCGACTTCAATTCCTTCAGCGAACTTCACGGGTCCACTGCCGTCTGCAGCCGGCTCGCCTTCCAGGATAAAGCGGAAGTCTCCGAATGCCTCAACGTTAAAGTCACGGCCTAGGTTCGCATTGATATAGTGATAGTCTATCTCATTAGCACCGACCGCAAGATTATTGATATCCTGTACAGCGTTATCTGCATAGATTTCTATCTTATCAACACCCACTGGTCCGAGTGATCCTGGCTTAGCACCCATTATGCCTTCAATTTCCGCCTCTGTCGCCAGCTCGACTAATTCCGTACCAAAATATGATTTTACTTTGACGTCATTCAGCTCATGATGTCCTCGGATTAAAAACATCACGTAGCGGTCATCCACTTTGAGGATCATCGATTTCACAATCTCATCCAGTCGTTTACTAAGTGAATCTGCCAGCTGCTGCGCTGTTTTCAAACCCGGCGTATGAACTTTCTCCAGTGGTTGTTCTTCCGTATGCTGAATGTTCGGTACGTAGATGACTTCTGCTTTTTCGATGTTCGCTGCATAATCACTTCCATCTGTATAGGCGATTGTATCTTCACCGATCTCTGCAAGTGCCATGAACTCATGAGTGTGACTTCCACCGATGGCACCGCTGTCTGCGATCACAGGACGAAACGCCAGATTAACACGCGTGAAAATATTTGAATAGGCTCGGTACATATCTTGATAGGTTTCATCCAGCGATTCTTCAGATGCATGAAAACTATACGCATCCTTCATAATAAATTCACGGCCGCGAAGCAAGCCGAAGCGCGGTCTTTTTTCGTCACGGAATTTATTTTGAATCTGGAATAAAGTGACTGGCAGCTTCTTATAGGATTTAAGTTCATCACGAACGATTGACGTGATGATTTCTTCATGTGTTGGTCCAAGTGCAAACTCACGCCCGTGACGGTCAGTCATACGCATCAGTTCTGCCCCGTAACTCGGCCAGCGCCCGCTCTCCTGCCATAGTTCTGCCGGCTGCAGTGCAGGCATCAATATTTCGATACCATCGACTGCCTCCATCTCTTCGCGGACAATCGCTTCAATCTTATTGAGTACCCGTTTTGAGATAGGGAGATAGCTGTAAATACCACTCGCTATCTGCTTGATCATTCCTGCCTTCAACAGCAGCTGATGACTTTTTGAATCCGCATCATTCGGGACTTCCCGTAACGTCGGAATAAACATTTTTGACTGCTTCATTTAATATCCTCCTGTTCAATTAAAAGAAATAACGCTGTATATCATTCCACGTCACCATAATCATCACAAAGAACAAAAAGACTGCGCCGATTGAGATGATGACAATTTCTGCTTTCTTGTTGACTGGACGTCTGAAGATCGCCTCATAGATGACAAACAAGATTCTTCCGCCGTCCAGTGCCGGAATAGGCAGCAAATTCATGATACCTAAGTTCACTGATAGTGTCGCTGTAAAACCGACAAGCGGCAGAAGACCTAATGACGCAATTTTCTCCGTGTTCTTATAAATACCGACCGGCCCGTTCAACATGTCAAATGAGAAGGTGCCGGTAAAGATACTTGCGAACAATGCACCGACTAAGTTGAAAATCAATAGACCGGTACTGAAAGTAGTCTTGACCCCGTAAATCAAAGGGTCAATCAAATTCTCATGTGTCGTCAATGCATTGACACCAATGACAGCTTTGTCTACTTCTTCTGAACCATCCTGAACTTTCTGAATAACCGGAGTGATAGTTTTTGTCATCGTCTTACCATCACGTTCAATGACAACATCATGAGCCTTGATATCTTCGTTATTGAAATAGGACGTCATATCTTCCCATTGATCGATGGATTCACCGTCGATGCTGACAATTCTATCCTTAGTGACAAGACCTGCCTTGTCTGCCGGGCTGTCTTCCAGCACCCCACCGATGATTGCCTTGTCTGTCGGTGTTCCTGACGCATAGAAATAGCCGATGAATAACAGTAACGCCAATATAAAGTTAAATAATGGACCGGCAAACAAGGTCAAAAATTTCGGCCACGGTTTTTTGTTTTTAAACTGACGGTCTACCGGTGCTATTTGAATCAAGTCGCCTTCACGAACAAAATACGCTTCTTCAGCAATCGGATAAGTCACTGTTTCGTTAGTATACTGGTCAACGCCAGAGACAAATAGACGATCTTCAAAGTCACTGTCTGTCACTTCAAGCTGTTCAATCTGTCTGAACTGATGCTGGTCATCTAATATGACATGTGTCACTTCGTTATTTTCATTTTTTTTGATGCTGATGGTCATCCCTGCGGTTACAGGGTTCTGATCCATTCCACTGCCAGCCATCATGACATAGCCGCCGACCGGCAGCATACGAATCGTATACAGCGTTTCATCTTTCTTGTATGAAAATATTTTGGGACCCATCCCGATGGCAAACTCCGGGCACATTATCCCTGCTCGTTTTGCAAAATATAGGTGTCCGAATTCATGAACAGTGACAAGAAGACCAAAGACAATAATAAATGAAATAATTCCTAGCATATTACACCTCGTAATGACGCAACTTATAATGAGCGTCGATTTCTAGTATAGTCTCAAGGTCCGGATTTAATATCACATGATGGGCAGCCATTTCGCGTTCAATCAATCGCTCAATATCCAAGAAACTGATTTCTCCGTTCAGAAACTTTGCCACCGCCACTTCATTCACTGCATTCATAACGACTGGCATTGTTCCGCCTATCTGAATGGCATCATAAGCAAATTTCAAGCACTTGAACCGTTCCAGATCCATCGGTTTGAAATTCAATTGACCAATCGCTGCCAGATTTAGACGCTCTGCCTTTCTTGGTATTCTGTCCGGATAACTGAACGCGTATTGAATAGGCATCCGCATATCCGGTGTACCTAGTTGCGCGATAACACTTGTATCGTTAAATTCTACCATAGAATGAATGATACTTTCCTTATGAAGCACTGTCTCAATATGTTCGACCGGAATATCAAACAGCCACCTGGCTTCAATCACTTCCAGTCCTTTGTTCATCATCGTCGCAGAATCAATCGTAATTTTCTGACCCATCGACCAGTTCGGATGATTCAATGCATCTTCCAGAGTAACATGTTCAAGGTCTGCTCGCGACAAATCTCTAAATGATCCCCCGCTTGCTGTGATGATCAATCTGTTGACTGACTTGGCATCTTCCCCGTTCATGCACTGGTATATAGCCGAATGCTCTGAATCAACGGGAAGAATGTGAACACCATGCTCTTTTGCGGCCTTCATAACTAGTTCACCTGCGACAACAAGTGTTTCTTTATTAGCAAGCGCAATATCAATTCCTTGTTCAATTGCATGCAGCGTCGGTTTTAATCCGACACTTCCCAATATGGAATTCAGCAGCATATCATTCTTATAGTATCCCGCAACTTTTAATAGACCTTCATCACCAGATACTACTTCAATGTCATAACCTTCAAGCGCGGCTGCATCCAGTTCATTCTGCACACAGACGATATCCGGCTGAAATTCTTCAATGACAGCCTTGGCTATATCTATACTTCTACCGACTGAAAAGCTCACGAGACGGTAGGCATCAGCGTGTTCTCTAATGACATCCAGTCCTTGCCTCCCTACAGAACCACTGGCCCCTAATATTCCTATATTCTTCATATCTTCACCTAACCTTGAAAGTTAATAAGTAAAATATTCATCAATGGCAGCACAAAGATGAAGCTATCAAAACGATCCAATATTCCGCCGTGGCCTGGCAGCAATGTGCCGGAATCCTTGACGTCAAAATGACGTTTCAAAGCTGACTCAACAAGGTCACCTAATTGACCAAACAAACTGAGCAGCCATGTTACCAGCAATAACGGAAACAAACTAAGCGGCATATCATAATATATGCTGAAGACGACAGCTACAATCGTACTGCACAATATACCACCGACAAAGCCTTCAACTGTTTTGTTCGGACTGATTTCCGGCCATAGTTTACGCTTGCCGAATAAACGACCGAAAATATAAGCGCCTGTATCGGTCAACCAGACAATCAATAAAGCAAACAAAAGAAAATGAAGTCCGGCATTGTGTCTTGTTTCATAGAAGTACATGAATCCTATTCCGACATAAGCGACTGCAAGCATACAGAATGCCGCATCTACAAATGTAAATCTATTTTTAGAAAATACAGTATGACTTAACAGAATTAAACTCATGATAATGAGAAAAGGGACTTGATACTGCATCTGGACGAGATCGCTCCGTTGTGGTGACAAGATCAGACACAATGCAATTAAGCTGATGATGCCCGGTAATGAATAGAGCTTGATCTTCTTCATATTCAATACTTCTTTTAGTGCGACAATGGCGAGCAAAAATGCAAGAATCAGCACCGGCCAGCCGCCGTATATAACAATCGGCAGAAAAATAGCCATAGCAATAATGGCTGTCATTGTTCTTGTTTTCATAGATGTACTCCTTAAAGTCCCCCAAATCGACGTTGACGGTTATTATAAATTTCGATGGCATGGTCCAGATCTGCTTCAGCAAAATCCGGCCACAACTTGTCCTCAAAGACAAATTCACTGTATGAAGTCTGCCATATTAAAAAGTTGCTGAGTCTTTCCTCACCCGAAGTTCTAATCAACAGTTCTGGGTCCGGAAAATGCTTGGTAAACAAATACGTACTGAACAATTCTTCATCAATGTCACTCAATTCCAAATTGTTCTCTTTATATTCAGAGGCGATGAGCTGAACAGCTGATATAATTTCCTTTCGTCCCCCATAATTCATCGCAAAGATTAATTTAAGCCCTGTATTATGCTTTGTTTGTTCTTTCGCTTCAAACAATGCCTGCTTCGTATGATCAGGCAGCTGATCGATAAAGCCGATCGATTCAACCTTCACATTCTTTTCTATCAATTCAGGTAAAAATGATGACAAGAAGTCACCCGGCAATTTCATTAAATAATTGACTTCATCTTCTGGACGAGACCAGTTTTCAGTTGAGAACGCATAGAGTGTTAAATACTTAACACCGATTTGACTGGCATGCCGAGTAATTTTTTTGACTGTCTGCATTCCTTCAAAATGACCTTTGACACGCGGCATTCTGCGTTGTTTTGCCCATCGTCCATTACCATCCATGATAATGGCAATATGCTCGGGTACGGATTGATGAACGTGTTTCTCTGACAAAGAACTTTTCTTGAATAAATTAAACATACGTTCCTCCAGCTATTCATATTACTATTCCTTTATTCTATCACAAGCCATAATTGAAGTCGTCAATTTTATTGATTGTCCCTTATAACAAAAAAAGAAGTCGGCACCTACTCCTCACTTCGAATAATATTCGAAGAAAAGAGTATTCCAACTTCTAAGCCGTCAACTAGACCGCCATAATATCTTTTTCTTTGTCTTCAGTCAAAGAATCGATTTTTTTAATGTTGTCATTCGTCAGATTTTGAACATCTTCACTGAATCCTTTTAAATCATCTTCAGTCAGTTCACCTGATTTTTCAGCTTTTTTCAAAGCATCATTCGCATCACGACGAATATTACGGATAGCAACTTTAGCATTTTCAGCTTCTTTTTTTGCTTCTTTCACTAAATCTTTACGACGTTCTTCAGTCAGCGCAGGAACTGTGATTCTGATGACATTGCCATCAGATGTTGGATTGACACCGAGATTTGCCTGATTGATTGCTTTTAAAATATCGTTGATAGATGTTTTGTCGTATGGTGATACGACTAACATTCTTGCTTCCGGTACAGAAATTCCTGCAAGCTGCTGGACTGGTGTGTCCGCACCGTAATAGTTAACAGTGACACGATCAAGTAAATTAGCGCTGGCGTTACCTGCACGAATACCTGCAAACTCACGCGTTAAACTATCAATACTTTTTGACATTTTGTCTTTTGCTTCATTTAAAATTGCTGTTGTCATTATTAGTCTCCTATCATTACTTAGTAATCGTAGTTCCGATAACATCGCCTCTTACGGCACGTTTGATGTTACCTTCCTCCATAATTGAGAATACCACGAGAGGAATATCATTGTCCATACAGAACGAACTCGCTGTTGAGTCCATCACTTGCAGACCTTCCTGCAGCATTTGTATATAAGTTAGTGACTCATATTTTTTAGCCGTTGGATCTAATTTTGGATCGGCTGAGTAGACACCATCTACATTATTTTTACCCATCAAAATAACATCTGCTTCCATTTCAGCTGCACGAAGTGCGGCTGTTGTATCTGTAGAAAAATACGGATTGCCGATACCTGCTGCAAAGATAACGACACGACCTTTTTCAAGGTGTCTGATGGCACGTCTTCTAATGTATGGTTCTGCTACTTGCTGCATCGCAATGGAAGTAAGAACACGCGTATCACAGTCAAGCTGCTCCAGACTATCCTGCAGTGCGAGAGAATTCATTACTGTGGCAAGCATTCCCATATAGTCCGCTGTCCCACGGTCCATTCCTAAATCACTGCCTGTTTTACCGCGCCAGATATTCCCGCCGCCGACGATAACTGCAATCTCACAGTCCATTTGAGCGACTTCTGCCACTTGTTTTGCAATATTTTTAATAATGACAGGATTGATTCCGAATCCTGCTTCTCCGGCTAGTGCTTCTCCGCTTAATTTCAGTACGACTCGTTTATATTTAGATGATTCGCTCAATTGTAATCGCCCTTTCAGAAATTATTATTTACCTCTTTACTAGTGAAAGAAGCGCACAAAACTATATGTATTATAACAATAAACGATTGAAAAGTTAATCTGTTTCTATCATTCTGTTCAATGAATATGTAAAAAAAGGACACGAGTGAACGTGTCCTGTATGATTAGTTACCTTTAATTTGACCCATAACTTCATCAGCAAAGTTATCTGAACGTTTTTCAATTCCTTCACCTAATTCGTAGCGAACGAATGATTTCAATGAACCACCTTTAGATTTTAAGAATTCAGCTACAGTTTGATCCGGATTTTTAACGAACGGCTGATCGACAGCACAGATTTCTTCAAGATATTTACGAAGACGACCTTCTACCATTTTTTCAACGATATTTTCAGGTTTACCTTCATTTAACGCTTGTTGTTTTAAAATATCTTTTTCATGTGCTAACTCTTCAGCTGATACTTGTTCGCGTGAAACGAATTTAGGGTTAAGTGCAGCGATGTGCATAGCAACATCTTTCGCAGCTGATGCATCAGTAGAATTTTCAACTACTGCAAGAACACCGATACGGCCGCCCATGTGTAAGTACTCACCAAATGAATCAGCATCTGTTTTAGTTGCTAATACGAAACGACGAAGTGTTAATTTTTCACCGATTGTAGAAATGGCTTCATTAATTTTGTTTTCAACAGTTTTTCCTTCTGCCATTTCAGAAGTTAATAATGTATCGACATCTGCTGGTTTAACAGCAAGAATGTGATCTGCTACTTCTTTTACAAGCGCTTGGAACCCTTCGTTACGGGCAACGAAATCAGTTTCAGAGTTTAATTCAAGAAGAACAGCATCATTACCTTTAGAAGCAACATAAGTTGTTCCTTCTGCTGCGATACGGTCTGCTTTTTTAGCTGCTTTTGCGATACCTTTTTCACGAAGGTAGTCTACTGCTGCATCGATGTCACCATCAGTTTCAGTCAATGCTTTTTTGCAGTCCATCATACCTGCACCAGTTCTTTCACGTAATTGTTTTACTAATTGTGCTGAAATAGCCATGAATAAATTCCTCCAGATTATAGTGATGTATCCACGCTTTAATCATACAAGATTGCAGGATAAAAGGCGATTATTTTAATAAATTCTTTTTAAAAAAAGGTGATAAGACATTCAACTTATCACCTGGTTGTTTATAATTAAGCTTCAGTTGTTTCTTCAGTTGTTTCAGCAGCTGGAGCTTCTGTTAAATCAATGTTCTGCTCTGCAGCAACTTCTTCATCAGAAACGCCTTGTTTCGCTTCTAAGATAGCGTCAGCCATTTTACCAGTTAATAATTTAACGGCACGAATTGCATCGTCGTTTGCAGGGATAACATAGTCGATTTCGTCTGGATCACAGTTAGTGTCGACGATTCCTACGATAGGAATGTGTAATTTTTTCGCTTCAGCGATTGCGTTACGTTCTTTACGTGGGTCAACAACAAAGATTGCAGATGGCATAGATTTCATATCGCGAATACCGCCTAAGAATTTGATCAGACGATCGTATTCTTTTTTAAGTTCTACAACTTCTTTTTTAGGAAGAACGTCAAAAGTACCGTCCGCTTCCATTTTTTCGATTTCAGCAATACGTTTCACACGTTTGTTGATTGTTTTGTAGTTAGTCAATGTTCCACCTAACCAACGTTGGTTGATGTAGAATTGACCTGAGCGTTCTGCTTCTTCTTTGATTGCTTCCTGCGCTTGTTTTTTAGTACCGACGAATAATACAGTACCGCCTTCTTCAGCAACAGATTTCATGAAGTTGTACGCTTCTTCAACTTTCTTCACTGTTTTTTGAAGGTCGATGATGTAAATACCATTTCTTTCAGTGAAGATATATTTCTTCATTTTTGGGTTCCAGCGGCGTGTTTGATGACCGAAGTGAACACCAGCTTCTAACAATTGTTTCATTGAGATAACTGCCATTTTAATTTTCCTCCTAGTGGTTTATTCCGCCATTACAGGCAATTTTGACAACAACTTAAGCTGCACCAATCAAAATACTTATCTGTAATGTGTGAATTAGCTTTTTGAAAGCCGTCTATTAATATAACATACTGTTCCCGCTAAAACAAGTTTTTTAAGCTGCAAATTAATGACTGTTAGCGAGCTCATCCAGGAACTGTTCTTTTTTAATTTTAATGAACGTTCCTTTCATACCTAATGAACGGGATTCGATCACTCCGGCACTTTCTAATTTACGAAGCGCATTGACAATGACTGAACGCGTAATTCCTACACGGTCTGCTACTTTAGAAGCAACGAGCAGTCCTTCTGTCGCATTCAATTCTTCAAAAATATGTTCAATCGCTTCTTTTTCAGAATAAGATAAAGAGTTGATAGCCATCGTAATGGCTGCTTTATCGCGGGCAATCTGTTCTATTTCTGTATGTTTTTCACGCAGAATTTCCATTCCGACAACTGTGGCTGCGTACTCCCCTAATACAAGATCGTTATCATCATAGTTTTTGTCGATACGACCTAGTACAAGCGTCCCAAGTCGCTCACCGCCCCCTTTAATCGGGATGATGGTTGTCTGACTGTCTTTAAACAACTCATCATTTTCAGTTGGGAACACAGTCAATCGATTGGATAACGGAATGTCAGATACTGTTTCTTCGACATCAAGCAGCCAGTCTGTGTATTCCATCGGTAGCTGCCTATCTTCCAGCATTTTAATAAGACGTTCATTCTTCAGCAGTTCATTGACCCCAAACCCCAAAATCTTCCCTTTTCTTGAGAGGATAAAAACATTTGACTGCATCACGCTGCCCAGATGGTCCGCCATTTCCTTAAAGTCAACAGCAAGCCCTTTATGTTCCTGTAATAATTTGTTGATCTCACGTGTTCTCGTTAATAAGTTCATTTTAATTCTCCTTTTTATAAGATAAATTCACTTAAGTTTTTATTTTTCGAAATCGAACCTAGTTTTGATTCGACGTATTGCTTCGTAATATCCACACGCGCATGAGGCATTTCAGATGCTTCATATGAAAGGTCTTCAAGCATTTTGTCAATGACTGTATGAAGGCGTCTTGCGCCGATATTATCAGTCTCCTGATTGACTTCATAAGCAATCTCAGCAAGCCTTGTAATCGCATCATCTGTGAAATTGATCGCCACATCTTCTGTAGCGAGCAGACTTTCGTATTGTTTTAACAGCGACTGTTTCGGCTCACGAAGAATCTTCTCAAAATCTTCGACCGTCAATTTATCCAGCTCCACTCTAATCGGAAAACGTCCTTGCAGCTCCGGAATTAAATCACTCGGTTTTGACACATGGAAAGCACCTGCACCAATGAAGAGAATATGCTCGGTGTTCACTGCGCCGTATTTAGTCTGGACGACACTTCCTTCGACAATCGGCAGTATATCTCGCTGTACGCCTTGACGGGAAACATCCTGGCCACTATTGGATGAACCGGCAATTTTATCGATTTCATCGATAAATACGATTCCCATCTGTTCAGTCAATTGTACGGCTTCCTGATTGACTGACACTTGATCGATCAGTTTTGATGCTTCTTCATCAATGAGAATAGGTCGTGCTTTGGCGACTGTTAATCGGCGTTCAATTTTCTTTTTAGGCATCATCTGGCTCAGCATGTCCTGCATATGATTGTCCATACCGGGCATAAGCATCGGTTGTTCCTGCTCCACTTTGATGACAACTTCCTCTTGTTCAAGTTGGTGTGCTGACAACTTCATACGGATATCACGGCGTTTAGAACTGATCTCTGCCGTCACTTCTTCTGCATCACTTTGTTCAGCAAACGGAAATTGCCCGCCGAACAGCGATTCAAACGGATTATTTTGTGCCTGCTGTTTCTTTTTCATGGCTGGCACCAGCAGCTTCACAAGTCTTTCTTCTGCTCGTTTCTCCGCTTCTGCGAGAACTTCTTTCTTTTTCTCCGCTTGAATCAACCGGACACCATTCTCCATCAGGTCGCGGATCATACTTTCGACATCGCGACCGACGTATCCAACTTCTGTATACTTTGTCGCCTCCACTTTGACAAACGGCGCGCCGACAAGCTTTGCCATCCGTCTCGCAATCTCTGTCTTCCCGACACCAGTCGGTCCAATCATCAGTATATTCTTCGGGATGATTTCCTGTTGCAGATGAGCGTCCAGCAGTGAGCGCCGGTACCGGTTACGAAGGCTGATTGCCACTTTTTTCTTCGCTTCTTCCTGACCGATAATATGCTGGTTGAGTTCATTGACAATTTCTTTCGGCGTCATTTTCATTTGATTGTTCATGATGCCTCCTTATAATTCTTCAACAATAATATTGTGATTTGTAAAGACACAGATGTCTGCAGCGGTCTCAAGACTTGCTTCTGCTATTTCCCTTGCCGTGAGTTGGGGCGCATGCTTCTTCAAGGCACGACCGGCACTGAGAGCATAGTTACCGCCTGACCCGATAGCAATAATATCGTCATCTGGTTGAATGACCTCTCCTGTACCACTGACAAGCAGCAGCTCTTTGTCATTCATCACAATCAGCATGGCTTCCAGCTGTCTCAACATTTTATCACCGCGCCATTCTTTAGCGAGTTCAACTGCAGCTCGTGATAAATTACCGTCGTATTCATACAGTTTTGCTTCGAACTTTTCAAATAGTGTGAACGCATCTGCAACGCTGCCGGCAAACCCGGCGACGACTTGATTATCAAACAGGCGTCTTACTTTCTTTGCTGTTGCTTTCATGATGACTTGTTCACCTAATGTCACTTGTCCATCACCGCTCATCGCAGACTGTCCGTTATGTTTAATCGCAAAAATAGTTGTTGCATGCATTGCCAAAATGATTCTCTCCTTTATGCACGTGGATGTGCATTCAAATAAGTTTGTCTAAGATGTTCTTTCGTTACATGCGTGTAACGTCCTGTTGTCGATAAGTTCACGTGTCCTAGTAGACCCTGTACCGTTCTGAGATCTGCACCTTCGTTCAATAGATGGGTGGCAAATGTATGACGCATTTTGTGTGGATGTATCTCAGACACATTACCGGCGCGTTTGATGATCTGATCAAGAATATATCTGACGCCTCTTGCTGTCAGCGGCTCTCCTAGATGATTGACGAACAGGAAATCATGGTCATGCGCAAGCTGCTGCCTCACCGGAAAATAATCCCGTAAACTTTTTAAGGCGAATGTGCCGAAAGGAACCATACGCTCTTTGCTGCCTTTTCCAAGTACTTTTATCATCATCAACTCTTCATCGATATCAGTCAGTTTCAGGTTAACAAGTTCTGATACCCGTATTCCAGTGGCATAGAGCAGTTCCATAATGAGCTGGTCACGCTTATGAAGCGGCTTACCTTGATCTATCTCTGCAAACAGCTGTGTCATTTCTTCTTCATAGAAAAAGGAAGGTAAGTACTGCTCCTTTTTAGGGTGAACCAGTGCATCAAATGGATTAACTGCCTCTTTATCCAACTGGATGAATCGATAGAACGTTTTTAAGCTGGATATTTTACGGGATACAGACGACCGTGTCAGTTTTTGTTCATATAAATAGACTAAATAACCCCGCGCATGTTGATAGCTGAACGTTTCAAGATTCAATCCTTCACGGTTTAGATAGTCTATAAATGATCGGACATCATGGTCATATGCGATAAGCGTATGGACAGAAAAATTCTTTTCGTTCTTTAAGTAATCAGCGAACGCGTTTAATTGACTTTCCACTACGCCACCTCCAGTTATCTGAATTGTATCACAATTCAGATTTCTTTAACAATCGAAACTATAACGTCACTTTAAATTGTTCAAGACTCTCAAGTGCACGAGCAGCAAGAGCCTCGTATCGTTCTTTTTTATCTTTAATACGGCTGTCGAGCGGTGGTAATAAACCGAAATTCGCATTCATCGGCTGGAAGTTCTTGCTATTGGTATGCGTAATGTAATAAGCCATTGCACCGATCATTGTTTTCTCAGGGAATGTAATAGGCTTCACCCCTGATAATAGTTTTGCCGCATTAATTCCTACAATCAAACCGCTCGCTGCACTTTCAACGTAGCCTTCAACTCCGGTCATCTGTCCCGCCAGGAACAAATCTTCCTTCCCTTTGAACTGATAGGTCTGTTCAAGATTCGTCGGAGAGTTGATGAAAGTATTGCGGTGCATGACACCGTATCTGACAATATCCACATTTTCCAGGCCAGGAATGAGCTGCAGTACTTCTTTTTGCGCGCCCCACTTCAGATGTGTCTGGAAGCCGACGATATTATATAATGTACCTGCTGCATCATCTTGGCGCAGCTGAACGACAGCATACGGCCGTTTTCCGGTTTTTGGATCCTCCAGCCCTACTGGTTTCATCGGGCCGAACAATAATGTTTTCTTACCGCGACGTGCCATCTCTTCAAACGGCATACAGCCTTCAAAGTAAATTTCTTTCTCAAATTCTTTTAACGGGACGACATCTGCTGCCAGTAATGCCTCATAAAAACGATCGAACTCTTCTTCCGTCATCGGACAATTTAAATAAGCGGCTTCACCTTTGTCATAACGTGACTTCAAATACACTTTGTCCATATCGATGGATTCTTTTTCAACGATAGGGGCTGCTGCATCATAGAAGTACAAATGACTCTGACCTGTCATCTCCTGGATGCTCTTAGATAGATGTTCAGTTGTCAGCGGTCCTGTCGCTATAATGGTAGGACCGTCAGGGACTTCATTGATTTCTTCGTTGATCACCGTAATATTCTCGTGATTTCTCAAAGTATCCGTAATATAGCCGCTGAACTCATGACGGTCAACTGCTAAAGCACCTCCAGCAGGAACGCTTGCACTGTCTGCAGCCTTGATGATCAATGAATCAAGACGACGCATCTCTTCTTTCAGGACACCGACACCATTCGTCAGCGCATTACCACGCAATGAATTCGAGCAGACAAGCTCTGCAAACTTATCCGTATGGTGGGCAGGTGTTTGTTTCACCGGACGCATTTCATATAAATCGACTTTGATACCACGCTTTGCAAGTTGATAAGCTGCCTCTGAACCAGCCAGCCCGGCACCAATCACATTAATTTTAGACATTGTAATTCCTCCTTGTATCCTCAATGATTGTAATATATTCTGACAATTAAATAAACCTTTAAATCCTATGAAGTCAAATTGATGACGACATAATGAAACCCTCCAGGGAAATTTCCTGAAGGGCCTATTGATTATTGTGCTTTTTCCTCATATTCACAATTAGGACAAGCGACCTGCATCGTCTTACCTTTTTTGCGTTCTACAAGCTGTGTATCACATTTCGGACATTGGCGTGCGACAGGTTTATCCCATGAAATGAAATCACATTCCGGAAAGTTCGTACAGCCATAGAAGATTCTATTCTTTTTAGACTTACGTTCTACCACTTCACCGTCTTTACATTTCGGACATGGGACACCGATAGATTTGACAATTGCTTTCGTATTACGACAGTCAGGAAAATTGGAGCACGCCATGAATTTCCCGTAGCGGCCCATTTTAATGACCATCGGCGATCCACATTTCTCACAATCTTCTCCTGCCGGTTCATCTTTGATTTCAATCTTTTCCATCTCAGCTTCTGCCCGGTCGACATGCAGCTTGAAATCACCATAGAATGTTTCAATGACTTTCTTCCAGGAGATCTCCCCGTTAGCCACTCTATCAAGCAGTGCTTCCATATTGGCTGTAAAATCAACATCAATAATTTCAGGAAAATATTCTTTCACTGATTCATTGACAATGATACCCAGTTCGGTCGGGAAAAATTTCTTCTGATCGATTTTGACATAATTCCGTTTCGTAATTGTATCAATCGTCGGCGCATAAGTAGATGGCCGACCGATTCCTTTTTCCTCAAGTGTCTTTACAAGTCTTGCTTCTGTATAGCGGGGCGGCGGTTGAGTGAAATGCTGATTTTCATCGATGTTAACTGCTTTGACCTGATCGCCGACTGTTAGTTCCGGCAGTCTGTTCTCGCCTTCTTCTTCGGCGTCATCTTGACCTTCTACATAGACACTCATAAATCCTTTAAATTTAATCGTCTGACCGTTCGCTCTGAATTTAATAGGTCCTTGCACTAAATCCACTGCGACTGTATCAATCACTGCTGCTGCCATTTGACTTGCCATAAAGCGCTCCCAGATTAACTTGTACAATCTTAACTGGTCTCTTGATAAGTAAGCTTTCATCTCTGTCGGTGTCCGAAGTGCAGACGTTGGACGAATGGCTTCATGGGCATCCTGTGCTCCAGCTTTCTGTCCTGCTGACTTTCGTTTTGACAAGTACTGCTCACCGAACTTTTCTTTGATGTAACCTGCTGCTTCAGTTTTTGCCGTATCAGAAATTCGGGTGGAGTCTGTTCTCATGTAAGTAATCAGACCCACTGTTCCTTGTTTCTTCAAATCGATACCTTCGTACAGCTGTTGCGCAAGCATCATCGTTTTGCGAGCTTTAAAGTTCAGCTTGCGCGCTGCTTCCTGCTGCAGACTGGATGTCGTAAATGGATTCGCAGGATTTCTCAGCTTCTCTTTTTTAGTGACGTCTGTCACATTAAACTGATCAGAAGACAACTGCTTGACAATCGCTTTGACATCCTGTTTGTTATGAAGTTTTGTCGGCTTATTGTTTTCGTGTAGAAACTTCGCTTTGAACGTCACACCTTGATGTTCAAACTGACCATCAATAGTCCAGTATTCTTCAGGCTTAAACGCACTGATTTCTTCTTCACGGTCAATAATCAGCTTCAGTGCGACAGATTGTACGCGACCGGCTGACAGACCTTTTTTGACTTTCTTCCATAGTACAGGCGAAATGTTATAGCCTACAAGGCGGTCTAATGCTCGTCTTGCCTGCTGTGCATCCACGAGCTCGTGTTGAATGGCACGCGGCGACTTAAAACTTTCTTTGACTGCGTCTTTCGTAATTTCATTAAATACAACACGTGACTTTGCGTTTTCATCGATATCCAGTAAATGTGCTAAATGCCAGGCAATCGCTTCACCTTCGCGGTCCGGGTCACTTGCCAGGTAAACATGCTTTGCTTTTTTAGCATGTTTTTTCAGTTCCTGAACAACAGGCCCTTTTCCGCGAATTGTAATATATCTTGGCTCAAAATCATTTTCAACGTCAATGCCCATCTGACTGCGCGGTAAATCCCGAACATGTCCCATAGAGGCAATGACCTTATATTTTTTTCCCAAATATTTTTCAATGGTTTTTGCTTTTGCAGGCGATTCAACAATGACAAGATTCTCTGCCAATTGTATCTCCCCTTTGCTTATGACTGTTTCGTTATTCAAGTGTAAATGATAACGGTACTTACAAATAGTTGTCAATTATTAAATGTTATAACTGCTCTAAGACTGATAATCTTCTAGTATGTCGACGACCGACAGACAAGGCTTTGCACCTTCTGAAATTCTTAAATTACAACCTTCTGAATAGACGCTTGTTATCGGCCCTGGAAGGCAGTAGACGTTTCTATTCTGATCGAGCGCCTGATCGCATGTGATCAGGCTGCCGCTCCGTTTCTTCGCCTCCGTTATGAAAGTCCCTCTGCAGAGTCCACTGATAATTCGGTTGCGTTCAGGAAACTGCCATGCGCGTGATGTGATGTGCGGCGGATATTCACTGATGACCAGTTGATGCTGCTCCATATATTTCCTGAGCAGCCGCGTCTCCTCCGGATAATGAAAGTCATGACCAAATCCAAGCACTCCAATAGTTTTCCCGTGGTGATGAACGGCGAGAATGTGAGCATCAGAGTCTGTTCCTTTAGCGAGTCCACTGACGATGACAACTTGGTGCCGGACCAGCTCAGGTATAAACTGATCCAGCACTGTCCTCGTATACGACGTACGCTCTCTTCCTCCGACGACTGCAAGGCAATGAGGTTCAGTCAAATAGTTTAGATGACCTTTGCAGAACAGCAGTAAAGGATAATCATAGAGTTCTAGCAGCAGCTGTGGATATCCAGGATCACTATAGAAGAGCGGAACAATTCCTTTCCGCTGTAAATCCTCTCTGATCTGACCGGCATCCAGCAAATTCATACGACTGAGCTTAGCATGCATTTTGGCATCTGCAAATTCTGACAGCAGCATTTCATATTTTAACTGAATATAATTAAAACAACCGAATCGCTCTTTAAATCTGTGGAGCTGACCGGTTGTAAATCCGGCATAGATTAATTTTAAGATCATATCTTGTTCCATCATATTTATCACCTCATTCTTATCATAAGACCGATAAGTTGAGAAAGTGTAAATTCGTCGATAAGAATAGTAAATTATCCATTGAAATCGAAAAAAATAGTCGCTGTTTTATCAACTGTCCACTAAAATTTGGTACATAAAAAAACTTTTCATCGCTGACATAACAAGTGTCTGCGATGAAAAGTGCTATGAGAAGTCTTTTCCTGAAATTATTGTGTCACTGTCAGACATTTTTCGTAAAGACCATCTTCTTCTTTGATGCGTTCTACTAATGTAGAACCAATGTCTGATGGAGTGGCAGCTGTCTTAATGCCTGCTGCATTCATTGCTTTAATTTTTTCTGAAGCTGTTCCTTTACCGCCAGAAATGATGGCACCTGCATGGCCCATACGTTTTCCAGGAGGTGCTGTTTGTCCACCGATGAAGCCGACAACAGGTTTTGTCATGTTCGCTTTCACCCATTCTGCTGCTTCTTCTTCTGCAGTACCACCGATTTCACCAATCATGACGACCGCGAGTGTTTCAGGATCGTTATTGAATGCTTCTAAGCAGTCGATGAAGTCAGTACCGTTGACTGGGTCGCCACCGATACCTACTGCTGTTGTCTGACCGATACCTAATTGTGTCAACTGGTGAACCGCTTCATAAGTCAGTGTTCCAGAACGTGATACAACGCCGACATGACCTTTTTTGTGAATATAGCCCGGCATAATACCGATCTTACATTCATCAGCAGTGATCACACCTGGACAGTTAGGACCGACTAAGCGTGTAGATTTGCCTTTCATATAACGTTTCACCTTGACCATGTCAAGAACCGGAATATGTTCAGTGATACAAATAGCAAGCTCAAGTTCTGCATCGACACATTCTACAATCGCATCTGCTGCAAATGGTGCCGGCACATAGATAACAGATACAGTTGCACCTGTTGCTTCCACTGCTTCTTCAACCGTATTGAAGACAGGTACGCCTTCAACTTCCATGCCGCCTTTACCAGGAGTCACTCCTGCAACGATCTGTGTACCGTATTCAAGCATTTGTTTTGTATGGAAAAGCGCAGTTGCGCCAGTAATCCCTTGTACTAATACTTTCGTATTTTTATCAATAAATACTCCCACAAATTTCTCCCCGCTTCCTATTCAGCTTCTTTTACTAATTCAACGATTTTTTGAGCGCCTTCAGCCATTGTCCCTGCAGGTGTAATCGCTAAACCGGAATTGCTAAGAATTTCTTTACCTTGATCGACGTTCGTACCTTCAAGACGAACAACCAGCGGAATTGTCAGTTCTAATTCTTTCGCTGCTGCAACGACACCTTCAGCAATGACATCACATTTCATGATACCGCCGAAAATGTTGACGAAAATACCTTCTACTTTTTCATCACCTAAAATGATTTTGAAAGCTTCTGTTACTTTCTCTTTCGTTGCGCCGCCCCCTACATCCAGGAAGTTCGCGGGATTACCGCCGAAGTGATTGATCGTATCCATCGTTGCCATCGCAAGACCTGCCCCGTTAACCATACAGCCGATGTTGCCATCCAATGCAATGTATGCAAGGTCATATTTAGACGCTTCGATTTCTTTTGGATCTTCTTCTTCAAGGTCACGTAATTCAACGATATCTTTGTGACGGTATAATGCGTTCGCATCGAAGTTGATTTTTGCATCCAGTGCCAGAACGTCACCTGAACCCGTAGTTACAAGAGGATTGATTTCGATGATTGATGCATCTTTTTTGATGAAGACATCATATAAACCGAGCATGATTTTAACTGCTTTGTTTACAGATTCTTTCGGAATATTGATATTGAAAGCAAGTCTTCTTGCCTGGTACGGCATTAAGCCTGTCACAGGATCAATGACTTCCTTGAAGATTTTTTCTGGGTTTGTTTCTGCAACTTCCTCAATTTCAGTACCGCCTTCTTCTGACCCCATTAACACGACTGAGTCAGTCGCACGGTCAAGGACGAAACCTAAGTAGTATTCCTTTTTAATATCGCAGCCTTCTTCAACAAGTAAACGTTTTACTTCTTTACCTTCTGGACCCGTCTGGTGTGTTACCAGCACTTTACCAAGAAGCTCTTTCGCGTATGCCTTCACTTCATCAAGATTTTTAGCAATTTTAACTCCGCCCGCTTTGCCGCGACCCCCGGCATGAATCTGTGCTTTAACAACATAGACACCAGGATTTAATTCTTTTGCTACTTTGACAGCTTCTTCAGGTGTATAAGCCACTGAACCGTTTGGCACAGCTACACCCATTGAGCGAAAAATTTCTTTTCCTTGATACTCATGGATATTCATTTTCCATCCTCCTAAAATACGGGTTAAATTCTGCTTACGTAGCAATTATAGAAAATGAAAGCGTTATTGTAAACCGTATCGAGCGATAAATTCTGATTTTAATGGTGTATTATCATACTCTTGACCGGTTCGAATGTCTGACGATGAATCGGTGTAATTCCGAGTTTCCGGAGACCTTCCAAATGTTTCTTTGTGCCATAACCTGCATTGTTTTTGAAATCATATCCGCTGTACTCTCTGTCATATGACGCCATCAACCGGTCACGATATTCTTTCGCAATGATGCTCGCGGCTCCGATGGATACACTCTTCTCATCACCTTTAATGATCGATTCTTCAACAAGACCTGTCTCAAGCTTCATGGCATCAATCAGCAGCACAGTCGGTTGAATTGACAAACCTTGAACAGCTCTTCTCATCGCAAGTTTACTCGCTTCGTATATGTTGATGGCATCAATCTCTTCCACTGAAGCCATACCAATGGCATAATCACGAACAGATTCCAGCAGCTGCTGCTCGATGTCCTGACGTTTCTCTCGGGATAGTTTTTTGGAATCCGTCAAGCCTGGGTAATAATGACCTTCTTCAAGTATCACTGCACACGCAACGACCGGACCAGCAAGCGGTCCACGCCCTACTTCATCAATCCCACAGATAATATGCCCGGCATACTGATCTTCATAGGCACTGGCTGTCTGATAGTTCAGCCGCTCCAAACGGTCGCGCTCCAGTTGTTTCAGTCGTTGACCGATCAATTTTTTGGCACCTATCCGTGCCTCTGTCTTATACATATCACGGATAACGTATTCGTCTGTTAATTCTGATAGATATATTTTAAAGTCACTAAGCTTCATCGGACAGCTCTGCATTCTGGTTCAACTCATCAACTCGGTCAAACGTGTAGCGTCCGAACTTGGCATTTCTGATTTCTCTGATGACCAATTCAATCACAGACTCGTAATCCACTTCGCCGCCTTTATTTTTCATGCCGCGACTTTTGCCGATTGCATCAAATAATTCGATATAAGGTGCATCCGCGGTCACTTCGATATTATAGTGCTTATTCAGTGTGGCAAGATCATACGTCTGAACAAACTCCAGGCCGTAGATAGCCACTTCGTCCAGATGGACAATATTGTCTTTAATGGCTCCTGTCAAACTCAGCTTTTTGCCAACGAGCTGGTCTTCAAATTTTGGCCAGAGTATCCCTGGTGTGTCGAGCAGTTCCAGTACTTTCCCTACTTTGATCCATTGCTGCTTTTTCGTTACGCCCGGCGTATTTCCGGTTTTAGCAATAGACTTTTTGGCGAGTCGATTAATAAGCGTCGATTTTCCGACGTTTGGAATACCGACAATCATCGCTCTGATGGCACGAGGACGGAGTCCTTTTGCAGCAAGACGGTCAAATTTTTCTTTTGTGACATGTTCTGCTGCCTTGACGACTTTGTCTAGATTTTTACCATTTTTAGCATCGAGCATCACCGGATAGATGCCCTGTTTCTCAAAGTGACTCATCCATTTCTGTGTCTCGCGCGGATCAGCCATATCCATCTTGTTCAGCAGCACTACTCTCGGCTTATCCTTAATGACTTCATCAATCATTGGATTTCTCGATGAATAAGGAATACGTGCATCCAGAAGTTCGAACACGCAGTCGACCATTTTGAGTTGTTCAGTTACTTCCCGTCTTGCTTTGGCCATATGTCCCGGGAACCATTGTATTGTCATATAACGACCTCTTTTCTTTATATATTCTCATTATCATTTATACTTAAAATGTACTATAATTAATTATTCGTTTCATCTAAAATTCACGGAGTCATAAGGAGTCATTATGAAACTTTCACTCATCGTACCAATATATAATGAAGAAAAAAATATTGAACGACTCTACTATACTATCATAAAAATAGCTGAACAAAATGACTATTGCTATGAAATAATTCTAGTTAATGATGGCTCACGCGATCATTCACTTCTTGTCATTGAAAACCTCGCTCTAAAAGACCACCATGTGAAGTACATATCGTTTACGCGGAATTTCGGCAAAGAATCAGCAATGCTTGCCGGCCTGGAAGCAGCAAGCGGCGATGCTGCCATCATCATGGATGCTGATCTGCAGCACCCCCCTGAACTCATCCCTGATTTTGTCAGAGAATATCAAGCAGGCTATGATCAAGTCGTTGCCAGACGGAACAGAACCGGTGAATCCTTAGTACGCCGACTCCCGACGACACTCTACTATTCACTGATCAATCGTGCAGTCGATGTTAAACTGACAGACGGTGAAGGTGATTTCAGACTGCTGTCACGACCAGTGATAGATGCCATTTTGTCGCTGGACGAATACAATCGATTTTCTAAAGGCATTTTCGACTGGGTAGGGTTTTCCAAGCAGACGATCAGTTTCGATAATGTCGCACGCGAAAACGGTACGTCGTCCTTTTCACTGTTTAAATTACTGGACTATGCTATTGACGGCATTTTAAGCTATAACAATAAACCACTGCGCATCTGTTTTTATTTTGGCGCGTTTACACTTGCGTTATCATTAGCTTATATCATAGTGACGCTTGTTCAGATTATGCGGTCTGGTATTGATGAACCGGGCTATTTCACTATTATATCCGCTATACTATTTCTAGGCGGCGTCCAGTTGTTCAGCCTCGGTATTATTGGTGAATACATCGGCAAGATATATTACGAAACTAAAAGGCGCCCTCATTATTTGATTGAGCAGACTAATATAGACGAGGATCAGACATGATCAAACATGCTTTTGTCAGATTCGTTATTGTTGGTCTTATCAATACGTTGAATTATTATATCGTTTATGTCGGGCTGCTGAACTTCGGTCTGCCCTATATGGTCAGCCATATTGCAGCGTTTCTTTCAGCATTCATTGTCTCTTATTTGCTGAACTGTCACTATGTCTATCAAGTGAAACCGACATTACAAACATTACTTCAGTTTCCGTTAACACAAATTGTAAATGTCGGGCTTCAAAGTATCCTGCTCTATTTATTGGTCACCGTCCTGAATCTCAAAGCTGTATATGCGCCGTTTCCTGCACTCGTTGTTACTGTGCCCATCACTTACTGGCTGTCAAAAAAAATACTGACTAAGGAGACCTCATGAAATTATATAAATGCGCCCCCCAGTTATTCAATGTACTGATTTTTATCGGATTAGCTGTTATCGGTCATAGTTTCTATATCTATCGTTTTCTTCAGGATGGCACGATCTTTACGGGTCCTAATGACGGTCTTGAACAAATGCTGCCGATGCAGCTTTATTTGTATCAAAAAATAACATCCGGAAAATGGTTCTATGATATGGATTTTGGTCTTGGTGGTGATTTTTATACGGACCTCGCCTATTACTATTCTACTTCTGTTGTCTTTTTCATCAATGTCATCTGCGTCAAATATCTTGATATCTTCTTGAATTTAAAAACCGATACGATTCAGTTCTGGGCAGTCAATGCCTTCTATATTTCTATTGCTAAGTCAGCTGCAGCGATGTATGTCACTTACGCTTATTTAAGATATATCAAAGTCAATCATTTATCTGCTATACTCGGCGCATTTTTATTTTTGACATCAGCTATTTATTTCCGCTTCACATTGTACTGGTCGTTCTTTTCGGATGTCTTCATCTTCCTTCCGATGCTGCTGCTCGGCATTGAACGATATATCCAGCAAGGCAAAAAAGGGGTATTCATTACAGCCGCTGCTCTGACTTTTATCAATAATTTCTATTTTTCTTATTATCAAGTATTGTTTGGCGTTGTTTACTTTTTAATTCGTCATATTTTCAGGGCACCCGACGATCAAACATCGCGTCTTCATCAGTGGACTGGATTCATTGTCATGTCCGTGCTCGGTCTCGGCATTTCCATGTTCAGTTTTTTCTACGGGGTCAAAGGGTTCTTACAGAACGACCGCGCCCCTTTTGACGATCCGATTCAACTATTCAGCAAGATGGATCAGCATGCCAATATTTTCTATGACAATTATCTCGTCATTGTTTTATACATCACGATACAGTCACTGCTGACATTTAAATTCTACAAACATTATTTCTATCGTCTGTTCGCTTTAATGACTCTCGCATTGATTTATTTAAGCTTCATGCCGTTTATCGATTCAGTGTTCAATGGTTTTTCAGCGCCTCAAAAACGCTGGCATTATTTATTGACCTTTTTCTCAAGCGGACTGATCGCACTTTATATCGCCCGTTTTAAAACCATTTCACTGCAGAATTATATATACTCGGTAATACCTGGACTGATCATTGTCATACTCAGCTATATGTATATCGACAAAAAAGTCGATTGGATCTGGTTTTTGCCGGTCACTACGTTGTTAGGGCTGCTAGTATTACTGGCAAAGGAGCAGTCACTGAAACAGGCAGCTTATATCGGTTTGATACTCTCCGTAGTATGTCTGGACCTCGTTGTCGTGAAAGATCACAATATATACGATAATTATAATCCCGGCATCAATGACCGGGCGAAGATGTCTTATATCGAGTCAAGTGTCTACAATTCCGCACAACAGCAGCACATTATCGATGATTTAAGAACACAGCTGAAACCCGGGGAACGGATTGACTGGCGGGTGCTTGAGCAGGATAATACACCGATGTATCAGAGCTTCAACGGGGTCAGTCTATATTCCAGTATATTCGACGGAAATATCATTGATTTTTATTATAATCAGCTGAAGATCAATATAAAGGAAGAATCCATCAGCCGCTATGCAGCCTTTCAGGAAAGAAGCAATCTTGAATCTCTTTTCAATGTGCGCTTTTTAGTTCGTAAAGATTATCAAAAACAAATTCCTGAAAATTTTAAACTGATTAAAACAGAAGGAAGCTACAAAGTCTATGAGAATATGCTGATGATGCCTGTAGTCAGAATCACTAATAATATTACTCAGGCCGGGACATTGAATGAACCCATTGACCGTGAGCATGCGATGCTTGAGGGGATTGTCTTAAACGATACAGCGACTAATTATCAGCTGCCCGCTTCAGCCAATCTGCTCAGTCAGTCGCGGGTCGTTCCGAGCGGTGCCAGCTGGCTGAAAGAAAATAGTGAGCTGAAAGTCGATCCACCAAGCGGCGGTATCGTTGTCACTTTGCCGAAAGAGGCAGTCAAGCAGTATAAAGACTTCTATATTGATATGGACGTCACGTTGATTTCTGATGAGAGCAATATCCAGATCAACGTGAACGGCTATGCTAATAACCGCCTGTTCAGAACAAGTAAATACCGGACGCACCAAGACAATCTGCTCTATCGCGTCAAGCCGAAGAACGGAAAAATCCTCATCGGAATGACGCACGGCACTTATCGATTTAAGATCAACGGGATATACGGTGAGGACTACAGCACATTGACAAAAGCAGCGGGCAGTAACAATCACCTCTTCAGCGAAGACGGGAATCAGATGACTGTCACACTGAACAATCCTAAGGACGGCTACTTGCTGACACCGATTGTCTATCGAGACGGCTTAACAGCAACTGTCGACGGCAGACGTGTGCCTGTTGAGCGGGCCAATTACTTGATGAGTGCTGTCAAAGTAGCCAGCGACAATCATGAAGTCACATTTAAGTATACGCCGCCTTATTTTTACTGGATGCTACTGCTGTCGCTGATTTCTCTGTTGTTGAGTATCGTCTATAGCTATTCTGACAAATGGTTGAACAAAAGGAAGGCACATGATGAGGTATCTTAAAAGAATTCCAGTCAAATTACTGTTAATATGTCTGCTATTGTCACTGCTGTCACATAGTGTTGTTATCTATCGTTTTTTTGCTGATGGCACTCTTTTCACTGGTAAAGGGGACGGACTTGCTCAAATGATTCCCTTTCAGATGTATTTGTATGAACAATTTTCACAGTTCAATTTTTTTTATGATATGGGATTTGGTATCGGTGGTGACTTTTTCAGAAGTCTTGCCTATTATTATGCCACTTCTCCTATCTCATATATTTATTTCATCATTGTTTATGTGCTAGATCTGTTTTTACCGCTGAAAACACAGTCAGTAGATTTCTGGGCGGTGAATCAACTGACTGTCTCCATCGTCAAATTGACTGCCATCATCTATGTCATGTATCGGATGCTGCGCTACTTCGGGATTAACCGTTATGCCAGTATGACTGGAGCTATGCTGTACAGTTATTCAACAGTCTATTTTTTCTTCACGTTCACATGGAGCTTTTTCAGTGATGTCATGCTCTATTTACCGCTCACTATTTTAGGAATGGAACGTTTTTTCCATGAGAAGAAAATCGGGCTGTTTATCGTCGGCATTGCCCTCACACTGCACTCTAATTTTTACTTCAGTTATTATGAATTTATCTTTGTGTCATTCTATTTCTTTTACCGGATAATCTATCAAAAGCGTACTGATATCGTCCCTACTATGACCAAAGTCTATGTGCTGGTGTCAGCGGCTGTCATTGCACTCATGATTGCGGCAGTCGGTTTTTCAACAGGTGTAACCAGTTATTTGATGAACGACCGGACACTGCCTCCCCTTTCAATCAAGCCATTCATAGATTTTATCATTCATTACAATCTGTTCTATGATGGTTATTATGTCGTCATCCCGCTGCTCACTGTGATGGCGTTAACTACGTTCAAGCTGTACCGGAATTATACATTCAGATTGTTTGCGGTCATTTCATGCATTTTCTTAGCAGGTTCATTATCACCGCTGTTTGACAGTCTCTTCAATGGATTTTCAATCGATCAGCGCCGCTGGGTATATTTACTCGTCTTCTCAGCAGCAGCTGTCTCTGCTGTATACTTGCAGCATGTGATGACTCTGACTAAGAAAGACCTGTTGATTTCATTAATACCAGTCGCTTTGATTTATCCGTTGTCCATTATTGGAACAGGTAAGTGGCTGACGTGGCTCGTATTCATCCCTGTCATTATCATTTTATTGTTTATCGTCAGGCGTCTTCAAACTAATCTTGCTTATGTGTTGCTGATAGGCGTCATCATATACAGTAACTTCTTCTTTGTTCACGACTATATCACGGAGCAGATGGATACACTCCATCCCGCAAACATCAGAAATATGGACTTTATACAGTCACATAACTATAACAGTGATGTCCAGCAGAAGATGATTGAAGCAGTGACAAAAGAATACTCGTCTGAACGGCTTGACTGGCAGACTTCTGCCACTCACAATACACCGATGTATCAGCACTTTAACGGTATTAAGCTGTACTCAAGTATTTTTGATAAAGACATCTATCAGTTTTACGACAAAGAATTGAATATCACTATGAGTACTGATAGCAATAGTATTTATTACCAGCTCGGAGAACGTGCCAATCTGTATGCGTTATTCAACGTCAATCATTCTCTGCGTACTACCAATCTTGCGACGCTGCCTTATGGCTTCACTGTGAAAGACCAGCAGACAGATGGAGACCATACATTGACGATGTACGAAAACAGCAATAAGCTGCCCGTCGTCAGAGTAACCAACGAAATATATTCACCTGATGCCCTTCATACTCCTATTGACCGTGAACATGCCATGCTGTCTGGTGTTGTACTGGAAGATGTACAGCCGACATCTCAGCTGACGCATCAACCTAACTTATTGGATCGTGCACATGTTCAGTATAACCATGCGACGATGAACGGCACGGAACTAGTCGTTGAGCAGGATCAAGGCGGGCTGACGATGACGCTTGATACTGAAACGGTGAAACGCTACCGTGACTTCTATATAGATGCTAGTATTGAGCTGCTCAGTCCAAGTAAATACCATTATGTCTGGTTCAATGAAATGTATCAGTCAAGAAAGCCGCTGGATGATGATTACCGGCGATTCAATCCAAGAATTACAATGAAAGTCAAAGCGGATAGTGCGATTCAATTAAAGCTGATGCAGGGTCAATACCGTGTGACTATTAACGGGATATACGGTGAGGACTACAGCACACTCGAGCGTGCAGCCGCAGAACCGTCAAATCACCAGCTGAAGCAGCAAAGAAACAAGCTGATTGTCAATCTGGATGACCATGACAGCGGTTATGCTGTCATACCTACTCCTTATTTGACAGGGATGCGTGCTAAAGTAGATGGCAAATCAGCTGATGTCATGGAAGGTAACTATTTGATGACTGCGGTCAAAGTACCCGCTAGTGCAGAGGAAATCAGCCTCCAGTATACGCCGCCGTGGTTCCATGTCATGCAGCTGATCAGTATTATCGGAATGATCTTAGCTGTATGGTTTTCAAGAAAACTGTTCTTGAGACAATGGTTCAAACATGAGCAGCAAGCAGTGTCCATGCGAAATGATATTGATTATCTTGAACCTGAGCAGATGCTTGACGAAACTCATCAAAATTAACAGAACCAGCACTGCTGGTTCTTTATCTTTCAACAAAAAAGACAGCCCTTGATTTAACAAGGGCTGTCTTTTGCACCATATGCTTTTATTAGCGAATTTCTTTAATACGAGCCGCTTTACCGCGAAGGCTGCGTAAGTAGTAAAGTTTCGCACGACGTACTTTACCACGACGTAATACTTCTAACTTCTCGATTTTTGGAGTGTGTACTGGGAAAGTACGTTCTACACCCACACCGTAAGAGATCTTACGAACCGTGAAAGTTTCAGAGATACCGCCGCCACGACGTTTGATAACAACACCTTCGTATAACTGAACACGTTCGCGAGTTCCCTCTACGATACGTACGTGTACACGTACTGTGTCACCAGGACGGAATGATGGTAGGTCTGTACGCAATTGGTCTTTAGTAATTGCATCGATTAATTGGTTATTCATATTTTCTTCTCCTTCTGCCTATGTTCTTAAATCGTTTAATTCAGCGGACCATAGTGATTGTTGTGTTTTCACACTTTTAATATCATACCACATTATATATTGGCTATCAACATATAATATTAACTTTCTTCATAACCTAATGTCATTAAAAATTTGAGATCTTTTTCAGTGAGCGGATAGTCCTCCAGCAGATCCGGCCGGCGTTCCCATGTCCGTTTCAGCGACTGTTCATGACGCCACTGTTCGATGCGCTGATGATTTCCACTCATCAGAACGTCCGGCACCGTCATCCCTTCGTAGTCGAACGGTCTAGTATAGTGCGGGTGTTCGAGCAGTCCTGATGAAAATGAATCTTCTTCATGTGACACCTGGTTGCCAAGGACATCTGGAATCAGTCTGACAATCGCATCAGTCATCGTCATCGCAGCAAGTTCACCACCGGTCAGCACGAAGTCACCCAGCGAAATCTCGTCAGTCACCAGCTCTGTACGAATGCGTTCATCGTAACCTTCGTAATGCCCGCAGATGAATACGATATGTTCTGCTTGTGCCAGTTCTTCTGCCTTCTGCTGATTGAACGGTCTGCCTTGCGGGCACATGAGGACGACGCGTGTCTGTTCGGTCGTCTCTAGTGCCTTCATCGCATTGAAGATAGGTTCCGGCTTCAGCACCATCCCCTGTCCGCCGCCGTATGGATAGTCATCCACCTGTGCGTGTTTATTAAAGGCATAGTCCCGAAAATTCACAGTGTTCAACGTAACAATACCTTTATCTTGAGACCGCTTCATAATGGAATGGTTCAATGTGTCAAACATCTCAGGAAACAGCGTCAAATAATCAATTCTCACGATAACAAGCCGTCCATCGCTTCGATTTCAATCGTCTTGTTGTCGATATCCACTGTTTTTACGACATCTTCAATGTAAGGGATCAAATGTTCCTTACTACCTTTGACGACCCATACATCGTTGGCACCTGTTTCAATAATATCAGTGACGCGGCCGATGGGCTCACCGTCATTGAATACCGTGCAGCCGATAATATCATGATAGTAGTATTCATGTTCAGCAAGTTCAATCTCCACCTGCTCAATCTCCTGGAAGACATCTGCCCCTTTGTACTTCTCGACTAAATTGATATTTTCAAGCCCCTCAAACTGCAGCAGATGAAAGTTCTTATGGACGCGGTACGTTTTGATCTTCACTATATTTTCTTCCGTGCCGGACTGAATCAACAGTTCATTTCCCGGCTGAAAGCGTTCAGCAGTAAAATCTGATTGTGATAATACTTTGACTTCCCCTTTGATGCCATGCATATTGACGATTTTGCCGACATTGACTTTCATCCTATAACCTCCTATTAAAAAAAGGGCACCGCACGGGCACCCTTAATCAATTTCTACAAACACTCTTTTGCCATTCTCGCTGCGATTGGCTGCCAGAGTCCGAATCGCTTTCGCAATACGTCCCTGCCTGCCGATCACCTTGCCTGTATCATCAGGGTTTACACTCAAATAATACGTCACACTATTAGGATGTTCTTCCTTTGAAATGTGAATTTCTTCAGGAAAATCGACGAGTGGTTCAATGATAGTTTGTAATAATTTTTCCATTATTACTTCGCGATTTTAGAGTTATGGAATTTCTCCATAATTCCTTGCGTAGATAAAATGTTACGTACAGTATCAGTTGGTTTTGCACCATCAGCCAACCATTTTAAAGCTAATTCTTCATCAACTTTGATTTCTGCTGCCGGTTTCGCAACTGGATTGTAAGTTCCGATTGCTTCGATGATACGTCCGTCACGAGGCGCGCGAGCGTCTGCAACTACGATACGGTAGAACGGGTTTCTTTTTGAACCCATACGTGTTAAACGAATTTTAACTGCCATAATAATATCTCTCCATTTCATTTCTTAATCTCAAGTACATACTATAACAGGATATTTAATGTCTGTAAAGTGTTTTTTCTTTACATCTTAACCGTTAAAGAAATGTGACAGAAATTCAAACGTTATCACCCGCCATGCAACCCATTAGAAAAACGACCCTAATCCTGTTATCTTAAAAATAACAGGAATTGATTTATTTTGACAGCGAAGGAGGAATGATACTTGGACAAACCGCTGAAATGGAAAGGATGGGTGATAACATGTTTGACGCTCGTCATTATTCTCATGATCTCTTCAGTCACTGTCATCGGCTACCGGGTAAGCAGTGTCTATACACATCTGACCGATCCAGCTCAGACAGTGGCAGCTGATCAGACTTATCTGAACAGTGTCGGCTTCGATAAGGAAGAATTTTTAAGCCGCTATGACAATAGGACAGTGACATTGAACTCCTCTGAATATGACCATACCTTTGACGGTCACTTATTCTCACCGAAAACCAGCTCTAAAGGAACCGTTGTCATGGCACATGGTCTAGGCGGATCAAAGCAATCTGTCTATCCAGTGGCAGCCTTGTTTCTTGATATGGGTTACGCCGTTTTTGCTATTGACCTGCCGAATGCCGAATCAAGCACTAGTAGGTTGAATACATTTGGTGTACGAGAGAGCTATGACGTTCTTGATGCTGTTCGTTATATATCAGAAAAGAGCGATAAGGCGCTTATATTATGGGGAATGTCTTATGGCGGTGCAGCGGCGGCCATTGCCGCAGGAAGAGACGATAGTGACATTGACTACCTTATTCTTGATTCTCCGCTCGGTGACCCTGAATACATGATTGACAAAGGACTCGACTTTATTGAGCAGTCCTCTCCTGTCTCACCGGAACTACTGAAACGTGCAAGTGATTTGTATACAACAGGGCGCTACGGATTTTCCATTAAATCGATGAATGCAGCAGCATGGCTCAGCCAATCTTCAATACCTGTGCTCGTTTTATCATCAGATAGTGATGAGGTCACACCACTGTTCATGGCTGAAGCATTGTATAATGCTTCCCATCATCAAGACAGCAGACTTATCAAATTTCATGACGTCTCACATGCCATGATGTATTATGAAGAGCCAAAACAGTATACCCAAGCCATCAATCAATTTCTGAACTAAAATAAGCGCCCGAGAATTCGGCGCTTATTATTCGTTCGGATGGTTCTCTCAATCCGATATTTTCTATGAACGGTTTCTTTCCTTAACATGATTCAAGAAGAAGCCGGCAGTGTTTTGATAAAGAAAAGCAGCACCACTGTCTGTAGAAACAGCATGACACAAAGCCCTATCCGCACATATAAATGATCAACCATGTAGATTGAAAATCCGACGACGATGTAGACACTGATCAACAGTTCTATTTTCTTTCGCATCGTATAACCGCGGTACAATCTGAAGTCTTCCACATAAGACTGGTAGGCCTTCGTCTGAATAAGCCAGTCATGAAACCGGGTGGAGCTTCTGGCAAAACACAAAGCAGCCAGCAGAAGAAAAGGCGTGGTCGGCAATAGCGGCATGACAACGCCGATAAACCCGAGAACAGTGCTGATAGTCCCTATGATCAATAGAATCATCCTCATCTCCTGCATTCCTCCTTTTTCTTCATTTTAACATGTCATTATGCGGGAAGCCTTAAAAAAATACACCTAATACTTTAGGTGTACTTAAAAATTATTTCTGACGGAAGTAATCATCTACAATCGGTTTGACCTGCTCGCCGTATAATTTAATGGCTTTCATCGTTTTGTGATGCGGCATTGACCCCATCGGCAGATGAATCATGAAGCGGTCTAGTCCCAATCCTTCTACAGTCGCGATGATTTTTTGTGCAACACGTTCTGGCCCCCCGATATAAAGCGCCCCGCGTTCAATTTCATGCATATAAGCTTCCTCTGAATAAGGAGCCCAGCCGCGTTCTTTCGCAAGAATGTTATGACTCGCAGCCGTCGGTGGATAATATTCACGGAATGCTTCTTCATCTGTTTCAGCGATGTAACCCCATGAATGCGTTGCAATCTTCAGTGCACTCTTATCGACACCACTACTCTCTGCAGCTGCTTTGTAGACCGCAATATTTTGACGGAAACGAAGCGGGCTGCCACCAATGATGGCATAAGTAATCGGTAATCCAAGTGCACCCGCTCGGTAAGACGATTCAGGCGTCCCACCTGTTGCGAGATATATCGGCAGCTTCTCTTGCACTGCTCTCGGATAAATCCCTTTGTTGTCTATCGGCTGACGCGTAGAACCAGACCAGCTTACGGTCTCATGGTCGTTGATTTCCATCAATAGATTCAATTTTTCTTCATATAATAATTCGTAATCATTGAGGTCATACCCGAACAATGGAAACGACTCAATAAACGAGCCGCGACCCGCCATAATCTCTGCGCGGCCGTTGGATAACGCATCGAGCGTCGCGAACCTTTGATACACACGGACCGGGTCATCAGAAGACAATACCGTCACAGCAGAAGACAGCCGGATGTGATTGGTCTGAGTCGCAGCAGCCGCAAGTACAGTCACAGGATCTGATACAGCATAGTCTGCACGGTGATGTTCTCCTAAACCATATATATCAAGACCTACTTCGTCAGCCAGTTTAATCTCTTCAACGATATTTCTAATCCGTTCATCAGCAGAAATCTTCTCCTGAATCCCGTCCGGTGTATGAATCGCGTTATTATCTCCGAATGATGTAATCCCTAGTTCAATTTTCAATAGAATACCTCTTTCTAGTATAATTAATATATATAATATAAATTATATACTAAAAAGATAAGATATCAACTGAAATGTGCAGAGTGAGACGGACATGTTACTTTTGTTATCTTAACTATTCTTCTAAATAGTAAATTAATGATGTATCCTACTGAAATTTTAGATATATATTATTTTAATCAGTGATCTATTATTTTATCATCCCAAAATAAAAAGTCGCTGATGATCATACTCAGTGACTTTAGTAGGACTATGAATTAACGACGGGTAGTATCATCTGATTGAACTTCTGACTTATGTTCTTTTCCAGCCGCTTTTGCAGCAGCCTTCTTCATATTCTTTCTTGCTGTATCAAACTTACTTTCATTACTACCTTTAGACGCAGCATCTTTTGTCGGCCACGGCGTCTGATTCTTTTTCAAGTCAGTATACTGATTGAATAGATTTGCCATCGTTATCACTCATTTCATATTTAATAATTCATTATAAACGAAAAGCTGGTATTCGTATAGTCAGCGATGGAGAAAGTAAAAACCACCGAAGCCGTTAGTTCCGTGGCTATACTTACATGAAGTATGGCAAAGAATAATGAAAGCCTACTTTCTTAGATTAACAATATCTATTCACATAGAAATTGTCCAACTAAGTGTAGACGATTCAAAGTGTAGACGATTCAAATTGAAAAAAAATGCATATAGTAAAATCTCTAAAATCTCTAATCAATTATATTAGGGAACAATACATGCTATAACTGTATTTAATTTATCTAACATAAATCTACAAGATAAAATTTATAATTTTAACGATAAAGTTACTATTAAATATTATGTGGGCACTATAGAGAAAGAAATTCTAGAAGCAAAAAGATATGGTAATAAAGTTATACCTGGAAATCCGACAGCAGATACCAATACTCTTTTAGATTTTAAGCAAAATAAGATTAAATTCAAAAAGTATGGACAAAATACTATTTTCAATATAGAAACATTATTTTTTGATGAAGATAATAATGATATATCTAGTTTTAAGAAATATTATCGAGAATATACACTATAGGTTTATTTTGAGATCTATAGAATTTCAGGATATTTTTACAAACAGTAACATTAATAAAAATACTTTTATTAATGTTACTGTTTTATTTATATATTTTTTTATTTTAAATTTTTAGTTTACATAAGATATCTTATCGGAAGTTATACCTGTTGATATAATTTTTGAATTATGTAATTTTAAAAAAGATGATGCAATTATTGCATCATCTTTTTTAATTAAGAAATTATTAAAAGTTTTATACCTTGTAAATCCGTTGCTAACTAATTTTTATTATTTGTTAGTGCATAAATTTTATCTCTGACAAAATCTATACTATTGTCTTCTATCATGTCATAGTCAGGTTCATCGATGATAGAAATAAATTCTTTTAACTCTTCTAAGTTATTAAAATTATCTAATTCTAATATTCTCCAATAATGAAAGTAAGAGAGATAATAACTATTTTTAATCCAGTTAAAGTGAAAATGATAAATAGTACCAGCCATATGATGTAGTTCTTTAGTATCTGCAATTGATGCAATTAATGATAACGTAGATGCGTATTCAATTTCTTCAATAGAATTCTCTAAAAAATAAAATAGAATATCATCATAATTTTTACTTTGAAACAGACTTTGAATTCCGTCTGGAAGAGTCTTTAAAAGAATATTAATAGAATTCATTTTGGAACCACCCATCCATTTCCAACATATATTCTTCCGTTTTTTCTGGCGTAAGTTACTACAACAGTTCTACCATATCTAGTATATACTTTTTTAAAGCCTGTTTTTTGATACCTAGACTCTTTTCCATACCTCATTACTGCTGACATAATCCTTTCCACATCGCTCCATTTTCCAGAAGATATTTCATTCCATCTGTGTTTAGGAGCCAGAATATGTTTTAATGTATTAGGTTGTTTCCCTAAAGCGGCAATATAAGATAATGGTTTATTAGATTTAAGGATTAGGGGAAATCCACCACCACCTGCATTATTTGTTCCACCTCCAGAAGAACCATCATCTCCTTTAGCCACTAATCTTCCATTAATATCAGTGTATGATATAGGATTATTATTTGCATAGTTGTAGCCGTTGGACATTGTTACAGTATTTTCAATATTAATATCTGGATCAATAGATAAAAATGATGTATTTTGTGGATTATAGTACCGTGCATTTAAATAATATTGATTTGTTTCTTCATCATAGAAGTAGGATGCATATTTAAAGGGTTGATTTTTTAATGCTGTGTCTTTAACATCTGATTTTGTAATATTGCCCCAACTATCATATTCATAGGTTGCTTGAATATTACCATCTTGATCAGAAAGACCAATGACATCGCCGCGTGAGTTAGTATGATAGTTATACACTTTATCTCCGATTTTTAATGCAAGTAACTTTCCATTCTGATCACGGATATAAGTTCGTATGATTTGTCCGTTTTGACTTTCACCAATAAGATATATGCTGTCACCGTCATAGTGGTAATTTGTTTTCTCACTATTATGAGTTTTAGTAATTCTTCTACCCAGTTCATCATACTGATAATTCCATGTATCGTTATCAGATTTCTTAACTACTTTTACTAATTGGCCCAGACTATTCCATGAATAATCATACTTATCGTCACTAGTACGGTTACCATCCTTATCATATGAAACAGTTTTCCCATCATATGATACGAGTTGATTCATACTGTTAAACGTAGCTTTGATACTGCCATTTTCAATTCTGTTTCCACGCTTGTCGTAGCTGTAAGTTGTGATCTTATCATCGGTTTTTTCCTCAATTAATTGGTTCATATTATCATATTTATAAGTTGTCGTTTTGTCTTTAGATGTTTTTTTGATGATATTATCGTATTGGTCATATTCATACTGTTCATCAATGACATTACCATTTGTCGCATCTGAGGTAATACTTTCTGTCAAATCATTATCGCCAATCGATCGTGTTGCTTCACCACCAGGCATCTTGGTCTGAACTACTCTTCCATCTTCATAGTGACGGAACGTCCATCCTAAACCATTGAAATCAATCTTATCATTGCGATTAACTTTATCGTAATGATACACAGATTTAAGGTTATTGAAAGTCATGCTAGATGGAAGGTCAGTCTTAATTCCATCTGTTTCCGTGAGGTATTCGTAGGATTGTATAACTCCGAAGTAATCTGTTGTTTTCAGCAATCTACCTGCGCCGTTACCTGCATTGGTATCATTTGTGAATATGCCATCATAGCTATTGTCATATTCATAGGTCTTTTTGAGGTTATTTTTATTGTCGTTTATCTGGCTGACATTACCTGTCTTTTCATAGGTATAGGTGAAAAGATCATCTGTGCCATCATTGATAGCAGTCAGATTACCTTCACCATCAAATTTACTTACAATTGATTTACCAGATGGCAGAAGAATCTTCGTGAGATTACCCGTATTGGGATTATAGCTGTATTCGGTTTTCTCACCATCAGCAGTTGTAATTGAAGTGATTCGGTTGTTTGTATAGCTATACTTTGTGTCTTGTCCTTCAAAGTGTTGTGCGGACAGCTGGTTTTTGGCATTGTATTCATAACTGATGATTGCACCGTTTTCAGTTGTTGTCTTGGTAAGGTTATCATTATTATCATAACTGTTCGTTACTGTATGTGTTCCTTGTTTAGTACTCAGCATGTTACCGAAGCCATCAAATATTTTAGAAACGGGAGTTTTACTATATCCGATTAAGTCAGTCACCTGGTTATTTTGTTTGTCATACTGACTTTCCTGAGTTGAAATCCCTTCAGATACACGTACACCATCAAATATTGTTTCCCCTGAGCCATTAACAAGTTGGACTGATAAGGTAGCGAGTGTAGATTTATCTTTGGCATTGAGCTGAACGGTCTGTCTCTGCCACAAGTCTTTATTTTGATCAAGTGTCTGGAAAGAACTTTCTTTTGATGTCTGTGTTCCGACTCGATCTGTTGCTGTTACTTTGATTTTATCATCACTTGATGCATTTTTAGCGAGTACAGTGACATAAAGTCCCTTTCCAGAAGACTGAATGACGTTAAGTGTCTGAGAGGCAGACCCATTCGCTGAAAGCACCAATGCATCACTGCTTTCAAAACCATCTGTCCCTGTCTTCCCGTTCGTCAATGTCCATCGGCTAGTGCTGTCGAACCCACCCTGGTCGATGAAGTTAAACGGTGAAATCGATGTAGAATGTCCAGCTTTTGCTGATTCCAGTTGGATCTCATCGAAATAAACTGTTCCAGAAGTAGCAGTCAACTCAACTCGACCTTTCACGGTTCCCGTCGGTGCAACCACTTCTTCATACTTTCTGATCCATTTATCTTTGACTTTAGGAGAAGAAATCTTTGTCGTAGAAATGTCCTTTCCGCTTGAATCCACAAATACAAGATTTATCGTAGCTGAAGCTGTATCTGTTAATTTAAACGAACCTGATATATTGTAAGGATCTCCAGCTTTCATCGTCACATCCTGAGTAGCAGTTTCACTTGTCAGTTTAAGCGACTGACCATGTACACCATTATTAGTCAAAGTGCCTTTGGAGAACTTGTTACCTGAATTATCGAATCCGCCGCCTAACACATAATTAGCCCCAGACGTGACTGATTTAGATGTTCGGGCCAGATTTCCATATTTATTATATTCAGTGAATCCAGTCAGTTGATCTCCTGCTGAATAATCAGTGATAGCTTCTCGATCGCTATTTAAGGCATCCTGATTAGTGATACCAAATGTATCAGTCGTTTTAATGATGTCATCTTTATTTGCTGCATATTCATAAGTAGTCTGGGATGTGGAGTCTTTTTCTTTAGTGATTTGTCCATCCAGTTCAGTACCGGTACTATTAGCTGCCTGCCGGTCAGAATAACTTGTCTCCTGGACTGTTCCATCAGGATTAATAGTTTTTGTAATACGGTGGTCTTTCCATTCATATTTTGTTGTTTTATCTTTATCAGCATCAACAAATTCTTCTGTAAGATGTCCTACCTTATCAAATGTATATTTTTCAGATGTTCGCTCACTACCGGTCAGTGTTGCTGTTGAACCGTCATCTTCTTTGTCGATGTTAAAGTTAGTCGTAATTCCTGTCTCATCTTTGATTGATTTTAAAGTATCATCATCGTAAGTTGCTGAAATCTGATGACTTCCTTCAGTATTGTCAGGCATGCCGTAGACATCTATTTCTGTTGGATATGATACATCAGTTGGTTGTACTTCTCCTGCAGCCTCATCAACGGCATATTTCTCTCTATAACTATAGGTATAATCACCACTTGGCGTTTTGACACTGATTAGACGTTTATATTTGTCATACTGGTAAGTATATTCTCTCGTCCCTGTATTATCATTGGAGCTTCCGATTAAACTCATCTTTGAAACTAAGTTCTGAGCATTATATTCAAAAGTAATTCTATTTTTTTCAGACGCAGTGGCATTATCACCAGCATCCGATGCACTATAGATAGAGATGAGTCGTTTATCTTCATTATCATCTGTCTTGTAGTTGAACTTGATACTATTCTTTTTATCTGCCTGGGTGGCATCATATTCAATGTGGTCAAGTAGTCCTTCTTTACTGTAGACTTCTCTGACTCCTGCATCGTCTTGTATGACGAAGTTTGTATCTTCAATTAGGAAGTCATAGTCTATCCCGGTCGGAGGAAGTAGTTTGCCGTTATTATTTAAGAATAGATGTTCAGATCCGTCTGCTTCTATATACTTTGCAACTTTTGGAACAGTTGTTGAATCACCTACGCTGAGCTTGCGCTCAAAAGAACTCTGCCAGCCTAATCCGAACATACCCACTTTATTTGATTTCGAATTGAATGTTCTTTCTGCATCGACATCTGGTCCTCTACCTGGTAAATTACCGTCAGTTTCAGTGAAAGTCTGGTTATTATTGAATGTGTTATATGAACCCAATTCTGTATCGATTGTGGGATAGAAGTCTTCATCTCCTAATAGAGTAGAAGAGTCTCCTTTGATCTCTACAAGTTTTTCTTCGGCATCATCAATAGCACTTTCTCCGAAGTAGTTATTGATAATCTTATCAGTGACTGCACCTTTATTTCGGAACGATGTAATCTTTACCTTATAGTTCTTATCATTTTCACCACCAGCTGTGATATATGTCGGTGAAGGATCTAGCGGTAGTTCTCTTCCACCGCCAACGACTCCATCTTTATTCAACTGATATTGACCGGAGACAGGCCATAATTTTTTATCTCTTGTATGCCATGTTGTCACATCTTTTCCTAGGACATCGACAAGCTCATAGTCCTTACCATTGAATAGATATATGCCATAGCCGTCAGCACCTAGGACTTTGTTCCAACTTGCCATAAGGAAGCCGGAATTCTCATTTCTATTATCAGGATATCCATCGACAGTGGCGCTGACATTCTGTGTCGGGACATATACCTTTAAGGTAGAAGACTGTGCACTTTCTCCCTTTGTCGATGCTGCTGTAATTCGGAATGAGTAATTTTTTGCTGTTTTTGTGCCGTTAAGATTGAATAACGTAAGAGGATTACCTGGAAGTTGAACCCCATCATTATTTAAACGATATATGTTAGTTGAGGTCGCTGTAATACTTTTCATCTGTTCAGCAGTAGGATATATTTTTTTGTCCTTAGATGACCATGATGTTCCTGTCACTGTATCAATCTTTTCATAGGCATTGCCATTATAAAGAAAAACGTTATATTTGGTCGCACCAGCAACACCCGGCCAGCTGATGTTGATTTCTGCATTATCATTGGCATCAGATGTAACTGATTTAATAGACGGTAATGCAGGTGTCGCAGGAATCAGCTCAGCAAGAGATTGTTGATCGACATCAGAAGGCGTTCCACTACCTAATGCGTAATCGGTAATCACACGGAATTGGAAGGTCTTATCTGTACTTGTTGCACCTGTGCTTTTTGTATAGAAACTAGATGGATCGATTGGTAGATCAGTTCCATCACCTGCTCTAAATTTGATACCTTGGGTTGTTGTATCTTTAGTTGTATATTGTGCTGTCGTCGGCCAGATGCCTTTACCTTTTGTAGAGAATGACGTTGAAGTGCCGGTATAAATCGTCTGCCAACCCTTGCCATCATACATTTGAAGACGGTATCCCTTTGCGCCTTGGATTGCTGGCCATGTAGCTGTGATAGAACCTGTAGAAGTGCCAGTTATGATAGAAGGTTCTGTTTTGATCGCCTGCATCTTTGGATAGCTATAAGTTACAGAGATCTTAGATTTATTTGCAGCATTTTCGGAGGCAGTCAACTGTTTCCAGTAAGTCATACCGTTCCCGTTGGCGTGCAGTTTCAGTCCGTAATCTTTTGAACCTGTAGCAATACCTTTGACATATGTGAGGACATTGAAGCTGAGCCACTCATTAACTGCAGCAGCATCTTTAGTGATGTTAGTGCTGGTTGGTTTCGTATCCCAGGTGACGCCGGTTTCAGACCACGTAGCATTTGCTTTATCTGCCCAGACATCCATCGGGGTTGCACCGTTATAATTCCATTTGACATAGGACTGCATTTTCGCTGCACTGACACTAGCTCCTAGGAGTTGAGTCATGGAAGGAAATTTGAGGAATGCATAGTTAGTACCAGTTGCTGTATCATATTTACCTATACGTAGGACATATTCACCTAGCGTCGAGTTCCAGAACTGATTTAAATTGCTGGTAGGCAATGCGCTTGAAACAAAAGTGTCTAGCGTAGCATCCTTGGCAAAACTAGGATCGATATACACCGGATAGCGTCTTTCCTTATCATCTAACCATTTTTGGTCAGGTACTACCTTTACAAGATAGCCGTCTTTTTCCTTATAGACTTCATACTTGATATCATAGGATTTTGTAGAAAGTCCACTTTTTTCGTCTATCTTGCTATCAGACATTTCAGGACGAGGCATAGTGAATGCGACTTCACCTTTTTTATTAGTGAATTCAACAGTGCCTTCTGTAGTTGGATGGGCTTCCATTGTTGTTTTGATTTTGTATTGAATGGCTTGCAGCCCTTTTTGATTATTATTCAAAACAATATCTTCTTTGACTTCGTTATTAAGCACGACATGACGTACATCAATATTTGGGAAAATGCCTTTATACCAAATAGTATTATCTTTGATATCTGATTTACGCGTTTTCGGTGCTCTTACTTTATTGTCATATTCCATTCCCCTTAACGTGACTGATATTTGTTCATCGGCTTCATTTAAATTGATGAAAGAGGAATTATCACTTAAAGTATCGTTGAATTTCACATTGATATCAGTATTTTTCGTTGATATTTTACCATCTTTTAAAGATAAAGATGGATCTATTTTTGCCCATTTGCCCTTTTCATCTTTTTTCATGACCTGATTATCAAAAATATTGGCTTGATAAACTCCAGCCTTATCAGTTTTCTGTACACTGATATTTTCTTGTTGAAGGTCATCTGGAGATAATAAATCTTCCTCTTCAATTGTGTTCTTTGCTAGATTACTATCAGTTTCATTTTTGGATGAAGTTGACACTGGATCATCTTCATTGCTTGTTTCTTTTTTTATGTCTTCTTTTGTTTCGCCTGTTTCTGCATGAGCAATGAAAAGATCATAGGGCATTAAAGACAATACCAATGAGAAACTCATTAACCATACAAATATTTTAGTGAAAATTCCTTTATTCATAAATACCTCCTTAATTTGTAATACCATTTCATAATAATTCAGAAATTTCTGTATAACAATATAAATTTGCATATGATACTATTTTTTCGTATTAATATGCATATAAGGATAATTTGCGAACATATGTTCTATATGTTATAAATGATTTAAGGAGGTATCACATGTACGATTACGGTCAATGTACTTCAAGATGGATAATTTGTGTTGATTTAAAAAGTTTTTTTGCCTCTGTATCGTGCTTATCTAAAGGATTGAACCCGATGAAGACCAAGCTTGCGGTTGTTGCTGATACTAAACGTCAGGAATCTGTTGTACTGGCGGCAACTCCCCCACTGAAAGCTTTAGGTATCAAAACAGGTTCACGACTCTATGAGATTCCGATGAGAAATGACATCTTCATTATCAATCCTTCCATGATGAGGTATATTCAAGTGTCTAATCGAATATCTTCTATTGCACTTCAGTATGTTGCACCCGAAGATTTTCATCAATACAGCATTGATGAATTTTTCATGGATATGACTGCCTCTCTTCACCTTTTCGCAGACAGTATATATGAGTTTTCCAGTCAGCTGCAGAAGGAAATTATGAGTGCGACAGGTATCATAAATACGATTGGGATTGGACCGAATCCCCTACTCGCTAAACTATCGATGGATTTTGAAGCTAAGAAGAGACAACAAGGTATTGCTGAATGGCACTACTATGATGTCCCTGAAAAATTATGGGATGTCTCTCCCCTATCAAAGATGTGGGGAATCAATCGTAGGACAGAGGCAAAGCTCAATAAAAAGGGAATATTCACGATCGGGGATCTTGCCCACTATCCTGTCCCTTATCTTAAAAGAGATTTTGGTATCATTGGTGTTGATCTTCATCTTCATGCGAATGGAACAGATGAAAGTCTCATAAGCGAGAAATATTCGATCAAGGATAAGTCCCTGGGTAAATCACAGATATTGATGAGAGACTATCAAAAAAATGAACTGAAAGTCATCCTCTCAGAACAGATAGATGAGGTATTCTTTCGAGTGAGAGAACAGGATAAATATCCTAAAACCGTCTCTGTGACCGTAGGATATGCAGATGCAGGTGGAATCAGAAAACAGTTCACCCATCCATCAGGTTATATGAGTACGCTGCAGATTATCCAGGAGATGTGGAATTATCTTTATGACCGTCTCGAAGATGATAGGCTCTATCGGACAATCGGCATTTCATTCACCAAGCTTGTCTCTAATCAGATTAAACAGCTGAACTTATTTGAAGACCCAAAAGAAATTAAGAGTGAAATCATCGACCATCATTTAGATGATATAAGACGCAAATACGGTAAAGATACAGTCTTAAGAGCAAGCAGTCTGACGGCCAGTGGTTCAGTGCTGCAGAGAAAGAACCTGGTCGCAGGACACAAGGGATAAAAAGCATATAAGGCATGGAAGCAATCGAATATGAAAGTAAAAACAACTGCGTAGGTAGATCATTACGCAGTTGTTTTTATTTTCAGGACTATTCCATTGCTTTAAGAGACATTTTTCAAAACACTCCGTGTTTTCAAGACGCTGTGTGCAGTTTTTTCACTTCTTAGAATAGCATCAAAGTTTCACTGGCCGGCAAGCCGACCGTTCAACTAGCCAGAAGATGCAAGGCATCACTCCGTTCAGCAAGCTGTCCTTGCATCCCCTACCCTTGATACTGTATCTAATCCGTAAAAAACTTAATACACACAGCTGAAAACACAGGAGCGTGTGTTTGAAAAAAGGAGAGGAAGCAAGTGAAAGATACAAAGTTGGTCTGTCAACATAATATTGGACAGTTTTTATAGAATATTTCTTTATATTCTTTTGGGGTTATATCATTCAAAGCACCGTGCGGTCTAATATTGTTGTACCAGTTCACATAATCAAAAAGTTCAATATTCAAATGATTGAGAGAAAGAAAATGAAATTGATTAATAAATTCGGTCTTCATCGCTTTAAAGGTTGCTTCAGCGACCGCATTATCATACGGACACCCTTTCATACTCAACGATCTCTGAATACCGAAGGTATTAAGCACTTCATCTATGAGATGATTATCAAACTCTTTTCCCCGGTCGGTATGAAACATCTGTACTTCTCTCAGATCATGTCTGATGGTGCTGAGAGCTGCTGAAACGAGATGACTGTCTTTGCGGGGTCCTGCACTGTAACCAACAATTTCACGGTTAAAGAGATCGATAAACAAGCATATATAATGCCATTTTCCAGCCACCTTTACATATGTCAGATCACTCACCAGCACCTCCATCGGTCTTTCTCTATAGAATGCTCTACCCAGACCATTGGTGATATCACGTTCGTTTGGTCGAGCCGGAAAGGCCCTGTAACGCTGGGATGTGTAGGTGGAGACAAGATTCTGTTTTTTCATGATGCGGCCAATCCTTCTCCTGGAAACCTTAATTCCCTGTTTATCTAAATGGATTTTGATTCTTCTCGTGCCAAAACAACGCCGGTTTGTATTGAAAATCTCAACGACCTTCTCAGTGACACCTCCATCGTGATGATTTTTTCCTGTGTCATTCAGTTTATTCACTTCATAATAGTAGGTGCTTCTGGGAATCTGCAGGACTTTACACATTGCTGATACTGAATATTTCTCGGCATTCTCACGAATGACGGCTATCTTCGTCCCATGATCAGCGCTGCTTGCTTTAAAATGTCATTCTCCATCTTCAGCTGCTGATTCTCTTTACGTAATCTTTTCATTTCCTTCTCTTCATCACTCATATTGTCATTGTGCAGAAATGATCCTGTGGACTGATGTTGTTTAATCCATTTTTCTAATGCCGAAGGCGTCAGGTCATATTCACGTACAATTTCATTTCTAGGTTTACCGTTCTCATAAAGTTTGACCATCTGTAGTTTAAACTCAGGACTGAAACTTCTTCTTTCTCGTGACATAAATAAATCGCCTACTTTCTTAGATTAACAATATCTATTCACATAGAAATTGTCCAACTAAGTGTAGACGATTCAACACTGTTAACAACTGGCGTGTCCAATCTCACTTATACCTAAAACTACAGAGTACTAAAACTCACACACTGGCCCTTAAAGGTGAAGTATATCTCACTTATACCTAAAACTACAGAGTACTAAAACTATATACTGCCATATCATTCACTTCCTTGAATCTCACTTATACCTAAAACTACAGAGTACTAAAACTGTAGGCGTTTAGTTTTGATCGTGTGGCGTATCTCACTTATACCTAAAACTACAGAGTACTAAAACTGATAGGTTAGAAGAACTCAAGTCAGAAAAATCTCACTTATACCTAAAACTACAGAGTACTAAAACTGATAGCACAATGACAGATGAAAAAAAATATCTCACTTATACCTAAAACTACAGAGTACTAAAACCTGACTGTTTGCACTGAATGCAGTGAATAAATCTCACTTATACCTAAAACTACAGAGTACTAAAACCCATATAAGTGAGTAACGTATAAGCGTAGAATCTCACTTATACCTAAAACTACAGAGTACTAAAACAACTGATATGAGTATTCGTTACAAAGATGAATCTCACTTATACCTAAAACTACAGAGTACTAAAACTATACCCGCTATTATTATAATTATGATCTAATCTCACTTATACCTAAAACTACAGAGTACTAAAACCGTCAGACGAAACATCCCCATAGACAATTGATCTCACTTATACCTAAAACTACAGAGTACTAAAACGCAGTCAATGTTAATAGTTTTAGCTCCATAATCTCACTTATACCTAAAACTACAGAGTACTAAAACCCGCCAGATTGAACAGCAGTCAGGGATATTATCTCACTTATACCTAAAACTACAGAGTACTAAAACAAACAATTAATAGAGCAATAGACAAAGTTTATCTCACTTATACCTAAAACTACAGAGTACTAAAACTCACTTTGGAAAGGCGAAGAGCAGCAGTTATCTCACTTATACCTAAAACTACAGAGTACTAAAACTATTGCTTGATGATGAAATTACACCACTAATCTCACTTATACCTAAAACTACAGAGTACTAAAACCAGTTCCATCATCAGTGGTGTCGTAGCAATATCTCACTTATACCTAAAACTACAGAGTACTAAAACTATGCACCCCTCACGCTCTCTAACTTAATCTCACTTATACCTAAAACTACAGAGTACTAAAACCTGTGGTATCTGCCAGTTGCTGATAAACTCATCTCACTTATACCTAAAACTACAGAGTACTAAAACTAGTTCTTTGTTCTCAAGGTCAACTACAACATCTCACTTATACCTAAAACTACAGAGTACTAAAACGCTTTAAGTTCCAACCGATGACTGACTGCGATCTCACTTATACCTAAAACTACAGAGTACTAAAACATAATTGTAGATCGTGTCCTGCAATGTGTTATCTCACTTATACCTAAAACTACAGAGTACTAAAACATTGAGGGTGTTCCGAATCGTTACAGCACAATCTCACTTATACCTAAAACTACAGAGTACTAAAACTCTTCGCGATGAAAACGTATTAGAACTCTAATCTCACTTATACCTAAAACTACAGAGTACTAAAACCACTGCCAATTACTGTTCCGCCTGTTAACAATCTCACTTATACCTAAAACTACAGAGTACTAAAACCTGCAAACACACAATCTTTTGCGTAAAACTATCTCACTTATACCTAAAACTACAGAGTACTAAAACCACCTGTAACTTTTATATCCGTTGCAATATATCTCACTTATACCTAAAACTACAGAGTACTAAAACTGTGATAGGCAGTGCAATGAACACCTTAGATCTCACTTATACCTAAAACTACAGAGTACTAAAACCGAAAGCAAACCTCACATTAAATTGATGTTATCTCACTTATACCTAAAACTACAGAGTACTAAAACATTTGAGACGAAGCAACTCGCATTGAAAGAATCTCACTTATACCTAAAACTACAGAGTACTAAAACCGGAACAGTTTGGCGCTTATACGTTGTAAAATCTCACTTATACCTAAAACTACAGAGTACTAAAACTATTAATTCGTAACACTACTGATGAGATTAATCTCACTTATACCTAAAACTACAGAGTACTAAAACAAGAGAAGCGACCAACCTAAAATATTTAGAATCTCACTTATACCTAAAACTACAGAGTACTAAAACGCTGGCAGACGAACGATTTAACATCTTAGGATCTCACTTATACCTAAAACTACAGAGTACTAAAACTATTCAGGTCATCGAGATTATCATCTTCATATCTCACTTATACCTAAAACTACAGAGTACTAAAACACGGCACTCAGTCGCTTCAGGAGACAGTCAATCTCACTTATACCTAAAACTACAGAGTACTAAAACCAATAATAGTTCCATCTGTGTCTACCGTCTATCTCACTTATACCTAAAACTACAGAGTACTAAAACAGCAGAATATGCAGACAAGCGAATCATGTAATCTCACTTATACCTAAAACTACAGAGTACTAAAACGCCATCAAGCGTACTGCACTGTTCAGACGTATCTCACTTATACCTAAAACTACAGAGTACTAAAACTAGTCCACTGTATTGCTTCAATCACAACTGATCTCACTTATACCTAAAACTACAGAGTACTAAAACAGGCTTCAAATTTGAAAGAAAAGTGGAGTTATCTCACTTATACCTAAAACTACAGAGTACTAAAACAGACGATGACGCGGAAGAAGTCTGCTTCAGATCTCACTTATACCTAAAACTACAGAGTACTAAAACAGCTGCGTGATTGTAATCTCCCGTCAACCCATCTCACTTATACCTAAAACTACAGAGTACTAAAACACGTATCACCCAATACGTTGAAGCGGTCTGATCTCACTTATACCTAAAACTACAGAGTACTAAAACCTTTCGTCATCATGCTCTTTGTCGTGCTTTATCTCACTTATACCTAAAACTACAGAGTACTAAAACTAAGACGATGACAGACAGCCTGGGTAATCCATCTCACTTATACCTAAAACTACAGAGTACTAAAACCGTACATAGAAGCGGGCAATGTTTATCTGCATCTCACTTATACCTAAAACTACAGAGTACTAAAACTCTTGATTTTTACTGTACTGCCCTCTCTGATCTCACTTATACCTAAAACTACAGAGTACTAAAACGAGGTGTTGTGCCGTGATAATACACTGATCATCTCACTTATACCTAAAACTACAGAGTACTAAAACCGTCGTTTCCACCCAATCGTTTACCTGCCCATCTCACTTATACCTAAAACTACAGAGTACTAAAACTGAACTGGTATTTAAAAAGTACCGTAAATCATCTCACTTATACCTAAAACTACAGAGTACTAAAACACCGTACATAATCGAATAACAGACGCATTGATCTCACTTATACCTAAAACTACAGAGTACTAAAACAACAACTTCGCTTTCAGTAACGCCGTTTCAATCTCACTTATACCTAAAACTACAGAGTACTAAAACGCCTGCTTAATTCAGTAACTAACATTGAGTATCTCACTTATACCTAAAACTACAGAGTACTAAAACTGATAATGGTCGGAGTGGTCAGCTCAATTTATCTCACTTATACCTAAAACTACAGAGTACTAAAACTGTTTTTGCCGGAGGGGAATGGCGTATTTTATCTCACTTATACCTAAAACTACAGAGTACTAAAACAGTTCTCAATCTGATAGGCTTCCTCGAACCATCTCACTTATACCTAAAACTACAGAGTACTAAAACGGAGGATTCGCGGAAGCTGAAGGCATTCAGATCTCACTTATACCTAAAACTACAGAGTACTAAAACAGGTACATGCGTGCGGTCAATACAGCAGCTATCTCACTTATACCTAAAACTACAGAGTACTAAAACCGCTAATGAAAATCATATATTATTTTCATAGCATTTTATTCACAAAAGTAGATATAGCGCTTGGCAGCTTACCAAGTTCTATATCGATTGTATAATTATGTTTACAATGTTTCAACCAACTCAATACTACATATATATCTATCGAATCAAATACGACAATATCTGCTAGTCTGTAATTAGAGATAATAGGTTGAATCTCCAAGTCATTACAATAATTTTTGAAAATAACATCTAATCGTTCCATTAATTCTTCTTCTTTGTAGTCTAACGGTGCTTCCCATTCCAAAGAATTATAGAATTCATCAGACAACATTTGTTTTCCATTTCTAAAATAGTTATTATACTTCAGTTCATCTGCCAGAAAATATTTTGATTGTGTTAAAACTAATATATGTGCATCAAGTTCTTTTAACATACTTGCAAAAGATTGCTGCTCAACTGGACTTAAATTTGCTTCTGGATATAGATAAATAATCAACGTTTTATTTAACGACTGTGCATTCATTTCTGTGACCAATATCGGCAAGAGTTGAACCAGTTTATTGATAAGTTTTGAATAATCCACACTGTAATCGTATTCAAAGCTTAATTGTTTGATAAGTTGCTTTACATCAAATTTTTTTAATTCCAGTGGCAGACTTTGATTTATATCGATTAACATATCTTCCATTAAAGCATTAATAGAATTAATATATCCATCAGTTTCAATATGCATCGTGTAATCTCTGACTAACTTTTTATACATCAAACTCGATGCACTAAGACAATGTTCCTCTTCAATTACACTTTGAGAAAGAATAAAACTTTTAAAGCTTTTATTTGAAATGTGTTCATTATTATCAAGATCAATAATCAAAACTTCTTCTTTATTTTTAGCTCTAGGCTGAAAATACTCATATATATCATTTAAAAACTCTTCTTCATGTGTATCGTTTTCATTATAGATTGCTGAGTACTTCCCTATATTTAAATGTACTGCTCTAGTCTTACTTCTGATTTCCCACAGCATCCTCATTCCACCTAAAAAATGATTGTCCTATTATCACCAAGCAAAGCAATATTTTTATCTTCTTCTCCTAATAATATTTTCATTTTTTCGTATTGCTTTTCTGTTATAATCAATGCTCTTACATGGCCATCTTCAGGGAGTAATTTTTTAACAGTGTTCACACTTAAATCTGCTGCATCTTTGTTAATGCAACTTTTAATATAGATTGAATACTGCATCATCAAAAACCCTTCTTTGATAAGCGATTTTCTAAACTTATTGTACGTTCTCACTTGCTTTTTCGTTTCCACCGGCAGGTCAAACATTATAAATACTCTCATAAATCTATAACTCATAAAATTCATAGCGTTTCAGACTTGGGAACTTCAGCACCTTTTCGTCACTGGTTCTAAAGTAATCTATAATAGATTGAATCATCACTTCTATAGCTCTAATAACAGTCTGCATTTTGCCGTCAATTTCAACACGAGCATGCATTAAGTTGATTAAATTCAATCTGTATTCTCTTGTCATAAATTCTTCAGGCGGATTTTTAAGCAAGTATAAATCAACAAGTGATCTAAAAGGTTCAATCAAATCTGAAGCGAGATTAAAGTGATTACGCGCCCCAATGTGATGTATACCTATCGCTGGCAATAATCCCTTAGCAACAATCGTGCGGGCAATAGCAGCGTTGAGAATAGTGTAACCATAGTTAAGTACTCCATTCTCAACTAGCATGTCATTATCCCTATTAAAATCTTCAAAAAATGTATTGAAAAAATACCGGGCTGCTTGAGCTTCAATATTTTTTTCATCATTAAGCTCAATTACATCTGCAAGTGTCAGCATTTTACTTATTCTATGACGGTCCGCCTGCATTTTGTTCATACATTCAGCTTGATTTATTATTTTTTGTTTTACTATCCTTCTCCACAAATTAGCTTTAGCATCAGTCGTCCATTGAAGCTGTTCTTTCATTTGAGCATATTGATTAAAGTGTCCGCTAATTGGTTGTAAAACACATTCAGGAAGATGCTTCTGATTACATAATACGACAAGCACATTATATTCTGACAGTTCAACAAGTAACCTTGTACTTAAAGTGACGGTTAAATCCTCAATGACTAAAGCAAATATATCGCCCAAAGGAATCTTTACTTCGTGGTCTCCTTTAGTCACTTTCAAACTATTAAGATTTAAAGACAAATGATTTACTTCAGTTACATAAACAATTCGCCAGGACATTTATATCATCCTTTCTTAATAATCATTTGAGGTTTTTCAGAGGAAAATGCGTTATAGGTATTTCCTAATAAATCGCTACTTACTTTCGATAACGATTTAGTTTTGTTTGTAATAGTTTTATATAGACGTGGTGTTGCAATATTATTAATTTTGCAAAAGTCAGGATATCTTATATCTATTAAATCTACTTCAATCCTATTTAACCGTTCACTATTAACACCAATTACTTTAAAAATTTCATTATCAATTTTTATCAAATCATTATTATAAAAACTGCCTATAAATTTTGAACCATCTTTAATGCTTCTTTTCATCATACTTTTTTTATATTTTTTATTATCAATTATAAAATAGGATTCTTTTTTAATAACATCTATATATTTAACAGTTACAAATTTATAACCTTCATCATCTTTAAAAACATCAAATCTATATGGTTTTTGAGATAACTTTATCACTTTATTTCTGGCATCTTTATAATCATTCGTAATATCCAAGTGGGTTCCCACTTTTTTACCTATATATTTTAAAGATTTAACTGTTGGTCCATTACCTTTTTTACTATACTTAGTCAACATTTCTCCAGTTTCTTCAAGATGCTTAAATAATGGGTTTTTTTCATTTGAATACTGTTTCATTATCAGCTGAAGTTTTTCAAATGTTCTTGGATCATTTTTAAACATTAATAGTTTCTCTGGAGATTTATCCATAATCTTTTTGATTGTATCATTATCTTTCGCATAAATATTTTTGATTGTTTGGACCGTATAAAGTTCCTCATCAACTTCTCTTGTTGAATAGATTGTATCGTTAATTAATTGTCTATTTGGTTTTTTATCTACTCGATGTGAGTATTTGAAATCCTTAAAGTCTTTAATGCCCTGAATTTGATGAGGAATAATGAACATTTCCTCATACTCTTCTTCTCCTGCTACTTTCACTTCAACTTCCGGTTCATCTACTGATGGTTTCTCCATCACTTTCATCTGATTTTTAAGCTTGTTATGCGACTTAAATATAAAATCAACATTTGCAATAATTAATGCATCTTCCGCATGGTGCTTATAACCTTTGTTACGCTCTTTATCAAATTTCCATCTCGTTCGCAAAAAGCTTGTAAAACCACCATTAATTGACTTTACTTTAACATCCAGATGATTCGCTTCAAAATACGCTTTCAACAATGTCATTAGTTCACGAGTCGCATATCTTGTATCAACTAAATTCCGGTTAATAAACTCTTTTTGTACGCTGAATTTATTAATATCTCGTTCCTCAAGCAAGTATTCTCTTTTCTTTTTAGTCATTCGATCTTTTGATTTACTTAAATTTAATACGTGATGTTTAAACTGAGGATAAGTTATTTTAGCATCTGCTGAATTTAAATATTGATAAGGCGTTCTGTTACCTTTTTTACTGTTTTCTGTTTGTTTTACCAACACTTTATTATTGAATGAATTATCAAATGCAACTGATCTTGGAATAATGTGATCTACTTCATAATGCAGCGGATTTCTCAAAAGGTCTTCTAGAGGAATATCTTCTAAAGAGTATAAACATTTCCCTTCCTGCATATCATGAAGTTTAATTTTTTCAACTAGGTACTTGGCATTTTGAAGTCCGTACTTTCTGATTACTTCATTGATTCTTTTGTTAGTTGCTTCAAAATTCTTCTGACGATTGGTAATGGCTTTACGTGCATCTGCAGAGTTTGATTCTCTTGCCAGTTCAATAATAATATCCTTCGGCAGTCCGTACTTCTTAATAACGGCATTTACAACATTGATAGATTGAATGAAGGATCTCTTTACAACTGGCGATAAAATAAAGTCTTCAACAAAATCCACCGGTATTTTATTCTGGTTGCTTAGTTTGAACTTTGTCGGTTTAATGTTAAGCCTTGTGAAAATTGCCATTTGATTATCACTAGTATGCCATAGTTCATCTAATACTAATTTCATACATTTTTTAGAAAGACTATGTGTTCCAGTATATCCAGATAACAATGATATTTGCTCCGCTTCATCTTCACTCAGTGGAATATGCAATTCTAATAGCTGTTTTTTGATATCCCCAGATGTCTGATACATTGTAAGTATTTCTGCAATTTTATCCATGAGATCAACATTGCTTAGCAAGGCACTATCTTTCACTATACCGTTTAAATCATGGAATAATTTAAGCGTTGTAAACTCTGGTTTACCGGCTTTTGTAATTCGATAACCTGATATTTCTGTTTCTGCGATGTCCAGTTCTTTCGCAATTTGTTTAAGTGTCGGTGTTTTTTTCACTCTAAACACATTGTTAATGATATTTAGTTTTTCCTGGTGAGTCAGTTTTATATTTTCATCCCTATTGATATTTAAATTGTTTAAATCATTCAACACATTGAATAACGTAGCTGTCTGTGAATATTTGACACTACGCAGTTCTTCAGGAAAATAAGTACAGCGGCCCATTAACAGTTCATACCACTTCTTTAGGTCGCCCTCCCATCCATACGGACTACCTTTGCCCGGGCCTTCAAAATATTCACGTCTTTTTTCAATCAGCTTAATATATTCTTCAACAAAACTGTCATCAAGTCGATGAAACGGCTGCTGTATTTTTAACAATTGACGTGCTTCTTTTACAAAATCTGATGTCTTAAAACGATTACGTTCTCCGCGTACTTTCCCGTTTTCATAACGCTCTAATTGAACTTCACAAACATATTTGTCTTCTAGCTCTTTTTGGTTCTGCATCAACTGCTCTTTTGTAGATAATTCATTTCCTTCATCATCATTTTCTATAGCTGCTTCCACGTTATGAATCCCTCTTCTTTTTGCTAAATGCAGTAATGCGATAACAAGTTCATCCTTTGTCAGTTCGTGTGATAATCCTTTTACTCTGATGGCATATGGATTTGTGTCTGTCGGAATGTGATCCATATCAAGTAAATCGTGATTGACCATTAATTGTTGAATTCTATGTATTCTGTGTCTTCTTCTGCGCTGTAATCTTCTTGAACCACGCTTTGTACGTCTTCCTTCGTTATTCTCTACATCTGCTTCCTTAAACAGCCTTACTCCAGCAGTTATAACTTCACGAGTTTCATAATCTATCAGACCATACCCTACAGATGTGATGCCTATATCCAACCCAAGAATATATTCTTTCAACTTTGCTCCCCCTTTTATTAACTGTTACATTTATTTTACATAATAATTGATATTTTTGGTAATTAATTTTTCTAATTTTCTAATTATTAATCTATAAAAAAAATCCTGCCAACAAGTTGACAGGATAAACACGGCATATAGCCTTGTTTTAGTAGATTCTATAGTTTTAGGTATAAGTACAGTTAGCTAAACTGTACTTATATTTTAAGTAATCAAATAAAAATAGTCAATATATTTTGAATAATTAATTAAATTTTTTTATTTGTTATAAATACAAATACCACCGAAGCCGACTTCGGTGGTTGCTGTTAGAACGGCAGGTTCATTCCCTGGAATGGATTTCTGCCTTTTTTGCCTTTTTTCATGCCTGAGAACTGCTTCATCATCTTCTTCATCTCATCGAACTGCTTGATCAGACGGTTCACTTCGCTCATGCTTCTGCCTGAGCCGGCCGCAATTCTGCGCTTTCTTGAGACGTTGATGAGCGCCGGGTTCTCACGCTCTGCTTTCGTCATTGAACGGATGATCGCCTGTACATGATCGATCTGCTTCGGATTCATGTTCAGCTGATTGACGCCTTTCATCTTGTTCGCGCCGGGTATCATCTTCAGCAGGTCATCCAGCGGTCCAAGCGCTTTGACCTGATCCAGCTGCTCCAGGAAGTCATCGAACGTGAATGATGACGTCTTCATCTTCTGTTCCAGTTCCTTCGCTTTTGATTCATCCACTGACGCCTGAGCTTTTTCGATGAAGCTTAAGACATCACCCATGCCGAGTATACGGGACGCCATGCGCTCTGGATGGAATGGTTCAAGCCCGTCCATCTTCTCGCTCATCCCGACGAATTTAATTGGTTTCTGTGTCACACTTCGGATGGATAGTGCGGCACCCCCACGTGTGTCACCGTCAAGTTTTGTCAGCGTGACTCCTGTCACGTCCAGCTGGTTGTCAAAGCTTTCTGCGACGTTCACTGCATCCTGACCAGTCATGGCATCGACAACCAGCATGATTTCATCCGGTTTTGAGACTTCTTTCACGTCAACCAGTTCATTCATCAGTGCTTCATCGATATGCAGTCGGCCTGCGGTATCGATGATGACGAAGTCATAATGTTCTTCTCTTGCGTGCTGCAGTGCCTGACGTGTAATTTCGTCAGGTTTCACCTGATCTCCTAATGTGAACACCGGGATGTCGATCTGCTTACCGACTGTCTGCAGCTGCTGAATCGCTGCGGGACGATATATATCACATGCGACAAGCAGTGGTCTTTTGTTGAATTTCTTACGCATTAACAACGCCAGTTTTCCGGCAGTCGTTGTTTTACCTGCCCCTTGCAGACCGACCATCATGACGACAGTCGGTGGCTTTTTGCTCATGTTGATGGCTGTGTTCTCTCCGCCCATGAGCTGTGTTAATTCATCCTGTACAATCTTGATGACCTGCTGGCCCGGCGTCAATGATGTCATGACATCACTGCCGAGCGCACGTTCTGATACAGTCGCGACGAACTGCTTAACCACTTTGAAGTTAACATCGGCTTCAAGCAGTGCCAGTCTGACTTCACGCATCATCACTTTAATATCTGCCTCTGTCACTTTACCTTTACCTTTGATTTTCTGCATCGTTGCCTGCAGTCTATCGGATAATCCTTCAAATGCCATTTAACACACCTCTATTCAATCGATTCTATTTGTTCTATCAGCTTCAGCAGCGCTGTGTCCTGCTGTGTTAAGCTTGCTTTCATCTCATCCAGCAGCACTTTGCGTTCTTCAAATTTCTTCAGTAAGCCGAGCTTCTGCTCATAATCCTCAAGCAGTTCGTCAGTCCGTCTTATATTATCATAAACCGCCTGGCGGGACACTTGAAAGGTCTCTGCGATTTCTGACAGTGACTCATCTTCCAGATAATAGCGCTCTAAATAGTTGCGCTGCTTATCGGTCAGCAGCCCCTGGTAGAAATCAAACAGATAATTCATCCGCATCGTCTTAGTCAGATCATCCTGCATGAGGATCAGTCGTTTCTGAATCTACTTGCTCTTCACTTTCAACACCGCTCGCTTCAATCATATCAGCGAATAAGCCGTATACATAGCTTTCTGCGTCAAACGGCTGCAGGTCATCCAGCTTCTCACCAAGTCCGACGAATTTAACAGGAATATGCAGTTCGTTACGGATCGCAAGAACGATCCCCCCTTTAGCTGTCCCGTCAAGCTTCGTCAATACAATCCCAGTGACATCAGTCACTTCTTTGAATGCTTTCGCTTGAACTAAGGCGTTCTGACCAGTCGTCGCATCAAGAGCAAGCAGTACTTCATGCGGTGCATTCGGTACTGATTTTGAGATGACTTTCTTCACTTTCTGCAGCTCATTCATTAAGTTCGCTTTATTTTGGAGACGTCCTGCTGTGTCACAGATCAAAATATCGACTTTCTTTGCTTTCGCTGCATTGACTGCATCGAACATGACAGCAGCAGGATCTGAGCCTTCATTTTGTTTGACGACTTCAACGCCGACGCGGTCACCCCATACTTGCAGCTGCTCGATTGCTCCGGCACGGAACGTATCTCCTGCTGCCAGCATCACTGTTTTACCCTGCTGTCTGTAGCGGTGTGCCAGCTTACCGATAGTAGTCGTTTTGCCGACACCGTTGACGCCGACCATCAAGATGACTGTCAGATCGTCTTCCTGAATATTCATCGCCTGCAGTTCATCGTCTTCCTGCTCATAGATTTCCACGATTTTCTCAACAATGACTTCGCGGAGGTCAGCTGTTTCAGTAATATTTTGACGTTTCGCTTCAAAGCGCAGTGATTCAACCAGCTCCATCACTGTATTGAATCCAACGTCAGCCTGTATCAGCATTTCTTCCAGTGCCTCAAAGAAATCTTCATCCACTGTCCGGTAATGTGCAAGCAGGTCATTCAATTTGTTCTGGAAGTTTTCACGTGATTTCTCAAGTCCTTGACGGAACTTCGCACCGATCTGCTGTGCTTCCAGTTCTTCGAATTCTTCGATTGACATTAAATCATCATCGTCAAAACTAAAGTCCCATTCATCCGCTTTTTTTGCCGGCTGTTCTTGAACACGTTCCGGGATTGCAGGGGCCGGCTTATCATTAGTCTGTTCGTCTTCTGTTGAGAGCGGTTCTAACGTCTGTTCGTCGTCTGGAACAAATCGCTCTTTTAATCGTTTAAAAAAACTCATTGTGTTAGCTCCTTTACTTTTTCGTTGTTCAATTCACTTAGATTGACACTGACCAGCTGTGTGATACCGGAATTCTGCATCGTCACACCATATAATCGATCTGCTGCTTCCATTGTACCTTTTCTGTGCGTAATCACAATGAATTGTGTGTCGTCGCTCAATGTCTGCAAGTAATTACCGAATCTGACGACATTGGCTTCATCCAGTGCTGCTTCCACTTCATCCAGTATAACAAACGGCGCACTTCTGACTTTTAGAATGGAGAACAATAATGCCACTGCCGTCAATGCCCGTTCTCCTCCAGACAATAGTGTTAAATGCTGACGTTTCTTACCTGGCGGCTCAATAGTAATATCAACCCCTGCTGTCAACAGATCATCACTCGTTAAGCTCAGTTCTCCTGTCCCTCCGCCGAATAGTTCACTGAAGACCGTCTGAAAGTTAGTTTGGACTTGCTTAAAAGTATCGGTAAAACGAGTGGTCACTTCGCTGTCCATCTCATGAATAATCGTCGTCAATGTTTCTTTAGCAGACATCAGGTCACTTTCCTGTGCTGTCAGGAAGTCATAGCGCGCCTTCACTTCATCATATTGTTTGATGGCTCCAAGATTAACTGGACCGAGTTCTTCTATCGCTGCTTTAGTCAACTTGACTCGTTTTCTTAACGTATCGATATCAGTGAAATCAGTGTAATCCATCGTCGCCGCTTCAAAGGTGATATGATAATCTTCCAGAAGATGATAGATTAAATTTTCGAGCTGGACATCAATTCTCGAATAGCGTGATTTCATTTCGCCGATACCATTTTGAAGACCGCTGATCTGCCTCATCCCTTCATTATAGGCTGTACGGGCATCAGTAAGAATCTCCTCCTGCTGCTGCACTGTTTCCTTCAATGATTCCAGTTGCTGCTGGACATACTGGCGTTCGTCCTGCATTTGAGACAGCTGCTGCGTTAACTGTTCAAGTGTTCTCATAATGTCTTCTATTGTTGTCAGCTGACTTTGAGCTGACAGTTCTGTCATTTGATCGGTCAATTGATCGATCCGATGAACAGTTTGTCGTTGCTGCTGTTGTTGATATTTCAGACGTTCTTCCTCAACAATTCTACGATTTCTGACCGCATTCAATGATGTATTTACTTCTTTTTCCAGATTTTTGCTGTCTTGACGATACGTATTGTATTCTTCCAGCTTCTGTTCAATCGTCGAGAGCTGCTGCTGTTGATCTGCAATAGACTGCTTGAGTCTCTTTGAAGTATTCATCAGCTGCTGCTGTTCCTCACGTCGCTCTGTCAGTTCGTGCAATGCATCGTTCGCACGTTTCAGCTGTGCGAGCTGCTGCTCTGTCTGCGTCAGCTCAAGCACCAGCTCCTGACGTTGATCAGAAAGCATTTCTCCGTTCATTCTAAGCTGATGCACTTCTTCTTCGTACTGACTCAACTGTTCTTTCAGATGAGATACTTGATGTTCCAATGTCGTCGTTGATATTTTATAGGTCGTAATTTTTTCTTCTAATTCCCGTGCTTCTTCTTTTTGTTTTAACAGGATTGACGGCTGACTGCTGCCCCCTGCCATGGAACCACCTGGATTCACGACATTGCCGTCAAGCGTCACAATTCTATATTTATAGTTGATATGTTTCGCAAGCTGATTAGCAATCGGCAATGATTCAGCAATAATGACAAGACCTGTTAAGTTTTGAACTACTGCTCTGTAACGATCATCTGTCGTAATTAAATCAGCAAGTATCCCGACAAAGCCGGGCTGAGAGGTGAGTGTCTGCTTGACAGTGTCCGGCAGTTCACGTTTTCTAATGGTTGTCAGCGGTAGAAACGTCGCTCTTCCTGCTTTTTTCTTTTGAAGTGCTGAAATAGCTTGTCTAGCACTTTGTTCATCCTCAGTGATGATACTTTGCAGCTGACCCCCTAACGCGATGTCCAGTGCCGTCTGATACTCTGACGCCACATCAATCAGTGCTGCGACCGCTCCATGAATGCCTGTCAGACTATCATCCTTTAAGATAGTACGGACGCCTTGAAAATAACCTTGATATTCAGCCTGCATAGCGATGATGCTCTGATGTTTTGATTTCAGCTGTTCGATATAGCGGTATGCTTTCAGTAAATTATCTTCTTCTGTTTTATACTGCTGATGAAGTGATGTCACTTTGACCGTCTGCTGTTTGTAATCATGACGTGCAGTTGACAGCTGCTGTTCAAGGGCTGTGAGCTGCTGCTGCTTCGCCTCATAAATCTTTACAGCATCCTCGTAGTTCTCACTGACTGAATCATCCACTGAATGAGAGGCTAAATAAGCCGCCGCCTGGTCAAGCTGCCGCTCAATCAATTTAAGTTCATTCTTATTTGCAGTCTGTTCACTCAAAATTTCGTAGTAACTGTCGCGCGTTTCTTCCACCAGCTGCTCAACATCACTGTTCAGCTCTGTCAACTTCTGTTCGAGTATCCGTTCCTCTGTACGCAGCTGTTTAAGTTCCTGTTGAGCTTCCTTGATCTGATGGGTATGATTGGCCTTCCGCTGTTCTTCAGCGGTGATGTCTTCTGATAACTTGGAGCGTTCTTGCTGCAGTCGGTCAGACGATGCAGCATGATTATCCTTCTTTTCAGCTAATAAATGAAACTGACCTTGCGTACGTTCAATCTGTTCAGTCAGTTCAAGAAGTCTGCTGTTTAATTGTTCTAACTTAGTCGTCGCAGTCAGCTTGTCATCAGCTGCACGGTTGATTTTTTGTTCCAGACGTCCCACTTTGTCTTGTTTAAGGAGAACCATCTCTTCATATTCTTTAATGTCTTCTTCAAGTTTGCTGTAATCTGTCTTCAGCTGTGTGATGTCATAGACCGTCACTTGTATATCAGCATCTTTCATTTCCTGAGTCAATTCCTGATATTCTGAAGCAATCACTGCTTCTCTCTTCAAAGGCTCAACGCGGGATTCCAGATCAAAGATGATATCATTCACGCGGTCAAGATTGGCCACTGTTTCATCTAATTTCGCTTCTGTTTCTTTTTTGCGCTTCTTATATTTCAGTACACCTGCTGCTTCTTCTATCAAGTGACGTCTCTCTTCTGATTTGGCATTCAATATTTCATCGACTTTACCTTGTGAAATAATACTGAAAGCTTCCTTACCGAGTCCTGTATCAAGGAACAGCTCAGTAATATCCTTCAAGCGAACTTTGTTCTGATTCAAGAAGTACTCACTTTCACCGGAACGATAGAGACGACGTGTCACTTTGATTTCCTCTGTACTTGCAATCAGCTGCTGGTCATTATTCAGAGTTAATGTCACTTCTGCAAAATTTAACGGCTGGCGGTTTTCAGCTCCAGAAAAAATGACATCTTCCATTTTGGCTCCACGTAAATTTTTGGCGGACTGCTCCCCAAGTACCCACCTGATGGCATCCGTAATATTGCTCTTGCCTGAACCATTCGGCCCGACAATCGCTGTCAGACCTTGGTCAAATGTCACATTGGTCTTATCAGCAAATGACTTAAAGCCATATGCTGTGACCTTTTTCAAATAAACCATATTATTCCCCTAACTGAATGCTTTCGAGCGCAATGCGTGCTGCTTGCTGCTCTGACTCTTTCTTTGTACGGCCGGTGCCTCTGCCGATTGCTGTGGAATCAAGCACCGCTTCCGAAGTAAATGCTTTGTGGTGTGCAGGCCCGCTTTCTTCTACAAGACGATAGACAATCTGACCATGACCATGCTGGTGCAGATATTCCTGTAAGAATGTTTTATGATCTAATATCCCTGTCATTAAATCATCGTTGATAAAAGGAATGATGGCTGTTTCAGCAAAAGTCACTGCAGCATCAAAGCCTTGATCGAGGAACAATGCACCGATAAATGCTTCAAAGACGTCAGCAATCAATGATGGTCTTGTTCTCCCGCCAGTTTTCTCTTCTCCTTTTCCGAGCAGAATCAACTCAGCGAAGTTCTGTTTGTTCGCGAATGTCACAAGTGATGGCTCACAGACAATTGCCGCTCTTAACTTCGTCAACTTACCCTCTGGCATATCGCTATGCTCGCGGAATAAATATTGAGAAACCACCAATTCTAACACCGCATCGCCTAAAAATTCCAGACGTTCATTATCCATTAATTTTTCCATCTTGAAGTCATTGATGAAACTTGAATGCGAGAACGCTTGTTCATAGAGCTTCAGATTGCGCGGTTTAATATTAAGTTCATCCATTTTAACTGCAAGACGTTCGTGAAAATCTTTAAGTACAACTTGTTTTTTACTCATCTGTTACCTCCATTGTTCATGACTTCATTTTACGTCATCCAGCTGTGAAAAAAAAGCAAAAATGATGAATGACCGCATGATTTCCTGCTGTTCAGTGTGCAGCATTAAAAAAACACCTTGCTGCCTCCATCTGGAAGCTCTCAAGGCGTAAAAATCGGCGGTCCGATTATTTATTTAATGACTCGATGTATGATACAGCGTCACCAACTGTGTTGATTTTCTCTGCTTCCTCATCAGGAATTTCCATACCGAATTCATCTTCTAATTCCATTACTAATTCAGCGATATCCAATGAATCAGCACCTAAATCATCTTTGAAAGAAGCTTCAGGAGTTACTTTTTCAGCATCAACACCTAAACGGTCGACGATGATTTCTTTAACTTTATCGAAGTTTGCCATGATCTCACCTCCTTCAAATGAATGACCGGCCATCAGTTCATAACCATGCCGCCATTGACATGTAATGTCTGCCCCGTTATATATTTTGCCTTATCAGACGCTAAAAAGCTAGCAGCATATGCCACATCTTCCACAGTACCGAAAGTTCCAAGTGGAATCTGTGTCTTCATCGCTGATTGAATGTCATCATTCAGCTGATCAGTCATATCTGAGACAATAAATCCTGGCGCGATGGCATTGACAGTAATATGACGAGACGCAAGTTCTCGAGCAAATGTCTTCGTCAAACCTTCAACCCCTGCTTTTGCAGCTACATAGTTTGCCTGTCCAGCATTTCCGATTGTACCGACGACACTGCTGATGTTGATAATTGTACCACTACGCTGCTTTAAGAGCTGTCGCGTCACGCCTTGAACGACATTGAATACGCCGGTTAAGTTCGTATCGATGACGTCACTCCACTCGTCCTGCTTCATGCGCATCATTAAGTTGTCACGTGTTATCCCTGCATTGTTGACGACGCAGTCAATAGTTCCAAATCTCTCAATCGTTGTCTTGACCATGTTGGTCACTTCGTCTTTGACCGCGACATTAGCTTGAATGGCAACTGCTTCCCGCCCAAGTGATTTGATTTCATTCACTACTTCTTCTGCCTTATCTTTACTGCCGGCATAATTAACGACAATATCGAACCCATCCTCTGCCAGCTGCAGTGCGATGGCACGACCGATTCCTCTGGACGCTCCTGTAACTAGTGCTGTTGTCATTGTTTATTCCACTCCTTGATTTCATCTACCGTTCCGATAGCAGTGATGGTGACATCACGATTAATTTTTTTGATGAGTCCTGACAATACTTTGTTCGGCCCTAATTCAATGAATTCTGTTACACCTTGGTCCAGCAAGAAGCGAATAGACTCTTCAAAACGGACGGGTGAATACAACTGTCTGATCAGCTGCTGTTTAATCTCATCCTTGTTTGTCACTGCCTGTGCTGTTGTGTTCTGCACGACCGGAACTTTTGCATCGTTAAATTCAAACTGATCAAGAAATGCTGAAAATTCATCGCTGATCACCTGCATCATTGATGAGTGGAACGGCCCTGATACATTGAGCGGCAGTACGCGTTTTGCGCCTAATGTCTTTCCGTCACGGACAAGCTCATCAATTTTCTCTTGATGACCTGAAACAACTATCTGCCCCGGACAGTTTAAGTTGGCAGGTTCGACTGTCAATTCATCGGTTGAGATCTGTTTGCAGATGGCTGACACTTCATCGACAGTCATGCCGAGTACAGCAGCCATGGACCCCGTGCCTCTAGGAAAAGCTGTTGCCATCAATTCTCCCCGCTTCGCGACAATCTTTACTGCGTCATCAGCTGAAATCACGTGACTTGCCGCAAGCGCCGCATATTCACCTAAGCTGTGTCCGATTGTATAATCATAATCTATAGACAGTTCATTCAATACAGCAGTACTGTGACTGACTATTGCCGGCTGCGTATACTGAGTCAACCCAAGCTGCTCCTCGTCATTGAACATCAAGTGCAGCATGTCAAATGGAAGTGCTGCGTTCAGTGTATCCAAATAGTCATGTGCTGATGGGAGCTCTTCATACAAATCTTGAGCCATTCCTAGTTTTTGAGCCCCTTGTCCAGGGAATAATAACGCACGTTTAGTCATTATGGCCAACCTCTCGTTTCATCGTTTCTAGTACATTCATTTCAACTGTTTCCTTCGCCTGACGCAGTGCATTGAAAAATGCTCTGCCGTTGGACGAGCCGTGTGCTTTAATGACAATACCATTTAATCCGAAGAGGATAGCACCTCCGTACTCAGAATAGTCCATTTTGTCTTTGACGATACCCATATCTTTTTTCAGCACACCGGCTGCCAGTTTATTTTTGAGATTTTTCGTCATCTGCTGCTTCAGCATTTTGAAAATACTGTTTGCAGTCCCTTCGAGTGATTTGAGCACCATATTACCAGTGAAACCATCTGTGACGACTACATCGGCTGTTGAAAACAACAGATCTTTCGCTTCAACATTACCTATGAAATTCAACTGCTCAGTCTCTGTTAATAACTGGTAAGTATGTCGAGTTAAACTATTCCCTTTTTTGTCTTCCGTACCGATATTCAATAGACCGACTGTCGGCTGTTCTATCTTACGGATAATCTGTGCATATATATTACCCATCAAGGCATACTGCTCAAGATGTTCAGGCTTCGCATCTGCGTTAGCCCCCATATCAAGTAAAATAAACCCTTTGTCATCGACTGTAGGAAGCGTCAATGCAAGCGCCGGTCTATCGACGCCAGGTAAACGGCCGACAATGAATAGTCCCGTTGACATCAGTGCCCCTGTATTGCCAGCAGACACACAGGCATCCGCTTCACCATATTTCACCGCTTCTGCCATTCGTACCATTGAAGCATCTTTCTTCCGGCGGATGGCACGTACCGGTTCATCATCCATTTCAATCTTTTCAGTACAGTGATGGAATTGAATACGATCATGATTCAATGTAAACAGCTGCTCATCACCAAAGAGTAGAATCTCTACATCATCATATTCATCCAGAACCATCTGAATTCCTTCTAATACGATATCAGGTGCATTGTCTCCACCCATCATATCAACAGCAATCTTAACCATTATTTTCACCTTCACTCACATAATACATTTCAAATAGGCCTGTAAACACAATCCGCTGCTTCACTGTGCTGACGACTTCGATGACCGCTCTATTATTTTTCTTATCGACCATTGTCGCTTTAGTGATGACTCTATCACTCAACTTTACAGGTTTAACGAATGTCACTTCACTTTTTGCGGTCAAAGCAAATTCATCATCCATCAATGCCACACATAACGAATTCGCCTGAGCAAACAAGAAGTGTCCTCTGGCGATTTTGTTGCGATGAAACACATGCTCTTCCTGAATATCCATTATAGAGATGGCTATTTTATCAAGCTGCAGCTCAATGATTTCTCCAATGACTTCATCAATCGGAAGCGCCTTTACTTCATCCCGATTTTGATAAGCTACGTCCTTTATGCGTTCCCGCAGTTCAGGAATATTTCTTTCGAGTCTATCCAGCCGTATCGTCTGGATGCTGACATTGAATGTCTGACTCAATGCTTCATCCGTCAAAAAAGGATTATCGTTCAATATTGCCTGAAGACGCTGCTGACGTTCTGTTTTTGTAAGTTTTGTCATCTTTTCAAATCCTGTCTTAGTAGTTGGTACTAATACTTGTACTTAGTATAAACAACTTCGATATATTGTGCAAACAATATTAGGTTGAAGTTCTACACTAAAAACCGCTGAAGAGATTCGTTCACTTCAGCGGTTTGATGATGAACCTTTGATCATTCTTGCTTTGACGATCATCCGTTTGTCAAATAACAACGTATTCGGATTGTATGACTCACAAGTAATCAGTGTTAATTCCTTCGGCTTACCTGGATGTTCATCCAGCACTTCGACTTCAGATGGATTGACATTGAATATATCATAGATCTGATAAACCTTCTGACCGTCACGCGTCACAATGATGATATGATCGCCTTTTTTAGCACGGTCCAAGTAATTGAATCGAATACCGGCACCTTCTACCCGATGGCCGGCAATCGCCACGTTCTGTTCCGTCAGTTTCTCCCCTTGTTCCACGAGTGTGACCCCGTTTCTTAAATTAGTCTGAGAAGCTGGACCTTTAAGCAGCGGCTCATTAATATCAGCTGCGGGTATTTTCAAATAACCAAGCATATTTTTCTGCAATTTCAATTTTTCAGGCTCCGTTTTTGTGATCCACTTTTCGATGTGGCTCACTTGAGGAGTTTCATCCTGCTCATAAGCAGAGATGATTTTATCGTTCACTTGATCAGTAAAGTAAGCCCGTATATCCTGCCAGAAAATCAAAACGAGTGCTCCCGCAATTAAAATAACGCCGAGAAATCTTAACAATTTCCTCATCTGCCCGTTCCTCCTGTTCAGTCCAAAATTACATGGCTTACTTTTATTTGTCAATCAATTTCCATATCATTCAATTCCAACTGAACACGGTTTTTAAGTCCGGCATTCTCAGGTCTATCGATGTCACCGCTCAGTATCATGGCAGCCGCTTCATCACGTGCCACTTCCAGCATGCGGTAATCCTCCACTATATCTGCTACTTTGAAATCCGGCAGACCGCTCTGCTTGACACCGAAGAAATCACCCGGTCCCCGCATCTCGAGATCCTTTTCACTTAGCACAAAGCCATCGGTCGTCTGGCACATGATCTGCATCCGTTCAATTCCCGTTTCTGTTGATGGATTACTGACTAATACGCAGAAGCTCTGTTGGTCACTCCGACCAACACGGCCGCGCAGCTGGTGCAGTGTAGATAATCCAAATCGTTCCGCATCGATAATGATCATCATCGTTGCATTTGGTACATTGACACCTACTTCGACGACAGTTGTCGACACTAAGACCGATAGCTCATGTCTGCTGAAACGGTCCATCACGTCATCTTTCTCCTCGGAAGTCATTCTACCGTGCAGCAGCCCCACCTGCTCGAAACCAAACTGCTGGCAGAACTGTTCATATACCGCCACCGTATTTTGAACATCAAGCTTTTCAGATGCTTCAATGAGTGGACAGATGACATAAGCCTGACGCCCTTTTGCCAGTTCTTCTCTCGTCTGTTGATAGATAATCGGCATTTCTTCATGTTTCGCCCATGATGTGATAATCGGTTTACGGCCTTTAGGCATTTCTCGTATCGTTGTCACATCCATCTCGCCAAATACTGAGATGGCAAGCGTCCGGGGAATCGGTGTCGCTGTCATGAACAGCACATTCGTTTCCTCGCCTTTTTCCCGAAGACGTTTTCGCTGGTTTACGCCGAACCTGTGCTGCTCATCGGTTATGACAAGACCAAGACGGTCAAACACCACTTCATCTTGAATGAGGGCATGTGTACCGACGATCACATCAATCTCACCGGCAGCGAGCTGCTCAAGTAGCAGTCTTCTTTTCTTTCCCTTGACAGAACTTGTCAATAAAGCAATTTTGACGTCATTCTGATAGAGTTCAGCTAAGCTTTCAGCATGCTGCTCTGCTAATATTTCTGTTGGTACCATCAGCGCACTCTGGTAACCTGCTGTCATCATTGCATACATAGCGATCGCTGCCACCACTGTTTTACCTGACCCGACATCTCCCTGCAGCAGTCGGTTCATCCGGATCGGCAGCTTCATATCCCGGAATATTTCATTGACACTCGTTTTCTGTGCATCCGTCAGTTCAAACGGCAGAGTACTGATGAATGTTCTGACAGCGTCTATATCATAATCAATACCGACTGTTAAGCCCGCCTCGTGTTCTTTCATATTCAGCATTCTCATCTTGAGCTGGAATAAAAACAACTCACAGAAAGCAAACGTCCGCTTCGCCTGCTTCAGACCCGAATATTCTGAAGGAAAGTGGAGCGTTTCAATCGCCTGCTTTAAATCCCAGAGCTTATATTTCGTCGATAAATATGCTGGAATCATCGGCGAAATCTCTGTTAATTCAAGCGCTTGAGCAACCATTTTCTGAAACTGCTTCGGTTTAATCTGGCCTTTCAGGCTGTACTGAGGAACTAACGCTTTTTCACCGGATTCATGCACTGTTTTAGAAAACTTGCTGCCTTGTATTATCTGCTTTGAACGCTGCCATTTACCTGTGATCGACACTGTTTCACCGATGACGACCTGATGCTTCAAATAAGGTTGATTAAAAAATTCAACTCTGACCGCTACTTGGTTGATCAGCATATGAAAAGCAATTTTCGATCGATTTCTGCCAAAATAACTCAGTTGCGGAGAGCTGTATACTTCTCCCGCAACTGTTATTTTCTCACCATCTGCTGCCATGTTGATATCGATGACAGATTCATCTTCATATCGATAAGGCAGATGGAGCAGGATGTCAGTCAAAGAATGGATGCCAAGGTCATTCAACTTGAGAACAGTCTGCGAACCGACTCCTTTTAATTCTGTTAATGGAAATTCAGACTCAATTAAATGTTGGTTGTGCATTAGAGCCGAAAATTCTTTCTTTCATTTCTTGACCCGTCTTAGTGCCTGCCAGACCACCGCGACCGGTTTCACGCAGTGCACTTGGCATTGTCTGACCAATCTTATACATCGCTTCTATTACTTCATCAGTCGGGATACGACTTTCAATACCCGCAAGCGCCATGTCTGCAGAAACGATGGCATTTGACGCACCTGCTGCATTCCGTTTCACACAAGGGACTTCAACAAGCCCTGCGACAGGATCACATACAAGACCAAGCATATTTTTCATACAGATGGCAAATGCATGGGCAGATTGTTTCGGTGTGCCGCCCGCCATTTCAACGATGGCCGCTGCTGCCATCGCAGCGGCAGATCCTACTTCCGCTTGACAGCCGCCTGCTGCGCCTGAAATTGAAGCATTGTTCGCTACAACGAAACCGAATGCTCCTGTTGTGAACAGAAAATTCACCATATCTTCCCGTGAGGCATTCAATTTATTTTTAACAGCGAATAATGTTCCCGGCACTACACCTGCTGAGCCTGCAGTCGGCGTCGCACAGATCAGTCCCATAGCAGCATTGACCTCGTTCGTTGCGACCGCTTTGGCTACAGCATCCAGCAATAGTTCACCGCTCAGCATATTTCCTTTGTTGATATACTCCCGCATTTTGACAGCGTCCATCCCAGTTAAGCCAGTCGGACTCTGCACACCGTTTAGACCTCGCTCAACCGCTTGTTCCATCACTTCTAAATTACGTTCCATCCCTTGAAATATCTCTTCATATGACCGTTTTGACACAGCCATTTCCTGTTCAATCATCACTTCGTATATTTTTTTATTTTGAGTTTCGCATCGTTCAACAAGTTCTGCTACACTTTTAAACATATTTTCCTCCTTACGATTCTTCCATCAAAGTCACAGTTTGTATCCCTTGACAGGCTCTAATTTCTTCCAGTACCTCTTCTGTAATATCTTCATCCAGTTCACAAGTCATCAACGCAATGTCACCTTTTTCTTTGCGGGACACCTGCATCTGACCGACATTGATCTGATGTTTACCTAGAATTTGTGTCACACTTGCAATGGAACCGAACGTATCCTGATGGAAGACGAGAAGAGTCGGATAGTTTCCCGATATCGCGATCGGGAAGCCGTTCAATGCAACGATTTCGATTTTTCCGCCACCGATTGAAATCCCTTCGATCGTCAGCTCCTTATCTCCATTCGACATATGAATAATCGCTGTATTCGGATGACTTTTGTCTTCTGTCATTTCTATGAACGACACGACCATTCCTTGTTCTTTAGCGATATTAAGCGCCTGAGGAATACGCGCGTCATCTGTATCAAATCCCATCAATCCTCCTACCAGCGCTACATCTGTCCCATGCCCTTTATATGTTTCCATAAAGGAACCATACAAATATATATCCGCATGTTTCGGTGTCTCACCGAATAAGTCACGGGCAACGAGTCCAATTCTCACTGCCCCTGCTGTATGAGATGATGACGGTCCGACCATGACAGGACCAATAATATCAAATACACTTCTATACTTCATCGCTTATCTACCCCTTTAAACCATCTAATGATTTGATTATAACACCATTTCAGCTCTATTTGCTGACCAGCCGTTTCAAAAAATAGCGTTTTCATAACGATCTGACTATTGCAGTCGATGTTCTGTCATCCATCATAAAGAACGCCCTGACAGTGCTGTCCAGGGCGTTCCAATAATTATTCGACTGCGAACATAAAGCTGTAAATCGGTTGTTTACCGTCCTGAACTTCTACTTCTATGTCTTCATATTGGTTTTCAAGAAAGTCAACGAGTGCATCCACTTCATCATCAGAAGCGTCTTCTCCTTTGAAAATCGTTACGATTTCACTGTCTTCATCAATCATAGCTGCAAGTAGTTCAGTACATACTTTCTGTTGACTGGAATCAGAAACTTTAATTTTGCTTTCAAAGAGCCCCATATAAGCCCCTTTTTTGATGTCGACTCCATCAATGGATGTATCACGGACAGCATAAGTCACAGAACCTGATTTAACATGAGAAAGCGCCTCAGTCATCTGTTCCTTATTATCTTCAAGAGCCGCATCAGGCATGAATGATAACATCGCTGTTACACCTTGAGGTACCGTCTTAGAAGGAATAACGGCAACAGGTACAGACACGACAGATGCTGCCTGTTCTGCTGCCATGATAATATTTTTATTGTTCGGCAGGATGATTGCTTCTTTACATTTAGAAGCTTCAATGACTTTGACAATATCTTCTGTTGAAGGGTTCATTGTCTGGCCGCCGCTGATGACATGTGTCGCTCCGATTGATTCAAAGAGTTCAGTAATACCATCACCCATAGAGATAGTGATGACTGCTTTGTCCACTTCTTTAGCCGCTGCCGGCTTGATACCCCGTTTACGAAGTACTTCTCTATGCTGTTCACGCATATTATCGACTTTGATTTTTATGATTTCTCCATATTGACTCCCATAAGTCAGTGCCTCACCCGGCGTTTCCGAATGGACATGTGTCTTAACAATTTCATCATCTGAAATTACAAGCAGTGAATCACCGAATTCAGCCATGTCATTTCTGAACGTATCTTCATCAAATGCCTTCTTGCCTGGCGTAAATCGAACCATGAACTCTGTACAGAAACCAGGCACGATATCCTCTGTCTTCACTACATCGCCGAAATCATGATCATCATTGACAAAAGAATCATCCAGCTTCGCTTGAGGAGGCGCAATAGCTTCACCTTTCATGACTGCAAGGAAGCCTTCGTAAACATACATCAGTCCTTGACCGCCACTGTCAACAACACCTACTTCTTTAAGTACAGGTAACAGTTCAGGTGTATTTTGAAGAGAATCATTTCCCGCTTCTACGATTGCTGTCATAATGTCAATGACATCATCTGTTGACTCAGCGACTTCCATACCGCGAGCACTTGCTTCACGAGCGACGGTAAGAATCGTTCCTTCAACAGGTTTCATGACTGCTTTGTATGCTGTTTTGACACCAGCATCAAACGCCTTGGCGAATTTCTTCGCATCGATATCAGCGTATTCCTCCACTGATTTGGAGAACCCTCTGAATAATTGGGACAGAATAACTCCTGAATTCCCTCTTGCACCCATCAGCAGTCCTTTTGAGAATGCTTTTCCGACATTTCCAATATGTGCTTCAATATGTGCTTCTGTTTCTTTTGCACCTGAAGTCATCGATAAGTTCATATTGGTCCCTGTATCACCGTCTGGGACCGGGAATACGTTAAGAGAATCTACGTACTCTGCGTTCTGAGATAAGTTATTTGCTCCAGCTAATATCATCTCAGCAAATAACCTGCCGTCAATCTTGTTCATTCAAATGATCCTCCTTATTCTTCCTCGTCCAATTTAATCACACGTACACCCTGTATATATATATTGACTGAATTGACTTTTAAGTTTAATCCTTTTTCAAGCGTATATTTAACAGCTGACTGTACATTGTTTGCAATTTCAGAAATCTTTGTGCCGTAAGCCACAATGATGTACATATCGACATCAAGTTTATCATCTTTCTGAGAGACAATAACACCTTTAGAATAGTTGTCGCGGCGTAAAATATCAGCAATACCATCTCTGACTTGATGTTTGCTGGCCATTCCAATAATACCGTAACATTCTACCGCAGCACCGCCGGCAATGGTTGCAATGACATCATTAGAAATATCAATGCTGCCGAACTCGTTCGTAATTTCTAAAGTCATAAGACCCCTCCTAATTTTTCATTCATCAAGTTATTATACGCAATATTTATAATAAAGTACAAGAAAACTCTAAAATTTGCACGTGTTAAACGTCCTTTTCAAGAGATTATAGACTATAGAAGTACTTGACTGGAAATAACTTGGCTTTAGCTCTCGAATCGACACATAATTTAATGTATAATTTTTTATAGAATTCAAAATTTTCTATTATTAAGGAGACGCTATGATTCAACAGTTGATTGCAGAACAACAAAAAGGCTATATCAGTGACATTGATGACTTGAAGCTGATTATGTGCGCCATTTTAAATGGCGGTCATGTGCTATTAGAAGGACCCCCTGGACTCGGCAAAACAAAACTTGCTCATACAATCAGTGAGACGCTCGGAGGGTCATTCAACCGGATACAGTTCACTCCTGACATTTTACCGAGTGATGTGACTGGTATTAAATTCTATCATCCCGGCACGCAGCAGTTCGAAATCAAGAAAGGTCCGATATTCACAAATATATTACTTGCTGATGAGATTAACCGTGCCACACCAAAGACACAGAGCAGCCTGCTTGAAGCGATGCAGGAGCAGACCGTAACTATCGACGACACGACATTCCCGCTGCCGGAACCATTCGTTGTTCTCGCTACTCAAAATCCAATGGAGCATGCTCAAGGAACTTTCCTGCTGCCACAAGCACAGATGGACCGTTTTATGGTTAGATTATATTTTGATTATCCGACGATCGATCAGGAACTGAAAATTATAAGCGGACAATATGATAATCATGTGGCTCAGATCATCAGTTCGAGCGATGAGCTGGCTCAGCTGAAGAAGGACAAAGATCAAGTTTTCTGTCATGACGATATTTATAAGTACATTACTTACATTGTTCACCATACGCGTACTGATCATGAACTCATTCAAGGTCTTAGTCCTCGTGCCGGCATACATATCGCAGAAATGGCAAAAGCACAGGCATTCATTAACAGTCGGAATTATGTCATACCGGATGATGTCAAATTCGTTCTGCCTGCCATCGCCTGCCACCGTGTGACGTTCCGTCATACGCAGCTTGCTGAACAAGACAAAGTAAATATCATCAATCGATTGGTCGGAGAAATTGATGTTCCGACGCTCTGACAAACGTATAGTCAACGGTCAAGTCTATATCGATCAGAATAAACAGTTCAGAATTCGGGCGCTGCTGCTCTTCTTCATACTCGCTGTCCTAGTCTTGCTGGCATCCAGTCACTTCATAGTGGCTGCTGTCCTCATGGTCATCATACTCATGATTGTGTTGGAAAATCGAGAGACGCTGTTAATCATTCAATCCATGCAGATAGAAGATAGACGTGATCATATCTATCCTGTTGTTGGGCAGTGGTTTAACTATGAACTATTCATCCGAACGAAAGACCATGTTCATACAAAGATGACGCTTCACCTCACACTTTCAAACGGCGCTCATACGTTCGAAAATCATTCAGGAAGTATGACTTATGACATAGAGACAAATGGTACAGCGAGACTGGATATTCCCATCTATATAAAAGAACGCGGGTCATTTCATGTAACGGTGGACAATGTAAAAGTACAAGGATTGTTTAATATACAATCAGTCAACATTGTCCCTATAACCTTTGTCAGCAGACTCTATGCATCTTATGGTGCATTTGAAGAACGGTCATTTCATTTCACGACAGAAGGTGAAGCGAACAAGACGATAGAAGGTGTCAGTATGGAGAAATATTCGACGATTCTTTATGATTACAGTCAGCCCTTCAATCAGATCGACTGGTCCGCTTCATTAAAAGCTCAGGAGATGCTGGTGAAGCAGACTGAAATACCTGTCACTAAAACAGTCGTATTAAGTTTAAACGTCGGCAGCTTTCACGACATCCATACGACTATTGAACAGCAGCTGCAGGAAATCTCTCATATGGCACTGACCTTATATGACCACGGGCAGCCATTTCTTATAGGAATCAATACAACAGCAACGGTGACGGAACAACACGCACCCATGCTATACGTCGATAGTGCACTGAAAAAAGACCATCTCCACCGGCTGATTGCGACATTTTCACAGGACAGCTATATTATGCCTTACAGTTCATTACTTCATATGATGGCTGCACAAGCTGATAGTACCGCAAAATGGTATCACTTCGGTCCAATAAACAACACGATTGCCTCCACTTTTGAGGAGCTGCACATTGTCCCTGTCATTATGGAGGTGAAGCTATGAAACGTCTCATACCTTATATTGCTATCATCCATATGACAGTGATATTGGTTCCGCTGCTGTTCATCGACTGGCGAAGCGCTGCTTTAATCTGTCTCGTTCCGCTCTGTCTCTATATCATGACTATAAAACAGCAGCGTTATCCTATCGGCCTGATTGCTGCATGTATTGTAATATTGTCACTCATCATACATGACATGTCACTGATTTACTTAATACTGCTGTCACTGCTTGTCATCATTTATTTTATGACGACAGATGTACCTCTGCTGTTATATATTCAGCTGCTCTACGGGGTGCATGTGATCTTCAACGACCACTTGAACCTACTCGCTGTCGCCTATGTCTGTCACATGGTGACGATGATTGTGCTGAGCTTCATCGGGCGTTCGATGAAGGATTTCATCTACAAGCTGCAGTACTTCGGTCTCCCAGTTGTAATATTACTGCTCGCATTTGCAGCTGTCAGAATCATCTATCCTTTCGTCATCGAACAAATTCCAGTTGATTTCATCAGAGAGTTTAAGTTCGATATTAAACCTATTGATGATCCAGAAAAAGTCGAAAAAATTGAAAAGATGCGTGGTGAACAACGTGAGATGCAACTGCCGGAGAGCGAACCGACTGTCAATCATTCACTCTATTACTTAGTTGCTTTCGGCTTGTTAACTGCAGCACTCATCGTCTGGAAGTTACGCGGAAACGAGATGCCGCGTATAGAATTCAGACCTGCCCCCCAAGTCATCACCCATGAATTCAAGCAGACTGAATTTCAGTTTGAGTCATCCTTACCAAAAAACTATATGAGACAGTTCAAAAAACTTGAGCGAACGGGAAGACGGTATGACATACATTTTTCAGCAGACGATACATTCAATGATTATTTGTCACGCTATCCTGATTCGGCTCAACTGATGTCATTATTCAATGAAATCCGCTATGCAGACCACGCCCCTGACAATAGTCAGTCAGTCAAACAAGAAGTCACTAAAACCATTCTGTTATTAAAACAAAGTGACGAATAAAGTTGCACTGAGCTGTAATATGTGATACATTACTATGGTATGTAAAAGATAAGTGTATCTCTATATATCATTAAAGGAGGAAATCACATGGCTAAAGTATGTCACGTTACAGGCCGTAAAGCCGTAACAGGTAACAATCGTTCTCACGCTATGAATGCGAACAAACGTCGCTGGAATGCTAACTTACAAAAAGTTAGAATCCTTGTCGATGGTAAACCTAAACGTGTATGGGTTTCTACTCGTGCATTAAAATCAGGTAAAGTGACTCGCGTTTAATGACTATATAGATACAGAAAAAAAAGACCTTTGTGTGGAAGGTCTTTTTTTTATGTCTATTTAACTGAATCTCTGCTTTGAACCATGTATACCATGCCATTCTCCACGGTCACTTCTGCACGTTCCGCAATGAATTCATTGGACACTGTCCTCGTCCTGCCCATTTCAAGCGGTGTACGAGGTAGTTCATATTTTAATCCTTCTATTGTCAATATCACTTGTTCACCGAGCGGAATGAACGACACATAAGTCATCGTTTCAGCATGTGTAATAATATGAGTTCCCGCAGCCAGTACTTGAATCATGTTTTGTTCATCAATAATATAGAACTCGCTCTTTGACAGTATGACATCAGGATGTGTCAATGCCTGCAGGTTACCGAGGAAATGATCCATCCGCCCACCCGTCGCTCCGTGAATGAACACACGGTCATAATCAAGCGTCAACGCATAACGGATGCCGACTTCAAGATCGGTCTCATCTTTTTCAGATGGCAGTACTTCCACCTGAATATGCTGGGTGATAAGTTCCCGTTCTTGTGGTGTAGTTGAATCAAAATCGCCGAATGCCGCAATCGGAGTGATTTGATGCTGGAGCAGTACGACTGTCCCGTAGTCAATACCGATCCAATCTTCGTGTGCCAGCTGAGTCAACGTATCTTCAGTGACACCTGTGTATGTACAAAGTAGATGTAAGTCCATATCATTCACCTCTAAGCTTCTGTACGGATTGATGATAGTCAGCATTGCTGAAGAAGTATGAGCCTGCCACTAGTACATCGGCACCCTGTTCTCTGCACAAGGCTGCTGTTTCTTCGTTGATACCGCCGTCCACTTCAATTTCATATGATAAGCCGTGTGTCTTACGATATTGATCCAAATAACTGATTTTCTCAAGCATGCTGTCTATGAATGACTGACCGCCGAATCCTGGGTTGACAGTCATCACCAGTACTAAGTCAACCTCTTTAAGCACTGGATTGAGCAATGTCACATTCGTACCTGGATTGATAGTGACACCTGCCTTCTTACCCTTCTGCCTGATCATCTGCAGTGCACGATGAATATGAGGGGTCGCCTCCAGATGAACCGTGATAATATCACTGCCGGCATCTGCAAAATCATGAATGTACTGCTCTGGATTTGCAATCATCAGATGACTATCAATAGTCAGCTCGGTAATTTGACGCAGTTGTGATAAAATCGGTAGTCCAAATGAAATATTCGGCACAAACTGACCATCCATAACGTCAAAGTGCAGATAATCCGCACCGCTCTCCTCCAATTTCTTGACTTCTTCATAGAGTTTTGTAAAATCACATGATAATAAACTTGGGGCTATTTTGACCATTAATACCTCACCTTCCTTGTTTCTATCTCATTCATCAGCTGCAAATAGTTATCATATCTTGACTGCATGATTTCACCCGTTTCTACCGCATCTTTAACTGCACATGATGGTTCGTTGACGTGCAGACATTCACGATACTTACATAGTTCTTCCCTTGCAGCAAACTCAGGGAAGCAGTTTTTAAGAATATATTTATCGATATGTGCAATATCAAGGGCACTGAATCCTGGTGTATCAGCAAGATACTGATCATTAATTTTAATCAGTTCTACATGACGTGTCGTATGTTTCCCGCGGTTCAATGCATTCGAGATGACTCCAGTCTCTAGATTGCTGTCAGGTTTGACAGCATTGATCAGTGACGATTTACCGACGCCGGACTGGCCGCTCAGAACATTGATACCGTCCACCAGTATGTGAGTGAGCGCAGACTGATCTTCCAAATTTGATACGAAGTAAGTCCTATAGCCGATCGCTTCATATTTTTTCAGCTGATTGTCAATCCAAGATATTTCATCCATGCTCAGCAAATCTTTCTTCGTCACTATAAGACACGGTTCAATATCGTAACTCTCAACAATGACTAGAAATTTATCGATTAAATTTTTGCTGAACTCTGGTTCTTTGGCACTCATGACGACCAGTACTTGATCAATATTTGCAACTGGTGGTCGTTTCAGTTCATTACGACGAGGTTTGAGTTCTGTAATATAACCATCTGTTTGGTTTTCAATTTGAAATACTACTTCATCACCGACAAGCGGCGATAATCCTTTTTTGCGGAATACACCGCGGGCACGGCACTGGAAGCTTTCACCTTCGCTATCCACGTAATAAAAACCGCTTAATGCCTTATAAATCAATCCTTCTCTCACTGACTCACCTCATTTATCAAAATTTAAATGCATAATTGTCACTAGTTTAACATATTTAATCATGGAGGACATGTTGTGTCTCTGGAAAGGTAACAGTAATGACGGTTCCACGGTTCAATTCACTATCGACCATCAATTCGGCATTGTGAAGCAGAGCAATTTCATGCACAATGGCCATGCCAAGACCATTAGAAGGAATCGTGTCCTCATTAGTATTAGTTTTGTAGAACCGTTCGAATAGATGTCGCCGCGTTTCGTCATCCATGCCTTGTCCGTTATCACTGATTTGAAACACTGCCCTACCGTCTTTTAATTTCAATGACAATCTTATTTCTGTTTCAACCGGTGAATATTTGATGGCATTGGATAACAGATTGGTAAGCAGCTGATAGATTAAATCTTGATGCCCGACTATCATAATATCATCCAAGTCCGCAATGATCAGTTGTTCTTTGCTGTCCAGTTGAAATAACATCGATTGAATGACATCCTGTGCTATTGTTTTACCGTTGAATGGCTGCTTGTTCAACTGCACGCCTTCGTTCTCAATAGCGGCTAGCATCAGTAACTGTTGAGTCAGCTTGCTGAGCCGGTTGGATTGATGTTCGATAGCTGCAATGATATCGCTGTCTTGAGATTCTTTTAATTGTTGAGTCAGTCCAAGCAGGTTAGTAATTGGTGATTGAATCTCATGGCTGACGTTCGCTACAAAACGTTCATTCATTTCTTGGTGACTTTTAATTGCCTCACTCATCTCTTCCATTTCTCGAGCAAGTACCCCAATTTCATCAGGTCGATCGACTGCGGAAACATCACTATAATCTCCTCGTCGAATACGTTCAGCAAATGATTGAAGTTGAATCACCGGACTCACGATGCTGTTTGAGCTGATCAGTACAAATATGATTGAAAATAAAACAATCAAAGTAAGCAGTATCGCTAGAAAGATACGAAATTCGCCCATACTTTGTCCCACATCTGGTCGCATATAGACATCATATATACGACCATCCACTTTCATTTGAACACCGACTGTATTTTTAGTTTCATTATCAAAAAATCCAGTGATAAATAAATTGAACGGCCGATTTTTAATCCCGTGATAGATCGTATCACCGAGAGGTTCGATGTTTAAGTTTTGCAGTCGAAACGGTGTACCGAAATATTGTGCTTGTCCGTTGTTGACTGCAACGACCTGAAAATTCAAATCAGCCACCTGATTAAAATAATCATCGCTCGAAATATTTGGATGTCGTTCTATAAACTGTTTCTGCTCTAGCAAAGTATGAGTGATCCGTGCATCATTCTTAGGTTTTAAATATATATGATAGCAGACATTGGTCAACAAAAAAGCAATGAGACTGCTTACAATCATCACTACTAATGTATAGAAAATAAACTGGGTCGATAATCGTTTAAACATGCTGCACCTTATAGCCTATACCGCGCACTGTCATGATTTCAACAGAAGCATCCACTGCAGCCAATCGTTTTCTCAGCCGCTTAATATGCACATCAATCGTCCGCTCATCACCTTCATAATCATATCCCCATACTTGAGAGATCAGTTCATCGCGTGGTGCGACTCTCGGGTGCTGCTGAATTAATGTACGCAGCAGTTCGAATTCTTTTCTCGGTAGATATAATGACTGTCCGTTAATATCAACCGTATAGCTTTCTGGATTAACCACCACATTGCCAAGTTTCATGAGCTCTGACGTGACATGATAACGGCTGAGTACAGCCTTTATTCTAAATTGAAGTTCTTCTGTACTGAAAGGTTTCGTCACATAATCATCAGACCCCGCTTCAAATGCCTGGCGTTTGTCATTTAATTCACTTCTCGCTGTTAACATGATGACAGGTTTCTGATAGAAGTTTTTAATATCATCACATAGTAAAAAGCCATTAGTTCCAGGCATCATTACATCAACCACACATAAATCGATATCACCGGCATCGAGCAATGTCATGGCTTCACCTGCATCTCTTGCACCTATCACAGTGAAGTCAGACAGACCGTGTATGACCATCTCTCTAATATTCTTCTCATCATCAACTATCAAAATTGTAGGTTTCATTTTTTCTCCTGTTCATATTGCGTTCATATTAATATTTTAAACTCGTTATATCATAAGTTAAGGAAAGGAAGATCATCATGAAATTAGCGTTAAAAGAACTCTCTTATTATAAACTGAAATACTTACTCATTACAGCGATTTTATTCCTGCTTGCATTTCTCGTATTATTTGTTTCTAGTTTAGCACAAGGATTAGGACAAGATAACGTTTCAATGATTGATCATATGAATGCCAAGTATTATATCGTTGATGAAGAAGCTGACCATCAGCTGACACAATCTGCCCTTAGCGACAAAGACAGAAAAGTACTTGAAGCTCATGATATAGGGATGTTATCAATGCAGCTACTTCCTATGACGAATAATCTCACTGTAGCGGCCATCTATTCAGACAATCTACCGGCGCGCACTCTCGTTGCTGGACGTATGCCTGAAGCGGCCGACGAAATGGCTGTCGACGAGTCACTAAAAGGCGACTTAAAATTGAACGATACACTCACAGTAAAAAATAAAGAGGATGGACAGCAGACCATTCGCTATAAAGTGACTGGTTTCATTGAAAAAGAAATGTATGCCCATACATCTGCTGCCATTGTTACAAAGTCTGGATTCAAATTATTTAATCCTGATGTTACGCCTAATGCTGGACTGATAAACTCTGAACTGGACAAAGATATTAAAGATGACCTAAAAAATTCTGACATTATTACAGCTGACGAATTGAAAAAAGGAATCCCAAGCTATGAGGCAGAGCAGATGCCATTACAGCTCATGGTGATATTCTTATTCGTTATCTCAGCCATTGTAATCTCTGCGTTCTTTTATGTAATTACCATTCAAAAGACGAATGAATATGGAATATTAAAAGCGATTGGAATGAAAAACCGTAAAATTGCGCTCGTTATTCTAATCGAAATTATGTTGATAACTTTTATCGGTGTCACAACAGCGATTATACTGACTATTGTTATCGCTATGTTTCTGCCAGTGACTATGCCGTTCTATTTGAACGAAAGTCTCGCATTGATTCTTACCGGTTTGTTCTTTGTTGTGTCATTGATTGGAGCGATGATGTCACTCATTAAAGTTATAAAAATAGACCCACAAGTGGCCTTAGGAGGAGAATAGTATGTTATCCATTGAAAATATTTCTAAAACTTACGGCAGTGGTGAACAGGCCGCTCACGTATTAAAAGATATTAATCTTCAGATTGAAGCAGGTGAAATTATTGCATTATACGGGCCATCAGGATCAGGAAAAAGTACCCTTTTGTCTATTGTAGGAGCACTTCTCACACCTACAGGTGGTGATATTAAATTAAATGGTCGCACATGGCGTCAATTGTCCGATAATGAAAGAACAGAAATGAGACTAAAAGATATCGGATTTATCTTTCAGTCGTCTCACTTAATTCCTTATTTGAATGTTACAGACCAGCTGGTTACTGTCGGTACTGAAGCAGGACAAACAAAAAAACAAGCAGCACTACGTGCTGAAGAGTTATTGACTTCTTTCGGGTTAGGTCATCGTCTCAACGCTTTCCCAAAAGAATTATCCGGAGGAGAAAAACAAAGAACAGCAATTGCCCGCGCATTTATGAATGATCCAAAATTAATTCTCGCTGATGAACCAACGGCAAGCCTTGACAAAGAGCGTGCTTCTGAAGTGGTTGAAATGTTAAAACAACGTGTCAAACAATCAGGTGCTGCCTGTATCATGATCACTCATGATCAGCGACTCTTCAACTATACAGATCAAACGTATTATCTAGAAGATGGTGATTTAATCACAGAAAGCCATTCATAGAAAAAACCCGCTGTTGTAGTGAACCCAAAAAGTTGAACTTTTTATTAAGCTACTTTCATTAAAGCAAGATTTCTGTATTCTACAGGAGTCTTGCTTTTTAATTTTCTCTTCTTTCTGACTAAATTATAATACTCCATATAGTCAATAATCTCCTCTTCTAGTTCATCATAAGAATCAAATGTTTCTCCATAAAACATTTCTTGTTTTAAAATACCAAAGAAATTCTCCATCGGAGAATTATCAAGACAATTACCTTTTCTAGACATGCTTTGAATAATTCTATTCTTTTTCAAAGATTGTACCCAAGATTTATGCTGATATTGCCACCCTTAATCGGAATGGATTGTAGTTCTATAGGGAAGGTCTGGAATTACATTAATTGCTTTTAACAATGATTCCACAACGAATTCCAATGTTGGACGCTTACTAATTGAATAAGAAATAATCTCTTTCGAACATACATCAAAAATTGTTGACAGATATAGCTTAGTTCCATTTTTAATGTTGAATTGTGTTACATCAGTAAGTAATTTTTGATATGGGCGATTAGTTACGAATCTACGATTCAATTTATTCTTAGCTGTTTTGCCAACTTTCCCTTTGTACGACTTATATGTTCTATTTCTATGCTTAAACTTTGTACAAAGTAAATTATTTTCTCTCATTATTCTAAGAACTTTTTTATGGTTAACTACAAAACCTAACTCTCTTAGTTCGTCGGTTACTGTACGATAACCTATCCTATTTTTATGTTTGTTAATGATTTCTTTAATCAAAGTAATTAAATAATTGTCTTTATGTTTAGTGACACTAAGTCGTAATTTCCAATAATGGTATACACTTTTCGCTATCATAGCTACTGATAATATTTCTTTTAACTTATAGTTAGATTCATTCCTTAACTCGATAATAGCAGCTACTATTTCTTTGTTTGATTTTTTCGAGCTAAGGATTGTAACTTTTTTTCGAGAGCAATTGCGATTTCTAATCTCCTGTTTTCCTCACGTAAGCGTATTAATTCTTGTCGTTCACTTTCGTTTAAACTAGTGTTATCAACCTTTTTATTTTTCATAGTTTTAGACGCACGACCCTTCGGTTTTGATTCTAAACCTAGGATACCATATTGATTGTATTTCATCTGCCACTGAGCTATTAAAGTAGGATTAGTAATCTCAAAGATTCTAGCAGTTTCTTTATATGAAAGTTGATTAGTAATTCTATACTGAATGATTCTTAATTTTTCATCTGTTGAATATTTCTTTCTGGTCATACTGGATATAAGGCCGTCAATACCGAAGGTATCAAATTGGTAAGTCCATGTTTTTAGTTGTGAAGGATCGATATCATATTTGTTACTTAATGAATCATAACCAATATTTCCTTCTTTATATTCTTTGATTAGTTTTAATTTAAAATCAAGATCATGCTTTTTATTCAAAATAAACACCCCTAAAGTTGAATTTTAAGGTTCAACTTTAGGGGTGCACTTCATGTCCGGACAGCGGGTTTTTTTAACTATCGATACGTTTAATCGGTGGCGCCTTATATGACGGCAGTGAAATGGGAATCGATTCATAGACCACTTCATTTGCCGGCAGTTCAAACCACTTTGTCGGTGAAGCAGTATATTTTTTCAGCATGATTTTCAACTGCATGATCAGTCGATCAAACCATGAAATATTAGCATCAATCGGCAGTTCATCCATCAGCAGTATGTAAGCGAAGTCGCCGATGATTCTTGTAGGGTTTGTTCCGTATACACGTGTCTGTTCGTCAATACAGCCTTCTTTCAGCATATGGGCCGCAATCTGCTTGATGTACAGATTGATATTCTGATGAATTCTGAAGCCAAGTATCAACTGAACCTTAAAGATGTTTTTTGTTCCGAAGCTCTCTATTTGATAATTGACTTGAAATGGTTTGTCAGACACTTTGACATTGACGAACCAGTAGACGTCTGCCCGCTTCGGTCTTCCATCCAGGATTGATTTCAATGCCTGCTTCTCTATCATCTTCATCTCATCCGTTGTAGATAAATAGACCAAGTTGGTTGCATATTTTGGAACGCTGTCATCTGCTGCCAGCGCCTTCAGCTGATTGACGTAAAGGTCAATATATACATCAAACGTACGCTTATTTTTAATTTGATAGCCTTTGTACCAGATGACCATCAATCCGATGACAGCTACTGAAATCAATACTGCGATATAACCACCGTGCAGGAATTTAGCAAGACTTGAGAAGAAGAATGCACTCTCAAGCATCATAAAAAATCCAGTGATTATTATAATCAGACCTCTGTCGACATTCTTCATCGATAGATAATGATAGATTAATATTGTCGACATCAACATCGTCACTGTAATACTTAAACCATAGGCAGCCTCCATATTGACTGATGTCTTGAAATACAGGACGACTAAAATACATAGTAACCATATACTTAATGTGACAGCCGGGATATACATCTGCCCTTTCATCGTTGATGGATATTTTATATCGAGTTTCGGCAGCAGCCTTAAGTGAATCGCTTCTGACACTAATGTAAAGCTGCCTGAGATTAAGGCTTGAGAAGCGATAATCGCAGCCCCCGTCGCGATGATCACACCAAAGACGATAAAAGAATCCGGCATCACTTGAAAGAATGGATTCAAGTCTTGATGATCCAGCATATCCTGTTTTTTAATATGGTCGATAATCCATGCTGACTGTCCAAAATAACTGAGTAGCAGCATTAATTTGACAAACGGCCATGTGCGAAAGATAGAATGCTTCCCAACATGCCCCATATCTGAATACAATGCCTCAGCACCGGTCGTCGACAGAAAGACTGTTCCGAGAATGAGCAGCCCCATCTTATTACTGTCGTCGAACAAGACGCGTATCCCATATAACGGATTGAACGCTCGCAGCACAGACAAATCTGTTGATAATTGAATAATACCGAACAGTCCCATCATAGAAAACCATATCAGCATAAAAGGACCGAATATTTTACCGATGCTGCCGGTTCCAAACCGCTGAGCAAAAAATATGAGTGAGATAATCACAATGACGATTATGACGATATTTGTTCGGTCGGTAACGAGACTGTTTTTCAAGGCAGGAATCTCCTGCATCCCTTCTATAGCAGCTGTCACTGTGACTGCAGGCGTCAATACACCATCAGCCAGCAATGCAGCGCCTCCGATGATCGCAGGAACTATCAACCAGCGTCTCCGCTTTCGCACTAATGTATAGAGGCTGAAGATGCCACCTTCGCCGTGGTTATCAGCCTGCATCGCAATGAGTACATATTTGACCGTTGTGAGTAATGTAATCGTCCAAATGACCAGGGACAGACAGCCGATGATATAATCTTCAGTCATTGCTCTCATGCCACCGTTCGTTTCAACAATCGCTTTCATCACATATAAAGGAGATGTTCCGATATCTCCGTAGACAATTCCAAGGGCCACTAACATTAATCCTAATTGGACCTGTCTATTATTTCGCGGCATAACTATACCTTCTTCTCTTAAATTATTGAGCTTACAATGGTATATCATACAGCGGCTTATCCAATATAGCAATCCTTATTTGATTAAAATATCACCCCTGTTATCTACGTCCATGTTATACTAAACACGTAATCAATTATTGCTGTGAGGTGCTAAAATGACAATTAAATCTGTAACTACTGAAGCATTGCAGGATGCACTGCAATCTGCAACTGACGATATTGTTCTAGACGTGAGAGAAGTTGACGAATTCACTAACGGGCATATTCATGATGCGGTCAATATGCCGTTATCCTCTCTTGATGAACATGCGATGGAACTAGACAATCATAAAGCTTATTATGTCATCTGCAAACGCGGCGGTCGTTCTCAACAAGCAGCCGATTATTTACATGAATTAGGTTATGATGTGACGAATGTTGAAGGCGGCATGGATGACTGGCATGGAGAAATAACCTATTAAAAAAAGATTCTGTCAATGACAGAATCTTTTTTTGTTATACTGTACGGTCAAAGTTTAAACGTACATTTTCAATGTCCATCCCACTCTTCACACGACCTGGCAATTTAGTTCGGTCAACTGTGAAGTCCTGTGCCGGAACATCATATGTGATTTCACTTGCAAAGTATTTCATTGTTTCTTCCATGATGATGATGGTCATCCATTCACCAGCACAACGGTGATTTGTATAGTAATCGCCGCCACCTTGAGGAATTAAGTCAAATGGTGAACCATCCCAGTTTTCGAAACGTTCTGGATAGAAACGTTCTGGATCTTCCCATAAGTCTTCACGGTGCAATGTACCGAAGATATCTAGTACAATCATTGTATCTTTCGGAATGATATGGCCTTGGAAATCGATATCTACTTTAGCTTTTGCAGGAAGGAAAGGAACAAATGGGAAGTATCTTCTCAATTCCTGAGTGAATTTGTAAGCATAGTTATTTTCGTTTGCTGCGACTCTTTCGCGTTCACCTGGAAACTCATGGAGTGCAAGAACACCATAAGCAATAAAACGGTTGATCGCTACTAACGGACGAATAACATTCATCAAATCAACGGCTGCAATTCTTGAATCCATATGGTTCCCCTGGAAGTCTTTCCAGTGACTGAATGAATGAAGTGCCGTTCCTTCTTCAGGATGAAGCTTACCTTTACGTGTATCGATAATTTGCTTTTCAAGGAAATCTTCTACACGCGCACGTGCTTTCTTCGCTTCACGGTAACCTTTATAAGCAGTACCGATAGAACCAAATGAATCGATCATTTTGTCCATATCCATTGCATGCTGCTCAATTTTTTCAGGTTTGTCAGTCACCCCTGCCCAGCGGAAGCCGACTTTAGTCAACAGAATAATAGATTCTTTGTAGACATTCACTTTGCCCATCAGCTGCATGCGTTCTGTGTTTTGATACCAGAAATTACGCGTTAATTTTCTCAAATATTCAAGATTGTTTTCAGTCATTAAAGACATGAATAATGATTTTCTGTCAATGTGAACTTTATCCGTTGTTGTATGAATCGCACCTTTACCAAACAGTGTTTTTACAACACGTGGCGGCAATGTATTTTTACGTTCAATTTTATCATTGTCATAAAATAACTCTGCTGCTTCTTTGCCGCTGATAACCATAGCGCGTGTGCCGCCAAGGACACGTGTCTCGAAGATATCAGAATTGAATTTTTTAGTACGGTTAGAAACGTATTCATATCCTTCTTTCATGACAGTTAATGTTTTGTCTATTCCCTTATCCTTTGGAATGGGCTTGCTCATCAGAATTCCTCCTATGTACTTATACTAATGTTCTTCATCTTTATACTACTGCTGAATATTAAGCCGGGCCAATAACTCTTGTATACCCGCCTCTCTGATATCATCATGCAAATATGAAGACTCATTTAATTCTACCATAACATCCGGAAGAACTGTTCTATCTTTATCTGTAGAGTAAATAAAAAAATGATCCCCGAGCGCTATTTTCTCAAGCCGCCCGGCCTGACCGTATGTTTCTCGTCCCACTAGCCTTCCTTGACCCTCAAAATAGGATGCGAGCCGCTCCGCACTGCCTTTAGTGAATGAATCGATGAGCAGCACAAATTGTTTTGACGCCAACTGCTCGACCATCCAGATAATCTGATTTTCAGGGACAACACCGTACGACTGTCTTAAATCAATGAGGACCGGCCCGATGTCATGATGCAAATATTGATGCAATGCTTTGATTTCATAGATAATGACTTCAGAAAACCCACGATGCTCCGTTTCTGATATTCTTATATCATCTTCATAGACATGAAGATCAAACTCATAGGACTGATTGCCACGCTTGACTTGTGCACGATTCTGTTTTCTTAAAATAGGATGCCAGTCCTGTCTTTCAGGAGGTTCATTAAATAGCAGTTTCTTGTAACGCTCTGCTAGTTCAGCGATAGTGTCTCCTGACAGTGCCGTAATCTCATCTCCTACAACAAACTGAAGCGCGTTTTCAACATCAGTCACAATCAATGCATCATGATGTCTTCTGACACGTATGCCATTTGTCCAGTCATGCTGATCAATATAATCCATTGATTTGACATTGAATTCTCCTAAATATTCAACCATCAACTGCTGGAAAGTAAGACTGTTCGGTGACAACTTACGAAAAATCTCTTCATAGTTGCTGCTCACTTCATCGTCTCTATAACCTAGTGTTTCCAGACGTTGTTTGACCTCCAGAAAAATCGCCAAGTAATTATCCATGATTGTCCTCCTTCTAATGACGTTTATCACGATGATTATAAAACATTGTACCCTGTTTATCATATGAATAGACTATTAATTTAACAAATTACCTTCACGCTGCTAGCTTTCCTGGACAACAGGTTCCCGGGCTGAATATAAAGATGACCAAATGATGATCAGTATCATACTAATGATGACAGCTGTCAGCATCACATTATGGATCGTCCCGCCTATCATTAGTGGAAGTGCATAAATATAACCCATCACGGTTGAACCAATTGAGTTACCAAAACTCTTTGTCAGCGTATATAACGACATCATCCGCTTCATGTGCTCAGGGGAGGATTCTTCCTGTACAGTCACACTATTTTTAGTATAGACCGTACCGAAACTTGCACCCGCAAGCAGAAGGCTCACTGCAACAAGTAACGGTGCCTCGCTGCCGAACAATAAAATCACGCTGCAGATAATCAAACTTGTGAAGGCGGTTAAATACAATGTTTTCTTCGTTCGACCTGCCTCAAATCTTGCAAGAGAAAAGTTAATGGAAATCCAGGCAAGCGACAACGGAAAAATCGTCAGACCACTCTGCAGCGGTGACAGTCCGACCTGCTCCTGCAAGTACAGCGGCATATATAAGTTATAACCCATCAATATGATTCCAAATAGAAATTCAGTAATAAAGACAATGACGGTATGCCGGTTGAATTCATTCACCGGAATGAAAGGCAGCGGCTCTTTTTTCTCGATTTTTAACAGTACATAACCCGCAGCGACTGCAATCACTACTGCAAGAATATTAATCGTCATATGAGATTTGTTCATGACTGCAGTCAAGATCGCAGCAATCAATAGGTAAAACATCGTCATTCCTTTGTAATCCAGGCGCTGATTGATGAGCACCTCATCTTCGAAATGGAACGTCATAAGAACGAGAATGCCTGCGATAATGGCAATCGGAATATTGACAAAGAACAACCAGTGCCAAGTAGCAATTTCTAGAATGGCACCACCGAGCAGCGGACCGAGCAGACTAGCGACACCCCAGACACTACCGACCATTCCCATCACTTTGTAACGGAATGGAATAGGAAATGCAAGCTTCGGAACAATTTGGCTGAGCGCCATCAAAATACCCGACCCGAGCCCTTGAATGAAACGGGATGCCACAAGAAAAGTGAATGTCTCACTTAACCCTGAAAATAGACTTCCTGCTGTGAATAACAGCAATCCAGCAATTGTTAAATAAATGATTTTGAATCTAGATAATAACTCCCCGACAATTGGATTAGCAATGACAATCGCAATGAAATACACTGCAAAAACGAGAGATATTGAACTTGTGACATTTAAATCTTCTTTGATTGTTGGCAGCGCCAGAGAAATAATAGATGTCTCAATAGCAGACATAAACATAATCAAAATTAAAGCGATAATGATAATGGTTGATTTATAATTCATAATTGACCTCTCTTCCCGCTAAAATCATAACATAGTTGCGGACTATATTTGATAGATAACATAAAAGCACCAGTCCAATGACTGGTGCTATATTTCGTCGTAATCAATCACTTCTTTTTGAAAAATTTCACCATCAATTTTGATGATGTAAGTTGCCTGTTGATCAGGCTCGATAGTCATCATTATTTTTTTAGTGGTTTCCTTATCCATTTCGAATGATTCAAATACTTCATCCTGACTATTGTTTTTATCATTGATATAGATTTCTACAATCTGTTTAGGCGTTTCTTCAGGCTGACCTTCTTCAGTGGAAGTGTTCTCACTTTTTTTATATGGAATGGTCACTGACTCTGTGTACTTTTTATCCGGTTGATTGGGTTCTTCAGTCGTTGGTTTCTCTGTCGTTGGTTCCTCTGTTTCGGGTTCTTCAGTCCTAGGCGCTTCAGTTGTCGGCTTATCTTCAGTCGGCTCTTTCCCTTTTGAAACTTCGAAATTAATCGTAGAACCAAACGCAAATTTCATATTTTTAGCATTTTGTGAGATAATACTGCCTTTTTTCACATCATCGCTGTAATTTTCAGCAATGACATTTACGACAAAGCCTAGCGCTTCCAGTTCTGATCGTGCCAAGTCCATCGATTGACCCGTATAATCATCTACATAGATCTGCTGAGGACCTTTAGAAACCTTGAATGTAATAGTTGACTGACTAGGTATAACCTGGCGACCTGGATTTAAGCTCTGTGACAAGATAATATCTTCTTCTTCCGCATTATACACTTCTTTGACTGTTACTTTCTTAAACCCTGCTTTTTCAAGTGTTGTTCTTACTCCGTCAATTTTTTTGCCTTTATAATTTTTGACAGTATATTTCTTAAGACCTTTTGAAACGAGCAGATTGACTTTTGTCATTTCCTTTAGTTTAGTGCCTGATTTTGGAGAAGCACTGATGATTTGACCATCATCATAATCAGCGGAATACTCATAACTCACGGTCCCTTTTCTTAAATTCTCCTGTTCGAGCAATGCAACCGCTTCAGCCAGGCTCTTATTGTCAAAGTCAGGGACATCACTGTATTTCGGCAAAAACATATACCAGATAATTCCACTGAGCAGCAGTAACATGAATAATAACGGAACTAGTAAGAGCAGAAGCTTATTTTTTGCCGGCTGCTGTTCATGTTCTGTATCACTATCAACAGCAGTTGCCGTCACAGGGCTGACCGTCTTCGTCTGTTCATCGATGACGGGAATCATCATCGTCTTATCATCCATGATTTTAAAGGGCTCTTCCTTCTCTCTCGCTGTATCAAGTACAGTAGACAGATCTTCATACATATTTTCAGTCGACCGGTACCTGCTGTACTTATCTTTCATCGTTGCCTTGATGACAACATTTTCAAGACTTTGAGGGACATCTGTCCGGACAGATGAAATTTCAGGAAGGGGGTCCTGGATATGCTTAATAGCAATACTCACTGGCGAATCACCTTCAAACGGTGGATGACCAGTCAACATCTCAAACAAGACAATACCGATAGAATAAATATCCGCAGATTCGTCTGCTGCTTTTCCTTTCGCCTGCTCAGGCGGCAGGTAGTGGACAGATCCCATCACATGATTCGTCTGTGTCATCGCCGTTTCACTCAAAGCGCGGGCAATTCCGAAATCAGTGATCTTAACTTCCTTGTTGTCGGTCAGCAATATATTTTGAGGCTTGATATCTCTATGAATGATCATATGGTGATGGGCATCACCGATTCCACGGAGAATCTGCTTTGTGAAGAGAATTGCTTCATCAACAGACAACGGCCCGTGTTCACGAATATATTCCGATAATGTCGGCCCTTCTATATACTCCATAATTAAATAGTAATGATGATCATCTTCGTCAACATCAATCACTTTAACGATGTTAGGATGAGATAATGTTGTTGCATTCTGAACTTCGCGCTCAAACCTCTGTACGACCCGCTCTTTGTCATTCGGAGGAATATTGATAATTTTTACCGCTGCTTTTCTGTTGAGAATAATATCCTCAGCAAGATAAACATTGCTCATTCCACCGCCGCCGATATAGCGGATCAGTCTATAGCGTTCACTGATGATGGTCCCAAGCATTAGCGGGCACCCCCTAAGTGACAGAGGACGAATGATACATTGTCCTGCACATTACTTTTCAGTGCCAAGTCAATCAATGCTGCCCCGATTTGCTCAAGATGACCTTCTTCATTGAAGACTTCATGAATGTGCTGTTCAGGTACATAATCGGTCAAACCATCTGACGACAGCATGATCGTATCGTAATGCTTCGTTTCGTAGAAAAATATATCTGGATGTACCCGTTTGTCTGTCCCAAGTACTTTCGTAATGATATTGCGCTGAGGATGGCGTGCCGCCTCTTCTTTTGTCAGTTCACCTGCCATGACCAAATGATTGACGAAGCTGTGGTCATGAGTCAATTGTCTGAACTCACGCTCATTGATGAAATAAGCTCTTGAATCACCAACATTGGCAATGACCACTTTTCCTTCAAATATCATGGCGGCCACCAATGTGGTCCCCATGCCATGATTGACATCATGTTGATGAGCGAGACTATATAGCTGGCGGTTAATATCTGAAATATTGGACTTCAACCAGCTTTCGGCCTGCTGATATTCAATATAGTTTTCTTCCTCAAAACGTTCCTTAATCCGTGTGGCAACAAAGCTGCTGGCTACATCCCCTGCATTATGTCCGCCCATTCCGTCACAAATCAGTAATAGGACTTGACCGGTATGGTTTCTAAAGACACCACCCGCATCTTCATTGCGTGTACGCGTCCCACCTATATCTGTAAAAAAATGTGCATCCATCAGCTGCTACCTCGTTTCTTCCTGTCTTTCTTTGGCTCTTAGCTGTCCACAGGCAGCGTCGATATCAGAACCATGTTCACGTCTAATTGTAGCATTAATCCCATTTCTTTTTAATTCTTTTTCGAACTTAAAGATATCTTCTTTTGGTGTACGAACATAATCACGTTCTGGTACGTGGTTCACTGGAATCAAATTGACATGACAGTTGAGATGCTTAATTAACTGAGCAAGCTCTCTCGCATGAGGCACTTGATCGTTAACGCCACCGAATAACCCATATTCAAAAGTGATCCGACGTCCTGTTTTAGCCGTGTAGTATTCAATTGCTTCCATCAGTTTATCAAGATCATATGCACGGTTAATCGGCATCAAGCGTGAACGGATGTCGTTGTTAGGTCCATGCAGGCTGAGGGCAAAGTTGATCTGAAGCTCCTCATCAGCAAAATCATAGATTCTAGGAATGATACCAGAAGTTGATACAGTAATATGTCGTGCCCCGATATTCAGGCCGTCATCATGATTGATGATCTTCAGGAAATCCATCATCTCATCGTAATTTTCAAACGGTTCACCGATCCCCATGATGACGACATGACTGACACGTTCACCCGTTAAATCCAGTGCCTGTTGAACGTTTAATACTTGCGCGACGATTTCGCCGGCCTCCAGATTCCTTTTGAGTCCGCCTAGTGTACTGGCACAGAATGTACAGCCGATTCGGCAGCCTACTTGAGTCGTGACACATACGGAATTACCATAGTCATGGCGCATCAATACAGTCTCAATCGTATAACCATCCTGCAGTTCATAAAGAAATTTAATGGTTCCGTCTTTACTTTCCTGTTTGACGACTGTTTTTAACGTTGTGATTGAGAAATTATCTTCCAGCAGCTGACGAAGTTCTTTAGATAAATTGCTCATGTCATCAAATGATGTAATGCGTTTGATATACAGCCAGTCAAAAATCTGTTTCGCGCGGAATCCTTGGTGCTCATGATCGGCCAGCCAGTCTTTCAGTTCATTCAACTGCAATGAATAGATTGACGGTTTTTCAAAATTGGGCATGAATTGATTTTTCTTCTTTTCTAATAATGCCATTATGACACATCCTTTTTTCTTAACTTCGCAATAAAGAAACCGTCTGCATTGAAGTCATGCGGCAGAATCTGTAGCGTTTTATGGGTTTCATCACCGATTTCAATCGGTTCAATTTCAAAGTCTTTGTTCTGTTTAATAAATGAATAGACGACATTTTCATTTTCCATCTGCTCAATCGTGCATGTCGAGTAAATCAATACGCCGCCAGGTTTGACGCTTTGTGCAGCATTCGATAGTATTTCGAGCTGCAGCGGCCACAGCTGGTCGATGTCTTTTTGTGTTTTGTCATACTTGATTTCCGGTTTCCGCTTGGCAACACCAAGTCCACTGCACGGTGCATCGACCAGTACTTTGTCATACTGCTTATCAAACGGTGCCCTTGCATCGTGAATCCCAGTCGTCACATTGGTCAGGCGCAATTTGCGTAAATTGAAGTCAATCAATTCAAGTTTATGGTCATGAATATCAAAGGCGTCGATCTGGCCGGATTGATTCAGCCGCTCTGCCATATGACATGTCTTCCCGCCTGGTGCGCTGCAGGTGTCTAATATGATATCGCCTGGCTTAGGATCCATAATATGAGCGACAAGCATGGACGATGCATCTTGTATGCTTACTAAACCATCTTTGAAGAGTCGTGTCTGTACGATCGGCGGCCCTTCAATGAATAAACACTCAGGTACAATAGCCGACTGCTTGACTTGGTAACCATCCGCTTCAAGTTTTAAAATGGCTTCGTCTACTGACAGACGTGTGGTGTTGATGCGAATACTTGTATCGGGCCGTTCAAGCAAATTGTGACAAATTGCTCGAGTCACTTCAAGCCCGAAATGGGTCTTCCAGTGTTTGACGAGCCAGAGCGGTGTGCTGGTTTCGATGCTGAGACGTTTCAAATCGTCCTTAATAGTATTGAAGTCCCTCAGCGGTGTCCTCTGAAAATTGCGGAGTATCGCATTCACTGTATTAGCTCCGGCTGTTGAACCTCGGCGTTTTGTAATTTCGACTGCTTCGTTGATGATGGCGTGATCCGGTATTTTATTCAAGTATACCGCCTGATAGACACTCATCATCAGCAGGCGTCTCATCCAGCCTTTTATCGTTGTTTTAATAAAAGGTTCAAGATAAAATTCAAGTGTCAATTTACGTTGAAGTGTTCCGTAGACGATTTCTGTCAGCAACGCCCGGTCTTGTAATTCGACAGCCCCTGACTTAATGGCTTCATTAATCAATAAATTGCTGTAGCCGCCTTCAGTCAACACTTTATCAAGTATATTAAGTGCGGTTAATCTGACATTAGTATCATTCATTAAATGTTATCCCCGTTATATCTTTCTGCTGACCTGCTGCAAAGCTTGCAGCTGCCATGCGTTTCTTGCCTGAAGGCTGTATTTCCTTCAGACGAACTGCACCGTCTTTAGTCGCTACAACGATTCCTTCTTTATCGGTATGAATAATGGCACCTGGCGCTCCATGACCATCCGCAAGTTCAGCCCGCCATAATTTCATCGGTTTGCCTTCATAATCAGCATATGCAACCGGCCATGGCGATAACCCTCTGATCTGATTGTGTACTTCCATAGCAGGACGATTAAAGTCAACCCACTCATCTTGACGAGTAATATTAGAGGCAAATGACACCCGCGTCTCATCCTGCTTAGTTCGTTCATTGGTTCCTGCAATGATAGATGGCAGTGTTTCCATCAACAGATCGACACCAAGCACTGATAATCGATCATGAACTGTTCCAACGGTGTCATTTAATTGTATCGGCAGCGCACGCTGACTAATCACATCACCTGCATCAAGTTTTTTAGCCATATACATAATAGAGACACCTGTCTGCTGCTCACCGTTGATGACCGCGTAATGAATCGGTGCACCTCCTCTATATTGAGGCAGTAGACTTGCGTGGACATTGATACAGCCGAGTCTCGGTGTTTCCAGCAGGCGCTCAGGCAATAATTGCCCATAGGCTGCTGTAACAATTAAGTCCGGCGCCAGCTGAATGATTTGGTCCAGTTCTTCTGAGCTGGTTAATTTTATCGGCTGATAGACTGGAATGTTCAGTTCTTCGGCAGCAACTTTGACCGGCGGCGGCGTCATCACTTTTTTGCGTCCCACAGGTTTATCTGGTTGTGTGACTACAGCAATGACGTCGTAAGACTCAGCCAATTTTTTTAGTATCGGTGTTGAGAAATCAGGCGTTCCCATGAATATGATCTTCGTCATCGCTAAACATCTCCTCCAGTTCTTCAAGGCTGACAGCTCTCGTCATCTTTTCAGTGAACAATGTACCATATAGATGATCGACTTCATGTTGAATCGCCCGTGCGACATCATCAAAAGCCGTCATCTCTACTGCTCGTCCTGATAGATCATGGCCTTTCAGTTCAATTTTAATACTCCGAGCTACTTCACCGTATATATCAGGTAAACTTAAACAGCCTTCTACATCTACTTCTGTTTCTTCAGAATAGTATGTAATGACCGGGTTAATCAGCTGCAGAATGCCGTCTTCTTCCATGTCAACCAGCGCCACTTTTAAGTCCACACCAATCTGAGGTGCAGCAATACCTACACCATCTGAATCAAACATCGTATCTTCCAAATCTAGAATCAGTTCACGCAGTGAATCGTCAAATTGGGTGACGTCCTTCACTTCTCGGTGCAGTATAGCATTACTTTCATTAATCAATGGTTTGATGGCCATCTTCATTCCTCGTTTCATGTCGTTCTATGATCTTTGTTCATATATACAATCATAATAGTATAAATGATAATTAGACTGAATAGCAAATAATAATAGCTGCTTGCAGGCATGCGAGCAGCTCATTGTTTCTTTATCATACATTATCATATATCGTGTATTTTATCACTATTACATCATTGTCTGCGGATTAATATCAATGCTGAGTGAAAATTTATCTTTGACGAACTTTTCGTAATAGTGGTCATCAAGATAAGTAAGTGCCTTCAACAGTTCCGGCTCTGACTTGAATTTGATGATGATCTGGAAGCGGTACTGATTATTAATCCTCCCGATGGCACAAGGGGCTGGACCGAGGACAAAGCTTCCTGGTGTCAGATGCTGCAGAAGTACTTCATGAATATGTCTACTTTCCAGCAATACTTTCTTCATATCCTCTTGACTGAATACAAGATTGACGAGATAGAAGTAAGGCGGATACTTACCCACTTTTCGGAACTGCATTTCCTGTTTGTAGAAACCGAGAAAATCATTGTTTTTAGCATGCTCTATCGCATAGTGGTCAGGATTGTATGTCTGAATAATGACATGTCCTTCTTTTTCAGCCCTACCGGCCCTCCCTGCGACTTGTGTCAGTAATTGATAAGTTCGTTCTGCCGATCTGAAGTCCGGCAGATTCAGCATTGTATCTGCGTTCAGGACACCGACAAGCGTGATATTCGGGAAATCAAGCCCTTTGGCAATCATCTGCGTACCGAGCAGAATATTTGCCTCACCATTTTTAAACTGAGTCAACAGTCGTTCATGCGCACCTTTTTTGGACGTTGTATCATTGTCCATGCGAATCACTTGAGCCCCGTCAAAATGTTTGTAGATCAACTCTTCTACTTTCTGTGTTCCGACGCCCATTTCACGGATGTGCTCACCAGTGCAGTTTGGACAGTTTAATACTTTGGGTTCTTTGTAGCCGCAGTAATGGCATTTAAGCTCATCTGTGACTCTATGATAGGTCAAACTGATATCACAGTTCGGACACTGCGGCACGTAACCGCAGTCACGGCACAGCATAAACTGAGCATGACCACGCCGGTTTAAAAACAGCACGATTTGCTCACCTTTTTGAATACGATCTTTAATGGCATGTGTCAATGCTTCTGAGAACATCGAGCGATTGCCGGCAGACAGTTCGTCACGCATATTGACCACCTGAACGGACGGCACAGGAAATTGATTCGCCCGCTCTTTAATAGTTAATAGCGTATAGACTCCTTTTTCAGCGCGCGCATAACTTTCAAGTGATGGTGTTGCGCTGCCGAGAATCACTGGACAGTGGTTGTATTCCGCACGCCACATGGCTACGTCACGCGCGTGATAACGAGGATAATCAGCCTGCTTATAGCTCGCTTCATGCTCTTCGTCGATAATAATCAGACCGAGATTTTTAAACGGCGCAAACACACTGGAGCGGGCTCCGACTGATACACGTGCCTCTCCACTTCTGATTTTCCGCCATTCATCGTATCGTTCACCTGCACTGAGTCCGGAATGAAGCACTGCCACCTCATCACCAAACCGTGCTTTGAAGCGTTCGACCATCTGTGGTGTCAATGCAATTTCAGGTACGAGCATTAATGCAGTCATTCCTTGCTCGAGAACGTCAGATATCGCCTGTAGGTAAACTTCAGTCTTCCCGCTTCCAGTAATGCCGTGCATCAGAAAGACTTCACTCTGTTTTTCATCGACGGCCTTTTTAACTGCCTCGTAAGCTATCCGCTGCTCTTCTCGCAGTACCTTCTTGTCATCTGAGAAGAACAGACGGTCTTTGTAAGGATCTCGTGTCTCTTCAATGTCAATTTTCTCCAATATCCCTTTACTGACCACCCCATTGATGACAGCTGCAGAATAATCCATTTCTTTTAGGTCTCTCAAAGTCATCGGCTGATGATCTGCTACTAATTCAACAAGTGCTTTCTGTTTCGCTGTCCGGAGTGTTAAAAGTGCTGTATCGATGTCGATATTTGACAGTCTCACAGCTTTCTGCGTTTTGATCCGGTGCTTCTGGCTGACATCTATATCTTCAATCACTTGTCCTGAGGCTATATAGCTCTGCAGCTTTAATAACTCATCGACTGTGCAGTCTGAAATTTTTTTGATGCCTTGTTTGTTAAACAACTGTGTGATAGTTGAAGGAATAGTATCATCCATTAAACGATAGACTTTCTGATATTTCCCTTTGACAGCATTAGGAAGCATAATATCGAGCAGTGCGATACGTTTAGCGATATGCGTCTTCTGCATCCATTCACTCAGTTCAATCAGTTCTTCATTGAGTTCAGGTGTTGTATCTTGAATGCTGTAGATCGGCTTTAACGTTTGATTTGAATCGCCGTCCAGCAGTTCAATGATATAGCCTTGAATTTTTCTCGGTCCGAACGGTACAATGACACGCATTCCAATCGTTATCATCGACTTAAGTTCTTCTGGTACTGCATAATCAAATAGTTTGTCGACTCGCTTGGCGTTGACGTCAACTACAACTTTAGCGTACATTTTGACCCTTCTTTATCGCTGTTAATATTTCATGTGCCACATCAATCTTAGGCATCTTCTTGATATTTTTTGTAGTGCCGTCTTTAAAGAACATCTCGACTTCATTATCAGTCGACTGGAATCCGATGGATCGATCGCCTACATTGTTAGCGATAATCACATCAGCATTTTTCTTCTCTAGTTTATCTTTGGCATACATGGCCACCTGCTCAGTTTCAGCAGCAAAACCGACAAGATATTGATGCGTTTTATGTTCTCCTAGATATTTCAATATATCAGTCGTCCGTTTGAAAGACAGATTCAAATCGCCTTCTTGTTTCTTCATCTTGCCCTCGATAAATTTCTCCGGCGTGTAATCAGCAACTGCTGCTGCTTTGATGATAATATCCTGGTCATCCATTCTGTCGGTCACTGCCTGAAACATATCTGTCGCGCTGTTCACACTGATCAGATTGACCCCTTTAGGAGGAGAGAGATGAACTGGACCACTGACAAGTGTAACTTCTGCCCCACGTAATACCGCTGCTTCTGCTAAGGCATAGCCCATTCTACCGGTAGAGTGATTAGTCATGTATCTGACTGCGTCAATGGGTTCGATTGTCGGCCCTGCTGTCACCAAAATTCGCTGTCCCGCATAATCATTATGATATTTGCGGCGCGTCATAAACGTTTCTATCGCTTCTTTGATTTCCAGCGGTTCCGCCATACGACCTTGTGCCACGTAGCCGCATGCTAAAAAGCCGCTGTTCGGTTCGATAAAGTGATAATTCATTTCACGCAGCAGCTGCATATTACGCACCACTGCAGGATTAGCATACATATTACTGTTCATAGCCGGCGCAATAAGCGTAGGTTTTGTCGAGGCAATCAATGTCGTTGTCACCATATTGTCTGCAATACCATTTGCAAGTTTACCGATTGTAGCAGCTGTTGCAGGTGCTATTACATTCAGATCGGCCCAGTCTGCAAGGTCTATATGTTTGACGACTTCAGGATTTGTTTCATCGAATAAATCAGTATGGACTTCATGGCGACTCAATGCTTGAAATGGCAGTGGCGTGACAAACTTCTGAGCTGATTCAGTCATCAGCACTTTTACGTCGTGCCCCGCCTGTACGAGTTTACTCGTTAAATCAATAGCCTTATAAGCAGCGATGCCTCCTGTTACACAGAGAAGTATTTTCATGTTTTCCTCCTATAAAAAATCTGACAAAGGAATTTGTCAGATTGACGTTTCACATCATTTTTCTAATTCTATTATAATACGACAAGATTGATGACGCCACTCGTGAGAATTCGCGGGTTGACTTCAGCCAAATAAAAACGCCTTAGTCTATTGAGACTATGGCGCTTAATTTATCAGTTCTTCATATCATTATTCTTCAATGATATGAATTTTGCCTTTGGCGATTTCTTCAAGTGATTTACCGACTGGTTTGTAGGATGTATAACGTTCCAACAAATTAGAATCCGGATTGTCCTGTAGTTCTCGAGCCCGTTTCGCAGCCAGCGTGACTACTAAATATTTAGAATTGACGTTCTCTTTAATTTGATCAAGTGGTGGATATAACATTATTTTTTAGCCTCCAATAACATTTTTCTGAATCTTGCTTCGATACGTTCGCGCTTTAAATGCTCTGCTTCTACAATCGTTTGAATTTTACGTTTGGCTTCCAGCACTTCATCATTAACGACGACATAATCATAGAGATTCATCATTTCAACTTCTTTTCTCGCTTCTGAAATTCTATAGGCGATGATATCTTTTGACTCGGTTCCGCGCCCAATCAGACGTTCTTCAAGATGAGCAAGCGACGGCGGTGCAAGAAAGATAAACAATGCCTCAGGAAATTTCCTGCGGACTTGTTTAGCCCCTTCAACTTCTATTTCTAAAAATACATCTTTGCCCGCATTCATTGTCTCTCTTACATATTGTACGGGAGTCCCATAGTAATTACCAACATACTCAGCATATTCAATGAACTCATCTTGTTCAATCAGCGCTTCAAACGCTTCTCTTGATTTGAAGAAATAATCCACACCGTCTGTTTCCCCAACCCTCATCTTACGGGTGGTCATAGAGATAGAATATTCAAAATCCGTAGTAGGATCATCAAATATTGCTTTGCGAACTGTACCCTTTCCTACACCTGAAGGACCGGATAAAACAATGAGCAATCCTTTTTCATTATCCATTGTGACGACCTTTCTGCTTAAAAATTCGTTATAACTTAATTTATCACATCTCATGCCAAAAATACATGGTTCAATAAATTATTCATCTTTAATGTGAAGAGAATTAAATCATGATACACTATAATAATGATAAATGAGGTGAAAAATAATGGCTTTTGATGGATTATTTACAGGAAAAATGATTGTGGAACTCGACTATTTAAAGAGCGGCAGAATCAACCGTATCACACAGCCCGACCATCAGACAATCATTCTGACGGTAAGAGCTGACAGAAAGAATCAACAATTAATCATATCAGCGCACCCTAATTTCGCGCGTTTTCATATGACTGCCAAGAAATATACCAACCCATTTGATCCACCCATGTTTCTGAGAGTTCTCAGAAAACATTTAGACGGGGCTATCATCAAAAACATCACACAGCAGGGGAACGACAGAATCATTACAATGGATTTTGATAATACCGATGAGATCGGAGACCCTGTCAAACGAAAACTGATCATCGAACTGATGGGTAAGCACAGCAATGTCATACTGACAGATGGTCAATTTAAGATTCTAGAGAGCATGAAGCATTTGACTCCGAATACGAATGCGGCAAGAACAATCATGCCAGGGTTCACTTATGAAGAACCACCGACTCAAAAAAAGCATAATCCTTATGAGTTGACTGACATAACGCCGCTTTTGAATGGCGAACAGCCATTAAGAAAACAGCTGCTCAATCAGCTGGAAGGCTTCAGCCCACTCGCTATTGATGAATTGCTGTCATTGAATGATGATGTAGATGCGGCTTTCAAACAGTTTATGTCACAGTCAGAGCAGATTCAACCGGTGTATTATCAGCATGACTCAAAGGAATATTTTTATTTCATGCCACTGAATACAATGGGTGAGCCTGCAAAAACATTTGAGACATTATCGCTCCTGCTGGATGATTATTACAATGAACGCGGTGAACGTGAACGCATTAAATCAAGAAGCGTTGATTTGAGCAGACACATTACCCAGCTGCTGCAAAAAGATGAGAAAAAACTCGCGAAATTGGTCAATGAACTGGCAGAAGCAGAACATACTGATGAGATACAACTTTATGGTGAGCTCATCACAGCGAACATGTACCAGCTAAAGCAAGGTATGACTGAGTTTGAAACATTGAATTACTATACTAATGAGCCAGTCACTATTCCGCTCAATCCAAGAAAGTCCCCTGCTGAAAATGCACAGTACTACTATAAGCAGTACAATAAAATGAAGACGAGAAAAGTACATGCACTTGAGCAGATTGAAGAGACTAAGCAGGAAATTGCTTATTTAGAAACATTGATTGCACAGCTTGCCTATATTGCTTACGAAGATATTGAAGGCATACGCGAAGAACTGCAGGAACAAGGACTCATGAAAAAACGTCAGAAGTCCAAAACAACTAAGAAACAGAAGATTCAACTTGAAAAATACCGCTCAACAGACGGTACGGATATACTGGTCGGGAAAAATAATATTCAAAATGATTACTTAACAAACAAAGTCGCGAGAAAAGACCATACATGGCTTCATACTAAAGATATTCCAGGATCCCATGTAGTCATTCAGACGAAAGAGCCATCGGAAGAGACCATTAAAGAGGCAGCTATCATAGCAAGCTATTATTCTAAAGCCAGTCAGTCCGCGCAAGTTCCTGTCGACTTTACATTGATCAGACATGTTCATAAACCAAGCGGTGCCAAACCCGGTTTTGTCACTTATACTGATCAAGCCACCATCTATGCTACGCCCGACAAACATAAAGTGGATGCGCTAAGAGTCAAAGACCATTAAAACAAGGCCTCATGATTATCTCATGAGGCCTTGTTTTTGGTACAATCACTTGTCACACCTACACTTGAATTATTTTAACTTCCATATATCTCTATTATAATCATTGATGGTTCTGTCACTTGAGAAATGTCCCGATTTGGCAATGTTCACAAGGCTCATCTGGTTCCATCTTCTTTGATCGCGATACAGCGCGACTGCGCGTTCCTGTGCATCCACGTAAGAATCAAAGTCTTTTAAAATAAAGTAAGGATCATTATCTTTCAGCAGATGATAATACAGATCATTAAACGACTTACCATTCGTATATGTATCGTCATTCAACTGATCCATCACTTTCTTAATCCGCACATCTGACTGATAAATTTCTCTTGCCTGGTAGCCGCCATTATTTTGATAGTCAATGACTTCATCAGATGACAGACCGAAAATAATCGTGTGATCACGACCCACCAGTTCATCTATCTCGACATTAGCTCCGTCCAGTGTTCCAAGTGTGACTGCACCGTTCATCATCATTTTCATATTACCAGTACCAGAGGCTTCCATAGATGCAGTAGAGATCTGTTCAGATATTTCAGCTGCCGGAATAATGTCTTCTGCAAGACTAACATTGTAGTTTTCAAGGAAGACGACTTTTATCCGATCATTAACATCTTCGTCATGATTGATCACATTAGCTACGGCATGAATTAAACGAATGATTTCCTTGGCCCGTTTGTATCCTGGAGCTGCTTTCGCACCAAATATAAATGTTCTTTTCTGTATGTCTGCCGATGGGTTCTGTTTGATGGCGTGATACAGATAAATGATGTGGAATACATTCAACAATTGACGCTTGTACTCATGAAGTCGTTTGATCTGCACATCAAAGATGGAGTTTTCATCGACTTCTATCCCTGTTTTATGATAAATTACCTCTTTTAGATGTTTCTTATTTTTAACTTTAACGTCATGAAGCTCATTTAAAAATGCATCATCATCAATAAATGCCATAAGCTGCTCAAGCTGTTCTGGATGTTTAATCCATCCGTCACCTATTTTGTCAGTGATAATCCGGCTCAACCCTGGATTTGCATTCAACAGCCAGCGTCGATGCGTAATACCATTCGTTTTATTGTTGAATTTCTCCGGCGTCAGTTCATAGAATGGACGGAACGTGTGCTTTTTGATGATATCACTATGGAGTTTCGCAACACCATTGACGCTGAAGCTGCCGACAATCGCAAGTTTACTCATATGCACCATACCGTCACTGATGATAGCCAGTTCGTGGTTATCGTGACCTTCTGTAAATCTTCTGTTGATCTCTTCAATAATCATCAAAATTCTTGGATTTAATCGCTTCACAAGATCATAAGACCATTTTTCAAGGGCCTCCTGCATAATGGTATGATTCGTATAGGCGAATGTCTGAGTGGTCACTTTCCATGCTTCATCCCAGCTTAGACCTTCTTCATCCATAAGAATCCTCAGCAATTCCGGAATACCAAGTGTCGGGTGCGTGTCATTGATTTGAATGATATTCTTTTCATGAAACTGCTGAAGCGGTAGTTCATGAATAGTTTTGAATTTTTGAACTAGTGTCTGAAGAGAAGCTGACACAAGGAAATACTGCTGTTTTAAGCGCAGCAGTTTACCATCATCACTCTCATCATCAGGGTACAGCACACCCGAGATACGTTCAACATTATTCATATAATCCAGGCGATTATTATACGTATGACCATCCTCAGCACTGTTTAACGCTTCCGCTTTCCATAGTCTTAAGTTATTGACGACATCATTGTGATAGCCGACGATACTGACATCATAAGGAACAGCCTGTACTTTTTCCTGATCCGCATAAGTAAATTGATAATTCCCCTGTTCATCTGTCGTATATTGAGCAGTTCCACCAAAATTGACAATGACTGTTTCTTCAAACTTTCTTGTTTCCCACGGGTAAGGTTCTTTCAACCAGTTATCAGGTAGTTCCACTTGATTGCCGGATACAATTCGCTGCTCAAACAATCCGTATTCATATCTAATTCCAAATCCATTGCCAAGTAGACCGAGGCTTGCAATAGAATCTAGAAAACAGGCAGCAAGTCGACCTAAACCACCATTGCCGAGTGCTGCATCTTCTTCTTCATGATAGACCAGCCGCGGATCTGCTCCTAAATCTTGAAGCACTTCATCACATACCGCTTTAAAGCCGGTATTGATTAAATTACTCTCTATAAGACGACCAATCAAAAACTCAAGCGACAAATAAGACACTTGACGCTCTTTATTCTGATGATGTCTTTTCACAGTTTCAAGTCCAGTTTGATGAACTTCATCATTAATGATTGCTGCTATCGCATAGAACAAATCAGTAGAGCTCGCCTCTGTCGTCGTTGTCATGCGCAGCTTACGGAGCTTATCTTCAAGCAGATTATGGAATTCATATTTTGTAAATGTCCTCATCTTTATCGCTCCTTAATAAATGTCCAAGTATCGATCAGCTGATTTTGCCCAGCTGTTATTGACCTTTGAAATATTCTTGATCAACGCTTTATAGTGGTCAGGATCCTGATAAATACGTACCGCTTCATTTAATTTATCCAGTAATTCATGCGCATTATAATTCGCAAATGTCAATCCTGTCCCTACACCATTGTAAATATCAAACGGAATGACTGTATCTTTTAAGCCCCCTGTTTCTCTCACAATCGGTACAGCTTTGTACTGCAGAGCAATCAACTGGGATAATCCGCACGGTTCGAACAATGAAGGCATTACAAAGAAATCACTGGCAGCATATATTCTGCGTGAGAATCCTTCGTCAAAACCAATCGTCACATGGACTTTATCAGGATACTTATTCGCCAGATAATTGAAGAAAGATTCAAATTCATACAATCCATTGCCGAGTACAACGACTTGAACATTCTGCTGAACAAATTCTTCTAGTATCGCCATGACAAGATGCAGCCCTTTTTGTTCGACCATCCGCGTAATAATTGAAAACATCGGAATATGAGCATCTACTGGTAATCCCATTTCCTGCTGAAGCGCTTTTTTGTTTTCTCGTTTCTTCGGAATAGATGTCTTGAAGTTGACAGGCAGATGAGTATCTTTCATCGGATTATAGTCATCCACATCAATACCATTGACAATACCAAGCACATCAGGATTCCGTAGGTTTAACATCCACTGCAGACCTTCACCGTAGTAATCCGTCTTAATCTCTTCTGCGTATGTCGGTGACACTGTTGTTATTTTATCAGCATGGAAGATTCCTGCTTTCATTAAATTAAGCATGCCGCCCCATTCAAATCCTGCAAAATGAATTCTATCCAGATTGAATAATTCTTCAAAGGCACTGTGCATGAGCCAGCCTTGATATAAAATGTTATGGATGGTAAAAACTGTTTTGATTCCTTCAACAGGCTTTTTAATGTTACAGATAGCCACTGCAGCAGCTGCCTGCCAGTCATGTCCATGGAGAACATCCGGTTTGAAGTCACCACGGTAAATGAATTCGATGACGGCATTAGAGAAGTAGATGAATCGTTCACCATCATCGATATAGCCATAGAGACTTTCTCTGTTGAAATAATATTCATTATCGACAAAGTAATAATGAACCCCTTCGTAGTCCATTTCATATATTCCAGTATATTGTCTGCGCCAGCCCACTTCAGTATCATAAATCATGACTTCTTTCAGCTGCTCTCGATATTGTTCTTTTAACTGCTTGTATAACGGTAGGATGACACGTACTTCACACTTCTTAGTGTTGTTTAAATACTGCGGAAGGCTGCCGATTACATCAGCAAGCCCTCCTGATTTAAAAAATGGTGTACATTCAGATGCCACATATAATATTTTTTTCATAATTGTTTACCTCATGTTAGATGGTTTGTCGTTTGGCGATGACGTACGGTTTATCCGATGAACCTATTAACCGCTGATCTTTATTAACAGTAACGTCTTTATCAAGGATTACATTTTCGATCACTGTTCCTTCACCGATACAGCAATTTGTCATAATAATGGAGTTTCTGACGACTGCACCTTTCGCTACTTTGACACCACGATAAAGAATACTGTTTTCTACATTGCCTTCAATGACACAGCCATTGGCAAGCGTAGAGTTTTTGACCACGCAGTCATTCAAATATTTCGTCGGTGGTTGACTTGATGTTTTAGTACGGACGCGACGTCCTTCTTTGAATATTTCCTTATAGATATGCGGGTCAAGAATAGACATATTATTATGATAGAAGCTCTTCAGCGAATTAATATACATCGTTCTTTCATTAACATCAAAGTATCTGACGTTAAGCTCAGCTAAACGTTCCTGAATACCTTGGATAAAGAAATTATCTTTGTAATTTTGAATACAGAAGTCAACAATTTCAAGCATCTTACTCTTCTTGATAATATAAGTGCCAGTAAATATATGCTTGTTGTCTGAATCATGATTTAAAAATCCAACTCTTCCTTCTTCATCATTAATTCTCAGCAGTGGATGATGCATTTCTTCTAACGTTTCTTTCTGTTCAGAAATTAACGTTACATCTGCTCCGCTGTCTACATGCTGCTCCAATGCCTCTTTAAAGTCTGCATTAACGATGAATTGTGAGCCTGCGATGATGACATCCGTTGCATTAGAACGATTGAAGTAATCTCTATTGTTATGGAAGTGTCTTAAATCTCCGCGTGAAATATCTGTTGGATCATGCCAGTCAGGAGGAAGTACAAATAGTCTTGAATTTTTGTCATCCAATCCGAAGTTATCACCATTTTCCAGATGATCCATGAGTGCGCGATATTTCTGATTAGTAAAAATACCGATTTCATTGGCACCAGTGCTGACCATATTTGAAATAGTGAAGTCAATGAGACGGTATCTGCCGGCGAATGGAACACTCGCCCCGTTTCTGAAATACGTTAATTCTTCAAGATAATCATGTTCATTTGCTAAGTTAATCAATCCCATTAAAGAGCGCATTATTGTCTACCTCCATCAATATAATCATTAATATTTTCTTTACCTAGTACGATAGGTTCATCTTCTGTTGATCCATTAATGACAGCACCTTCAGGAATTTCCATGTCTTCCATGATAATAGCTTTATTGATTACTGCATTTTTCCCAATGACTACTCTTGGATGGATGATAGATTCAGTGACTTTAGCTCCTTCTTCGACAGTGACTTCACTGAACAGGACTGAACGCGTCACTTCACCAAAGATAAAAGAACCCGGACAGATGAGTGAATTAGTAATATCAGCTGTTTCCCCGATGAACTGAGGAGCCAGATTGGATTCATGAGAATAGGTCGGCCATGATTTACTGTTTAACAATTGAGCTAAATCTTCTTCCAGCAAATCCATATTGGCTTCCCAATAGGATTGAATCGTTCCGACATCTTTCCAGTAGCCGTCGAAGCGATACGCATAGAGCCGTTTATTGTCATTCAGCATTTTAGGGATAATGTCATTCCCGAAATCATGCTCTGAAGCGCTGTCTTTTTCATCTTGAAGCAGATATTCCCGAAGCACTTTCCAGTTAAAGATATAGATTCCCATCGATGCAAGGTTATTTTTTGGCACTTTCGGTTTTTCATCAAATTCATAAATCTTTAAATCTTCTTCTGTATTTAAAATACCGAATCTTGATGCTTCCTCAATAGGTACTTCAATGACTGAAATAGTCGCATCTGACTGCTGCTCCTTATGAAAATCGAGCATCGCCTGATAATCCATCTGATAAATATGGTCCCCTGAGAGAATCAATAAGTATTCAGGGTCATACTGATCGATGAAATGAATATTTTTCGTGATGGCATCTGCAGTCCCTTCAAACCATGAAGCACCTGTCTGGTTCGCGAATGGTGCAAGTACTGATATACCGCCTTCCTGCTTATCTAATCCCCACGGTTTCCCCATTCCGATATGTCTGTTCAGCATTAACGGTGCATATTGCACAAGAACACCTACTGTACTAATATCTGAATTCGACAAGTTGCTGAGAGTAAAATCAATGATACGATATTTTCCGCCGAAAGGAACTGCCGGCTTTGCAATTTCTTTAGTTAACTGACCTAATCGTGTTCCTTTACCACCTGCTAATAGCATTCCAACTACTTCTGTACTCATCTTAATTCCTCCAGAAATTTACTTTGTTTTTTTATTTTGATTGATTTTTTTATAGACAGCCATACCTAATGGTGGCAGTTTCGTTCTCACGCTGAACGGATAACCATTGATTTCATCTGGACGTGCTTGTAATCTGTCATCTACTACTTGACCAGAGCCGCCAAAATCTTCGGCATCAGAATTGAATATTTCTTGATAATCCCCTTTAAGCGGTACACCGAGCGGATAATCATAATAAACCTGCCCTGAAAAATTGAGCGCTATAATCAGCTGTTCCCCGGCTTTATTTGTACGGACATAGCTGATGACTGACTGTTCGTTATTATCAACATCTATCCAGTCAAAGCCTTCAGGACTATAATCCAGATCGAAAAGTTCTGAATGCAGGCTGTAAAAATGATTCAATGCTTTGACATACTTCTGCATGCCGTGATGATAAGGGTATTTGAGCAGAAACCAGTCAATCTCTTCTTTATCTTTCCATTCTGAATAAAGACCGAGCTCACTACCCATAAACAATAACTTCTTCCCGGGATACGTCATCGTATAGCCGTATAACGCTCTTAAGTTAGCAAACTTCTGCCACTGGTCACCAGGCATCTTATCCAGCATTGATAATTTGCCGTGAACGACTTCATCATGTGAAAAAGGAAGGACGAAGTTCTCGTTATACCGGTACATCATCGGAAACGTCAAATATTGATGATTATGAGGTCTAGCCCCCTGCTCAAGTTCGAAATAATCAAGAGTATCATGCATGAAGCCTAAGTCCCACTTGAAATTAAATCCTAATCCTCCTTGATTGACAGGCGCTGTTACCATCGGCATATCCGATGAATCTTCAGCCATCATCAATGTATAAGGATGCGCCTCGAAAATGACTGTATTGAGTTTTTTGATAAATGCAATAGCTTCTTTATGGTCGCTTGTTCCTTCATCGTTATAAATTTTTTCTTCCGGTGTATGGTTTTCAAAGTTCAAGTCCGTCATACTATGAACAGCATCCACTCTCAATCCATCTAGATGGTACTCCTTTAGCCAGAAGTTAGCATTTGAAATAAGAAAACTTTGGACTTCATTGCGCCCAAAATCAAATGTCAATGTCCCCCACCCGCGTTTATCTGCACGTTTAGGGTCGTCATATTCATAAAGTGGACGACCATCAAATTGTCTTAAGCCATGTTCATCTTTACAGAAATGTGCTGGAACCCAGTCCATGATGACTCCTATTCCAGCCTGATGACAACAATCAACTAAATATTTGAAATCATCTGGTGAGCCGAATCTCGAGGTCGGGGCATAATATCCTGTTACTTGGTACCCCCATGATAAATCAAAAGGATGTTCAGTCAGCGGCAGAAATTCGACGTGAGTATAACCCATTTCTTTGACGTAAGGCACAAGTTCTGCTGCCATTTCCCTATAACTTAAATAAGTGGCATCTGTATAGCTGTCGATAGTCATATCGTCTGTCCGTTCGACTTTATGTTTCTTCCACGTACCAAGATGTACTTCGTAAATATTGATAGGACTCTCATAGTTGTTGACCGATGGCTTATTCTTCAGCCACTCAGCATCTTTCCATTCATAATCGGATGGTGCCGTAACAATCGAGGCAGTCCTAGGTCTCACTTCAGCAAATCTGGCATATGGATCAGCTTTCAGTATCATTCCTTCATCGGTTTCCATAGCATATTTATAAGTTGTTTGAGGCAAAACATCGTACGTGCCTGTCCAGAGCCCTTCATCTGACACTTTAGTCAACTCATATCCAGTACCTGTCCAATTGTTACAATCCATGGCTACGGCAGCTGAATGTGCGTGAGGCGCCCATACAGTGAAAGTGGTCTGCTGACTCTCAGGGTTATAGTGAGCACCTAGAAATTGGTAACTTTCATAATGTGTACCTTGGTGATATAAATACCGATCTAAATCAGATATTTCCTGCATAAAATCATTCCTTTCATCGCGCTGTCATATCTGTTATATGTATAGATACCCTATAATATTATTGATGAAAACACATTTCAAAACCTACTTTATATATATTGTACTTGTAATTTACAATGAAGTATAACAATAAATAGATGAAATCTTCAAATTATTTCGCAATTTTTCTTCATACTAATAGTATTGCAGTGTTTGTTGCGTTTATAATAGAGTTAGTTCAATGAGGAGGAAGCATATGACTTATGTAGGCTATATAGACAGTTTCCATGAGATTAATCTGTCTTATCATTCACTAGAAAATCCTGCTCACTATTTCAAGCATGCTGTCATCCGCTGTGACCATGCGACCATTCCTCTTTTCTACAGCTGTCAGCATGATAATTATTATACGTTCAAAACAGACGTCTCTATCGAACTGCATCATCGCTGGTTCATAGAGTTTAATAATGAAACGTACCCTGTACATACGGGCAGCGTCGTCAGAACGACAGCATTTGACGAGAAGTTTCAACAGCAGGGTACTGAATATGGTTCTATTTACCATCCTGACAGCACTCAGTTTACTCTATGGTCACCAGTAGCGAGTATGGCAGAAGTAGTCATGGACGACGTGGTACATACTATGCATTATGAAGATGGCAACTGGACAGTCACCATCCCAGGTGACCATTACTTGAAACCTTATCTTCTCGGTGTCGAGACGAATCATGACTATCATTTAATCATCGACCCCTATACAAAAGGACTGACGTTAAATGCCGCTAAAGGAGTGGTAATCGATCCAGCCATTGAACCTGCGGGTTTCAGCTCTCATCAAGTCCCACCTGTGAAGCCTGAAGAAAGCATTATTTACGAAGTTCACGTACGTGATTTCTCAATGCATCAAAACAGCGGAATCGCTAAGCAGCATCAAGGTAAATTCAGCGGCATGATTCAGCCGGGTACTTCTACTCCTTCCGGCTGTACGACCGGTATTGATTATATTGCATCACTAGGTATCACTCATGTCGAGTTGTTACCTATCAACGATTTTGCCAAAGTCGATGATATTAAATTTCATGAGAGTTATAACTGGGGATATGATCCGATGTATTTTCAGACACCGGACGGCAGCTTCTCGGAACGCCCTGACCATCCTGAAGTCAGACTGCTGGAGTTAAAAGAACTGATCATGACTTATCACGAACGTGGCATCGGAATTATTCTCGATGTTGTATTCAATCATGTCTTTGACAGACAGACGTCATCATTCGAAAAGCTGGTTCCAGGATACTTCTTCAGATATTTTGATGACTTGTCGCTCAGTAACGGCACGGGCGTCGGAAATGACTTTGCTACTGAACGTCTGATGGCCAGAAAATTCATTGTCGATTCTTTGCTCTACTACGCAGATTATTTCAAAGTAGATGGCTTCAGATTTGATCTGATGGGTGCTATTGATATTGCAACGATGAAAATGATAGACGCGGCACTGTACGAGCGTAATCCTAATATTTTATTGCTCGGTGAAGGATGGAACTTACAAACTGCTCTTCCAAACAGCCATAAAACAGTGCCTTCCAATGGACATCTTGTTCCACATATTCATTTTTTCAACGATTTCTTCAGAGATACATTAAAGGGCAATAACTTTGATATATCAGATACTGGTTATATGAATGGTTACGGTAAATATCATGACCGGATGTTCAATCTATTCACGGGACAGTATTATGATATGCATGTCAGACAGACCATCAACTATTGTGAAGTTCATGATAATCATACACTGTTCGATCGGATATTTTATTCATCCAAACAGTCAAGTGATGAGATGCTGCTCATTCATCAGATGGCCACGATATTCACTATATTAAGTCAAGGTGTCCCGTTTATTCATGCGGGTCAAGAATTTTTCAGAACAAAATACGGCCATGGAAACACGTATAATCTTGGAGACTATATCAACCGGTTGAACTGGAACAAAAGACAAATGTATAACAGTGAAATTGAATTGTTTAAGAAAGCAGTTGCATTGAAACGAACTTACGAAGTGTTCCGACTGACCGATTATCAGGATATCACCTCAAGAATCATGGGGTTTGACTGCCCGGCTCCTGTTTTTGGTGCATTGTTGTTTGATACAGAAGTTGAATTCATACTGCTTCTTAACCCGACAGCAGAATTACAGACGATTGAAATCCCCCGGTTAGGGGTATTTGAAATAGTATTAAGTACCACGCGTTCATCAGGCCGAGCTTCTGGTCAATACATACTCAAACCCTTTGAGACGACTGTATTAACTAAACGGACATCATATTAATTAAGGAGATGCTTTAAATGCCAACAAGAGAACAATGGGAAGCGAAATTACATGAAAGCTTAATTTCGCAGGAACAATATGATCAGTTAACAGAAGAACAAAAAGAAGAAAGTTTCGGTTCCACTTTAGCATTTGGTACAGCTGGAATAAGAGGGAAAATCGGACTGGGACCTAATCGTCTGAATCGATTCACTGTTCAAAAAGTAGCATTGGGTCTAGCACAGTATTTAAATGAAGTGACTGAACAGGCCAAAGTAGTGATTGCTTATGACACACGTCATTTTTCTAAGGAGTTCTGTGATGAAATTGCTGTAGTGCTGGCTTCAAATGGTATTACCACTTATATTTATGACCGCTATCACACCACACCAGAACTGTCCTATTCAGTCCGTTATCTACAAGCGGATGCCGGCGTAATGATTACGGCGAGCCACAATCCTCCTGAATATAACGGGATTAAAATCTATGGCTCTGACGGCGGCCAGATGGCTCTTGAAGGCTCTCAAAAAGTCAGCAGCTATATTGATAACATTGAAGATGAGTTGAATATCGCTGTTAAGCCGTTAGATCAATTAAAAGCAGATGGATGGGTGCAAGAAGCACATGCTGACATCATCGAAAGCTACAAACAGCAGGTCATCGATCTGATTCAAGATATTCCATCATCAGACCTTAAAGTAGTCTTCTCAAGTCTGCACGGTACTAGTGTCCCAATCATCCCAGAACTTCTTGAGGCATTGAATTTCAATAACTTCAAGCTCGTTGATGCACAATGTATACCTGATCCAGATTTTTCTAGTGTGGCTTCAGCTAATCCTGAAGATCAAGCCGCATTTGATATGGCAGTCGAACTTGCTAAAAGTGAAGATGCTGATTTGTTGATTGCTACAGACCCAGATGCTGACAGAATGGGCGTTGTTGCAAAAGTAGGTCAAGATTTCCATTACTTTAACGGCAATCAGCTCGGTAGTCTGCTGCTTCTCTATCGTATCGAACAGACAGCAGGCATTGACAACCGTGCAGCTGTTAAATCCATTGTAACGAGTGAACTCGGCAAAGTGATTGCTGAAAAAAATAACGTTAAAATGTTTGATGTGTTGACCGGTTTTAAATTTATCGCTGAAAAAATTGCTGAGTTTGAAGAAAACAATGATTATCATTATATATTCGGCTATGAAGAAAGTTACGGTTACATGGCAAGTCCATTTGTCAGAGACAAAGATGCTGTTCAAATTGTCCCTCTCATCATTAAACTTGCAAGTGAACTGAAAAATCAAGGTCAGACGATCGTCGATAAAATGAACGACATATACGATACGTATGGCCGCTATCAAGAAAAACTATTTGCCCATACATTTGAAGGTCAGAGCGGCAAGCAAAAAATTGAAGGTATTATGGATCGTGCGCGTCGTGATACACCGACAGAACTAGCTGGATTAGAAATCATTGCTGTTGAAGATTATCTGTCTCAAGTTCGTAAAGATAAAAACGGGGAATCTCCTATCAATCTCCCTAAAGCAGATGTATTGAAGTTTTATTTTAAAGATGGCTGGATTGCCCTTCGACCTTCTGGTACAGAACCAAAAATTAAACTCTATGTTTCACTTGTCGCTGACAATATGGAAGAGACAGCCGAAAAAATCAATGCAGAGTTTTTCAATTAAATATAAATAAGGAGCTGTGGATGATTTCCACAGCTCCTTATTCTTTGATATTCAATGAACTGATGGCTTCTAAAAAGTGGTTCCACGGAATATATTGTGACACAGCCATGTAAATCACAATCAGTACGATAAATATCAAATTTAATTTAAAGACATCAATCGCAAATTTAAGATCTTCGTTATAAGTCATAAACAATCTGATGGGTATACTGATGATGATCAGAAAAGAAACAATATCCAGTTCATTGACATAGGGTGCGCTGAATATATTCAATAGAATCTGCACGATCCCTACAAAGCTGACTATTGTGAGATAACTGACCATATCTACAAAAACTTTGTAAATCGTATTCATCCGGTTAATCGACAGCAATTGAATAAAAAAAGTAAATAAGATGACGACAACTGTAAAAGTCCCTCGGACCAATAAATTTCTCAGTCCGTTTTCCCAGTTGAACTGCGAATGCAGCGTACTTCCTACAAAGAACAATATAATGCTGTAAATGAAGAAGTTCAATGCAGCAAATATAAAATAACGGCTGCTTCGTTCATCACTGACAATGATGTCTGGTTTAGAAATCGTATAGAATACATAGTTAATAAAAGTTTCTATCTTATAATCAAATTGTTTTACCGGTTTGACTACTTGTGCGTGAAGAGTAATCCGTCCATCACTTTTAGATTGAATCTGTCTTTTTACAGTAGGTATTTCATTTCTATTTTTAATAAAAGAATTAATATGATCCCATCTGTTGCCCATCCTATCACCTCAAACATTTAACCCATTTATTGTAGTATACAATAAATGGGCGCTTATGATTAGAGATTATTTCTGAAGTCTGTCACTATATGAATATCTTCGTCGTTCAATATATTCTTTTCTGCTGCCACTTGAACTAAAGTGTCAAAATCCGTCAATGTGCAGCATGAATAACCCGCCTGCTGAAGTCTGTCCTTACCTTTTTGCAGCTGGTAGCTGAAAATTGCGACGATACCGAGCACTTCAGCACCATGTGCCGTCAATGCATCACATGCATCGATGGCAGAACCTCCGGTAGAGATTAAATCTTCGACAACTACTACTTTTTGTCCGGCAGTTACATGACCTTCAATCTGATTACCTTTACCATGTTTTTTGCTGGAAGAACGCACATAACTCATCGGAAGATTCATCCTTTCTGAAACAAAGGCTGCATGGGGAATACCAGCTGTCGCTGTTCCAGCTATCACTTCGACTTCAGAATAATGGGTTTTAATCAGTTCTGTCAGACCATCTGCCACGGCTTTTCGGACTTCCGGATAAGACATAGTCAATCGATTATCACAGTATATGGGGCTCTTTATTCCGGAAGCCCATGTATAAGGCTCATCCGGGCTGAATGCTACAGCTCCGATATTCAATAAATGTCCTGCTATCTCTTCTTTTAACATATTGACTCCCACGCTTTCCTGATTGTTTTGTATTTCTTTACAGGTGCTGTATCTTGAGTAATAGAGCGGCCGACGACGATATGTGTAGAACCATTCTGACGGGCAAATTCAGGGGTGGCAATCCGTACTTGATCTCCGACTGCATCAGTCCCCATCCGTATACCTGGTGTCACTTTCAAAAATGATTCTCCTAACTGCTCTGTAATCAAACTACTTTCATTCGCTGAGCACACCACACCATCAAGTCCAGCTTCATGCGCAAGCGCTGCATAGTTCAATATGCTGTGATTAATAGTGGTCTGAATAAGCTGCTCTTTCTGCATCATGATTTCTGATGTACTTGTCAGCTGAGTCACAGCAATCAGTGATGCCTTACTACCTGACGCACGGAGTCCTTCCAACGCTGCAGTCATCATTGTACTTCCACCAGCAGCATGGACATTGGTCATCTGAATATCAAGTTGACCAAGACCATACATCGCCTGTTTCACTGTGTTAGGAATATCATGGAGCTTAAGATCAAGAAAAATATCATGCCCCATTGCTCTAATTTTTTTGATCAAATCAGGACCATTTTGTAAATATAGCTCCATTCCTACTTTGACGAACAATGTTTCATCAAATGGCTTTAAGAAATCTGTTACTTCCGTCATGTGCTTGAAATCAAGTGCAATAATGGGTTTCGTCATTTCTTCAAACCTACCGCACGAAGTGTACGCCCTTTCAATTCATGAATATGGTTGACACCTAACGATTCAAGTTGTGCAGGGAGTGCTTGTATAATTTCCTGGCATACTACTGGATTTTGAAAATTCGCTGTACCTACCGCTACTGCATCGGCACCCACTGAGATATAATCGATAACATCACCTACGTTTGTTACACCGCCCATTGCGATTATTGGTATATCCAGATGCTGTCTGACTTCATACACCATCCGCATTGCGACTGGTTTGATAGCCGGACCACTTAAACCACCGACAATATTCGCAACAATGGGACGGCCTGTTCGTTGATCTACCTGCAGTCCAACGAGCGTATTGATCATCGTCAAGCCGTCACAGTATGGTGCGACTGCTTTTGCCATATCAACGATATTCGTCACGTTCGGTGAGAGTTTTACATATACTGGTACTTGTGAAACTTGCTGCACCAGACTTGTGAGTCGGGCTGCAGTATCCGGATCCGTGCCGAATTGAATACCGCCTTCTTTGACGTTAGGACAGGAAATATTAAGTTCTAATGCGTGAACATTGGGAGCAGTCGATATTTGAGCGGCAACTTCTGCATAATCTTCTACCGTTGTGCCTGCAACATTGGCGATGATAGGAACATCATATTGCTCCAGCCACTTCAGTTCGTGTGCCATGATATGGTCAACCCCAGGATTCTGCAGACCGATAGCGTTGAGCATGCCGCTGGATGTTTCTGCGACACGCGGCGTCGGATTTCCAAATCGCTGTTCTTTAGTCGCTGCTTTGATCATTATGGCACCGAGCTGATTCAGATCCATAAACTGAGCATATTCCTGACCGAACGCAAAACATCCTGATGCCGGCATGACAGGATTTTTAAGATGAAGTCCTGGTAACTGTACGTCTAAGCTCATAATACGAGTGCCCCCTTCTCGAACACGGGTCCATCCGAACAGATTTTCACATATCCTTTCTCATTGTCAGCCTGGCAGACACATGCATAGCAGGCACCGATACCGCAGCCCATCCGCTCTTCAAGCGAGACATATCCCGGTGTATCAGGCAGAGCCGTTTCAATGGCTTTGATCATAACTATTGGCCCGCAGCTATAGAACGTGTCGTAAGTTTCCGGCAGCTGTTGAATGACATCAGTTACAAATCCAGTCGTTCCAAATGTACCATCGACAGTCGCTACATGTGTCTGACCAAGTTCACTGAACTGTTCGATATAGAACATATCCGCTGCTGATTGAAAACCGAGTACGTGGATTGTTTCGATACCTCTATGATTGAGCTGTTTCGATAATTCATAGAGTGGAGGGACGCCGATACCTCCTCCAATTAACAATGCACGTTTTTTCGCTGCACTGACTGGAAAGCCGTTACCTAACGGTGCAATAACATCGACATAATCACCTGGACGCGCTTCAGAAAGTGTCTTCGTCCCTTTCCCTTCAGCCCGGTACAGGCAGGTCAATGTTTCCTCTTCACGATTGACATTGCAAATAGATATCGGACGTCTTAACATAAATTCATTAGAATGGCCGATACGGATATGGACAAACTGCCCCGGCATTGTCATTGTTTTAGTCAACGGCCCTTGAAGTACCAGCTCGAATATATTTCTTGCTATAGACTGTTGACTGACGACTGTCATTTGTTCCTGCATGCTGATTCCTCCTACATTTGATTCATACTAAATGTCATGCTCTCAATCACGTCGATCAATGCTCTTGCTGTATCCAATGATGTCAAACAAGGAACGCCGTTATCGACGGATTCACGTCTGATCTGGAATCCATCACGTTCGAACTGCTTACCTTTTGTCATCGTGTTGATTACAATCTGAACATGCCCATCCTTAATGACATCAAGCAGATTCATTTCACTGCCGATTTTGCTGACTTCGACGACTGGAATATTATTTTCCTGCAGCAGAGCAGCAGTGCCAGTGGTAGCCATCATTCTATAACCTACATTATGCAGGCGTTTAGCAAGTTCAAGAGCTTCTTGTTTATCTTTATCGGCGACGGTTATCAGCGCTGTGCCGTGATCTTTAACCTGCAGCCCGCTCGCTACTAATCCTTTATACAATGCTTTTTCGAGTGTCGTGTCTTTCCCCATCACTTCACCCGTTGATTTCATTTCAGGCCCTAATGTAATATCAACATTTTTCAGCTTACTGAAACTGAAGACTGGTGCTTTGACGTAAACACCTTCTTTAAATGGGACTAATCCTTCATCATAGCCTTTTGCAGTCAGCTTCTCACCCAGAATGGCTTTCATGGCAAGATTCGCCATCGGTACTTCTGTAATCTTGCTCAAGAACGGGACCGTCCGACTTGACCGCGGATTGACTTCAAGTACGTAGACTTCATTATCGGCAATGACGAACTGGATGTTCAACAGACCGATGATTTCAAGTCCATGTGCAAGACGTGTCGTATAGTCAGCAAGCGTTGCAATCTGTTCTTCTGTCAGACTTTGAGGAGGATAGACCGCAATAGAGTCACCGGAATGGACACCCGCCCGTTCAATATGTTCCATAATGCCTGGGATGACGACTGTTTCACCGTCACAGATCGCATCAACTTCAATTTCTTTACCCGTCAAATATCTGTCAATCAATACAGGATGTTCAGGACTTGCTTTCACTGCCTGCGTCATGTAATTGATCAGTTCCTGCTCATCGTATACGATCTCCATCGCACGGCCACCGAGTACATATGACGGTCTGACTAGAACAGGATAACCGATATAATCAGCATTAGAAACCGCTTCTTCTACAGACGTTGCTGTTTTACCTAATGGCTGCGGAATGTCAATCTGCTGCATCAATGCTTCAAATTCTTTCCGGTCTTCAGCTTTATCCAGATTTTCAAGTGATGTTCCAAGGACTTTGACACCATATTTAGTTAATTTTTCAGCTAAATTAATCGCTGTCTGTCCACCGAACTGAACAACCACTCCTTCCGGCTGTTCAAGATTGATGATGTTCATCACATCTTCTTCTGTCAGTGGTTCAAAGTATAACTTGTCTGAGATTGAGAAGTCTGTCGAAACGGTCTCCGGGTTATTGTTAATAATGATTGCTTCATAACCCATCTCACGAATGGCCCATACAGCATGGACTGTCGCATAGTCAAACTCAACACCTTGGCCGATACGGATCGGACCGGAACCAAGTACAATGATTTTCTTTTTATCAGAAACGATAGATTCATTTTCTGTTTCATAAGTACCATAGAAATAAGGCGTAGAGGATTCAAATTCTGACGCACATGTATCAACCATCTTATAAACCGGTAGAATCTGATGCTGATGACGCAGGTCGTAAATGTCTCTTTCTTTCATCTGCCATCTATGCGCAATAACTCGGTCACTGAAGCCGTATTTTTTAGCCCAGATTAATCGGTCGATATCACCCGGATGCTCTTTTAAGTCGTGCTCAATATCGATGATATGCTGCATTTTGTTGAGGAAGAACAAGTCAATCTTCGTTAAATCATGAATCTGCTGCGGCGTAACGCCACGTCTCAATGCTTCACCGATGAAGAACAGCCGCTCATCATCCTGTGATTTAATTCGTTCTTCAATAAACTCAAGTTCAAATGCTTCACCATTTGGTAATCCTAAATGATGAACACCATATTCCAGTGAGCGAATCGCTTTCAGCAGCGATTCTTCGTATGTTCGACCGATAGCCATCACTTCTCCAGTTGCTTTCATTTGAGTTCCAAGGACGCGCTCTCCTTTCTCGAATTTATCAAACGGGAAACGTGGAATTTTTGAGACGACATAGTCAAGTGCAGGTTCAAAAGCAGCATAGCTTGTACCTGTTACCGGATTAAGCATTTCGTCAAGAGTCAGTCCCACCGCAATTTTAGCAGCCAGCTTCGCAATCGGATAACCGGTTGCCTTTGAAGCAAGGGCAGATGACCGTGATACGCGCGGATTGACTTCAATGATGTAATAGTTGAATGAATGCGGGTCAAGAGCAAGCTGGACGTTACATCCTCCTTCAATTTGGAGCGCTCTAATAATCTTCAGTGATACATCTCTCAGCATATGGTATTCCCGGTCTGACAGCGTCTGACTCGGGGCGACAACGATAGAGTCTCCTGTATGAATACCGACTGGATCGATATTTTCCATGTTGCACACGACAATGGCATTATCATTTGAATCACGCATGACTTCATATTCGATTTCCTTAAAGCCGGCTATTGATTTTTCAATCAGACATTGCGTCACGGGTGAGTATTTTAAGCCGTTAGTCACAATTTCAATCAGTTCTTTTCTGTTATGACATATACCGCCGCCAGTGCCTCCCATTGTGAATGCCGGACGGACAATAACGGGATAGCCGATGGATTCAGCAAAGTCAAGAGCTCCTTGAACATCCGTAACAATATCACTTTCAGGAACTGGTTCACCGAGCTCATTCATCAGACTGCGGAATAAGTCGCGGTCTTCAGCCTGTTCGATTGACGATAACTTTGTACCGAGTAGTGTCACATGATTTTCTTCGAGAATACCAGCTTCGTGCAGCTGAACAGCCATGTTCAGACCAGTTTGTCCACCGAGCGTCGGCAGCAGTGCGTCCGGCTGCTCTTTACGGATAATGCGTGCTACAAAATCCAGTGTCAGCGGTTCGATATATACTTTGTCAGCGATTTCAGTATCTGTCATGATGGTCGCTGGATTTGAATTGACAAGAATGACGCGATACCCCTCTTCTCTCAGTGCAAGACAGGCTTGAGTCCCTGCATAGTCAAATTCAGCTGCCTGACCTATGATGATCGGACCTGAGCCGATCACTAAAATGGTGTTAATATCGTCACGTTTAGGCATTTAAGACACTCCCTTTTTGTTCTTTCATCAATGCGATGAAGTCGTCAAATAAATAGTTTGGATCGTGTGGTCCTGGTGATGCTTCTGGGTGATACTGTACGGAAAAAGCAGGAAGGTGTGAATGTCTCAAGCCTTCGACTGTTCCATCATTCAACGCTGTATGAGTAATGACTAGTTCTGTAGCTTTGACGGATTCAGGATCAACGGCATAGCCATGGTTTTGAGAGGTAATTTCAATTTTGCCGGTAGCCAGATTTTTCACCGGATGATTAGCACCGCGATGACCGAACTTCATCTTGAATGTTTCAGCACCACATGCCAACGCAAACAGCTGGTGGCCGAGACAAATTCCGAAAAACGGTACTTTGCCAAGAATCCCTTTGATCATATTGATACCTGATTGGACATCTTCTGGATTACCTGGACCGTTCGACAGCATGACACCATCAGGACGTAGACGAATAATTTCTTCAGCAGTCGTATTGTAAGGCATGACTGTGACATCACAGCCGCGAAGATTAAGTTCTCGTACAATATTTTCCTTCTTGCCGAAGTCGATCAGTACGACTCTTAAATCATGGCCGGTTGAGACATAGGCCGTCTTAGTTGACACTTGCACCACTTCATCAGTAGGAAACACTTCCGTCTTCAATGATTCAATGATCGCAGGAATAGCCGCCTCCTCATTGACAAACGCTGCTTTCAACACACCATGTTCACGAATTTTTCTTGTCAGCTGACGTGTATCTACACCATCTATTCCAGGAATATCATAAGATGTCAATGTTTCGTCAAGCGATGCCATGTTTCTGAAGTTACTCGGCTGTTCGCACGCTTCTCTGACAACCATTCCTTTCAATGTCGGATTCAGAGTTTCAAAGTCATCTCTATTGATTCCGTAGTTTCCAATTAACGGATAAGTGAACGTAATGATCTGACCGGTATAAGAAGGATCTGACAACGTTTCCTGATAGCCGGTCATCGCCGTGTTAAAAACAATTTCACCTGTTATCTCTTTGTCGCTGCCAAATCTGTAACCTTTGAAAATAGTCCCGTCTTCTAAAACAAGAAATCTTTGTTTACGCATGTTGGTCCTCCTGATAAGCAATTTTTCCTTCTACTAAAGTCAATGTGATATTACCGTATACACGTTCACCGATAAATGGTGTATTTGAACTTTTGGACAAGAAATCTTCTGCTTTTATGACATATTCCTGCTCCAGATCAATCACTGTAATATCCGCAGGTTCTCCGACTTCTAGTCTACCGTACGGGAGATTGAACACATCACTCGGTTGAGTCGTCATATAGCCGATCAACTGCTCAAGAGTCCAGTCACCGTTTTTGACGAATCGTGTATAGAGCAATGGGAACGCTGTTTCACTCCCTACAATACCGAACGGTGCCTTCGTCATCGGCTGCGCCTTTTCATCCGCTGCATGAGGGGCATGGTCTGTGGCGATGAAGTCTATCGTGCCATCAAGCAATGCTGCTAGTAGCGCAGTCTGATCATCTTCACCTCTGAGGGGGGGATTCATTTTTAAGATTGCATCTTCTTCAGTGATAGCTGTTTCGTTGAGCAGCAGGTGGTGCGGTGTCACTTCAGCAGTCACTTTGATGCCCGCACGTTTCGCATCACGAATGACACGGACACTTTCTTTAGATGACACATGGCAGACATGGTAATGACAGCCTGTAGCTTCAGCAAGCAGTACATCGCGGGCAATCTGCACCGCTTCACAGACAGAAGGAATGCCTGGTATCCCTAACGATCTTGACACTTCACCTTCATGCATGGCACCGCCGTAGATCAGTGAATTATCCTCACAATGCGCAACGATGGCCATATCGAGCTGCGCTGCATGCTGCATCGCTTCGTACATGGTGCCCGCTGTCTGAACACCTACACCGTCATCAGTAAATGCAAATGCACCGTGGTTTTTCAATGATTTGAAGTCTACGAGCTGCTCTCCCAGCTGTCGTTCTGTAATAGAAGCATAGGGCAGTACGCGTACGACCGCATGATTGTTAATTGTGTCATTCAGACGGTCCAGATTCTCCACCGTATCAGGTACAGGTCTTGTATTCGGCATCGCGCATATAGTTGTAAATCCACCGCGCGCCGCTGCTTTTGTTCCTGTCTCAATCGTTTCTTTATGTTCACCACCTGGTTCTCTTAAATGAACATGGACATCGATGAAACCTGCAGAGACAAACTGCCCGTTCAAGTCGATGATGTCATCATTGAAAACGTTCAATCGTTCACCGATTTCAGTGATCTGACCATCTTCAATTCTAATGTCTTTTGTCACTAGTTCACCATTTTCCAGTACTTTACCGTTTCTTAGTAATGTCGCCATTATATCCACTCCTCAGTTATCAAGAATATGACTTAAAATACTCATCCGCGTATAGACACCGTTCTCCATCTGTCTAAAAATTCGAGACTGCTCTCTTTCTACCAGCTCACTAGCAATCTCTACACCGCGATTGACAGGTGCAGGATGCATGACAATGGCCTGTTCCTTCAAGTGGTGATAACGTTCAATCGTCAGCCCGTAGTTATTATGGTAGTCCGCCGGGTCAAATGATAATCCATCCTCGTGCCGTTCATGCTGTACACGCAACAGCATGCAGACATCGATCTCCTGAATGACATCATCGATTGACACGTAGTTACCTTGTAGTGATGGATCCTGCCAGCTGTCCGGAGCTGCAAACGATACATCAGCGCCGAGCTTCGTCAGTGCCATATAATTGCTCCGAGCAACACGAGAATTGAGTATATCACCTGAAATGAGCACCTTTAATCCGTTAAAAGTACCGTATTCCTCGTATATCGTCATTAAATCAAGCAGGCACTGCGAAGGATGCTGTCCACTGCCATCTCCACCGTTCACTACAGAGATATTCAGACCTTCCAGCTGCTTATAATAGTCATTAACTGGATGTCTGATAACCAGTACATCGACTCCTATACTTTCAAGCGTCTTACAAGTGTCATACAAACTTTCACCTTTAGTGACCGATGACGTCATCGTTTCAAATGGAATGACATCAAGACCTAATTGTCGTTCGGCCATTTCGAAGGAGCATTTTGTTCTAGTTGAGTTTTCAAAGAATAAATTAGCTGCATATCCCTTATACCGCATTTGTCTGCCTTGTTTGAATTCCAGTGCGCGTTCAATAATCGCCATTATGTCATGAGTTGATAAGTCACTCATAGAATGTAGATGATTCATCGTTATCTCCTTATTCATGAACTTTTGCTTCAGGTAGAATTAAGTTGAGGAGTATACCCGCAACTGCAGCGAGTGCCATCCCTTCAATATTCAGATGAATATTCTGGATAGTCAGATCTAAGTGCGCCTTACCAATTCCCAGCACTAAGATGACTGAAGCAATAATCAAATTTCTCTTGTCCCCAAAGTCAACTTTGGATTCAACAAGCATGCGCAGACCACTAGCAGCAATAATACCGAACAATAGAATTGATACTCCACCCATCACTGGTGTCGGGATACTTGAAACGAGTGCTGTAAATTTACCGACAAATCCTAGTATTAAAGCGAGGACAGCGGCACCGCCTATCACCCATACACTGTATATTCTAGTAATAGCGAGGACTCCGATGTTTTCACCGTATGTCGTACTTGGTGGTCCACCGATGATAGACGCAACCATCGTAGATACTCCATCACCGATTAAGCTGCGGTGTAGACCAGGATTTTTAAAGAAGTTACGGCCGACAATCTTATTGATAACGACTTGGTGACCGATATGTTCACTGACTGTCACTAACACGATAGGGAGCATGATTAAGATCAGCATCCAGTCGAATGTCGGCTCATAATCTTTGAAAGGCATATAAATGTCAGGCAGCTGCAGCCATTGTGCTTTGTTAATCCCACTGAAATCGACGACACCGAGCACTACAGCAGTCATATAACCGACGACGATTCCCATCAATACAGGAATTATCGAAAAGAATCCTTTGGCGAATACGTTAAAAGCAACAACAGTCAGCATGGTGACAGCAGCGATCAATAAATATTCCCCGCTGTAGCCGGTCATTGCAGAACTATCTTTGTACATTGCCATATTGACAGCGACCGGTGCAAGACCAAGTCCGATAACCATGATGATTGGCCCGACGACTACAGGAGGCAGAAGTTTAAGCAGCCAGTCTGTACCAGTCATCTTAATGACTATCCCAATCAAGACATAGAATAATCCGGACATAAAGAGTGCCATCAGCATTTCGCCTAAGTCATGAGTTTTCAGGCCGACAATAATCGGTGTAATAAAGGCAAAGCTTGATCCAAGATAGGCAGGTATCATTCCTTTAGTAATCAATAAATAGAGCAAGGTGCCAAGTCCTGATGCGATCAAAGCAGCTGATACTGGTAGACCTGTCAAATATGGCACAAGGACAGTGGCACCGAACATAGCGAATAAATGCTGAGAACTCAGTAGAAACCATTCACGCGCTTTCGGTTTATCATTGACATCGTAGACAGGTTCAACTGTCCGTTCATAGATTTCTTCATTTGTTGTCATTTTCTCTTCTCCTCATCAAAAAAAGTCTCTTTGCATACACAAAGAGACTTAAGTAGTTTTTACTTAATGACCCTTTGCCGGTATCTCGTACCGATTTAAAAGGATTTATTTAATATAGACTTGGGTTTTGTCATCTACTTCATCAAGCATGACGACGATTTCTTCAGTCAGTGCTGTCGGAATATTTTTACCGATGAAGTCCGCACGAATCGGCAGTTCACGATGGCCGCGGTCAACAAGTGTCGCAAGACTGATGCGCTTCGGTCGAACTTGATCAAGAATTGCATCAAGAGAAGCACGCACTGTGCGACCGGTGTACAGTACATCATCAACGATGACCACATGCTTATCATTCAAATCTGCAGCGATGTCGTAAGCAGGTACATTGAATGCGTCTTTGTCTACAATATCATCGCGATATGCTGTAACATCGAGTATGCCTGTCGGTATAACATCGCCTTCTATCTTAGCAATCTTCTGTTGAATGCGATTGGCAAGATAGACACCGCGTGTCCGAATACCTAGTAATACAAGATCTGTAGTGCCTTTGTTGTTTTCAAGTATTTCATGGGCAATTCGCGTCAGTGTTCTGTCAATTGCTTTGTCATCCAGAATCACTCTTTTTTCCATCATAACCTCCTAAAAAACCTCACGCCGAATAGACGTGAGGTTTCCCGCTCAACGCCTTTTAAGCCTCTCTGGACTTAGTTAAAAGCACGTGATTAAGTTATTCATATCGTACCATACCGCAAAGATTTGTCAATCATTTACCGATAATTACTTGCGAAGTTTTCGGATGAGTTCTTCAAACTCATCTGGAAGAGGTGCTGTGCGCTCGATATATTCACCGGTAACAGGATGCTCAAATCCGATGACACCTGCGTGCAGTGCCTGACCTCCGATGTCGAGCGTCTTTTTAGGGCCGTATTTAGGGTCTCCCACTAAAGGAAATCCAATGTGCTTCATATGCACGCGTATTTGATGCGTACGTCCGGTTTCCAGCTGACATTCCACAAGAGAATACTTATCAAATGTTTCTAATACATTGAAATGAGTCACTGCTTCTTTTCCGTTATCCTGCACAGCCATTTCCTGACGGTCTCTCGGATTACGGCCGATCGGTGCATCGATCGTACCGAATTCGTGAGGAATCACACCATGAACCAATGCTGTATATTTACGCGTCACGGTTTTATCAACCAGCTGATCGACTAACCCACGATGTGCAATATCATTTTTGGCGATCATCAATAAACCGGAAGTGTCTTTGTCAATCCGGTGGACAATTCCTGGACGAATTTCACCATTAATTCCTGATAAATCGTTGATCGCATACATTAATCCATTGACTAAAGTACCATTGGGATGGCCCGGTGCCGGATGGACAACCATGCCTTTTGGTTTATAGACGATCGCTACATCTTTGTCTTCGTAGTATATGTCAATGCCGAGATCTTCTGCTGCTAAATCAATTTCCTCCACAGGTTTCTCTGTTACAATAATTTCATCATTCAATCTTAATTTATAATTCGCTTTAACGACCTTACCGTTCACCTGGACAAGGTCATTTTTAATCCAGTCCTGAATCTGGTTACGCGACCAGTCAGTATTCATGTCAGTCAAATATTTATCAATACGCTGGCCGACCTCTTCTTCTAATATTTCAAATTGATATGTCTGCATTCTTTTTCTCCTTATTCTCATTCACTAAAATTTCATAGAGCAGTATAATGACACCTATCGTCAGACATGAGTCAGCGATATTAAAAATTGGAAAGTCATAGTTAATAATCTTTGTATCGATGAAATCAACGACACTTCCTCTGAACAGACGGTCAATAAAATTGCCTACTGCACCTGCGAAGACGAATGTCAGACCAAGCTGCATCACTGGTTTATGCGCCGCATCCTGCTTGTAGAAATATACAATCATGATTAACACTAACAGCGTAATGATATAGAACAATACCATCTGATTCTGCAGCATTCCCCACGCAGCACCATAGTTACGATGCGAGGTGATTTCCAGAAACTCTCCTATCACTGAAAAAGAGTCACCGATGGACATCGTTTTTACAATAATCCATTTTGACAGCTGATCCATTGCGATCAATATCATACTGAGCGGAATCATCAGTGTCAAATTGTACTTTTTATTCATGTTCTCACTCCAATCTCACCTATTTTATCATATTTCTTAATAACCGTCTTAATTTTTAAGTTAACATAATATTATTACTTTATATAAGTGCTAATTAAAAATGCTGGAACAACATAGTTCCAGCATTTTTGATCTATCTATTCAGCTGTTAATACACTTTGACAGCGCGGGCACAGTTTATCATCATTGATTGCTGTTGAGTAATTCCAGCAGCGTTCACATTTTTCACCATCTGCTTTTGTCACTGCAACATTCGTCAGTTCGTAGTCTTTACCGGCTTTTGACGTCACTACTTCAGCCTGCGACGTAATGAACAGCTGGTTCAAGTTTTCAAACGATTCAAGCAATGCTTGATCTTCCGCATTGTCAGTGAAAATCTGAACTTTTGCCTCCAATGATTTACCGATTACTTTTGCATGACGAGCTTCTTCAAGTGCTTTCAGGACGTCATCACGTAACGTAAGGAACCTCTCCCATTTATCCAGCAGCACTGTATCGACTTCTGTCACTTCAGGCATGTCTGTCAAATGAACACTATCTTCTTTGACGTGTGGTGTATGAGCCCATACTTCATCAGCTGTATGCGGGATAATTGGGGCCAATACTTTATTCAATGATGTCAACACTTCATATAGTACCGTCTGCATGCTGCGACGGACATGTGAATTCTGTGCTTCAATGTATAAAATATCTTTACCGTAATCCAGGTAGAAATTGCTGAGTTCTACATTGATGAAGTTCTGCAGTTCCTGGTAGATAAACAAGTAATCATTGTTGTCGTAATAGTGATGCGCCTGATTGATGAATGTATGCAGACGGTTCAGCATATATTGATCGACTTCTGCTAATTCTTCGTAAGGCACTGTATCTGTCTCAGGGTTGAAATCAGTCACATTTCCTAACAGGAATCGGAAGGTATTACGGATTTTACGATATACTTCTGACACTTGTTTCAAAATATCGTCAGAGATACGGACGTCAGCCAGATAATCGACTGACATGACCCACAGACGGATAATATCTGCGCCCATTTGTTTGACTACTTTGTCAGGCAGAACAGTGTTACCTAATGATTTACTCATCTTACGACCTTCACCATCCATCACAAATCCATGGGAGAGCAGTTTTTTGTACGGTGATTGGCCGCGTGTTGCTACTGCTGTTGTAATAGATGAATTGAACCAGCCGCGATACTGGTCAGAGCCTTCAAAATAAAGGTCTGCCGGGAATGACAGTTCAGGACGGGTCTCTAATACCCCGCGGTGTGATGAACCAGAGTCGAACCAGACATCCATAATATCTGTTTCTTTCGTAAATTCACCGTTTGGACTGCTTGGATGTGTGTATCCTTCTGGCAGCAGTTCTTTAGCTTCTCTTTCATACCATACATTGGAACCGAATTCTTCAAATAGCTGAGCGACATGTTCAATAGTTTCTTCTTCCATGATGATGTCACCATTCTCTGCATAGAAGACCGGCAATGGAACACCCCATGCCCGTTGACGGGAGATCACCCAGTCACCACGGTCACGAATCATATTGTAAATACGTGTTTTACCCCAGTCAACTTTGAACTCAGTCTGTTCAATTGCTTCAAGTATATCTTGACGTACTTGATTGATAGATGCGAACCACTGCGGGGTTGCACGGAAAATCACTGGTTTTTTCGTACGCCAGTCATGTGGATAAGAATGACTAAAGAATTCCAGTTTCAGCAGTGCACCTACTGATTCAAGTTTCTCTGTGATCACTTTATTGGCTTTATCATAGAATAAGCCTTCGAATTCTCCTGCTTCTTCTGTAAATACCCCTTTGTCGTCCAGTGGAGAAATCACTGGAAGATCATATTTCTGTCCGACGATAAAGTCATCTTCACCATGTCCAGGGGCAGTATGGACACATCCCGTACCAGCGTCTGTTGTTACATGATCACCGAGAATGACTAATGAGTCACGTTCAAGGAAAGGATGCTGTGTCGTTATGTGTTCAAGTTCAGCACCCTTGAATGATTTCTGAAGGGTTACACTGTCTTTATTCCAGCCCACTGCTTCACAGACATCGTCTAATAATGCCTGTGCGACAATGAATGAGCCACCATCAACCGCTACTTGAACATATTCAAGGTCAGCGTTAACAGCAATCGCTACGTTAGCCGGCAGTGTCCATGGTGTTGTCGTCCAGATGACAAACTTAACATCATCATCTACAAGCCCTTTACCATCTTTTGTTTTAAAAGCAACATAGATGGAAGGAGACACTTTGTCTTGATATTCAATTTCTGCTTCTGCTAATGATGATTCACTAGAAGGAGACCAGTACACAGGTTTCTTCCCTTTATAGATATACCCTTTTTTCGCCATATCTCCGAACAGACGAATTTGCTGAGCCTCAAACGACTCGTTTAAAGTGATGTATGGATTTTTCCAGTCTCCATTGACACCAAGACGCTTGAAATCTGCTTTTTGCATGTCAATCTGCTGGAGTGCAAACTGTTTGCATAGTTCACGGAATTCAGCGACACTCATCTCTTTACGGTTGACCCCTTTTTTAGTGAGTGCCTGTTCAATCGGCAGACCGTGTGTATCCCAGCCCGGAACATACGGTGTATAGTAACCAGTCATTGCCTTATGGCGGTTAATAAAATCTTTGATGACTTTGTTAAGTGCATGTCCCATATGAATCTGACCGTTTGCATACGGAGGGCCATCATGAAGAATATAAGAAGGTTTCCCTTCATTTTTTTTTAGTATTCGGTCGTATAAGTCCTGCTTTTCCCATTCTGCTTGAATTTGAGGTTCTTTGTTCGGCAGACCGCCGCGCATCGGGAAAGCAGTTTTCGGCATTAATAACGTGTCTTTGTAGTCCATAATTTCATCTCCATTGATTTTTTTGATATAAAAAAACTCCAAACTAATAGACAAGGACGAATCGCTCCGCGGTACCACCTTGTTTAACTCAGCTTAGAGTTCACTTCATTCATTATTGAATTGAACAGCAGATTGATGCATTTATAGATCTGTATGCTGAACTCACACTATCTTCAGCTCGCTTTAATACCATTCATCTATAAAACGGTTCTGCTATTTAACTATTACTCTGATTCTACATCATTTGACGGTGCTTGTTCAATAGGTTTTGTTTCAAGATCGTAATTTAATAAGTAATCCCAGTCTTCATTTTTCAGTAAATCCAGCTGTGCTTCAACCAGCATGCTGAACCGTGCTCTGAAAATCTTGGATTGGCGTTTCATGTCTTCGGTCTGAAAACTAATTTCACGAGCTTTCTGCATCGCATCATTGACGATTTGATCAGCATGGTTCTGGGCATCTTTGATAATGACATCCGCCTGCATACCAGCCGCTGCTTTAATTTCATCTCCAGCGCGCTGTGCTACGACCAGCGCCTCACCGATTGTATTCTCAACAGCACGGAAACGATTGATATTTTCATCCTTATCATCGATCATACGCTGCAGCATCGCTTTTTCTTCGCGTTGCTTCTCCAGTTCATTGCTTAATTCACGCAAATAATCTCTTACTTCATTTTCATTGAGTCCTTTGTGGACAATATTGAACTGCTTTAATTCAATATCTCGTGGAGAATACTCCATAAGGTTCACCTCTTATTTGAATAATGTATCTATCGTGATTCTGATTTTATCTTTTTTCGTTCGATCACCGATCTGCGTGATCTTGGCACGTCCATACCCTTTAATTGATAATAAGTCATGTTCTTCTATAGTAAAACTTGTTTTAGTGATGACTGTATGATTCACCTTCACATGGTCAGCCCCTATCATTTTTTGAGCCGCTGCTCGTGAGGATTTAGTGATTTGCTGAACGATGTTATCAAGTCTTAAGCTGGAGACAGTCGTTTGAATCTGCTTATAATCTTCTTCAGATGGAATCAGTTCATTGAATGGAACGGCGTGTAAGCTGACAGTCGCATTCTTGATACGTGTCAATTCTAATATCATAAAAGATTCCATTGTTTTTGTCAAAACAAACTGTATTTTATTTCCAGTCCTAATATCACCGAGCTGCTCCCTTGTAATTCCAGTCTGCATGAGTGAACCCAGTAAGTTGCGATGCGTCAATGTGACAAATTTATCTGGATAATTGAGTTCGAGCACCCCTATCTCATAATCTTCCTCACTGGGTTCATAATAATCAGGAGCGACGATGGCACGGCATCGTTCTGCTTGATCATCACCACCGAAAATGTGGACGGTAAGGCCGGCAAACTGTTTTGCTGTAACTGTGAGTATATATTGTTCACGCGGGTCCAGGAAATGTGTCAATATAGGTGAATATGTGGCGTCTGCCCGTTCACAGAACTGCATCATTTCCTTAACTGTTTCTTTTTCTTCATGCCTGAAATGCTGTAATAAATTCATTTGATTCTCCTCAGCTTTCTATAAAAAAATAATCTCAATAAATTGAGATTATTCATCATCAGCTTAGTATCAGTAAAGTAACGGTACGATGAACTGGTTAAAAAGAGCAATTAATCCGTTCTGGAAAAAATTAAAAACAATTAATGCCACGATTGAAGATAAATCAAATATTCCGATAGGTGGTATAAATCTTCTAAAGAACTCTAAATAAGGTTCAACAATTTTCGCGAGCCATCTGCCTACAGACGATTCTCTAGCTCCTGGAACCCATGACATGAATATATAGACTATCATCGCATAAAAGTAAATCTGCAGTAAAATTAATATAAACCTAAAAATAGGTATGACGATTTCTTGGGGCATATTTTCTCCTATCCTTCTTCTCTATTATCTGGTGCTTCCAGCATTTCTGTTATACTTCCAGCCACTTCTACATTATCTGGTGTACAAAGGAATATATCTTGACCGATCCGCTGAATGTCACCGCCGATCGCATAGACAGTTCCACTTAAGAAATCAATGATTCGCTTAGCAGAGATTTTATCGATCCGCTGTAAGTTCACTAGTGTCGCACGACGATTTTTCAATTCATCCGCAATATCCTGTGTATCAGAAAATACACGGGGTTCAAACAGACAAACTTTTGAATTCGCTTGTACTTCCTGTCTCATATTGACTACATTAGGTTTAGTCACGACTTTTTTCTCCGTTGGTTTAAATTGTCTTTTAGGTTCGGTTCTCGCTACTTTTTCCTGAACCACTTTTTTCTCTTCTCTAAGACGGGCATCACGCGTATCTTCACTGCTGTAGATTTCATTATCATTATCATTATCTTCATCTTCAACTACAAAGAATCCTTTAAACACATCTTTAATCGCCATAGTATCCTCCTACCCAACTAACTTAGTCCCAATTCTAACAAATGTTGCACCTTCTGCAGCTGCAATCGCAAAATCATTACTCATCCCCATAGACAGCTCAGTGCACGGTGCATTGGAAAGATTTAATGCTGCCACTTCTTGTTTCAATTCTCTTAAAGACGCAAAATATATTCTGAGCTGCTGTTCATCTTCAATTAAAGGTGCCATCGTCATCAGACCAACGATTTGAATCCGTTGAAATCCACTCAATGACTGAACGAATGGAATCACCTCATCAGGCGATAGGCCATGTTTAGATGCTTCACCAGATATATTCACTTGAATAAAACATTTGACTGGGTGATCGGCTCGTTTTTCAATTTCTTCAGCGAGCGACATTCTGTCCAGTGAATGAAGATAATCAATATCGTTGATTACTTCTCTGACTTTGCGTGTTTGAAGTGAGCCGATGAAATGAAATATTCCATCCGGCAGAGCCAGTTTTTTTTCTTTGAATCCTTCAATTCTATTTTCACCGAAATGTTGAATTCCTGCATCAAGCGCTTCCTTAGCTCGATTAATTGTAACATATTTTGTTACTGCAATTACAGTAGGACGACTATTGCTCTTTTGCAGACTATTATCCAGCTCGGCATTAATCTGTTGTAAATTTTCTTTAACTGTCATTGTTATTCCTCATTCCTATAAATGCAAGCATTCTCCCTGTATTTCCCTGCTCTCTCCGGTAAGAGAATAAATCATCATGTTCCGCCGTACATATAGGTGAAATATATATATTTTCTGACTTTACACCATGATACAATGCGATTTCACGATTCAATGCTTTTAAATCGACATTATATAGGCCATCATCGTTTCGTTGGAAAAACGGTTCAACATTAAATGGCAGCTGGTCAAACTGGCGTTTAATGTCATCATTGACTTCATAGCACGCTTGACAGATGGATGGCCCTATGATGCATACCAGTTGTTCAGGGGAACGGTACGCATTGATTAATTCCCCGGTTACCATTCCAAGAGTTCCTCTCCATCCTGCATGACCTAATGCGATATAGCTGTCAACAGAAGAATATAGATACACGGGGACACAGTCTGCGTAACACATTGTCAGCAGAATATTTTTGTCCAGTGTCCATAAGCCATCGTATCCGTAAAGCTTCTCTGTCATACCATCGATATTGATTCCGCGATGTGATGGCGTCACTTCAGTAATACGATTGCCATGTGTCTGCACAGGAAATACCCAGTCCTCCCTCGGAAACAATATTGCATCTGCCAGCTGCTGCTGATTATTGATGACATTTGATGGACGGTCATCAATATAATGCGCCATATTCATTGCATCTTCAGGATAAGGACTAAAGCCGCCTGTTCGAACCGTTATGCCGATTGTTCTGTCATTATCAACTGCCAAATAGAGCGGTCTTTGTTCAAACTTCATCACAAGAACCTCCTAAAAAAAGAAGCTGAGACACAAACCGTCATCTTTCTCAAAGAAGAAATCTGACGTTGGTCCCAGCTTCAATCATAATTATTATCTTCTTGAACGGCGTGAACGCGTACGATCACGTAAGAAGCTTGGTACATCAAGATCCCCGTCGTTAGAAGATGGCGTCTGCTGTTGTTGTACAGATGTATCCTGGCGCTCTTCTTTCATTTCTCTTACAGGGTTTTGATTGAATGATGACGTTTGAGGTTTTACTGAACGTGCACTTGTTTTTTCGTTGAAACCTGTAGCAATCACCGTGACTACAATTTCATCCTGAAGTTCAGGGTTAATGACTGTACCGAAAATCATGTTCACATCTTCGTCAGCCGCATCTTGTACAATGTTTGCTGCTTCCTGTGCTTCAAACAGTGAAAGTGATTCGCCGCCTGTAATATTCATCAGGACACCTTGAGCACCGACAATTGATGTTTCAAGTAATGGAGATGAGATGGCTTTTTTAGCTGCTTCCATCGCTCTGTTTTCTCCAGAGGCAACACCTATCCCCATCAATGCAGAACCTTGGTTAGACATGATTGTTTTAACATCTGCGAAGTCAAGGTTGACTTCACCGGATACTGCGATCAAGTCAGAGATACCTTGAACCCCTTGACGTAATACATTGTCCGCCTCTTTGAATGCTTCCATCATCGGAGTAGATTTATCGACAATATCAAGCAGACGGTCATTAGGAATGACAATCAATGTATCGACAGCTGCTTTCATTGCTTCAACGCCAGCTGCTGCTTGTGTTTGACGTTTACGTCCTTCAAATGAGAATGGGCGAGTGACAACACCTACAGTCAGTGCGCCCATCTCTTTCGCAATTTTAGCTACAACTGGTGCTGCGCCAGTACCAGTACCACCGCCCATACCAGCAGTGACGAATACCATGTCAGCACCTTGAATGGCGTCTTCAATCTGTTCTCTGGACTCTTCAGCAGCTTTTTTCCCGATTTCAGGATTAGCACCTGCACCAAGACCACGAGTCAGCTTTTCACCAATTTGAATTTTTGATGAAGCTTTTGATAAATTTAGTGCCTGGCCATCAGTATTAATTGCAATGAATTCTACATTATTCATCCCATGCTCGATCATTCGGTTGACCGCGTTATTCCCGCCGCCTCCGACACCGATGACTTTGAGTGTTGCTAAATGATTAAAGCCTTGTTCAAATTCCAACATTAATATTTCCTCCTATACTATATGGCCGATTATTCAAATAATGATTTCATAATTTTTTTCATCATACTCGGTTGATCTTCCTGCTGATTTAAATCATCTGTGTTATCATGTTTATCATTTTTTACAGTAACAGTTTCTCCAGGCTTAACATCTACCTGTTTTTTTCTCTTGAAGAAACCGTCTAGTGGATTTTGTTTTGGTTTAATATCCTGGTCGATAGTCAGTTCTTCACTATGAGTTTCATGATTATTAATTGTAACATAATCGAGGAGCTCATCAAAGCTAATGCCACTTGAAATTGTAGAGATACATGATGAAAACTCTGGTTTTCTGATACCCATCTGAGAAGGTACATGTACTCTGACTTTCTCATTGACCATGTCCATCAACAATTCCTTAATTCCTAGAAGGTTAGCTGAACCACCAGTAATGATAAAGCCGCCATTAATTTTATCAATTCCCATTTCCTGAAGCAGCTCAAAAACCTCAAGGAAAATCTCTTCGACACGTGCTTCAATAAAATCACTCAGCTCTTTCTGATTGAATGCCACTTCCTCATTGCTGTCATTTTGTACAACATGGAAGACATCCTGTTCAGAAGCAAGGTCGAAAAATGCATGACCATACTGCTCTTTAATCTTCTCTGCTTTGTCATAAGAGGTGTTCAATGCTTGAGCGATGTCTGCAGTAATATGTGCTCCTGCCACCGGAATACTGTCTGCATCAAACAATGTTCCACGTTCATAAAAAGCAACTTGTGTCAGCTGATCACCGATGTCAATCACACAAGCACCGAGTTCAAGTTCAGTAGGTGTCAAGATATTCTGATAATTATAGGCATCAGAATAAACATCAAGTACTTCTACACCGCATGATTCGACACATTTCAATGTGTTGATCAGCAGTGAACGATTGGTCGTAATTACACCGGCCTCAACCGCAAGACTCTGAGTCGCAACCATTTCTTTCGGATCGCTGACTTCATGAATATCATCTACTCTAAATAATTTAGGATAGACGCCAATAATTTCCACATCATTAGAAGTATTTTTATCGCGGATTTTTTCAATGACCTCTTCAATATGCTGGCCTTTAATTTCTGTTGATTCCCCATTAAAAGTGATTTCATTTGTCACGTCATGAATTTCTGTATGGATAACAGGCATCTTCACAAATACTTCCTTAATATCAACACCAGAAGCAATCTGCGCCTTTTTGATAGTATCTTTTATCGCATGCTGCGCTACGTCAAAATCATCGATGACTCCGCGTCTGATTCCATCCGTGAAAGTTTGTCCTGTGCCTATCACATTAATTCCGTTATGAAATTTCTCACCGACAATTACTTTCACGCTTGCTGAGCCAATATCTATGGCTACATAATAATGCTCTTCCATTTAATAGGCACCTCCAAAACACAATTTATACTATTTTACACTAACCTTAGTTTACATGATAGCTTTCTTTATGTGAACTATAAACTGATATAATGACAATATTAATTATATAGCAAACTAATTTTACACAATATGTCATTATGACTCATTATTCTTCGTTCTAATTTTTTCCAGTTGTTTCTTTAATTCATTGACCGATTTCTCTAATTTTTTGTCTTCTTGTTCTTTTTTTGCAGCAACTTCGCTTTCCATTTCAAGTCGTCTTGTCTCAGCTTTTTTAGATTCATATGGTATAAATACTGAGCCGACTTCAAGATCAATGATACCCGGCTTTACAAGATCACCATTTTGATTTCTAGGAACATTTTTAGCCATGCTGGGATAATAGTTAAGTTTATCTCCCAAAGTTCTCAAATCTCCAATGACTTCCAGACCATCATTCATAAATATCTGTATCCGTCTCGACGCTTCCTTATTAGGTACAAAATTGATTTCAGAAATCGCATTGAGAATAGCAGGATTGGTCTCATTCAAAATGGAGACCAGCTGCTGTCGTTCTTTTCTTGCGAAGTCAGATACAACAGGAGCGTTACTGCCATCGACATGAGTCACTGAAGTTAAGATTTGTCCATTTTCAAGCAGTGGATTGAAGTCACTGCCATCTGGAACTACTCCAACTATATCATATTCTTCAATATCAACTGTTACTTTGTTCGGAAAATGTCTAGAGATTTTTACATTTTTTACGCCATCCTGCAGCTTGATATTTTGTTCCATTTTATTGACAGGTAATGTGTATAATCGATCTTGACGAGAAATATCAAGAATTTCCTTGACCTTTTTTTCGGTAATCAACTGAACATCGTTGACTTTAACCTCCTTGACATAGCTGATACTTGTAAACATGTACAGCAGAATCAAAGTGACTATTATGACGACACTAAGAAAGATACCAAGCTGTATCCGGTGACGATTTCTTCTATTCAATGATTTTCTCTTAAATTCAGCGGATTTCACTATTGTTCTATCAGCCATCCTATCACCTATCCCATCAGCTTGACTTGCTGAATAAAATCTTCGCCGCGTACTTCATAAGTCGGATATTGATCCCAGCTCGCACAGGCCGGGCTCAGCAGGACGACTTCGCCAGGTTGTACATAGGGCGCCGTCTTGACCACGGCATCTTTGACATCATGACATACCTCATACTCGATGTCGTGTAATTTGGCGAACGCGATTAATTTTGAAGTGGTCTGTCCAAATATATACATCCGCTTCACTTGACTGACATGGTTATCCAGATCTTCAAATCCATTTCCCCGGTCCAGGCCCCCACATAACCAATGGATCGGTGTATGAAAGGAATCTAATGCAAATGTCGTAGCAAGTGTATTAGTCGCTTTGGAGTCATTATAATATTTTACATCGTTAATCGTTGCAACGTACTGAGTACGATGCTTTATCCCTTCAAAACTGCTCAATGTCGCAATGATGGCATCATTAGGGATTCCTGACAATTTACATGCAGCAATGCTGGCAAGAATATTTTCAAGATTATGTCTCCCTGGCAGTACAACGGTATCCACCGGACATATAGCCTCATCCTGAAAATAAATCATGCCATTATCAACATATGCACCATTCGTTCGTTGATTAACCGAAAAATAAATAATCTGACTGTTGACCGTAAAGGAATTAAGAAGTTCGCGCTGGGCGTCATTGAATATTAAATAGTCTTCGGCAGTCTGATTTTTGAATATATTCATTTTCGCTTCGACATAGTCTTCCTGTGTCCCATGATAATCTAAATGAGCGGAGTATATGTTTGTAATGACAGCAATATGAGGTTTGTAAGTTCTCGTACCCATGAGCTGAAATGATGACAGCTCTGTAATCAATGTATCTTCCGGTTTTGTCAGCTGAGCGACTTTTGAAGCGACAAAGCCGATGTTTCCACTCAACAGCCCTTTTTTAGATGAATGGCTGAACATATCTCCAATCAATGAAGTGACAGTTGTCTTTCCATTCGTTCCCGTAATTGCTATGATCGTCCCTTCATTAATTTGAAAAGACAGTTCTATTTCAGTAATGATTGGAATATCACGCTTGAGCGCTTCCTGTAGTAAAGGAACATGATAAGGAATACCTGGGTTCTTTACAATCAGTTCATGCTGATCAAGGAGCGACAGCGGATGACCCTTATCAACGATTGTCACTCCATCTGTTTTCAGTTCGAGTGCATCATCATTATTTGATAGATCTTTACCATCATTCACTGTGACGACAGCGCCTAATTGATTCAGCAGCTTTGCTGTTTCATAGCCACTTTTTGCAAGTCCAAGAACTAGTACATGCTTGCCTGCATATTCTGAAATGTGTTTCATGTTAGTTCACTCCTAAATAGATTCCGATAGCACCTGTCATCAATCCTGCCAGCCAAAAGACAGTGACAATCTTCCATTCACTCCATCCACCTAATTCGAAATGATGATGAAGCGGACTCATACGGAAAATTCTTTTGCCGGTTAACTTGAAAGAAGCCACCTGTATCATGACTGATAATGTTTCAATGACGAATACCATACCAATGAACAATAGTGTCAATTCCTGGTTCAGCATAATTGACACAGTGGCAATAACACCACCTAATGCAAGTGATCCTGTGTCACCCATGAAGAGCTTTGCTTTGTATTTGTTGTATATAAGAAATCCACATAGACTTCCTACTAGAATCATCGTAAATACACTGATGCCAAGTGCATCTTGATACATCGCCAAAACACCATAGCAGCTAAACGCAATGATGGATAATCCTGTTGCCAGACCATCCAGGCCATCTGTCAGATTGACTGCATTAGAGAAGCCTACCTGCCAGAATATAATGAAAAGGATATAGAATATGCCAAGAGGTAGTCCGGCGTCTGTAAATGGTATATTGACAGTCGTATTTAACTCAAGCAGTCCTAACGCCTTACTGATTGTATAGAACAGCACTGCAATCAATATTTGAAATAGAAATTTCTGCTTTGAAGTGAGCCCTTGATTGTTCTTCTTCACGACAATGATGTAATCATCGACAAAGCCGATGAGACCGAATCCTAATGTGACAAGAATCAATAAAATAATCGGTCCTCTATCTTCTACAAATATGAGCGCAATTAAGCTGATGATGAGCGTGCTAATCAGAAAAGTGAGACCACCCATAGTAGGGGTCCCGCTCTTTTGCATATGGCTCTGTGGTCCTTCTGTCCTTATAGACTGACCAAATTTAAGTCGTTTAAGCAAAGGGATAAATAAAGGTACAAGTAGTGCTGTTAATAAGAACGCTGCAAGCGCATAAGGAAACATCTCCATGATTGTTGTCGCGACTCAATGGTCGCATTCTCCTTTTAATTTTGTTTAGCTTTTTCTTCTTCAAGCTGTTTTCTTAACATTTTTTCTTCGTCTTTTCGGTTTGCATCTATTATATCATCATAAGCAGGAGACTGTTTTAACGGGTCAAGCGAATCCATGCTGACCATCACTTTGTCACCCGCCTGGATGCTTTCTCCTGCATCAACAGATTGTTTGACGACATAACCCGAGCCATCAAACTGAACGTCTACGTCCGTCATTTGCTCAAACTGCAGCAGCTCGCGTTTTGACCAGCCTGACGTGTCAGGCATCGTCAACTCGCCATCAGTGACGATAAATACTTTATCACCAATCAGTATTGACTTACCGGCTGATGGACTTGTAGCTTTCACCGTTTCACCAGAACCGATGATGACTGGAACTGCTGATTTACTTTCTACAGCAGCCCGGATTTTTTCTATCGACTGGCCGTTCGTCTTTGGAACTTCAGTCGTCAGAGGTTCACCTTTTTCTTTGCCGTTTTCAACATCCAAATATTTAAGCGTATTCTCCATCAGCGGTTTATAACCTTTTGATACACCAAGATTATAGGCTTCCGCTGCATTCTTCTGCGCAAGCGACATAGCCATGTAGACAATCACTTCAGGTTTATCGGCTGGTGCGTAACCCATAAAGCTCACCATATAAGGATTATCTCCTTGTACATATCCACCATTCTCAGTATCAGGAACTTGAGCAGTACCTGTTTTACCGGCAATCTGATAATCATCTATCCGGTAATTGTAAGCATGCATCTCAGAGCCATAGACTACACTTTTCACTTGTTTCATCGTCTCTTTTGCGGTCTCTTTGGAAATCGGCTGACCGATTACCTTTTTTTCGCCTTCATACAGCACTTTGTTTTGCTGATCAGTAATGGACTTGACGTAAAATGGTTTTAACATTTGGCCCTCATTTAAGATAGCTGTTTCTGCCTGAATCATCTGCACAGGTGTTACAGTAGTCGACTGGCCGAATGCTGAGACTTTTCGGCTGAGGGGATCCGCCCATGATATATGCCCAGATGCCTCACTATCAAACAATGACTGAGTGGACTTACCGAATCCGAATTTCTCGTAGTATTCTTTTGCTTTAGGAATCCCTACTTTGTCCTGCAAGTTCATCATTAATACGTTGGATGACAACTGGAACCCTTTATTTTCAGAAATATTGCCCCAGCCTGTTTTGTTCCAGTCATAGATGGTCTGTCCTTCTATCTTTCTGCTGCCCGACTTGTATTTCTTATTAGGATTGAATTTTCCTTCTTCAATTGCTGCAGCTAAACCAAACGTTTTAAATGTTGACCCAGGTTCATAGGTGTTCTGGAATAAATCATTCTGCCATTTAGTGCCGAAGTTTTCCCGCGTTTCCGGATTGAATGTAGGGCGCTGGCTGTAGCCGAGAACTTCTCCTGTTTTTGCATCAGCAACGACAGCAAATAAATCTTTCGGTTCATAGCGCTTAACCATGGAATCGAGGGCATCCTCTACAAAGATCTGAATGTTCTTATCAATGGTCAGATGTACATCATCCCCGTCAACAGCAGGTGTGACGTCTCCTGAATTAGGAAGAACATACTGCCATATATCTTGTTTGTATGAAGTTTTACCCGCTTTACCGGCAAGATAAGAATCAAATACTTTCTCAGTACCCAGCATGCCTTGTATTTTATTTGTATCTGGATTTTTTTCAGCAAAGCCAATCAAGTGTGAAGCAAAATTACCGTTAGGATAAAACCGCTTCTTCTCCGAGAAAAATGTCAATCCAGGTAAATTTAATTTTTCTATTTCTTTCTTCTGGTCATAAGTCAGATCTTTACCTGCTTTACCAAATTCCACTTGAAACACTTTTTTAGTCATAAGACGATTGTATATTTCCTTTTTCGGCATATCGATGATTTCACTTAACTTGCTGGCTGTTTTTTTCTTATCAACGACGTAAGCGGGTGACTTATCTGTGTTCGTCATGCGCTTATCAAGTACAGCAACGAGTTTATAGGAGCTGATGTCCTGAGCAAGCACTTCGCCGTTCCTGTCATAGATTACGCCGCGCTTCGGCTGATTAATAATATTTCTTGCGTACTTCTCACTCGCTTTTATTGACAAATCCTCTCCGGAAGAATGACCTGTCAGCATGATATAGGAATATTTAAAAATCAATAGAAAAAAGAGCAGTCCGAATAACAATACTAAGAGGACTGCTCCTATTTTGTTTTTTTTAATTTTAATTGCTGCCATCTTTTTGCACTACCTTTACGTTATCATTGTTCAAGCTCAGCCCGTATGCTTTTGCTTTACTATAGATACGCTCATAAGATGATTGTTTCATTGCTTCAGAATTCAATTCTCCGTTAACACTTTGCTGATGAATTATTTTACTATCTGTTGCTGCAATTTTTACATTCATTTCATACGCATCGTACTTTAAAGATAGCATATAAACGCTTGCTAAAGCAATCATTGCTACAAGTGTTAAATAGACCATCTTTTCAACTTTTGACAACGACACAACATGGGTTTTTGTTGTCGCTTTAGTGCTGCTCTCATATGTCTCATAAGGCATTTCATATACGTTATTGCCTATGTATTCAGCTGCCATGTTGTCACTCCCCTATTTTAATACTTCTGCGACGCGTAACTTCGCACTTCTTGCTCTGTTGTTTTCAGCCAGTTCTTCTGGTGTTGATTCAATGGCTTTACGGTTCACTCTTTTGATTTTAGGTTGATACTCTTCGGGGATAACAGGCAGGCCTCTTGGAATGTCCGGGCCTTTTTCATATTCTAGAAAAATTTGTTTACATATACGGTCTTCCAATGAATGAAAGGTGATCACTGAAATTCTGCCGCCCTTATTTACTGACTGGATGGCTTGCTCTATAGAAGACTCAAATGCACCTAATTCATCATTTACCGCAATACGTATGGCCTGAAAAACTCTTTTCGCCGGATGCCCACCTTTGCGCCTTGCGGGTGCAGGGATGCTATCTTTAATAATATCAACAAGTTCAGTAGTGGTTTCAATAGGTTTCAATTCTCTTGATTTTTCAATGTTTCTTGCAATGTTCTTAGAAAATTTCTCTTCCCCGTACCGATAAAAGATACTGACCAATTTTTCATACGGCCATTCATTGACGACCTCGTAGGCTGATAATTCCTGCTGCTGATCCATCCGCATATCGAGTCTTGCTTCATTATGGTAACTGAAACCTCTCTCTGCATCATCCAGCTGCGGGCTTGAGACGCCCAGGTCATACAATATACCATCCACTTTATCAATGTTCAGTGAATCAAGTACTTCTCGTAAATTTCTAAAATTATTTTTGACAAGTGTCACTTTATGCATATGATCTTTCAGTACTTCAGACGCATTATTCAATGCTTGATCGTCTTGATCGATGGCAATCAGCCGTCCTTTGTCAGATAACTGCTTGACGAGATACAAGCTATGGCCCGCACCACCTAATGTACAATCGACATAAATGCCGTCTTCTTTAATATCCAGCATATCGACTGTCTCACGCAATAATACGGTGATGTGATGGAACATAATTTACCTCCTAAAAATCTAGATCAATCAATTCTTCTGCAATGTCTTCGTAATGTTCTTCAGTTTCATCATAAAATTTCTGCCACTGTGCTTTGTCCCATATTTCTATACGGGAAGCAACACCGATGACAATACATTCTTTGGATAACTCTGCATATTCTCGTAAATGTGACGGAATGTTGATTCTACCTTGTTTATCAAGATCAACTTCAACAGCTCCTGAGAAAAACAATCTCATGAATTTACGTGCATCTTTTTTAGTGATGGGAAGTGTTTTTAGCTTCTCTTCGATTTTCTGCCATTCGGAAAGCGTATAACCAAATAGACATTTGTCCAGGCCGCGGGTTATAACAAAATGTTCTGATAATTCATCACGGAACTTCACGGGTACAATGATGCGCCCTTTAGTATCCAGTTGATGCTGATATTCACCCATGAACATGCTCATCACCCTGCCTTAAATATAATTTACCACATCCCCCCACTTTGTACCACCGAAATAATAAAATTTTCACAATATATTATTTATTTAATATTAAATTCAAAAAAAACCATCATGACTTTTGTCATAATGGTTTAAAAACTACTGACTCATAAGGGTTACAGAGCTATAACGACTTGATTTTTAGTATACATTAACTGCTCAATAATATCATTAAATATGCAGAAATCTGTATCATTGATTAATTGTATCGGATGCCACGTTCTTTCCTGCAGACCATTTCGTGGATTTAAGTTCAATTCAATCTCCTTGAAATGACGCAGCACAATGTCATTCTTTATTTTTATTTCACGATGATAGGCTCTTTTTAAGTACTCAACCTGTTCACGATGATGTTCAAGATTTGAATTGACAATCGCTGTGACTTGTTTAGACTCAGCAAGCTCACTCAGCTCATTGAACTTCAAGTCAATCAGCTGCTCTAAGTTCTGTATCCCTTCCAGCAGCTGCTGATTTTCTTCGTTCTTTAAAAACTGCTGCTCTAAAGGCTTCATACCTGTGGTCAAAATATCCTCTAGCTGCAGCTCATAGCGACCGATCAATTTTTGAATTCTTGGAGTCAAATAAGTGATTCTCATTCTAGGAACAAGTATCGGCATCGGCCGCTTCATATAACTGAATATGTCAGTCAGTTCATTCCAGTATTTGATTTCAGAAGGACCACCTATAAAACATAGTGTATTGAACATCATTTCCTGCATGACAGGGCGGGTAACGACATTGTTAGAGAACAATTCCGGCTCTGCCTCCAGAAGATTCAGCAGCTCATCACCCGTAAATGTCACTGCTGATTTATTCAAGGTAAATCTGCCATCCGCAAAATTCAGCAGCTGCCGCTGTTCTTCATATGTCATGAAGAGATGAACATTAGAACTTGTTTCAATCATTTTCTGCTGACCTGAGTCAACAGATTTTTGTTGACCTGTTAAAAAGGCTTCATTGATTGCCTGATGATTCTTCAGTAAATATTTGAAAGTTTCTTTCTCCAGCTGTCTAAACGGCTGATAATGGCTGTCTATCAGCAGCAGTCCTGTTTGTTTGAACAGCTCATGAATTAACTGTTTAAATTGATCTGTCCATTCATTAGGCAGTTCAGCCAGTTTGTTATAAATAGCTTCCGTCCGATCTGTTTCATCAAGTTCTTTAATAAAGCTTCTGATGGTCTCCAACTTCTCATCATCAGTCAGTACGAAGTCCGATACTGATGTTTCGACTTGGCGTTTTGTCGCTACTTTCACTTTGTTCAGCTTGACATGCGTTCCGTCATATAAATAAGCATGATTGACTTCGCTGAAATCATGATCCTCACCGGCAATCCAGAAAACCGGTACAATCGTTTGAGCGAGTTGTTCTGATTGTTCTTTTGCCAGAACAATGATAGATATTATTTTATGTATCGTATACAAAGGGCTGACGAATAACCCTGCCTGCTGTCCACCGATGACAACCGGCGCCCCTGCTGCTAATTCAGTTAATTGATGACGCTGTTCATCAGAGATACCGAGTGGGTTCATATACTCAGTAACAATATCAGCTAACTGCTGTGTATGTTTATGGGGGGTGAGTGCTGCACGTTCTTTAAATAGATGTGGCACATACTCCTCATGGTAACTTTTCTGCTGGTCCTTGACCGTTAGAATCTCCATAGTGATGCTCCTTCACGTTATTCTTACAATAGTATAATGACTTTAAAGGAATTATACCATCTTCCCGCTTAAGATGATTGATTTGAGGTCATTATAACTGTGCTGGATGATATATTTATAGCGCTGATAGCGTCCAATAAAAAATCTCCTGTTCCAGAGCGGAACAAGAGACCGTGTTATTATTTAGCAACTACTTCTTTGCCGTTATATGATCCACATGATGGACATACGCGGTGAGATAATTTCATTTCGCCACAGCTTGAACATTCAACCATGCCTGGTACTGAAATTTTGAAGTGTGTACGACGTTTTCTTTTAGCTGTTTTAGACGTTCTTCTTTTAGGTACTGCCATTTTTTTCTCCTCCTCTACTTGAGACTGTTCGTTAAGACTTGCTATCAAGTAAATCTTGCAGTTTCGCAAATCTCGGATCAACTTTAGGTGTATCTTCCTGGATTAACTGATCCTCATCAACAACTTCCCAGCCATTGCCTTGTGTTAATGACATTTCAACGTCATCTTTAACGACACGGGCCGGTTTATTCAATACAACCAGTTCTTCAACGACAGGCTTGATATCGATCACGTCATTAATCATTTCATGTCGATTTAATTCCTCATCAAGATCAAACTCATTCATGTCAAAGATTTCAAGGGATTCAATATGAATCGGCACTTCAACTGGTTCCAATGTGCGGGCGCAGCTCATCGTATAGCTGCCGGTGATGATAAGATCAGCATAAACTTCACTTGTTTTCGGTGTTAACTGCCCGTCTACATGAATAGTGGATAAATCAATTAACTGAAGGTTTTTGATAAGATTTGGAAACTCCATATCAGTTTCAAAACTTAACGGCGCATCCTGGTGTTTCCGAAGTTGTGTCATTGACCATTTCATAGGTTTCACCTCTTACAAACACAAAATTTATTTTAACTTTAAATATAGACTTTTGTCAAGATTTTTTCTTAACACTTAATTTTGATACAATCAATATTATAAACTTAAAAGGCGGGAATTTCAATGAAGTCAGTCGCTATCATTTCTGAATACAATCCCTTTCATAACGGTCATGCTTATCAGGCTGCTTTAGCGAGAACAGAGACTCAGTCAGATGTTGTCATCGCTATTATGAGCGGTCAATTTACGCAGCGAGGGGAGCCTGCTGTGATCAATAAATTCAGACGTGCTGAAATGGCACTAGAATCATGTGATCTTATCGTCGAACTTCCTCAGTTCTACGCACTCAGCTATGCCAATGATTTTGCTGAAGGCGGCATTGCCGTTGCTAAGCTGATGCAAGCTGATGCGCTATCTTTTGGGGCAGAGACGCCTGACTTCCATTCTTTACATGCAGCAGCCAATCGTCTCTTTGAACCTGCTGTGATCGATTCAGGCAAGAGTTTTGCCAGGATGATGGGTGAAAACAACAGAGATTACTTTTCTCCAAATAATATTTTGGCCATGCAGTATATCAGGGCAGCCGAAATACATTACCCTGAAATCACCATCGTCCCTGTTCAGCGGATCAACAATTCATATCACGATACAGAAATCACAAGCCATATTGCCAGTGCCACTGCCATAAGAAAGGCTGCTTTAGAGTACGCTGCATTTGATCATAGCGTTCCCCCGCGTACAATGCAGCTTCTGGCTGAAGAACGGTTGACACAGTGGGAAGATTTTTTCCCGCTGCTGAAGTACAAGCTCATCACATCGTCATCACAAGAGCTGAGAGGGATCTATATGATGACTGAAGGAATAGAGCACCGCCTACAAAAAATGGTGATGGAAGCAGATACGTTCACTGAATTCATGAAATTGATAAAGACAAAGCGATATACTTATACTAGACTACAGCGTCTCATGTCCTATGTACTGCTCAATATGACACAACAAGACAGCTATCCACCCATTTCAGGCGTCAGAGTGCTGGCGATGAACGATAAAGGCCGGCAGTATTTAAGAGAATTGCCGCATGACCAGTGTTATACAGTGACTAATAAAAAAAACGCAGCGCTGTTTCAACTTGAAACGAAAGCCACACGTCTTCATAATTTAATCAGTGGTAGTCTGCAGACAGAGTTTAACACCCCGGTTATTTATCCTGGTACTTAGTCTGCAGTGCCACAGCTACTTCACTCGGGACAATGTCTGTCACATTGCCGCCGAACTTGGCAACTTCTTTTGCGATGCTTGAGCTGATGAATGAATATTTGTTATTGGTCATCATATAAAGTGTTTCGATGTTATCATTTAATTTTTTGTTCATACTCGTCAACTGCATCTCGTATTCGAAATCGCTGACTGCTCTCAGTCCTCTGACGATAGTGTCAGCACCGATTTTTTCACAGTAATCAATCAGCAGACCTTCGAAGTAACCGACGTGAACATTCGGCAGTTCTTTAGTCACCTCTTCGATCAGTTGAACGCGTTCCTGAATTGAAAAAAAACCAGTCTTACTAGTGTTATGAAGCACTGAAACATGTATTTCATCAAACAGTTTGGAACTACGTGTGATGATATCCAGATGTCCTAGTGTAATGGGATCAAAACTACCGGGTACAACTGCTTTTCTAATTGTCATCTGTTCTACCTCTTAAAATTGTGATTTTTATGGAACCGTAAATTTCTTCTTTGACCCATTCAAATACGAGCGGGTCGATCGTTTCTTCTTTGTCGCATTCGCACATAATCAATCCATCAGGTGACAATAGATTGTAGGATGCTATCAGACTCAAAGACTTACTGATCAAATCTTTTCGGTAAGGAGGATCCAGGAAGATGATATCGAACTGCATCTCGCGCTTATTTAATGCTTTTAATGCTCTCAGCGCGTCATTACGGTATACTTCTGTATGTTCGCTAATAGTTTCAAGATTCTGTTTAATGGCTCTGACAGCATCGTTACTACCATCAACGAAAATAACCGAATCAAGCCCTCGACTGATGGCTTCAATACCAAGACCACCGCTTCCAGCAAATAAATCAAGGCCCTTCCCTGAAAGCGGCCCTAAAATATTGAAGATATTTTCTTTTACTTTATCAGTTGTTGGCCGCGAGGTCATACCTCTCGCAGCCGTAAGTTGTTTTTTCTTATATTTTCCAGCGATGACTCGCATTGTTTCACCCACTTAAATTATTAATAAAGGAGATTACTATGTCACAATCATTTATCGAACTTGGGCAAGGCTATAGTGATTTCTTCGAACTTGAGGAAATCATCGCATACAATCACGAAAGGATCCATCATATAGTCTGTCTGCATACGACGCTTGAAAAGCAGCCGAAGACAAGTGTACTCATCATTATGAAACCTTCCCGGCAAGGAAATTTCCAAGCCATCTATTCCATTTTCGAAGCAATACCCTATCCATATCCTGTCAGCAATAAGCGATTCGATTTCATCAAAATCTGGGCGGCTGAGCAGTCACTGACAATCCGTGAGCTGGAAGTCAAATCAAAAGAACACTTCTATGAAAATGATCTTTATTATAATTATTTGATCGGTGTCCTTAGATTACAGCGCCTGCTACCCCCGATGCACTGAATCATACGTACGTTCCAGTAAGTGATAAGGTGATACTTGAACATCCAGAACATATTTCAGCTTTAATAGCTGGTCCATTATGTCCGGTGTCTTATCTCTGTCAATATAGAGAGACAGCCATTTGCCTTTTTTGTTTGAATAGACTATATGACCAAACTTTCTTATTTGGCGTTCATATTTAGTACTTTTTAAATAGATGATCAAATGATCTCTTTGAACTATATTCATCTTTGAACCTCGTCTCACTGTTTCTTTAATAGTATCATTAACTTTGGTAAAATATAAAGTAGTAAAATATTAAGGAGGCACTTTATTGAATAAAAGAAGAACAATGACGGTTTTAGCCGCAATTACCGCCTATGTTGGAGCGGTCATGATCACAAAAGCAGTCACATCCACCGAAAGAAGAACAATTAAACCTTATTTTAACGGACGCTCTCCTTATGTGCTGGCACACCGCGGTGGCATGAAGCTGGCACCAGAAAATACTATGGCAGCGTTCAAAGAAGCCCATGCATTTCAAGTGGATGGCTTTGAAATTGATGTTCGTCTGACTAAGGATGAAGAGATTGTTGTTTTCCACGATGCGTATGTCGACCGGGTGTCCAACGGGAACGGCAAAGTCATTAATCACACATTGGCAGAGCTGCGCACACTTGATTTTGGTTATCATTTCAAGGACGTACACGGTAATTACACGTTCCGCGGTCATCAAGATGCTAAAATTGTAACATTAAAAGAGCTGATTGAAGCCTTTCCGAAAATGAGAATTAATATCGATATTAAAGATGATTCGGATACGGCAGCAGGTAAAATAGTTCCTTCACTGCTATACCGGCTGATCCATGATTTAGATGCGTTTGACCGCGTTCTTGTGACAAGTTTTTGTGATGAGCAAGTACAGCGTTTCAAAATATACGGGGATGAACGAATTGCAACTGGCGCAAGTCGTCAAGAAGTAACGAAAGCATTTCTGCTGTTCAATACAGGTTTTGGTCATCTGTACAAACCGTCAGTTGATACTTTCCAAATTCCGGTTCAATTCAAAGGTATTCGTCTTGACACAGAAAAATTCATCAATTATCTGCAGACTTTTAATCTACCAGTCGGTTACTGGGTCATCAATACGATTGATGAAATGGATGAACTGCTGATTAAAGGAGCGCATACTATTGTCACTGACCGTCCAGACCTTGCCTACCATTTAATCAATGAAAAATATCGAAAATGATCTTCATGAAAAAAGACAGACATCAGTGTCTGTCTTTTTTTCATGTTCGATGGTCTTATGCTGAACATGAACATCCACCGCCGCACTGGTGGTCAGTTGTAAAGAATGGATTTCCTCTCTCTACTTTGATGTCGCTTGAAATTGAACCTGATATAATAACGATGACTTCATCAAGGAGCGCCTGCAGCGATGTTTCAGATTGTTTTGCCGCTGCTACAGCGGGATGCATATCGTACGCTTTTTTTGCGCGTCTTGTCTTCAGCATGACATCCATATAATCAGGGTGATAACGACCGAAACGCATGACTTCATCATACCGGTCTTTCAGTTTCAGAAAATTCTTCTGCAGCATCGTTACTTCTGGATCCCTTTGCATTTGGAGCGTATTGTTTTTATAATTAATATAACTTTCACTGTTGAGAATCATGCGATTAATTTCATCTGCCTGTTCCATCAGTTCAAAGATAGCATCATCATAAATCATATGTCACAACCTTTCTCTATTACAGCAAGCATTATACCACAAAGTTAAGGAGCATCCTATGAACGATTTACAATCTGCAATAGATACAAAACTCAAAGAAATCATCGAACGAAATGACGCCGTTGAACTGGCTGCCATTCAACAGCTGTTGACTCACTTTGACGGCCGGCCGACTGATACATGGATGAAAAAAATATATCCTTTTGAGATGACTTTTTCAGGAGACAGCGGTTACCTTCAAGTTCAGCGGACACAGCTGATGAACAACAGCATCGGTATTTTACATGGCGGTATACTGATGATGATTGCGGACACTTTGATGGGAACACTATGCAATGAAGTGCTTCCTGTTACACAACGTGTAGTGACCCACGAAATGAACACTTACTTCACGAAAAAAGGTACCGGTGATTTAATTACAGCGACAGCCGAAATTCTAAAGAAAGGCGCAATGACTTATCTAGTTTCGTGCCATGTTTATAGTGACGATGAAATGATCGGCTACGCTACCGGCAGTTTCTTTATTATCAATCATCCGCCCGCTCAATAAAAACGAGCGACGTATAGCCGCCGGATATTCCACCGCCCATTTCATTGAATTTTTGATTGAGCAGATGTTCTCGATGTTCATCTGAGTTCAGCCAGCTGTTGATTAAACTTGGCACATCTTCGAAATTATAAGCGATATTTTGAGCAAAATCTTTGTATTTGATATCCTCTGACTTCAGTTGTCTGCCGATATCATTCTCAACTTCAGTCACTACTTTTTCGGTTTTTTTATTGAGTTTAGCCACTTGAAACTGGGCCGTATGATTGATAAGTTCATTCGTTGCAAGCGGCTTTCTACCGTTGATTTCGCGCATGATGTTAGTTAGTTCAAACATCGTCAGCACATTATTGGAATTGATAGATACTTCATCAATGGTATGATCGAGTTGTTCAGGCGTACGTTCTATGATGTCACCATTATAACTCATGGCATAAGGCTGCATTTCAACCAATGCAGGTCCAGTCATATATTTGACAGCCATCACTTTGTTGGACAATCGATCGATAAAGACTTGAGAATAAGTCGTACCATATTGCAGCAGCAGCTGTGTCTTAATGTCTACTTCAGACAGTTCAAACCTATACTTACCTTTTGATGTTTTAATAACAGGTTCTGTATTGATAGAAATGCCGGAGAATATTTGAGCAGCATCTTCAGTGACTTTAAATGGATATGTATCTGCTGATTTTCCTGTCGCATATACCATAACAATGGTCTTATCTTTGACACCAAGAATATAATATTTATTTTTAGATTGATAAACATAGTTTTCGTGGCTGTATTTAGAAGGATAAATACGATTAGGATAGCCATATTTTTTCGTAAAGGTATCGATTGATTTACCCACGTATGTTCCAATACCTTTTGTTAATTCAGGATTAGCAGGCTGTGAATTGCTGTCTTCAATTTGTTCGGTCGGTTTGGATTCTTTTTTCGGGTTCTCCAGTACATCAAATTTCAATGAGGGAGAATAGAATAAGTAGAAAAGAAAAATACCGGCAAACAGGACGGCTAGTAATTTTATCAGAATATTTTTCATAGAACCCTCCCTGCCTTTTTATCATTATATTATACAATATCTGCACCGAAAAAAATATCTGATTGCAAGCCACGTCATTTTGTCATAAAATGAGAAGTGAGCATAACGAGGGAGGACTATTCAATGGTATTTGAAAATTCAGGAATTGAAAATATAGTTGCCGATCAGACATTGATTCAACATGTGATGAATAAACATGGTTTGAATCTAGGAGGTCATTGGGATTATGAGCGTGTCACATACGATTTAAAATATCAGATCGAAGAAGGTGTCTTTTATCTTCGCATTCCAGGATACGCAGTTGAAGGTGATGTCGGTGCTAGAAACGCCAAACTTCAAATGATGGACCCATATTTAGGTAAACATTATTATCCGACTGGTATTGAATATGGTGAGGATGAATACTTCCCTGAAGCAATGGTTGAACATTGTAAACGCACAGTGATGAACGTTTGTAACGATCTTCGTGAATTACTTGCTTAAGACGTGGCTACCACGTCTTTTTTATTATTCTTTTTGAGGTGCTGCATGTTTAAAAAATGGATAACAAGACGTACATTAACAATTACCACCATTACGATACTTGCACTTTTATTTATTTACTTCATCCTGCCTATTTCAATCCCGTTGATCGGTGCATTGCTCTTGGCATTGATGATTGAACCATTGATCAGAAGACTGGAACTTAAATTTAACAGCCGTAAATGGAGTGTCACAGCCATTTATTCACTGATAATCGGTGTGCTGCTGCTCTTCAGCTATTTCTTCATGACCAAACTAATTGAAAACATCATTCAGTTTGCTATTGATTTACCGGGTAAGATGAACGGTCTCATCAAAGCATGGGATAAGATAGAAGAAAGAATTAATATGGTGCTTCCGGACAGTGTGACGACAACAATCAATGATGAAGTTCAAAATTTCTTATTGTCTATGAGAGATGGTATCGTCAACTATTTCAATGTAGAGAATATTACATTGTTCATTGCTTCACTTCCAGAACTGCTGATTTCGAGCTTAGTCTTTTTAGTGGCGTTGTTTTTATTCATGCTTGAAATACCGAAGATCAAATTATTTTTCAGAAATCATATGTATGACCGAACTTATGAAAAATCATTATTTGTATGGCAGAGAATATCCGGCTCAATATTCGGGATGATCCGTGCCGCCTTCATATTATCTTTCATAACATGGGTCTTTACCTTTATCGGCCTGCTCTTTATTACACCTGAGAATGCAATGATTATGAGTCTGATTATCTGTGTCGTTGATTTACTGCCAATTCTTGGTGCCACAGGAATTACGATTCCGTGGGCTCTCTATGAATATATAACAGGTGATCACATCATGGCATTGAAACTGATTTTACTCTCTTTATTCCTGTTAGTTCAACGCAAAGTACTGGAACCCAAAATTATGGGCAATGGTGTTGGTCTTAGTCCACTCCCTACATTAATAGCTATGTATATCGGCCTAAAACTGATGGGCTTCATCGGCTTCTTTGTCGGACCAATTGTGTTGATACTTATACTGACATTGGTTGAGTCAGGTGCTATCAAAACCAATTTTAAGATTTAAATTAAAAAGACTTTGAATGGAAAAGTAATCCATTCAAAGTCTTTTTTAATGTCCTAATATCGCTTTTATGACTGATGTCGTTTCTCCGCCGTGATAGAACACATAGAGCAGAAGATATACTGCCACCCCTGTAATTGCTGTACAGAACCAGATCACCGATGTAATCGGCCCTATCTTTCTATGGAGCTTGAGCTTTCTTTTATAACCTGTCCAAAAATTGATCAGTCCCATCACTCCGCCTGTCGTCGCTAAAGTGATATGGAAGATAAGAAAAATGGTATAGTACAGCTTGATATTGTCAGGACCGCCAAACGACGTATTTCCGATAAAAACAGTTCTTGAAGCATAGATGATAAAGAAAGTGAGCGCACATACACCAGCAATAAACATCACTTTCCGGTGATTATCAATGTTTCCTTTTGAAATCTGATACCAGCCAATAGCTACAAAAATTGCGCTGAGTACAATAAAAGTCGTACTGATTGTCGGTAAAATTGGTAAATTCATAACGTACTCCTATCTGAATTGATTAAAATATGCCTGTTCCTGGCGTCGAAGTTCTAAACTTCTCTGGGTTGTCGCTTCTTCATCTGTTCCTTCACTTTGTTTCCAGCTGAAGAAAATGTAGAACAGCATGAAAGCAAAGAAAATCTCCTGCAGTACTTTCATGATAACTCCGCCCGTCTGTTGATCTTCAAGCGATGACATATTCGTGAAGTATTCCGGACCAGATATACCGCTTGATGCGAGTATTGAATTCAAAGTTTCTGTCGGTACACATAGACTCATCGCATTGACCCAGGCTTTCGGATTAGTATACGTGTCATACATCGGATGCTGTGCAAAGATGATGAGACCACAAGATGGGGTCAGCAACACACCGATCATAAATACGAATAATAATTTCTGAAGTCCCGAAATCTGATTCACAGGGAGGCTCGTACGATTAAACACAGGGAACCACATTGCAAAGGCTGTAATTGATAATATGATTGTAAATAATCCATGTAAAATTGCATCTGTCTTTAAGAAGTCAAGCACGACTGGCAAGTGATATATACTGAACAATCCATTAAATAAAATCAGCGCAATAATAGGGCTGGATATTAATTTAAATATTGGTCTGACAACTGGCAACGAAATTATATAGTCAATAAAATATGCAGGAACTGCAAAATACAGCAGCGGCACGATAAGTAAATAAAGACACGCCATCTGCAGCATATGGAAACTGAAAACGATATGACTTAATAGATCGATCGGTCCACCTTTTAATAAATAGATGGATATCATTGCAATGATAAATAATACGATTTCATATGTTTTAAGTGGCCGGTTATCTGGTATCGCATGGCGCCACTTTGTGACCATAAGGAAATAAACAGTTGAGATTAAAACAACAGCAAGAAGAAAGTAAGGACTCCAGTTCGCCTGAAAACCAAATATAGAAATTGAGCTGATACTACTCATCATTCACCACTCCATAGAATATTCTCATTCCATTATAAACTATTGCTCACTGCAGACAAGCTCACAATAACGAAATTTCTATGTCAATTTAAAAAACACCACTGACTGCTCAGTGGTGTTTCAGATTATTTAAGCGGTGAACCTAGCCACATTAAGTACAATGCAGTAACGACAAATGTCAGTGCAAGGAACATCCCAAACAACATGAATAATTTTGCTAAATCATGTCCTTTGTGATTCATATGCATGAAATAGAAGAACTGCAGTATCACTTGGATTAATGCGAGCAGCGAGATGACAGGAATAACAAAATCACGGTGCAGCCCAGAAGCTACCATTGCAAACGCGATAAAAGTCAGGAAAATCATCACTGCAAAAGTAGTGACCTGCATTCTCATCTCTTTAGTTCTGACTTGTTTCTCATAATCAAATCTCGCTTGGTTAAAAGCGGGAGCATGTGCATGAGAGATGGCTTCGTGATGTGTCTCAATAGAGTCGACATCTCTAACGGTAACATGTTCAGTAACTTGTTGTTCATTGATTACTCGTTTGTTTTCATGATTTGACATTATCCTAACACCCCTAACAAGTAAACTACTGTAAAGATGAATACCCAAACAACGTCGATGAAATGCCAGTATAATGCAACTGTATTAAACTTAGCTGCGTTATATACTGAAAGTCCACGAGAATTATTTCTGACAAGCAGTAATATCATCCATACAAGACCGACAATAACGTGGGCTCCGTGTGTTCCTACTAAGAAATAGAATGAACTACCAAATGCACTTGATCGGAATGTATGACCTTGATGAACGTATTCAACAAACTCATATATTTCAAGCGCCAGGAATCCGAATCCTAACAGAATAGTGATGATTAACCATAATCTCATTTTGTTGAAATTATAGTTTTTCATATGATAGATGGCGTAGACACTCGTCAAAGAAGATGTTAAGAGCAGCATCGTCATTACAAATGCAAGCGGCAAATGAAATAATTCTTTCGCTAATAAATGGTCTTCACTCGGTACATGGTCTTTCAATGTTAAGTATGTTGCAAATAATGATGCGAACAAAGCTGTTTCTCCCCCAAGGAATACCCAGAATCCAATCAGCTTGTTCTTACCTTCCATAGATGCAGTTTCAGGATGGCTGGGCCATCTTTCAACTGTCATTTTTTCTTCTACATGAGCCATTATTTCACACCTCTTTCAAACTCAATTAACTCTTCTTTAGAGATATGGTAACCATGATCATCTTTAAGAGAACGAGTAATCATTGCGCCGGCAGTAATTGCAAGACCTAGACCAAGAACAAATGGTGCCCAAGGTTGAACTGGTAGATCTTTTACTGCATCAATTGCCCACTCTCTGCCATCTGCAAAGTAAAGTGCACCGAACGCTGCAACAAATAATCCTAATGATTGAATAAACGGAATAATAGAATTGTTCGGCATATGAATATCACCTAAAGATTCAGCCGGCAGAATTTTTCCGTCCCCTTTTGTTTTTTCTAACCAGAATGCATCAATACCACGAACTAATGGGGTTTGTGCAAAGTTATAGAATGGTACAGGCTGTGGTAATGACCATTCAAGTGTACGTCCATCGCCCCATGGGTCGCGTCCGACATGTGGTGCTTTAGCAATGGTCATGATGACATTGATCAATGTAATAATAACAGCGACTGCCATCGTGAATGCACCGATAGTTGAGATCAAGTTGAATAAGTCATACCCTTGACCCGGTAAATAAGTGAAGACACGTCTAGGCATACCCCATAAACCAAGGAAATGCTGTACTAAGAATGTTAAATGGAAACCGATAAAGAATAATACAAATGCGATTTTACCCAGTTTATCGCTCAGCATTTTTCCGAACATTAATGGCCAGTAGAAGTGAAGACCTGCTAATAAGGCAAACACTACCCCACCGACGATAACATAATGGAAATGGGCTACGATAAAGTAAGAATCATGGAACTGATAATCAGCTGGTGCAGATGCCTGCATTACCCCTGTTACCCCACCCATTACGAAAGACGGAATAAATGCGAGTGCATACAGCATAGGAGTTGTAAATTCAACACTACCACCCCAAATAGTCAACAGCCAGTTGAATACTTTGACACCAGTTGGTACTGCGATAGCCATCGTTGCAACTGCAAAGATTGCATTTGCTGTCGGCCCGAGACCTACAGTGAACATATGGTGAGCCCATACCATGAATCCTAAGAATCCGATTAACACTGTAGCGAATACCATTGCTGAGTAACCGAACAATCTTTTACGTGAGAATGTCGGAATAATTTCTGAGAAAATACCAAACGCTGGTAACACTAGAATATATACTTCAGGGTGACCGAATATCCAGAATAAATGTTCCCAGATGATGGTGTTACCACCTTGAGAGACGATGAAGAATCCTGTACCGAACATTCTGTCAAAGATCAGTAAGAATAAACCGATAGTCAGTGGAGGGAAGGCAAAGACGATTAATGCACTGGCAACAAAAGTTGTCCATGTGAAGAGCGGCATACGCATATATGTCATACCCGGTGCTCTCATGTTAACAATGGTTACAAGGAAGTTAATTCCGGCAATCAACGTACCAAAACCAGAAATCTGTAAACCTAATGCATAGAAATCAATACCGTGTCCAGGTGAAGCAAGTGATAATGATGCATATGATGTCCACCCTGCATCAGGAGCACCGCCCATTAACCATGATAGGTTAAGGAATATACCACCGAAGAAGAACATCCAGAAACCTAGTGCATTCAAGAATGGGAATGCAACGTCACGTGCACCGATCTGCAACGGTACAACTGCATTCATAAAAGCGAATAATAGCGGCATAGCTGCCAGGAAAATCATTGTTGTACCATGCATCGTGATAATCTGATTGAACAGACCTGCAGACACAAAGTCATTTTCAGGTACTGCAAGCTGAAGACGAATGAACATCGCTTCCAGACCACCAAGGGCGAAGAAGAAACCACCCATGATCAAATAGAGAATAGCAATTTTTTTATGGTCAACAGTAGTAAGGTATTCCTTAATTGTTGCCCCAAAACCTCTTTTAGTCTGTGTAGACAATTGTGTAACCTCCCTTTAACGTTAGTTTCCGACTTTACGTTCCATTAAGTATTTCGCTAATGCATCGATATCGCTATCAGAAACTTTGTATTGCCCAGTCATTTTATTGCCTGGTTTAATGCTGTCAGGATCTTTGATCCATTTTTTCAAGTTTTCTTCGTTATGCTCTAAAACACCAGCGATTGTCGTTCTATCACCGAAGTTCGTTAAGTTAGGACCTTTAGCTCCTGAACCTGTTGGTGTCACAGCATGACAACCGATACATGACTGCTGGAATACTTTTTCGCCATCTTTAGCGTCACTGCTTGAAGCTACAGGTTTTTTAACTGCCTGCATATCATCTACCCATGCATCAAATTCGCCCTGCGGCAGCGCTTTAACTTTGAAATCCATCAATGCGTGAGAAGGACCGCATAACTCAGTACATTTACCGTAGAAGATGTTGTTCGCATCTTTCGCTTTTTTGTCATCAAAAATTAAATAGAATTTATTGATGTTTTCTACGTTAGTATCTAATTTCCCGCCGACTGCAGGAATCCAGAATGAGTGTTTGATGTCAGAAGAATGTAAACGGAAATAAACTTTTCTGTCAGTTGGAACGACAAGTTCCTGAGATGTTACAATTTTTTGGTTAGGATATTCAAATTCCCACCAATATTGGTTCGCTGTCACATTGACAATCATTTCTTTGTTTTTACCTTTAGAATCTACTTTGTCCATCGCGTCAACACCAGCAAGTTTAAATGTAAGTAATACAGTTGGAATAGCAAGGATGATCAGAAGGACTATCGGGAATAACGTCCATACAATTTCCAATTTTGTATTGCCATGTACTTGTTTGGGCATGAAATCTTCGCCAAGTTTGCTGCGTCTACTCTTCAGAAGAGCTAAGACGAAAACGACTACGACTACAAGAATAACAAATAACATGATGTAAATAGACAGCATCATCAAATTGAATTGTTCCTGCGCAACTTCACCCGCCGGACGAAGTGTCGATAAATATGGTTTGCCACACCCAGCCAGTGTCATTACCAGCACAAAAAACAGGCTAAACAATTTTAAATGCTTTAAATTGTTTTTCATTAAAATAAACCCCTCTTTCACTCATTCATAATTAAATCATTTGAACTAAAGTAACTACCACTATCATAACAAAAAAGATCATTAAATAGTTTAAAGAATAAATAAACATTTTCATAGCCCACTTCTCTTCATTCAGTCCTTTTTTGAAGCCGGTAAGAGCTAGTCCTAACCAGCCGACATTAAGAAGTGAAGCAAGAATGATAAACAAGGTTCCTAACTCTCCCATAAAAAAAGGAGTCGGAAGAAGAACAAGCACCCAGAACAGCATTCCAATCCTAGTTCTGTTAAAACCCTTGACTGTCGGAAGCATCGGTATGCCGGCCATGCGATATTCTTCTTTGCGTTTTATGGCAAGCGCATAGAAATGAGCAGGCTGCCACGCAAACATAATCACAAACAGCATCCATGAAATATTGGATAGCGCTGGATCAATACTAGCCCATCCAATTAACGGAGGGACGGCTCCCGGAAAACTCCCTAATATAGTATTTGATACTAAATGACGTTTAGACCAGATTGAATAGATGATAACATATCCAAAAACACCTAAAAATCCTATAATACCTGTTGTCATATTAATCATGAACAACATGATTTCACCTGCCAATATCAACAGAAGAGCAAAATTCAGTAAACTTGCACTATTGATTTTGCCGGTGACACTTGGTCTGTTCATTTTACTTGGCATTAACGCGTCAATATCCTGATCGTAATAGTTATTTAAAGCACAACTGCCCCCCATAATTAATGTCGATCCTATGAACATCGTCACAAGCACCGGGATACTCCCTAAAAATGATTGGTTGGTCATGATGATGGCTAGCCATGCTGCCGCGAATGTAGGAATAAGGTTCCCCTGGACAAGTCCAAGTTTGATAATCGCTTTGACATCCTTCATTGTTAACTTGTCATCAACAGTTCTGACATCGCTGATGATTGATTCATTTTGCATTTCCACCCTCCTTTACACCATTAACACATATAATAACAATAATAAATCAAAAACCTTATATTTTCTATACCATTTGAAATAAAATATGACAATTTCTGATTAAGTCGGTGCTACTAAAGTTCATGGATGTGACACATTTACAGATTACAATCACTGTTATACTATTATTTAAGTACATATCATGTGATTGGTCTTGATTCTCTTATATTCTACCATATGTATTGGCAAGTTATAACTTGAATTTCAACGATTGTGATGATTATAGAGGTGAATTTAGTGTTAAAAGAAAAGAATTTAAAATGGCTGTCAGTCTTCACTACCATACTGATGCTGTTTGTACAGATAGGTGGCGCTCTCGTCACTAAAACTGGATCAGCTGATGGCTGCGGCAGCTCATGGCCGCTTTGTCACGGACAATTTGTCCCCACCCAGATTCCTAAAGAAACACTGATCGAACTTGCTCACAGAGGAGTATCAGGTCTCGCATTGATCTCAGTGACATGGCTCGTCATTTTAAGTATCAAATATATCGGCCATAAACGAGAAACTAAGTTTTTAAGTTTCATGAGTATCGCCTTTATTTTTGCTCAAGCTTTAATTGGGGCAGCTGCAGTGATATGGCAGCAGAATGATTTTATTCTCGCTCTTCATTTTGGTATTTCACTGATCAGCTTCAGCTCTGTTTTCCTGCTGACACTGCTTATCTTTGAAGTAGATCAGAAATTTGATGCTACGCAGATTGTAATCAAAAATCAGTTGCGATACCATACGATTGCTCTTACATGCTTCATCTATATCGTCATTTACAGCGGTGCACTTGTCAGACACGCAGAAGCGAGTCTTGCCTGTCTGAGCTGGCCGTTATGTACAAACGGCACATTAGCTATGCCGGCTAATTTTTATGAATGGATACAGATGAGTCATAGAACTCTAGCAGGCATATTGTTCTTCTGGCTGTTTTATCTGTTCATTCATGCTGTACGTCATTATCAGCAGTATCGCGTCATCAAATATGGTTATAGCATTGCATTTCTTCTTGTCTGCCTGCAGGTCACGACAGGTGCACTGAGCGTTTTGACGATGTTGAACTTGAATATCGCACTGCTGCATGCTCTGTTCATTACTTTACTGTTCGGTCTACTCTGTTATTTCATCCTGCTCATTTCAAGAGCGCAGTTGAAAAATTAATGCTATTAAACAAAGGAAATCATGATGTCATCATGATTTCCTTTGTTGTTATATTCATCCTGTTCGCTTGACAACCAACAACAGGTCTCTCGTCTTTATAGAATCGCCGGCAGACACATGCAGCGCTTCTACTATCCCTGAGAAAGGTGCCTGCACAGTGCTTTCCATCTTCATTGCTTCAGTAATGATGAGTGGCTGACCTTTTGTCACTACATCTCCTACTTTAACTTTTACTTCTGTGACAGTTCCCGGCATCTGTGCACCGAGATGCTGTGGATCAGATGGATCAGCTGTTGGAATAACCTGTACTGCTGATTCAGCATGTTCGTCTTTAACATATACTTTTCTTGGCATTCCGTTCAGTTCAAAATAAACCCAGCGATATCCATCCGCATGAACATGTCCGATATTTAATAAATTAACGATTAATGTTTTTCCTTCATCTATGACGATTTCCAGTGTTTCATTTTTGCGCATGCCATAGAAGAATGTCGGTGTATCCAGCAGCGAGATATTGCCGTAACGATCGTTGGTCTGACGATACTGTTCATACACCTTAGGATAGAGCGCATAGCTCAAAATATCTCTATCAGTGACTTCATCTTCCTGTTTATCTTTAAGTTCGGCTCTTAACTGTTCAAAGTCGACGGGTTCAAGTAATTCGCCTGGACGTTCAGTGATTGACGGTTGTCCTTTAAGGATGACTTTTTTAAGAGATTCAGGCAGACCATTAGCAGGCTGTCCAATTTCACCTTTAAAGAATGAAACGACAGATTCCGGAAAATCAAGTGTTTCTCCTTTTGCAATTACAGAATCTTCATCCAGATGATTCTGCACCATGTATAGTGCCATATCTCCCACTACTTTTGATGACGGCGTTACTTTAACAATATCTCCGAACAAGAGATTGACGCGAGCATACATCTCCTTCACTTCATTAAACCGTTCACCGAGACCTAGACTTTTAGCCTGCTGACTTAAGTTAGAATACTGACCCCCCGGCATTTCATGTTTATAGACTTCGGTATGAGGTGCCCTGATGTCACTTTCAAAACTCTTATAATAAGGTCTTACTGCTTCCCAGTACTCAGACAGCGACTCTAGTCCATCTATTGATGTTCTTAACTGACGTTGTCGACCGCTCAGCGCATAGTACAAAGTGTTGCTGCTCGGTTGACTGGTCAATCCGCTCATTGCCCCTAAGGCAGTATCCACAATGTCTACTCCTGCATCAATTGCGCGCGAATAGAGCATGATTCCATTGCCGCTAGTATCATGAGTGTGTAAATGAATCGGCATGTTGACTGCTGCTTTCAGTTCTCCTACCAGTTCATATGCAGCTTCAGGTTTCAATAATCCTGCCATATCTTTAATCGCTAATATATGAAATCCTTCTCTTTCCATTGCTTTAGCCATTTTTACGTAGTAGTCCAACGTATAGATGGACGAGCGGGCAGGATCAAGGATATCACCAGTATAGCAGATAGCTCCTTCAGAAATCTTACCTGCTTTTTGAACAGCTTCATTTGCTACTTTCATCTGATCGAGCCAGTTCAATGAGTCAAATATGCGAAATACATCGATTCCGGCTGCTGCACTTTCTTCAACGAACTTAGTGATGACGTTATCAGCATAATTTTTATATCCCACTGCATTAGAGGCACGGAGCAGCATCTGAAACAACACATTAGGTACTAATGCTCTGAGTCTCGTCAATCTTTCCCACGGGTCTTCCTTTAAAAAATTATAGGCGACATCATATGTTGCCCCGCCCCACATCTCGAGCGAAAAGGCATCTTTTAAATAATGACTTGTCGCCGGCGCAATCTCTACCAGATCTTTTGTTCTTACACGAGTTGCAAGAAGTGATTGATGCGCATCTCTAAACGTTGTATCGGTGAGCAGGACATCTTTTTGAGCGGATAGCCATGCAGCCACATGTTCAGGTCCATGATCATCGAGCAGCTGTTTGGTTCCTTTAGCTGCTGAAACAGAAAGCTCTGGAATATGTGGTTGATCAAATTCTGGTTTATCGACTTGTTCAATACCAGGAAATCCATTGACCGTAATGGAGGCGATATATTCCAGCGTCTTCGTTCCTCTGTCTCTCGGCGCCTTAATATCAAACAGCCCTTTCTCCTGATCAAGAAAGCTCGTATTGTAAGTACCGTTTCTGAACTGCGGGTGCTTGATGACATTCAACAGAAACTGAAGGTTCGTTTTTATTCCCCGGATACGCATTTCTTTTAGAGACCGCATCATTTTTTCTTCTGCTTGTTTAAAAGTCATCGCATGGGTCGTTACTTTGACAAGAAGTGAATCATAGTAAGGTGATATTTCGGCTCCTTGGAAGCCGTCACCCGCATCTAGTCGAACTCCGAATCCGCCAGTAGAACGATATGCCATAATTTTACCTGTATCCGGCATGAAATTATTGAGCGGGTCTTCTGTTGTCACCCGGCACTGAATGGCGTAACCTAGTGTCGTTATGTCTTCCTGCTCAGGCATTTCAATACGGTCTCCAAATAAATCTTCACCATCTGCTATTAATATTTGAGATTTCACGATGTCTACGCCTGTGATCATTTCAGTGATGGTATGCTCTACCTGCACACGAGGATTCACTTCAATGAAGAAGAATTCATCTTCCGTCACTAAAAATTCTACCGTTCCCGCATTAACGTAGCCGACATTTTTCATCAACTGCACCGCCGCCTGGCAGACAGCTAACCGCATCGCATCAGGAACCCCTACTGAAGGTGCCACTTCGACCACTTTTTGATGACGACGCTGCACTGAACAGTCGCGTTCATACAGATGTACCAAATTGCCATGTGAATCGCCTAGTATCTGAACTTCAATATGCTTTGGATCTTTGATGAATTTCTCCAAATATACTTCACTGTTTCCAAAAGATTTCTTTGCTTCAGATTGGGCTCGGTTGAAGGCGTCCTCAAGCTCTATTTCACTATTGACAATACGCATCCCCTTACCGCCGCCACCTGAAATTGCTTTGATGATGATCGGAAATCCATGAGTATCGCTGAACTGTTTGACATCTTCAAAGCGTTTGACAGCATTCTTTGTCCCTGGAATAACGGGCAGATCTGCGTTCACTGCTTGAGTTCGTGCTTTCACTTTGTCACCGAACATATCAAGATGCCTCAATTCAGGTCCTATGAAAATAATTCCTTCTTCGAGACAGCGCTTGGCAAAAGTTTCATTTTCACTTAAAAATCCATAGCCCGGATGGATAGCATTCGCTCCACATTTTTTAGCAATAGCGATGATTCCTTCAATATCAAGATAGCTTTCAGTCGGACTTAAGTGTTCTCCGACCATATATGCTTCATCAGCTTTATAACGGTGTAGTGAGCCTGAATCCGCCTTAGAATATATTGCAACTGTAGGAATCTCCAGTTCTGTCGCTGCTCTAAAAATTCTAATAGCGATTTCTCCGCGGTTAGCCGCAAGTATTTTATTTATACGCTGCATATCAATACCCCTCTCATTGCTATTAATATATTTATATCACAAATCTGAATATTCATACAATTTAATTCAAAAAAATATGTCAGCCACGCTGACATATATATTACTTTCGTTTGCTGTAAGTATGCTGTTCTGCTTCCTGCTTCACATGCTTAGAGGCCATTAAGAGCAGTCCGACAGCAATAGACAGACTGAGCATACTTGATCCTCCGTAACTTAAGAAAGGTAGTGGAACACCTGTCAGTGGTATCAATCCAGAGACGCCTCCTAAATTGATAAAGGTCTGAATCCCTATATAACTTGCAACACCGACACAAATTAATTTATAGAATAGCGAATGAGCAAGCGCTGCATACAGAAACCCTTTGTAGACAATAAAGAATAACAGGAAGATAACAACAAGCACGCCTATTAGTCCCAATTCTTCTGAGATCACAGCGAAAATAAAATCAGTATGTGGTTCAGGGAGATAACCAAGTTTCATGATACCGTTCCCCAGTCCGCGGCCGAATAACCCGCCGTTACCGATAGCCAGCAGTGAGTTGGACAGCTGGTAACCACTGTTACTCTCATCTTTGAAAGGGTTGTTCATCACTTCAAACCGTTCTGTCTGATGCTCAAGTAAAAAATTCCCTGTAGCTATATAAGTTCCAAGCATCACCACTAGTGTCGCACTTGCGACTATGCCTCCCATAATCATCATCGGCTTGAATGCAATTCCCGAATACAGAAAAATACATCCGATGATCATCATGATGAGCATCGTTGAACCTAAGTCCGGCTGCAGCAGTACAAGTCCTGAGCAGATCCCGATGAGTATGAGCGGCGCTAATAAATCCAAGCTCATTTCATTCAGACGTTTTTTCCGGTCATAAATATATGCTAAATAAATAATAGTGACGATCTTTAAAAACTCTGACGGCTGAAGACTCATAATACTTAAATTGATCCAACTTCTTGCACCATTGACTTTAGTGCCGATGATCAATGTCAGGAGCAGAATGATTAACATTCCGAATATAGAAATTTGCTGCACCCGTTTATCTTTAATAATATTGATATGCATAAAATACGCCATAAAAAACACAATCCCGAAACCTAAAATGACGGAAAAAAGCTGTCTCACATAAAAGTATGTCGAGCTGACAGCACCATTTCCTCCTGTCAGCATCCCTCGTGGTCCTGCAACCATACTCGCACTATAGATCATGACCAGTCCTATGAGACATAGAACAACATAGGATATCAATAAGGTGAAGTCTACATATTTTGAGTAGACACGTATGTATTCAACAAATTTCTTAAGCTGGTTCACCAATTCAATCACTCGATTCTAATAAAAAATAGTCTAAAGCGTGAGCTCTAGACTTTTATACGTTCGTAAAAGCATCATGCAGCTTGGATAATTCTTTTTCCAGGCTGGATAGTATTGCTTTTCCAACCTCTCTATCAATTAAACCCAACTTCACTGCGAAATCCACTTCGCGGCTCAAGCCGAACATCTGGGTATCCAACACTTCTTCGTATAGGGGACATTGGGGCATCGTTAAATTATCCATCTGAACTTTAATCAGTTGCAGGATTTTATCTGCATCTTGATGAAGCTGGTCATATGCCTGTTGTTTATAGTTCACTTCCTGCATAGACATACACCCCCATTAATCATTCTATAATATAAAATTCTATATGAGCAACCGCTAAAAATCAAGCAAAATTGTATGCTCATTGTGTTAGAATGATTGTGAAGGAGTGAAAAGAATGATTATTCAAATCAAGGGGAACGTCAAGTTTTCAATTACATTAGATCCATCAACCTGGATTTTTGACGACAGAAAAATCACAGTCGAAGAAATGGAGCAAGGCCATAAGTCAGGAGAAAAACCTATTGATTTTAAGGACAACAAAGAATGGAACCGTAATATACTTGAAGGTGGCGCAAAACCTCCTACTTTGAATTCAGAGAGAAAATTCAAAAAACAAGCCCTGCTTGAAGGGACATTTGTCATCAATATGGAGACGTTCTTCCTCAATGCAGAACCTGGAGAAGGCGCATCTGTCATCGCTTTATCCAATGAAGACACAACAGAAGAAATCTCACTGTCTGATTTGACTAACCTATACTTCCAATTCTCTAAAGATGGCAAACGTCTTTATGAAGATGGAATGGTTGATGCATTTGTCTACTACAACGGCTATAAACAGCGCATTAATCACGTGACGAAAATTGAAGTCAAGTAAAAAACAGGAATCCATCAAAGGATTCCTGTTTTTTGTTATTGATGAGCCGTATGCTGACGTTCTTTATGCAGTCTATAGCGATATAATCCAAGGACAATCGCTGCAATCATCAAACTTTCACCAACCGGCAGAAACACTGCCAAAAAGTTCAGTATGATGCAGCCAAGAAACAGCAGAATGTAGATGACGACGTTCTGCCATAGCTTGAGCTTTCTTGCAAATCCCAGATTATAGACAATCGCACTTAATATAAAGATAGCTATCAGCAGATACCACATGCCTGTATCCGGGTGTTTATCGACTTGAAATAATTTTGCTAGAAATGACATCCGTTCATTCGGATTGACGCTGACGCCTTTAGCCATTGCCAGAACAAAATTCATAGGATCACTCCTGTTCCTGTAATGCCGCTTTTTGCTTTTTTTGTTCTCTTTCACGCTGTGCTTTGTCTAATACTTTCTTTCTCAGACGAATAGACTCAGGCGTTACTTCAAGTAACTCATCGTCATTCAAGTATTCAAGTGCTTCCTCCAAAGTCATGATGCGAGGTTTTTTCATAGTTGTTGTCTGTTCTTTAGTAGCAGAACGAATGTTGTTTGCCGCTTTTACTTTAGTGATATTGACAGTCAGATCGTTATCACGTGAGTTTTCTCCGACAATCATTCCTTCATATACTTCTGTTCCTGGTTCCATGAAGTTAGTCCCACGGTCTTCCAATGCCAAAATAGCATATGTACTAGCTACACCTTTATCCATTGAAACGAGAACTCCGTTATGACGACCACCGATACGACCTTTCAATAATGGACGGTATTCATCGAATGTATGGTTTAAAATACCATAACCACGCGTCATTGACATAAACTCAGTACGGTATCCAATCAATCCACGGGCAGGGACATTAAAGATTAACCGTGTCTGACCATTGCCTGTATTGACCATATCAACCATTTCACCTTTACGTGTTCCTAAAGATTCAATGACTGAACCAGTGTTTTCTTCAGGCACATCAATTTGGACACGTTCGTATGGTTCATATTTCTTGCCGTCAATTTCTTTGACGATGACTTGAGGTTTTGATACTTGAAGCTCAAATCCTTCACGACGCATGTTCTCAATCAAGATAGATAAGTGAAGTTCACCGCGTCCGGAAACTGTCCATGAGTCTGGACCAACTGCTTCTACTCTTAACGAAACGTCAGTCTCAAGCTGAGATTCAAGGCGATCTTGAATATTTCGGGCAGTGACAAACTTACCTTCTTTACCCGCAAACGGGGAGTTATTGACAGAGAATGTCATCTGTAATGTCGGTTCATCGATACGAAGAACAGGTAATGCTTCCTGTACATCTACTGGCGTCACCGTTTCACCGACGTTGATGTCTTCCATACCTGATACCGCAATCAAGTCGCCTGGATAAGCTTTCTCAATCTCTACACGACGTAGTCCAAAGAAACCAAAGATTTTAGTGACTCGGAAGTTTTTAATCGTACCGTCAATTTTAATCAATGAGACTTGCTGTCCTACTTCCATAGTACCGCGGAATACACGACCGATACCTATACGACCGACATAATCGTTGTAATCAAGCAGAGCTACTTGGAATTGGAGTGGTTCATCACGGTTATCAACTGGTGCCGGTACGTAATCAAGAATGGTTTCATACAGACTCTGCATGTTCTCATCCTGTGATTCAGCGTCAAGACTTGCTGTTCCATTAATGGCACTCGCATATACCACTGGGAAATCAAGTTGTTCGTCGTTGGCATCAAGTTCGATGAATAGGTCATATACTTCATCCAGTACTTCAGCTGGTCGCGCTGAAGGTTTGTCGATTTTGTTAACAACGACAACTGGTTTTAAGTTTTGCTCCAATGCTTTTTTAAGGACAAAACGCGTCTGAGGCATCGTTCCTTCATATGCATCTACCACAAGAACAACGCCGTCCACCATACGCATAATCCGCTCAACTTCACCACCGAAGTCCGCGTGTCCTGGTGTATCAAGAATGTTGATACGTGTTCCTTTATAATCTATCGCAGTATTCTTTGCTAAAATCGTAATACCACGTTCTCTTTCTAAATCGTTTGAGTCCATTGCACGTTCTTCAACGTGCTCATTGTCACGGAAAATTCCTGATTGTTTAAGTAGTTCATCTACTAATGTCGTTTTACCATGGTCGACGTGGGCGATGATGGCAATATTACGAACATCTTCTCTTAAGTTTGGCATATTGTATCCCTTTCACATGTACAGTTTATTATCTAACTGTGATATTATAGCATATATAAAAGACATATACTATATTGAGGAGTTACTATGAAAAAAAGTAAAACAAGATTTTTGCTGCTCGCTATTTTTGCGGTTCTTATGCTCATTGTTATCAGTGCTGGTATCGCTGAAGAAAGTTTATTGCTGATCCTCATCGGGCTTATTTTATTTATTGCAACTTTCGGTGTCGGTTTTACTCAGAAAAAAAAATACAGAGAAAACGGCTGGCTGTAATTTTTTACGAAACATCGTCAAAAATGCACGCAATTTAATGAAAAAGCATCTTTTCATGATGAAAAGATGCTTTTTTTGCTGTTTTTCATCATCTTCTGCAATTTGCAGAAGATATCATTTCATAATAGATTAGACGTATCAACTGTAAAGGAGCATTTTATGATTATTAAAGAACGGAAAAATTATAAGCAGCTTGATGTTCTTGAAGCGTTAACCCATCGCACTGATCTGACCTCCTATCAACTTAAACTCCTCCACCAGCTCAAAGAAACAACGTTACTTGAACAACAGTTTGAGCATTACTTAGCTGAGCTTAACAGTGAAACCATCGATGTCATCTGGCAGTTCAATTATTCGGATTATCACCAGGATGCATTGATCAATCTTGTATTGATTGCTGATTCAGGCATTTATTTATTTAAGCTTAATAATTACTCAGGGCTGCATTATATTAATCACCAAGGTATGCTCGCTGATTATTATACTGATGAAATAAAGATTGATCTCGTCCACTTGAACTGCGTTAAATACAGTATTTATCACCTGCTGGACCCCGCTGTCAAACAACTGCCTATCATCATGAAATCTGTTTGTCTCAACGACCAATTCGAACTGGACATCCACTCTTCTCAAGAGCAGTTCCTCTTTAAAGAAGATATAGCAGATTATATATCAATGATTAAAGGAAGCCATAAAAAAAAACGAGATTTATCTCTGAAATCATCAGTCAAATAGATGTTCCAGATGAATCCATCTCATTTAATCACGTACGTCAAGGACTCCGTTGTCCAAATTGCCGTCACATTTCAGATTTCAATCATTACCAGCGGCTCTACCTCTGTTTGTCCTGCAGGTCCATCAGCTCAATCGACCACGTATTCGTTCAGACGGTAAAAGATTATCAACTGATCTATCCAGACAGAAAATTAACTAAGTCAGCCATGTACTCATGGTGTAATAGAAGAATACCACCAACAAAAATTTCAGTGCTGCTGAAAAAACATTATAAGTTGGAAGGTCGGACAAAAGGAACGCATTATCTCGAAGTAAACATTCCTTGATGAATCTCACGCAGCTGTTTTTCGTAGGTTTTTAAATAGCCATTTAATATGTCGTGGTGCAGCTTAGGATTCGCCACAAGTATTGAATTTGATTTCAATGGGTCTAACGCTTCACCTAACTGATTAGTCACGACTGCACCCGTCTCTTCTGCAATAATTTGGCCGCCCATGAAATCCCAAGGGTGGAGACGAAGCGTCATATAGCAGTCAACGATGCCAGATGCCACGTAAACAAAATCAAGTGCTGCTGAACCGTAGCTTCTAGCACTTCTGGCATCAGCGATAATCGGTGAATAAACTTCTTTGATCCACTCTTTCGTTAACCAGTTTGGATTCATCGAAATAATGGAAGTCTCAATCACTGTGTCATGAACATTATTTAAATGAACCTCATTTAAATAGGCACCTTCACCAGCAACTGCATGAAACAACCGATCATTCATCACATCATAGACAAGTCCCGCATATTTTTTGCCATCTTTTAAAATCCCGATAGAAATTGCAAAATTCTGTTGCTGATGTACAAAATTCAAAGTACCATCAATTGGATCAATAATCCAGATGACACCTTCCAGCGAATTGACATCTTTGCCATGACCTTCTTCTCCGATGATGACATGGTCCGGATATGTACGCTTAATTCTATCTACAAGTAACTGTTCTGTTTCTTTATCCATATTAGTCACTAAATCATTAGGATTAGATTTAGTCTCTATAATTAATTCTCTTGATAAATTATCTTTAATATTCTGCCCAGCTTCTAATATTATTTCTTTTGCAAACTCATGAATGGTCATATCGATTCCTCCTTGCAATAGTTTCATTATACATTACTCATGTATGAATAAGAATTTATTCAGCTTTGCAGATATGATAAAATTAAAACTGAATGGAGGGTACTATGGCTAAATATCACTTTACAAAAAAAGATTTTGAAGTTTTCAATATTGATGGCCTAGAGCCAAGAATGGCTGCGCTCATCGAACTCATCAGACCTAAACTGAATCATCTCGGCGATCACTTCAGCACATTTCTGACTGAACATACAGGTGATGTCTACTATGCACATGTTGCAAAGCATTTAAGACGAAAGACAAATCCACCGAATGATACATGGGTCGCTTTTGCTATCAATAAAAGAGGCTATAAAATGCTTCCTCATTTCCAGATCGGTATGTTCGGCACACACGCATTTGTTTTGTATGGTGTTATCTATGAATCTCCTGAAAAAACAAGAGTCGCTGAATTATGGAAGAACAATGTGGATGGGCTGCTCACTCTACCTGATGACTTCATTATGAAGAAAGATCATATGAAGGAAGACTTCGAACAATTGTCACATATGTCAGAAGAAGAATTACTGTCTGCCATTGAGCGTCTACAAAAAGTAAAAAAAGGAGAATTGCTTTTCGGAAAAGTTTATCAACCGGATCATCCTGCACTTAAATCTGATGATGCATTTATCAACGAAATTGAAGAAACATTTCTTACCCTTATTGAAATCATGTAATGAAAGAACAGCTCCCGGCATCTGCCGGGAGCTGTTCTTTCATGTAATAAATTAGTCTCTGTTATTCATACGATCATTATAGTTTTGTCTGCGTTCTGCAGTCGCATCTTTAGTTTTATCAACATATTTGACACGATCTCTATCATAATCCTCTAACTGATTACCGCGCTTTCGGTCATCTTCAATCGATTGTCGATTAGAAGATGTCTCATCTACATAATAACCATTGCCTCTATCATCATTAGAACGATTGACACCCGTTTGGTTAGAAGAGTAATCATCATTATACGTCTCACGCTGACGTGAATCATCTGCATCATAAGTATAGTTTCTATCGCGATCAATTGACTCATCTCTATCTACATAAGCAGGTGCCACTTCACGATGACGGTCATATGTGTCACGACGATTATCATCATAATAATCATCATTGCGAATGACTTTATCTTTTCTGACAAACAGCAGAATGGCTGCAATCAAGAAGAATAAAGGAATCCAGAAAATCGCAAACAGTGGTAATGTCAATAAGCCAGCAAGCAGTAATAATATCCCTGCTAAAATACGCTTTTTCATTGAAAGTAAGCCGATTAATCCTAAAATGAGGGGTATTGCTAAAAATGCAAGCAGATACCATCCTGCATTTAACAGTGAATCTACAAATTCCTGTGGTGATAAGTTATTATTCTCCATGAAATCACCAATCTCTGGATTGGTGCTCATCTGTCTTTCAAGTTCAGATGTAGCTGAATCCATGAAATTCGGATCATTCCCGGAAACAAGAAGACTGTAAAGAATAAAACCAGTAATAGCTAATAACGTCAACCACGCCAGCCAACCAAATATTTTTTCAGGTATCCGGCTCACCGGCCGAACTGTTTGTGTGTACTCTCTTTTAACCATATATTCATCTCCTCATTTCTAAAGTTATATTACATTTACCCTGTTGCTAGTCTTATTAATCATTTTAACGCTATGAATAGGATGAACTTTGAATTAAATTGTATGATATTATTTTAGAGACATTTTGAATTTCAGAAAAAGTTCGTTGTATTCTCCGATTTTTTCAGGACCTAAATCTTTGTATACTTCTAGTTTTTCCTGTACTTCCTTAGATGGATAAAATCGTTCATCTTCTCTTACTTCTTTGTCGAGCAGTTGGTAACTCTTTGCGTTAGGTGTCGCATATCCTACCCATTCGGTGTTCTGCTTACCGTTTTCAGCATCAAGCAGGAAGTTAATGAATTCATGAGCTCCCTGTACATTCTGCGCTGTTTTAGGAATGACCATGTTATCGAACCATAAATTCGATCCTTCTTTTGGAACGACAAAGTCAAGGTCTTCATTTTCAGTCATGATATCAGCACCCATGCCGCTCCAGACAACTGCCACATCCGCTTCTTTCTGAACCATCATCGTATTGATTTCATCACCGACGACGCCGCGGACATTCGGCGATAATTGTTCAAGCTTCTGTTCTGCCTGTTTTAATATAGCCGGATCCGTTTCATTCAGCGATTCTCCCATACTATTCAAAGCAAACCCTATACCTTCACGTGCCCCATCAACAATGAGCACATTGTTTTTTAGACGCGCATCCCATAGACTGTCCCAGCTGGAGAAATCTATGCCTTTTGTCGCTTCAGGATTATACAGAATACCAACCGTTCCCCAGAAGTAAGGGATGGAATATTGATTGCCTTTGTCAAAATCAAGATCTAAAAATGAAGGATCAATATTTTTTAAATTTGGAATTTTACTGTGATCGATAGGTACTAACAAATCTTCACTCGCCATCTTCTGAATAGCATATTCACTAGGAATGGCTATATCATAATGTGTCCCGCCATTTTTGACTTTAGCAAGCATCGATTCATTTGAATCAAATGTTTCATAGATGACGCGGATGCCTGTTTCTTTTTCAAACTTCTTAATTAAATCAGGATCCATGTATTCTCCCCAGTTATAAACATATAGCACATTCCCTTTGCCTGCTTCAGGAGGTGGATCAATAAACCGTGTTGAAAATAGCAGTAGTACTGCGATTAGTAGTGAAATCCCGATAAGCTGCATCAGTCGAATCATTTGATCACCCCCGCCTTCACTTTTCGACGTCGTTCTTTTCCTGTTGACAGGAAGTAATAAACCACTATGATGACCATGACAATAAGGAATAACAGCGTTGATAATGCGTTGATTTCCATAGAGATTCCTTTTCGTGCCATGGAGTAAATCTCAACTGACAGCACGCTGAATCCATTCCCTGTGACAAAGAAACTTACTGTGAAGTCATCCAGTGAATACGTAAGTGCCATAAAGAATCCCGCTATTGCACCAGGCATTATGTGCGGAATGATGACACGTGATAATATCTGATAAGTTGATGCTCCGAGATCTGTTGCAGCATTGATCATTGACTGGTTCATGTCATAAAGTTTAGGGATCACCATCAACACGACAATCGGCACACAAAATGCAATATGAGACACTAACACTGACCAGAAGCCAAGCCCTAGACCTGTATAATGACCAATCACTGTAAATAAGATCAGGAACGATGAACCAATGACCACATCTGAGCTGACCATCAAAATATTATTCAAAGTCAGCAGTCCGATTTTCAGCTGCTTATTGCGCATATAATGTATGCCGAGTGCACCGAAGACACCGATCAATGTTGAAATACTTGCAGCAATCAAAGCAACAGCAATCGTGTTCATAATAATGACAATCAATCGTTTATTTTGAAATACTGCTTTGTAATGATCTAATGTAAATCCTTCAAAATGATTCATATTACCTGCGGCATTAAATGAATAATACATGAGGAAGAAAATCGGGAAGTACAGCAGCAACAAAGCAGCAGCTAAAAATAATTTTGCCTGTAGCTTCATCGTTCATCCCTTCTTTCTTTTGCATTTGATTTCGTAATAATCATGACAAGAGCCATAGCCAGTATTAGAAAAACAGCTATTGTAGAACCCATGCCATAATTCTGCGTGACAAGGAATTGTTCCTCTATTGCAGTACCTAGGTTGACCACTTTGTTCCCTGCAATCAATCGAGTGATCATGAACAGACTTAACGTAGGAATAAAAGTTACTTGAATGCCCGTCTTCACACCTTCCCATGACAGCGGCATTACAATCTTCTTGAAAGTTGTCCATTGGTCTGCCCCTAAATCTCGAGATGCCTGCAGTAAATTCTCAGGTATTTCATCCATACTGTTGAATATCGGCAGAATCATAAATGGGATGTAGATATAGACCGATACAATAACGAATGCGATATCCGTAAATAATAGCTGTGTCGTCGGTAAATGCAGTGCACTTAACAAGTCATTTATCGTTCCTTCTTGGCTTAATATCCCAATAAATGCATATGTTTTAAGCAGTAAGTTAATCCACGTCGGTAATATAATAAGCAGCAGCCAGAACTGCTTATTTTTAGCACCTCGTAGCGCGAGTGCGACTGGATAAGCAACAATCAGACAGATCACCGTGATGATCAAAGCATAGATAAATGAAGACAAAGTCATCTCTAAATAGGCCGGGGACAGAAAGTTTTTATAGTTTTCCAGCGTGAAATGATTGTCCAGATCCTTGAAACTTGTATAAAAAATCATGACGAGCGGCGTTATAATAAATAAGACGATCCACAATAAGTAAGGTATTAAAAAGTATTTTTTGGCCTGACTCATACGTTTACCTCATAGGATTCAATTCGGGCATCAAACTCTTCTTCTGTCTCCCCTGGAAGCATGATATGAACATCCTGTTCATCAAACGTCAGTCCAACCTCATCACCTATTTGCGCTGGTTTCGTAGAATGACAGATCCACTCATGTCCAGTTTTATCGTAGAGACAGATTTCATAATGAACGCCTCTAAAGAGCTGCGAGTCCACTCGCGCAGTCAATTTTCCTTTGCCGGCTGAAGTAATCTCGAGATCTTCCGGTCTGATGACAACATCTACCTGCGCATTGGGTTCGAAACCTCCATCTACACATGCATAATCATTGCCATGAATATTGACGACATAATCTTGGACCATCCGTCCTTCAACAATATTAGATTCTCCGATGAAATCAGCGACGTATCGGTTGATCGGTTCATCATATATATCAAGTGGAGTCCCACTCTGTTCGATACGTCCATTTCGCATGACAAATATATAATCGCTCATTGCGAGTGCTTCTTCTTGATCATGAGTAACAAATATAAAGGTAATACCTAGACGCTGCTGTATTTCACGAAGTTCGTACTGCATTTCTGTACGCAATTTTAGATCGAGTGCACTTAGCGGCTCATCAAGAAGAATCACTTCTGGTTCATTGACGATGGCTCTGGCAATCGCGACACGCTGTCGTTGACCCCCACTCATTTCGTCAATCCGGCGGTTTTCATATCCTTCAAGCTTAACAAGTTTCAGTGCTTCTTTGACCTTTGTTTCTACTTCAGCTTTCGCAGTCTTCTTAATCCGCAGACCAAAAGCCACATTTTCATAGACATCTAAATGAGGAAACAACGCGTAGTCCTGAAATACTGTATTGACTTGTCGTTTGTTCGCCGGCACATCATTAATTCTTTTTCCAGCAAAATAGACATCACCAGAACTCGGTTTCTCAAATCCAGCGATCAATCTTAGTATCGTTGTTTTGCCGCATCCCGATGGACCGAGTAATGTATAGAACTTTCCTTGTTCTACTTCGAAATTAATCTTATCCAGCACTTGATTGCCATCGTAAATCTTAGATACGTTATCGAATGTTATGAATTCCATTGTTTCCTCCTAAAGATATGATTCGGTTGCTACTATAAGGATTTTTGCTTCATGTTGTTCACTATTGAATAACTGATGTGATTCATTGGCCTTAAAATAAAAACTTTCACCTGTCAATGCCTGATATTCTTTCTTACCAATTCTAATCGATGCTTTTCCTTGAAGAACGTACATAAAACTCTCTGATAATGACGGTTCAAATTTTTTGTATTCTGCACCGGACTTCAATGTGATGATTACCGGTTCCATATCGTATTCATTGGAATCCGGTACCAACCAGTTGATTAAGTAGCCATCATCATATTCATCATATAACGTCTGTTCACTTTCAGGATAGTAAATTTTCTGCTGATGCAGTTTCTCATTAAAGAAATCGCTAGGCTCCGAACCGAGCACTTCTAAAATATTAAAAAAGGTTTCCATCGATGGTGAACATAAATTGCGTTCAAGTTGAGAGATATAACCTTTTGACAAATCTGTACGTTCACCCAGCTCTTCCTGTGTCAAATTCTTCTGGCGTCTTAAATCCTTAATCTTCTTTCCAATATCCATTCGACACCTCGCTATGTTTAATATATATAAACTAAATGTTTAATGTATTAATAAATTAACAAAAAAAAATGGATAAAACAACACTTCTACTAAATTTTTTTAAAAAAGTTTAGTATTACTTTGTTTTAAGAGATATTGCTTTCGGCTGTTCTTTCAATAACTCATCTTTCATTGCTTTGATCACGAGATAACCATCATAACCAGATACTTTTTTAAAATCTTTATAGATATTATTCTCTTCAGCTTTACCAGGAGCCACCTGCTTAAATTTTTTATAAAGGCGGTTTAATTGCTGGGCATCCATCTTAGCTTCATATGCTTCTTCCACAGCTGATAGGAAATTAACAACATCGACCATTTCTTCCTGGCTCCAGCTGAGATCAATCGGGTAACTGTATTCCATTCTATTTTCCTCCTTAAAAAAAACGTTATCCCATAATAGAATAACGTTTTAAAATATATGTTTAAACTTAAAATTACATAGTGTGGATTGGATGTCCAAGGGCAACTTCAGCAGCTTCCATTGAAATCTCACCTAATGTAGGATGCGCATGAATGGTCATAGCCATATCTTCAGCTGTCATACCTGTTTCAATAGCTAATCCAAGTTCAGCGATAATATCAGAAGCACCAGCACCGGCAACTTGTGCACCGATTAACAGGCCGTCTTCTTTCAATGAAATCAATTTAACAAATCCATCAGTAGCATTAATAGATAATGCACGGCCGTTCGCTGCGAACGGGAATTTAGAAGCTTTGATTTCTAGTCCCTCTTCTTTAGCCATTGTTTCTGTGTAACCTACAGTAGCAAGTTCAGGTTCAGTGAAACATACTGCAGGAATAGCTAAGTAATCCACTTCAGATTTTTCACCTGAAATTGCTTCAGCAGCGATTTTCGCTTCATATGATGCTTTGTGAGCAAGTGGTGGTCCGGCAACGATATCACCGATAGCGAAGATGTTATCCAATGATGTACGACCTTGTTTGTCGACTTCGATAAGTCCGCGGTCCGTCATTTTTATTCCTAATTCTCCAAGACCGATTTCATCTGTGTTAGGACGACGACCTACTGTTACTAAGCAGTAATCCGCTTCAACTGTTTTTGTTTCGCCATTTGCTTCATAAGTCACTTTTACACCGTTGTCAGATTCTTCAGCTGATTTAGCCATTGCTTCTGTTACGATGTCAACACCTTTTGCTTTTAATCCTTTTTTGACGATTTGAGTCATTTGTTTTTCGAATCCGCCAAGGATGTCTTTTGCGCCTTCAAGAATTGTCACTTTAGTGCCGAAGTTAGCATAAGCAGTTCCTAATTCAGAACCGATATAACCGCCACCGACAACAACAAGACTTTCAGGAATTTCTTCAAGTGCAAGCGCACCAGTAGAATCAATCACACGCTTGTTGAATTTAAAGTTAGGAATTTCAATCGGACGTGATCCAGTTGCAATAATTGCATTTTTGAAAGTATAAGTTTGTGATGCTTTTTCAGTCATGACACGAAGGTTGTTCTGGTCGACGAAGTAAGCTTCCCCTTCTACTACGTCTACTTTACGGCCTTTTAGTAATGAACCGACACCGCCTGTTAATTTATTAACGACGCTGTTTTTGAATTCCTGAACTTTTGAGAAGTCAACTTTAACATTCTCAGCAGAAATACCCATATCTTCTGAATGTTTTGCTGTTTCATAGCGGTGAGAAGCTGACAATAACGCTTTAGAAGGAATACATCCAACATTCAGACATACACCACCTAACGAACCTTTTTCAACGATTGTTACTTTTTGGCCTAATTGTGCTGCACGGATAGCTGCTACATATCCACCAGGACCTGCCCCAATAATTATAGTATCTGTTTCAATTGGAAAATCGCCTACTACCATTTTTTACCCCTCCATTAATAATAATTCTGGATTATTTAACAAACGTTTAATATGGTTCATAGCATTTTGAGCTGTTGCTCCATCAATTTGACGGTGGTCAAAGCTAAGTGATAATGCTAATACTGGTGCTGCAATAATCTCGCCGTCTTTAACGATTGGTTTCTGCGCAATGCGACCGATTCCTAGGATTGCAACTTCTGGATGGTTGATGACTGGAGTAAACCATTGACCACCAGCTGAACCGATATTACTAATTGTACATGAAGCACCTTTCATTTCGCTAGCTTGAAGTTTGCCGTCACGTGCTTTTCCTGCCAACTGATTGATTTCATCAGAAATAGCAAAGATTGATTTACGGTCTGCATTTTTAACAACAGGAACAAGTAAGCCACGTTCTGTATCAGCTGCAATACCAATATTATAGTAATGTTTTTGAACCACTTCATCCGTTGCATCGTCAATAGATGTGTTTAAGGCAGGATATGCTTTTAATGCTGATACTAACGCTTTAACAACGTATGGCAGGAATGTTAATTTAATACCTTGCTCAGCTGCCACATCTTTGAATTTTTTACGGTGATCCCATAATGCTGCAACATCAATTTCATCCATCAATGTAACATGAGGCGCAGTGTGTTTAGAGTTGACCATTGCTTTAGCAATTGCTTTACGCATTGCAGGAATTTTTTCGCGTGTTTCTGGGAATTCACCTTCTGGTGCTGCAATAGGCTGTTTCTCTTCAACGGCTTGTTCAGTCGCTTCTTTCGCAGGAGCTGCTTCAACTTCTGGCGCTTGTGCTTGAGCCCCACCATTTTTGTATGCTTCAATATCTTCTTTCAAGACGCGACCGTTTTTACCAGTGCCTTGAACTGCTTTAATATTAACATCATTATCACGAGCAAATTTACGAACAGAAGGCATCGCAATGACACGGCGATTTTCATCAATTTCAACATTCGCTGCTGCTTCATTCGTTGCTTTCACTGGTTCTTCTGTTTTAGTTTCCTCTGGTTGTGAGTCAGCAGCTGCTGGTTCTTCAGCTGATGAATCATGTGAGTCAGAAGCTGGCGCATCAGGTGAATCAATAGTAATGATAACATCACCTAAGTTTGCAACAGTTCCTTCTTCAGCAACGACTTTCTCAACTGTACCTGATACAGGAGATGGGATTTCTACTACAGATTTATCGTTTTGCACTTCACAAAGAATATCATCTTCCTGAATTTCGTCGCCAGCTTTAACAAACCACTTGACGATTTCTCCTTCAAAGATACCTTCACCTAGCGCTGGTAATTTAAATTCAAATGCCACTATAGGTTCCTCCTAAAAATTTCATAATATTTAATATGTGAGAAAGGTAACAGAATCTGCTACCTTTCATACAGTCATTTCAACTAGAATTCCAATGTTCTCTTTGCTGCTTCTAAAATATCCGTTTTGTTTGGCAGCCAAACATTCTCTGCTTGAGTAAATGGATATGCAGTATCGACTGCTGCAACACGAGCAATCGGAGCTTCAAGGCTTAAGACAGCGCGTTCAGAAATCTCTGAAACTACATTAGCACCGACACCTGCTTGTTTTTGTGCTTCTTGAACCACTACGACACGACCCGTTTTTTCAACAGATGCAACGATTGTTTCAATATCAAGTGGTTGGATCGTACGTAAATCGATAACTTCAATAGAGTGACCATCTTTGGCAAGTTCTTCAGCCGCTTTCATTGACTCTTGAACCATAGCGCCATAAGTAATGATTGAAAGATCTGTTCCTTCTTGTTTAACAGCAGCTTTGCCAATTTCAACTGTATACTCTTCTTCCGGTACTTCGTCACGGAAAGAACGGTACAATTTCATATGTTCTAAAAATACAACAGGATCATTGTCACGAATAGCAGCAATCAATAACCCTTTAGCATCGTATGGGTTTGATGGAATAACAACTTTGAGACCCGGTGTCTGAGCCATTAAACCTTCCAGGTTATCAGCATGAAGTTCAGGTGTATGAACACCACCGCCGAATGGTGCACGAATAACAACAGGTGCTGGTTTAGTTCCACCAGAGCGGAAGTTTTGACGAGTTAATTGAGCTGCAATTGAGTCAAATACTTCGAAGACAAAGCCGAAGAATTGAATTTCCATTACAGGACGGAAACCTGTTAAAGACAATCCAACTGCAAGTCCACCAATACCTGATTCAGCAAGTGGTGTATCGAATACACGGTCTTCCCCGAATTCTTTTTGAAGTCCTTCAGTCGCACGGAATACACCACCATTGACACCAACGTCTTCTCCGAATACAAGAACGTTTTCGTCATTTTTTAATTCTGTTTGAAGTGCATTAGTTATTGCTTGAATCATTGTCATTTGTGCCATGACTTACTTCGACTCCTTCTCTTTATAAATTTCATATTGCTCTTTTAAGTTAGCAGGCATTTCTCCTGAGTACATAATCTCAGCTAATTGAGAAACTGTTTGTTTAGGAGTCGCATCTGCTTCTTTGATTGCAGTTTTGATATCTTCTTTCGCACGTTCCATGACTTCATTTTCTTTTTCTTCATTCCATAACCCTTTAGCTTCAAGGAATTTACGGAAACGCACTAATGGATCTTTTTTAACCCATTCAGCATCATCGTCAGAAGTTCTGTAACGTGTCGGATCGTCACCTGCCATTGTATGCGGACCGTAACGGTATGTCATCGTCTCAATTAATGTCGGGCCGTCACCAGCAATGGCACGTTCACGCGCTTGTCGTGTTGCTGAATAGACAGCAAGCACGTCCATACCATCTACTACGATACCCGGGATACCTGCAGCAACTGCTTTTTGAGCCAAAGTTTTTGCCGCAGTCTGTTTGTCTCGAGGAGTAGAAATGGCATAATTATTGTTTTGGATAACGAAGATCGCTGGTGCTTTAAAAGCAGAGGCAAAGTTAATACCTTCATAGAAGTCACCTTGAGATGTTCCTCCATCACCTGTATAAGTAATAGCGACAGCTTCCTGGCCACGTTTTTTAAGACCAAGCGCAACGCCCGCTGTTTGAACATATTGAGCACCGATGATAATTTGAGGTGCAAGTGCGTTCATACCTTCCGGGAACTGACTTCCAACAAAGTGACCACGTGACCATAAGAATGCTTTAGTCAATGGCAGACCTTGCCAGATTAATTGTGGAACATCTCGATAACCAGGTAGAATCCAATCTTCTTTCTCCAGTGCATAGTGTGAGCCAAGTTGAGATGCTTCTTGTCCAGCTGTCGGCGCATAGAAGCCAAGACGTCCTTGACGGTTAAGAGAAATTGAACGTTGGTCAAGCACACGTGTCCAGACCATTCTCTCCATTAATTCAACTAACTGCTCATCAGTTAAGTCCGGCATAAATGCCTCATTTACTACGTTTCCATCCAAATCTAAAACTTGAACTACTTCAAATTTAGACTCGATCTCATTAAGAACTGCTACTGCATCGAATGGTGCTTGTTTCTTCGAAGCCATCCAATTCACCAAACCTTTCGGATTTAATATAATTTCTTTACTAAGTCATTTTACCATATAACTGTAGCAGTGTTAAATAAAAAAAATTGAATGAACAAAACTACAAACGACAACTGTTTCATTAACTGTATTAGTATTTATTTCACTGCTGTTATATATCAAAATTTAGTTTTTATTTTTGGTTTAATATATCAATGACATCTTGCTTTTCTTTTTCAAGGGCTTTTGAATTTTCAGTATATGAATTCGTTAACGTTTGGAAGTCTGCTGTAATTTTATTCAGCTGATCGATTTTTTGATTGACATCTTTACCAGAAGGTTTCTTCTTCTGCAAATAAGTAAAAATCTCTTTTTCCTTCGTTAAAATCTTCTCGTATGATGTCATCAATTTGTCATGAGTTTCATATTTAATTTCCATTTTATCTACAATATCTTCTGCTTCGTTCTTGTTGTTCTGATTGTCAACCTCCTTAGCAAGCGACAAAGCTTTTTTAAACTCTGCTTCAGATTGTGCAATGGCATCTTTTTCTTCTTCTATAACTGTCTTTCTTTCATCTGCGTTGGCATCTAATTTCTTAGCCGTCGCATGAATAGTCTTGATACTGCCTTGATTAATTTTATCGAACATCTCAACCTTTTCGCTTTCAAGTTGACCTAGTTTGTCACTTGTCTGCACGATAGATTTTTCCTGTTCATTTGCTTGTTGAACCTGCTTATAGAAGGTTTCAAGCTGTTCATTTTCATTGCCACACGCTGATAGGAACAATACAGACAAGCACATGGCAGCAATTTTATACTTTGGCATCGTGTTACCTCCTTATGATTTCTTTATCATAGTAGCGGTTTTTATCGATTGATTCAATCATTTGGTGGAAGCAGCATATGCTCTCTGTTATATTAATACCAAGGAGTGATAATATGTTGACAATGAAAGATATAATAAAGGACGGTCATCCAGGACTGCGTCAAAAAGCACAGGAGGTCAGCCTTCCTCTCAGCAGTGAAGATCGAGAGACGATTGACGCTATGCTCGAATTCATCAAAAACAGCCAAGATGACGAGATTGCAGCAAAGTACCAGCTGCGAAGTGGTGTCGGTCTTGCAGCACCACAATTGAACATTAACAAAAGAATGCTGGTCATTCATTTCTTTGATGACAAAAAACAAGATTATATTACCCATCAATTAATTAACCCTAAAATTGTCAGTCACAGTGTCGAGAAAAGTTATTTACCTCAAGGCGAAGGGTGCCTGAGTGTCGATGAGAATATACCAGGCCTCGTCCACCGTTACGCTAGAATCACTGTCAAAGGATTTACTCCTGAAGGCAAGGAAGTGAAACTGCGGTTAAACAGTTTTGCAGCCATCGTCGCACAACATGAGATCGATCATCTGAACGGGGTCATGTTTTATGATCACATTAATCATGACGACCCATTCTCGCCTGAACCTCATTCAATGCCTGTTGAATAAAATCAGTCCCTCTTTAGCAGAGGGACTGATTTATTATATAAAGATATCTGTTCGTTCGTGAAACGACCAGTGGTGGTCATCCAAATATTTTTTCAAGGTGTTCATTTCTTCAATCGTCAGCCATTCCGGATCTTTGTCATGCGGAGCGAGGTGCGGTTCTTTATGCTCATGTGTCTCCGGAAAATACACATAGGTCATAACCACTTCTTGACCTCTTCTATTAAATTCTACATGGCTTAATGATTTCGTAGGATGATGAAACTCGTTTTGAATGTCCTGCTTGATCTTTTCTAAGTTTGCCATATTGACCACCCTTATATCAGTTCTAAATTTTTGAATGCTTGAAAGAGTCCGTCCTCATCTACATGGCCGGTCACATAATCTGCGACTGTTTTTAATTCTGCGACGGCATTTCCCATCGCAATGCCAGTCCCAGCCCACTGTATCATTTCGAAGTCATTGTTTCCGTCTCCGATTGCAATACAGTCTTCACGGCTGAAACCCAGTTTGTCAGCAAACTGCTTAATTCCTTCAGCTTTTGAGCCGTTGCTTGGTACGACATCCCGACTGACTTCGTGCCAGCGATAAAATTTCAGTTTGTCATACTGATTGTCATAGAGATGATCTTCCTTGCTCTCATGAAATAACAGCGCTTGATAAATAGCATTATCATCGAAATATTTATCCGCATAGCGCGGGTGTGCTAATTTGATGGATGATAAGCTTTCCTCAATGTGTTGATGATAATCAACATTTGACACCATTTCATGATGTGAGAAGAATACCATTGGATGATGATGGTCCACTGCCTGCTGTTCCAGCTGACGAAGCGATTCAATATCCATCGGGTTTTTAAAAATGACTTCATCATTATAGACGACATATTGACCATTAAATGCTACATAATTCGGGATATCGGTATCTGCACATACTTTCTCAAGCGTAAACGGTGCTCTTCCGCTTGCAATTGCCAGTATATGTCCATTATCTTTCAACTTATTGATTGCTGTATGTGTTGCTTCAGGTATTTCAAGATGACTATTATAGATTGTTCCATCGACATCAAAAAAGATTAATTTACGTGTCACACTACCGCCTCCATTTTTTTAATCATACAAAAGATTGTAACTAAACTCTAGTTTTTAAGTTAAAGGCTTTACACTCACTCTCAACATCATGTAAAATAACAGTACTCATACATTTATTATAAATGTCTTGTACGGTTTGAATTAGCCCTAGACTACCTAGGGCATTCTTTATGTAGTTTAAATTTATTAGGAGGCTATACCATGGCAATTTTTAAAGTATTTTACCAAGAAGACAGAAGTGAAGTAATTATCCGTGAAAATACACAAGTGAAATATGTAGAAGCAGAAACAGAAGAACAAGTGAGAAAATATTTATCAGATCGCCCTTACAATATCGAATTTGTTCAAAAACTGGAAGGTGCTCATCTTGAATATGAAGAAAAAGCATCGAACTACCAAGTGGAGACTATTTAATGAATCTTCTTCAAAAAAATGAAGTAGGTGTTTTTGCTTTAGGTGGAATGGGCGAAATCGGTAAAAACACTTATGCTATTGAATATCAGGATGAGATTGTCGTCATTGATGCAGGAATCAAATTCCCTGAAGATGAACTTCTAGGCATTGACTATGTGATACCTGACTATTCATATTTAGTTGAAAACCAAGATAAAATCAAAGGACTTTTTATTACCCATGGACACGAAGACCATATCGGCGGCGTCCCGTTTTTATTGAAACAGCTGAACGTCCCTATTTACGGTGGTCCACTTGCTCTAGGTCTGATTAGAAATAAGCTGGAAGAACATCACTTATTAAGAACAGCATCACTTAATCCAATCAACGAAGACAGCGTCTTTGAATTTAATCATCTAAAAGTATCCTTTTATTTAACAACACATTCTATTCCAGAGGCATACGGTGTGGTTGTGGAAACGCCGGAAGGAAAAATTGTTCATACGGGTGATTTCAAGTTTGACTTCACACCAGTAGGCGAACCGGCGAACATTGCCCGGATGGCTTCGCTCGGTGATGAAGGTGTACTGTGCTTATTATCAGACTCAACGAACGCTGAAGTACCGAACTTCACTATTAGTGAACGAGAGGTCGGACAGAATGTCGAACAGATTTTCAGAAAGTGTACGGGCAGAATTATTTTTGCTACTTTCGCTTCAAACATCTATCGCGTTCAGCAGGCCATAGAAGCTGCTGTTAAATTCGACCGTAAAATCGTTATCTTCGGTCGTTCAATGGAAAACAACATTAAGATTGGCACTGAACTCGGCTATATCAAAGTACCCCCTGAAACCTTTGTGGAAGCTAACAAGATCAACAGTATTCCTAAACATAAACTGTTGATTCTATGTACCGGTTCACAAGGAGAACCGATGGCTGCACTTTCGCGTATCGCTAACGGGACTCATCGTCAAATCAGCATCATTCCAGAAGATACAGTCATCTTTTCATCTTCACCAATTCCAGGTAACATACGCAGCGTCAACCGCACAATCAATGCATTGTATAAAGCTGGTGCGGATGTTATTCATGGCAAGCTGTCCAACATCCATACATCTGGGCATGGTTCACAAGAAGAGCAGAAGTTAATGCTGCGTCTCATTAAACCAAAATTTTTCATGCCGATTCACGGTGAATATCGCATGCAGAAACTGCATGGTCAGTTAGGGATCGACTGTGGTGTCGATCCTGACAATGTCTTTATCCATGAAAACGGTGAAGTTCTAGCATTGACTAGAGATTCTGCGAGAAGTGCAGGCAAAGTTCAGTCCGGTGATATTCTAGTAGATGGAAGTGGCATTGGTGATATCGGTAATGTCGTTATTAAAGACCGTAAAATCTTATCTGAAGATGGTCTTGTCATCGTCGTTGTCAGCATTGACTTGAAAACAAAGCAGCTGCTGGCTGGCCCGGATATCATCTCAAGAGGATTTGTCTATATGCGTGAGTCCGGTCACCTTATTTACGATGCACAGCGCCGCTTAAAACGTGTTGTCATTGAAAAATTGAATAGCTCTGACCATGTGGAATGGCACCATATTAAAACTGCTATATCCGAGGAACTCTCACCTTATTTATACGAAAAAACGGAACGTAATCCGATGATTCTTCCAATGATCATGGACGTCAAACAATAAAAGCATCCCTGCTGCGCAGGGATGCTTTTTAATCGTTTGCTATTTTTTTCTCGAAGCGGTTCAAATCATTATCATGTCCGATGACGATTAAAATATCGCCTCGTTCAATGACTTCGTAAGGATCAGGAGAAACCAGTATTTCTTTTCCTCTTTTTAATGCGATAATATTCAATCCATAATTTGCACGGACATCAAGATCAAGAATAGTATTACCTTGGAGCATCTCTCCGGCACGTATTTCGACAATAGAATACTGATCAGCAAGTTCAAGATAATCAAGGACTGATGCACTTGCCAAATTATGGGCGATACGACGTCCCATATCACGCTCGGGATGTACGACTGTATCAGCACCAATTTTATTCAGAACTTTGGCGTGATAATCATTTTGAGCTTTAGTAGTTACTTTCTTAACCCCTAGATCTTTAAGGATTAAAGTGGTCAATATACTTGCCTGGATATTATCACCGATTGCTACAATGACATGATCGAAATTCCGTATTCCTAGACTTTTCAGCACTGCTTCATCTGTTGTATCTGCTATCACAGCATGTGTTGCAATATCAGCATATTCATTGACCCGGGCTTCATCATTATCAATGGCCATTACATCTACGCCGAGTGCATTTAATTCACGGACAATGCTGCCGCCAAATCGACCAAGTCCAATTACTACAAATTCTTTATCCATATGTCCCTCCGCTACTTCTTATTACCTTTAACATAATCTGCATCAAAGATAAATAATCTCAATAACAATAGTAAAGAAGGAACAAGTAAAAGTAAACCTAAAATAAACACTACGACTAAGGCGAATGCCATGTTATCATTGACGACTGCTGTATCAATATTGACATAAGGATACAAAATATACGGCAGTTTACTTAATCCATATCCATAGAATGCCAGAGCAAATTGCACCATGATCATGATAAATGCTAAGCCATGATTCTTTTTCATCCAGATCAGCACGACAGCAATAATGAAAAATACAATACTTAGTCCGAACATCCACCAGTAATGTGTCACAGCCTCATTAAAGTGCTGTTCATTATGTTGTCTTAAGCTCAAGAAGACAAACTGGCAGATAATCAGCATTGGACCGGCCCAAATCAGGAACCATTGACGCATTAACTGATACGCTGCCTTATCCCCTGCTTTATCCGCATAATAAGTAAGAAATCCGGATGAAATATATAGGACAGAAATCACTGCTAAAAACACGACTGCCCATGCATAAGGACTCATTAACAGCTCCAGCCAGTCCAGAGCTACTCCTTCCGACGTCTTCTCAATAAATCCACCTTCAGAGATAGATAGAACTGTTGAAAATGCAGCTGGTATCAACAGACCTGTCATCCCGTATAAAAATATCCATGCAAACTTAGAATCCTTACCGTAAGTTTCAAACGCATAAAATGCCCCACGAATAGATAACAGCAGCAATGCGACCGTTCCTGGTATCAGTAATGTTGATCCAAAGTAATACGCTGTATCAGGAAAAAATCCTACTATTCCAACAAAGAAGAACACGAGGAAAACATTCGTAACTTCCCATACCGGATTCAAATATCTTGAAACAAGGCTGCTGATCAAGTGGTCTTTCTTAGTAAATTTAGCATAGAGCATGAAAAAACCTGCCCCGAAGTCTATCGCTCCGACAATGATGTATCCGTATAGGAAGGTCCATAATACAGCAATACCAATATGTTGATAATCCATTATCATTTCCCTCCTACAAGTGCTTCGTTTTGTTTAACATCCAGTTCAGCAGGTTTATCTCTGAACATTCTAATAAGCACATAAGCGCACGAGTACCCTAATACAGCATAGAGTAAAGCAAATGCTATGAGTGCAAGTGATAAGCCATCAGCATGAGTGGCACCTTCAGCTACTTTCAAGTATCCTCGTAACAGCCATGGTTGTCTTCCCATTTCAGCGAGGAACCAGCCGAATTCAATGGACAGCATACACATTGGACCTGTCAGTGCAATCATATAAAGAATAAATGGATGTTCCGCAATACCCGGCTTAAATTTCTTCAGTATAAAGTAGAGAATGGAAATTGAAAAGGCAAACATTCCGAAGAACACCATTAAATCAAAGAAATAATGAATGATGAGCGGTGGGCGTTCATCTTCAGGAATTTCATTTAATCCTTTGACTTCAGTATCAAAACTGTTATCTGCAAGGAAGCTTAAGACTCCAGGAATTTTAACTGCGCCTTTAACTTCCTGTGTTTCGGGATCCAGTATACCGAACAGAACAAGATCCGCTTGACTTTCCGTCTCAAAGTGCCATTCCATTGCTGCCAATTTCTCCGGTTGTTCGTTGTGAAGGAATTTGGCAGATAAGTCTCCAGCAGCAATCGTTAAAATACTAAATAACAGACCGGTCAGCATCGTTATCTTCAAGCCTTTAAGATGATAATTTCTATCTCCAGGAAACTTATTGCGAAGAATTTTGACAGCAGCAATACTTGCCAGAATAAAAGCTATAGTCATTCCACCTGTTGCTACTACGTGAAACGCCCGCACAAAGAATGATGGGTTCAACATCGCAGCAATAGGATCGACACCTGTCATTTTACCATTGACGATTTCAAAACCTTGTGGTGTATTCATAAATGAATTGACACTTGTAATAAACAATGCGCTCATAGTCGATCCGATGATAATCGGAATATTTAGCAGCCAGTGGAGCCATCTATTTTTAAATCGATCCCATGTATATAAGTAAATACTTAGGAAAATGGCTTCAAAGAAAAATGCAAATGTTTCCATAAAGAGTGGCAGCGCAATTACTTGTCCACCAAGTCTCATAAAGGTCGGCCAAAGCAGTGATAACTGCAGACCGATGATCGTACCTGTTACTACACCTACTGCAACAGTAATCGTAAATCCTTTTGCCCAACGTTTAGACATCGCTAAATAACGTGCATCTTTTTTGTAGAGCCCAAGACCTTCCGCTATCATGAACATGACAGGAAGTGCGACCCCGATTGTTGCAAATATTATATGAAACGCAAGCGTCATTGCTGTTAACAGACGACTTAAAACAACTGCATCCATCGCTTTCCTCCTAATTGTGATTTTTATCACAAATTGATATAAATCCATTATAACGAATTTCACATGTGATTTCTATTGATAAACTCGCTGAAAATGTGACAATAAAATTGCGAATTTGTCATTACTTCATTTGTATTCTCTATTAATAAAGGGTATATTATTAACATTCTAAAAAGGAGTTACAACGATGAACATTACACTATATACTCAGAATCAATGCCCTCCGTGTGAATATATCAAACATTATTTCACCGAAAGATCAATTAAATATACGGAGAAAAATATCAGCCATCCAGCATTTCGTCGAGAAATGATAGCACATGATGCATTCAGCACCCCGCTTATCATTATAAACGATGAAGTCATTCGGACTGTAGATATTGCGGAAATTGAACGTGTGCTGCAGGAGGAGTGTCATGATTAATCAGGCTGTCCGGCTGTTCCTTAAAATAAAACCTCGTTTTCTTTATTCTGATGCGGAGGATGTTAAGATTCGGAATTATCGTCTCCCACTGTTGAATCAACCGCATGAGCGCCCGTTAAGAATCGTTCATATTTCCGATCTGCATATTGGATTTAACTATACCTATGAAGATTTGATCTATCATATTAAAATCATCAATCAACTTCAGCCCGATATCGTTTTGATAACAGGAGATCTATTTGATAAGATCGATATTTATAAAGGTAAATCAAAAGCATTTTCACCGTTGCTGAGAACCATTAAAGCACCACTTGGCGTTTATTTCACTTACGGCAATCATGACCAGCGGAGCAATCACACGCACAAAATTCAATCGGTCATTGAAAATAGTGGAATCCATCTTTTGAACAATTTTGGTCGAACCATTGATTACGATGGTGAAGCTATCTATTTAGGTGGGACTGACGATATATTAAGTAGTAAAGGCAATGTGATTCAAGCACTGAAAAACAGAATCAACGATGAGCAGGTCACTCTCATGATGGTCCATGAACCTGACTATGCAGACTATGTTAATCGCTTCAAAGTAGATTTACAGCTATCTGGACATACACATGGCGGTCAGATCAGAATCCCCTTTATAGGCGCGCCGGTTCTTCCAAAACTCGGCAAGAACTATGTCAAAGGGTTATATGAGCTCAACCAAATGCTGCTCCATGTCTCTCCGGGACTCGGTACCACCCATCTGCCGGTCCGCTTCTTCTGTCCTGCTGAAATTACTTTACTGGAGCTGGAAACAAAAAAAGATATTAAGTGAACTCACAGTTCACTTAATATCTTTTATTTTACACGGTTTACCAGTTCAATGACTTCTTCCTGTGTCGCACAGTTCAAAGCCTGTTCTGCTAATTTTTTCATTTCAGTCTGATTTAAGTTTTTAATTTGACGACGTGCTTTAAGGATACTTGTCGCACTCATAGAAAATTCATCTAATCCTAAACCAAGCAATAATGGAATAGCAGTTGTGTCGCCCGCCATTTCACCACACATCCCTGTCCATTTACCTTCTTTATGACTCGCGTCAATGACTTGTTTCACAAGACGAAGGATGGCCGGATTATAGGGTTGGTATAGATACGATACACGTTCTGACATGCGGTCTGCTGCCATTGTGTATTGAATCAGATCATTAGTACCGATACTGAAGAAATCTACTTCTTTAGCAAAGATATCCGCCATAGCAGCAGTTGATGGTATTTCAACCATGATACCTAACTCAATATCATCAGATACTTTAATTTTATTATCTATGAGTTTACCTTTTTCTTCTTCAAGAATCGCTTTTGCTTCACGGAACTCATTGATTGTCGCAATCATCGGGAACATGATGCTTAAGTTGCCGTGAGCAGAGGCACGTAATAAGGCACGCAATTGTGTTCTGAATATGTCCTGCTGATCAAGACATAGACGAATTGCACGATATCCTAAGAAAGGATTCATTTCATGCGGCAAGTTTAAATACGGCAGTTCTTTATCGCCACCAATATCAAGCGTACGAACAACCACACGTTTATCCTTCATCTCCGACAGAACGCGTTTGTAAGCTTCATACTGTTCATCTTCTGAAGGCATATTATCTCTGCCCATATAAAGGAATTCTGTACGATATAGACCGATACCTTCAGCACCATTATTGATGACACCTTCTAAATCATTAGGTGTTCCAATATTAGCTGCAAGTTCGACGTGTAAACCATCTTTTGAAGTCGTGTTGTCATTGACTAACTGTTTAAGCTCTTCTTTTTCCTGAATAAAGTTCGCCTGCTTCTGTTTGTAAGCGATAATAGTTGTCTCATCAGGATTGATAAGGACTTCACCTGTTGAACCGTCAACAATGACCATATCGCCGTGCTTGACAACATCAGTAATGTTTTTAGTCCCTACTACTGCCGGGATTTCAAGAGAGCGGCTCATAATAGCCGAGTGGCTTGTCCGGCCACCGATATTAGTCGCAAATCCTTTGACAAATTCTTTGTTCAGCTGTGCCGTATCAGATGGTGTCAAGTCATCCGCGATGATGACTACACTTTCATTGATTGTCGTTGGATTCGGCAGTGTCACACCTAATATATGAGCCAGCACACGTTTGGACACATCACGAATGTCCGCCGCACGTTCTCTCATATACTCATTATCCATTGATTCAAAGATCGTCACAAAATTATTTGATACCGTCATCAATGCCGCTGCAGCATTAGATTGGTTCGTACGAATATCTTCTTCGATAGGTTGGATCAATTCTGGGTCTTCCAATACTAATAAGTGAGCATCAAAAATAGCTGCTTTATCCGGGCCAAGAGCAACTTCTGCATTATTTCTGATTTGCGTCAATTCAACTTTTGATTGATTGATGGCCGCTTTAAATTTAACAACTTCTGCTTCACTATCAGTGACAGTATCGTTAGTGTAAGATAAGTCCGGTTCTACTAAAAGATAGGCCTTCGCAATGGCAACGCCATCAGAAGCACCTATACCGTTTAACATATTAGACATTACTCAGTTAAACCTTCTTTAGTTAATACGTCTGAAATTGCTTGAAGGGCTTCTTTTTCATCGCTACCTTCAGCATAAATAGTAATTTCAGCATTTTTACCTACACCAAGACTCATAACACCCATAATTGATTTTAAGTTTACTTTTTTACCGTTGTATTCTAATTGAACATCTGAATCGAACTTGCTTGCTGTTTGTACAAGCATCGTTGCAGGACGTGCGTGAATACCAGTTTCATCAATAATTACATAAGATTTTTGTTCCATAGTTATATTTCTCCTTTGGCCGCATAATTATGCACTTTTTTTTATATATAAACTGAAACGGTCTATACAGTGAATAGAATAACAAATTATAGCGTTAACTTCAATTGTTTGATACTTAAACTTAAAATGTCTATCGATAATGTGATGCACGATTATGCTGCAGCATCTTTAATCAAAGTACGGGCCACTCGTTCACACTTTTCGATATGTGCAAGTCCCATACGTTTCATCATATAATAACTGATGGAAGCAGATATAGCTTGTCCAACGATAGGAACCCACTTAGACTGTTTGGCGAGCTCTCGTCTTGCCATCGCTTTGAAGATCACTGCAATCAGTGATTTTGAAATTCTTTTGCCGATGAACTCGCTGCCCTGCTTAGCTGCAGTTACCATAACTTTTTGTTTCAGCTCATCCGTCATACCGCTGACCTGCTTATAACTGAGTCCATACGTCCGGTTAATCTGCTCAATCAAGTCAGTCATCAACTTCATATCAATACCAACATCAAGTCCAGGAATAGGAACAACTGCCCCGGCTGAACTCATCAATGATTTATTTCTGATTAAATTTTCTGCCGCTTCGCGGCGCTCAATCAGTTCAGTCTCATTGACCGGTAAATCATTTTTCTCCATCTCTATCTTTTTGGCACGATTTAACTTTTTGGAAACATTATTAATCACCATATCCATTATACCCATGTCGTCACTCCTCGATAATTGTTTTCATGAGTTAATTCCCTGAATCAGCGATCATTAATCCAAAAACTTTACGAGAACCACTTTTAAATATTTAGAAGGTTTGTAGTGATTAGTAGTCTTAAAATCTTTAGGGAGGCCCATCACTTCAACGAATTTAAAATCACGGCTCTGCTTGTCAAGTGCAGCTTCTATCATCTTCTTGAATTGCGGCAGCGTATAGTCACTGGCATTCGTACTGAGCAGCAGGTAGCCATTTGCGCTGACGATCGGCTCTGCTCCCGAAACTAATTCATGATAATCTTTTTTGACACTGAAGCGCCGTTTTTTAGATCTGGAAAAGCTCGGTGGATCAATGACAATTAAATCATATGACAGTTTTTTTCGGTAGCAGTATTTGAACATATCAAAAACATCGAGTGTATATCTGTAGTGATCATCGAGCGTCAACTCATTCAATGCAAAATTCTGTTCAATGAGTTCAAGCGATCGTTTAGCAATATCTACACTTGTTGTCAGCATGCCATTTTTAGCAGCTGCAACACTGAAGCCTCCTGAATAAGCAAACAGATTTAACATGGTCCCTTCCTCTAACGGTAACGACTGAATTTTATTTCGGACATCACGCTGGTCAAGAAAAATACCTGTCATCGGGCCATCTTCAAAATGAATCGTGTAAAAGAGATTGTTTTCTTTCACAATGATCGGAAATTCAACTGCTTTATCTGACAGTAGAAATGTCGGTACATCTTTTTCAAATCTTAATTTTTCATAGATGGAGTCAAAATCAAAAATTGCTCTGACAGCTGTCAGCACTTCCTGCTGATAACGATAAATGCCTTTTGAATACCACTGAATCAGCAGATTGCCATCATAGTTATCGATAGTGAAACCGCCAAGGCCGTCCCCTTCTCCATTATAGAGACGAAACGCATTTGTATGTTCGGCCTGGAAAAGTGAAACACGTTCTGACTTAGCCTGTTCCATCAGATTCGTAAAGTAGCTCTGAGTCAGCTTCACTGTTAAATCATTACTGACTTTGTATCCGATTCCTCTATTTTGACGTCCAAAATAAAACAATCCTAAATCTTCGGATGATGCATTCTTCAAAATAAATAAGTCACCCTCATTAAGGGCGTCCATATCAAATACATCTGATTCTTCAACAACTAGATACCCGTCTCGATATTTCTTATCCTGCCGTTCTTTTAGCGTTACTGTCTTCACACACTTCACCTCATTTAGTTATACTCCACTATAACACAAAAAGAGCGTCCTAAAGACACTCTTCACCTTCATTTTATCACTGTACTTTCCCCAAAGTACATTTCTCCCACCGATATGAAAACGTTTTCTAACCCATTATAGATTACTTGCTTTATAATGACAACCCCTAAATTGATTACTGATTTAATATTTTTTTCTTAGATGGTAGAGAAATAGCGGGGTAATCATCAACAGCAGCAGAATCATGACCGGCGGAATAAACAGCGACAAATTAATCCCTTTAAACAGCATTAAATAAAAGGCTGTCACTATTTTTACAAATAGAACTGTAACAGTAAACAGCTGACCGATATAGCCTCTTTTACTAGTGTATATGGTAATCGTAAAGAATAAGTAGGCCGCAATGACAATCAGCATTCCGGTAAGGTTAATCCATTCATAGAAATACTGCATTTTGACAACGTTAAACTTGCTGACTTGAAACAACGTACTTCTATTGTTAAGTTCAATCAATGTAAGGATCAGCATCAATATGCCGAAAAGAAGTTCGATATGAAAAAACTTAAACCACTTTGGTTTTTTCATCCATCCTGGTATATCTTCCTCTTTTAAATCAATCCACTGGACGATTTTTAATTTAAGTTGTTTTAAGGCTAGTGCTAGACGTTCATCAATTTTTAATGATTGTCTTGAAAATTGTTCTACCGCTTCATTGGTCTGATGATTGATCATTTCACTCACTTGTCGATCTCTTTTATTGCGATTGACCCGAGACATTTCCTGTTGGACAGCTGTCAGCTTTTTAGCGCGATGAAGAAATATATAATTACCGAGTGCCGTTAATCCCATCAGTGTAATGAACATGAAGAAGAAATTCAAACTCATGACATCAAGCGGGGTAACAGAATGATCAGCAAGATAATCATAAATTCTATTTTGCGTCAATAAGTAAGCCAATGAAAAAAAGAATAACAGAACGCTATAGTGAATTTTGCGGTAATCCTGATTCAGACGCTTTCTATTCAACACATAGAATACTAGTATGACAAATGCAATGATATAGAAGATAGTAAATATGTCATAGACGCCGTACATCAAAACAGCTGTGAAAAGAAATAGGAAAACTGCACTTAACAAGTAAAATATAGCAATCGACTGATCAAATTGCGTTGTTTTTTTCAGCGTCCGGCTCATATATATAAATCCAAGTCCATAGATGATCAATGCTGAACCATAAACGACAGCATAGCTGTTAATATAGTTACTCAATATTTTGATGAATGCATACGTGTAAATATTAATAAAGTCCATAAAATGAGACATATGCAGTTTATTAACTGCAATCTCTTTGAAGTCAACGATTTCCTCACCTTGAACTATAATAAACAGACCGATCGCTATAAAAATCAGACCGAGCACATAGCCTATGAAGACCTCTATATTATTTTTAAACCATCTCATAGTTTCACCTCAACCTTATTATAAGGAATGGACGACCCAATGTCCTATGAATACGAAAATTTCAGTCTTAAGTATGAGATGTTTCAATCCGGCAGTAACCGGGAATATAGTTGATAAGATTAAATGAGGAGGAATGAACAATGGCTCAAGATAAAATCGAAGAATTTAAAGATGATGCTAAAAAAGCACAGGAATCTACAGAAAAGAATGCAGAAGAAAAAGTGGATTCACTGGAAAATGATAATTCCGGTGAAGAAGAAACAAAAGAAGATATACAGGAAACTTTTGAATAGAACCTAAACAATAAGGTAACTGATGAATCTAGTGAAAAGATTCATCAGTTACCTTATTTGTATGATGAATTAAGAGTTCATCGCCCTATGAGCAATATCATTTCTATAGAACAATCCATCACTAGTAATCCGACTGACACGTTCATAACTCGCATTGACTGCTTCTGTTAATGTTTTCCCTCTACCGACTGCCAGCATGACACGGCCCCCATCAGTTTTCCAGCCGTCATCCTGTTTCAGGCCGCTGACATAATAATCGAGCTCTCCGTGATAGCCATGAACAGGCATTCCTGCAACGTATGAAGCGGGATATCCTTTTGAAGCAAGAACTACGCCGACTACCGTGTCTTCAGACCATGACAATGTAATGGCCTTTTTGTTCTCAAGTGCCACTATGATTTCAATCAAATCAGTTTCGAGACGTGTCAGGAGCACTTGACATTCCGGATCTCCGAACCGTGCATTGAATTCAATTACTTTAGGACCTTGTTGTGTCATGATAGCACCAACATAAAGCAGTCCGAAATAATCAAGGCCTTCCTTATGCATCGCTTCAGCAATAGGGTATGAAATGAGCTGATTGGTTAATTCGACGATTGTCCCATCAATATGCGACACAGGGCAGTAGGCTCCCATGCCCCCGGTATTAGGTCCATGATCACCATCAAAAGCACGTTTATGGTCCTGTGCTATACAATCAAATGGAATGATAAAATCATCATTGACAAATACCATCAATGAAAACTCTTCTCCTTCAAGGTATTCCTCAAATACAACAGGATTGTCTCCGTGCACATACAATTCATTGATGGCTTCTAATGCTTCCTGCTTTGTCATCGCTACAACGACACCTTTACCGGCTGCAAGTCCGTCCTGTTTCAAAACAATCGGTGCGGGGTGTTCTTCAATATAAGCAAGTGCCTCATCTCTTGATGAGATAAGGTCATAAGCTGCGGTTGGAATATTATATTTTTTCATCAGCTGCTTGGCAAAAGATTTGGATCCTTCTACCTGTGCCGCCTGTCGATTCGGCCCAAAGACTTTAATCCCTTGCGCCGTCAATATATCTGCAAGCCCCTCAGTCAATGGTTGTTCCGGGCCAATAATCACCCAGTCAATTCTGTGGTCACGCGCGAATTCACCGATGCGTTCGTGCTCATTTTCAGCAATGGTACCGACCACAGTGGCAACATTAGTCATGGCATCATTGCCAGGTATTACATAAACTTCTTTGACGTGGTCAGACTGGCTGACTTTATGCGCAACTGCATGCTCTCTTCCCCCTGAACCGATCACTAGTATGTTCATCATCCACCTCCTAATGTTTGAAATGACGCATGCCTGTCATCACCATGGCTATTCCATGCTGATCTGCCATATTTATGGACTCCTGGTCTTTGATGGATCCACCGGGCTGAACAATACATTTAATGCCTGCACGTGCTGCTGTTTCCACCGTATCACTCATCGGAAAGAACCCATCAGACGCCATTACGATATTATCATCGATACCGATTGCACGCTCTATTGCTATTTCAGCTGAGCCTACTCTATTCATCTGACCAGCACCGATTCCAACAGTCTGATGTTGATTGGCAAGTACAATAGCATTACTCTTTACACTTTTGACAACGGTCCATGCAAATTCTATCGCCTGCCACTGTTGTTCTGTCGGCTGTACTTTGGTGACAACAGTCATCTCATCAACTGTGCGTTCTCCATTATCTTTATCTTGAATTAAATAGCCACCTGATACAGAAACAAACTCTTCTGATTCTGAATCATCGTCCATCTGAATTTCAAGAAGACGTATATTTTTCTTTTGCGTCAATAATTTAATGGCGTCATCAGAATAGGAAGGTGCAATAATGACTTCGAGAAATATGTCTTTAAGTTGTTCTGCTGTCAGACGATCCACTTCCCGGTTCAGACTGACAATTCCACCGAAAATAGACTGATCATCCGCCTCGTAAGCATGACGAAAGGCTTCGTTGATTGATGTTCCCGTACCAACACCGCAAGGATTCATATGTTTCACTGCAACTGCTGCTGGTGTACTGAACTTCTTAACGAGCTGCAGCGCCGCATCCGCATCCTTTATATTATTGTAGCTCAGTGCTTTCCCGTGCAGCTGCTTCGCTCCAGCAATAGTATTCGCTGCTTGAGATGTTTTGACGAACCGTGCTTTTTGCTGTGGATTTTCACCATATCTAAGCGGTGTCTCTTGATTGCCAAAGAATTTGACGATAGCTGCATCATATCGGTAAGTATGGGTGAATACTTTGATCATCAACTCTTTTCTAAAATTCTCATCGAGTTGCTGCTGTTTGATCTTTTCGACGATCACTGCGTAGTCATTAGGATCGACAATCGTCAATACATGCTTGAAATTTTTAGCACTTGCTCTCAGCATCGATGGTCCACCAATATCGATATTTTCAATAGCCTCTCGTTCTGTAACATCAGGATTGGCAACAGTTTGTTCAAATGGATAGAGATTGACTGCGACTAAATCAATCAGTTCAATATGATGTTCCTGCAATGCAGCTAAGTGTTCTGCATTATCTCTATCGGCGAGGATGCCTCCGTGAATATTCGGATGAAGCGTCTTCAGACGACCATCCATTATTTCAGGAAACTGCGTCAGTTCACTCACTGAGTGCACCGGTACTTGCTGTTCCTCTAATGCTTGTTTTGTTCCACCTGTGGAGTAGAGCTCATAACCGAGTTGAATCAGTTCTTCAGCAAACTCAACAATACCCGTTTTATCTGACACGCTTAATAATGCTTTTTTCATTATAAACTCCTTAAGAAATAATTTTCTTGATAACCCTTGGGTATAATTCATACTCAAGATTCTGAATGCGCAGCTGCAGCGTTTCCTCCGTATCATCCTCATATATTGGACAGCTCATCTGATCAATGATGCGACCCGTATCTATCCCACTATCGACATAATGGACAGTAGCACCACTGACCCGGCAGCCGTAATTCAAGGCTTGACCCACAGCATCTTTACCAGGAAAACTTGGTAGAATTGACGGATGGATGTTGATGATTCGTCCGGTATACGCATTCAATATAGTAGGGCCGATCAGTTTCATATATCCTGCAAGTATGATCCACTCTACTTGATCGCGATGCAGCTGCTTTAAAATAGCAGATTCATAATGTTCTTTGTCGTCAAAACTGCTTCTATTAAAAATATGGACCGGCAGGCTGAATCTCCGCGCACGTTCAATCGCAAATGCTTGATTTTGGTCAGTATATAGCCCTGTGACATGAATATGATTCAAATAACCCACTTGAATGTTCTCCATAATTTTTTCGAAGTTCGATCCATTGCCGGAAGCAAAGACAGCGATATTTCTCATATCAAATACCCACCAATTCTATTCCAGACTCATCCGCTTCGATAGTACCGATAACATATGCTTCTTCGCCCGCATCCGCAATTGTTTGAATGATTGCTCTGCTATGCTGTTCATCAACAATCAAACAATAGCCAATTCCCATATTGAATATATTGTACATCTCGTTCCATTCAAGGTTTCCCTGCTCTTTCAACCAATCAAACACAGCCTGGCGAGGAAAAGATGTGACGTCAATCACAGCAGTCATCTTGTCGGGCAGTATTCTCGGAATGTTTTCGATGAAACCACCGCCTGTAATATGACACATACCTTTGATGGTATACTTCTCAAGCAAAACTTTGACAGATTTTACATAAATACGTGTCGGTTCAATTAATACATCTAGCAGTGAGCGGTCACCGAAGCTTTTTGTCAGCTCTGTATGGTTATCTTTAATAATCTTGCGTACAAGGCTGTATCCGTTTGAATGAATGCCGCTTGACGGCAGACCTATGATGACATCACCTGCAGCAATAGCTTCACCTGTAACATAGCTGCTTTTTTCAACTGCGCCTACTGCAAAACCTGCGATATCATAATCCCCCGGATAATACATTTCTCCCATTTCAGCTGTTTCACCACCGATTAATGCACACTCTGCCTGTTGACAACCGTCTGCCACCCCTTTGACAATTTGTTCGACGATGATTGGATCCACTTGATGTACAGCCAGGTAATCGAGAAAATATATGGGCAGTGCACCTGTTGTCAATATATCGTTGACACACATGGCAACGGCATCTATGCCGATGGTATCGTGTCTATTATGATCAATAGCAAGTTTCAGCTTCGTACCCACACCGTCCGTACCCGAAACGAGGACAGGTGCAGTCATATTCAACGCTGACAAATCAAATGCTGCACCGAATCCACCAAGCCCTCCCAGTACTTCAGGACGCATCGTACGTGCCACGTGTTTTTTCATCCGTTCCACTGCTTCGTAACCTGCATGGATATCGACTCCTGATGCTTTATATGCTTCAGACATCTTTAAACCCCTTTCGTTTTCTTTTCTTTTTCCTGTGGCAGTAAATGATCAACAATTTCAACCGGATAATTACCCGTAAAGCAAGCATCACATTCTCCGTGAGAACCATGTCTTCTATATACGTCATGCATCCCTTCGACAGTGAGATAGCTTAACGAGTCTACTTCTATTTCAGCTCTTATATCTTCCACTGACTGATAAGCGGCAATCAGCTCTGCATGACTAGATACATCAATGCCGTAATAGCAAGGATGTTTAAGCGGAGGTGAGGAGATGCCCATATGAACTTCCTTCGCTCCTGCACTTCTCAATGCTTTGACAATATATTTACTCGTTGTTCCGCGAACAATAGAGTCATCGATAACTATCACTCGTTTCCCTTCAATAACATCTCGAATCGGAGCATGTTTCATCTTTACGGCACGCTCACGCATTTCCTGATTCGGCGTAATAAAGGTTCTTCCGACATATCTATTTTTTAATAACCCCTGCTCATTCGGAATGCCGGAGTAACTTGAAAATCCCATGGCAGCCTGCAGTGAAGAATCGGGTACACCGATAACGATATCGGCTTCCACATTCATTTCCTTTGCCAGCTGTTCACCTAATGATTTTCTGATGTTATAGACAGAATGTCTGTTAAATTCCGAGTCCGGCCTGGCAAAATACACATACTCCATCGAACACAGCTTACTGTCTCTGTACTGAGCATAATTATCTTCATGGATGCCGTCATTGTTAAATGTCAGCACTTCACCCGGTCTAATATCTCTTATATAGGTTGCTCCTATCGCATTGAACGCACAAGTTTCACTCGCAACACAATAGGCACCATCAACGACACCAAGCATCAGTGGTCTAACCCCATGATTATCAAGCGCAGTTGATAGACTATCTTTTCTGAGCACTAAAAAAGCAAAGGCTCCTTTGATCATATTGAGAGATGCTTTTAAGTTTGCCAGCTCATTTGACGAGCGTGCTTTAAGCAGCAGATGTCCAAGCACTTCAGAATCGCTTGATGTCTGGAAAATAGATCCTGCATCTTCAAGCGCCAGTCTGATTTGCCGAGCGTTAGTCAAATTACCGTTATGCGCGAGTCCTATATCACCTTTGGAATGTTTAAAGATAAAAGGCTGAACATTCGACAGCTCAGAAGCACCGGTCGTCGCATAACGTACATGTCCGATAGCATTCGTATAGCCTGCCAGTGAATCCAGCTGCCTTTGACTGATAGCCTCAGGAAGAAGGCCCATGCCACGCGCACCAAAAATATTTTCGCCATTTGAACAGACAATACCCGCGCCTTCCTGTCCACGGTGCTGCAGACTATGAAGGGCCATATAAGTGAGTTCAGCTGCCTGCGGATGATTCCATATACCGAATACACCACATTCCTCGTTTAAACCGCGGATGTCATACATGTCGGTATAGCTCCTTTCCAAGTGTTCTTTATCATTTCAACGTCGTGATTCAGCTGCCCATTATGATAGTGCAGCGTCCAACGCTCACCACCGAACGTTCCGATTTTTACAGCACCTTGAACAGGTAATTCTTTGGCGATCAAAATATATCGTCCTGGTGTTTCTGAAAATAATTCAGCTGCTGTTAATGCGACCTTAACATCTAATCCCGTTTCAAAATAAGCTGCTATCTGTGCCAGTTTAACTGCAACGCCTCCTTTGCCGATTGCCTGTGCATGAGACACTTTGCCGGAACGGATAGCATCAAGCACCTGCTGACCTCGTACGACTTCCTGCTCCAGATCAATATCTACCTGCTGATGGGCTACGTTATCATATAACAATTTCTCAAGCTGCGAGCCACCAAAGTCCTGCTTTGTCTCTCCAACTACATAAATGGATTCACCAGCAGTAGGATGGTATTTATGTAAATAGCTTATATCATCAATCAGTCCGACCATGCCGACTACTGGTGTTGGAAAAATGGACTCACCAGTCGTTTCGTTATAGAGGCTGACGTTGCCTGAAACAACAGGGGTGTTCAATACGTTACATGCTTCTGCCATTCCTCGTGTTGATTCAGCAAGCTGATGGTAAATTTCAGGTTTTTCCGGACTACCGTAGTTCAGACAGTCTGTCATTGCCAGCGGTTCGCTGCCGACTGCTATTAAGTTACGGTACGCTTCAGCCACCACCATTTTCCCACCATTGTAAGGATCATTGAATACATAACGTGCCTCACCGTCAATCGTCGAAGCGATGGCTTTGTTTGTTCCTTCTACACGGGTTACTCCAGCAGATAACCCTGGTCTAATAATCGTATTAGCACCCACCTGCTGATCGTATTGTGAGTACGCCCAGTATTTAGATGCCATTGTCGGATGACCCAATAGCTTAAGCAATGTGTCTTCAGCATTGATCGTACTGTAGTCATGTTCTTCTTTTTCATAGTCCGCTGATTGTCCTTCAAGAATATAGACAGGTGCTTCGTCAGACAAAGGTTGTACAGGAATATCTGCAAATACTTCTCCATCGTAAGTCAGTACGAAACGATCTGTGTTTGTGACTTCTCCGATGACTGCTGAATCCAGTTCATGGTGTTCGAACAGATCGAGAAACTTCTGTTCTGCTCCTTTTTCGACAACGAGCAGCATACGTTCCTGCGTCTCTGATAGCATCATTTCATATGGAGAGATCCCCCTCTCTCTCACCGGAACCTTTTCGAGCGTCAAATGAATACCGGAACCTCCTTTTGCAGCCATTTCTGATGAAGATGAGGTCAAGCCTGCCGCTCCCATATCTTGTATACCGACAAGCTCTGGATAAGTAATCGCTTCCAGAGTTGCTTCCATCAGCTTCTTACCGACAAATGGATCACCAATCTGTACAGAAGGTCGTTTAGATTCTGATGATTCATTCAATTCCTCAGAAGCAAATGTTGCACCGTGAATCCCATCTCTTCCTGTTTTCAGCCCGACATATATCACCGGATTGCCTATGCCTTTAGCGGTCCCCTTTTGAATTCTGTCATGATCAATAATACCGACACACATCGCATTGACGAGCGGATTGCCATCATAATGCGTATCGAACTCGATTTCTCCCGCAACAGTCGGAATACCGATGCAGTTGCCGTAACCGCTGATTCCAGCTACAACCCCTTTGAACAATAGTTGATTCTGTCTGCTGTCCAGTTCTCCAAAACGCAGGCTGTTTAACAGCTGAATAGGACGTGCACCAATAGACACGATATCACGAATAATACCTCCGACACCTGTAGCCGCTCCTTGGTATGGTTCAATGGCACTAGGGTGGTTGTGGGATTCCACTTTGAAGACGACCGCTTGATTATCACCGATATCCACCACTCCTGCCCCTTCCCCGGGTCCCATCAATACTCGAGCTCCCGTTGTAGGGAACTGCTTTAAAAATGGTTTGGAATGTTTATACGAACAATGTTCACTCCACATCACTGAAAATATGCCGATTTCGGTATAGTTCGGCTGCCGTCCGAGAATGTGACATACTTTTTGATATTCATCATCTGACAAACCCATATCTTGATAAAGATGATTGATTTTAATCTCTTCGGCAGTCGGTTCTAAAAACTTTGCCATGTTATCTCCCCCAGCTTTCTAGAATGGATTGAAATAATCGCTTACCATCATCAGAACCGAGGAGGGTCTCCATCGCGCGTTCTGGATGCGGCATCATTCCTAAAACATTGCCTTCTCGACTGATAATGCCTGCAATATCGTCAACAGAACCATTAGGATTGTCCGTATAAGTTAATACAATCTGCTGGTTTTGCTGTAATTCTGATAAAGTGTTGTCGGAACAGTAATAACTTCCTTGTCCATGAGCAATAGGAAATATCACTTGTTCATTATCATCATAGAGCTGGGTGAACTTCGTATGATTGCGGATTGTCAGTTGTTCATCCTTGCAAATGAACTGATGGCTTTCATTGTGCAGCAGCGCACCAGGCAGGAGTCCAATCTCAGTTAAAATTTGAAACCCATTACATACCCCGAGTACAGGCTTTCCTTCTGCAGCAAACCGCTTCACTTCACTGACGACAGGAGCCACTCTTGCCATCGCACCACAGCGCAAGTAATCTCCGAATGAAAATCCTCCCGGTATTAATACACCGTCATACGCATATAAAGAGGTCTCTCTATAGTCTACGTATACGGCTGTTATTCCTGTATTCATTGCTGCATTCAACATATCTCGATCACAATTGGATCCTGGAAATTCAATAACCGCTAATTTCATCAGCTATTCTCCTTTGCCTCAACAATATTATATGAATACTCCTCTATCACTGTATTGGCAAATAACTTTTCACTGAGTGTTCTAACTACTTTATCTACTGCTTCATCTGTCGCTTCGTCTACAGTCATATACAATACTTTTCCGACCCGGATATCATTGATCTGTGGATAACCTAAATCATGAACAGCTCGTGTTAATGCCTGACCTTGTGTATCCAGTACTTGCTGCTGCAAAGTGATGTACAGTTCAATAGTTTTCATTACTTAAGATCCTCCAGTTTATTATAAAATGCTGTATACGTATCAATCAGCGAGGCTGTCTCTTCACGGTATACATCTTTGTCGAAGTTTTCCTCTGTCACCTTATCCCATATTCTGCAAGTGTCCGGTGAAATTTCATCGGCTAGTATGATATGACCCTCTTTATCCTTGCCGAATTCAACTTTAAAATCGACGAGTGACATATTCAACTTATCCATGATACTTGTTAAGATGTTATTGATAATAAGTGCCTGTTCTTTTAACTGCTGAATATCATCATCATCTGCAATATGCAGCAGCTTAATATGATCTTCTGTCATGAGCGGGTCGTTTAAAGCATCATTTTTGTAATAAAATTCTACAAGCGGATGTTCAAGCGTTTCACCCTTAGCTAGTCCGAGCCGTTTGACAATGGACCCTGCTGCTTTGTTTCTGACAACTACTTCAAGCGGGATAATATCGACCGTTTTGACCAACTGTTCCGTTTCAGATAATCGTCTGATGAAATGTGACTGATAACCAGCGTCATTCAGTTTTTCAAAAAACAGAGAAGTAATCATGTTGTTCAGTCGCCCTTTACCAGCCATATAATCTTTTTTCGTCCCATTACCCGCTGTCACTTCATCTTTATATTCAATGCGGTAGACGTCAGCTTCATCTGTACTGAAGACACGTTTTGCTTTACCTTCATAGACTAAAGTCATCATTTTCGCTCCTCATAAATGGTTTCGTAGTCATTAGCCAGCTCTAATATCGTCACATGCCCCATCTTTCGATCACGCTTTCTTACTTCCTTACCGTAAATATGCACATGCCATTGTGAATGTTCATTCAAAACATTTTCCATAACGTCAAGATCTTGTCCGAGCAGATTGTACATCACTGCCGGTTTATGCAAAATAATATGCTGCGGTAGTGTCCATCCTGCGACAGCCAATATATGTGTGTCGAACTGCGAATAATCACATGCTTCAATAGAGTAGTGTCCGGAGTTATGAGGTCTCGGTGCTATTTCGTTGACATATAGTTCATAGTTTTTATCTACAAAAAATTCCACAGTGAATGTGCCGATCAATGGAATCTGCTTCATTATCTTTTTTACTTCACTGATTGCTTGTTGTTCTAAAGGATGATTTCCTGTAACTGTTGTACGGTATAAGATCTGGTGACGATGTACATTTTCCTGAACAGGAAAAAACACAGTAGTGCCATCGCTTGATGCAGTAGCGGTAATAGAAATCTCTGAGTCAAGCTCAATCATCTGTTCAGCCACACAACTCGTGTTGTTAATAAATACTGCTGCTCCTTCAAGCTGCTCCTTGTCATTGATAACGAGTTGACCTTTTCCATCATAGCCGCCGAATATTGTCTTTAAAATAAAAGGATAGCCCAATGTTGTGACAGCTGATTCTAAGTCGTTTTCGCTCTCCACTGGTACATAAGGAACTACTTTAGCACGAGCTGCTGAAATCGCACGTTTCTCTGCCAGTCTGTTCTGAGTTATAACGACAGCTTCCACGCCTTGAGGGACAGTATATTTTTCAGCAATCAATGCAAGTGCTTCACCGTTAATATTTTCAAATTCATAAGTGATTGAATCTGACAATTCACCAAGCTCCATCAATGCTTCAACATCGTTGTATGCTGCATGAATAAAGTGATGGGCTGTAAATCTTGCCGGACATGTCTCATCCGGATCTAATATCACTACTTTAAAACCCATTCTCTGTGCTGACTGTGCCATCATTTTACCAAGCTGACCACCACCGATAATTCCAATAGTGCTGCCTATCGGAAGCTTAGATAAGTTCATGCTGCATCTCCTCAACTTTCAACATGAGTGATCGTTCGTAGTTTTCCAGTGCTTCAATCAGCTTCCTATCTTTCAGACTCAGCATACGCGCTGCAAGAATTGCAGCATTTTTAGCACCTGCTTGACCGATCGCTGTGGTCGCTACTGGTATCCCAGCCGGCATCTGTACGATAGATAACAATGAATCGATTCCTTTTAGAATCTTAGTCTCAATAGGAACCCCGATTACCGGCAATGTTGTAAGTGAGGCAATCATGCCTGGTAAGTGAGCTGCTCCTCCTGCTCCTGCAATAATGATATCGATATTATTTTTTCGAGCGTCTGCAGCAAAATTCATCATCGCTGCAGGTGTACGGTGTGCTGAAACGACAGATTTCTCATATGGAATTTTAAAGTAATCAAGCAGGTGACACGTTTCTCTCATCGTCTCCCAATCGGATGATGAGCCCATTACAACAGCTACTTTCATGAGTTACTACCCCCGCAAATATTTGATGTGACAAATTGATAAGGTGTATATTACTTGTATAGCATATCAATTAAAAGATAGAATTTCAATTCAATATACGGACATTTTTTAAAAAATGATTTAATTTTATTGATTTTTGTTCGGATTTTTAGTTGAATTATATATGAGAAAAACAATAATGTTCGATTAAAGGGAGGATCACTCATGACAGCTATTATTTTAGACGGAAAGAAAATTGCTCAGGATTATAGAGCTGAGTTGAAGCAGACAGTGAGCAGACTCAAAGAAGAAGGAATCACCCCTAAACTGACTGTAGTTCTTGTTGGTAACGACGGCGCAAGTTTAAGCTATGTCACTTCCAAGCAAAAGGCAGCAGAAAATATTGGGATGGCATCAGAAATCGTGAAGTTAGAAGAAGATACAACAGAGGAGGCCCTCCTGGAAGTCATCAGTCAGTTGAACATAGATAGTGACGTACATGGCATCCTGGTTCAAGTCCCCCTGCCATCTCACATCAATGAAATTCATGTATTAGAAGCTATCGCACCTGAAAAAGACGTGGACGGATTCAATCCAGTCAACATCGGCCGCCTATATGCAGGTGTCGACACATTTGTCCCTTGTACACCACTTGGTATTATGGAGCTGCTTAAGCATGCCCCCATTGACCTCGCAGGTAAAGAAGTTGCGGTAATCGGACGCAGCCATATAGTCGGCCAGCCGGTCGCTAAACTATTGACTGATCATGATGCGACAGTAACTTTGCTGCATTCAAAAAGCCAATCACTGAAAGAGACACTAAAACGTTCGGATATTATTGTGTCAGCTGTCGGAAAACCAGGGCTTGTTACCAAAGAGGATATCAAAGCCGGCGCTGTAGTTATAGATGTCGGTAATACAGTAGTAGAAGGTAAATTACAAGGCGATGTTGCTTATGATGAGGTAAAAGAAGTAGCTGGAGCGATTACACCAGTCCCGGGCGGCGTCGGCCCGATGACCATCACGATGGTTCTTAACAACACACTCATTGCTGCACAGCGATCAGTAGAAAAGAAATAGATATGAAAAAGAGGCCTTTCTGGCCCCTTTTTCATATCTATGGATGTTCCATGCTATTAAACTGTAATACTCATTTTCGGTCCGAACGGTTCAAAATGAATACGAGTCCGCTCAATCCCCATGTCATCAAAGATCCCCAGCATCGCTTCCATAAATGCTAAACTACCGCACATATAGATTTCTTCATCACCTTGAATGACTTTGCTCAGCTTCTCTTTATTGAGTCTGCCCGCTTCATCGGAATAATTAAAATAAAACTGAATGTTCTCCTTATCATGAAACACAGTAATTTCATCCTTGAAAGGCACAGCAGAACGATTATAGGCTGAATGAACAAATGTAATTTGCTGATCAGCAGCTGATTCCAGCATACACATTAGTGGAGTCATACCGACTCCACCACTTAAAAATAATAAGGGCTGTTCAGTTTTTTGGAGCGTGAAGTCACCTGCTGGAGCAGACAATAGGAGCTGATCGCCAACTACAATCGTATCATGCAGATAATTTGAAACCACCCCTCTATGACTGTCCATCACGTCTCTTTTCACAGCAAATTTAAGTCCTTTTGTCAGGTCGGTAGAGCAGATTGAATAATGACGTAAAGCATCGTTATCTTCATCTTCTGGATGAACTTTCACTGTAATGTACTGTCCGGGTACTATCGGTTTCAACTCGATGTTATTTTCAGGTGTTACAGTAAATGTTTTAATATGTTCAGACTCCTGTTTGACGTCCGTCACTTTAAATGGTTGAAAACCATGCCATTCTTCCGCTTCATACAATCCTTTCTCCATTTGAATAAAAACATCTGCGATAACACCATATGCTTCAGTCCAGGCATTGATAATTTCAGGGGTTGCCGCTTCACCTAGAACTTTTTTAATGGCATAAATTAAATGCTTCCCAACAATAGGATAGTGTTCTGGTTTGACTTGAAGCGCACGATGCTTATGCGCAATTTGATTGACGTTTGGCACTATTGCTTCCAGATGATCTATGTGTTTTGCTGCCGCTAGAACAGTCTGAGCCAATGCTGTCTGCTGTTTTCCTTGCTTCTGATTAATTTTGTTGAAAATATTCAGCAACTCCGGGTGTTCTTCAAACATATGGTCATAAAATACTGTAGTGATTTCTATGCCATGTTGCTCTAAAACTGGAACAGTAGCTTTGACAATAGCTTTTGTCTCTTGTGATAACATGTAGGAGCCCTCCAAAGATATATTTTAAATACATCTTTAATATAGTCTAATTTTTCTCTAAAGACAATAGCTTTGCAATTTGTTTGTTAATCTGTAACAATTAATAACACAGTATTGATAAGGAGTCAGATTCTATGAAGTTAACTCTGTATTCAGATTATTCATTAAGAGTTTTAATGTTTCTAGCAACGAAACATCACTTGACTCAAATAGATGAGATTGCAGTATTTTATCGTATCTCTAAAAATCATCTGACGAAAGTAGTTCATCATTTAGCCACTTTAGGATATATCACTACAGTGCGTGGACGTGGTGGCGGTATCAGGCTTAAATTAAAACCGGAAGAGATTAATGTGGGCTCTTTAATCAGAAAGACTGAAGAAAACTTCACGTTAGTCGAATGTTTCAATCCTGAAACCAATACATGTCCCTTGATTGGTCACTGCGGCCTGGAGCGGGTGTTAGGAGAGGCACTGTTTGCATATATCAATGTACTGGATCAATATACACTAGCAGATGTAACACCAGGATACCGTAATAAATTAAAAGGAACTGAGTAATATTACTCAGTTCCTTCTGCTATTTATTAGTATAATTAATTATTTTTTCTTTGCTGTAATCAGTTATCAAATCATTTATTATACTTTCAACCTGCTCTTTGCTCACAGGACTTACTTTTCCCCTATATATTTTTTCATAGGCCTGTTCAGGATGAATTTCATCTTCATTAAGTAATTCTTCGAACAATTTTTCTCCTGGCCTGATACCGCTAAATTCAATGCCTATGTCCTCAACTTTGTAACCTGATAATTGTATCAAGTTTGTTGCTAAATCAACTATTTTTACAGGTTCCCCCATATCCAGAACAAAGATTTCACCACCTTCAGCTAATGCACCAGCCTGCAAAACAAGTCTTGAAGCTTCCGGAATTGTCATAAAATACCGTGTCATGTCCGGATGAGTGACTGTAACAGGGCCGCCTGCTTCAATTTGTTTTTTAAATAGGGGAATGACTGAGCCTCTTGAACCGAGAACATTTCCAAATCTAACAGCGACAAAATCTGTAACGCTGTTTTCTGAATTAAAACTTTGAATAACCATTTCAGCAATTCGTTTTGTTGCCCCCATGACATTGGGTGGATTAACAGCCTTATCCGTCGAAACCATAACAAATTTATTAACATTTGCAGCACTCGCCGCTTCAGCTGTATTTTTTGTGCCTAGGATATTATTTTTAATTGCTTCTTTAGGATTGAATTCCATTAACGGAACATGCTTATGAGCAGCAGCATGGTAAACCATGTAAGGTTTGTATTCTTCCATAATTTGAAACATGCGAGCGCGATCTTGAATGTCAGCAATAATTGGAACTATATCAATTTGATTGTGATAAGTATTAAAAAGCTCTTGATGGATAGTATATATACTATTTTCACCATGCCCAAGCAGAATAATTCGTTCTGGACTAAATTTACATACTTGTCGACAAATCTCAGAGCCAATAGAACCACCTGCTCCTGTCACAAGAATTGTTTTATGCGTTAATTCTTTTGATATCATCGCCATATTAAGATGAACAGGATCACGTCCTAATAAGTCTTCTACTTCTACCTTCTTTATTTCACTTACCTTCAACTGTCCAGACATGACATTTTCAATATTAGGCATACGAAAAACTTCTATTCCTAAACCTTCACATAATTCACTGATTTCCTTAAGACGATTTTGTGATAGTGTTGGAATCGCAATAATAATCTTTTTAATCTTATATTTCTTTACTAACTCTGGAATATCTTTAATATAACCTTGCACTTTAACGCCTGCGTAAATAGATAAATTTTGTTTATTCTTGTCATCATCGACTACAGTTACAGGCTCCATTCCCATATAGGGAGTTGATAACATCTGTCTAATCAACATTGATCCACCACGTCCTGCACCAACAACTAACGTAGCTTTCTTCTTAATGCTACTGTCAATAAAAGTCCTTCTATAGATTCTCCAAAATATTCTAGAACCACCGATTAAAATTAAATGCATCATCCAAGTTATAAAATATAGACGCAAAAATGGTGGTTTGTGGGTGAAAATCGGAACAATAATGGTTGTCGCTATGATTGATACAGTAACCGCTCTGACAATCATCAGCAATTCATTAATACTCGCATATTCCCATGCTCTATGGTATAAATTAAATATTTGGGCAGAAATATGATGTGAAGTTAATAGAACAAGAGAAGAAAATAAGAGAAGTTTAATAGTATAGCCTTCAAAAAAGGGTTCAAGCACATAGAAGCCAATAAAAACTGAGAAGCTTACAATAATTGAATCAATGATCAGTAAAATTATCAATCTTTGTTTTGCAGTAATGGATAACAATATGTATACCTCCAGGAATTTCATAATGATATGTATGAAAAAACTATTTTTATAACAGCAGTATGTACCACCTTGACCTATATAATAGTATATTAAATTTATAGTATTGACAATAACATACAGTAATAGACATTAATTAATAGTATCTATTTATAAAATTGCTCATCTAATAAGATTAAATACTAATATTTAAAAAGAGAACAGAAATTTTCTGTATCTCTTTTTAGTTTCAACATACCGTGTTCATAGTTGAAATATTATGCTCACCACAAAAAATAAAACTAACAGCGTCAGCATGATATAATCCATCATAGGGGTCGACTGTTTGATCACTGGAATTTTAGCACTTTGTTCCTGCTGTTTTGCGATCATTTCTTTTTTGTAATTGAGCTGCTTTTGTTTTGACATGTTCTTATAGTCTTTAATGTGCGCTGTATAATGAGCTACTACTTGTTGACTTTCTCCGTATTCTTTTACTTCGCCAAAATGTAACCACAATGCTTTATTGCACATTTTTTTAATTTGTGCAGCTGAATGAGATACAAAGAAAATCGTTTTACCTTGTTTCTGAAACTCTCTCATCTTATCAATGCATTTATTTGAAAATGTTTCATCACCTACAGATAACGCCTCGTCTACAATCAATACATCGGGATCTGTGTGTATGGCGATAGCAAATCCAAGACGCGACCTCATACCACTTGAATATGACTTGATAGGCTGATAAATAAAGTCATCGAGTTCAGAAAAAGCAGCAATGTCATCAAATCTATCATTGATCTGTTTTTCAGACAAACCGTGCATCAAACACTTCATTCTTATATTCTCTTCTCCAGTCAAATCATTGTTCAATCCTGCTGCAATCGCAATTAATGAACTGCGACCATCGATTTTGATCGTACCTGTAGAAGGCTGTGTCACTTCGCCGAGTAAGTTGGATAACGTCGATTTGCCCGAGCCATTCAATCCGATAATACCGACAGAATCACCAGGCTCAACTTTAAATGATACATCTCTCAGTGCATAATACGGCCGTTCATTGGTGACATTGCCGAATGTAAACAGCTGGATCAGCTTAGCCCTTTTATTTGTATTCAAATCATATACTTTAGAAACTTGTTCCACTTCTACTTTATACATGGCACTCATCCTCATTGAAATGATTGAACCGCTTTTTGAAATGTGTCGCATGTCCTTTTTCTGTCTGCTTGTAAGTCAAATACAGCTTCTCTTTTTCCACTTCCCAGTTATACTTGAGCTTCGCAATCCGGCAGTTATTGCTCAGCGTGTTTCTCAACGTCTCATCGCGAGTCAAACGATTGACTGCTTGAGCAATTTCATCAACATTATGACTGTCTACAGCAATTCCTATCTTTTCTTCGTTTACTACTTTTGCGACTTCCGGGAAAGAGCAGCTGATGACAGGAACATGGGCCATAATATACTCAAACAGTTTATTGGACGAGGCAGAATAATGATTAAAACAAATATTCTGCAGCACTTGAAATCCTAAATAGGCTTCTCTCGTATAAGACGGCAACTCTTTAAAATGAACTTTTGGAATAAATTTAATCCGATCAGCTGCAACGCTTGATGCGGCCATATCCTTCAGTCGGCTTTCAAGCTTGCCGGCGCCTATAAAGACCAGTGTGCCTTCATCAATCTTCGGCATAGCTTCTATCAACAGTTCAAGGCCACGACCAGCTTGAAGCCCCCCTTGATAGAGGAGAATTTTTTCTTCTTTTGGCAGACCTAGTTTTTCGTGAAGATGAATTTTCGGCTTATCATCAATATCATACAGCTCAGAGTAATTATAGAGCGTCTTAGGATAAAAACCATAGAGTTCTTCATTATGAGCAGCCCTCGTATGATTTTCGACCATCATTTCATCAACGAAATGAAGCAGGAATTTTTCTATTGTTTTAATGCGCTCAGGTTGATAGCCTGTTCTTGATGTCTGAACCTCGTGTGAATCATAAATAAGTTTTCTAGGCTTTAATCTTAATTTTGCGCATGCAATACCTTGCGGCAAAGTGTTCAAGTCATTTGAATGGTAAATGTCTGCATGTTGGAGATAACCTTCTTTAATCATCCTGAAAATAATAGCCCCATTGACGAAGTACTTTCTGAATTTTTTCACTTTGACTACAAACGCTGCTGCAAGAAGCAGCCCGAAATAGATAAGCAACAGCGTCCAATGAATGAAGAACAGGCCGACAGCCACTACTGTCGTTATCCCGCCTACAGTCACTAAAAACTGCTTCTTGTCTTGCTGGTAACTTGTAATGATAAAAGGATAGCGTTTCACACGTTTGACTCTGAAGTGTGGATTCACTCGTTCATCCTGTAAAACGGTTTTATCTTTCGGATCATCTATAGCGATTAAGTTAACATCATATGTTTCACTCAGTGCTGTACATTCTCTATTGACCCGTGCATCATTCGTAAAATGATTCCAAACAAACATCGTTACTTTTTTCATATAATCACCTACAATTTGACTGTTAATCTTGCAGCCTTCTGCCAGGAAGGTTGCTCGTATAACTTCTTAAATTTAATCATCATTTTGACAGATTCACCGGGTGCCATCGTAACATTTATTCCTTCATTGATGTCAGTATAGTCATAGCGCGAATGTCCCACTTCAAGCGTCAGACTGCCTTTACCTTGAGGATTATGATAATGAGTGGCAAAAGATATGGACCGACGTTCATCGGATATATTTTTTACTATGAACGAATGATTCTTTTGCTTAATCGGAAACTCAGGCTGAATGACACAATCTATCATCACAAGAGAACTTTCCATGCTGAGATGAATATGACGATGCAGCGCTGCTGTTTTTTCATGTTCTTTATACATATCATACAGCGAGTCACTGTTATTGATCGGATAATAATTCAATACTGGCCATAGTGCATTAATCCATTCTCTATGAATCCATTTGCCTTCTCTTATTTCAAGCGGCATGGATATCACTGCATTAATAAGGTCACGTGTATTCAACAGTACAAATACTTCTACGGAATTATCGGTTTCCTGCGTCAGATTACTATGCCAGTTACCCATGCGTGACTCAACGTAATATAAATCAAGCAGAGAATAATCTGTATTCATGAGATTATTTCTTTCGAGATACTTACTGACTGCTTGGTGAAGATCAAAATCTCTCCCTAAAATTTTAGAGGTTCTGCCTGCTATGATTTTAGTTAAACTTTCAACAGGTTCACTTTTATAAAGTGCTGCTTTGTATGGAAGTTTTGCCAGTTCATATATTGTTGATTTAACATGAAGCTTTCCTGAATACGGACTTGACTTCAAATAGTCACTTAATGCAAATGAATGCAGGGATTCCAGCTGTTGTTTCAGCAAATGCTCATAATCATCCGGCACTTGACTTGGATGGATATTAATTAAAGTATGATTGAGATTTAAATCATCAACCATTTCACTGACTATTCGCACGTCTGTTTCATATATATTTGCTGCTGCTTCAGACATTTTTTCATTGTTATTGAGATAAGTGAGTACGGGCAGCTCTCTGTTTCGAGTGAGTGCGAGTGATACTCTTGAATCTGACCCTGCAGTTAATGTCAAAAATGCATCTTGTGTCTTCAGCCATTCTTTTTGATTCAGAAGCAGCGGGAGTGTCTCTTTAAGCGCATCTGAAAGTGAATGTTCCTGAAAAGGATTTTCCGGGAAGAACCGGACTGGTCTTTTGGTTTTTACATCGTAATACATATTAGGGCTCAATTTATAGATATCTTCGTATTGACTAAAATCTAAGAAGCCATTGACTCTGCCCCGCCGTTTGACGTCTCTATCATAAATGGGTGCAATCGCTGCAAGCAGTGGACTATGAGATGCTAACAAGCATACCTCTGAATAATAAAAGATAGGTCTCATCGTCGTCGCATCTGGATAGATTCTTATGTCCCCATCATTTATAAATAACAGATACCGGCCGTTCATACGATTCAACAATTGATGGAATTCCTGCTCAGTTGAGCAAGCAGCAAGTGTCGTCAACAATTCCTGTTCACTTATCGAGACATCATGTGTATCGATAGCATAACCAAGCATGATAAGGTGCTTATCAGCTTTGTATTCATGGAGTGTTAATGAAGAATCTACATATAGATAGCATGAACCTATCTTCTTTTGGATTCCTTGAATTTGAAGGGGTCTTTCACTAAAGACATATCCTTTGAAAAATGTCTTGTCATTATAGATCATTACATCACCTTGTTCTTTGTATACTGAACTTCTTTCTTCAAGTTGTCGATGATTTCATTTAAATCTTTGTTTTCAGGACGTTCATAGTCATCATAAAGTGAATAAATATCTAGAAAACGAGTTACCGCTTCAGCGCGTTCTTCGGATGCGACACGTTCCAGTCTGACTAAATACCATCCTCTAATATAGAAATTAAAACGATTATCCAAATATGACTGAAGTAAATGATGTTTTTTCAGAAATGGAATGCGTTCAAGTTCGAGAATATAATATTTATCGAAGAACTTCTTAGAAACCGTGTTCGTCACTGAGCCTGATACAGCTGCATAGTACATGTGAATATTTTCTTCAATTACTAAAGCCTTTCTGGAAGCAAGCATTAATTCCTGAAAGAACATCGTATCTTGACCTGCTGCCCCTTCAACCATACGAATTTGATGGTCTTTAATAATATGAGACTTAACGATTAATGCTTGAATGCTCTGTGCACGAAGGCCGGAAGCTTTCATAAACTGATGTGTATCGCTGATAAGTGGTTTATCATGATTGTATTTGAGTACAGTCTTATAATAATTGAACAATGATCGACGTTCGTTATCTTCTTTTATAATATTACCGATAACGATGTCAACATCCGGATACAGCTTCATCTGTTCCAGCAGTTCATAATAACCATCACCCGTCGCTTCGTTATCTGGATCAAGATAAGTGATAAATGGTGTTGAGGCAAGTTCAGCCCCTTTATTACGCGGTCTTGATGCTGAACCAGAACCCTTTTCGAATTCATAATAGACAATCGATGGATTTTGTCTTCTCAGTCGATTAATAATCTGATTTGTCAATGGATCAGTGCTGCCATCATTAACGAATATAATTTCCATTTTGTTATACAAGCTTGAGCGTTTAAGTGAAGCCATACATTTGTCTCCCAGATAAATACCATTATTGTGTATCGGGATGATGACACTTAACTCTTTTGGCTCACGAGAAGCGACCGGCAGTTCACTATGTCTGAGTAATTCCGATGTATCGAGTGCATAGCCTGACAACTGTTCCTGTGACAATGCTGCAGCATCAAACATTGTTTTCCCGTGCTCGAATGCTGTAATGTAGTCATGATGTTTCGATTCATCCTCAATCTTAGTGACAAAATCTACATCTACATATTTAAAAGCACTTACCATGTCTTCCAGATAATATTCTTCGTAGTAGTAATCATTGATGAAATGAGTAACAAATGCATCTTCTGTCAATACAAGTTCATCAAATTCATGCTGTGACAATAATATTTTATTAGTATAGTTTTGATGTTCAAACTGCTCTTTAACGCTGTCAGATGTTATATCGGCAATGACATACACCGGTTTATTCAATACTTCTTGTGCTTCTAGTTGCAAATCTTCTGCAATTTGCGTCATACGATGATAAGTCGTCTCACTGCGCATCACATTTCTGATGCCTTTTGCCTGAAGCTCATTCAACTCACGTTCAGATAAGTGATTATATATCGCAGCAAAATCTTTTTCGCTGTTCAACATCATGATATTCGGAAATTTATTATTAACTCCAACCGAATAGTTAGATAAAATCAAATTGCCGAATGCCTGCAATTCATATATTCTATTGGCAAACATTGTCTCAGAATATTTTACGGAATTGACATTAATTGCCCATCTGAATACTTTATGCATTAACTGCAGCTGTTCATGGCTCATCGGATAAGTAAGCTGTGGTATAAATTGAGCTGGAAAGTGATAGCGTGAGCGGTTTAAGTGTAAATTTCTATCGATAATCGTAAGTTCAGTCTCATTGTCAATAATCGCTTCAAAAATCTTCTTAGCTTCGTTATTACGGACTGGATACTTCTCAATCCAACTGCCAGCAAAAATAACTTCGTCCTTTTTCTTTCGACTGATAGGCGAGCGGGTACCGACTGGATTGTGATAGTGTGGATTGATGCCGAATTCTAGAACAGATACACGCTCAGTGTTACAGAATGCTTTATATATATCGACCATCTCTCTTGCAGATGTATAGATGAAGTCACATTCTTTAGCGATATTTTTGAATAAATCATAGTTGACAGGATCTTCTTTTGAATAAAATACAACCGGTATATTTTTGGCTTTTAATAAATGAATCAATCCATACAAATGGGTTCTTTGATCAGATTGGTCGTTTGCGACGCCTTTCCAGCTGCCATCCACGCCATTCCATGTCGTTGCAATGATGACAAAGTCAAAATTAGTATCAATTGATGTATAGTCGTATGGAATATATGTCATCTCTGTCACATCTTTATAACTATTAAATAAGAATTCATCGCTGACAATGCCTACACGAAACTTTAGTTTTTTGAAATACCGACTGCCGTTGCTTTTAGGGATACTGGATAAATAGGGTTCTAAGTCAGTAAGAAAATTAATTTTACCATTCTTTTGGAACCGCTCCTGGTAATCAATGAATGCTTTAGAATCTTTTTCTTTTCTCAGCTGATTCAGACCTACTAAATAGTTGGAAGACAATAAATCGATGTAATCCTTATATCGATTTATTTTCTCTATATCCTCACTATAGCGGTCATCGTACGCTTCATTCAGTGATGATTCACTAATATCATCTGTTCTGCCTAACAGATGATTGACTATAAGCTGCTGGCGTTCCTCATTCTCAAATGTCATTTCCGGCGACCTCCACGTGATTTTCTTTCCCAAAAAGCAATTTGGATTCGACCGAGCTTAGAATTTTTCAAGTTATGATACAACTGTTCTGTCCTCATCTTTCTTTGATCCATTTTCACGAGTCTGCTTCTCAAGGTCATACTTTCATTGAGCAGTTTCTTGATCACTGTCTTATGTTGATTGCGTTCAGCAATCCAAGTTTCAATCACATGTTCCATCATCAGTTCTTCCGGGGAACGGTCTTCTGATCCTCGATCCAGCTCATAATTGGGAATAGCAGACTGATCAATCCATCCTGTCAATGACCCTTGCTTCACTTTATACATTTTCAGCTGCGGATAACTATCGATGACTTGAACCGGTAACTCGGAGTCAAACGTTATAGTTACTGGTTCTTCTTTTGTTGGTGAGGCGTATACTGTATATAACCCTAGAGTAAGCTCTGCTTCCGAATTTTTCAATTTTACGCTGCGTGATAACACATGTGATGGTGCAAATCCTAGAAATCTGTTTCCTGTATATATGGCTTCAATCTGTTCGCCGTCATGAATAGCAAAGTATTTACTGACAATCTGATAGCTTTTGAAGGCATGTGACAGATCAGCTTTGTTATTCATTAATGCATTGATCGTTGGAGACTTGAAGTGCTCATAATCTACTATGACATGTTCAAATTTCTTGTGGTACAACATAATGGAATCCGTCGGCTGAAACCAACCGATTAATTCCCCTTTCACTTCGAAAAGAACAGTCAGAATGCCATTAATTTTCTTCTGAGCTATTACTTTAACCATCCTGTAATTATAATCTGACACACTTCCCGCACTGATCTGGCACTGTTCATCTAAATATAGTTCCGCTGTTGCTGATTCTATAATCAACATATGATAACTGTACGAGATATCTGTCAACCGGTTGCGTAAATAATCTGCACTCATTACATTCACTCCATAAATTTAATCAATTTGATAATATTTTTTTCCCAAAGAAATTCCTGTTCTGCCAGCGCCTCTGTATGAAATCGGCTCTTCTGCCATAAGACTGGATTGTTGCGATAAGAAATGATGGCTGCAATCAACTCTTCTGTCGTCGCTGAACATTTAGCGAATCCCACATCATATTGATTGATCAACTGGTTGGCCGGTCCTCCTAAATTTGAAATAACAGGTACGCCTGATCCAATGGAATCAATGACTTTACCAGGCAGTACATTCAAAAATACTTCAGTATCTTTCAGAATAGACAAGGATAGATGGTGCCGGCTGGTAAACGTGAGACAATCTTTCCTGGTCATCGTCGGAATCACTGTCACATACGTGAGCTGTTCCGCTTCTACAAACTGCTTGAAATCATTAGCATGTACGCCGTAAGCTACGACATTAAAATGAATCTGTTCAGCATTGATAGCACGTGCTATTTCTTTCAATTGACTGAGACTTTGGGCAAACCCTAGATTGCCGGTATAAATAATGCTGAATTCTGACAGCAGCTCACCTTTTTTCACCTCATCAAGTGCCAGCGCATTCGGAATATAAATCATCGGTTTTGAAGATTTTAGTTTAGCGTTGATATGAGGTATGAAACTCTCGTTATTAACAACCAGTTTATCGGCTTTATTGTACATTCTCTGTTCTAGAAACTTAAGCAGCGGCATGAACGGCTTAAGTTTAATCATATCGATAGCTTCAACACTATCCGGCCACAAATCACGTATCTCAAGCACCGTTTCACTTGTTCGTGCCGGCTGAAAGAATAACGTTCCCCACGGCACAAATATATTTGGACTAGTGACATAGATTTCATCGAATAAATAATCAGCATGTCTGACAAAATGATGAACCTTCAACATAAACTCAGCATAATAACTAAGCCTCGCCTTCAAACCTCTTTTATGTTTTTCATGTCTCATCTTCAGGCGGATGATATCACTGTCATGAGCAGCATTCAACTCCTCATCGTCCCAGAATGCATCATCCTCATACATTTTTTGATTTGGATATGACGGCTCTGCAGTCAGAACATGGACTTGATATCCTTGTTTTTTTAATTGTTTGTATAGGTGTTTCATTCGATTGGCACCGGATCCTATTTCAGGATAAAAATTCTGGGTAATCAGCAATAGTCTTTTCATATGGTCTCCTACAAATAATCTACAAGTTTATTTCTGAATTTGAAGTGCACATGACTTCCGACGAACAGCAGCAGCAGACTGAAGCTCCAGAAATATAAATGGTCGTTCCAACTCCCGTAAATCATCGTTTGATTATTGATAAAAGCAGAGCGATAGACACCGATTAAATAGCTGAACGGATTGAATGCAGTAATTTGATGCATAATCGGTGCAGATGTTTCAACAGCCCAGAAAATAGGAGTGACAAAAAATGCCATACGCATAACGTTCTGCAATATATTTTTAGTATCTCTGACAAGAATGACTAAAGTACTCATCATCAATGAAATGCCAAAGATTAAAATGTAGCTTGCAAAAACAAAATAAATAAAGATTAAATAATGCCACCAGCTGACATATTGGTGATAGATGGACAAAACGAATAAAATACTCGTGGTAATCAATAAGTTGATCAGTGAATTGGTAAATGAAATGGACAATAATGTACTCGATGGAAATTTCATTTTAGTGACTAAGTTCAGTTTGCTATGAATAGCTGTTGAGCCTGCATTGATGGACTGTGAAATAAAGAGCCATGGAAACAGGCCGCTAATTAAATGGATGATAAATGGAACACCTACTACATCTTGATGTGATCCTCTTAAACCAAGTCCAAAGACGACATAGTAAAGAATCACCTGCATCAATGGTTGGAGAAAATTCCAGAATACTCCTAAATAATGATTGGAATACTGGCTCTTCATGTTATAGATGGAGAGCTTATAAATCAGCTCTAAATGCATGAGTTGTTCCTTAAACAGTGTGAGTAATTCTTTCATATAGACTCCTACAAAATAAGCAGAATACAGGTGTATTCTGCCGTTTATTATTTAAAAAGTATAAAAGTTACCGTAGTTCAAATAACGTACTTCATCAAATTCAGTTTTAACGACATTCTTCGTATCGAAAATAATGGCGTCCCTCATGACTGAAAGTGCAGATTCTTCCAGCTGCTTGAATTCGGAGTGATCACTTAACACAAGAACGAGTGAACTATCAGTCAACGCAGTTTCCATATCCTGCTCGACAAAATCTAGTCGGACATGAGGATCATAAGCAGTGACGTTTAGATTCTCGTCTTTCAGCATTTTGTAAATATCAAATGCCGGAGATTCTCTAATATCATCCACGTCTCCCTTATAAGTCAGGCCGAACACAGTCACTTTACGGCCACCCCTTCTTTTGAGGATTTCTTTCGTTTTAGAGACGACATAATGGGGCATCTGATTGTTGATTTTACGTGCCACTTGAATGATATCTGAATTAATCGGGTCTTTAGCAATAATGAAGTAAGGATCTACGGCAAGACAATGACCGCCTACACCTGGACCTGGCTGATGAATATTGACTCGTGGATGTTTATTTGCCATTTCAATGACATCCAGCGCATTAATCTCCAGCATATTGCAGATTTTTGCTAGTTCATTTGCAAGCGCGATATTGACATCCCGGTATGTGTTTTCCATGAGCTTACTCATTTCTGCTGTTTTAGCGTCTGTTTCAATCATTTCACCCTGCACAAATGTACCGTATACCTTCTTACCTGCAGCGATACATTCTTTTGTCACCCCACCAATGATGCGGTTGTTGAAGACTAATTCGTGCATGATTTTGCCAGGCAGTACACGTTCAGGACAATGTACTAGAAAGATGTCTTCTCCAATAACGAAACCTTTACTCTCAATTAAAGGTTTCACAAAGTCATCCATTGTCCGAGGTGCAATCGTTGATTCAACGATGATTGTATTTCCTTTTTGGATTAATGGTAAGATCGTTTCAACTGCAGTCATGACCAAAGAAATATCACAGGACTTAAATTGATCGGCCATGTTAGGTGTCGGAACTGCGATAATAAAGCAATCTGCAGGTTCCGGGGTTGTTGTTGCTTTGAATTTACCCGACGCCAGTACTGCTTCAAAAGCTTCCTGTAAACCAGGTTCTTCTATATGAATTTTTCCGTTATTTAATGAATCGACTGCTTTCTGGTTGATGTCTACTCCTACAACGTCTACACCATGTTTCGCAAACATAATGGATGTCGGCAGCCCGATATAACCCAGGCCAATAGTTGTTAATTTCAAGAAAATCCCGCCTTTAAGCAATAATTAAGTTCTAACTTAAAGAATAAATTAATTGATTCACTCAATGTTGAAATTTACCGAACCTTTAAAGTTATTTACAAAAATTCAACAAACTCAATATTAAGAACATAAATTTTATAAGCATAAGAGTTGTGTTGATGATTTCAAATAAAAACGGAAACCCCACAATAATGGAGTTTCCGTTAAACTGATATTCTATTTTAGAGTAAATACTTCCTTAACAATACGCTCTGAAGAACGGCCATCTTGATATTTAAAGTGTTTATCAAGAAATGGTTTTACTTTATGTTGTTCAAAATCATTATGGTTCAATGCATCAATCAACTGATCAAACGTTTTTACAATTTTACCAGGCACAAAGCTTTCATAAGGTTCATAAAAATCTCTTGTTGAAATATAATCTTCTAAATCGAAAGCATAGAACAACATACTTTTTTCCATAATTGAGTATTCGTATATTAATGATGAATAATCTGTTATCAATATATCTGTAATAAATAAAATATCATTAACTTCGCGATAATTTGCTACATCCTGGAAAATATCTTTGTATTGATTAGGTATGACGAATTTATTCTTAACAAACGGATGCATTTTAAATAATACAACAGCATTGTTATTATAGCAGTATTCTGCTAGAGCTTGAATATTAATTTTAAAGAATGGATAGTGAGCAGAATTTGCACCTGCCCCTCTAAATGTTGGCGCAAACAGCACAACTTTTTTTCCTTGAATAATTGGCAATTCCCTATTCATGTGGTTAATAATACGAGTTTTATACTGTTCATCAAAGAATATATCTGTTCTTGGTACTCCAGTCGGTAATATATTAGTTTCTTTGATGCCGAATGCTTCAGCATAAAAAGGAATGTCCGTTTCTGAAGATACTGTCGCTTTAGTATAATTTCGATGAACTAATGAATCAAAGAATGGTCCACCTTTTTTTCCAGCTCGACTATAACCTACCGTTTTAAATGCTCCGCAGGCATGCCATACTTGAATAAGTTCCTGCTTATCATGAAACTTGACTGTATAAATCAATGGATGAAAGTCATCAACAAAAATATAGTCAGCACGTCCAAGTTTGAATGGAAATGTAAATTTATCTTTGAAGCTGCGTCGTGATGAAATATGCGGCTTAAAAGATGTTAAAATGTTATATTTTTTATCTAGACCAATCTCAATCATCTTGTCATAAATAAATTTAAAATTACCACTCATTTCAGAACGTGAATCAGAAGTGAATAATACTTTTTTTCCGTTAAAACGTGCAGAATACTGGGATAAATAAAAAATACTTTGAAACATCGTCTTTCTAAGACTAAAACTTATTGCTCTAAATTTTTTCTTTATCTCTTTAATTTTTTTTCGAATACCTGACAATTGTGCAGCCGGCTTTTTAAAAACTACTTTAAGAACAAATTCATTTATTTCTGAAGAAATTTCAGGAGTAATTTCATAATAATAATTTTTAGCACTGCCCCCGCGTTTGTAAGTCTTTTTATAACGCTTTAAATAAAAATTCTGTTCAGCGGTCTGAGTATCAAATTCCATTTCCAGCTGTTCTTCTTCAACTGTAGGACTTGTCAACTCAGGATTAACCGTTGCTATATATTCTTCTCTACCTTTTTTAGCTACAATTAAATATTGATCAGGTGTTAAATAATTTCCATCATCTAATATAGCGACATTAAATCTAAGTTTAAAATGTGCACCATCTAATATCACTTGATGCGCTTCAAATTTTAAAGTCTCTGTTAAATTCCGAAGGTAGAACTTCACATTTTTTTCAGGCTGTTCAGAGAATGTCCCTTCGATAAATAACTGTACTCTTTCGTAATAAATATTATTGATTATCATTCTATTCATATTTACTCACCTAACTATTAGATTGACCATTTCATTACAGTCTTACCCCATGATGAAGTTAAATCAGCTTCAAAAGCGCTGACAATATCATTAATTGTACGAACCTCGTTGACAGAGCCGATTAATAACGATAAGTCTGTGATTAAATCAGGATTTTCTTTATAAAGGTTAACTGTATCCTGAAAGTCTTTTGCTCCACTCCGACTGCTTCCAATTAATGTGAGGCCCTTTTCAAGTACCATACGCGTATTAATCTCAACTGGATATTCACTGACTCCAAGCAGACAGATTGCACCTTCAGGATTGATGAGATCAATAATTTGATCAATGGCAGACTGACTTCCTCTTCCACCTACACATTCTATACCATGGTCGATTTCTACACCTTCAGGCACTTCATTAATATTAAATGTTTGATCAGTGAAAGCAAAATGGCTCATTTTATAGTCAGTTTTTCCAAATGCAAATATTTTTGCCTCAGGATAAATTTTTCTTAATAACAAACATGTGATGTATCCAAGATTTCCATCCCCCCATACACCAAACGTATCTCTCTTATTTATCGATTTTGTTTCAAAACGTCTTAGTGCATGCATTGCTATGGTTACTAGTTCAGTAAATGCCAGTACTTCAAGATCAAATTCTTCAGGAAGTTGTACAAGACGATCCGCATCCAGAAAGATGAAATCTTGCATAAATCCGTCATAGCCACTTGATCTAAAGCGACTGGATCTCAAATAATTTTCGGCCACAAATTCATTTTCTTCGATAGGTGTATTAGGAACCATGACAACTGGTGTTCCAACTTTAAAGGTGTTCGTGCTGTCGAAAACAACTTCTCCAACTCCTTCATGAATTAGAGCCATGGGAAGTTTTTTCTTCATTACTTCTTCTCCGCGCGTACCAGTATAATAGCGTTGATCTGCTGCACATATAGATAAGTATTTAGGTCTGACGACTACTTGAGCCTTGTTCAAAGAGTAATCTGCATAAGAAATTTCAAACTGACGGGGAGAAACAAGTTGATATTTTTGATTAATCATTTAAGATATTCTCCTTCAGTATAGAATTAGCTACTTTAAGATCATATGGTGTGGTTACTTTAATATTAAAGATTTCTCCTTCCACCAGTTTTACCGTTTCACCATTTAAAGTGAATACTTTACACGCATCAGTCAATAGCTTTCTATCTTCTTCAGATATCTTGTTGTACAAACTTTTAAAAGATTTGATGCTAAATGATTGAGGCGTCTGTCCTTGATACATTTTGGAACGTACAGGAATTTCGCTGATTGATTCGCCATCTTCGGATACAACAATCGTATCAATAGCACTGATGACTGTGTCAACCGCTTTATGCTCCAATACACCTTGAATATTTTCTTCAATAATACGATGTGTTAAAAACGGTCGGACTGCATCATGAGTGACTATCACATCATTATCATTAGAACCGAATGTTTCTTCAATATAATCGATAATATTGTTTATAGTATCGTTTCTTTCTTTTCCCCCTTGAATAACATGGACTTTATCATTAGACAGCCCATTTTTGTCGATAATGTCCTTCGTATGTTTAATCCATTCTTTTGGCGTCGCTATAATAACTTTATCAATTTTATTATTCAACAAAAATTTTTCAAGGGTATGAATAATAATCGGCTTATCCTTTAAAGTTAAAAATTGTTTTGGTAAAGGCACATTACCCATTCTAGAACCAATACCACCTGCTAAAATACCTGCATAGATCATTAGGATTCTCCTTTTGTCGAAAAGTTTACATTCTTTTAAATATATATTAACATTATATTAACATATTCAATAATTAGGGGGTAGTGATGTGAAACGGATAATAACATATGGAACATTTGACCTACTCCACTACGGCCATATAGAATTACTGCGCCGTGCAAGAGAGCTCGGTGATTATTTAATTGTCGGACTTTCATCGGACGAATTTAATCATCTGAAAAATAAAAAATCTTACTATAACTTTGAACAGCGTAAAATGATGCTTGAATCTATTCGTTATGTCGATCTTGTTATTGAAGAAAACAACTGGGAACAGAAAATCAATGATGTTCAAAAATATGAGGTTGATACTTTTTTAATGGGTCATGACTGGTATGGAGAATTTGATTTTTTAAAAAAATATTGTGATGTTGTCTACTTAAGACGTACAGAAGGTATATCGACAACTCAAATTAAGAAAGAACTTTACGGATCTGATGATTAATCATCAGATTATTTTTTTATCCATTTCTTTACGATTGATTTAGTTAAATCTTTACTCGTTACCAGTCCTTTGATGAATCGATGTCTTAATTGCTGCGCTTTATTATTGCCAGTGAGTGCATGATAATCGTAAAATGTCAGATCAGCTGAACAAAGTTCCAGTATTGAATGAAGCTTAGCTATATATTCCGTTGTCCCAAATTTTGCTGCTATTTCTATATATTCCTTCAGTAATTGCAATGTAGCCAAGTCACCCTTGTTTTTTGACCAACCATTTTTCACAAGGTAATAGACTATTAAATAGTCCATTCTGTAGCTGTAATATTGCTTTACGTTCTGACTGTGAAATTCAAGTAGTCGATTGACACGTTCTCTGACTTTCAGCGCATCTCTTAAGTATTCATGATAAGCATTTATGTCTGAAGTAATTGAATGTTCATTTGTCTTATTATACAAATAGACACACTTATCAAACATGACTACATTATTTTGAAAAACTGTTATGTTAAAAGTATGTTCCTCACAAAATGTCACATCTTCATCAAAGGATAATGCAGCTATGGCCTTTCTTCTATATAATTTTCCACCGGGTCCAATGGATTGTATCATTTGCGGGTAATGCTCTAATGTGGCTCTGCTTAAATTTGGAAAGTCATTATATGTATTAATTGGCTGAATACCTTTAGAAGTTACTGCTGCAATGGTTCCTATGTAGACATCTCCATCAGGGAAACGTTCTTTAGCATCTTTATAATGTGTAACAGCATCTTCAGGAAGCTGGTCATCGCTATCAATAAATAATACATAATCACCTGTTGCTTGTTTTACACCGTTGTTGCGTGCTGCCGCTGCTCCTTGATTATTCTGCCATTTATAAATGATTTGAGGATATTTTTGTTTCAATTGATCAATGATAACTGCACTATTATCTGTTGAACCATCATCTACACAGATTATTTCTGTTATTTCCTTGCTTAGCAACGATAAGAGTGTACTTTCAATCGTTATTTCTGAATTATAAATCGGAATGATAGCAGAGATGCTCATCTTTCCACTTCCTTTTGTATAAATTGAACAACTCGCTCAGTAGCATGACCATCATTATAAGTATTCCAAAATTCATTAATAATAGAGTTTTCTTCGTAATTTTTTATCGTATGAATTAACGTTTCAAAATCATAGGCCTTATTTTTTTGAGACATCTTATAATAAAACTTATTTAATCCTCTAAGGTGTGCATACTTTTTTTCGTCATAACTATAGAATATTACTTTTTTATTATTGAGTGCTGCTTCAATAGCAAGTGAACTGTAATCAGTAATTACATATTCTGACTCTTTAATTATCTTTTCAATGGATATATGATCGCTTTGACCTAGGGCAGGGTGCAGTTTTACTACAATATCATAATCAGGAAATTCTGCTGCAAGTATATTTTTATCAAAGTGATAATCATTATCTTGGTAATCTCTATACGTTGGAACATATGCAATTAAACGTTTATTTTCAGATGATATAGGAAAATATTTATCAAGTCGTGGCAATCCGTAATATAAAAATTGACTTTCCGAGGCATCGAGTGAATGATTGAAAATGTCTGCCATAGTATGGGATGCTACTAAATAATAATCTGTTGCATGATAAACCTTCTTATAATCTTCTATCATTTTGCTATCAGCATTTTGAATACTTCTATCTTCAAGGCCAAATTGTTTCAGTGCTCCAGCTGCATGCCATGTCTGAATTACAGTTGCATGTGAAGTGTCAATAGCACCAAGCATCAGATAATAAGTATCGATAACAATAACTTTAGAACTTTTAATGGCCTTTAACTGTTTGACACTTTCTTTCATGGATAGTGAAATTTTGTTTATCTGATATCCTTCGATAACAGACTCATATTTAGGATGGTATAATAAATTGATTATAAACTTATCAGTCTGAATGACAGCTTCCAGAACTGGGATAATATCATCACTGAACGTCATCATAAATGTAATTTCATTGCATGAACGAGGCTTTAATATTTTATCCAATTTTTGTAATCCTGACAAGTAAAGCTGTTTTTTTATATTTTTCATATAATAATCTCCTAACTCTATTAACCATTTGAGGTGTTGTCATTGAAAATTATTTTTATTGTCCATAACCTTTTTTTTCCAGGGGGAACTAATAAAGCGATAATCAATCTAGCCAATGGACTAGCTGAGGCAGGTCATAAAGTCGCCATTACGTCTGTTATAGCACGTAAGCAATCGTTTTTATTCGAACTTCATTCAGCAATTGAGCTGGACACTATTGTCCCTTATGATTTAAAGCATCCTAAAGGAATCATAATTAATCGACTAAGAAAATACACTCCATTATTCAAACCAGTTATAATGTCAGAGCAAGAGACAGGCTATGACCAATATAATCGCTATATTGAGTATAAGATTAAGGAATATGTCTCACTTCAGTCGAATTGTTATATTATAGGGACGCGTCCTATTATTAATATGTTAATAGCTGATTCTGAAGCTCCAGCTGTACACAAGATTGGCATGGAACATGCTATTCTAAATTCTCATGCTCCCACTATTCAGAAAAAAATGAAAAACTATTATCATCAACTCGATGTTTTAACTACGTTGACAGAGCAAGACCTCATAGATTACAAAAAATTACTTCCAGAACTAACTGTCGGCGTACTTCCTAATATCGTAACAGTTAACGCTAAACCAAAAACAAAGCGAAATGTCATCGTGGCTGCTGGTCGCTTTGAATATGAAAAAGGCTTCGATCTACTCATTGAAGCCGTTCATTTGAGTCATGATATTATTACAGCTCATCAATACAAAGTAGAACTTTACGGTTCAGGTAGCGAGAGAGAGAAATTAGAGTCATTAATAAAGCAATATCATCTTCAGAAACTCATTACCATTCTTCCACCACATGAACATCTAGATGAAATAATTGCTTCTTCCGCTATCACTTGTGTCCCTTCAAGATTTGAAGGTTTTGGAATGGTTATATTTGAAGCAATGCTGCTGCGTTCACTTGTTATTACTTTCGATTGTCCGAATGGACCGAAAGAACTGTTAACAGATCAGTTAAATGCATTGAAGGCAGAAGAGCAAAATATACAGTCATTATCAAATAAAATCAATAGTGCTATTACATCAAATAATGACTTAATTATAGAACAGGGTTATGTTAAAGCCCAGAGCTACAACTGCGCTTCAATCATTAATCGCTTTTTAAAAATCCTGCCATTGTAAAGTTGGCAGGATGAACCAAACGATTCATCCTGCCATTAAATTACATAAAATCACTGAAACGATTTCTGAATTTCATGTGAAGATAACTTCCTAAAATAAAAAAGACAACGACAAAAATAATATTATATACTGCCAACTGCCAATGTTCTATGAAATACCACTTATGATACAAAATAGCACTACGATAACTATTTGCAATGAAGTATACAGGATTTAACTTTAAAAAGAACTCAAGCGTTGTATTATGATTTACCCATAAAATTGGTGAAGCATAAAATAAGATTCTAAGTATGGATTGTACGAGCATCTGAACATCCCTTATTAATACGCCGAGAGTTGACGTCAATAATGTAACAGACAAGCTAAAGATATAAACAAAAGGAATATAAATCAATAGCTGTAAGATATGAATTGTCGGAAAAATCCCGAAGAACATACAGATTAATACGACAATCAGTACAAGAATGATATGACCATAAAACTTACTCATAAGAACATAGCTCGGTATAGTTGATAAAGGGAAATTCATTTTTGCTACTTGATTATATTTTGTGGCAATGGATTTAGTACCATCCAAAATCCCTTGATTAACAAAGAACCACATGCTGATTCCAACTAACAGCCATAGAACAAATGGCACACCTTCAACTGGACTATTATTACGTATGCCATAACCAAATACTACCCAGTACACTGCAATTTGAATAAGAGGATTGATTATTTCCCAAGTAAGTCCAAGATAATTATCATGATTTGCAATCTTCAGCTGAAATTGTGCGAGTCTATTTATCAAATAAAAATTGTTAATCTGTTCCTTCAAAACAAGCACCGTTGATTTCATTTCTTTCCCACTTTCCTAAATTAATCCTTGTCAGCCAGATGAGCGTGAGGATCCATTCTTTCATTGAAACGCTGCTTTCTTACTTCCCATAAAAATAATGGAATAACAACCGCCCTCTTCAAACGCTTATAATCAGTAAGAATACGATATAACCATTCAAGGTTCAATTTTATAAAAAATTGCGGGGCACGTTTAACATTACCACTAAATACATCAAAAGAACCTCCAACACCCATCATAACAGTATGATTAAAATGATGCTTATTGTAATATATCCAACTCTCTTGTTTAGGATACCCCATTGCAACAAATATATAATCGGGTTTGAACTTTTTCACTTGCTGTAATCTTTTATAATCATGCAAATCTTTATAACCATGTTTTGCTTTGAATTTTATATTTGGATATTGCTCTTTTAATTTTTTTTTGCATTGTTTAACCGTTTCTTTAGAAGCACCTAACAAGAAAACTCGTTGGTGCTGTTGATTTGCAATTTCAAGCATCGTCTCCATTAACTCTATACCAGGCACACGCTCTCTTAGAGGACGTCCAAGAGTTTTAGCAGCTTTTACGACACCTATCCCATCAGCAATAATATAATCAGCTGCTTTAATTCGAGTCATATAATTATCATTAGTTTTAGCATAGTAGACAATCTCAGGATTTGCCGTTACAACAAACAAGTTATCTTTCGTTTCAGATTGTGAAAAATCATGTACAATCTGATTCATTTCCTGCATGGTAACGTTGCTAAATGGAACACCAAGAACTTCCACCCTTTTGTCTATCGGTTTCTGTAGGATAGCGATTCCCTCCCATTTCAATCAACTATAGAACGTATTTAATTTACATGATTTTAATATGTTTTACAATACTTTTACATTATAGCGTTTTAGTATAGAAACGGTTATGGCTATTAATTTTCATTGATTTGTAATAAAATAGGTTGAAAATGAATTAAATTATTTGCGATTGGAATGAATGTATGAAACCCTCGGTTGAATTTCACAATGTTACTAAAGAGTATAAGATTTTCAGAAATAATAAGGAACGGTTAAAAGATGCTTTTCTTCCAAAACATAAAACACGACGATTTCATGCATTAAAAGATATATCCTTTAGTGCATATGAAGGTGATATCATCGGTCTTGTAGGTATTAATGGTTCCGGAAAATCAACATTAAGTAATATATTGGGTGGATCAGTACCTCCATCCGATGGTACTGTGATTAAAAATGGTGAAGTTAATGTTATCGCTATTAACTCCGGTCTCAATACTCAGCTCACCGGACTAGAGAATATTGAATTCAAATTATTGCTAATGGGCTTTAATAAGCGTGAGATTAAAGAACTCACACCAAAAATCATTGAATTTTCAGAGCTCGGGGAATTCATTCATCAGCCCGTCAAAAAGTATTCCAGCGGTATGAAATCTAAGCTCGGCTTTGCAATCAGCGTGACAATTGATCCCGACATTATTGTAATTGACGAAGCATTATCAGTAGGAGATCAAACATTCACGCAGAAAAGTCTTGCAAAGATGCAGGAATTTAAAGAAGCCGGTAAAACTATATTTTTTGTAAGTCACAATTTAAAACAAGTAGAAGATTTTTGTTCAAAAATTATCTGGATTGAAGGCGGCCGAATCAAAGAGTTCGGTGATGCAGAAACTGTATTAGCTAATTACAGAAAATTTTTAAGGAGTTATAAAAAACTTACAAATAAAGAACAAAAAAATTTCAAAAAATCACTGGATGAAACGAGATTTTTTATTAAATAGCTTGTTAATTCAAAATATTCTAAGTATAATCGTATGATTTAAATAAACATAAGATAAGGTGACCAAGCGATGAATAAATTATTTAAAGCATTACTTATTGTATTAAGCTTGAGTTTAATAATAGTTCCAGTGACTTATGCCAGTTATTTGTATTTCACGACTAAAGGCGCAGTTAATCAATCCTTCACAAATGGAACTAAGAAATCCGATTTAAGACCGAATGGTGTTAATCCGGCAATGGATCACGTATCCATTTTATTTCTCGGTATAGACGACAGTCTCAGCAGAAGAAAAAATGGACAGGATGTTTCTGAAGCAAGAACAGATGCTATGATTCTTGGTACATTCAATCGAGACAAAAAACAAATCCGGCTTGTCAGCATTCCACGTGATACTTTGGCTTATATCCCATCCGTCAAATACTATGACAAAATTACCCATGCACATGCAGATGGCGGCCCTGTTTCTTCAATGAATGCTGTCGAGCAGTTATTCAATGTACCCGTCGATTACTACGCACGAGTCAATATGCAGGCTTTTGTGGATATCATTGATGAACTGGGCGGTATTTATTTCGATGTACCATTCGATATGAATGAACCCACTAAAAATGATAAAGGAAGAATCAAAGTTAAAGAAGGCTATCAGCTGCTTAATGGTGATCAAGCACTTGCTTTAGTAAGAAGCAGACATGTGGATACCGATCTCGGTAGAGGACGACGTCAAATGGAAATGATTGAAGCGATTGTCAAAAAAGCACAAGGTACAGATTCTCTTTCAAAACTTGATGAATTAGTTGAAATCGTTGGTAATAATGCAAAGCACAACTTAACATTCAATAACATTACATCCCTGGCATCATTTTACTCATCCAAAGATGTTGAGTTTGAACAATCTCAGTTAAAAGGCACAGATTATATGTATAATGGGGTCTACTATTACAACCCAGTATTCAAAGATATTGCACGTATTTCTAAACTTGTAAGAAAAGATCTTGGGTTACCCGAAGGCAAAAAAGAAGACCTGCTTGATTATAAAGTCATTTCTCTGTACGGCGACCTCATTCCACTCAAAAAATTAGATATCAGCGAACTGGACGAACAATTACAAGACAACGAAACTAACAATAAAGATGTCCAATCAGACGATAATCAAACAACTGATGAGTCCACAACTGAAACACCAGTGACACCACAACCGGTTACAGAAACACCAGTTATAACAGAACCGGTTACAGAGACACCAGCAACTGCAGAGACACCTGTTGAGTCCAATGAGCCGGTTGCACCACAAAATTCAAATAATACAAATCCTACAGTCAATACGCAACAGTCGACTGAAACGTCCAATCAACAATAGAAAGGAATGAGTTGATGAGTCAGCGTAAAACTTATGAAAAGTATGAACAGATTAATCAGATGTTTGACCGTCTGGAGCATCAGATTGTTCACGCTGGAGATCTTGAGTACTTTCGTTCACAATTTTTCTATCTCGATGAATACCATCGTCAAAACTACGAATCTTTGAGAATCTATTATCATCAAGCACATGAGAGCCCTATTATCGACGGGGCGTGCTATATACTCGCTATTCCAGAAATATTCAATGTCGTCAATATATTCGATTATGAAGTTCCACTTGATTTTGTCTTTGAAGATGGCCAATTGAGTGAAACCTTTAAATCACTAAACGTCTACTATCAGTACATGATAGCTGCGGTTCTCGAAGTGTCAGACATTAAAATCTTTGAACCATCAGGTTATTCGCTAGGTATGACGAATTGGAACATTACACAGATGAAACTGTTCTGGCAGTATACAGCTATTATTAGAAGACATGCATTGTAGTTACGCTGTTCACCTAGCAATGAAGACCGGGACAATTGTCCCGGTCTTTTTTTCATTTTGTATACGATATATAGTATGATAAGTAATTTCAGATGAATGTCACCTTGAGTAAAATTTTTAATCTTCAAATAAAAAGTAATATAAAGTTTAGTTATACTATATACTTCAATAAGTAAAATTATTATAATATTTATACAATTATCAATTTCAACTACGAAAGGATGCATTATGGATAATAAATTTTACTTTAGAGCACCCGCTCTACTACTCATGATGTTTGCTGCACATACTACGGCAGCTCATGCTTCTGAAAATGAATCAACTGACCTACAAACTGATGACTCTTCTTATCAACCACCTACTACTCTTGATCAAGTAGAACCAAACTTATCAGAAACACGTTCCGCTCATCCTTATAACGTTGTAAAATCAGTCAATGCAGCAGATCTGAGCAATATTCAGACAGCTCCTGAGAAACTTGACACTGTTTCTATAGAACCAATAGAAACAGTGCCAAATGAACATGAAGCGACAGTGACTGCTCCGACTACTAAGGATACACAATCAGAAGAAATTTCTTCAAAAGAACCTCTCTCATCTGATGAACCATCTGCAGACAAAGTCACTACTGACAAACAGCCTGTAGCGGTCACTACTGATGACTCCTTAAACAGTAATGTCAACACTACGAAAGAACCAATCAAAACAGCCGTCCCGGAAAATAATATCAGCAGCACTACTAACAGTTCAGCTGAAACTCCCAAACCAGTAACAGAAGCAGCTGTCACTGATGACCAGCGTCAGAAGTCAGCTGAAACTGTGAAGCCACTCTCTTCAACTGAAACAACTACTGCAGCGTCGAAAGCAGTGGTCAGACCTAAACTTACTTTACGTTCAACTAAGGCAACAACACTAACTTCAACAGTGAAGAAAACAGCATCAGATATGTCAGTCAATGACTATATTAAATATAAGAACTATGAAGTACCAAAATATGAAGAAGATTTCTCTACTGATATCCCCAAAATTGCTTATCGTGCAGGTGTTGGTGCTCCTGAAGGTATTATCGCACATGAAACTGCTAATAACACATCGACCATTGATGGTGAAATTGCTTATATGAAACGTAATTATCAAAATGCCTTCGTTCACGCATTTGTCGATGATAACAGAATTGTCGAAACTGCACCGACCGATTATCTCGCATGGGGAGCAGGTCCTTATGCCAATAGTCGATTCATACAAGTCGAACTTGTCAGAGTTCAAGGAAAAGACCGCTTCAGCAAAGCGATTAATAACTATGCTGATTATATTGCTACTAACTTGTTATATTACAAACTGCCTGTTGACAGCGCTGAATATGACGGGACGGGGACATTGTGGTCTCATAAAGCGATATCCAATTATATCGGTGGAACCGACCACACAGATCCCTATGGATGGTTCGCGGAGAACAACTATACATTTGATGAACTTGTTTATCTCGTAGCAGAAAAGTACAACTATAAAACAAGTGGTATTCCAGCAACAACGCCTGCTCCACCGACAACGCCGGCACCTGCTCCGGTAAAGACAGGTCAAATCACTACAACCGCTGTCTCAAAGATGGTCCGTATTAAATCTAAATCATCACCAGTCTACAGCAGTGTATCAGATGTAAATAGTCAGGAAGCTAATTCAAAATATGGTGTTTCATATTATGTGAACAAAAAAGCAGTGCTCAATGGTGTAACTTATTATTCACTACAAGATAACGAAAAAGTATCACGTGGATGGGTTGAAGCCAAATATTTAACACAGGCAGCAAGAAGCGCTGAGAAAAAGATTACGACAAAATATACTATTAATTCTAAAGTGAGCGGAATTTATTCAGTACCATGGGGAACAAGTGCACAAAAAATTAATGATCTCAAGTCTTCCATTAACAAATCATTCTCCCCCAGCAAGAAAGTAACTATTAATAACACACCGTACTATTTTGGCACTATTAATAAAATGACTGGATGGATCAACGGCTCTCACCTCACGCTGAATGTCGGACCGACACAGCTGAAAACAGTTGATATGATCGGTAGAACATCATCCAAAGGTGCCACTTATTATACTGATAGTAAAATCTCTAAGAAAGCTGCTAAAAAGTTAGTGAATATGCAGTACTATATTGATAAACAAGGAATGAAAGGTTCAACGAAATATTTCAGAATTGTTGATAGTGCTAATAAGATGGTTGGCTGGGTCAGTGACAGCGGCATTAAACAATCTTCTCATAAAGTCGTAAATTATCAAAAGGCACCTTACGTGATCAATAACACAAAAACGTATGTCTATCATATCCCTGGTGGAAGTGCATCGCAGCGTGTTGCTCCCTTAACTCACCTCACAAGTAAAGTGTTCAACGTCGTTAAAGCTGAACAAGTAGGTTCAGCGCTATGGTACAAAGGTACCATTGCCAATACGCGTACAATCGGGTGGATTGCAGGAAAGTATTTAACAAAACAGACGATTAAAACTAAAAAAGCGCCTGATTCTTTAAGTTCAGCTGTCAAAAAACAAATGAAGCTTAAAAATTCAAAGCCTCAAGTCAGTTATATCAAGAGCAATGGAACTCATGCGTGGCGAAATGCTACTACTGCGGAAGTGAAGCGGGCAATGAATACCAACAATACGATGAATGATTCTGTTCAGAAGTATCAGTTCCTTGATCTTCATTCCTCTCAGGGAATATCTGGTTCACAGCTTAATAAGCTGCTAGTCGGTAAAGGAGTTCTTGAAGGACATGGAGATGCATTTGCTAAAGCAGCGAAGACATTGAATATCAATGAAATTTATTTAATCAGTCATGCACTGCTTGAAACAGGTAACGGTACAAGTGCCCTGAGTACAGGATTAGGATATAATCGTAAAACAGGTAAAGTTACTACAAAATCTTCAGTGAAGTATTATAATATGTTTGGTACAAAAGCGACTGATAAAAACGTAGAAAATGGCGGCATTAAGTATGCCTATGAGCAAGGATGGAATACGCCGGCTAAAGCCATTGTCGGCGGTGCAAAATATGTTGCTGACAGCTATTTTAAAAATCAGCAGGTCACCTTGCATCAAATGCGCTGGAATCCTGTTAATACAGGAAGTCATCAATATGCAACTGATATTAACTGGGCTTCAAAAAATGCTTCTCGTATAGCCCAATTCTATCAGCAGCTTGGACTTGAAGGTCTGAAATACTTTATTCACCGTTATGACCAGTAATAAAAAACACTGTGAACAAAATTAATGTTCACAGTGTTTTCTATTGAAATTAATTAAAATCTAAATGGATCTCGTATTACGAATGAATCGTAAATTTTTTCAAGTAAAATCATTAGTTCTTGAGCTTCATCATTACTTAATTCTTTCATAAAATTATGAACGACCTTTGCTTTAATATCTTCAGCTTTTTCCAGCACTTCTTTACCCGGCCCTGTAACTTTTAGGACTGTAGAGCGTAAGTCGTATATACTTTGTTCCTTATAAACATAACCATTATCCACTAACTTTTTGATGGCACGTGAGACAGCAGTCTGTTCCTTATTCAATCGATAGATGAGTTTTTTCTGAGTCATATTATCTTCAGCAGCAATTATTTCCATCATATACAACTGTTCTCTTGTCAAGTTAACATCAGATAATTCTGTCGAAGTAAAATCATCAATTTTTGAATTCATTATGTAAATTAATTGCCCAAATCGTTTTAAGCGGTTTTCATCCATGCTTTGTCTCCTTCAATTCTGTTAACATGAATTATAATGCACCACAATTAGTTTATCAACTATTTATTAAATTTTAAATAATGATTGTATACTATTTAATGGCTATTTTAGTTTCACCTGTGCATATATTCTCTGATTCAGGGTAATGGGATATTAGTTTTGTAATGAGAAAGTAGGTTATGATATGGCTAAAACACGCGATCATTATTTCGATAACGCAAGATTCTTCTTAATTGTACTTGTCGTTTTCGGTCATCTTCTTCGATCGTTTGTCACAGAAAACCATTTCCTTCAAGCACTCTATATGTTCATCTATAGTTTTCATATGCCTGCATTTGTACTCATTTCTGGTTATTTTGCAAAAGGAATCAATAAACCAGGGTATTTGATTAAATTGGTAAAGAAATTACTGATACCTTATTTAATCTTCCAGACCTTTTATGCTTGTTATTACTATTTTATCGATGATGTGAAATCAATAGACGTCAACCCGTTTGATCCTCAGTGGGCGATGTGGTTTTTACTGAGTCTGTTCTCATGGCATGTCATGCTGTATTTAGTGAAAAATTTCAACATGATAATCGTTGTTCTCTTATCGTTTCTTGTCGGAATCATAGTAGGTTACTTTGATTTCATTAACAATACTTTAAGTTTATCCAGAACATTTGTATTTTTTCCTTTGTTTCTATTAGGCTATTATGCAACCTCCGAACATTTTAATGTCATCAAAAATAAAAAATATTTACCATTATCGGTTGCAAGTCTTGCAATTATTTTCACCTTTTATATGTTGACTGACTTTAACTTCGAATGGTTGTTTGGTAGTAAGCCCTACAGTTCATTAGAGAACGCCGATATTTACAGCGGTGTGAAACGTGGTCTAATCTATATCGTCATAATCGTTAGTACGTTCAGTTTTTTGAACATTGTACCAAAAAGAAATTTAACACTCACTTATATAGGCTCCAGGACGATGTTTATCTATCTGCTTCATGGACTGTTCATCGGCTTGTTTCGTGCAAATGGCTGGGATAAGGCATTTGGAGGTAATATGATGATTATCATGTTAGGACTGCTGATTATGTCTGCACTTATCGTCTATATATTCAGTCATAACATGACAAAGAAAGTAGCTGCACCTGTAGTTGAAGTTAAAAATCCACTGAATTAAAAAGCTTCCAGCGAACTGGAAGCTTTTTCTATTTTCTATTTTTTAATTGAGATACTTTATCAGCTAAACTTAACGCGCTCTTAACACTTCTTCTATTAAGAGTGGCATTTTTAAAATTTAACTCATCTTTTAATTGTTTATTTTGTTGTTTTATTTTTTTTAATTCAGCAGTTAATTTAGCTTCTGTCTTTGATTTAGACTTAACAGGTGTACTATGCAATTGTTGTAAACGTTTTGTCTGTTCAGTTGGTGAAACTGCAATAATAGGATGGACAATCTCTGAATTTACAACTTTAGAATCGAAGTCTGTCTTTCCACCATAATTATAAATATGATCAAGATCATTTTTGTTAAGGAAATCAATATAGTTATTAAAGTTTCGCTTTTGCATCTTTTCAGGACTATGGAAATCAACTTGTTCAATTAAATCAAATATCGTTGTATCATCAGTTACTTCATTAGCCATCACATGAGTCAGTTGATGATACTCAGCAAGTTCTCTCATTCGTGCATCTTTAGGAAATAGGATACTTGGTGTCCCTGCAATAGTTGCTGTGATATTACCATGAAGTCTTGCGCCAAAACTTAAATCAACCGTTCTCAAAAATTCAATCCAATCATGAGCCGATAAGAAGTAGTTCACTTTATCTTCTTGATAGAGACGATGTGTAAGACTTGTTGGATATGTCAATTGATCTTTATTATCAATGTCAGGTCCTCCGTAGTAGGTTAATTTCAATTCTTTCATCCATTGTGGAATAAAAGTAATATCATTAAATTCACGTTGAGAGCGCTCTAAAAATTTCAATAGATTTTCAGGAGATAGTCTTGAATTATTAATAGCTACTTTTGAGTCTTTATTAATAACAGTATCTCTTATTATCAAATCAGGACCAAATGTATACATTGATGGACAACCGATAACATGGTGATCAATACCCTCTTTAAACCCTAGTCTTGTTAAATAATCTGAAGTAATTTGTCCTCGAAGTCCAATGATATTAGAATGATTCAATACAGCTTTAATAAACTCTTTAACTGTTTCATCGAATGCAAAACCTTCATTCAATTTCGGTTCGAAAGGGGCTCTTAATCCAACGCCTATCACATATACCGGAATGGTTAAACGATTAATTAATTTTGTATAGTTCTCCAATGTAGAAACAAAATCTGTTCTAAAAGCGTCTGCAAGTGGAATAATATAACCATCATACTGCTCATTAATTTCTGCAGCTTTGTCTGGATTAATTTTGTAATCATCTGGTTCGATGATAACATTATCAGTCTGTAATGTCCGATATATACTATTCTGATAAATCAAATTACCTACATTACTTCCAATAAGATTTTTATTCATCACTTCTAAAGCAGTGTTACTTTGAAAGGGAGTTTTTCCAGCTCTCATTAAAAATTTTTTCATCTCTTTTAATTTCTCCTTTAATACTGTGTGATACACTTAGTAAATCAATCGTATATTTTATTAATTATACCGGATATAAATATTTTTATCACTTATTCTATACTGTATAATAAACAATAAAAAAGGATGGTTACATGTCTTTATCATTAAATCAATATGCTGAAAAATTAGAAGTTCCCGGCATTAGAAAATTCTCTAACCGAGTATCTGAATTTCCTGATGCGATTAATTTAACTGTCGGTCAGCCGGACTTTGCAACGCCGGCTATTGTTAAACAAGCTTTGATTGATGCTGTCAACTCTAACTATACGACTTATTCACATAATCAAGGGCTGCTGGAACTTCGTCGCTCAGTCAGTACATTTATGCGCGATAAATATTCAGTCGACTATCCTGCTGAAGATATATTAATTACTAATGGTGCTTCTGAAGCCATTGACACGGCTTTTAGAACTATTCTAGAGCCTGGTGATGAAGTCATTTTGCCAGGTCCCATATATGCCGGCTACATCCCAGTGATTGAAAATATGGGGGCGCATGTCGTTGTCATCGATACTACTGCTAACCATTGTAAAGTGACGCCGGATATGATTGCATCAGCTGTTACTAAGAAAACGAAGGCTGTAATGTTGAATTATCCGAACAACCCTACCGGTTCTGTACTGTCGTATGAGGAAACAGCAGATCTTGCTCACTATTTGGCTGCACAAGATTTCTATATCATCAGTGATGAAATATATAGTGAAAATACATTCGGGCAGCAGCATGTATCATTTGGCAGTTTTAAGTCGCTTCACCATCAGCTTATCCTAATTAATGGATTAAGCAAATCTCATGCGATGACAGGTCTAAGAATCGGTTTTTGTATGGGACCATCCAAACTGATGAAGCATATAACGATTGTCCATGCCTATAACTGTATATGCGCCAATGTCCCCGCTCAACATGCGGCGATTGCTGCTGTCACTACTGCTAAAGACGCAGCAATTGAAATGAACAAAGCCTATATCGAGCGTAGAGATTACTGTATCAGCCATCTGTCAAAAATGAATCTTAACTGTATTCCCCCTAATGGCGCTTTCTACTTATTCATAGATATTCGTCACTTCGGTCTATCATCATTTGATTTTGCTAACATGGCACTTGAGAAATATGGCGTAGTCCTTGTACCGGGTTCAACATTCACTGAAGCCGGTGAAGGCTATGTGAGATTAAGCTATGCTTATCATAAAGACATTCTTGCTCAAGGCCTTGATCGCCTCGAAACAATGACAAATGAATTAAATGCCGTTCCATGCGAAAGACGGGAATCCTGATACAGGATTCCCGTTTGTTCAATAATCATATTTGATTTTCTGCTCTCTGATCTTTTTCTGATAATCAACCATCGACAGCGCCCTTTCATACTGTCTTCTGACAAAAGACTCAGGCAGTGAACTCAATAATATAGCATTGTTTGTAAAGACAATCTGTTCATCGACATAATCATAGAAATAGTTGCTGTTAATATAATAGCGGCAGTAATCGGTCTGCTTATGCAGCGGAAAAAAAGCAATCCCCATTTCTGAGTCAATGACAATCGGTATAAACTGTTTTATTTTATGCACTTTTTTTGCAGTGGTACGTCTTGCCTTCATATTGCTGCCAAGAAAAATCAGCGTTTGATTGAGCAATTTATCTGGATCTGTATCGACGCTGATGGTATTCCCATTTCTTAACACAACTTCTGTCTTTCCGTGAGTAGATTCATCTCTTCTCAAAAATACAACATCATTATTCACTGTATCGATGACTTTTCCTCCTTTCTCTATTAATAACTGAATTATATAAGTAATCAGCCGCTAAAAACGAAAACCATCATTATTTTTAATAATCTTGCTGATTATTTTTAACATATGTTGCAATTACTTAATTCCGTTAAATTTCATTTAACTTTTTGTTGATTTATGATTGACCTATCCGGAAATTCATCGTTTATGCATAGACAGAAACAGGCGAAGATGTTTGAAGAATGGAAATTGCAATACGACCGTATGATTTATCATCTCCTTCATCAATTCCAGATTAAATATGATTTTGATGAATTTTATCAGCTCGCTTTAATCAGACTATGGCAGCTTGAAAAAAGCTATGATTCTGAACGCTCACCAAATAGAGATCAGTTTGTTTATTTAAAGTTAAAGTTCTATATCATCGATGAACTGAGAAAGAAAATTAAGTATCAGCAGCGTCATCCTGTCACATCAGACGAGGCATTGATTTCTTTAATTGATTGTCAATATAATAGTTATGCGAGCCTATATTTAGAAGGAATCCCTGAATTATTAAGTGAAGATGAACGTATTTGGTTTCAGTATGCACTATCCGGCTATAAAATCTCAGAAATTGCCTTGCTGACCAATAAAAGTCCTTCAACGATTAAACGCTGGAGAAAGAATGCCCGTGAAAAAATATGTAAAAACAATAGTTTAACATTTAAAAATGAGCCATAATTTAGTATAATGTCGATTAGTACGTTTTTAGGAGGAACATTATGACAATTGCTAAGGTAGGAAATATCGTTGAGTTTCATGATGGATTACGCGGTAAAGTAGAGAAAGTCAATGAAAACTCCGTGATCGTTGATCTGACTATTATGGAAAATTTTGAACAACTTGATTTACAGGAGAAAACTGTAATCAATCATAAGCGTTATACAATCATAGACGAGGTATAGTATGTCTACTAAAAAGCCATTAACATGGTTTGTCATCACTTATCTTATCTTTCAATTGATCGTTATACTGATGCGTAATGATGAACAAGTATTCTGGCATATTATGACTGGTCTGATGCTGTTTGCTTCAGTCAGCTATTTATTCTATGAGCGCAGCATTGAATCGAAAAGAATTCCTACTTCCGTTGGCGTAGGAATTGCTGCAAGCTTTGCCATTGTTATCGTTCATACATTGATTTCATATATCATTAAAGACGTTCATTACTTCCATATTTTAAAGACCCTTGTCACTGTTGGTGTCTATTATAAATGGCAGTTGATTATTACCATGGTCGTCACTATACCATTACATGAACTCTATATGAGAACTATGCTGCAGCAGCGACTGATGGAACATACAAGTAAATGGGCGGCAGTTTTGATAACAAGCCTTGCATCAGCATTACTTTTTGTCTGGACATTGAATTTAGAGCTTGTCTTGTTCATCTTCGTAATCCAGTGCATATTAGCAGTCAGCTACGCTTACACAAAACGTCTGATCACTCCAATGATCGGACAAATTCTCGCCATCATCATACTGATTTTGATTCATGCCCGCTAATAAGAATCAAATCACAGCGAAACGGAAATCCTAAAAGATTAGGATTTCCGTTTCGCTGTCTTTATAGTTCTGCTTACGATTCATTTAATGTCTGCAAATGGCTTTCAAGACGTTCAATCATATGTCTGTCATATATTTGCAGTAAATCTTCATGGTGTATCATGTCACTGTATTGTCTGTAGATATAGTCTGTCGTGCCGACAATGTAATGTGCATCGGGTTCAAGAGAGAGCGTCACACGCTGTCCAATAGGTTGTGACAAGTCAATTGAGTAATCGAAGCCGCGCCAGTCAGTAATTACAGTCGGATCCATCATCTCTTCCCGGATATGTATCCCATCATCATCATATAATGCAGCGGCACTCCGCTCCATGATTCTTTTGATCTGATTACCTGTCAACGTCAGCTGTACAGGATGATCAATACTGATATAAGATTCGTACAGATCATGGTGCGTGACACGCCCTTTTAAACCTCGTGCTTTCACATGAGGAATGTGGCAGCACGTAATTTCTGCAGTACATGATTTTAATATGTCATGAAGCATCGCTTTAAATGGATGCGGCTGCATGAAATCTTCATAATGATTCAGAGCTAGATGTTCATCCACTACAGCAACTTCACTCTTCAGCCATTTTCTGAATACTTTTTCCTCGTAGTACACCACATCTTTCAATTGTTCATCTTCATGATAGACCGTCAAATCAACTAATGTAGAATCACTGCCCACTAACTCAAAGGAATTTGTCCGTTCTCTGAACTGGAGGTGTATATGGCAGAGATGGCTCATGTTGCTTCCCGCCTGGATGAACAATGTGTCATCAATCATCTTATTGATGGTCTGTTTTTGATGTCCCGTAATCATGACATCGATACCTTCACTTGCCTGGATGATGGCTTCTGCTTCGTTACTTGTTAATTCTTTGTAATCTGAATGATGAACGAGTTCATTCAATCCACCATGATAAAGTGCAATGACAAAGTCAGGATTCTCTTTGTCACGCATATGGCGGATCCAGCGTTTTGCCGCTCTCACTGAATCTTCAACCGCAAATTCACCTACTGTTTCGACCACTTCTTTTGACATCAGGCCTCTTGAAGTAATGCCAATAATCCCTATTTTCATTCCTCCGAATGTCTTAATGATATAAGGAGAGTTGAAGTAAGGTTCTTTTGTCCGCGCATGCAGAATATTGGCAGACAAAAAGGGGAAGCTGGCCATTGCCTGGGCTCTATTGAAATAAGCAAGGCCATACCGAAATTCATTCGGACTGATACCACTTGCATCGTACTTCATTTGATTCATCAAAGTAATCATTGGATTACGAAATTTATTCTTATAGCGCGAAAAGAAATAAGTACTGACTGAACCGCTCAAAGCATTCCCATTATCGATGAGCAGCAGATGATCTGACGCACGTCTCACCATTTTGACGTATGTCGATGCCTTCATAATACCGACATCATTTTCTGTTGGAAAGAGTGCCCCATGAATGTCATTTGTTGCTATAATATGAATATCGATTAATTCTTGATTCATATATATCACCTATCCACGTTTTCTTTAATTATAACAAATGAGCGTCCAGGAGGTTTAACAGTTTAATGAAACAACTGAAAAAACATATCATTATAAATCTTCTTGTGACGCTTATATTGTCATCCTTTATATTTGTCATAATGCTTCGCGACTATAATGAAAATGAACTGAACAGAATTGACAGAAACATTGCGATACATCAGCAGCATATTGAGACGTTATTCAACGATGCATCTGCTACAATTGATAATTTAGCGACAGTCGTTGCTCTGAGCGAGGGCAACACTCAAATTAACCAGGCCATCAATTCTATAAAAACACAGGAGCCAAGATATAAAACCATCTATATATTGAACAAACAGAGCAAAGTTGTTAATTCTTCGAGCCGTAATATACTCGGTAAAAAATTAGAAGGCTATGATTATTTCAATACTCATCTGAACTTAAATAATGTCGCCATCAGCGGCCTTGAAAAAGATAGAAACGGAATGGATGTTATCTATATTTCAAAAGCCATACCCAATAACTCTGATAAAGTTCTCGTAGTTATAGAACTGGATATTAACGGATTGATTTCAGTGATTGATGCTATTCAATCTGATAGCACCATTACGATTACGGATAGCGATAATCAAACCATTTTTGAATCAAAGGATCCGAGGAAAACCAACCTATCAAGAACTGTATCATTCCAAAACATGCAGTGGAAGCTCACCATCACCTCCAACCAGCCTGTTGTACTAAAAACATTAAAACAGAGTTTGATTGTTATGCTCATTATCAGTCTCGCGACAGCAATGATTCAGCTGTTCAATCATAATAGAGAAGTTCATACTGAACGTCAGAGATTGATTGAAGAAATCAATGTACAGAAAAAAGAGCTGATCGGTATGCTCGCTGCCAACACTGCTCATGAAATCAAGAATCCACTCACTTCAGTCAAAGGGTTTGTCGAACTCATTGAGCTGACTTATGATAAGGAACATAAAAACGCTCACTTTTCGATTGTTAAGAGTGAACTTGACCGTATCAATGATATCGTCAGCCAGTTTTTACTCCTGGGTCGTCCTACCGCTGCAGTTGATGATTCTGTAGATATCAATGACGTAGTTAAAGACACATTGACATTTATGAGATATGAACTTGAACTCTACAATGTCAGGTTAATCAGTAAATATCCGGACTATCCACTCTATATCCCAATATCGAGCGATCAGCTTAAGCAAATATTGATCAATCTTATCCAGAACGCTATTGAAGCCATCCCGAATGACCGTCAAGGAATTATTGAAGTGAAAGTCAGTCATCGTGATGATGTCTTTCTGTCTATTCGTGATAATGGTGAAGGAATGTCAAAACAAACTGTGCAGCATCTGTTTGATACATTTTACACGACCAAACCAAGTGGTACTGGACTCGGTCTTTCAGTCACAAAGAATATCATCGAAACGAATGGCGGTACAATTTCTGTAGATAGTGAGCCAAATATCGGTACCACCTTTATCGTTCATTTTCCTGAAATCAAATCATTTAAGGTCCACCTACTATAATCAGAATAGGTGGACCTTAAATGATTAATACATGTTAATCAGCCGATCATAATCCGCTCTTTAGGATATCTGAACTTATCTGGTTCAGCCTTTCCGCCGAGCATAATAATAAAGGATATCAGTCCCACTCGCCCGACAAACATTAGAAACATAATGACAAACTTGGATGGTGTAGACAAGTCGTCTGTAATTCCGAGTGATAAACCACATGTCCCGAAGGCACTCATGACCTCAAAGAAGATGGACAATAGATCGATTCTACCATTCTCAAAACTTAGAATGAGCGTCAAACCAGTGAAACAAATGACGATTGCAAGAATCATTACAGCAAATGAGCGCTGAATATCAATCGGATGAATTTCTTTGTTGAATACTTTGATTGTCGTTCTTCCATTACTGAAGTTCAGCAGAAATAGAATTAAAATGGCAAGCGTCGTTGTTCTGATCCCCCCGCCTACGGAACTAGGTGAAGATCCTATAAACATGAGCCCTCCCATAACAAACTGTGTAGCTTCAGAAAAACGAGTTAAATCAATAGTGGTCAAACCGGCACTCCTTGTCGTCGCTGACTGGAACATAGCATAAAAGATTCCTTTATGCCATGTTTCGCCTTTAAAAGCGTGATTGAATTCCAGTAAATAGATTGCGATAAAACCGATAGTCAGTAACAGTATATAAGTGCTCACTGTCACTTTAGCGAACAAACTGAATCTGAAGTTGGGTACTTTGTTCGTTAAATACGTCTTCATCTCTATGATAACCGGGAAACCTATGGCACCTAATATAATCAGCAGCATCGTAATGGATTGAACAAAGTAATCACCGGCATAGGGATTTAAGGATTCTCCTGTAATATCAAGACCGCCGTTCGTTGTCGCAGATACACTGGCAAATAACCCATGATAAAGCGACTTCGTGATTGAATGAAAATCCTTATAGAAATAAAAAGCGAGCATCAATGCACCGATCAATTCAATCATCAGCATGGTTTTAACGATTTCTTTGATCAGTGCCACTGCACCAGACATCTTATCCCGATTATTGTCGACCATGATCAATTGACGTTCCCGCATACCAATTTTCTTGCCGAGCAGTACCCAGATCAATGTACCCATCGCCATCACACCGATACCACCGAAATTAAGTATGACAAGTATCATCATCTGTCCGAAGATGGAATAGGAATCTGCAATAGAAACAGGGGTCAGCCCTGTGACACTAATTCCTGATACTGCTACAAATAACGAATCGACATAAGAAATATTAACGCCGGGGCGATGCACATAAGGAATTCTTAGCAGCAGAAATGAGATGAGCATGGCAACGAGATAATATAACACTATCCCTTGCTGAGGTGTCAGTTTTTCAAATAATTTTTGCATGTACTATGTCACTTCCTCATTTCAACTTGGCTTTTACAGTTTCCTGCTTGCCTTGTCTATAAAAGGTTATATTAAGGTCATCACCTATTTTTTTGTTATAGTAAAGGACTTTTCTGAACTGAACTAAACTTTCAATAGGCGTATCATCAATTTGAGTGATGACATCTTTTGTTGCAAGACCTGCATCTTGAGCCGCTGAGCCAGTATCAAACCCTGTAATTACGACTCCTTTATTGACCGACTCAGGTAAATTAATCTGAGCTCTGACCGCATCTATTTCAAGGTTAGACAAATCTTCTACCATCACTCCGAGTGAGGGTCTTTTGATTTCACCCTTATCTTCAAGTATGGCCGTGATTTCTTTGACTTCATTAGCCGGAATAGCAAAGCTGATGCCTTCTACATTATCCAATGATATTTTTAATGCATTTATACCGATCAATCGCCCTTCTTGATTGATCAGAGCACCGCCTGAATTCCCCGGATTAATAGCTGCATCAGTCTGCAGTACATTGGCTTCATAATCATATTCCCCGTCATTGTCAAAATCTACAGGAACAGAACGGTTTTTTCCTGAAATAATACCTTGAGAAACACTACCTGCGAATGCCTGACTCAAAGGGCTGCCAATAGCAATTGCTGTTTCTCCGACGACAACGGAATTACTGTCAGCAAACTCGATATGATTTTGTATTTTACCTTTTGGAATTCTCAGCACTGCTAAATCAGTCCATTGATCAGAGCCCATGACCTTAGCGACTTGCTTTTCATTGTTTGTCATCGTCACTTCAATAGTATTCGCATCTTTAATGACATGTTCATTCGTAACGATATACGCATACTCGTCTGTCACTTTGTATATGACACCACTACCTATCCCTAACTCATCCGTATCCGGCTTCTCGCTGCTCTCTAATAGATCAGAAGCTTTCTGACTATTGATGACGCTGACGACATCATCTCTCACCTGTTTGATAGCTGTTTCAGTTGTTTGTCTCTGTGGCGCAGGTTCTTCTGTCTTCTGATTCATAAACAGCATCGCAAACAAATACATCAATGCAGCACCTAGCAGCAGACCAAGTGCCAGCCAAAGCCAAAATGGCGAACGCAAGCCACGCTCATGAGATTGTGGTTCTGCATGCATCTCTTCGACTTGATGATCTTGACTAGTACTGTCAGTCGGCGTTATTTCCTCACTAGGTTCTTCTGCAGCTGTCACAGGAATTGTTTCTTCACGTGATTCCTCATGATGTTCTTTATCAAAGAAATGCCTTCTCCTTCTTCGATAATCAGCTCTGTTAATCGTAATCTTTTTCATTATTGCCTCCACAAAAAAACTTAGTATTTCCATTATACAAAAGAAATACTAAGTTTAATATAATCGATTCTGTTTATCTACTGGCTGTCAGCATTTTTCTGACCTGATAACCAGCCGACTACCAATATACCAACGAGTACAGTCCAGAATATCGTCTGCCATAAGACAGAATGCGGGAAGTCGTGCGGCAGTATACCGATTTGTTCATGAGCAAGAACTATTACTACAAGTTTAATACCTACCCAGCCGACTATCGCAAATGCTGCAGCTTCCAGTGCTGGATATTTCTGAAGCAGCGCAACAAACCAGTTGGCAGCAAAACGCATGATGATTACACCCAGCATACCACCGATGAACATCACCGTGAATTGGCCGGAATTCATTCCGCCGAACTGTGGACCAACTTCAGGCAGCGTAATGGCAATCGCAATGGCAGCAAGCATAGAGTCAATAGCAAAAGCAATATCTGCAAGCTCTACTTTCAGTACAGTCATCCAGAAGCCCTTACCACCTGTTTTAGCAGGACCTGAAACAGATTCAACGAGTTCTTCCTCCTCAGCAGCAGGTGATGCATCTCTCATTTTGAAAAATTGGTACAGATTTTTAATAGATATATACAGTAAATAGGCAGCACCAATGGCCTGGATTTCCCATATATTTGCAAGATAACTGATTACAAATAATGAAACAAGTCTAAAAACAAACGCTCCTAATAATCCGTAGAATAATGCTTTTTTTCTTTGATCTTCTGGTAAGTGTTTTACCATAACTGCCATCACAATCGCATTATCTGCAGCAAGCAGCCCTTCTAGAACGACTAAAACAATGACTACCCAGCCATAGGTCAATAAAATACTTGGATCCACTAGGATTCCCCCTGATTAGTTAATTCAATCATTATAACAGACTATACAACTTAATTTCCGGAAATTTGTCTTCAAACCATCTCGTCGCAAATTCATTCTCAAATAAGAACACTTTGTTGCCGAAACGGTCATCAACAAGAATGGAGCGGCTGGAGTTCATCGCCTCACGTATCTCGTCTTCATTCTCAATCCATCGTGCAATTTTTTTACCGACAGGTTCCATGATGACATCTACATTATATTCATTGTTCATCCGGTGTTCAAATACTTCAAACTGTAGTTGCCCGACAGCTCCTAAAATAATCTGATTCGTATATAATGTCCTGTATAGTTGAATGGCACCTTCCTGCACCAGCTGTTCAATCCCTTTATGAAAATGCTTCTGCTTCATCACGTTTTTAGCACTGACTTTCATGAATAGCTCCGGCGTAAACTGAGGCAATTTTTCAAAATGAAATTTTTGGTTGCTTCCAACCAAAGTATCACCGATCTGATAGTTACCGGAATCATACAGACCGATGATGTCACCACTGACTGCATGATTGACCGTTTGTGTGTCGTCCGCCATAAATGATGTTGATCTTGATATTTTAAGCTTCTTATTTGTGCGAGTCAGCGTGACATCCATCCCTCTTTCGAACGCACCGCTGACGATTCTCATGAAAGCAATTCTATCACGGTGTGCAGGGTTCATATTCGCCTGAATCTTAAAGATAAACCCTGAAAAGTCACTATCAAATGGTTCAACAACATCTCCTTCTACTGTCAGACGGCCACCAGGCATCGGAGCAAAATCCACATAAGCGTTCAAGAAATTCTGTACGCCGAAATTAGAAAGTGCTGAGCCGAAGAATACCGGGGTTAAATCACCTGTCTGTAATTTTTCTTCATCAAATGACTCACCTGCTGCATCTACCAGCATCAGTTCTTCAATGGCTGCTTCAAAAGCACTGTCACTTTCAATTGGATGACTCTCAGTCAGTTGATAGTCTTCATCCAGATGAAGCAGATTTTCTTCATCTCTGAACGGTTCAATCGTGCGTGTTCTGCGATCAATGATACCGAAGAATGATTGACCCATCCCAATCGGCCAGTTCATAGGATAAGTCTCAATTTCAAGCGTCTTTTCAATTTCTTCCAGTAATTCAAAAGGTTCTTTCCCGACCCGGTCGAGCTTGTTGATAAACGTGAATATAGGAATGCCGCGCATCTTACATACTTTGAAGAGTTTCAATGTTTGTGGTTCGATCCCTTTAGCGACATCGATGACCATGACCGCACTGTCGACGGCCATTAATGTCCGGTAAGTATCTTCAGAGAAATCTTCATGTCCAGGCGTATCAAGAATATTGATTTTAAAGTTATCATAGTCAAACTGCATGACCGAACTAGTGACGGATATTCCACGTTCTTTCTCAACTTCCATCCAGTCACTCGTTGCGAATTTACCCGTTTTTTTTCCTTTAACGGTACCCGCTTCGCGAATCGCTCCGCCGAATAACAGTAATTTTTCAGTTAATGTCGTCTTACCAGCATCTGGGTGTGAGATGATGGCAAATGTCTTTCTCGCTTCTACTTCTTCTCTTAATGTCATATAGTCTCCTTATACTTCGCTCGTCCACTGAGTAATACGCAGTGCCAGTTCATTCGCTTCTTGTTCGTCCAGAATATTAAATAAGTGCAGGTATAAATATTCGGTCAGTGACTCTCCGTAGAGTTCATAATCAAACTGAATGGAAAAGAAGATATCTGGAATACTGACGAGGAATGTTTCTTCTTTTTTGTTTTCGTGTATATATACTTTCACTGTCAATGAATCGCTGTTGCTCTGTCTAATTTTCATCTGGTCCTCCAAACTTATCGTAGGCAGCATTTAATCCTATTAAATCATCACGGTGCGGCACTTTAACATAGTTTTTCATAATTTGGTAAGGCTCCCGTCCTTTTGAGGCAAGAACAACCATGTCACCTGGTTCAGCCACTTCTATAGCATGAAGAATTCCTTCCTTGCGATCATCGAAGGACCGGAAGTTTTGGTGCGTCACACCTGCTTCAAGGGCACCAGTCAACTTTTTAGGATCATCATTTGCAGGATTATCAGGCGTAAAAATCACATAATCTGCACGACATGCAATCGTTCCCATCTCTGCAGCTTTTGACATATCCCGTTCTCCTGCCATACCGACAAGGAAAATGAGACGTCCTTTGACAAACGGTTGTACTGCATCTATCAGCTTATTCATCCCATCTGGTGTATGCGCATAATCAATCAATAAATCTATCGGTAACTTTCTGTCCAATACTTCAAGACGACCTTCGACTGGTGGAAGTTGTGATATTACCCCGCAAATCGTTTCAAGATCATGACCCGCTGCATATAAAGAGGCCACGGCTGCCATTAAATTATAAATATTGAATTCACCAAGATACGGACTGTTAATAACAAAATCCCCTTCTGGTGTCACCAGTTCAAATGTCGTCCCATAGATGGACGGGTCCATATTAACTGCCATGAAGTCCGCCTGCTGCTTAATACCATATGTGATGACTTCTCTTGATGTCACTTGTGTCAGTTGTGCCGAAAAAGGGTCGTCACTATTAAGGACAGCATATTTAGGATGTGCAAAGTCATGACCGAGCTGGCTGAACAGCAGTGATTTCGCAAATCCGTAATCCTTCATCGTCCCGTGAAAATCGAGATGGTCCTGTGTTAAATTCGTAAAAACAGCAACATCAAACTGGACCCCGTTCAACCGCCCTAACACAAGCCCATGACTTGAAACTTCAAAACTCATCGCCTGTGCACCGGCATCGACAGCTGTGGCCATACTTTTGACAAGCGTCACTGTCTCAGGCGTTGAATTGGCACCTTTAGTAACGGTTTCGTTGATCTGTAGTCCATTAGTGCCTAAATAAGCACTGCCTATCCTCATTGCACGATGGAGATGATGAATCATTGTTGCAACACTGGTCTTACCATTCGTACCTGTGATGCCGTAAGTCGTAAGTTTCGTGCTCGGCTGATCATAGATTTGATGCGCAAACAAACTAGCGATGCGCAATGTGTCTTTGACGACCATCTGTCCCACATTGTCACTTGTCTCTACATGACGATTGGTTACAATAAAACGGCAGCCTTGTTCAATGACATCTGGTATAAAGCGATGACTATCAACTGTGTATCCAACAGACGCAATAAACACACTGCTGGCATCTGCCTGTCTCGAATCGGTTGTGATAGTAGTCACTACATCCGGAAATTCACCATATAATTTTTTCGCTTTTATAGAATCTATTAATTCTTTTACATTCACAGGGCAGCCTCCTTTTATTCAATTTTTTATTATACACCTTTTTGCTGTCTGATATGAATGATTCTCTATAAAAATTCTAAAGTCACTGTTGTAATATGACGCTATGTGTTAACCTTTCATTAAAACTTCATATTTATTTGTAATTTTTTTGTAATTATCATGTTTTATTTTTCAAAATTCTCTATAATGAGATAAAATGGTGAAATAAAATAATTGTTCCGGGGCGTGATTGTGTTGAATACAAACAAAAAGATCTTAATTATAACAGGCTCATTTGGAAACGGTCATATTTCTGTAACCAATAGTATCGTCAACCAGTTCAATCAGATGAACTTGAAGCACCTGGATATCATTCAGCATGATTTATTCCTTGAGGCACATCCAATTATGACTTCTCTGATGAAAAAATGGTATATCAACAGTTATAAGTATTTTAGAAACACCTATAAATATTTTTACTATTCCCGACCTGACGAAATTGATAAATGTTTCTATAAATATTATGGTTTAAACCGTTTATTGAATCTACTCATTAAAGAAAAGCCGGATTTAATTCTGCTGACGTTTCCAACACCTGTCGTCTCGCTCATCACTCAGGAGTTCAATATGAACATCCCTATTGCAACAGTGATCACAGATTATAATATGCAGAAAAACTGGATCACTCCAGAATCTAGCCGTTACTACGTGGCTGCAGAGCATACTAAACAGCAGCTCACCGCTATCGGCATCGATGAAGATGCTGTGCAAGTGACTGGTATTCCGATCGATAACAAATTCGAGCAGCAGGTGGATCGTGCCAAATGGCTGCATGCTCATGGTTTATCAGCAGACAAGAAGACGTTGCTGATGGTTGCCGGAGCATTCGGTGTCGTTCAAGGTTTCAGTGATATGTTAGCAGATATGAATCAGCGTTCGAATGAACAGTTTGTAGTCATATGCGGTAATAACACTCGACTGTTCAAAGAATTGAAGGAGCAGTTTGCTGGTGCGCCTCATATTGTTATTATCGGATATACGAAGGAGATGGATCAATGGATGGCTTCCTGCGATCTAATGCTGACAAAACCAGGAGGAATCACCATTTCCGAAAGTCTTTCTAAAGCCATTCCGTTAATTTTCTTTAATCCTGCACCAGGTCAAGAAGGAGAGAATGCGATTTACTTCAGTCAGCAAGGATATGCACGTATTACACATACCGTCGCTGAAACTACTCATGTAGCTCTTGACCTGTTAACAGACGACAAAGAACTTAGCAAAATGAAACAGCAGATGACAGAAGATTATATGCCCTCAGCAGCAGAAAATATTTGTTACGACATTATCCAATTACTCGATACATCGCTCATTGATCAGCACATTCAATCTAAGGTTTCTATATATGCACGCTTCTTTGCGCGATAATCGCCTTAAAGGATTTAATTTCTGGTTAATGCTGACAGTGTTATTTTTAATGGAATTTGCAAGGGGCATGTTTATTTTAAGTTACCTTCCTATTCTGCCGACGACAGCTATCGGTATTTCAGTAGGGCTGACCTCTTTATGTATCACCCTTCATTTTGTGAGTGATGCACTGATGAATTTTGCGACAGGATTTCTGCTGAGAAGATTCGGCACTAAGTTGATTCTCAATTTTGGTTTTTTCCTTGCTGTGATAGGACTGTTCTTAATCATCTTCTTCAAGTCCACCGTCGTTCTTGTCATTACAGCCGTCCTTCTCGGCATTGCTGTCTGTCCGATATGGGTAGTGATGCTGAGTTCAGTGCAGGAAGACAACCGCGCCAATCAGATGGGCTATGTTTATTTCGCATGGCTTGTCGGGATGCTCGCAGGTATGATCAGTATGAATTTAATATTCAAGTTACATCCTGACCGCTATACGTTCGTCATGGCCTTGACTGCAGGAATTGCCTGGGTCTTTTATTTGTTTGTTCATACTGAAGTATCTTTCATCGAAAAAAAATCTTTAAGAGCCCAGATTAAACTTATAAAATCAGTGATGCAGCAGCACCGTGTTCTTTTTCCTGGTATATTGTTTCAAGGACTTGCCATCGGAATGCTTGTGCCGATTCTTCCTACCTATGCCATCAGTCATCTGAAAGTCACTACGCTTGAATATACTTATTTACTGGTGAGTGGTGGTGTCGGCTGCGCAGTAGCGATGTTATTTATTTCAAGATGGATGGACCGTATCAGTCGGGGATTGCGATATAGCATCATCGTTTTAGGATTTTTAGTATTCGGAACAGCCATCTACTTACTCAGTACTTTAAACTCATTTATTATCGCATTAGCTCTCGCTTCACTCATCGGACTATTTTATGGGTTACTGCTACCTGGCTGGAATACATTCCTCGCAGAAAATATTAGTGATGAGATGAAAGAAGAATCATGGGGTGTCTTTAACAGTCTGCAAGGAATTGGTACGATGATTGGACCTGTAGCCGGTGGTATTGCAACTGAACTATTCAAAGATGTCAATTTTACGCTCTATTTATCTGCCTTGATATTTATGATGCTGACATTGTTCTACAGTATTTATTTTCTGATAAGAGTGGGACATGCTCGTCTCAATGATTAATCTCTCAACGTAAAGAGATCCTGATGGCCGTCATCAGGATCTCTTTACGATTGATATTTCTGGATGAGATGCTCTAAGAACGGGATTAACTCGTCCTTCATTTCTGAGCGCATCGCGTATTCCATCGTTGTTTTGACAAAACCGATCTTATCTCCGACATCATATCTATCACCTTCAAAATCATAGGCAAAAACAGATGTTTGTTCATTCACCCGCTGAATAGCATCAGTAAGCTGGATTTCTCCACCTGCTCCGATATTTTGCTCCTCAAGATAATCAAAAATATCAGGTGTCAAAATATAACGCCCCATAATAGCTAGACGTGACTCAGTCGTTCCAATGGCTGGTTTTTCAATCAAATTCTCAATTTCATACAGACGACCATTTGTTGAATGGGATTCGATGATCCCGTAACGCTCTGTTTCATGTTCAGCTACAGTTTTAGCACCGATGACTGAGGTCCCGGTCTCTTCATATACATCCATCAACTGTTTAATAGCTGGAACATCTGCATCAACGATATCGTCTCCTAGTAATACAGCGAACGGTTCATCTCCGATAAATTGTTTGGCCGTCCATATCGCATGACCTAGTCCTTGCGGTGATTTCTGTCTGACATAGAATATATTCGCGAGATTCGTTGAGTGTTGAACTTTCTCAAGTAATTCAGTCTTGTTCTTTTCTTTCAAGTTCAGTTCAAGTTCAAGCTGCGAATCAAAATGATCTTCTATCGCTCGTTTATGTTTACCCGTGACGATAATGATATCTTCAATACCAGCAGCGACCGCTTCCTCTACAATGTACTGGATAGTCGGCTTATCGAGAATCGGAAGTATTTCCTTCGGCATCGCTTTTGTTGCCGGCAAAAATCTTGATCCTAGTCCAGCGGCAGGTATCACCGCTTTTCTCACTTTTTTCATATAGTCTCCTTATGAGCAAAATTTTTCTATAGTTTAGCAGGAGCCGGAATCATCGTAAGCTATTTTTCTGCTTTCGGTTGATCCTTCACTACTTTTTGAGCCTGCAGCTGTATATCTTGTCTGTGCTTATAGAAATTAGTGACAATTGTTTTCAACACAGCATATGTCGGTACGGCTATTAGTATCGCAAAAAATCCACCTAAATTACCTGCTGCTAGTATTACTGTAATGACAGTCAATGGATGGACACTCAGCGATTTGCCGATAATATTAGGTGTAATCACATTACCTTCAAGCTGCTGTGCGACAAACATAATAATGATGACATAAATGACCATAATCGGATCCTGGATCAAAGCGATGACAAGTGCCGGAATGACAGCAAGATATGGCCCAAGAAACGGAATTAAATTCGTGATCATTCCCCATAATGCGAGTACAAGTGAATATTCCAGTCCAATGATCAAATAACCGATTAACAGCAGTAAACCTAAAATAATGCTGACAGTCACCTGACCCTGAATGTAGCTTTTCAACGTTTTATCAATATCTTTGAATAAATGAACAACAAACTTCTTTCTGCTTCCACTGAAAGGAGATGCCATAAAAGGAATGAACTTATCATGATCTTTAAGCATATAGATTAAAAAGAAAGGCACTAATATGAGCAGGAACAATGTAGAGATAAATTTAGTCACATAAGTGACTGTTCCAGATAGTAAGGTTCCTGTATAATCATTGATTTTCTGAATTCCATCATTGATTCCATTCTTCAAACCTTCAGGCAGCTTCTCACGTTGATCAAGAGCATAACTAATGTAAGATTCAAAATCACGCTGAATCTGAGGGAAATTATCAATGAAAGAATTAACCTGTGCGACAATCAGTGGTCCAATAATGGACACAAAACTTGAAACAAATAATACCATCAGCAAAATAATGATAATCAAACTTCCCCATCGTGGTACTCTTCTGTTTTCAAGAAAGTTTTGAAATGGCACTGTAATATAGTACAGGAATCCTCCAAGTAATAGTGGCAGTGCGATAGAATTGACGATGACAATGATCGGATAGAAAATATGATTGATTTCCAGAAAATATTTGATAAGTAGAAATGCAAGTAATAACCCAATCGCTGTCCTTACCCAAGCTTTATTAAGCATATAGACCTCCTAGATTAATTTCTTCTCTATTATACCCAATAATCAAAGAAATATAGAATTTAAATCCAATAAATACAATTAACCGCTTACACATTTGTGTTACAATAATAAAAAAACTGTGAGGAGAGACGTATGAATGTTTCAGCAAGGACTAATAAATCCATATGAACTTAAAAGTCGGTTCTTAGATCGAACTGTTAAACTGGGCATCTATTTACCCCAAAATTATTCCAGACTCTATAAGCACCAAGTCATCATCGCATTCGATGGCCAGGACTTCAGTCAGCTTGGTCAACTACATCGCAGCTACGAGAAATTATATGCTGACAATGAAATCGAACGTGCCATCATCATCTATATTCATTATCCGGATGTTGCCGTTAGAACGAAGGAGTATCATCCAGATAGTCCCGCTAAACAACAAATGATTCAATTTGTTACTGCAGAACTGATGCCCTATCTCGACCAGAATTTTGCTACTTTAAAGACAGGGAATGCACGGTTATTGATGGGTGACAGCCTTGCTGCAAGTATCTCATTATCCATCGTTCTTGCGTATCCTATGAATTTCTCACGTGCTGCTCTGTTCAGTCCAATGATTACCGATACAATCAATGAGGAACTCGCTGTCGCTGGAACATCACCTCTTGATCTCTATCACGTTATCGGCAAAGAGGAACATGCCTTCAAGCTGACAACAGGAGAAGAAGCAGATTTTCTGACGCCTAACCGAGATTTTCATGACCGTCTTATCGCTACCGGAGTCACGACAGAATATAAAGAGCTTGAGGGCGGTCATACGTGGAAGACATGGAAACCCGAGCTTGAGTTAGTTCTGAAGTATTTTTTATCGCACTAATTTGATATAATTGATTTGAATACAACAAAGGGAGGCTTTTTCATGAAATTAGGTATCGTAATTTTTCCATCAAAGGGGTTCCAGGATAAAGTTAATTCATACCGTAAACGTTATGATTCACATTATGCATTGATTCCACCGCATATCACTCTGAAAGATGCATTCGAAGTGGCTGAAGATGACGTCGAAAGTGTTACAAAAAAATTACAGGAAGTCACAGCTGATATGGAACCAGTTGAAATTTCAGTCACTAAAGTATCCAGTTTCTCTCCTACGAAAAACGTTATTTTCTTCAAAGTAGTCAACAATGATGGTTTGACGAAGATATATGATGCCTTAAACGACGGCTCTTTCTACGGCAAAAATGCGCATCCGTTTGTTCCGCATTTCACGATTGGTCAAGGCTTCTCAAGTCAGGAATTTGAAGATGTCTATGGCCAGTTAAAAATGGCAGGCATTGAACATAACGAAACAGCAGATAAAATCAGTCTCTGCTACCAGCTTGAAAATGGCACATGGAATGTCCTTGAAACATTTAAATTAGGTCAGTAATGATCGACTAATGATTAATTGAAAGAAACCAGAAGGAATGATAAACTCCTTCTGGTTTCTTTATTATTGAATACGGATGCTATGATCTAACCGAGGATATGATACCCGGAATCGACATGAATATTCTCACCAGTAACACCGCTTGACAAGTCAGTCAGTAGATAGGCAGCTGTTTTTCCGACTTCAAGAATATCGACATTGCGTTTAAGCGGCGCACGTTCCTCTACTTCTTTTAAGATGACATTGAGCCCTCCGACACCTTTCGCACTTAATGTACGAATAGGACCAGCAGAAATAGCATTGACACGGATGCCCTCTTCACCAAGATCTAATGCTAAGTATTTAACATTAGCTTCAAGCGACGCTTTTGCGACACCCATGACGTTGTAGTTAGGTACGGCAAATTCACCACCGATATATGTAGTCGTCACGATACTGCCGTTTTCTACTAGAACTTTCTTTGCTTCTCTAGCAACGATTGTCAATGAATAGGAGCTGATATCATGTGCAAGCAGAAATCCATCTCTTGATGTATTTGAAAATCTTCCTCTTAAATCCTCGGTATTAGCAAATGCAATCGAATGGAAGACGCCATTGATTTTTCCGCATTTCTCACCGATTTCTTCAAATGCACGAACTACCGCTTCATCTTCCTGCACATCACATTGGATCAGCAGTGCATCCTGATTATTTTTTAATTGAGGCAGCAATCTGTCGAGTTCATTCCGGCTGCGGTCTTTACGATATGTAAAGATGACTTTTGCGCCTGCTTCGTCTAATACTTGTGCCACTCCAAAACCGATACTTCTTTTATTGGCAATACCCATAATGACAAATTGATGTCCTTCTAAGTTTAACATGATATCCCTCGCTATTATTATAAGTTATTAGTACCTGTTACTAATTTATAGTTTTTACACTTGAAATGCAAGAAAAACAGGTTTCCCTGTTTTTCAGTCTATAATAATTCAAGCTCACGTTTAATCTCATCAACGTAATCACGGGACCCTGTGACAATGAGGCGGTCTTTGAAGTGCAGTTCTGTATCCCCATGCGGTACAATAGAATCTTTGCCGCGTAATATTCTGACGAAAATAATGTCTCCGCGGAATGGGAAGTCTCTCAACCGCATTTCATGATAGCGCGTATTCAGCATTTCTATTTCGTATAATGATGTCTCTACATTGGACAGCAGATTCAACATGTTCGGAGATTCAATTAACCCTTTCAACAATGTTTTAGTGCTCTGGAATTCACTGAACAGCTCAATACCTTCTCCAGCCAGCTGCTCATCATCATTCTTGTTTTCGATACGACAGATGACGCGTTTGACACCTCGCTGCTTGGCCATTAAGGCAATATCTCTATTGATCTGCTCATCATTCGTTGAACATACTACAATATCAAAATTAAATAGTCCTAAATTCTCCAATGTTTCAACATCATAACTGTCAAGCTCAATCGCCTCGATATCCTCAAGTGTTCGATTATCTGAATTATCCTTTCTATAGAACAAAGTCGGCTGGTAGAGTTCTGACCGAATACTCTGAGCCACCGGAATCGATAGTTGATTCTTACCGATGAAAGCAATTTTAAACACTTTGTCTTCTGATAACTGGACCGGAAACAATTTCTTGAAGAAAATCGGTACAATGACACACGTGATAATGGCACTTAAAATTAAAGTTCCTGATAAAACATTGCTGATAGTACCGAGCTGTTCTGCGAGTTTAGCCGATACGATGACGAGAGACAATGTAGACGTCAGTAGAAAGGACGAAGCTACTACTGTTTTCTTGTCATACCACTTCATCAACACGAGCATCGGAAAGAACTTGGTCAGGAAAAAGACAAGTAATAGTAAGGGAATTAAAATTAATAGCGACGGATCCTTCAGCAACTCTCTAATATTCAGTTCTACTCCGACCATGATGAAGAAAATCGGAATGAGAAACCCATAGGCGAACGAATCCAGTTTGTTGACTAAATCTTGATCCGCTCCGATTAAACTGACGACAACACCAGCTAAAAATGCACCTAGTATATTTTCCGCACCAACCCCCTCTGCCAATGCCACCAGCAGAATAATCAACGCAAAAATCGCACGAATGCCTATCTGTGTTGTGCCCTCCATCATTTTCTTCAGCAGTGATGACTTCTTGAAATAGCCACCGAGCACATAAAACAATGCAGTGAAGACGACTAATATTCCGACAAGCCATAATGGCGAATCACCTTTAGCATGCAGTGTCCCATAGACGGTCAATAACAGCATCGTTACTAAATCTGCAATTACAGCCACGAGCAGGATGATTTGACCAATAGACGTCCGAAGCAAATTCATTTCTTTCAAAGTAGGCATAACTACCCCTAATGAAATGGTCGAAATGATAATGACCATCAACAAAATATCATCTACAAGGCCCGTCCACTTAAACACGTAGGCTGATAATACAGATAGTATCAATATGCCGATAAAAATACTTCCTGTTAATACTAATCGGTTCGGCTCATCTGTATCTTTTTTGTCATTCTTCTTTGTTTTAAATGTTGAAAAGTCAATTTCAAGCCCACTTAAAAACATCAGGAAAATAATACCGAGTGTCGATAAAACATTCAGCATTTCATTCGGCTGTACAAGATTGAATACTGATTTACCGATAAGAATTCCCATTAAAATCTCTGCTACTACGACCGGCAGGAAATTGAGATGAAGTCTTTTAATTAAAATCGGTGTAATAAGTGCTGTCATGACGATTATGACGAGTGATGGTAAGTGATGTTCCATAGTTCCTCCTACAATAAGTAACTCATAAATGTTGTTGCAAGACCAAAGTATATCAGCATACTGATAATATCATTGATTGTTGATATGAAAGGCCCGCTGGCGACCGCAGGGTCAATCTTAATGCGATGCATCAATATCGGGACAAGTGCTCCAGCAAGTGTTGCAACAGTCATAGCAATCGTCAAACTGAAAGCCACAATGGCGGCCAGTACAGGTTCTTTATAGACGACATATATGATAATGAATAACAACAGAGCACAGCACAATCCAGTCAGTAGACCAGATCCTGCTTCGCGTAATGCCAGCTTAAATTTGTTCTGACCTTCAATCTCACCTGTTGAAATACCACGTACAACAACAGCCAGACTTTGGGTACCAGAATTACCGGCCATACCACCGATAATCGGTATAAACGCAGCAAGTAAAGCCACCTGTTCAAGAGTGGTCTCAAAACTCCCTAGTATCGTCGCTGTCCCCATACCCATAATCGTCAGTGCCGCAAGCCATGGCAGACGCTTTCTGGCAGTCGAGAACACTGAATCGTCCGTGGAATCGATATCGCTGACACCGGCAAGTTTAGAATAGTCCTCACTTGCTTCTTCATCGATAACGTCGACGATGTCATCAATCGTGATGATACCGAGCAGATGATTCTGATAATCAACGACCGGAAGTGCCAATAAGTCATAATCTCTGACAACCATAGCAACATCTTCCTGGTCATCAGCGACATTCACACTGATGACACGTTCATTCATGACCTCTTCAATATAGGCATCATTCTCAGCAATAATTAAATCTCTGAGTGAAATAACGCCAACAAGCTGATTACGGTCATTCACGACAAAAATATAATAAATGGTTTCTGCACTAGGTGCCTGCTCTTTTAGCTGGAGCATCGCTTCACGGACTGTCACCAATGACGATACTGAAATATACTCAGTAGTCATCAGACCACCCGCTGTATCTTCTTCATAATGAAGCAGCGCTTTAATTTCAGACGCTGCTTCTTTCTCGATCATCAATAACAGGCTTGCAATTTTTGCCTTAGGCAGGTCATTCAATATATCTACAGCATTATCATATGACATTTCACTGAGCATCTGACCGGCATACATAGTATCCATTGTTTCAAACACTTCATCATAGTTTTCAAGTTCAGTCAGTTCGAAAAATTCAGCGACTTCCTGAGGCGACAGCATCTGGTAAATGACACTACGCTTATCTTCATCTGATTCAGTGAAATATTCACCTTGCTCATAAATGTGCAGCGCAAGGAAGACTTCTCTGAATCGGTCCATATCATGCTGCTCAAGCAATTCATCTAGTAATGCTTTATCGTATAATTGCTCTTCTAATTCTTCTGCCATGCGCTCACCTCCTAAAAATACAATTCATTATAACATAGGTATTATACTTCTTAAATCTTGAGCGATTGAATCCTGCAGTGTGATAGAAACACCTGTCATCGGATGAATGAATTTAATCTGGAAGGCATGTAGAGCTTGTCTCGGCAGTCGCTTATCACGGCCATATAATGTGTCTCCTACAAGCGGATGACCAATTGCCTGGAAATGAACGCGTATTTGATGCGTACGGCCAGTATGCAAGCTCACTAAAGCGATACTATGATCATCCTCCCGGTGCAGCGCAACGAAGCTTGTTAGTGCCGGTTTACCTTCCGCTGACACCTGTCGTTCGATGATTGAGTCGCGCTTTCTCATAATTGGATAATCAATCATTCCGGACAATGGAATCTTGCCGACTAATACACAAATATAAGTTTTAGTAATAATATCGGTCATGAGGTGATGAATCAACTGATGTTTGGCAAATACAACGATACCGCTTGTATTTCTATCCAGCCGGGTGACAATGTGAGGGATGCCTGTCTCTTCGTGCTGCTGAAAATGATAAAGCACTCGTTCCAGCAGACTATCATGTGGATGCAGCTGAGAAGGCATTGTACTGATACCTGCAGGCTTTGACACAATACACAAATATTGATCTTCATACAGTATGGTCAGTGGACCATCACTCGCTGTAAGGCTCGGACTCGGCATTTCTTCCGGCAGATGGACTTCTACTCGATCACCGGGAGTCAGTTCATATCTCACAGTGACAGGATTCCCATTGACAACTAAAGCGCCATTCTGCTTAATGGCGCTTAAACTTTTCTTAGATATGTGTTGAAGCTGAAGAAAATCACGTAGTAACATAGAATGGCTGACAGTATATAACAACTTCATCATTCACTCGCTATAAATGAGTCATGAACCCTTTTCCAGAATGGAAACGGTCTGAATCTCGCAAATTTAATTTTTTCGTCAGCTACTCTATATTGAATTGAGGCAATCCCTTGATGATCGCTTGCGATGTGATCAACCGTCAACTGCAGCATTCCTCTGTTAACAGGTGTGACATGAATGGTGTGATGCTTCGGCAGAACAAGAGGCGAACCGACTGTTCTGAATACACGGTTATTGATCGAGGCGATTTCAGCCATCTGCATCGCTTCAAGTGACGGATGGATGAGTGCACCGCCGAGCGCTTTGTTATAGGCTGTAGACCCACTTGGTGTCGACATGCACAGACCATCGCCTCTGAATCGTTCAAACTGCTGGCCTCGAATATCCACATCAACCACAAGAGTCGCACCATTATGGGTTTTAATCGTCGATTCGTTCAGCGCTAAGTACCGGGATTCCCGACCGCCGTTTGTATATCTTACAATCACTTCTAGAAGCGGATATTCGATGCGTTGAATCGGCTCGTTATTGATAGCAATAATCAGTCGTTCGACTTCATGAGGCAGCCAGTCGGCATAGAAACCAAGATGTCCTGTATGAACTCCGACAAAACTGCAGTCGTCCAGCCGGTGACTGTAAGTATGAAATGCTTGCAGCAGTGTGCCGTCTCCGCCAACTGAAATAACGATATCCGGCATTTCTAAATCTTCAATCATCTTGAAGTCCTTCATATAACTTTTCATTTTTTGTGTCAACGCATTGCTTTTGGAATCACCTTTTGAAAGAATGGCATATTTCAGCTGACTCACCCCTATCTTAATTCGCTTCTCTGTTCAGTATAATATTTCTGTGCTTCTTTTATTTCTTCTCGGATTTCTGACATTTCTTCATCGAGTAAATAAGCAGCTTCTGCGGCGCGTTCGAGTCGATGCTGGATTTCAGGCGGATAATCACCATCGTATTTGTAGCGCAATGTATGTTCAATCGTTGCCCAGAAATTCATTGCCAGCGTTCTGATCTGAATTTCAGCCAAAATAAATCGCTGACCTTTTAGCGTCTCTATCGGATACTTGACGATAACATGATAAGAACGATAGCCGCTTTCTTTTGTTTCTTTAATGTAATCGCGTTCCTCGACTACTTCAAAATCTTTTCTGTTTTTTAACAGCTCGACTACGATATCAATGTCATCTACGAACTGGCACATCATGCGCAGCCCCGCGATGTCATACATTTCTTCTGACAATTTGTCGAACTGAATACCCCTTTTGTTTGCTTTTTCGATGATACTTGGTATGGGTTTCACTCGACCTGTGACAAATTCAATAGGTGAAGATTTCCCCTCTCGTTCATATTGTTTACGAATACCCTTCAACTTAATTTTCAGTTCATCAATCGCCTGTTTATAAGGTGCTAAAAAAACATCCCATTGATTCATTCATCTCACCTCTGCCTTTACAGTTCGAACACTTCTTCAACACGCTCGACAAATGGCTTTCCGTAATTATGATTACCTTCAATATTGTCCAGCAGCATTGCGAACTCTTCATTAAATCGGTCAAGTTCAATAGTACCGTATAAAAACCATTTCTTATCTTGATATAGATTCATCATCTGCCAAGTCTCCTCGACAAATCTTAAATGATGATAGACGTTGCCATCATCCAGTAAATAAACAAATTGAAAATGGTCGCTGTCAGTCAGCAATTGCCCTGCAGGCTGCACCATCATTGGTTCTTCCTCAGTAAATACATGAACCTCATGATCTACGAGTTTAATTTCATTCACATGTAAATTCATTAAAATCTCTCCCTTAACATAGATATTTTAACATAAATCAAAACTAAGTCGTACTATAGCTTATTTCTTTACTTCAATTATATTGTCGTCCATAATTTTAATAAGGAGGGATTGCTTTTGGAAGAATTAGAAATTGAATTTAAAAACCTACTCACTTACGAGTCCTTTGCGCAACTAAGAGACACGCTCTTCAAAGAAGTCGACTATAAGACACAGACCAATTTTTACATAGATACATTGCAGCACGACCTCATCAATCAAAAAATAGCTTTGCGCATAAGAGATACTAACGGCAGTCTTGTGATGACTCTGAAAATTCCTCAGACAATCGGTGTGATGGAATATCACGACGCTATCAATGCTGAACTACTGGACCATGAGTATATTGTTGAAGAGGACATCCCTGATAATATTAAAGAACAGCTCGCCCGCTATCCCATTGACTTAAAACAACTGCGTATTGTAGGGGTGCTATCTACTGAACGTAGAGAACTTCCTTATCATGATGGACTGCTTGTCCTTGATGCGAGCCGTTATCTCGATGCAGAAGATTACGAAATTGAATTTGAAGTGCAAGACTACGAAATAGGACGTGCACAGTTTGAGAATTTCCTTTCAGAGTATAACATCCCTAAGGAAAAAACATTGAACAAAGTCCAAAGATTTTATTCGCGTCATCATCAATTAATAAGCAAATAACTTTAATATTATTGCTGAAGTGATATATTTAATGAAAAGGTGATTATATTGTCAACTCCATATGATGCTATCGGACAGGAAACCTTGTATGCTGTTATCGACCGGTTTTATAGCTATGTCAGTAACGATGAACGCATCAATCACTTATTTCCGGACGATTTAACTGAAACTGCTCGTAAACAAAAACAGTTTCTCACTCAATTTTTAGGTGGTCCATCACTCTATACAGATGAACATGGACACCCTATGCTGCGCATGCGGCATAGCCCTTTTCAGATTACGCCTTCTGCGAGCAATGCATGGTTAAGTAATATGCAGCGGGCACTAGATGATTTTGAGATAGATGAAGATTTAAAAGACTATGTATTTGAACGTTTGAAATTGACTGCGACGCATATGATAAACACTGAAGAAAATTGTAGGTGAAAGTATGAAACATTTACAGGTCATTCATAATGACAATGGTCTCTCCCTTCAACCAGTGAAGAAGGTAGAAATCTATTCATTCTTTGATCCGTTCTGCAAAGATTGCTGGGAATTAAAAGCAGTTCTGCGCAAGCTGCAGATTGAATACAGCCAGTACGTTGAAATTAAACAAATACTTCTTCCGACACTGCGAGTACTGACAAAATGTCAGGCTCAAAGTACAACAGAAGATGATAACATCGCTTTAGCTTATAAAGCAGCAGAACTGCAGGGTAGAAAGAAAGCCATGATGTTTCTCCGTTATGTTCAAAATGAAATAATGCCGAAACAAGATATCATTACGCGTGAACTGATTATTGAATGTGCTGAAAAAGCACGACTTGATATAGAAACATTTTTAACAGATATTAAAAGTGTGCACGTAACCAACTCCTTAAAAGTCGATCAGCATATCTCAAGAGAGATGGAAGTCACGATGTCTCCAACGCTTGTATTTTTTAATGAGAACTATGAAGATGACGGACTCAAAGTCGAAGGCATACAGCAGTATGCAATCTATACTTATATCATCAATGAGCTGATCAATCACACAATAGAAAAAGAACTTCCTCCAAAAATTGATGAGTACATCATTGAAAATGAGCTGGTCAGTGAAAGTGAATTAGAAGTGATTTACGAATGGCCGAAGAACGTACTGTCCAGGGAGTTAAAGAAATTAAAGCTGATGAACAAAATAGAAGTCGTCACTTATACGACCGGCCAGTACTGGCGTAAAAAAGAAGTGGTTTAATTTAATCAGATCGCTGCTCTTCACACAGCAAAAAGGTTCTAGTGGTCATCCACTAGAACCTTTTTGCTGTGTGAAATTAGTTTTAAAGACAAAAAAAATACCGTGTCTGTATACACGGTATTTAAACAAAGGGGATGGGAGAAATTTTCACTCAAACAAAGGGGTATGTTTGGTTTGTGATAAATTTCATGTCTGTATAATATCATGAATATACAGGCTGTACAACCTATTCCTCACGAATTCACAATATCGCCATAATGAAAACGTATTCTCTATCAGACTGTCTGTTTAATCAATCGCTCAAATTCATTCAGTCGTTCTTCAAATACTTTGCATGCTTTTTCAATCGGTTCACTCGTCGTCATATCTACGCCAGCTTTTTTCAGCACTTCTATTGGGTAATCTGAACTGCCCGCTTTCAAGAATGAATTAATATAGCGATCAACAGCGGGCTTACCTTCATTGAGAATTTGATCGCTGAGCGCCATCGCTGCACAATATCCTGTCGCATATTGATAAACATAATAATTATAGTAGAAGTGTGGAATTCTACTCCATTCGCCTGCGATATAGTCATCATGTTTGACCGCATCACCATAATACTTTTCATTCAACTGTTTGTATTCCTGGTTCAATCGTTCTGCTGTCAACGGCTCGTTGTTTTGTGCAAGCGTGTGGATCAGATGCTCAAACTCTGCGAACATCGTCTGTCTAAACACTGTTCCACGGAAACCTTCCAGCTGATAGTTCAGTAAATAAAGCTTTTTCTTTTCATCTGTCAATGTATTATACATATGATGCGCCAGCAGTGCTTCATTACAAGTAGAGGCTACTTCTGCCACAAAGATAGAATAACCTGACATATTGGACGGTTGATTCTGTCTTGAAAAATAACTATGTGCTGAATGACCGAATTCGTGAGTCAAAGTGAATGTGTTATTCACATTATCAGTCCAGTTCATCAAAATATATGGATTTGTACCATATGTTCCTGATGAATAAGCACCGCTGCGTTTCCCTTTATTTTCATAGACATCTACCCAGCGATTATTCAATCCTTCTTTGATAACTGATGTATATTCTTCTCCCATCGGCTCAAGAGAATTCAAAACCCATTCTTTTGCTTGATCATAAGTCACTTCAAATGTCTCATCCTGGACAAGCGACGTATACATATCGTACATGTTCATCTCTTCGAGCCCAAGCAGCTCTTTACGCAGTGCTGTATAACGATGTAACAGCGGTAGATAGTCATGAATAGTTGAAATTAAGTTGTCATACACTGATTCCGGAATATCGTTGTTGGACAATGCCTGCTGACGAGGTGAATCATAGCCTCTCATTTTACTTGAGAATACAGCGGCTTTCACTTTCCCTGCCAGTGTCTGTGACAAAGTATTTTTAAACTGGCCATAGTTACGGTATATTTCTTTATAGGCATTTTCTCGCAGTACTCGGTCTGTAGACTCAAGATATTGAATATATGTGCCTTGAGATAGCGGGTGAAGATTGCCGTCTTTATCTTCTATATCATTAAATGTCAGATCAGCATTGTTGAACATGCCAAATACATTGCTCGGAGTGGATAGAGCTTCACCCGCTTCAGCAAGAATTTTTTCCTCTTTGTCAGATAACACGTGCGGTCTTTTCTTGTTGATACGTTCCAGATCAAAAGCGAAGCGTTTCAATCCCTCATTTTCCTCTACAAACTGATTCAGCTGTTTTTCATCGATTGCCATCAGTTCAGGAAGCATGAAGCTCCATGCGCTGCTGAACTGTGCTGCTAACGCCGCAGCACGCTGCTCCATCGCAGTATATTGGTCGTTGGACGTATCCTGATCATGCTTCAGATGGGCATAAACATATACTTTCCCTAATTTTTCATCAATTTCTGAATCAAGTAATAATGCTTTTAATAGATGATCAGCACTTTGGCCGATGGTTCCTTTAACTTCTTTTTCGCGTCCTAGATAGCTTTTGATTTCATTGAACGCCTCTTCAAAAGCTTCGTCGTCAGAAAATATTTTTGTGAGATCCCATGTATTTTCTTCAAGCTGCTGTTCTCTCGTCATCATTTCAGTCATAATTGCCTCCTAAATATATTGATTATTATAATTTTCTCACTTTTCAATCAAATTTGCACGTATAAGTTTCTGACCGCCGAACGGTACTCATTGATCAGCTGAAGCGCTATCGTTTGATGAGTCAATCCGTTTGTATAATAAGTATAAAATTCAAGTTCATCAGCAAAACGCGGCAATGAAAATCTTCCTTTATTGAGAAGTAGTCTTAAGTTGCTCTGCCACTGAATAGGATGTGTCCTGATATAAAACTGACTCGGAACGACGATGCCTATTTCCTTTGGCAGATGCCGCCAGTGAATCCCTAGTTGATACAAAGCACTGAGTGTTGGTTCCAGCACACTTTTCTTGCCAAGACAGCTGCTGATATACTTCGTGCGTTCTGCTTTGCTGATTGTCACAGCTTGAGTCACAGGACTTACTGTCCTCATGCACAGTATATCATCGACCGATTTGACGCATGTTCGTCTATAGCAAAGAGTCAGCCGATCAGTTAAGCCAATGATTTCATAACAGTAAAATTGAGTGGTGTCAGCATCAAACGTCACTAATAGACGTCTTGATGCATCAATCATGCTGCGTTGGAATAACGTCAATTTGAGCTGGCCATCTACTTTTTTTAGAGAAGTCTCAGATGCTATCCAGACGACAGATATTCCTAATGAGTGATAACCATAAGTCCTTGCCATAATGGTCTCTACTGGAATAACGGATAACTGCAGCTCCAGTGCGCTCTTATGATCAACCAGTATATCTGGTATTTGTTCAATTTCATGAATGTAACATTCCATGCTGACATGATGCTGTTGAGACAGCCGGTACAATTCATGTTTGCCGGCTAGATGAGCAGCTGATTCCTGCTTATATATCGATTGATAACAGTCTATGACACGCTGATGAGAAAAATGGGCGATCTTGTACTGTCCTTTCTTTAAAATGACAGGTTTCTGACAGACTGGACATGTAAACAATGACCCTACTGCTTGATCAGCGGACACATATCTCCCTTCATGATTGACTGCAATGAGCATAAAAACACCTCCTACTTAATAATCGTAGAAGGTAATTGTTTTAATTTATTAATTTTAGATAAACTTTGTAATTATATTTTGAAGTACCGCTTGATTTGATGTCGGACATTATGACTCATCACGACCTTACCATATTCTTCGAGCACGGCATGCTTCAGTTTTGTCTGATCGGCATATTCAAAGAGATGCGCAATGTAGCCATCGATGATATCTGATGGAACATTCTTATCAAACTGTACATAATAATAGTACTTACCTTCATACATATAGAGCAGATCTTCAAAATCGACTTGTTCAAATTCATGAGAATGGCTGAACTGTATCACTGTCTCAAGGTCCTTGAACTGAACTAATATGTCATCACTGAACAAATGACCAGCGGGCGCTTTGTCGCCTGTCAATAAATCTGCAAGTTCATGATCATTGTCGATGGCTTTGTTCAAAAACTCGTTGACCTGATATTCCAACTGATCATCTGATTCTTCCTCAGGCAGGTGCATAAATTCATCATTACGAGACTTCGTAACAACAAATTCAATCCCTTTGTCAAAAGCATGAACTTGAATCCATAATGGCCCTTCTATTACAAATTCTTCTTCCTGATTAACTTCTTCCATCATTGACCAGAAAAATTCTTCTCCCTTTTTGCGGTTAGTCCATAAATCATCCTGCTTAAAGCCGCGCTCTTCCAAATCGGTATATGTCAAATAAAATTTGATTGTCATTTCATTGATTCGTTCTATTCTCATTGTGTATCCCTCCATCTCTGAATGAATAGTAATCTCATTGTATTATAACGGGATAAAAAAACATAGTAATATGATTATGAGAACAAACAAAAGCAGCTGCCGGAATCGACAGCTGCAAAATATCATTAGTCTACCATACGTTGTGCTTCAAGCAGCTGGAATGTACGTACTTTACGAGGAAGGAATCGACGAATTTCGTCTTCGTTATAACCCACTTGTAAACGTTTCTCATCTAAAATGATGGGACGACGTAATAATCCTGGATGCTGCTGAATGATTTCGTATAAATCCTGTAATGGCATTGCATCAATATCAATATTTAATTTTTGGAATGTTTTAGAACGTGTAGAAATAATTTCATCCGTTCCATCTTCAGTCATTCTTAAAATCGCTTTAATTTCATCAATTGTTAAGTTATCAGAAAAAATATTGCGCTCCGTATACGGAATATCATGTTCTTGTAACCATGCTTTCGCTTTACGGCAAGATGTGCAACTTGGTGAAGTAAATAATGTTACCATACATCTCACTCTCCTATTTTATATATGTATTATATCGATCAATGTCTCATCAATACGTAATTAATATATTCCCTCTACAGTTAAGTATAAACCAAAAATGTCAAGAAATATGGTTATATCGATAATTATCAACCTGATATTATTATTATAATTTTCGAACATTAAAATTAAATGAGAAACGTCAAAGAAATTGAATATATTTAATTTATTTTTCAAATCGTCTACGACTAATCAATTACGTCCTGCTCCATTTTAACTCTTAATGAAATAGTGTACAATAGTAAATATCTATTCTTGGAGGAAAGACGATGAAAACATTATTCTCAGGCATACAACCGAGTGGTATTCCGACCATCGGAAACTATATCGGTGCATTAAAGCAATTTGTAGAAATCCAAAATGATTATGAGTGCTATTTCTGTATTGTTGATCAGCATGCAATCACAGTCCCTCAAGACAAAATGACATTAAGAAAAAACACACGGTCTCTCGCTGCTCTCTATCTTGCGAGTGGTCTTAATCCTGAAAAGATAACGCTGTTCATTCAATCAGAAGTGCCGGCTCATGCGCAGGCAGGATGGATGTTAACTTCTATTTCAACAATCGGTGAACTGGAGCGGATGACCCAGTTTAAAGACAAAGCAAAAAATAGAAAAGAAGGCATACCTGCCGGCCTGTTGACCTATCCACCTCTGATGGCTGCTGATATTCTCCTGTATGGCACTGACATTGTACCTGTCGGTGAAGATCAGAAGCAGCATATTGAATTGACGCGTGATTTAGCAATACGTTTTAATCAGCGTTACAACGATATCTTTACTTTACCAGAAGTTCAAATGCCTAAAGTCGGTGGTCGCGTGATGAGTCTGCAGGAACCGACAAAAAAAATGAGCAAATCAGATGATAACACTAAAGGATTCATTTCTTTGCTTGATCCTCCAGCTACTGTTGCGAAGAAAATTAAAAGCGCAGTGACGGATTCTGAAGGTACTGTTAAATATGATAAAGAAAATAAACCCGGTGTTTCCAACCTCCTTACCATCTATTCTATTATTACGAATACACCGATTGAGACACTTGAAGACCGCTATCAAGATCAAGGCTACGGCACATTCAAATCAGATTTAGCTGATGTTATGGTCGACTTCATTACACAGTTCCAGGAATCATATAATTACTATATGGCTTCAGATGAACTGGATGTAATTTTAGACCGGGGTGCTGAAAAAGCAGCAATACAAGCAAATAAAATGCTGAAAAAGATGGAAAATGCTATGGGCCTCGGCCGTAAACGAAAATAAAAAGACTCCGGAAATCCGGAGTCTTTAATTTTATTTACCTTCGATGTAAGTTTCTTTTAATGTAGTATCGCCGGCAAATTTGTGAGTGACTAAGTTTTTAACGTAGTCTTGACGCATACGTGAAGTACCACGTTGGTACATCGGGATAATCGGAGCATCTTCTAAGAACATAGTTTCTGCATCCTGTAATGTTTTCCAGCGCTCTTCAGTTTTTTGAAGTAAAGGTCCTTTAGCGTCTTTGATCATCTTATCATATTCGTCATTAGAGTAATCCATTTGGTTATGAGGTCCATCTGTTACGAACATATCTAAGAATGTCATTGGGTCTGGATAGTCAGGGCCCCAACCAGCGAATGATAATTCATAGTCTTTTTTAGACTCTAACGCTAATTTTTGTTTGAAAGGCTGTTGTTTGATTTTTAATTTTACGCCCGGTAAGTTAGTTTCAATTTGCTCTTTTACATACTCTGCATCTTTCTTAGAAGTATCTGCATCGTAAGTCAAGTATTCAAATGTGAATTCGTCTTTACCAAGTTCTTCTTTAGCTTTTTCGTATAGATCTTTTGCTTCTTCTTTATCGTAGTTCAATGGTGATTTAACGCCTTCAATGTAGTCCTTACCATCCGGACCTTTAACGAACTCTTTAGGCATTAATGTATCAACAGCTACAGAACCATTGTTCAGTAAAGTATCAACATATTTTTCTTTATCGATAGATTTAGCTAATGCAAGACGAAGGTTTTTATTTGCTAAGTCTTTGTTTTTAGATTGGTTGATTCTTACGAAGTAAGTAGATGCATCTAATTCAGTCTGGAAATTAGGATCATCTTTGTATTTATCAACGTTTTCTGCTGAAAGACCTACAGAATCAGTTTTACCTGTAGTATACAAGTTTAATGCAGTGTTCGTATCTTTGATGATCTGGTAGTTAACTTCTTTTAATTTAACTTTATCTTTGTCCCAGTACTCATCGTTTTTCTTAAGACTGAATTTCTTTTCAGTTTCCCAAGTATCAAGTACGAAAGGTCCATTTGCTAAAGTATTTTCAGCAGTTGTACCAAATTTGTCGCCTTTTTCTTCAACGAATTTTTCATTTTGAGGCATGAATGTACCGAAAGCAAGTAATTCCTGGAAGTAAGGTACAGCAGTTTCTAATTGAATTTCCAATGTATGATCATCTACTGCTTTAACACCTAATTCTTCAGGTTTCTTTTTGCCTGCGTTCACATCATTTGCATTTTTGATATCTGCCATGATGTAAGCATACTCAGCACCAGTTTTAGGATCTAATGTACGGCGCCACGCATAAACGAAGTCATTAGCAGTAACTGGGTCACCGTTAGACCATTTCGCGTCATCGCGTAATTTAATTGTCCAAGTTTTGCCGTCCTCTGATTTTTCAGGGTCTCCTTCAGCCACACCAGGAACTGCTTTATCATCTTCATCAAGAGTATAAAGACCTTCTAATGTTTGGTTGAATACGTCAAAAGAAACTTGGTCAGTTGCTAATGATGGGTCCATTGATGGAATATCTGAACCAGAAGAAAGATTTAATACTTGCTCATCTCCACCTGATTTGCCAGCTGTGTCAGAACCACCGTCTGATTTTTTATCATCGTTTCCACCAGAACAAGCTGCAGTGAAACCGGATACTGCGATTAATGATGCTAAAAATAATGTACTTTTCTTCTTCATACTATAAATGCCCCCCAACGATTTCTAAAATCACTCTGTAAGAATTTTCAGAAGATTTGTATTAATTATATTTTATATAGTGAACGTTAGCAATAGTTTTTTTATACATTTATCAATTTTTTTGAATATTTTATTTTTTAAATGAATTTAACGAAGAATCACACCTTGATCTATCTTTATTTCTCTACATTTAAATAAAAATAATACTGCTCATTATTCTATTTCAGCAGCCAGCCTTCATCTCTCTATAAAATAAGCTCTGTTTGTCTCAAAAGACAAACAGAGCTTTTAAATTGTTAAGCGTTAATGTAGCTGCGATTGTAATTGGCTTTATGGACTTCATACTCTTTTGGAGAACAGTACACAAAGTGGTCAGGTCCTACTTCACGTAGTTCAAGGGCTTCATCAGCTGTATACGCATGAACATCCGAATTATATGTTCTTCTCACCCGTGTACGTTCAGATTCTGGATCTGGCAGCGGGATTGCAGACAACAATGATTTAGTATATTCATGCAAAGGATTGCTGTAAATCGCATCGGCAGGTCCAATTTCTACAAGCTTACCGAAATACATGACGCCGATACGGTCAGAAATATACTTGACCATTGATAAGTCATGGGCAATGAACAAGAATGTTAGGCCACGTTCTCTTTGTAATTTCAACATTAAGTTGACGACCTGTGCTTGAATAGAGACGTCAAGTGCTGAGATCGGCTCATCAGCGATAATGAATTCAGGTTCCACTGCGAGCGCACGGGCAATACCGATACGCTGTCTTTGACCACCCGAGAATTCGTGCGGGTAACGGTTTGCATGCTCTTTTGACAGCCCAACTGTCTCAAGTAATTCATAGACACGGTTAGCTCGGTCTTCTTTATTTTTAGCAAGCTTATGAATATCGATACCTTCAGCAACAATATCCATAACTTTAAGGCGCGGATTAAGCGAAGCATATGGATCCTGGAAGATCATCTGCATACGTCTATTGAATTGAAGAAGATCTTTTTTATTTTTGATTGATTGAATATCTGTCCCGTCAAATATGACTTTGCCGTCTGTCGCGTTATACAACTTGATCAATGTACGGCCTGTTGTTGACTTACCACAGCCGGATTCTCCTACAAGACCCAGTGTCTCACCGCGATAAATATCAAAGGTAATATCATCAATCGCACGAACTTCATTCGCCTTGCCTTGATTGAAGTATTGTTTGAGATGTTTCACTTCTATTAACTTTTCTTTTCCTTGACCGTAATCAATATGACCACGTTTTTCTTCGGCAGATAACACGGTTTGATTCAATTCGCTTTCTGAGTACTGCGATGCATCTTCAGTAATTTGCGATTCATCAACAACTAACGGCCCATCTTCAATTGTATGAGTGTCGCGGTCATCGACCGATTGAACAGTTCTATTGACAACAGATTGCTGCTCGTTATTTGGAGTTGAATGTTCAACCGACTGATCAGTAACATCAACGACACGGACATTTTTATTATTTGCATTATCGTTTACTCTTTCGTTTCTCATTAGAAACTAACCCCCTCTACTTGTCTTGGCTGATCAAACTGGCCAGGAAGGTCTCGTTGTTTCATTTTTACCATCTCAGGAAGATCAACTTTAGGAGCTTGAGGATCCATCAGCCACGACTTCACAAAATGAGTTTTAGAAACTTGATACCAAGGTGGCTCCTGTTCAAAATCGATCTGCAGAGCATATTCAGAACGGCGCGCAAATGCATCTCCCACTGGTGGTTTGATTAAATCAGGTGGTGTTCCAGGAATCGCGCGAAGCTCTGTATCCTGAGCTGTGTCTAAACTTGGCATGGAAGACAATAGTCCCCATGTATACGGGTGTTTTGGATCATAGAAGATTTCATCTACCGTACCAGTTTCCACTATTTGACCACCATACATTACAGCTACTCGGTCTGCTACGTTTGCTACAACCCCAAGGTCATGAGTAATGAATATAATGGATGTATCAATTTTCTTCTGAAGATCTTTCATCAGCTCAAGAATTTGAGCCTGGATAGTTACATCAAGTGCCGTTGTCGGCTCATCAGCAATCAATATTTTCGGATCGCATGCAAGCGCAGTAGCAATAACAATACGTTGACGCTGACCACCAGAAAACTGGTGAGGATAGTTATTAAAGCGGGCTTCAGGATTAGGTAAGCCAACAAGCTTCAAAATATCGAGTGCTCTTGATTTAGCATCAGCTTTTGATAATCTTTGGTGTTTAATAAGAGGTTCCATGACTTGTTTACCGATTTTCATTGTCGGATTCAAGGAAGTCATTGGATCCTGGAAAATCATCGAAATATCTCTTCCGCGTATTTTCTGCATTTCTTTTTCTGATAGTTTCGCAAGATCTTTACCATCAAATAAAATTTGTCCTTCTTTGATGCGGCTGGGTGGTGTTGGCAAGAGACGCATAATTGCTTTTGTTGTTACTGACTTACCTGAACCTGATTCACCTACAATAGCAAGTGTTTCTGCTTTATCGAGATGGAAATCAACGCCACGAACCGCCTGTACTTCCCCCGCATTGATATCGAAGGAAACTTTAAGGTTTCTTACTTCTAAAATTCTTTCAGCCATTTATATTTCCTCCTTATTTACGCATTTTAGGGTCAAAAGCATCACGGACGCCGTCACCGAACAGATAGAAACAAAGAATCAGAAAACTGAGGACAAATGAAGGGATAAACATTTGATATGGGTGAATCAACAACATTTTACGTCCATCATTAACTAAAGATCCAAGTGAAGCAAATGGTGCCGGGATACCTAAACCGATGAAACTTAAGAACGCTTCGAAGAATATCGCACTTGGAATTGAGAACATTGCTGTAACGATAATCGGTCCTAATGTGTTAGGTAAAATATGTTTAAAGATTAAGCTTGAATTAGATGCGCCTAGTGTTCTAGAAGCCATAACATATTCTTGATTTTTCAGTTTCAAGAACTGACCACGAACGATACGACTCATACCAATCCATCCGGTCAAACTCATCGCCAGGATGATTGTGATGATACTTGCATCGAACACGATAACGAATAAGATCATGATGATCAAGTTTGGAATAGAGGCGATGACTTCAATGATACGCTGCATGAGTGTATCCACCCAGCCGCCGAAGAAACCAGATATGGCACCATATGTAATTCCGAACAGCACATCCAGCAATGCTGCAACTACACCGATCAGAATAGATACCTGAGTCCCTTTCCAGACACGTGTAAACAAGTCACGACCTAGTTCATCAGTACCGAACCAGTAGTTTTCTTTAATATCTTTTGCTTTGTATAAATCAAATCCATCTTTATCTTTACCATCAAAAGGAAGGAAACTTACATTTTTAAGTGCTTCAATTTTGGGAGGTAGGTTTGAATGATCAATGTTTTGTGCACGGTATGTATGGCCGCTGATTGCCGGTCCAAGGAATGCCATAATAAGAAGCAGAATTAAACCAATCAGCCCTGCAACAGCACCTTTATTGGAACGAAGCTGCAACCACGCATCCTGCCAGAAGGTCTTACTTTGACGTTCAATCTTATCTTCAAAGATTTCGTCGCGATTGGCAAGGATAAAAGGTTGAGACCGATTCGTCGACTGCTCCTGATTTACATCAGCATGTGTGTATACTTGATTGCCATTTGTTTCATTAGCCATTAATCTTTACCTCCTTGAACACGGATACGTGGGTCAATGATTCCATAGAGTACATCGACGATAAATAATACGACGATAAACAATAAGCTCAAGAATAATGTCAGAGCCATAATAACAGGATAGTCATTAGTTTGAATAGAACGAACAAATTGGTCACCAAGACCAGGAATACCAAAAATGGTTTCAATAGTTAAGGCCCCTGTTAAGATACCGACAGTCATCGGACCGATTAAAGTGATGATTGGAATCAATGCGTTACGCAGTGCGTGACCGAACAACACGCGGCTAGTTGTATTCCCTTTCGCTTTAGCAAGCGTAATATAATCTGATCCAAGTACTTCAATCATTTCAGAACGAATATAACGAGCAATCGTTGCAATGACACCTGCTGATAATGCAAGCGCCGGTAATACTGCGTAGCTGAATCCTTCCCAACCTGCTACCGGAAAGATTTGGAAGTGTACTGAGAAATAGTATTGCAGCAATACTGCTAATACGAATGATGGGATTGAAATGGCAAATACTGAGAATACTGTTGCCACATAGTCCACCCATGTATTCTGTCTGACCGCAGCGATGACACCTAGTAAAATACCGACGATAACACCAAAGATCAAGGCGTATAGACCGATTTCCACCGATGGTCCTAAACGCGGAACGATGATATCTGTAACTTCTCTATTATCATATTGGAATGAGATACCGAAATCACCAGTCACTACTTTTTTCAAATAATTGACATACTGTACACCTACTGGATCGTTTAATCCATATTTTTCATTAACGATGATTTTCTGTTCTGCAGATAACTTTTCATCGTTATAAGGTGACCCTGGCATCAACTTCATCAAAAAGAAGGTAGCCGTTGCTACGATAAACAAAGTGATGATCATGTAACCAAGACGTCTGAGCGCAAACTTTAACATACTTCTAAATCCTCCTTCTAACCTATACACGCAATTAAATTTATTATACATAACTTATAATAACTAAATTTTCTTATAATTCATACTACTTTTTAAATTTATTTAAAGAGAAGGATATATATATTAATATCCTTCTCCACAAATAGTGACATATTACTACTTATAAGAGGCTGTATATGACTATTCTTGAGTAAAATCCAAGGAAATTCTTATTATATAAGTTATGAAACAGATGCTGTCATTTGAATCGATGGGAGTCATCATTTCTACTGTCCTGTCAGCTAATTGTCGTCATACCTTCTGTATTGTCTCTATCCACCCCAAAGACCATCCATGACAACGTATCTTATTTAACCACGAAAACTCTATGACTATTATAGTTGTTTTATAATTATTTTTGCAATACATTTTTTATTCAGAAATTTTATATTTATAAGATTCTATAGTACTTTTTATTGCTTTAAAGCATTTATTTTTAAGAATTATTCAGTTTTTAGTATAAAAACTAATTTCATTTAAACCGAAACGGTTTTAAACCAACTGTGCGGTCTGCCGTTTATTAAAAAAACTAATATCATATACATTAATAGGCCTTTTCATGTACAATAACTAATGGTCAAAAAAATTTCGGAGGTTTACAGTGAAACGTAATTTTTACTTCATATCATTTGCCGCTCTATTCTTTATGACTATCATATTCGGGCTGATCAATGGATTTAATGGAATAGGAATCATCAATTCATTGTTCATGGCTGCCCTGTTATTATTTTGTATCTCCTTGTTTATTCTATTGCTGTCTCAAGGTGCCTTCAGTATTATGGGTCATTCATTTAGAAGGTTTCAATATATGACTGCACCGAAACGCATGAAAAAAACAATGGAGGATGATGAACTCTATTCAAAGAAACAAGTGGACATTAGACAGCAGCACTATCCAATCACAATGCCACTACTATATGTTTCGTCTGCTGCGATGATCATAACTCTAATCATCTCGTTTATGCAGTCTTAATACGGCTTAATCAAATGACTCATGCCATCAAAAAAAGTCCTGATGATATCATCAGGACCTTTTATTTTAACGATTCACTTATTCGCTGTATTTTTTGAATACCAGTACAGCGTTGTGACCACCGAAACCTAAACTGTTAGACAAAGCATATTCAATCTCCAGTTTCTGAGCCGTTTCCGGTACATAATCAAGATCACATTCTGGGTCTGGTGTTGACTGGTGAATGGTTGGAGGGACAATGCTGTTTTCAATGGCAAGTGACGTAATAATAGCTTCCACTGCACCTGTTGCGCCAAGTAAATGACCTGTCATTGATTTTGTTGAAGATACTTTTAAGTCTTTCACTGCATCTCCAAACACTTGTTTAATGGCCATTGTTTCGTATAAATCACCGATTGGCGTACTCGTACCATGTGCGTTCAAATATTGGACTTGTTCCGGTGAAATACCCGCATCTTTCAAGGCCATTTTCATCGTTCTCACGCCTCCTTCACCATTCGGTGCAGGCGCTGTAATATGATATGCATCGCCGTTATTACCATATCCAACAACTTCAGCGTAGATGTGAGCACCGCGAGCTTTGGCGTGCTCAAGTTCTTCGAGCACGACAATACCTGCCCCTTCACCCATCACGAATCCATCGCGACCTTCCTGAAAAGGACGACATGCAACTTCAGGATCGTTGTTGAATGACAATGCTTTGTTAGCCATAAAGCCCGCAATTCCCATCTTAGTAATAGGCGCTTCAGTGCCTCCCGCAATCATAACATCAGCATCACCATATTGAATGATTCTAAAAGCATCACCAATACAGTTGGTGCCTGTAGCACATGCGGTCACTGTACAGCCATTAGGCCCCTGTGCTCCTAAATCGATGGATACTTGACCAGTTGCCATATCAGGAATCATCATCGGGACAAAGAACGGGCTGACACGATTAGGTCCACGCTGCTGTAATTGGTGATATGAATTTTCAAATGTTTCCATACCACCGATACCAGAACCAATCCACACACCGACACGATCACGGTTGTCATCAGTGATTTCGAGTTTGCTGTCAGCAACTGCCTGTCTTGCTGTAACCATCGCATACTGCGTGAAACGGTCCATCTTTCTCGCATCTTTTCTAGGGATATGATCTTCGATGTTGAAATCTTTTAATTCCCCAGCAATTTTAACACCATAATCAGCTGTATCAATTCGAGTGATATAATCAATCCCGTTCACTCCGGCTACTGCATTATTAAAAGTAGTTCTTGCATCATTACCTAGAGGACTTAGCGCCCCGATTCCTGTAATAACAACTCTTTTCTTCATAGTTTCCTCCTATTTTCCCCACACTAATGTTATTGCACCATAGGTCAGCCCACCACCGAAACCAACCAGCACTAAATTACTTCCTTCTTTTATTTTTCCTTGCTCAAGCTCATACATTATTGACAATGGAATGGACGCCGCTGAAGTATTACCATACTTATCGATAGTCACACTCATTTTTTCACGTGGTATTCCAAGTCTTTCACGGGCAGATTCCATGATTCTGATATTCGCCTGGTGCGGGATGAACATATCAACGTCTTCAGGCTTCAGTCCAGCTTTTGCTACAACTTCAGTAGCCATCTCCCCCATGATACGCACCGCAAACTTAAATACTTCACGTCCGTTCATCACTAGCAGCTGGTCTTCTTTGCGATCGTATAAATGTTTAGCTCCGGAACCATCGCTGCCAAGTTGTGAACTAAGTATACCATGTCCTTCGCTCACTTCGCCTAGAATAACGGCACCTGCACCATCACCAAATAGAATGGCAGTATTCCGGTCTTCCATATTGGCGATTTTAGTCAGTTTCTCTGCTCCGACTACAAGGATATTTCTGCACATGCCCGTCTTAATAAACTGCTGTGCGGTAATCATACTATAAATAAATCCTGTGCATGCAGCCAGCTGATCCATGGATGGTACGGGTCTCAAACCTAAACGTTCCTGTAGCTGATTGGCCACTGCAGGAAACTTATGATCCCCTGTAGCTGTTGCTACGATGACCATATCTATTTCATCTTTGTCAATACCGGCATCTGCAATTGCCTTTTCAGCTGCTATATACGCCATATCACTTGTTTCTTCATCTGCAGCAGCAAAACGACGTTCTTTAATACCCGTCATTTTTGAAATCCATTCATCAGATGTATCTAAAAATTTCTCGAAATCATGATTTGTCATAACTTTTTCAGGGATATATGTGCCAATCCCTTTTATTCCTACGTTCAAATGAGCACCTTCTTATAGTCAGTTATTATAACCAGGTACTAATTTATCATATTATGACTATTTGTTCAACTGTAATGGTTGTTAATTGCTGGTCTTCAAATACGATTCAAAATGGCTCCGTGTCTCTTTTATGCCGTTAGGAAGAACTAATTTTTTTTCGTAGCGGTCAAAATCCTGTTTTATCCGCTTTTGAAACTCCTCATCAATTCGATAAGATATAGGTCCTAGTTCCACCATGTCTTCCTTTACACCTAAATAATAGGTACCACCTCGCAATTGATTATTGCTATACTGATCCGCTGCTTGCGCATAGGCTTTGGACAAGTTCAACTGCAGGCTTGTCAATACTTGTGGCCCATTCATGCTTTGATCGATAATATAACCGATAGTCGATATATCCTGCTCTTTTGCAAGTGACATGACATCAGCATTAATTCCGTCAGCAGCTGGAAAAATAACATCTACGTGGTCGCGTTTAATCATTTGTTCAGCAAGCGCCGCTCCTTTATGATCATAACCGAAAGTGTGGATGTACTTCTCAGTAATCATTACATCGGGATTCTCAAATTTCGCTCCGTCAATGAACCCTTTGATATCGGGCTGAGATTTAAATGCACCGATGACACCTATATGGTTATTGTCCGTGTGATGGCCGGCAATCATTCCACTGAAGAACCCAACAGAATAACCGTCAATATTTATAGCAGTCACATTTTCTGCAGTCGATTTACCATTGAATACGACAAACTGTATATCAGGATATCGAGCTGCCACATCATTGAAGACTTCAGTATATTCTTTACCTTGACCGAATAAAATATTGACATTTCTAGCAGACATCTCGCTTATGGAACGTTCAATCTTCGGACGCGTATTGATATTCTGTTCATAGAAAAAAGCTGTATCGTACGTCTGCACAATGTCCAGCATTCCTTTATAACCCTCAGTTCCCCAAGTCTGGTCGTACATCGAATCCGGAAATAAAAATCCGACGCTGGTCAATTCTTTCCTGCCGCCCCTGAAATATAAGACTGCCGCTGCAATCAATAGCAGTACAGTCACTATCATAATTATTTTTTTCATTATCAACCTCTGAATGTAAGGGTATACTTTTTTATCTATCTCTTTTATAATATAACTATATCAAGATTTATGGAGGATATAAACATGCAATATATCATGACTTTTGTCTGGTCATTCATTTTAGTACATATGATCAATTTCGTATTGATGAGTTTAGGCGGCGGTCAGGACCTTCATCTTGTCACTGCTTCTATTTTATCTGTGATCTTTGCCATTTTTGTTATCCTTATTTCCATGACAATTCCAGATGAGCCGATACCTCATCACCACGAACATTAAAAAAACGATGTAATCGTAAAGATTACATCGTTTTTTTATTCTATGACAAGCTTCGGCTGACCATTATCCATCGTAACAACGACCTTTGCTCCTTCTGCCAGATCATTCTGAATAAGTAATCTGGCAAGCGGCGTTTCAATTTGACGCTGTACAAAACGTTTTAATGGGCGTGCGCCGAACTGCGGTTCATAGGCTTCTTCTGCTACCCATTGTTTGACATCATCAGCTACTTCAACAGACATATGCTGATCTTTAAGACGCACATTCAGCTGGTCAATAATTTTGTCGACAATGTAAGTCATGTCATTAGCACTTAATGGTTTAAACAGGACAATATCATCCATTCTGTTCAAGATTTCTGGTTTAAAGTATTGATGGAGTGCTGTCATTACTTGATTGCGCGCTTCTTCGCTGATTTCACCTTCATTGATACCTTCCAGTAAATATTGTGAACCAATATTACTTGTCATAATAATGATTGTATTTTTAAAATCTACGACACGCCCTTTAGAATCTGTCAATCGTCCTTCATCAAGTAGCTGTAAGAGCACATTGAAGACATCACTATGGGCTTTTTCGATTTCATCGAGCAGTATGACTGAGTACGGTTGACGTCTGACTGCTTCAGTCAGCTGACCCCCTTCTTCATACCCTACATAACCAGGAGGCGCACCGATCAAGCGTGCCACTGCATGTTTTTCCATATATTCACTCATATCGATTCGGATCATATGTTTTTCAGAGTCAAACATTGTACTTGCCAATGTTTTAGCAAGTTCAGTTTTACCGACACCGGTCGGTCCAAGGAATAAGAAGCTGCCGATTGGTCGGTTCGGGTCTTTAATGCCGGCACGTGCTCGGACGACAGCATCTGCCACTAAATCTACTGCCTCATCTTGACCGACTACCCGTTCATGCAGAATATCAGCCAGTTTAAGTAATTTTTCTTTTTCTGTTTCAACTAATTTACTCACAGGGATACCTGTCCATTGAGACACGATATAGCCAATTTCTTCATCGGTCACGACTTCTCGAATCAATCGATCAGTTCCTTTTGTTTCTTCCTGAAATTCTTCTTCAAGTTCAGCCAGCTCTTTTTCAATCTGAGGGATTTTGCCGTACTGCAGTTCTGATGCTTTAGCTAAATCATAGTTGTTTTGAGCATCTTCAAGCTGTTGACGATACTGATCAAGCTCGCTGCGTTTCTCCTGGACAACTTGTATCTGAGCTTTTTCCTTATCAACTTTTGCAGTTAAAATCTGCTGTTTCTCTTTCTCGTCTGCTAATTCTTTCTGCAGTTCTTTTAAGCGGTTCATACTTTGGGTATCCTGCTCATTTTTTAATGCTTTCTCTTCGATTTCGAGTTGCAGCACGCGCCGATTGACCGCATCAAGTTCAGTCGGCTTAGAGCCCATCTCTGTACGGATCGTTGCACATGCCTGGTCCACAAGATCAATAGCTTTGTCTGGCAGGAAGCGATCAGTGATGTAGCGATCAGATAATTCTGCAGCTGCTACTAATGCTCTATCCTGAATTCTCACCCCGTGATGTACTTCGTACCGTTCTTTAAGACCTCGTAATATAGAAATGGTGTCCTCTACATCAGGTTCTGCGACCTGTACTTTCTGAAAGCGCCGTTCAAGCGCAGAATCTTTTTCGATATACTGACGATACTCGTTCAGAGTAGTTGCACCGATACAGTGCAGTTCACCACGCGCAAGCATTGGTTTCAGCATGTTACCTGCGTCCATTGCACCATCTGTCTTACCTGCACCTACCAGCATGTGAATTTCATCGATGAACAGAATGATTTCACCATTGCTTTCTTTTACTTCTTTCAGCACGGCTTTCAGACGTTCTTCAAATTCTCCCCTGAATTTGGCACCTGCCACAAGCGCACTTAAATCAAGTTCAAAAATAGTTTTGTTAAGTAGAGAATCGGGAACGTCTTTACGTACAATACGCTGTGCCAATCCTTCTACAATTGCCGTCTTACCAACGCCGGGTTCACCGATTAAAATCGGATTATTTTTTGTTTTACGGCTTAATATACGAATAGTATTTCTAACTTCTTCATCTCGACCGATGACAGGATCCATTTTGCCGTTTCTCACTTCTTCTACTAAATCTCGTCCATATTTTTTTAATACTTCATATTGGACTTCGGGATTTTGTGTAGTCACATGGTTTCCTCCTCTAATTTGATTGATGATTTCTCTGATGACTTCTGCCTTATTGCCGATAAACTGTGTTGTCAGTTGGTGAACATCCATTGCCGCAACAATGATATGTTCAACGGATAAATAATCATCGTTCATGTCGTTCTTAACAGTGTCAGCTTGTTGCAGAAGTTGATTTAATCCAGCACTCAAGTACTGACCATACTGGACATTGTCACCGCTAATCTGCGGCATAGTTGTTAATTTTTCAGTTAATTGTTTAGTGTAATCTGTCACATTCAAATTTGCTCGTTCAAATACTGTCGACAGCATACTGTCAGTATCATTTGTAAAGGACAGCAGTAAACTTTCAGGTTCAATAGATTGCAGTTGACGTGCTATTGCATCATTCTGAGCAAACTCTACTGCTGATTGTACATTATAAGTCATATTCTCAATGTTCATCTTGTCACCCCTTAATAATTTGACTATATTTGACCTTTAACCAAATTATAATACCATTTGCTCTTTCATACAATTAATTTGCCCTGTTTTTTCATGATTTAATCAAAAAAAGACGAATCCAGAGATTCGTCATCATTACTGTTATTGTCGTTATTAGCCACTGACACCTAATGCAATTTTAGCATAACGGCTCATCATGTCTTTGTTCCACGGTGGATTCCAGACGATGTTGACTTGTGTTTCTTTGATCTCCGGCAATTCACCAAGAGCTGTTTTGACTTGGTCAATAATCTGCGGCCCCATTGGACAGCCCATTGACGTTAATGTCATGTCAACTGTGACAATACCATCTTCATCCATATCGATATTATATACAAGGCCAAGATTGACAACGTCTATTCCTAATTCAGGGTCAATGACATTTTCAAGTGCACCTAAAATGCTATCTTTCATAGCTTCTTCCATTGCTTATCACTCCTCTTCATTCTTACTATATCAAAAAACTTTCATACAGCCAATTAAATGATATGATAATACTATTAGATAGAAAGGAACAGGTACAATGAAAGAAAAGCATTTAATCTGTCTTGATTTAGACGGGACGTTATTGACTGACGAAAAGAAAATTTCTCCTTACACAAAACAAGTGATACAGGCATTAATCAAAGATGGTCATAAAGTAATCATTTCAACTGGGCGTCCTTATAGATCGAGTCAAATTTATTATCAGGAACTGGAACTGACAACACCTATCGTGAATTTTAACGGTGCATTCGTTCATCACCCCGGGGATATGTCTTTTAAACAAGTACATGAAACGCTGGACTTAGCTATTGCGCGGGAAATATTTTCTCAAGTCAAACATTTGAATATTAAAAACATTATTGCAGAAGTTAAAGACAATGTATTCTTTCATTATCACGATGAATATTTGTTTGAAGGATTCACCATGGGTCACCCACTTGTCACGACAGGAGATTTAACAGAGAATTTAACTGAAGGACCGACAAGTATTCTCATTCAAGCGGAAGAGCAGTATGTACCGTCGATTCGTCATCACTTAAATGAAATTTACGCTGAAAGCATTGAACATCGGCGCTGGGGTGCTCCTTATCCAGTCATAGAAATTGTCAAAAAAGGAATCAACAAAGCAGTAGGTGTAGACTATGTGGCAAAATACTTTGATATTAAACGTGAAAACATCATTGCATTTGGCGATGAAGATAATGACAATGAAATGATAGAGTATGTAGGAACAGGAGTTGCTATGGGTAATGCCATCCAGCCACTTAAAGAACTTGCCGATCAAGTGATTGAATCAAACAATGATGATGGAATCGGTAAATTTCTTAATCACTATTTTTATTAATTTTAAGGAGGAATCACATGCGTATTATAGTAGATAGTGGGAGCGATTTGACTCTTGAGGAAATCAGCCGGCACAAACTTGATTTTTTACCGATGGCAGTCGCTATCGGTGAGCATAATTATAAAGACCAATTTGAAATTGATAATCAAACAGTCTATGACGCAATCAACAATGGCAAAAGACCGATGACGAGCCAGGTATCCATCGAACAGATGACTGAATTGTTCACTGAAATCGCGGAAAATCATGAACAAGCAATTTATTATGCGTTCTCCAGTGGACTCAGTGGAACTTATCAGTCTGCAGTCATGGTTAAGGCTCAGATCTGTGAACAGTATCCCGATTTAGACCTTGAAATTATTGATTCTCATTCTGCATCTAGCGGACTCGGTATGCAGATTTTAGATATCGTCAAGATGAGAGATGACGGATTCTCAAAAGATGACATTGTCCATCGCATTCATGAAATGCACGAACGTATTGTCCACCTCTTTACAGTAGAAGATTTGAATTATCTCGCTAAAGGAGGCCGTTTAAGCAGAGGACAGGCATTCTTGGGGTCACTCGTCAATATTAAGCCGCTGCTGCATGTTGAAGAGGGCAAACTCGTACCGATCGGTAAGTATCGCGGTAAAAAGAAAGTATTCAACGAAATGGCTGCTCAGATTAAAAATGACCGTCAGAACCTTACTGCAACTCGCGTATTCATAAGCCATTCCAATGATATGAAAGGTGCAGAGCAGTTGCTGGCTATCATAGAAAAAGAGTGTGGTCCAGTCCACCATGTCATCAAGGAACTGGGACCTACCATTTCATCGCATACAGGTCAAGGAACTATTGCCTTATATTATTATAAGGAGGACATCTCTTGAAAATCATAGTCGTCGGAGCAGTTGCAGGGGGGGCCACTTCAGCTTCGCAGATTAGAAGAATGCTGACGGATGCTCAGATTAATATCTATGAAAAAGACCGTGACATGAGTTTTGCTAATTGTGGTCTTCCCTATTACTTAGGCGAAGTATTTACTGAGCGTGAGCGTCTATTGCAGGCCACTCCTGATTCATTCAATGACCAAAAGAACATTACAGTGAAAACGAAACATGAAGTCACAGCAGTCAATCCACAGCGCCGTACAGTGACAGTCTACAATCATGACAGCGATGAATCATTTGAAGATAACTACGATGCACTGGTATTAAGTCCCGGCTGCCGCCCTATTTCTATGGCAGCGACGCAAGGTTCATCCATCGTATTTCCACTTCGTAACCTTGAAGATACGGATGCCATCGAACAATATATCGACAGTCATCATGTTCAAAAAGCATTGATTATCGGTGCGGGTTATATTGGACTGGAAATGGTCGAAAACTTTAAACACCGCGGTTTGGATGTGACTTTGACCAGCCGCAGCGAACACATTATGAAAGCGATGGATCAGCAGTTCATCCCATTACTCAAAAATATTATTGTCGAACAGCAGGTTCACTTAATACTCGGTGATGAACTGGCTCAATTAAACGGTAATGAAGTGACCTTTAAGTCCGGTCACAAAGAATCGTTTGATATTATCATTGAAGCGATTGGTATAACACCAAATACAGAATTTCTGACTGACAGCGGCATTGAATTGAACGACCGCGGTTATATAAAAGTGAATGACTACTTCGAGACCAGCATTGACGGCATCTATGCGCTAGGTGATGCGATAGAAACATTCTATCGTCATACAAAGGACAAAACGACTGTTGCGCTTGCCTGGGGAGCACATCGCGCCGCCAATTTGATTGCTGGGAATTTAAGCGGCGATAAACAGCCTTTCAAAGGACTTCTCGCAACGAACATCGTTCGTTTCTTCGATTATACGATTGCCAGTGTCGGCATCAGTGAGTCCGCACTGCAATCATACGACTATGAACATATTAACTATCAGCAGAAAAATCATGCCAATTATTTGCCTGATGCACGTGTCACTTCTGTATCTGTCTATTACAGGAAAGATAACAGACAGCTGCTCCGTGCATGTGTCTTTGGACAGGAAGGTGTCGATAAACGGATTGACATTATCGCTACAGCAATGGGACTCGGTGCAACCGTAGATGATTTCAAAGATATTGAAATCGCCTATGCCCCTCCCTATTCTTCACCGAAAGACATCGTCAATATGATCGGATATAGAGCCCATACAGATAAACGGTCCTGATACTTAAGCATCAGGACCGTTTATCTATTATTTACTGGCTTTATTTCTCTTTGAACGTCTTGCGACTGTAATGATGAAGGCTGAAAATAAAATAACAATGGCTCCTGCTGCATAGAGGTATGTATTGTTTAGTCCTCGTTCATCAATGACTGCATACAATTCTGCTTCTTCACGGTTAATAATCAAATGTGACACCCCCTCTTTCGAATGGATGCTGTCGCCAATCAGTAGGCCACTCAGCATTTTGCCGGGCTTCACTACATCTTCACCCAGCTCAATATTAGTTGCTTTACTGGAATCATTGACATTATATACAAAATCAACATCTTCCGTATCATAATAGATCACTTGATTACCATGCTCATTGTGAATCACTTTTGCACTGCCATCAAACAATTCATTATATTTTTTGTAAACAGCAGACGTGTCGGCTAAATAGTCAGTCACTTCTTTTTCTGTTCTGAAGTCCAGCAGTTGATGCATATCCGGCATACTGTCACCGTTCATTGCAATTTCAGTGCCGTAAGTCATGCTGATCGGATGCTGTTGAATCATTAAGTAACTCATCAACTGCTTGATTCTCGTGCCAGGGAACATGTTTTCGTCCGCTGCATATTTTGTCAATCGCGGCATGAAGAACTGATCCGCTGCTAGCAGCTCATTGTCATCATATGTGACAGGAATTTCCTTATCTGTCGTTTTAAAAGCATTCGCGAGCTTATGTGTCGTTTCTTCTTTTTGAATATAATCAAAATGACTAGAAGATACTCCTTCCGGCTGAATCGCGATAGTCAGTATGTCGTCCGGGAATATTTTGTCACTGTCAATAGTCTGCTGCATCACATACATGGACAGACCATCTACATCATAACGCTCAGTGAACTGTTCCATTTTCTTTTTGTACCGATTCTGATTAGTGGGATTTTCTAGATCGATGATCTCTTGATCTTTATAGTATTGCTGCTGTACAGTCGTCATCTCTGTGTCTTCTGCCGCCGTATACCCTTCAGTCACTACTGCCGGCATATCGACAATAATTTTCATATTCTGATCATGAACCGCTGTGATTAATTGTTTGAAGTCTTCTTCTCCGCCGTATATTTCATCAACCGTATCATAATTAGTCACTTTGTAGCCTAAGTAATCCTTTTCCTGATGGTCAAAAACTGGAGATAGATGAATGGTATCAAAGCCCATATTCTTAATGTAATCCAGCTTACCTTTGATTCCTTGAAAGTCACCGCCGTAAGGAAGATCATCATCTCCGTCATTATGAATGTGCAGGTTATTCTTCTCATTGCCGTTCATAAAACGGTCAATCACGAGACTATAAATTCTTGGCGGTACTTGTGTTTCAGCAAATACAGGCTTTGGTACAATAAGGAGCACCAAAAGCAGCATTAATATTTTTTTCATAGCAATCCCTCTTATCAGTTAATACTTCGATTATACTAGAACAGCCATGAGTTGTGTTCAACGTCATAAAATGTTCATAACATTCACACAGAAAACAAACCTGCTCATCTGAGCAGATTTGTTAGTTAAACAATGCGGTAATTGGTCCTAATGGTAAATACGCACCAAGTCCAAACGTAATTAATGCAAAGAGCAGTGTTAAGTAGAAGAAATTTCTAGATGACTTCTTCTTTTTCTTACGTGCTAATGTCATTTCCACAAGGCCGATTGTAATCAATCCTAAAAGGAATTTAATACCGTACAATGCGGCATTGTTATCCGAAGCCTGGAAGAATATATACGCTCCACTGATTAAGGCCAGCAGCAAGAACAGTCTCAGCACCATATGTAACGGTTTGAAATATTTGCTTGGTCCTAGACGGTCTGAAAAGTTTTCGTATGCTGCAAAAAATAAAATTAATACTGCAACCCAGCTTATAATATGCAGATGTAACATTCCTGTGATCATTATTGTCAACTCCTTTTGTTGTAATCTCTTATATTCTACCATACTCCTGACATGTAAAAACAGAGAAGTGATTATTCTTCTCTGTCCTACATGAAACTATTCACTGATTGTATTCACTAATGTCCCAATGCCATCAATCGTTACTTTAATTTCGTCTCCTGCTTTCAGAAATACTGGAGGATTCATTCCTGCTCCTACGCCGCTTGGTGTTCCAGTCGCAATGACATCACCAGGATGCAGGGCGATATATTTAGAAATCTCTGCAATTAAGTCATCGATTTTTAAGATCATTTCACTCGTACTACCGTCCTGACGAATTTCATTATTGACTTTCGTCACAATATTGACATTCTCTGGAGTCGGCAGTTCATCTTTTGTGACGATATAAGGACCTATTGGACAACCACCTAGCAGACTCTTGCTTAAGAAGGCCTGTGCATGTTCTTTCTGCAGGTCACGCGCTGTAATATCGTTGACGATTGTATAGCCATATACATAATCGAGCGCCATACCTTTCGGGATTTTATGACCGTACTTTCCGATGACGACTCCCAGCTCTCCTTCATAATCCAGAGAATTCGTAATGTCGCTATGCAGTGGAATTTCATTGCCATCACCGATCAAGCTGGATGGGGCTTTTGTGAAGACATACAGTCGATCGACACGATTATTTAATTCTTCAGCGTGTTTAGCAAAGTTACGACCAACAGCAATCACATTGTTTGTCGGTATAACGGGTGGTAAAAACTTGATGTCGCTGAAGTTGGCTTTGTATTGTGCTTTCTCATCACTCTGTTCAGCCTGTACCACGACTTTTCGTACAGCTTCCTGAAAATCGATTGATACATTTTGTTCAAGGCCGGCAAGCAGTGTCTCTGGATAATCACCTTCACCGAATGTTTCAAATACTTTCGGTAGAATCCATGCTGCTTCCTCTCGTTTTACTTTGACGCCATAAGTTTTTTGACCTTGATACTCAAATGATAGAAATTTCATATTGGCACAACTCCTTCTGTGTTTGTTCATATTATACAGAATATTTGAATTTTTATCATGTATTTATTGAAGACTTTCTGAAATAACTGAATAATAGTAAACAAATAACAGTGATCATACTAATGATTCCACTTCTGATAAGGACATCACTGAGCGCTATTGATTGATATTGTCCTATTCCTATTCCAGTGAAGCATAACAGCATCATGATGTCTGCTAACAACAAACCCGCTATGACCAGAGAGCTATTCAAGCGATAAGTTTTGACAAATAGCGCTGCCATTATAAATACAGCTAATGCTTGAGAAGTCCCGCCGATCAGTATAATAATATCGAATGCCTGCGTGGATTCTGTCAATCTGACCAACGTTTTAATGATTGTACCGACCGCAAGCACTGCAGACGCTATGAGTACCGCAGACCATCGATAGTATGACACTAAATATGCCACTTTCTCTCCTATCAATAACAGCGGTAGAATCATTAAAATCATGATCGCTATATTTTTCACTGAGCTGGTCATTAAATTCTCTTTAATGTAGCTGATATAGTCATTTGACTGGTAGAGTGCAATGAAATGCTGAAACTGGGCTACATCCATAAATGTTTCACTAAAGAATGTGATCAGTAAGAGCGGCAGACCAACAATCACAAGCCCGGCAATAAGCAGTCCTATTCCTACTAAATAGGAATAGTCACTCCTTTTAATGAACTGAGCCAGCACCACCGCAATCCCTAAATACAGCAACAGACTATATGGATTGATGAAGAATCTGTCGACAACTCCGACAGCTATCATAATAACGATCTGCCGATCTGTCCACTCATCGACCGTTCGACTGAGCAGCAAAGTGAAGAGCGGCAGACCAATTCCAATCACTAGAAATACTATCCATAAGTACTGGTCCTGCTGGTCTTCAGAGAAGAAATCCGTCGGCACGACGGTACGGAGCGGATATGATAATTCAACACTCTCTTCAATGATGATTAACATAACTGCAAGTAACACAAATAATTTATACTTCATTATTAAACCTCAACTTCTTGGTAGTCGAAGAAATACAGATATCCTTTGACCGGCTGACCTACCATTTCTTCAATTGCTTTTTTGTAATAGTGCATCTGAACAGCATAACGCTCTTTCAGTTGAACAGCGACTTCAGCTTTTGTCTGACCTTTCCGCTCAACAAAACGGTCAGTTTTGAAATCGACAAAATAATAATCATTCTGATAGACGAACACGCAGTCAATCATTCCTTGTACCAGCTGTTCCATCGGGGCGTCTTCTAATGCTTCCCCCGTCAAATAAGATTTGCCGATGACAAATGGCAGCTCAGTATACACAGCTGTCGATGTTGATATCATGTGATAGATAGGGGAGTGAGAATAAGTGACAAGCACTGTCACATCAATTTCCTTTAAATCTTCTTGTCTGATGATTTTTTTGACGACTAAACGATCAAGAAATGCTCTGATGTCATTATCAGACAAAGGTCGGCCTTCGTATGGAAAATGCTGCATCACAGTGTGCATCAATGTTCCTCGTTCTGTTGCCGTCCGTTTCTTTTCACTCATGAATTTTGGACGCTCATATGACGCACGCCCGAGCTGATACTGATTAACCAGTGTCCATGTCGTCGCGCCATCATCTACTTCTGTCTGGCGCTTAATATCGGATACTGATTCTTTCGTCGGTAGTTGATTCATCTGAGTATATGGATAATGATAGTTCATCCGTTCATCGAGCCAGGCAGCAGTTGTCTTAGTGACTGTCTCTTCACTCGCCGCCACTGTTGTTTCTGACTGTTCCAAAGATTCCACTAAATTGACTTGGATAGAAGTAAGCGGTGCTGATTCATTAAGAACGCTGGCGATGATCAAGGCAAGCGGGCTGGATGCCCCCCGTCTGAACTGCTCATCAAGTGTGCCGTTCAATTTGACCTGCGACCAGCTTTCGACGTTTTTATGGGTCGCTTTTCCTAGAAGAATCAAGCGTTCCTTTGCTCTCGTAAATGCTACATACATCAGCCGCATTTCTTCTGAGATGATTTCATTACGAGCCTCTCTTTTGAATAGGTGGGTCATCAATGTGGGATAAGTCAAATGTCGCTCAGCATCATAATAATTAATGGCCAGTCCTAAGTTCTGATTAAGCTGCACCATCCCGTTCAGATCCATCATATTGAATTCACGGCCGAGTCCAGCGTAAATCACAAACGGAAATTCAAGCCCTTTACTTGCATGAACCGTCATCATACGTACAACATCCGCTTCCTCAGAAATAATATTGACCTCACCAAAATCCTTGCCCTCACTTAACAAATGGTCAACATAGCGAATAAACTGGTATAAACCACGGTAACTTGAACGTTCAAAATCTTCTGCTTTAGCAAGCAGACCGAGCAAGTTTGCACGGCGCTGGCTGCCTCCAGTTAGAATTGAAAATTTTTCAACTACAAATAATCTGCTGTATATCCCTTCAAGCAGTTGTCTGACACTCATGGTTCTCGCCCATTCGCGGTACAGTGATAAATCGGTGAGGAATTGCCTGATTTTATCGCTGAGACGATCATCGTTGCCTTCGATATAGTCAACTAGGTTGTTGAAGAAATAGACATTTTTATTATTTAATCTTATAGTGACCAATTCTGCTTCATCAAATTGATAGAGCAGTGATCGTAATATGCCTGCCAAATGAATATCCTGCAGCGGGTTATCTATCACTCGGAGCAGGCTCATCACCGTTCGAATTTCATCGGTCTGAAAATATCCTGTTCTGCTGTTGACATGGAACGGGATTTGATGTTTCTTCATTATCGTCTGATGATTGCTCGCCTGACTGAAACTCCGCTCCAGCACAACAATATCTCGATATTCTGCAGGTCTATAAGTCCCTGATTTCATATCGTAGACTTGCTCATTGGCAATGATATCTTTGATTTTAATAGCAATCCATTCACTTTCAGGTGCAGGGGACTCCATTTCATCTTTAATGATGACATTCAGCTCTGTCTTGGCGTGATGATCATCGAACGGTGCACCATAATAGAGCTGTTGTTTGATATCGTAACTTATTTCCCCTACTTGCTCATCCATTATTCGACGAAATACTGCATTTGTATCTTCTATAACCGGCTGTCTCGATCTGAAGTTACGGGATAAATCTATAACAATTCCATCGTCTGATTGATTGAATCGCTGATACTTTTCAAGAAACAGCCCAGGCTCTGCCTGTCTGAATTTATAGATGGACTGCTTAACATCCCCTACCATAAAGAGGTGATGATCATTGATCGACTGGACAATCGTTTCCTGAACTCTGTTCGTGTCCTGATATTCGTCCACAAGAATTTCTTTGTAGCGTGCTTTCAATGATTCAGCAATCGCAGTCGGTTTTTGGTCCTGCACTAGTATTTGAAGCGCAAAATGTTCATAATCACTGAAATCAATTATTTTCCGTTCACGCTTCTTTTGACGGAACTTCTCAATCAATGCCGATGTAATAGCAGTTAACGTCTCGACTTCACCTGTCATGGAGCGAATATCATCAATCATTACTTCAGGTTCAGCATAGAAATAGTCGTTACGAACTCGGTTCAAATGATCTTTTGCCTGACTAAGCAGCAGTTTGATGTAATCTTCAGTCGTTTTATCGTGACGCATATCTTCTACTTTTTTTGAGAATCTGAAGGCCGGAACAGTGAATTCATTCAATGTCATAAACTGTTCATACATCTGCTGAAAATCACCATCCATCTGTTCAAGACTCGTGATGTACGGTGTTACTGCCAGATAATGCTTGTCATAAGCTGGACCATCTAACAATGAACTTGCTTCTTCAAGGAGATGCAGCGCTTCGGTGACAGATTCTTTAACTACTGCTGTCAGCTGAGCGATCAGTGGATGGTCCATGGTCACCTCACTATAGTTAGTCGTTAACTGATTCAACCAACGTACCGGGTCCGGATTGGCTATCGCAAAGTAATAGAGTTGTCTAATGATTTCACGCAGCGATTGATCATTACGGTCACTTGATAGATGCAGTGCGGTGCGCAGAAAATGTTCATCCGGCTCTGCATAATATTGCTCCATCACTTCATCCAGCGACTGCATGAGAAGAAGAGAAACTTCTTCATCACTTGCTGTTCTAAAAGAAGGGTCAAGATCAATAGTATAGTAATACTGCTCAATTAATCTCAGACAGAAGCTGTGTAATGTTGATATTTCAGCAGCGTGTATTTTAACAAGCTGTGCCTTTAAATGGGATGTAGGGTTGTTAATTGTTTCGCGCTGAATCGCCTGGTGAATCCGTTCTTTCATTTCACGGGCACTTGCATTAGTAAATGTGACGACTAACAGCTCATCAATATTCAACTGATCACGAACAATTTTCTGGATGATCCGTTCAACAAGAACTGCTGTCTTACCACTTCCAGCTGCTGCAGCTACTAATACATCTCGACCAACGACATTAATCGCTTCCCACTGAGCTTCTGTCCACTGTTGTTTCTGGCTCATGACCATCCTCCTTTAGTAAATTTTTGACGTCAATACTTTCGTCTACTTTTCTGACGTCATCTGCGTTGATCAATGGATCGATATGACAGACTGATTTGAATGTACAGAACTGACAAGGTAATCTACCATCAAATTCCAGCGGCGCCACTTTCGTATGACCATCCATAATATGTTCAGCTGTCGTCACGAAATTACGACGGTTAATATCGATTAATTGATTGATTTCGTGTTCTGACAGTATTTTTGAATTGCTGTAAAATGATCCGTCTTTTTTAAGTTTTGCAGGAATGACGGCTGATTTGATGCCGACATCGAGTGCTGTATCCAACTTTGATGCAACAGTAAGGTCATCCACGATAAATCCCTGCAGTCTGAACTGTTCTAAATAAGACCATTCATGATCACTAATATCATTGTGATTATTATATTTAATGAACGGTGCCTTAACATGGAAGTAAAGCATCGCAGCCGGTAAGAGAAGTTTATCAGACAATTTTCTGCTATTCTGCAGCACTACATCCATATAAGTTACCATCTGCATCTGTTTACCGTAATAAACTTCCCGTAAATCAAGCTCATGTTTGGATGACTTATAGTCGATAATGCTGACATAGTCCTTATCCTGACCTTCCAGTACATCAATCCGGTCAATCTGACCACGTATGGATATTGGAATACCCCGCTTTGTATAGAGTTTCTGGACGTCAAATTGATTCGGACGAGTCGGTTCCGCATTGAAATTCTGTTCGAATTTGGCCATTTTGAACTGACTGCGCGACTGCTGAAACTGAAGAGCTGTCAATGTCTCTGTCAAAATCTTAGTGATCTGATTAATCATAAACTGATAATAAGCTCTTGAATACAATACTTGGTACTGCACATCAGGCAATAACCCTCTCAACGTCACTTCAACATATTGATGAAGTGACTCTTTTGACATCGTTACAATGGAATCCTTTATTTCCTCGGAAATGATCTTTAAGGCATGATGAAATATATTGCCAAGCTCGAAATTCTGAAATTCAAATGGCGTGCGTTCATTCAACTGTAAGCCGTGCGCTGCAAAATGCTGAAACGGACAGTTATTGTAACTTTCAAATCTCGATACACTGGCTTTGATTTCGTCTCCATATAATTCAACCGCCTGGATTTCACTCAACTGGAGCGCATCATTGGTGTAGTGTGTCAATCTATAGACATCATTAAAAACGGGAATGTGTTTCATCCACTCTGCCACTGATAACCATTGCGGCTCGTTTATATGTTTAATAATATATGGAATCCCGGTTCTGATGGTCTCGACGAGTGCTTCTGGATGCGTTTCTTCAGCAAGCAGATGCGTCTTAAGATCCGGAAATATAGCTTTTAACTGATTGATATATGGCGATGAACGCCGAACACTGCCATCCTCACTCATCAGGCTGTAATAGATATGTAGTTCTGAACTCGCATGAGTAAGTGCCTGATATGCGACAAAACTCTCATCAATCATCAGCGCCGTACTTGATGGTGCAAGCTTCAGCTCACTCATCGACTCAATGAGTACTTTGTCCTGATCAGTAATTAATCCGTTATCTTTGTTCGTTCTCGGCAGTACCTCTTCATTGAATCCACAAATAAAGATGCATGGGATATTTTCGATACGAGCAAGATCTAAGTTAAGCAGCTGAATTTCATCAAGTGCCTGTGGAATCGTATTGAATTCGAGTGATGCAAGACCTACATCAAACATTTCTTTCATCGTCTGGAAATCAAGCGTTGTATCAGCCAGCATATCAACGAAATCATCCATCAGTTCAATCAGTCCATCATAAACCTGTTCATTCTTCAATGCTTCTTCATTCATACCGAGCTGTACAAAACGGTCTTTCTCTGCCATTAAATAATCAGGCAGCTTAACATCAACAAGGAAGTTAAAGAGCCTTTCGGCAAACTGTTCAGCTCGATCAACGGACTTGATTTCTTCCATGAAACCAATGAGCAAAGTCGTCAAGTAATGTCTGAATGTATTCATTGCCTGCCAATCTTCTTCAGCATAAGGCTTTCTTTTGTCGAAGAAGAAACGCTCATCTTCAAGCCAGCGGTTAAATGACAAACCTCGCTCAATAACCGTGTTTTCAAGCATATCCACCAGGATTAAATCTTCTTGAATATTAAAGCGGCGTGACAACAATCCTGTTTTCAATGCCCGGAACAAATGGTCATTCTGCCAAGGCTGTGCTATAAAATCAAGCAATGACCGTATTAGTTCAATTGCTGGATGATGCATCATTGATTCTTTGTCATCAGTAAAAAAGGGCACTTCATATTGATCAAACATCGACTTCAACAGTGGAATATAGGACTCATCTCTATAGAGAACGGCCATATCAGCATATCTGAAAGCACCAGTCCTCGCTTTTTGATGAATTGATCTTACAATGGCCTCTGCTTCTGTTCTCATATGGTCCGCTTCATTAATCGTAATACCACTGACGTCGCTTTGTGCGGGAATTAATGCATCAAACTGCTGTTCAAGCATTTTCAAGCTAGGATTCTTGTAACGTGCTGCATCACGCAGCGTTGTCATTTCAACAGGAATATTCGCATCCTGCAGTGACTGGACAAGTAAATCCAGAGTTTCTCTTGTTTTTCTGAACGTTTCGTTTTCCTTGGCTGGATCAATGGTCAAAGTGATGGTCATAGATTTGGCATACTTTGACAGCTGCTGCAGTACAAGAAATTCAATCGTCGTAAAGTTATGAAATCCATCCACATAAATATCAGCATGGCGTATTGTATGAGATACCGGTATAAGGTCGAACAGAAAATGCATAATATCTTCTGACTGTATATATAAACCGTCGAGACTTTTTTCTAATGCCTCGTAGATGACACCGACATCATGCAATTTGTGCTGTGTTCTTACAGCCATGTCCTGGCTGCTCAGTGCTATCAATGCTTCGGGAGTCACGTTATATTTTTTGAATTCCTTTATAGTTTCTGCAAGTTTTTGGCTGAACCCATAATACTTTGCGGATGTACCATATAATATGAGGTCATCCTGCATCGTCTTCAGCGTTAAAAAAGTCAGCATTTCAATCCCTGCTTTAGAGATCATCTCTTCAGACAGACCACCTTCTTCACTCATAATCCGCCAAGCCAGACGATCAAAACCGTAGACTGATGCTCTCATACTGCCTTTGATATCGATATCTGCTGCAAAACTTTGTTCCAATGAAAATGTTGTCTGTTTCGGTGCAATCAAAATAATAGGATCACCTAGCGGCTGCTGTAATATTTTTGATTTGATGTCGGCAAGCAGCTGGTGCGTTTTTCCGCTTCCTCGTCTACCAAGCAATAATTGAACGGTCATGTTATCCTCCTGACTAAAAAACACCTTTTATACAAGTATAAAAAGTGTTGATTGATGGTCTTATTTTTCGGTGGCGGGGTCAAAGTCATAATGAAATACATTGAACGGCCAGAATCTTAATACGACTTCACCGACCACTTGTTCTTCTTGAATGAGTCCGAAATATCGGCTGTCCTTACTCACTTCTCTGTTATCACCGAGTACAAGCAGCTGCCCATCAGGAATTTTAGCTTTACCACCGGAATTAACCAGATCTTCTACTGAAAAGTTCTCAGTGAGCAGCACGTTGGTTTTAGCGAGCTTATTCTCATCCAGATAAGGTTCTTTTACTTCTTTATCATTGACATAGAGCGTATCACCTTTGTATGAAACAGTATCTCCAGCACGACCGATGACTCGTTTGACATAATCGGATTTTTTATCGGCATGGAAGACAATGACATCTCCATCATCAATGTTACCGAGTGTATAGTTAATTCTGCTGACGATGACTTTTTCACCGTCTTTAAGCGTCGGATACATGGAATCACCTTTGACTGAATAAGTCAGGAATAAAAACTGATGGATTACAAATAGCAGAACTAATGCGATTGCGATGGCTACCAGCCATTCATATATTTCTTTCTTCAAAAAAGCCACCCCGTTATTTTGTTGTTGCGTGCCAGTATATCATGATCACTCTGCCTAAAATCGACGCTTCATCTACACAGCCGAACGCCCTGGAATCCATACTTTCAGACAAATGATCCCCTATTACAATATAACATTTTTCCGGCACAATTTGCTTCTTCATCTCTTCTATCTTTAGCAGACTCTTATAATCAGCTGACTTCTTTGTTGCCTGCTCTCCATTAACAAATAGCTGCTTGTGATGTACAGCAACATAATCACCCGGCGTCGCGACAATGCGTTTGACAAATGTGTCATGCTCATTCAGTCGGAACATAATAACATCACCGGATTCCGGCTTGAAAAAGAGGTCTTCCATTAAATTGACGATGACTCTATCACCTGAATGATACGACGGTTCCATTGATTGTCCTTCTATTACATAAGTCGATATAAGAAATGAACGAATCAATACAATTAGTACTAAACTAAAGATAACAAAACTAACGATTGGACGCCAATTTTTCATGAGTTTTTACCAGTTTTTCTATCATAATATAATTCAAGCCGCTGACCTGCCCACCATAAAAAGATTAACAATAATACGACAAGTGCTGATTTCTGCGGCTGTACGAAAAACGACCGAATATCTGAGCCAATAAAACTTAAAATAATCAGCATCACTGCTTTGCCTACCCCTACAACCACTAAATATTCATGCTGTCTAATCTTTGATAGGGCAGCTACTATATTAATCAGACTTGATGGTGTAAATGGAAAACACAGAAGGATCATCAGCGGTATGGCACCTCTATTATTCACCGATTCTATGAAACGATGAACTTTCGGGCGGCCAGTGATCTTCTTGATCAATCTGGAATCAGCAAAGTGCCTGATTATCAAAAAGACAACATAAGCACCTATCATCGCTCCACTCCAAGTCAGCAGGAATCCTGGAATGATTCCATAAGCATTGGAATTTACAACTGCAAATACAACGATAGGAAGGATGGGCAGGAATGCTTCAAGAAACGGCAGTATAAACGCGATAATGATGCCGAATGATTTAAACTTATCAATCCATCCCATAATGGAATCCTCAGATAAATAATGTTGAATCCATTCTGTCATTGCAAAACCTACTTTAACATAATTTTTTTAGTTCATTGTATATCAGTTTAAACTATCCGGCCTTAAATAAAAAGAAAACCGCTATGCGGTTTTCTTGAGATTTATTGATTGAGACGTTGTTCAAGTTCTGCTTTTTGGTCTTCATAGCCAGGTTTGCCGAGTAAGGCGAACATATTTTGTTTATAGGCTTCGACACCCGGCTGATTGAATGGGTTAACACCGAGTAAGTAACCGCTCATCGCGCAGCTGAGTTCAAAGAAGTAGACCAGGTAACCGAACGTATAAGCATCTTGACGAGGAATCTCTACGACCAAGTTTGGCACGCCACCATCTGTATGTGCAAGCAATGTTCCTTGGAATGCTTTCGTGTTGACGTAGTCCATTGTCTCGCCTGCAAGGAAGTTCAATCCATCCAGATCATTTTCTTCTGCTTCAATCGTAATATCTTCCCGTGGTTCTGCCACTTTAACAACCGTTTCAAACAAGTCACGACGGCCTTCCTGCACATATTGTCCTAATGAGTGAAGATCAGTTGAGAAATTGGCACTTGATGGATAGATACCTTTAAAGTCTTTGCCTTCAGATTCGCCGAACAACTGCTTCCACCATTCATTGAACAGTTGAAGACTAGGTTCATAGTTGATGAGCATCTCAATCGTATAACCTTTGCTATAGAGGATATTACGGATAGCAGCATATTGATAGCTGATGTTGTCATCTAATTCAGATGACGATAAATCTTGACGTGCATCAGCTGCCCCTGTCATCATTTGGTCAATATCAATACCTGCAGCAGCTATTGGTAATAGACCGACCGCTGTAAGTACAGAATAACGACCTCCGACATCATCAGGGACAACGAATGTTTCATATCCTTCAGCATCAGCCAGTGATTTCAGCGCGCCTTTTTCTTTATCAGTCGTTGCGTAAATGCGGGATTTCGCTTCTTCTTTACCATATTTATCCTCAAGTATCTTCTTGAATATTCTGAAAGCAACGGCTGGTTCAGTCGTCGTACCTGATTTAGAAATTACGTTAATAGAAAAATCTTTGCCGTCTAAATATTTGATTAAATCACTTGTATACGAAGAAGATAATTGATGACCCGCGAAGATAATCTGCGGACGGCCTTGCTGCGGGGCAAAGTTATCAAACGAATTTGACAGCATTTCGATAGCAGCACGTGCTCCTAAATAAGAACCCCCGATACCGATGACCACCAGTACTTCTGTATCTGATTTAATTTTTTCAGCTGCTTTTTTAATACGGCTGAATTCTTCTTTATCATAGTTCTCAGGTAAATCAACCCATCCTAAAAAGTCACTACCTGCGCCACTACCTTCATGAATCGTATGGTGGACATTTTTAACTAAATCTCTCACTTGATCCAGTTCATGTTGACCAAAGAATGTAAGTGCTGTGTCATAATCAAATTTAATATGTGTCATGATTACCCTCCTGAATGTCTTATCATCTTTATTCTACTCTATTATGATAAAGTTCTCAATGAAACGGACTATCGCTGTTAAACAATAAAAAGGCTCTGAGTCAGAGCCTTTTTATTGTTATTGAGCTAATTGATAAATCTGTAGGACGTCTTCTTTATCGAGTTTATAGAAATTACCGAAAGGCCCGTTAAATAATGTTTTGTCTGCAAAGACTTCAAAGTCCGTCTCAGGAATATTGAATTCACTGAGGCTTGACGGAGCACCAATGGACTTCCAGTAATCCGCAATGCCTTGAATCCCTGCCTGTACTTTCTCTTCTTGAGATAACGATGGATCAGCATCAAAAACGTCTTCAGCAAATTGTGCAAAACGTTCAGGTGATTTCTGACTGACATAACGCATCCAGGCTGGGAATAATACAGCAAGACCTGCTCCGTGAGCAATATCATGAACCGCACTTACCGCATGCTCAATATTGTGCGTTGCCCAGTCACCGTTATATCCCATGCGCATGAATCCATTTAATGCTACAGTGGCACCCAGCATCAGCGTTTCACGCGCATCATAATTTTCTGGTTCTGTCTGAACAACTTTACCAGCTTTCATGATTTCCTTCATTACACCCGCAATCATAGCATCTCCGACTGCGCTATTATCTGCTTCATTGAAATACTGCTCAAGCAGGTGACTCATGGAATCCACAATACCATTCACTGTCTGATTAGCAGGAAGCGTATAAGTCACTTCGGGATTCAGCAATGAGAATTTAGGAAATACAAGCGGTGTCCCCCAACCTAACTTTTCATTGGTTTCCCAATTTGTGATGACACTGCCTGAATTCATTTCAGAACCTGTTGCTGCAATCGTCAAAATAGTTCCAAAAGGTACAGCAGATGTCGGTACAACTTCACGCTTTACTACTTTCCATGGATCTTCATCAATGGTGCTTGCTGCTGAGATTAACTTTGTTCCATCAATCACGCTGCCTCCACCGATTGCCAGAATAAAATCAATCTGATTGTCTTTTACCAGCTGAACACCTTTTTTTACAGTAGACAGACGAGGATTCGGTTCTATTCCAGCAAGTTCTGTGACTTCGTACCCTTCAAGCAGTGCCATCACACGGTCATATAGACCAGTACGTTTAATGCTGCCTCCACCATAAGTGATCAGTATTTTTTTGCCTGATGTGAATTGTTTGATCATATCCGGTAATTTTTCGATGCTGTCTTTGCCGAAGACCAGCTGTGTTGGATTATAGAATGTAAATGAATTCATAACAAACCTCCTTAGTTGATAGTCATAAGTTTATAACTTCATGGGTCGAGGATAAATCAATATGCTCAAAAACCAATGAATCATTATCATCTCTTACTTAAAAGCAAAAGATGCTGGAACTTCAATCGTTCCAGCATCTTAGTGTTAAATTTTATTACGCCCACCCACGGTAACGTGCTGCTTCTGCAGTACGTTTAATACCGACGATATAAGCGGCAAGTCTCATATCAATTTTGCGATTCTCTGATAATGTATAGATCGTATCAAATGCCTTGACTAACTTTTCACGTAATTTTTCGTTGACTTCTTCTTCAGTCCAGTAGTACCCTTGGTTATTCTGTACCCATTCAAAATATGACACAGTAACACCGCCTGCACTTGCAAGGACGTCCGGAACTAATAGAATACCGCGTTCAGTCAAAATTTTTGTTGCTTCCATTGTCGTCGGACCATTGGCTGCTTCTACAACGATATCTGCCTTTATATCATTGGCATTGTCTTCTGTAATCTGATTAGAGATAGCAGCCGGTACAAGAATATCACAGTCCAATTCAAATAATTCTTTGTTGGTAATCGTATCTTCAAAAAGGTTAGTGACAGTACCGAAGCTATCACGACGGTCAAGTAAGTAATCAATATCTAAGCCGTCAGGATCATGGAGCGCACCATGTGCATCTGAGATACCTACTATTTTTGCACCTGCATCATATAAAAACTTAGCAAGGAAGCTGCCGGCGTTACCGAAACCTTGGATGACTACTCGAGAATCCTTCACTGTTTTGCCACGGCGTTTTGCCGCTTCTTCAATCGCAATGACGACGCCAAGAGCCGTTGAACGGTCACGCCCTTGTGACCCGCCTAAAACAATCGGTTTACCAGTGATGAAGCCTGGTGAGTTGAATTCATCCATCTTGCTGTATTCATCCATCATCCATGCCATGATCTGTGAGTTAGTGAATACGTCAGGAGCCGGAATATCTTTTGTCGGTCCAACAATTTGTGAAATCGCACGCACGTAACCACGTGATAAACGTTCCACTTCGTGAATACTCATCTGACGAGGGTCGCAGACGATACCGCCTTTACCACCACCATAAGGGAGATCAACTATTCCACATTTTAATGTCATCCACATAGAAAGTGCTTTAACTTCATCTTCATCAACATCCGGATGGAAACGAACGCCACCTTTAGTAGGTCCGACAGCGTCATTATGCTGTGCTCTATAACCTGTAAAAGTCTTAACTGTCCCATCATCCATACGTACAGGGATTCTTACAGTTAATAACCGCATCGGTTCTTTAACTAAGTCATACATGCCTTCGTCAAAACCAAGTTTGTCTAATGCATCTTTAATAATTACTTGAGTTGATGATACTAAGTTTAAATGTTCCGTCATTATCCTCTTCGCCTCTTTTTAAAAATAATTATTCGTTATTCATTGTAACACATTAAACAATAAAAGAAGTGGTTTAAATCAAAGTTTTGAAAACGCTATCAAATAATTATTTCGCAAATACTGTCTTTACTTGTTCAATGGCCCAGTCAAGGTCTTCTTTAGAAATAACCAGCGGCGGTGCGAAGCGGATAACTGTATCGTGAGTTTCTTTGCACAACAAGCCTAATTCTTTTAACTGCTCACAGTATGGACGTGCATTCTCAGTTAATTCAACACCAATGAAGAGTCCTTTGCCGCGTACTTCTTTGATGACTGGATTATCGATCTTCTGAAGCTCCGCTTTGAAGTACTCGCCCAGCTCAAGGGAACGTTCAGATAATTTTTCATCGACCAGTACATCAAGAGCTGCGGTAGAGACGGCACAAGCAAGCGGGTTACCGCCGAATGTAGAACCGTGTGATCCTGCATTGAATACTTCAAGAATCTCCTTATCTGCTAATACACATGAAATCGGGAAGACACCACCGCCCAGTGCTTTACCTAAAATATACATATCCGGCTTAACATTATCCCAGTCTGTCGCAAAAAGTTTACCTGAACGGCCTAGACCTGCCTGGATTTCATCAGCGATAAATAGAACATTATTCTCATCACAAACTTCACGGACTTGCTTCAGGAAGCCATCAGCCGGAATATTAATACCTGCTTCACCTTGGATAGGCTCAAGTAATACGGCAGCTGTATTCGGTGTGATGGCTGCTTTGATCTGTTCGATATCACCGAAGTCAACTAGTTTGAAGCCGCCGAGTAATGGACCATAACCCCGCTGATACTCTGCTTCACTTGATAAGGATACTGCTGCCATTGTACGACCGTGGAAGTTACCTTTCATCGCAACGATTTCTGCCTGATCCTTCGCAACGCCCTTGATATCGTATGCCCAGCGTCGAGCCGCTTTAATCGCTGTTTCAACTGCTTCAGCACCTGTATTCATCGGCAGTACCATATCTTTACCCGCTAGTTTACAGATTTTTTCATACCATGGACCGAGCTGATCACTATGGAATGCACGAGAAGTCAATGTAACGCGATCTGCCTGATCTTTCAATGCCTGGATGATCTTCGGATGACGGTGACCTTGGTTAACTGCTGAATAAGCAGATAACATATCCATGTATTGATTGCCTTCAGGATCTTTAACCCATACGCCTTCTGCCTCAGAAATAACGATTGGCAGTGGATGATAGTTCGGTGCACCGTAATGATTCGTCTGTTCGATGATTTCAGTTGATTTAGTCATAATTATCCCCTATTCATTAAAACAGTAGTGCGCGCTGCACTACTGTCATTTTTATATTTTATAGCATTTCAGATGATGTACGACCTTGCATGTGAAGGACTAAGTAATCAGGACCGCCCGCTTTAGAGTCTGTCCCTGACATTTTGAAGCCGCCGAAAGGCTGGTAACCGACGATTGCGCCTGTACAGCCACGGTTGAAGTAAAGGTTACCGACCATAAAGTCACGGCGTGCTTCTTCTAAGTGCTCACGGTTATTCGTGATAACAGCACCTGTTAAACCGTAATCTGTATTGTTCGCAAATTTAATCGCTTCTGTGAAGTCTTTCGCTTTAGCGATACCGACAACAGGTCCGAAGATTTCTTCCTGCATGATGCGGTCATCGTGGTTAAGTCCGACAAAGACTGTCGGATGAACGAAGTGGCCTTTTTCTTCGTCTGTTGTACCACCGACAAGCAGTTCACCTTCCTGCTTACCGATTTCAATATATTCCTTAATTTTGTTCAATGAATTTTCATCGATGACAGGACCCATGAAATATTCATTTGTCTCAGGATTACCAACTGTTAATTTTTCTGTTTTTTCTTTGACTTTAGCGACGACTTCATCGTAAACATCTTCTACGATGATGACACGTGAACATGCTGAACATTTCTGACCAGAGAAACCAAATGCTGATTTGACGATAGATTCAGCTGCGAGTTCAAGGTCTGCTTCTGAGTCAACAACGATAGTATCCTTACCACCCATTTCAGCAATCACACGTTTTAAGTTCAGCTGACCTTCATGTACTTTCGCTGCACGCTCGTAAATATGGACACCGACGTCACGTGAGCCTGTGAATGAGATGAAACGAGTGTCAACATGATCAACGATGAAGTCACCGATGTCACGTGAAGAACCTGGGATGAAGTTCACAACCCCTTTAGGCATACCCGCTTCTTCTAATACTTCCATGAATTTGTAAGCAACAACCAATGTGTTTGAAGATGGTTTAAGAAGAACGGTGTTACCTGTTACTAAAGGCGCTACAGTCGTTCCTGCCATAATAGCAAACGGGAAGTTCCAAGGTGAGATAACAACACCTACACCTAATGGGATGTAGTCATAACGGTTGAATTCACCTGGACGGCTTTCTACTTTAACGCCGTCTTTAAGACGTAACATCTCACGGCCGTAGAACTCAAGGAAGTCGATTGCTTCTGCTGTATCCGCGTCTGCTTCGTTCCAAGGTTTCCCTGCTTCTTTGATGAGAAGTGCTGAGAATTCCCATTTGCGGCGACGGATAATCGCAGCTGCACGGAATAAGATATCTGCGCGGAATTCAGGTGCTGATGTTCTCCAAGTTTCAAATGTTTCTTTAGCAACAGCCATCGCTTTGTCAGCATGTTCCTGTGTCGCCTTAGAAATGTAACCGATTGTTTCATCTTTTTTAGATGGGTTGTATGAACGAACTTTATCCTCTGTCATAATACGTTCGCCACCAATGATCAGTGGATAATCCTGACCTAAGTATCCATTTACTGTTTCAAGACCTTTTTTCATTGCTTCCTGATTTTCTGCTACAGTGAAATCAGTGAATGGTTCATGCTTATATGGAATCATTATAGTACCTCCTTGAAATTGGGTTCTAAGAAAACCCTTACAACCTATATAATGAACAAAAAATGCCTGAAGTTCAACCCTTTACTATTAAATCAACTATAAATTTTTTTATACAGATTACTGAATAATAGAGTATCTCTACTACTTAAAAGTGCATAAAAATAACACAATAAGGAATACCTTGTTAAGACATTCCTTATTGTGTTACTGCATACGTTCCGCCCTTGCTACCCACTCCGGCAATTTCTGCCGTAATGATTCGAACCCGATAGCATTCGACTGATTTAATTCATCCAGCACTGATTTTTTTTCCTTCTTACGCTCCTGCCTTTTAAAATAATCATTATCCTTCAATGATAAATTCAGCTTACCATCTTCTGAAACATCGATGACTTTTGCTTTGACTATTTGGCCGACAGTCAGGAAAAGATTCAAGTTATGAATGTAATCATTCATCACTTCTGAAATATGAATTAACCCTTCAACATGATCGGGCGTTTCTACAAAGGCACCGTATGGCTGAATGCCAGTGATTTTTACTTTGACAAACTGGCCTTTTCGATATTTATGTTTCAATGCCATACGCCTCCTCATCATTAATAAATCCAGTTTATCATAATAAAGAGGAATGGCCTAATGTTCTATAATGCGCACTGCTGGTTCAACGTGTCGACACGATTCAACATTTGCTCAATCTCATCTGAATCAATGTGCTGATCAAAACTAAATGCATATATTTGCTGAATCTGCTGAATCGTTTGCTCGCGGCCGTATTTCTGGTGAATAACGTCCATACAGTCATAAATTTCATGGTCACCCATCGTCGGATCTTCAAAATGCATGGGATTCCATTCCGCAAGGAGTTTGTACAGTTCAATATTAAAATCAGCGTTCATTATGCAGTTCTCCGCTTTCCAGTCTTTTCATAACATCCTGCTCAAATGCTTTCATTTTTGCTTCTTCATTGGCTGAGTGACGTTTAAACAAACGATACACAATATAAGCAAGCAGCATAAAGCATAATAATGAAATGACCGCTGGTATGTATTCCATTTTATTTTCAGGGAAGTATAGAAAATCCATCATATCGCATCACGCTCCTAATCCATCAAATTATAGCATGTTAAAAATACCAAAAAATCAATAAGTCATGAACATTTCATGACTTATTGATTCATCTATTACTTAACGATATTAATTTTTTCGATGATAACATCTTCAACAGGTTTGTCTTGACCGCCTACTTTAACGTCTGCAATCGCTTCCAGTACATCTAACCCCTCGATCACTTGACCAAACACTGTATGCTTCTGATCCAGCCAAGGTGTACCGCCACGTTGTGCATAAGCGTCAACAATCTCCTCCGGCCAGCCGCCCTGCTTTAATTGAGATAACATTTGTGCTGGAACTTGTTTCATCTGAACGATGAAGAATTGTGAACCGTTTGTGTTGGGGCCTGCGTTAGCCATAGAAAGGGCACCGTAAAGGTTAAATGCATTCATAGAAAATTCATCTTCGAATGAATCACCGTAAATACTTTCTCCTCCCATACCTGTTCCTGTAGGATCTCCCCCTTGAATCATAAAATCATTGATGACACGGTGGAATGTGATGCCTTCATAATAACCTTTTTCAGCAAGCTGAATGAAATTGTCGACCGTTTTCGGCGCAATGTCAGGAAACAATTTGATTTTCATTGTTCCTTTTGATGTGACCATGTCAACAACACGTTCATTTTCTGAAATTTCTGTATTTAGTTGTGGAAAATTAGTCATGATAACTGCTCCTTCATGATATGATAAGTACCATAATATATTAACACAAAGGATGAATCATATGTATTATCAACTCTCATTTAAAACAGGACGTTATATTGTAGAACAAGTCAGCGAACACCCAAATGGTGTTGTTGTCAAAGTATTGGCAGTGCTTATCCACCCTAAACAAGGTGACCTGCATCATCCCAATGAGCAGGAAGTCTTTTTCCATGAGCGTAAGGCGCTCGGGCAATATGAAAAAAGAGTGGTCAGCCCAAACTTACTCAAACCTTATGATAGAGAACTGCCATCCTATAACGATTCATTGTCAGCAGCAGTCACAGCTATGGAACAGAAATTGGCTGATGATGATTCCGACTATGCTCGGCTGGCACTTAAAAACATGCAGTCATTAAAAGAAGAATATCAGCATTATTTCGGCATTCAATTTTGACAACTTTTTGAACAATGCGATGATTCATTAATCATTTCTTCTTATTTAACAACACAATAAATATATGATAAGGTGACAATCCATCTCATTTTACGGACTCAATATTTTCTGTATACTTAACTTATTAAAGGAGGTCTATAATGAGTTTATTACATTTTGCTGTGAGCCTTCCGTTTATCGGAGCCATTATTATACCGCTGATTTATTACTATAGGAAAAATATTCATCCAGGTTATCTGGCATTAATTGTCCCCGTCGTTGCAGCACTATTATTTATCACTACACAACTTAACGGGCAAATCAGCCGTTCCATACAGTGGATGCCGAGTATCGGTTTAAATCTGAATTTCAGAATGGACGGTATTAGTTTCCTATTCTGTCTGCTGATTACTGTAATCGGGGCGCTCGTGATCTTCTATTCCATTCAATATTTAAATCGCTATGAACAGCTGGGTCATTTCTATACATACTTATTGCTATTTATGGGAGCAATGCTCGGTTTGGTACTCAGTGATAACGTTCTTTCTCTTTATTTGTTCTGGGAGCTGACCAGTATATCGAGCTTCCTGTTGATTGCATTCTGGAATAATAAGCAGAAGTCTCTGGACGGTGCATTAAAATCCATGCTGATTACTGTATTCGGCGGCTTAATGCTGCTGGGCGGTTTATTGACATTAGTCAGTATCACCGGTACTTTCAGTATTCATCAAATGACAATGGATGCAGACAAAATTGTGGAATCGCCCTTATTTATTATTGCAATGGTGTTCATTCTCCTTGCTGCATTTACAAAGTCTGCTCAATTCCCATTTCATATTTGGCTGCCGGATGCAATGGAAGCACCGACACCCGTCAGTGCTTATCTGCACTCTGCCACAATGGTTAAAGCAGGGGTCTATTTAATAGCTCGCTTTACACCTATATTTGCACTGTCGGCCGGATGGATCTATGCTGTGACCTTTGTCGGTGCTATTACACTGTTCTGGGCATCTTTTAACGCAGTTAAACAACGTGATTTAAAGGGAGTGCTTGCGTATAGTACAATCAGTCAGCTTGGTCTGATGATGACGCTGCTCGGTGTAGGAGGACTCGGGGTATATCATGATAATCAGCGCGTCTTCTATGCCGCTATTGCCGCTTGTGTGTTTCATATCTTCAACCACGCTTCATTTAAAGGAGCGCTGTTCATGGTCGTCGGCATCATCGATCACGAAACAGGAACACGTGACTTAAAGAAATTATCAGGTCTGATGCAGCTCATGCCTATTACCTTCACAGCGGCAACGATCGGGGCGCTCAGCATGGCAGGTGTTCCACCGTTCAACGGCTTTTTGTCAAAAGAAATGTTTCTAACCAGCATGTTTGACAGTCAGTCAAGTCAGCTGTTCAGCGGCCCGGTCCTGTGGCTGCTGCTGGCATTGGTAATCATCGGAAGTTTATTCACCTTCATCTATTCAGTGAAATTCATCAAAGATGTATTTTTCGGTGATTCACCAGCAGTCGATAGACAAGTGCAAGAAGCACCTATTGCACTTCTATTAGCACCGCTGATCATGGTAAGTATTGTGGTCGTGACAGGATTATTCCCTAATGTTCTGGCCGGAGTGATAGAGTCAGCTGGTAACAGCATATTAAACAAGGATATCGGCCATATACATATTGCCTACTGGCACGGAATTAATCCCGCCCTGTTAACGACATTACTGATATTTGGCCTAGGTCTTATATTGGTATTCAGCTATAACTACTGGCAATCTATTTATTCTGTACAGCGGTCTACCTGGACATTGAACCATGTGTATCAGCAGCTGCTGTCACTTAGTGAATCCTTATCATATAAGATCAACAACAGCATCATCGCATCAGGCATCCGTTCACACATGATGATTATTTTCGCTGCACTTGTCGTGATGCTGCTCGTCTACCTCATACAATCACCTATTGATTTCGGCAGCTTCAAGTTTGCACCTATCCGCTCATTTGAAGTTATTCTTGTCATTTTAATACTGGTGGCAACCTATATGATCATCGTTGCTCAGTCCCGGATTTTCAGCATTATTATGCTGAGTGCAATCGGCTATTCAGTCGGTCTGTTCTTTGTCTTCTTCAATGCGCCTGACCTGGCACTGACACAGCTGACCATCGAAACGATATCAACTGCATTGTTCTTAATGTGCTTCTATCATCTGCCGAAGCTTTCGCGCTATGAAGAAACATTAAAATTCAAATTATCAAATGCCGTCATTTCAGTAGGTGTCGGCCTTGTTGTCACAGTGATTGCACTGATTGCCTACAGCCATCGATTAACACCGTCGATTGCTGAGTATTACATTAAAAATGTCTATGACAAAGCGGCCGGTAAAAATATGGTCAACGTCATACTCGTTGACTTCCGTGGATTTGATACATTATTTGAATCGACGGTACTCGGAATTGCCGGTATAGGTATTTATACGCTCATCAAATTACGTAACAAAAAGGAGGTAGAACATGAACAAACAGAGAAATGATGTCATATTTCAGTTTTGTACACTTGTCATCTTCTTCATCATCCTCATGTTCAGTTTCTCCATCTTTCTCGGTGGGCATTATACTCCTGGCGGTGGATTTGTCGGCGGGTTACTCGTGTCAGGTGCACTGTTACTCATCTTAATTGCCTATGATATAAGAACACTAGAAAGAATACTGCCGTTAGATTTTAAGAAAGTCATCGCAATAGGTCTCGCCTTTTGTTACGGTACACCACTCATATCGTTAGCAATGAGCAAGCCGTTCTTTACTCATTTTTTCGGAGAGCTGCACGTCCCATTGTTCGGCGCCATCCACTGGCATACAGCCATGTTGTTTGACTTAGGTGTCATGCTTGCAGTAATCGGTACGACGATGACTATTATTCTGACGATAGGAGAGAACGAATAATGGAAATGATTATGATTATATTAAGTGGCATATTGATCTCAGCTAGTGTCTACCTCATCCTGTCAAAAAGTCTGCTCAGAGTCATTATTGGTACTTCAGTTTTGACTCATGCAGTTAACTTGCTGCTATTGACAATGGGTGGACTTAAAGAAGGTGCGATACCGATTTACGACAAACAGATTGCGCGCTATGTGGATCCCATTCCTCAAGCGCTGATTTTAACAGCGATTGTCATTAGTTTTGCCGTGACAGCCTTTTTCCTTGTACTGGCTTTTAGAAGTTACAAAGAACTAGGGACTGATAATTTAGCGATGATGAAAGGAGTGCCGGACGATGAGTAACTTGTTAGTATTTCCGATTATCATCCCTGTCATCTTCTCCATCATACTGATATTTATCGGTAAGAAACCTATATTAAAAAGAATGATTGTGTTATGTGGGGCTGTCATCACTACTATCATTGCAGGAATTAATTTATGGAATGTCATTCAGCATGGCATCCAGTTTCTTGAACTCGGTAACTGGCCGGTGCCTTACAGCATTACATTGACAGTAGATCACTTGTCTGCTGCTTTTGTCTTTACAACATCACTCGTTACCACCTTGATCATTGTCTATTCTTACCAGTCCATTGGTATAGAGCGTGAACGTTATTATTACTATGCTTCTTTGATGTTCATGCTTGCGGGGCTGAACGGCGCCTTCTCAACAGGAGATATATTCAACTTGTTTGTCTTCTTTGAAGTCTTCTTGATGAGTTCATATGTACTGATGATTATCGGCGGTACTAAGATCCAGCTGCAGGAAAGTATCAAGTATATTTTAGTGAACGTCGTATCTTCCTCTTTCTTTGTGCTGGCAATAGCGATGCTGTATTCAGTTGTCGGTTCATTGAATATGGCTGATATCAGCGTCAAGCTCGGAGAATACGGCAATTCTTCGATCATCACTATATGTGCCTTATTATTTATCTTTGTCTTTGCGACAAAAGCAGGCATGTTCCCATTTTATTTCTGGCTGCCTAATGCGTACTATGCACCGCCGATCCCAATTCTTGCATTGTTTGGTGCACTGCTGACAAAGGCCGGTGTTTATGCCATCATGAGAACTTATGCATTGTTTTTCCCTACTGAGGTCGTCGGCAATTTCATTATGGTCATCTCTCTTTTGACTATCATATTCGGGTGTATTGGTGCTCTTGCCTACAAAGATATGAAGAAAATTATCATCTATAACATTATGATTGCTGTCGGAGTAATTTTGACAGGCGTCAGCCTGCTGACGCCTGATGGTATGCTGGGTGCTGTATATTATGTCTTCAATGATATATTGGTAAAAGCTGCCTTATTCATGCTGGTCGGTGTTATCATCCATCTAACAGGTGAAACACAATTCAACAAACTCGGTGGCATGATCAAAGATTTTCCTGTACTCGGCTGGACATTTTTCGTTGCGTGCTTGTCACTTGCCGGCATCCCACCGCTCAGCGGCTTCTTCGGAAAATATTATATCGTCAAAGCGGCGATAGCTGAGGGACATCCACTAGCAGCGATTGTCATCTTAGTAAGCAGTCTTATTGTCCTTTATTCGGTCATCAGAATATTCATCCATGTATTCTGGGGTCAGTCTAAAACTATTCAATATTCAAAACAGCCCTACAACAAACTACTTGTGATCAGCGTTATCACAACATTTCTTGCAGTCGCGTTCGGTCTGTATGCCGAGCAGTTGTATCCATTGTTCTACCAAGCTGCGATGACTTTGACAGATCCATCAAACTATACGCAAATACTGGAGGTGAAATAATGGCCGTTCAGTTTCTGATTAACGTAGCACTCACGATACTGTGGTGTATCATCACGATGAGCTTTTCGTTCGGTAATCTCGTCCTTGGTTTTTTGTTCGGGACTTTTGCAGTATTCATCATGCGCCCGTTCCTTCCCGGTCGTTTCTATTTACGGCCATTGTTCAAAAGTATTAGTCTCGCCTTTATTTTTATTATCGAGCTGATAAAGGCCAATATCCACGTCTTTAAAATTGTCATTTCTAAGGAAATCAATATAACACCGGCATTTTTTGCCTACCCTACTGAATTGACTAAAGCCTGGGAAATTTCACTGCTGTCACAGATGATTACATTGACTCCCGGTACTGTTGTAGTAGCCGTGAGTGATGACCAGAAAACACTCTATATTCACGCCATAGATTTTTCTAATCTGGAAGATGAGATTGAAGGAATTCGCTCGTCATTTGAAGCAGCGATTAAGGAGGTTAGTATACGATGACTATAGTTGTAGTAGTTGCACTGATTATTGTAGCTGTCAGTATGCTTGGGTTTTTGTATCGTGCAATCAAAGGACCAAGTGTGGCTGACCGAGTTGTCGCACTGGATGCACTCGGCATTTCATTGATGGGAATCATTGCGTTGTTCTCAATTTTATTAAATACAACCCATAACATAAGCATTATCATGCTGCTTGCCATACTGTCATTCCTAGGTACCGCTTCATTTGCAAAATTTATGGATAAGGGAGAGATTATTGAATATGATAGACATGATCATTAACATAATGGCAATGATACTCATACTCTTAGGCGCTGTTATGAGCTTTGTGAGTGCACTTGGTTTGTATAGACTACCTGATGTCTACACGCGTGCTCATGCTGCGAGTAAAGCATCAACGCTTGGTGTCATGTTCATTATGACGGGTGTCCTGTTATTTTTCATCGGCAGCGATCATCAATTTCAACCGTCACTGCTGCTTGCTATTCTTTTCATTTTCTTAACTGGGCCGATCGGCGGCCATTTAATCATGCGGAGTTCATATTACAGCGGCATCCTGTATACTAAGAAAACAGTACGCGATGATTTAAAGGATGCCAAATAACTGAAGCCTATCAAAAAAGGAAATCACTGATGTCATCGCATAGTGATTTCCTTTTTTGTTTGTAAGATAAATCATTTCTCTATCGCAATGATTTCACTGCGACTGTACATCTTGCTGCTGACAGCAGTTTCTGCTGCTCATCATACACTTTGACATCCCATACATGGGTAGACTTGCCTTGATGTAGAATTTCTCCGACAGCTGTCACTCTGCCGGACCGTACTGAAGCAATATGGTTGGCATTGATTTCAAGACCAAGTCCGATCTCTTTATCAAGGTCAATCAGATCGGCCGTTCCCATCGAAGCAACTGTTTCACTTAAAGCGACGCTGGCACCTCCATGAAGATAGCCAAACGGCTGCTTGACTCTATCAGTTACAGGCATGCTCATGACAAGTCTACCTGATGCTCTTTCTTCCACTTTCATATCAAAATGCGAGAGAAGACTTTCTGTTTGCAGTAAATATGTAAAATCCATCTCATATTCCCCTTTTTTAATTATAATACCATAGCTGCGATATAACCGAATATGATGAGAGGAATATTGAACAACAGAAATGTCGGTACACATGTGTCCCAAATGTGATTGTGCTGTCCGTCCATGTTTAGTCCGGCAGTCGGTCCAAGAGTAGAATCGCTTGCCGGGCTGCCTGCGTCACCTAAGGCACCCGCAGTACCGATAATACTAATAATAGCAAGACTTGATAAGCCCAGGGCAGCACCAAACGGTATAAAGAGTGCTGCAATAATAGGGATTGTAGCAAATGATGAACCGATCCCGATCGTCACTATCAATCCAACAATCAGCATCAAGATCACTCCAACAGATTTGCTGCCGCCAGTCAGATCAACCATCCCTTTCACAAGGGTGTTCACTTCTCCGGATTCTGTCATGACGTGAGCAAATCCGTTGGCTGTCAACATGACAATTCCGATGTAAGCCATAATTTTGATGCCTGAAGTCAATTCCTCATCCATCGTGCGCCAGTTGAATACTCCTGATATAAAGAAAATTAAAATACCTGACAGTGCCCCGAAGATCATTGATTCTGTCGTCATCTGAACAATAAATGTACTGAGAATCGCCGCAATCGTTACTGTAACTGTATAGGGCTTGATGGCTTTAGCAACAAACTTGTCGTCAGCTGCCACTGCTTTATAGGTTCTCGGCTTTCTGTAAATAATCAAACCAAGTATAAGACCTACAAGCAACCCTAGTGACGGGATGACCATAGCTTTCCATATATCACTGAATTGAATGGCATAATCCGCCTGATCAAACCCTTTTTTAATAATCTCGTGGAAAATGTGGCCGAAACCAAATGGGAATAATACATACGGGAAACATAGACCGAATGTCAACACGACTGCTATCATTCTTCTGTCCATTTTCAGTTCATTGAATAAGCTGAGTAGTGGTGGAACAATAATAGGAATGAAAGCGATGTGCACAGGGATAATATTTTGAGACATACACGCGATAACAAGCAATGAAATAATAATCGCGACTTTAGTCACTGTTCTTGTTTTCACTGTACTGTCGACTCGAATCATATTGATGATTTTTCCGACGAAGAAATCTGTAATACCACTATAGGAAATCAATGCAGCAAAACCACCTAGTAACGCATAGCTGAGCGCAACTTCCGCACCCTCACCGATCCCCGCTGTAAAGAACCTAATTGTCTCATTGACTCCGAGACCTGCCGCTAATCCGCCGACAAGTGCACCGACGAATAGTGCAAGAACGACGTTCAGACGACATAAACTTAAAATAACCATGACTAATACTGCGACTAATACTGCATTCATATAAAAACTCCAATCCTTTAGTTTGATAAAGTGTTACCATAATAAAGTATCTGAAAGAGATTTAAGTGTCAACCCTTTTGAACTAAAAATTTGTATAATGCGGCCATATAATATAATGGACGACTGGCTTGGACTTCTACGATACTGAAAGGTTTGCTGTAATAATCGGCAAATGATTCATATTGTCCAGCGTTCAGCTGAACAAGCTGTGCGCTGATCAACTTAGAATGAATTCGTTCTGACGGAAACAGTTCAAACTCAGGCGTCTGCACGTGAATACGGGTTGCTTGTTGATGAAGCTGCAATGGTTTGCCATACGTACTTATGCGCTGTTCTTGAGAATCGCGGATGAGCAGAATGATGGGATCTACGCGGTACTGAAATCCATAATGAAGCGTATCAAACAGCACCGGCTGTGTCCGGTCATTGGCAGCCACTGAAATACCTGCCCTGCCGATTCTATTGATTGGTCCAGCTTGAGGGTCATACAGCACAAATAATACACTGACATCTGCTGTTTCGTGAATCGCTATTAACAGCGGCATCAACAATGAGACCACGACATCATTATGAAGCGGTATTAAGAGCACCTGTTTAACAGCTTCTCCTGTCCGCCATTCTATCGCTGACAAGTCTTCAGCGGGATAAGCGGGCACTAGCTGGTCAAGCTCGTGGCGACTAAAATCAGTTACGGTCCCATCCAACTCATCAAGCAGCGCTCTCAATCTGATATGGGCTGATTGGTTTGACGGTTCTTTCATCGCTCTGATTCGATAGAATACGTCAGAAATTTGAGCATCGTAACCGACAATACTGTGCGGTGCTTCTGCTTCAATGGTCCATGCTAAAGCGTCAAGAGTAGACCCGTCGAAATATTTGACGAGGACCGTGAAATCAACCGTTACTTTGACATCATCCACTGACTCGAGTACTGCAGCCGCTGTCTCGTGCAGCGTCAATATCTGTTCCATCGAGTAGCGTTTAGGATTACCTAGCGCAATTCCCATTATCCTTAACCCATTGTCCACAGTATCAAGTTCCTGCTGTTTATTATGATAAAATTCAGCCACATGCTGGTTGACTCTTTCATCATCTGTATCCACCCATTGATTGTACTGAAAAGGCAAAAAACACACATAGACATTGTCTACATGTGTTTGTGAATGTTTTGTCATCGAATCACTCCTAAAACATAGTATAGCCACTTTTACGTAACCCTTTAATGACGAATCCTGCGACTAGTGCGCCGACAAGCCCACCGGACAACATGATGATGTCAGCAGGTAATAAATGGGTCAAACCATGCCATAGCTTCTGAAATGCATGCTTAGGTTTCAGAAGATACTCCGCTGTCGAAATTTTATCAACGATCGCACAGACGACGAATGGATAGAATCCAGCCATAATCCATGTGGATTTCAGCAGCATGTTCAGAATAAATGCAATCCCAAAAAATAAAACAAAGAACAATAATACACTAAGAATCAACTGTACTAAAGCAGTCATTATTCCTCCTAAAAAAATAAATGATAAGTTGAGTAATTAAATTGCGGTCCTGGTGAAGTCGTACTTCTTAATGGCAGCGGACTGGATAAATGTTCAATGAATTCATGGATCATAGGTGAACATTTGTCATCAGAAAGTAGATGAGCAGTCGACTCCCATTTGACATTTTTTATTTCATCATTAGGCAGTTCGATCGTAATAGCAGTAGTCATCGGTTTAACTAGGAAAATAATCATATTATCAGAAATAATTTCCTTAATCACACCACTTCTGACTCCGATGACGCCTATGACTTCTCCTATTATACCAGTTTCTTCTGCTAATTCACGTACAATCGCCTGATCCGCACTTTCACCTGCTTCAACAAAACCTGCACACATGGACCACATATCTTTTAATCCACCGTACTGTTTCTGTACGACCAGCCATTCCCCCTGGTCATTAACCACTACAGCAGATGCGCCAAGCCATACATTCCCCCGTTTAGTCATTCTGTACCCCCTGATAAGAAAAAGAGACTTGTGAATCACAAGTCTCTTAAATCAATATTAAGACAGGCGTATTACAGGAATTTGCCTTTTTTGAAAGCAACACCTGTACCACCGATTTTAAATAGTGCACGAGTATCGATTACTTTCTTCATAAATGCAGCTTTTTTACCAGTAATTTCTTTACCGAATACCACACCTACACCATCATGTGAACCAAGTGATGCTACAGTACCTTTGTCGTCATATGTGAATGTATCAAGCTTGTCATTGTTTAGTAATTTGACGATGGCCCGAGCAGTGAATTCACCTTGCTGCATTGCAATTTGAGCAGTCGTCGGCAGTGGACGTTTGTTATCTCCTTCACCAGCCATCACTGCAGAACAATCCCCGATGACAAAAATATCGTCATAGCCGTCAATACGTAGATCTTCACGAACAACGATACGTCCACGCTTAACGCCTTCAAATGATTCTTCCATCAAGTGGCTGCCGCGTACACCTGCTGCCCAGATGACTGTATTAGCATATAACTGTTCTTCCTGTTCACCGTTCTTAACAACGAAACCATTTTCGTTAGCTGCAACGATCGGTGTTGCGATTTTGAATTCTACACCGCGTGCTTCAAGATAATCAACGACATAATTCACTAATTTGTCAGAGAACATCGGAAGCATTTTTGGTGCCGCTTCAACACATGTTAATTTGACTTTTGATGAATCTATACCGTATTTCTTGCTTAATTCTTGAACGCGTTCAGTTAATTCGCCCAATAATTCGATACCTGTAAATCCAGCACCACCTACTAAAATAGCAAGGTCTTTGTCATCTTTTTCAGTGCTTTGTGCGTAATTTGCAAAGCGTTCTTCAATATGCGCTGCAATACGTCTCGCTGTATTGATATTCTCGATTTGGAAGGCATGTTCTTTCATACCTGAAATACCGAACGTTTCAGATTCAAAGCCTAGCGCAACAACTAAAATATCAAACTTGAATGTTCCATTCGTTGTTTCAACTGTTTTGTCATCACGGTTGATCTTTGTCACTTCAGTAGCAACGAAATCCACTTTTGATGCATCTACAACACTGGCAATCGGATATAAGCAGTCCTTATATTCCCGAGAATCCAGCAGAAGCTTCGTGTAACCAAGTCGCTTCATAGTGATATTCATTCTTGTTGATTAATGTGATGTCGCAATCCTGCGCTGATACTAATTTCTGTAATTTAGCGATTGTTTGCAGACCGGCATAACCGGCACCCAATACAACAACCTTTTTTCTTTCGAAGCTCATCATATTCACCTGTCTTTAAAGTTATAATATTGTGATTTTAGTCACATAAGCAATTAATAGATTCCTTCATCATCATAACTTGAATAGTTATTTTATTCAAGCTAATAACGTTAATTTTAACAATTCTCAGGTGTTCCTGCTACCTCTTTAGTGCGGAATGAACTACCGCAGCCGCAAGCGGCGATGGCATTCGGATTTTCGATGGCAAATCCACCACCCATCAATGATTGCTTAAAGTCTATCGTCGTTCCATTCAATATGGGACTGTCTGCCTTATCAACCAATACATTGACGCCGTAGAAGTTGATCAGTTCATCATTCTCACCAGGCGCTTCTTCAGCACTCATGCCATATGACAGCCCCGTACAACCGCCACCTTTGACCGATATTTTCAGATACCCATCAGGCATTCCGTTTTTTGCCATCATCTCTTTGACCTCATAAGCTGCAGCCTCTGTTAAAATTACAGTACTCATCTGTTACCTCCTAAAATAACCAGTTTTCTTCAATATGCTTATAGATGTTCTTAAGAAGACCATCTGCAGTTTCCCCTGTTACAACATCACCATTGACAAGTGCGTATAGACTTTCATTGCATAGTCCGCAATATGTGAGACAGCCATATTCAAGACAATCAATAGTCGGATCTTCACATAAGGTATCATACACTTCCTGACTACCAGCTGCCATATTAGAAATACAGAACTCTACGATTGGATTCATGTTTCACCTCAGAACAAGCACTTTTTGTTCAACTAATGACTAAAGCGCTATAAATAAACTATAATCTATATTATAATTTATGATAGTTGAAAAAAGTAGAAATTTGACTTCATCAGAAAAGGGGATCATTATGAAAAATCTAGTACTGCTCGGCGGCGGGTATGGAAATATGCGTGTGATGCAGCGTCTACTGCCTTCTGCACTTCCTGAAGAATACAACATCACATTAATCGACAAAATTCCTTTTCAAGGATTAAAAACTGAGTATTATGCTCTTGCTGCTGGAACGGAATCCGATAAAGACATCAGACTCGAGTTTCCGAAAGATCAGCGTTTAAACCAGACATTCGGTGAGATTACAGCGATTGACCTCGACCAGCAGATTATCTCTGTCGGAGACTCTCAAGTAGATTATGATGAACTGATTATCGGCCTTGGCTGTGAAGATAAATATCATAACGTACCGGGTGCCGATATTCATACTTACAGCATTCAGACAATTACACAGGCGAGAAAGACCTATCAGGCCATCGCCAACTTACCAGCGGGTAGTACGGTAGGCATCGTCGGCGCAGGACTAAGCGGGATTGAACTGGCAAGTGAACTACGCGAATCCCGATCTGATTTAAAAATAAAATTATTTGACCGCGGTGAGCGTATTTTGCCGGCTTTTCCTGAGAAGCTCAGTAAATATGTGAAGAAATGGTTCGATAAACACCACGTCGAAGTCATTCCGAACTCTAATGTTGTCCGAGTAGATCCTGGACTGCTCTATAATAATAATGAAACTCATGAAGTGGATATATGCGTATGGACCGCCGGCATTCAACCGGTGGAAATCGTGCGTAATCTGCCCGTTGAATTTGGCGAAGGCAACCGTGTTCGTGTGAATCAATATCACCAAATTCCGACGCATCCGAACGTCTATGTCGTCGGTGACTGTGCGTTACTTCCGCACGCCCCAAGTGCACAACTTGCAGAAGTTCAAGCTGAGCAGATTGTAGATATACTGAAAATGCAGTGGGACGGGAAACCTCTTCCGGATAAGATGCCTGACTTAAAACTTCAAGGTTTTGTCGGTTCATTAGGTGACAAAGAAGGATTCGCCTATTTGCTGGACCGGACTGTGACAGGACGCATCGCAAGAATCATGAAGTCAGGTATCCTCTGGTTATACAAATACCATAATGGTTAGATACAAAGAGAACACCACCTTAAGTATAAGGTGGTGTTCTCTTTAGCTATTTCATGAAAGTCTGCTCCACGTATTTTGTCAGTTGTGGGAGCTGTATATAACCATCTGCCACAACTTCATCATTCATTGTAATAAGTGGATAGAACAGTTCATCATTCTCGATTTGTTCAATCAGCGACTGATCATAATCGGACTTGCCTTCTGTATCCATAATATCAATATAATTGAACGTGAAATCAAGATTATCAAACTTACGTTTCAAATTCGGTTGAATCCAGTCGTAAATATCTTTCGAAGTTGGCGCATTGACACAACTGGCACAGACGACATCTGCACCATATACATTAACTTTAATAGAATTCACATGCATCCCCCTTAACCATTCCGATAAAATATGATATAGTAATTATACTATTAGCTAGACTACAATGAAAGGAGTCTCTCATGACTACAGAACAACAAACAATGTTTGATGAAGTGAATGACGTACTTGAAAAACTTCGTCCTTTCCTGTTACGTGATGGTGGTGACTGTGAATTAGTCGATGTTGAAGATGGAATTGTTAAATTGCGTCTTCTTGGTGCCTGCGGTACTTGTCCTTCTTCTACTATCACATTGAAAGCAGGTATTGAACGTGCCCTTCTAGAAGAAGTACCAGGAGTTGTAGAAGTAGAACAAGTTTTTTAATAGTTTTTGACCACGTTTCGTGGTCTTTTTTTTATACTTTTTAACCTGTCAGTCGGCAATGATTTGTAATAATTCTCAGAAAACTTATAATTAGTAATAGGCATAAAGTTTTCTATTCTGATTGAAAGAGGGGTTAAAAATGAAAGAAACAACTACTCAAGCTGTCAGTATTATTCTTAACGGTAAACCCATGGATGTCCCCCGGTGCAACTTACTGGATTATTTAAAATGGCAAGGTATTGAAGTACCTGCACTGTGCTATCATCCGGATCTCGGTGCTATTGAAACGTGTGACGCCTGTATCATTGAAGTCAACGGGGAACTTGTGCGCGCATGTAGTACTGAACTGCAAGATGGGGATGTCGTCAGAACAGGCACGAGCGATGCATTCGAAGCACAGATGATTGCGATGGATAGAGTACTGCATAATCATGAACTATACTGCACAGTCTGTGATTTCAACAATGGCAACTGTACCGTCCATAATACAGTCAAACAATTAAAAATCGATCATCAGGCGACCCATCAGTCGCCAAAAGGAGCACCTGTCAACCGCGGGAAGTTCTATCGCTATGATCCTGACCAGTGTATCCTATGCGGCCGTTGCGTACAGGCTTGTCAAAATGTACAAGTGAACGAAACATTAATGATCGACTGGGAACTTGAACGTCCACGTGTCATCTGGGACGGTAATGGATCGACGATGATCGATGAATCGTCATGTGTTAACTGCGGCCACTGTTCAACCGTCTGCCCATGTAATGCGATGATGGAAGTCGGCATGGAAGGTGAAGCCGGATTCCTGACGGGTATGCTTAAAAATGCTTTTCGACCTGCAGTTGACGTAACAAAAGCTGTCGAAACAGGTTACACACCGCTGATGGCGATATCAGACATTGAAGCAGAGATGCGTGAAGATAGAATCAAGAAGACAAAAACAGTTTGTACATACTGCGGGGTCGGCTGTTCATTTGAAGTATGGACAAAAGGTCGAGACATTCTTAAAGTCGAACCGTCACCCGATGCCCCTGCCAATCAGATTTCTACGTGTGTCAAAGGTAAGTTCGGCTGGGATTTCATCAATTCCGGCGAACGATTGACAAAGCCGTTGATTCGTGAAGGCAGTGAATTCAGAGAAGGTACTTGGGACGAAGCCTATGATTTAATTGCTAAAAACTTCATGGATATACTTAAAACTCGCGGACCAGAACGTCTCGCATTCATCACTTCTTCCAAATGTACAAATGAAGAATCCTATTTAATGCAGAAACTTGCCCGTGCTGTAATCGGCACTAATAATGTGGATAACTGTTCGCGCTACTGTCAGTCGCCCGCGACGTTGGGCTTATGGCGTACAGTCGGTTACGGCGGTGACTCTGGTTCTATTACAGATATCGGCAGTGCTGACCTCATTATCGGTATCGGCACTAATACAGCTGAAGCCCACCCCGTCATTGCTACGCGTGTCAAGAGCGCTCAAAAAGTACGTGGTTCAAAACTTATCGTTTCTGATTTACGCAAACATGAACTGGCAGAACGTGCTGATATGTTTATCCGTCCTAATCCGGCTTCCGATTTAGTATGGTTGAATGCTGTTACTAAATACATCATCGATAACGGCTGGCAGGACCAGGCATTTATCGATCAGCATGTTAATCATTTCGATGAACTCGTCAGCAGTCTCGAAAAATATACATTGGATTATGCAGTCAAACATACAGGGCTGACTCAAGAAGAATTAATTGAAGTAGCAACGATGATTCATCAGTCCAAATCTACTGTGATCATGTGGGCAATGGGAATCACTCAGCAGCGCGGCGGCAGCGATGCCTCTACAGCTATTTCAAACCTGCTGCTAGTAACAGGAAATTATATGAAACCTGGTGCAGGAGCTTATCCTCTTCGCGGTCATAATAATGTTCAAGGTGCAAGTGATATGGGCAGCATGCCTGACCACCTGCCTGGTTACCAAAAGATTACGGATGAACAAGCGATAGCTAAGTTCAGCGAAGCATGGGGCGTCACATTAAATACGACTATAGGCCAGAATAACCATCAGATGGTCGATGCCATGCATGCTGGTGAACTAGATGTGCTCTACTTAAAAGGTGAAGATATGGGAATTGTCGATTCGAATATCAACCATGTAAGAGCAGGTTTTGAGAAACTTAAGTTCATGGTCGTCCAGGATATATTCTTCTCTAAAACATGTGAATATGCAGATGTCGTCCTGCCTGCTTCTCCAAGTTTTGAGAAAACGGGCACATTCTCAAATACAGAGCGACGAATTCAGAGATTATATCAAGTGCTTGAACCGTTGGCAGGATCTAAGCCGGACTGGATCATTATTCAGGATATCGCGAATCGTTTAGGGGCTGAGTGGAACTATTCACATCCAAGTCAGATTATGGACGAAATTGCGTCGTTGACACCAATATATGCAGGTGTGACTTATGACCGTCTAGAAGGATTCAATAGTTTACAATGGCCGGTCCACGCTGACGGCACTGATTCACCGCTGCTCTTTACAGATGGCTTCCCATTCGATGACAAGAAAGCACGTCTCTATGCTGTTGACTGGACGCCGCCGACAGATTACGAAGAAGAATATGATATTCATGTTAACAACGGTCGACTTCTTGAACATTTCCATGAAGGCAACATGACTTACAAAGTCGCTGGATTAAAACTGGAAACACCTGAGACATTCCTTGAAGTGTCACACGAACTGGCAGCAGAACGCGGTATTAAAGATGGGACTCTAGTACGTCTTCAGTCACCTTACGGCAAGGTCGAGGTCAAAACCATTGTGACCGACCGCGTATTCGGCAGAGAAGTTTTTTTACCGATGAATGATGCCGGAGATGCCGCTATCAACTTGCTGTCGAGCTCTATCGCCGATAAAAATACGTCTACCCCTGCCTATAAAGAAACAAAAGCAAAAATGACAATATTGGAACGCGGTGGCAGCTCTCCTCTTCCATCGACTAATTTCCGTTACGGACACCCTGTTCCACAGTTCGGTGTGAATATTGCACAAAAGTGGGCTCGTCCGGATTACATTTTCCCAGGAGATATCGTCAAAGAAAGAAGAGGTGAACGCTGATGGCACAGCCGACGAAAATCATCAGAAGATCAGAAGTCGATGTCAATGAATTAAGAGAGCAAGAACTGCACGAACTGGAAGAGCAGCTATTGATGCATAAAGATACTCTACTTAATCTCTTCCGCTTACTTGAACAACTCGATGATCATGAAGTGTTCAATGCACTAAATGCAGCACTTGCCAAAAGTGATCCTATATTAACACGTGTTCTCAAAGCACTAAATGAAACTGAACTCGACAAAGCTATCCGCAATCTCCTGCTTATCAGTCAAGGTCTCGGCAAGTTCAAATTGGATGAACTTGAACCGATGACCTTAAAGATCAATAAAGGATTTGAACGCTCAACAAAACAGCATCAGACAATGGGCATATTCAGCCTGATGAAAGTACTTGTCAGTCCGACTTTTATCAAAGGCGCCTTATTTCTTACCACTTTTGTTCAAGGATTCGGCTATGACGCTGAGCAGTTGAAACAAGAACAAGGAATTGTGGATCCCGTCCAGACAGATACTGGAGATTTAAAACAGCACAAAGTGGAACACACGCGTCGCAACTCGAATGTATGGATGGATGTCACGTTAGGCGCTGCTGTGCTTTCTACAAGTATTCTGCTATACAAAAAGTTCAATCATTAATCAAAAGACGACTCTCGTGTTCCGAGGGTCGTCTCTTTCGTTTATCTGGTTTTATTGACAGGTGTCAGCGGATGTTCTCCGTTGATCACATATCTTGCGTTATCAATACACAGTTGAATCATGGCATCTCTTGTTTCAACAGATGCGCTGCCGATGTGCGGCAGTACGACGATGTTAGGCTCATTTAAGAAGGGATGATCACTATCAATCGGTTCTGCAGCAAGAACATCCAGTCCAGCTGCCAAAATCTCCTGATTTTTGACAGCATGCAGCAGATCTTCTTCTACTACGTGTCCGCCACGTCCGATATTGATGAATATCGCATCACTTTTCATCTGTTTAAATACTTGCTGATCAAATTTGTTTCGAGTTTTCTCTGTCAAAGGTGCTGTACAGACTACATAGTCACTCCTCGCAATCAGTTCATCAAAGTCAGCATACGTGACACCAAGTTCATGCTCTGCTTGCTCATGTCTTGAGCGGTTATGATAGAGAACAGTCATTCCAAAACCAGTACAACGTCTAGCGAACGCCTGGCCGATTGCACCCATGCCGTATATTCCGACTGTTTTGCCGTACACATCTTTACCTGCCATCAAATAGGGTGACCAGCCTGTCCATTCACCGTTCTGAACCATAGCTGCAGCCTCTATAATCCGTCTCGCTGTGACAACCATCAATGTAAATCCAAGCTCAGCTGTCGTCTCTGTCAATACGTCCGGTGTATTGCAGATAACAATGCCTTTTTGAGCAGCATAGTCAACATCAATATTATCATAACCGACTGCCAGGTTGATGACCGCTTTCAGGTCCGGGCAGCTATCCAAATATTCCTTGTCTATTTGATCACTTAACATCGTAATCACAACCGTTTTATCCTTGCTTTGAGCGAGAAGTGCTTCCCGTGGCATCGGCTTCTGTTGTTCTGGATACATCTCAACATCTGCCACTTGCTTCAAGTCAGTCAAAAACCGTTCAGGAACTTCTCTTGTAATCAATACTTTATTCATCAGTATCCCTTCCTTCATAAAAATCAATCACTTCAAGTAGATTTTTAACTGAATAAGTCGGCGGGATCTTTTCCTTCATAATCGCCTCATAAGTGGTGACACCCGTCTGTACATGCAGTGTATCGATGCCACTGTTAATGCCGGACATAATGTCAGTCATGTACAAATCACCGATCATCACTAAATCTTCTTTCGGGAGACCGATTAACTCTACAGCCTTGTTCATAATATGCTGCTCCGGTTTACCGATAAATATAGGGTCAACGCCTGTTGAGACCGCAACTACGCTTGTTAATGCACCATTACCCGGCAGGAATCCGCGCTCTGTCGGAATAGATACATCCGGATTGGTCGAGATGAATTTGGCACCGTTACGTACAGCAAGACAGGCCACCGCATATTTTTCATAACTGATATCTACATCGAGACCGATGACAACATAGTCGACGTGCTCATCATCCTTAAGCACAAGCCCCTCATCTTCCAGAGCTGTTCTAATACCGCTTCCGCCGATGACAAATACACTTGCACGGGGCTTTTCTTCAGCAATATACATAGCAGTTGCCATAGCTGATGTCACTACATTGTCAGGTGAACTTACAAAACCCATACCGGTCAACTTGTCTGATACTTCTTCAGCAGTTTTTGATGCATTGTTCGTGACAAATAAATAAGGAAGGTTATGATTCGCTAAATAATCGATGAATTCCTTTGCACCTTCAATCAATCGTGTCCCTGCATACATTGTCCCGTCTAAATCCAGCAAATATCCTCTATACTTTTTCATGCTCTACCTCCTTTGCCGAACGCAGATACCGGCCCCAGTTCCTTATCAATAAATGTCAGTACAGAAGGTTTAAATGATTCAAAAGCTGAAAGCTGGTCAGCGAATTGCTGTTTAAGTGCTTGATGATTAATCGCTGTATAGTCTCGTACCATCCACTGTCGAAGTGGTAGTGTCTTTGAAATAGCTTGAGCTTCAGTCGTTGTAATGACTTTCTCCATCTCAAGAATATCAACCACATCTTGATAACTTCCAGGATCCCGCATAATGAATCCATCAATAATCATATTGCCGACATCAACGACACTCTCAATCAACATATGACATATACGCTCCAGCCCATACTGCTCTGCTGCGTTGAAGCTTTGAGTGAGCTGTTCAATGTAATCGAGCTTCCGATTCAATTCTTCTCTATCCACAAAATACATACTATCGCCTCCATCACTAGTGTATCAAATTTCATGACTGCCTTCACGATGTATAGGCTCAATGACCACTTAATCATTTACTTAAGTTTAACTCCTGCTTATGTAAGGTATAGATTGAGAAATATATGAAGGAGATGACATAATGGCTCTATCCAATGACATGACAAAAGAAATATTATCAGTGTTAGAACATAACAGTGATTTAGGATTCAGTGATGTTGCAGAAATCAGCAACCGAATCAAAGCAAATAACAGTAGTTTCAACAGGACAGATGCAGAACTGGAACAGGCCTTGAACACATTATATGAGCAACGACATATCGAAAGTATCAAAATGACATTCGGTGAAACAGGACAGAATGATTTTGAAGCAATCGGTTTAACTGACAAAGGAAGACAACTCCTTTCAAATCTGATTTAACGTCATCATTCGTCCCTTTGAAAAATCAATGATTACATTATATAATGTTGAGAACTGGAGGGACTACATATGATTGAGATGTTTTTATATGACGATACAGATAAAGCAAATATCAGATTTGTCAGCTTTATCGGAGAATCGCGCTATGACTTGACTTTAATACAGACAGACCGACACTACGGTAAGACGATTGTGTTGAACACGCAGTCAAACAAATTTGGCATTATTGGCAGAGATGATCTGCAAGAAGACGGCTATGTTGCCTATGCTCTTGGTCTTAATGAGACAGAAGCCTTGGATGTCATTGAGTTTTTATCGGATATTATCTCTTAAAGAACGCGCTGCGTTCTTTTTTTAATAAAAAAAATAGCTGCCTGAGCAGCTATCTTAAAAAATGTTTTAATGTTTTGGTAGAATCATCTGAATCCTCTTGTGCTTCATGATCCTGTGCCTCAAATGTCTGTTCTTCCACAATTTCAGGCGTAGTGAATTCGTCTTTGACAATCGACATTTCCTCTGTATCATCTGCTGTCATTCGAACAACTTCATGCGCTGTCAGTCGACGTAAAACGAAATAAGGACAGCCAAAATTACAGTATTCCATGAGATAATCCTGAATACTTGAAAACCGTTTACTAATATCCGCTTTCTTATTTCGATCTTCATAAAAGCCTTTTAGCCTCAGTTGTTCAAATCCTATATCTCCGACTATGACTGGGTATTTATCCAGCACTTCTGAATAGCGGGATTCGAACTGTTCTGCATTATACGCATCGCGATAATTCTCAATGATTTCGAAGTAGTTAGCTCCTATTTTAATGACCATATATCCACCTATTCAGTGATTTCTCCCATCGCTTGACGCGCTTTAGCCGCTTCATTGACCTGCTCATCAGCATGATATGAACTACGCACCATAGGACCTGCCTGACAATGTTTAAATCCTTTTTCCATTGCTATTTTGCGCAGCTTGCCAAATTCAAGCGGCGTATAATATTTCTGAACTTTTAAATGTTTGCGGGACGGCTGCAAATACTGCCCAATGGTCATAATATCGACATCGTTGGCACGAAGGTCATCCATCACATCAAGAATCTCTTCCCACGTTTCACCAAGACCAAGCATAAGGCTTGATTTAGTTGGAATGTCTGGATAGAGTTCTTTAGAACGACGTAACACTTCAAGTGAACGATCATAAGTGGCACGTGCACGGACTCTTGGTGTCAACCTGCGAACGGTTTCAATGTTGTGATTCAATATATCCGGCTTGGCGTCAAGCAGTGTCACCCAGTTATCAAATGAACCGCCCATATCAGATGGCAGCACTTCAATCGTTGTATAAGGATTACGTTCACGCACTTTACGTATCGTCTCAGCATAGACATGTGAACCACCGTCTTTTAAGTCATCACGTGCCACTGCGGTAATCACGACGTGTTTTAAATTCATCAGTTCCACTGATTCAGCAACGCGTTCCGGCTCTTCCAGGTCCAACTCATTCGGCAGTCCTGTTTTGACTGCGCAGAAACGACATGCGCGCGTACATATGGCGCCCAGTATCATAAAAGTCGCGGTCCGTCGCTCACCCCAGCATTCATGTATATTAGGACAGCGTGCTTCTTCACATACTGTATGAAGATTTTTTTCACGCATCATTTTCTTAAGGCCTGTATAGTTCTTATTGGTGTTAAGTTTGATTTTCAACCATTCAGGTTTTCTGAGTATCTCTTCATTCTTTGTAACCACTGCAACATCCCTCCATTGAATTACACTATCATTATAACGAATATTCAACTAAATATAAATACAATGTTTCCTTTAACAGTTGTCCAGTGCTATTTTCATTACATCTCTCAAAAATTCAGGCATAAAATACTCTTTCTCGTTCTGTACGAACTGAGGGAAAAAACGGCCGAATGTATACATATCTAACGTGGCCAATGTATAGTCTTCATGCGGATCAATCAACCGGCCATTGACAAAATACTGCCGTTCTGACTCCATCATACCGATGTTATCCATCACATACATACCAAAGATATCACCTCTGAATCCAAAGCCTTTGACAATGTCATCACGATATTCATGCTTCATACTCATCGCTATCACTTCCATCAGCTCACGACCTGACAATGTAATTTTCACTGGATTGATCGGATGTGGCAGCATTTGATGTAAATCATATTTAGTAAATTCAGTGCCTTCGTACCCTGTCACAATCAGCCCGGAATTAATGAGTGAACAGTCTGCATCCAGCAATACTCTCAGTTCACGGGCAAGCAATGCCGTAGTATAAGAAGCACTGTACAGTCGTCTTGGCAGCACAATTGCGCCGTTATGGATCACTTCATCCAGCAATACTTTCCCTTGTTCGTAATAATCTTCTTCGCTGTAGGCAAGTTCATCTGTATTAATGAGTGTCGCTTGTTTTTTAATGAGTGTTGTATCATCGAATGTTAATGTCATCTCACCGATATACTCACCGTAACGGCCCGCAGCTCCAATCAGCACCCCATTGACCAAGTCTCCGTTATCAAAGTGATGATGGGTATGCGCCCCTAGTATGATATCAATGTCCGGCACCTCTTCTGCAATACGCTGGTCAGCAAACTTCCCGAGATGACTAAGAACGACAACGACATCACACTTTTCTCTCATGACCTCCACTTGTCCACGTATCGCTTCAATAGGTTCAGTTACTGTCCAACCCAGTGCCTTATAGAAAGGTGTAAATTCTGCCGTTGCTCCGACAAAACCAAATGTAACTCCTTCGATGATTTCCATGACATGTGGTACTATGTGACGCGGCAGCTGTCCATCATGATCAAATACATTACAGCAAGTAATCTGGAAGTCCGCTTTATCGTAGAGCTGTTCCAGATCTTGATGAGTCAATGTAATTCCTTCGTTGTTGCCGATGGTCACTACACCTGCCCCCGCTCTATTCAGTAGTTCAACATTCCCTTTTCCTAATGTTCCTTCTGTATAAGGATGACTACGGTCTACATGATCGCCTAAATCAACATAGTAGGTAGATGGAAGCTGTGCACGTTTATCGTCAAGAAAGCGAATAATTTTTTGATAAGTTGTTAAATGACTATGAACATCATTCGTATGGTATAACTTCAGTTCCATTGTGTTTCACCTCTATAACAGACTCTTAATAATTAAATAGACGCCTAACAGCAGCATGATACTTCTAAGAACGAGAATCACAGTATCAGATTTCATCTTTTTATTAATCTGAACACCGACTTTTGCACCGATATAGCTCGCTATAATCAATATAACCGCATAATACCAGATGACATTTCCTTGTATGATATGACTGACAGCACCAGACAGGCTTGAGAAGAAAATCATCAGCATGCTTGTCCCCACTGCAATATGAGGTGGAAATCTAAACACAATGATCATCAGCGGTGTCATTAAAGCACCGCCGCCAATGCCGAACAGGCCAGTGAGACAGCCGACTAAAAACGTCGCGATAATAGCAGGCACAGGTGCAATGCTGTAATGATGTTCGACACCTGACGAATCGATAAACACACGTTCATTGTTTTTGTTCTGGAACCATTGAATCGGCTTGATTTTATTGCGGATCATTAACACAATACTGATAACTATCAAAAAAATACCAAAGTACAGATTGAAACTATCAAGTGTTAAATATTTGCTTAAATAGGCACCCACTAAAGCACCTGGAACAATCCCTATCAAGAAAAATAAACCAGATTTCAAGTCAACCTGCTTCGCCTTGATGTATCCAACGGTAGCAGACAAACCTGTTGAGATTAATATGACTGTAGATGTTCCAATTGCTTTTTGGGGAGTAATGCCTTCAAGTATTCCCGCCTGCATACCGAGGAATATCAATGTCGGTACAATAATAATACCGCCACCAATCCCGACAATAGCTCCGATAATTGATGAAAATACTCCTAACAAGATTAAAATTATAATGGACATGTCGGACACTTCCTAAAATAGTTTGAGTTGCTGAAAATTAAGACCTCTATATTCTATATCCAATAGCTCTATCATCCGCTTAGCATTGGCCGCGGCATGGCCGCCTGAATTATTGTTGAATATCACGTAGACATCTTCAGCCTTTTGATCTAATATTTTAATTTTACGGGCGAGCTCCTGCAGCTCCTGTTCATTATAATCATACAAATAACGGACCTCCCGCCATTCCTGATCAGTCAGATCTTTCTTTGTCCAACCTGCAACATTGCGCCCATGAAATCTCATCAAAGCCGTTTGATGGGTCACTCGGTTGACCATAGGAATAGAACCGTGTCCACTCTGAGGTTCGTCACAGACCGAATGAATCAGTCCATGCTCATGCAGAAAACTGAGTGTATGTTCTTTCATATCAGCTGTAAACCAGCTGTCGTTTCTAAATTCTATCGCCAGAGGCATCGAAATTAAATATTTCTTCAAATATAGGATATAATTAATATTTGCAGTGCTGCAGTCAAACCACGGTGGAAACTGTATTAACACCATGGCCAGTTTGTCTTCTTCAATCAGCGGTCCTATCATTAAATTGAACTGCTCAATTAACTGCAAACGAGTATCTGCGTAATCTTCGACTGATGCGTGCCCTGTAAGTGCCTGATGAATTTTGACGACAAACTTAAAGCGCTCAGGTGTTTCACTGATCCATTTTCTGATATTGCGCTCAGGCTGTATTGAATAATAAGTAGAATCAAGTTCGACGGTCGGGAAATGACTGCCGTATGCCAGCAATTTGTCTTTTTTGTTGGTCAAATCTGCATACAGTGCATCGTGGTCTCCCCACCCAGTAAGCCCTATTGTTATCATGTTATCACCTGAATTTATCATACCATAAACCATTACTTTATATAAAAAGGAGTATCCTTATGTCAGCCATCGAATTGAAAAATATCAGTTATACAAAAAATGACAGAGACATCCTCCGTCATATTAACTGCACATTCAAATCTGGACGTATTACAGCGCTCATCGGTCCGTCAGGCGCAGGAAAGACATCTCTGCTTAAATTATTGAACGGGCTTCACAGTCCGGTTGATGGAGAAATCTATATAGACGGACACTCAATAGATACAATGAATCTTATTGAACTTAGGAAACAAGTAGGGATGGCGCTGCAAAGTGCACCGATAATCAGCGGCACTGTTTTTGATAATTTAAATCTGCCAAAAGCATTGTTCGATGAATCATTGTCTGAACAAGAAGCACGGCAGCTGCTGAATCAAGTCAATTTGAATGTTCCGCTTAGTCAGCTTGCAAAAGACCTATCAGGCGGACAGAAACAACGGCTGTCCATCGCAAGAACATTAGTCAATCAGCCGGACATACTGCTTCTTGATGAAATTACATCCAGTCTAGATCCCGCAAGTGTGAAAGAAGTAGAAAAATTAATAGCAGCGATCCATCAAAGCTTTCATACAACGATTATCTGGATTACTCACGATGTCAATCAGGCAGCCAAAGTGACGGATGACTATATCATGCTTGAAGACGGCCACTTCATTACGAGCGGTTCTTCTAAAGACATGATGCATTCTCAAAATGAACGGTTGAATCTTTATTTGGCAGGTGAACTCGAATGACACTGCTGCAACTTAGCTTAACGATTATTTTTGTCATGATTCCGCTTCTATTAAGCAGCTATTTGAAGCTTGGACTGGAAAAAGACATAGTCATTGCTACTATAAGAAGTATTGTACAGCTGTTTTTTATCGGCTATTTGCTGACATTTGTATTTGACGGGGAGCATCCTGTCTATATCCTTCTCATGATATTACTGATGATTGCAGCCGCAGCTCAGAATATCATCAAAAAAGGAAAAGGCATTAAAGGTATCACCTGGAAGATCGTACTGACTTTAGTGACAGTTGAAGTGGTCACTATGGGCATACTCCTTAGTTTTCATATCATACCGTTTGAAGCGCGTTATATCATTCCAATCAGCGGTATGATGATTGGCAATTCCATGGTTCTGTCGTTACTCTTCCTCAATCGATTTCTCAGTGAGATCAATGCTTCTGATGAACAAATCGAACTCATCCTGTCATTAGGAGGCAGCAAGAAACAGGCTATACACCGCAGTCTGATGTCAGCTATTCGCAGTTCTATGATACCGACGATAGAAAGTCAGAAAACGATGGGACTTGTTCAGCTGCCCGGCATGATGAGTGGTCAGATCATCGGCGGTGCTGACCCGATTATTGCTGTACAGTTCCAGCTGCTGATTCTCTTCTTACTTCTGACAGCAGCAACGATTTCAAGCATCATGGTAGGATTTTTGAGCTATCCGACACTGTTCAACGACAAAGAACAATACCTGGGTGAATATAGAGCGCCATAATAAAAATTAAAAATATCAGCTTCAATATCATGTTGGAGAGAATAAAAAAACCTGTGTCTCAAATTGAGACACAGGTTTTTGTTAACCGATTGAACCTTCCATTTCAAACTTGATCAGGCGGTTCATTTCTACTGCATATTCCATTGGTAATTCTTTTGTGAATGGTTCGATAAAGCCCATAACAATCATTTCAGTCGCTTCTTCTTCTGAAATACCACGGCTCATCAAGTAGAACAGCTGTTCTTCAGAGACTTTAGAAACTTTCGCTTCATGCTCCAGTGAAATGTTGTCATTCATGACTTCATTGTAAGGGATGGTGTCTGATGTTGATGCATTATCCATAATGAGTGTATCACACTCAATGTTGGAACGTGCACCTTCTGCTTTGCGGCCGAAGTGTACGATACCACGGTAAACAACTTTACCGCCTTGCTTAGAGATAGATTTTGAAACAATCGTTGATGATGTATTCGGTGCCATGTGCATCATTTTCGCACCAGCATCCTGAACCTGACCTTTACCTGCTAATGCGATAGATAATGTCATACCACGTGCACCTTCACCAAGTAAGTAACACGCTGGATATTTCATCGTCAGCTTAGAACCGATGTTACCATCAATCCATTCCATCGTTCCATTTTCGTAAACGAATGTTCTTTTAGTAACTAAGTTGTAGACGTTGTTCGCCCAGTTTTGAATCGTAGTATAACGGCAGTATGCATCTTTTTTAACGATGATTTCAACAACTGCTGAATGCAATGAATTCGTTGTATAGACTGGTGCTGTACAACCTTCAACATAGTGGACACTCGCACCTTCGTCAACGATGATCAATGTCCGTTCAAATTGACCCATATTTTCAGAGTTGATTCGGAAGTACGCCTGCAGCGGTGTTTCAAGCTTAACGTTTTTCGGTACATAGATGAATGACCCACCTGACCATACCGCTGAATTCAACGCTGCAAATTTGTTATCTGCTGGTGGAATGACTGATGCAAAATATTCTTTGAATAAGTCTTCATTTTCTCTTAATGCAGAATCTGTATCTTTGAAGATGATTCCCTGCTCTTCTAAATCTTCCTGCATATTATGGTAAACTACTTCAGATTCATACTGAGCAGATACCCCTGCAAGATACTTCTGTTCAGCTTCTGGAATACCAAGTTTGTCAAATGTCTGTTTGATTTCTTCCGGTACTTCATCCCATGAACGTTCAGTATGCTCAGACGGCTTGACATAGTAAGTAATCTCATCAAAGTTCAGTTCTGACAAGTCACCGCCCCACATCGGCATCGGCATTTTGTAGAATTGTTTCAATGATTTGAGACGGAAGTCCAGCATCCACTGAGGTTCTTCCTTCATTTTAGAAATTTCTCTGACGATTTCTTCGGTCAGACCTCTTTCTGAACGGAATATCGATACATCTTTATCGTGAAAGCCATATTTGTAATCGCCAACATCTGGTGCTTTTTTAGCCATTTGATTCACTCCTTATTCTTCTTCTTTTGTTCCTTTTTCAAGTGCTTTCCATGCGAGCGTTGCACATTTAATTCGAGCCGGGAACTTAGCAACGCCTGATAGCGCTTCAATATCGCCCATTTCTTCGCTGATTTCGTAATCTTCTCCGAGCATCATCTGGCTGAATTCTTTACTCATATGAAGTGCTTCTTCGATAGTATGACCTTTGATTGCCTGTGTCATCATTGAAGCACTGGACATAGATATAGAACATCCTTCGCCTTCAAACTTAGCATCTTTGATGATTTCATCTTCCATATTAAGAGTCAAACGTATACGGTCACCACATGTCGGATTGTTCATATCGATTGTCATCGTTCCATCTTCTATGATCCCTTTGTTACGCGGATTTTTGTAATGGTCCATAATCACAGAACGATATAACTGGTCGAGATTGTTAAAACTCATAACTGAAAAACTCCTTTGTCTTTTTCAGACTGTCAATCAGTAAATCGACTTCTTCTTTTGTATTATACACGTAAAAGCTTGCGCGTGCAGTGGATGACTGATTCAACCATTTCATCAGTGGCTGGGCACAATGATGGCCGGCACGAATCGCGATGCCGTCCGCATCAAGTGCTGTCGCCAGGTCATGTGGATGAACCCCCTCTAAGTTAAAGGTAATTAATCCTGCTCTTTTGTCCGGCCCAGGACCATAAATTTCAAGTCCCTCAACTTCAGACATTCGCTCATAAGCATAACGTGTCAACTCGTGTTCATATTCTAAAACATGAGTCATACCTAGTGACTCAAGATAATCGATTGCAGCATGCAGTCCGATAGCTTCAGCAATCAGCGGTGTCCCTGCTTCGAATTTCACTGGCAGTTCTGTCCATGTTGAATCCTGCAGACCTACAAAATCAATCATATCGCCACCGAATTCAATCGGTTCCATCTGATTCAATAATTTGCGTCGGCCGTATAATACACCGATTCCAGTCGGTCCAACCATTTTGTGTCCACTGAAAGCATAGAAGTCAACATCTAAATCTTGTACATCCACAGCCATATGCGGAACAGCTTGAGCGCCATCTGCTACCATCACTGCACCATGACGATGAGCAGCAGCCGCAATGGCTTTAATATCATTGATAGTCCCTAAGACGTTTGATACGTGAGCAACTGAAACAATTTTCGTTCGATCAGTGATTGCTGATTCGACGTCTGAGAGCTGTATAGTTCCATCTGATTGCAGCGGAATATATTTCAATACTGCTTGTCGACGTTTAGCAAGCATCTGCCACGGGACTAGATTGGCATGGTGTTCCATTTCAGTGATGACGATTTCATCACCTTCGTTGACTACCATATCTCCGTAACTATGTGCTACTAAATTAAGTGCAGTCGTTGTCCCGCGCGTAAAGATGATCTCTTCAAAATATTGCGCATTGATGAAACGGCGTACTGCTTCTCTCGCATTCTCGTAGCCGTCAGTCGCTCTCGTACCGAGCGTATGCACCCCGCGATGAACATTGGCATTCATCGACTCATAGTAACGATTCATAGTATCAATCACTACTTGAGGTTTCTGACTGGTTGCTGATGAATCAAGATAGACAAGTGGATTACCGTTCACCTGTTCTTTTAATATAGGAAAGTCAGCTCTGACTTTACTGCTGTCTAACACGGTCATATTATCAGGACCTTTCTATTAGCTCTAGTTCTTGCTTGTTACCTTCTGTTCGATAACTTCTGTCAACTGACGTTTGACCGCTTCAATCGGCAGATCGTTAACGACTGGTGCGAGGAAGCCATGAATGACAAGACGTTCTGCTTCCTTCTTAGAAATACCACGACTCATCAAATAGAAGAGCTGCATCGGATCTACACGACCTGCTGAAGCTGCATGACCTGCTGTCACGTCATCTTCGTCAATCAGTAGAATTGGATTGGCATCTCCGCGTGATTTTTCAGATAGCATTAAGACACGTGATTCCTGCTGTGCATCTGCTTTTGTTGCACCATGTTTAATATGACCGATGCCATTAAAGATTGATGAAGCAGAGTCTTTCATGACACCATGTTTTAAAATATGGCCTGCTGAATTTTTGCCGTATTGAATAATTTGCGTCGTAAAGTTCAATTTCTGTTGACCGCGACCGACCACTACAATTTTCAGGTCACTTGAAGAATTATCGCCCATCAAGTAAGTCGTATTGTCGTTAATTGTATCTCCGTCGTTCATTAATCCTAATGCCCAGTCAATCGTTGCATCTTTATGTGCAATACCACGGCGAATGACATGACCTGTAAATCCTTTGCTGAGGAAATCTACTGTACCGTATGTGATTTTAGCGTTATCTTTAGCAATGACTTCTGAAATAACATTCAGCTGCCCTTTTGAACGGCCGATAGCTGAAATATAGTTTTCAACATATGTCACTTCGGCGCCTTCATCAGCGACAATCAGTACATGGTTATATAAATTGACTTCTTCATTGTCATGAAGTAAGACCATTTGAATCGGTGACTCGACGATGACGTTTTTAGGTACATAGACAAACAATCCACCGTTCATTAATGCTGCATGCAGCGCTGTCAAACGATGTTCATCTACTTTGACGCCTTCAGTCATGAAATACTGCTGTACTAAATCACTGTGCTCAGCCATCGCTGTATGGATGTCCTTAATGATGACCCCTTGAGCAGCGAGTTCAGGACTTACTTTTAGTAGTGCCGGCGTATTATTGTGCTGCACGTATAAATTATCAATTGTCTCTGTATCGACTAATTTCGTCACTTCTTCCGGCAGCGTATCTACAGAACTATACGCAGCGCTGTCAATCACTGTATGTTTAACAGAATAGAAGTCCCATTTGTCTAATTTTGTTTTATCTGGTTTTGGCATTTCAATAGTATTTAATCGACTGAATGCATCACTACGAACAGCCGTCATCCATGATGGTTCTTTTTTTGATTGTGAAAATTCCTGAATCATGTCCAGGTTCACGTCAAACGTTTGACTCATTTCAAATCCTCCTCGTGGTTTAATCAGATATTATTCAGCGTTGACAGTTTCGTCTTCAATGTTCAATTCTTGTTTGATCCAGTCATAACCTTCTGCTTCAAGACGTTGTGCCAACTCTTCTCCACCTGATTTAACAACACGGCCCTGCATCATCACATGAACATGATCAGGTGTGATGTAGTTCAACAACCGTTGATAGTGGGTAATAATCAAGCAGCCGAAGTTTTCTCCGCGCATTTGATTGATTCCTTTTGATACTACTTTAAGCGCATCAATATCAAGACCTGAGTCAATCTCATCTAAAATCGCAAATTTAGGTTCCAGCATCATTAACTGCAGAATTTCATTACGTTTCTTTTCGCCGCCTGAGAAACCTTCATTTAAGTAGCGCTGTGCCATATCAAGGTCCATCTCAAGAAATTCCATCTGTTTGTCTAATTTTTTGATGAACTGCATTAAGTTGATTTCCTGACCTTCTTCGCGTCTAGAGTTGATCGCTGAACGTAAGAAGTCTGCGTTAGTCACACCAGAAATTTCAGATGGATACTGCATCGCAAGAAATAGACCTGCCTGTGCTCTTTCGTCTACTTCCATCTCAAGTACGTTTTCACCGTCTAATAAGACTTCGCCTTGTGTCACTTCATACTTTGGATGACCCATGATAGCAGATGATAAAGTAGATTTACCTGTACCATTCGGTCCCATGATTGCATGGATTTCTCCCTGCTTGATTGTCAGATTCACACCTTTTAAGATTTCTTTATCTTCGATTGAAACGTGTAAATCTTTGATTTCTAAAACTGATGCCATGTGTATTCCCTCCAGATATATATATAAATTTTCATCTCTATTAGTTTATAATAATTTTAATCTACGGTCAAAGCCAGATAAATTAAATCACAATAATTATTATAACTTAAATATGGTATATAATAAATTAATTGAATTAAAATATAGCTGACGTATTGAGAATGAAGCAGCTGTTATTGAAAATACCGCCATATAACAACAAGCAGCCAAATTTGGCTGCTTGTTGTTATATGGCTTATTTAGCTGGAATGACTGCACCGTCATAATTGTCTTCAATGAATTTAACGATTTCGTCAGATTGAAGAGCTTTGACTAATGCTTTGATTTTAGCATCATTCTTGTGTCCTTGCTGCACTGCGATTAAGTTTGCATATGGTGAATCTTTGTCTTCAAGAGCAATAGAATCTTTGACCGGACTTAATTCATTTTCAATGGCAAAGTTTGAATTGATGATAGTAGCATCGCCCTCACCATTCTGATAAGTTTTAGGAACAAATTCTCCTGCTTGTTTATTATTGAACTTGATATCTTTTTTATTCGTTTTAATATCCTGGAATGTCGCTTTGACTGGATCTGTACCTTCTTTCAGTTCAATTAAACCAGCTTTAGTGAAGAATGATAAGAAACGGCCTTCTTCTGCGGGATTATTAGAAACATATACTGTAGCCCCTTTAGGAAGATCTTCTAAAGATTTATATTTTTTAGAGTAGACCGCCATAGGTTCGATATGGACGTTTCCTGCTGACTCAATCTTGTAGCCTTTTGATTTCTTTTCTGTTTCAAGGTAAGGTGTGTGCTGGAAGAAGTTAGCATCCAACTCTCCTTCATCTAACAGACGGTTTGGCGTTGTATAGTCATTAATGGTTTTGATTTCTAAATCATAACCTTCTTTTTCAAGAATCGGCTTTACTTGTTCAAGGAGTTCAGCGTGAGGTGCAGGTGATGCACCGACAACGATTTTTTTATCTTCCTTAGAACCTGACTTTTTATTTTCTGACTGCTTATCAGATGAACCGCATGCAGTGAGTACAACTGCAAATAATAATGTAAGAACGAGTGCAAATAATTTTTTCATAGTAAGTCTCCTTTATTTTTAATATATTAACGCTTATCGATGCGTTTAGTAATGGTATCACCGATAAACTGTATGACAAAAACAATGACAAGAATTAACACTGTTGATACTAAAATAACGTCGTTCTGGTTTCGAGTGAAACCGACAAGATATGCTAAGTTACCAAGTCCACCGGCACCAATGACGCCGGCAATAGCGGTTGAACCGACTAAAGCGATAGCTGTGACCGTGACACCAGATACAAGTGCCGGCAATGATTCGCGCAGCAGCACTTTCGTAATCAATGTCCAGCGCGTCGCCCCCATCGCTTCCGCTGCCTCTATTACACCTTTGTCGATCTCTTTCATACCGATTTCTACAAGGCGTGCATAGAACGGGGCAGCTCCGATAATCAACGCCGGCAGCGCGCCTTTTACACCGCTGATTGTGTTCATCAGCAGATTGGTGAACGGAATCAGCAGGATGATTAAGATGATGAAAGGAATCGCCCGAAATAAGTTCACTAAAAAGGCTGTGATCTTATAGATGACCTGGGCACCTTTAGATTGACTTCTAGAAGTCAGAAATAAAATAGTACCGATAATCAGACCGAGAAAAAACGTGAAGAACGTTGATACGATTGTCATGTACAATGTTTCATACACCGCTGTCCAGACATCCGGCCAGATGACGTTTTTAAAGCTCAGCATTTCCTTCAGAATGTCAATGAAACTTTTATCCACGTCGTTCCACCTCCACTTTGACGCCGTGCTGCTCGAATTCGTTGAACAACTCTTTTGTCGGTTCAGGTACATGGACAATCATATGACCAAACGCACCAGAGGATGTATGACTGACATTGCCGGATATCACATTGATATCCATATCATACTTTCTGATGATTCTAGAGATAATCGGCTGTTCCGTTGATGAACCGGCAAATTTTAATCTTAAAATCGCACCCGTCGGATATGCCAGCTTAATGTCGTCCATCGCTGCTTCTGATTCGCTGTCTTTTAAGTCATCTTTGACAAATCGCTGTGTGACACTTGACTGCGGATTTTGAAAGACACTGAGTACCGGTCCTTCCTCAACGATGCGACCATTTTCCATGACTGCGACTTTATGACAGATTTTACGGATGACATGCATTTCATGTGTAATCAATATAATGGTCAAACCTATTTTCTTGTTGATGGTGACCAGCAGCTCTAAAATTTCATCTGTTGTCTGAGGATCAAGCGCACTTGTCGCTTCATCACATAGCAGTACTGTCGGATCGTTAGCAAGTGCACGCGCAATACCGACACGCTGCTTCTGGCCGCCGGACAACTGGGAGGGGAAAGCTTTTTCTCTGCCAGTTAAACCTACCATTCGAATTAATTCATTTACCTTTTGGTCTCGTTCTGTTTTACTGACCCCGGCAATCTCCAGCGGAAACGCAATGTTATCGAACACTGTACGGGACCAGAGCAAGTTAAAGTGCTGGAAGATCATGCCGATTTTCTGTCTTTTTTTGCGTAAGTCTTTCATGCCAAGCTGCGCAATATGATCACCGCCGACAACGACATCACCGGTAGTTGGTTTCTCAAGCCCATTGAACATTCGAATCAATGTACTTTTGCCTGCACCTGAAAATCCGATGACGCCATAAATTTCACCATCATGAATTTGCAGATTGACATCATCTACAGCAGTCAATGGTCCTTTTTTTGTTGCAAATTGCTTTACCACTGATTGTAAAGTAATCAATGACTAACCTCCTTTAAACGAATAAAGCGTCTTTCCCATAAAAAGAGAAAGACGCAATGATATAAACGTCTCTCATCTTCTAAAGCACTGGGCTTTATGTGAATTGGCACCATGTCTGACGACGGTTGCCGGGCTTCAAAGGGCACATCCCTCCACCTCTCTTGATAAGAGCTTAACTATTAAATTATTTTCTAATCATAGACCATCCTAATCGTTACGTCAATAATTTGTTGACGATTTCATATAAATTTGTCACAGATTCGAACTTGAACACTTCCGCTGTCACCTTGTCATCATTGACAACAAGTAATACAGGGACGCTCATCACTTTGAATGCCTGTACCAATTCAGGTGTATAATTCATATCGAGTTTGACCACAGGCTGTTTTGTCAAAACTGCGAGAACATCAATCATCCGTTCCGCTACTTTACATGTGCCACAAAGCGGCGTATATCCAAATATTAAATAAGACTCACCAGGCGGACTGCCAGGCAAATACTGTTTGACGCTCATGTGCTACATTCCCATCTTTCACTTCAAATTCATGTTTCATCAGAACTTTCGCTAAATAATCATGAGGACATCGACTGACTTCACCATATTTCGGATCAATGTAAATATGACGGCTCTCGCTTAAATGACGTTTGAACCAGTTGCGAATGATTTTACCTGCTTTGTCAGCGTCAGTCATAATATAGACTTTATGACCAATCAGTTCTTCCAGAATGGCATCTAATTTTGAAATACCCATGGTGCCGTTAGTGCAGATAATATGTACGGGCTCAGATAAGACTTCCTGTAACTTCTTCTTGTCGGATTTACCTTCAACAACGATGACTTTACTAATGACAGCCACACTCATCACCTTCTCATATGCGATTATAAAAAATTCCTTGATAATCAGATTATCAAGGAAATTATAACATTTATGCGTTAATCATTTCATCATATTGTGCTTGGTCTAACAACTCAGTCAGTTCATCGTCATTAGATGCTTCGACTTTGATCAGCCATGCATTGTCATAAGGAGATTCGTTAACAAATTCAGGACTGTCTTCAAGTTCACTGTTCACTTCAACGACTTTACCACTGATAGGAGCGTAAAGTTCTGATACTGTTTTTACAGATTCTACACTACCGAATGGCTGCCCCGCTGTAATTTCATCGCCTGCTTCAGGAAGTTCAACGAAGACGATATCCCCTAGTTCTGATTGAGCAAAATCAGTAATACCAATCGTATTTATATTTCCTTCTGTTCTTACCCATTCGTGATCTTTAGAAAATTTTAATCCTTCTAATGATGCCACAAAAATCCCTCCTCTAAGTTTATATATTAATAATGACATAGCATATATTTTTATTCAATCTTTTTTATAACCATGTGCTCATGTAATCCTGCTCTTTAAATCCTAACGTTATTTTACCATCATTGACCGCAAGCGGACGTTTAACCAGCATGCCGTCTGATGCAAGCAGTGCCAGTTTGTCTTCATAGCTCATATGAACTAGTTTGTCCTTAAGTTGTAATTCACGGAACTTCGTCCCTTGACGGTTAAACAGCTTGTCTACATCTATATCTGTCTGTTTAACAATGCGATCGAATTCCCCAGCTGTCGGTGTATGTTCCTTCAAGTTGATCGGCTGAAAACTGACCCCATTTTCTGTCAGGAACTGACCTGCCTTCTTACATGTTGAACAATTAGGAATCTGAAAAAATTTAATCATGTAGAACCTCCATCTCTGTTGATAATTTAATAGTATCAATATTTGACCATGCCCACAATTAACTTCTTAAAGCAGTCCGTTTAATCATTCAGCAAAAATGGTATATAATATAATAAACTATGTAGAGGAGCATTACTATGAGAACAATAAGTCAGTATGCAGAATTTAAGGAAATTATTAACCAGGACGAGCAGATGATTGTTAAGTTTTTTGCAGATTGGTGTCCCGATTGTGCAAAGATGGACAACTGGATTGACCCGATTGTTGATGAATATCATGACATTACATGGTATAAAATCAATCGAGACCAAGTTCCTGAAGCTGCCACAGAAAATGATGTCATGGGTATACCGAGCTTATTAATATTTGAAAACGGCAAAAAAACAGCACACTTACATTCTGCCAATACGAAAACACCTGAAGCGGTTAAAGCATTTCTACAGGAAAATATTCGCAAATAAAAAAACTCCCGATGTTAATCGGGAGTTTTTTTGTAGATGGGGTCACCATTCAGTCAGGAGTTCTGTATTTTTACGTTCTTTGATTGGTGCTGAGCCATCCGCATCTGTCAAATAGATTAAACTATAAATCATTTCATCCGCTGATATGCTGAGAGCATTATTAAAGCCCGGCACTGTCAATACACCAGGTGTTTTAATACAGCTGCCTATTCCTGATTCATGGAATAATAAGGAGAGGTTCTGAATATAAGCACCAACAGCCAGTACATCTTCAAGAAACTGTTTCTGTCTTCGGTCATATTTACCGACAACAATGAGTACACCACTTAACTGACTAAGCGTTTCAATATGCTTCTCTTTCTTGTCAGGATCGTTCTTAAATGCATGATCGGCGAACAACGCTGCAAATTCAGCAAGCCGATTTTTCTTAATCCAGATGACACGCCACGGTTCACGCATGCCATGGTTAGGTGCATAACTTGCCAGCTGTATCATCTCTTTAATAATTGAGTCATCTGCCGTTGTATGATGATTATATGTCTTACAGCTTCTTCGTTCAACAATCGCTTTTTGTAATTCCACAGAAAAACCCCTCTTATAATTGATAACTATTATCAATTATAAGAGGGGTTCAATAAAATGTAAATCTTTATTGATAAATTTCCATCAAAGACTTAAGTTGTTTCACATGCAGCTGCCCTGGTGCTGCCTCTTTACCGATATGGCCATACGTCAGACTAGAGCCAAAAACACCGCCTGCTAGACGACTCAGTTTCCCTTGTTCTCCCATTGCTATACCGACGATATGATTATCGCAGTCCTGCTTTGTTTCATAGACTGCAAGCAGCAGCTTTAATACATCACGACCATCTTCAGGCATCACAGCAAGTTTGCTGTAATCAGCTCCCAGCTTCTGCATGCGGGCATAGTTCGCCTTCAATTCTTTAATATCCGGCGTATGCTCAAATTCATGATGGGAAATCAACACTTCTACATCGTGGTTTCGTGCTTCGTTAATTAATTCATCCATCAAATCTTCATATAACAGAAGCTCAATATCAATAATATCAATGGCGTCAGCTGACAAAACTTCATTTACAAGTTCGAAGTATGCATTAGGTTCTTTGTCACCGTTACCACCCTGACCTTTTGAGCGGTAAGTAAAGATCAATGGAAGAGTAAACTGCTCTTTTAACATTTTTAACTGGCTGATGTAATCTTCGGGGGTTAATTCACCGCATAAATCTGCTCGGTATTCAATGATATCAATAGATTGAAGATTATCAGTCAGACATTGAATGGTTTCATCCCATTCATTGTTAGCTGCACTTAACGTGACAACAATTTTTGGTGTTACATTACATTTATCCATTACGCGTCCCTCCTGTCACATTAATCATATACCATTGAAATAATAGCTGTAAACGAATAACAATATAAAAAAAACACGCTACTCAACGGTAGCGCGGTTCACATATGGAGACGGCGGGAGTCGAACCCGCGTCCAAAGATCCTGCAATTGATACTTCTACGTGCGTAGTCGCATTGTTAAGGTTTCACTATTAAGCTGACAATGGACAATCTACTTAATAACTAGCCCGATTGATCTCTTCTGTTCAGACTCCAGGCGGAAGTGAACAGCGTATCCTACTTAAGGTTGAACCTCTACATCAGGCACATAGGCGATGCTTGAGAGAGGTGCAGAGTGCGATTAGGCAGCTACTGCGAAGTTGTTTGTTTTGCCAGTTATTATAACTGTTGTGTTGATGACGAAGACAACCCTCCGGCACGCTATACCAACCCAAGTGACCCCTGTCGAATCCGTAACGCCCCCTGAATTATAAGTATTATTTTAACTAGCACCATATAATATAACAAATAGTGAAGACAGGTGCAAATACATTGCACCCGTTTGATTAATATTTCCCTTTTAATGCGCGGTCCATCTCACGTTTTGCTTCTTTCGCTTTCAGACTATGTCGTTTGTCATAATCTTTTTTACCTTTCGCAAGTCCTAATAACATCTTGCAGTAACCATTCTTGATATACAGTTTGAGCGGAATCAGCGCGTAGCCCTGCTCACGCGTTTCTCCAAACAATTTATCAATCTGTTTACGTTTTAGAAGGAGTTTGCGTGTTCTGAGTGGATCATGGTTGAAGCGGTTCCCCTCTTCATAAGGCGCGATATGCATATTATAGACGTACATCTCACCCTGGTAGACACGGGCGTATGAATCTCGGAGATTCGCACTGCCCCGTCTGATGGATTTGATCTCTGTCCCTTTTAACTCTATCCCCGCTTCGATCGTTTCTTCTATTGTATAGTCATGACTCGCTTTTCTGTTCTGAGCGAGTGTTTTGCCACTACCTTTCGGCATTTATCTCACCTCTATTTCTTCTTGGCACGTCCTGCATTTTTCACCGATTTTGCTTTGTAGAACGGTTTATTATTTTTTGAATGACTTCTATTGTTATCTCTACCTTTTCCTCGGCCTTTGCCACGCGGTTTATGGTTATCATCTTTCGCTGGTTTTTTCTCCGTACGGATGACAGTCCCGCGCGATTTGCGTTCGACTTGTCTTGGCTCCATACCGACGATACTGAAATCAATCTTGCGCTCATCGACATTAACACTTAAGACTTTGATTTTTACTTTGTCACCAATGCGGAAAACTTTAGCGCTCCGTTCTCCGATCAGTGCCATCTGACGCTCATCGAAGTTATAGTAGTCATCTGTCATATTGGTGTTATGGACCATGCCTTCAATTGTATTGTCAAGCTCTACAAACATACCGAAGTTCGCAACAGATGAGATGATACCTTCGTATTCTTCACCGACATGCTGCAGCATGTATTCCGCTTTTTTCAGGTCATCTGTATCACGTTCTGCATCGACAGCACGTCGTTCTCGTTTTGATGTATGGTCACTGATTTCAACAAGTGCCTCTTCCCATCTGTCTTTCGCTGCTTCGTCCATAGAACGTTCGATCAAATACTTACGAATCAGTCGATGGACAACCAAGTCAGGGTAACGACGGATAGGTGATGTGAAATGGGTATAATACTGAGCAGACAAACCGAAATGTCCGAGCGACTGTTCAGAATATTTCGCCTGCTGCATGCTGCGGAGCATCAATGTCGAGATGACCATCTCTTCAGGTTTACCTTTAATTTCCTTGGCAATAGTCTGCAGCGTCTTAGGATGAATATTCTCTGTACCACCGCGCACTAAAATACCGAAGTTTGCAATGAATTCAAAGAAACGCTTAATTTTATCTGCTTTCGGTTCTTCATGAATACGGTAGATGAACGGTACTTTCATCTGATGAAAATGTTCTGCTACCGTCTCATTCGCCGCCAGCATGAACGATTCAATCAGACGCTCACCCTTGCCGCGTTCACGAATTGCGACGTCATAAGGCAAGCCGTCTTCATTGACCAGAATTTTTGCTTCCTTGAAATCAAAGTCTACTTCACCGCGGCGTTTACGCATCATCGCTAGAATGGTATTCAGTTCCTGTGCATCTTCAATCATCGGTACGATATGTGCATATTTATCGCGTAATTCTTTATCACCATCCAGAATCGCATTGACGTCAGTATACGTCATTCGTTCGTCGGAATAAATGACACTATCATATATCTCATGACGGACTACTTGACCATTCGGATTAATCTCCATCTCACAGCTTAAGGTCAGACGGTCAGCATGCGGATTCAGTGAACAGATACCATTTGACAGACGGTGCGGAATCATCGGAATCACACGGTCCACTAAGTAGACACTTGTACCACGTTCATAGGCTTCCCGGTCCAGGGCTGATCCTTCTGTCACATAATGACTGACGTCAGCGATACTGACAGTCAGAATATAATTTTCACCTTTACGTTCGATACTGATGGCATCATCGAGGTCTTTTGCATCCGCACCGTCAATCGTAATCGTCAGTTTGTCACGCAGATCACGTCGGCCTTCGATTTCAGACGGACTGATTTCGTCAGGTACTTGTTCTGCTTCTTTAATGGCATCCGGTGCAAAATCAATATTGATGCCGTGCTGATAAATAATCGATAAAATATCAACACCTGGATCGTTTTTATGACCAAGAATCGCTGTGACGTGTCCTTCAGGATTACTTGTCCCGTCCGGATAGGCCGTCAGTTCAACAAGGACTTTATGCCCTTCAACCGCACCGAGATTCTGATTCTTCGGAATAAAGATATCCTGAGTGATACGCTTGTCGTCCGGCAGCACGAAGCCGAAATGCTTGGCTTCTGTATAAGTGCCCACCACTTGAGTAATCGCACGTTCCTTAATTTCCTTGATGACGCCTTCTTCGCGGCCGTCACGCCCTTTAGACACTTTCACGACAACTGTGTCACCATCCATGGCCTGATTGATAGCATTCGGTGGAATGAAAATATCCTCAATGCCTTCCATCAGTGGACGTACGAATGCAAATCCTTTTTTATTCTGACTGATAATGCCTTCTACAAGATCAGAATCATTGAGCATGTAGCGGTCTTCCTTCGTGCGTTTGATTTTTCCCTTTTGTTCTAAATCTACCAGCTCTTTAACAAGCTCTTTAAACTCATCTGCAGTCGATAAATTGAGCAGCTGTTCGATATCACTGATAGACAGCACCTCTTTTTTTCTCGTCTGAAATAATATTAATAATTCATTGTTTAATGTCATAGTCTTCTCCTTTCGTTAGTGAGACCATTCAAGCCCTTCAAGAAATTGATAGTAATCTTCAAAGAGCTGTTCTTTTTCCTTATCTATAGTAATGACGTGGCCGGACTGCTCATACCAGTGAATCTCCTTGACGTCGCTTGATACCTCATTGTAAATAATATTAGCTGAATCCGGATTGATCATCGTATCCAGTTTACCCTGTGCAACGAAAAGGGGCGCGAATACATTATCTACAGATTCTCTCACTTTAATGATCGTCTGCTGCAGTTCTTCCAGCAGCTCCGTCGGATGAAAGGCACTCATCTCGCGCTCAATCAGTTCATCATTCTTACCTTCACGCTTCTTAAATTCACGTGCATACTCAAGAACTCCCTCAAACATATTTCCGGTCGTCTTGATATACATCGGTGAGCACATTGTCGCCACGCTGTTGACATCACGGTTCTGGCTGAGACGAAGAGCAAAATCACCCCCAAGTGATAAGCCTGCCACTGCAATATCATGATAGCCTTGTTCTTTAAGAAAATCGTATGCTTCGAGAACCTGTACCCACCAGATATGTGGACTCGACTTCAGGAGTTCTTCAGGTGGTACACCATGCCCTTCGTAATGCGGTGCATAAGATGTATACCCTTTCTTCTGCAGAAATCGTCCTAATTGTCTGACGTCAGAGGAATTGCCGGTGAAGCCATGCAGCAAGAGTACTGCACGAGGTCCCTCCTCAAAAAAGAATGGTTCAGGAAATCGAATTTTCATGATAATAACTCCTTTTCATGTGTTACTTCTATTGTATGTGTTTTTAATGACTAAGCAAAATAAAAAAGTCCGGTCATGACCGGACTTTGTCTTATAAATCGAAATAAGTTAATGCCAGCATAATCAAGAAAAATAAAACTGACAACACAATTGTCGTACGCAGGAGCACCAGTTCGACACCACGTGTCTTCTGTTTACCGAACAGCGTCTCAGCACCACCACTGATTGCGCCTGATAAACCATTACTTTTACCCTCTTGTAATAAAACGACTGTAATCAATCCGATACAAACAATGACCAATAAAATCATTAAGAACGTATGCATGGTTGGCCCTCCTACTCATAATCACTTTGTCAATTTTATCACAAAGCGAAGTAAAAGGGAATGTTTATACTTTGATCATTATTCAAAAAAGGACACGGCGTCCCGTGTCCTTAAAGCATTTCTATTTTTTTAAGTTATAAAAAGATTTAAGTCCTTCAAACTTAGCTGTTTCGTATAACTCATCTTCAATACGAAGTAACTGGTTATATTTCGCGATACGATCAGTTCTAGATAATGAACCTGTTTTAATTTGTCCAGCATTTGTTGCAACAGCGATATCAGCAATGGTAGTATCTTCTGTTTCACCTGAACGGTGTGAGATGACCGCTGTGTAGCCTGCTTTTTGAGCCATTTCAATCGCTTCAAATGTTTCAGTCAAAGTACCGATCTGATTAACTTTAATCAGAATTGAGTTACCGATTCCTTTTTCGATACCTTCAGCTAATATTTTAGTGTTCGTAACGAATAAGTCATCGCCGACTAACTGTACTCTGTCACCTAAACGTTCAGTAAGTGCTTTCCAGCCATCCCAGTCATTTTCATCCATACCGTCTTCAATAGAGATGATCGGATATTTATTGACTAACTCTTCCAGGAAATCAACCTGTTCAGCAGATGTACGTCTCGCGCCGCCTTCACCTTCGAATTTAGCGTAATCATAAACGCCGTTTTCGTAGAATTCAGAAGAAGCACAGTCAAAACCTAAGAATACGTCTGTTCCAGGCTTAAGCCCAGCTGCTTTGATTGCTTCTAAAATTGTTTCAACAGCATCTTCAGTACCGTCAAATGTTGGTGCAAATCCACCTTCATCACCAACCGCTGTTACTAATCCACGAGATTTTAAGATCTTCGCTAAGTTGTGGAAGATTTCAGCGCCCCAGCGCAATGCTTCTTTGAAGTTTTTAGCGCCGACTGGTAATACCATGAACTCCTGGAATGCGATTGGCGCATCAGAGTGAGAGCCACCGTTAACGATGTTCATCATAGGCACTGGTAATTGAGTACCATTGAAGCCGCCTAAGTATTTGTACAATGGCTGTCCAAGGTAGTCAGCCGCAGCACGTGCTACTGCCATAGAGACACCAAGAATAGCGTTAGCACCAAGTTTACCTTTGTTTTCTGTGCCATCCAGTGCAATCAGCATTTTGTCGATAGATACCTGCTCTAAAACACTGAATTCTCCTTCGATGATTTCTGGTGCGATAATTTCATTTACGTTCTCAACAGCTTTTTCTACACCTTTACCTAAATAACGTGATTTGTCTCCATCACGTAATTCAACCGCTTCATGTTCACCAGTAGAAGCACCAGATGGTACTAAAGCTCGGCCGAATGCACCGCTTTCTGTTAATACTTCTACTTCGATTGTAGGATTCCCACGAGAGTCAAGGACTTCGCGAGCATATACGTCTGTAATAATTGGCATAGTTAAAACTCCTTTGAATGTATTTTCATCTTATATTATTGATGATAGTAGTGAATATAGCAACTATTTAACTTACGATCTTGCGATCAGTGTTTCGCCTGTCATTTCTTCTGGTTTGTTGACATCCAGCAGGTCAAGCAGCGTTGGTGCAAGATCTGCTAATCTACCGCCGCTTCTCAATGTCACATCCTTATCCGTTAAAATAACGGGTACTGGATTCGTCGTATGAGCAGTCATCGGCTGATCGTCCATTGTGATTACTTCGTCTGAGTTGCCGTGGTCAGCAGTAATAACAGCACGGCCGCCCATTTCTAAAATACGGTCAACCACTTCTCCCAGACACTCATCCACTGCTTCAATGGCTTTGATTGTCGGTTCTAATTTACCGCTGTGCCCCACCATATCCGGGTTCGCGAAGTTTAGGAGAATCAGATCAAGATCTCCTTTAGCTAATTCAGCGAGTAAAGCGTCTTTAACTTCATAGGCACTCATCTCAGGTTTCAAGTCGTAAGTAGCGACTTTCGGAGAGTCGATTAATACCCGACGCTCACCATCAAACTCATTGTTGCGACCGCCGCTCATGAAATAAGTGACATGAGGGAATTTCTCAGTTTCAGCGATTCGCAGCTGTTTCATTCCTTGACCAGCCACTACTTCTCCGATTGTATTGATTAAATCTTCTTTTTCAAATACTACTTCCGCTTTCACGTTATCACTATATTTAGTAAATGTAACGAAGTTAATACCTATCAGTCGTTGGTCCATTTCGAAACCGACAAATTCTTCGTGTGTATATATTTCTGACAACTGAGCAGCACGGTCAGGTCTGAAATTGAAGAAAATCATAGAATCGCCATCATTGACTCCCGTGTTCTCTGAACCTGCCTCATGGTCTTTAACGACAAACGGAACAACAAATTCATCCGTTACGCCCTCAGCGTAACTAGCTTTTACGCCTTCTGCAGCTGTTTTAAATTCTTTACCTTTACCATAAGTCATCGCTTCATAAGCGAGTTGTTCGCGTTCCCATCGTTTATCACGGTCCATCGCATAATAACGTCCGGATATTGAAGCGAACTGACCGACGCCCACGTTTTTGAACTGCGCTTCTGTTTCCTCAATGAATTCTAGTGCTGTTTCCTGACCAACATCACGACCGTCTAAAAATGCATGGACATAAACTTTTTCGACCCCTTGATCTTTAGCGAGTTTAAGCAGTGCAAACAGATGTTTGTAATGACTGTGAACCCCTCCGTCAGACAATAATCCCATAAGATGAAGTGCACTGTCATGCTCTTTGACATGTTTCATCGCATTCAGCAGCACATCGTTTTTAAAGAAATCGCCATCTTCGATAGATTTATTGATCCGCGTCAAACTCTGATAGACGACTCGTCCTGCACCAATATTCAAATGGCCGACTTCTGAGTTACCCATCTGTCCTTCTGGTAATCCAACATCCAGTCCGCAGGCCATCAGTTGATTGTGAGGGTATTCTTTATAGTAGCGGTCAAAATTGGGCTTGTTAGCTTGCGCCACGGCATTACCTTTTACTTCATCCCGGCACGCAAAGCCATCAAGAATAATTAAAGCTGTTGGTTTTTTCATTATTTCGCACCTTCTAACAATTTAACGAATGAATCAACTTCTAAAGAAGCACCGCCGACTAGAGCACCGTCGATATCTTCCTGTGCCATATACTCCTTAATATTATCAGGTTTCACTGAACCACCGTACTGAATTCTTACAGCTTGTGCAGCATCAGTTGAAAAATCTTTTTCGACAACTGTGCGGACAAATCGACACATTTGCTCTGCGTCTTCTACTGACGATGATTTACCTGTACCAATCGCCCAGATAGGTTCATAAGCGATTACCGCTTGTTTTACCTGTTCTTCAGAGAATCCTTTTAATGCTGCAGATACTTGATCGCCGACAACTTGCTCAGCAGTATTAGATTCACGTTCTTCCAACGTTTCACCGACACAAATAATAGGTGTCATACCATATTTGAAAACAGCAAGTGATTTTTTATTGACATCTTCATCTGTTTCGTGGAAATATTGACGACGTTCTGAATGTCCTAAAACAACATATTTAACACCAAGGTCCTGCAATGCTGCCGGGCTTGTTTCACCAGTAAAAGCGCCGCTTTCCTCAAAATAAGCATTTTGAGCACCGATATTTAGATTTTCTACATCGGCTGATACAAGTGCATCAAGTTGAATAGCTGGTGCACAGATGACCGTATCTACTTCTTCAGCAGCCGGTAGAGCCGGAAGATTGTTGATGAAATCTTTTGCTTCCGCCACTGTTTTATTCATTTTCCAGTTTCCTGCGATAATTGGTTTTCTCAATGTAAACACTCCTTATTATTTGTCTGAGATAGCTTTGATGCCTGGAAGTTCCTTACCTTCCAGATACTCAAGTGATGCGCCGCCGCCAGTTGAGATATGCGTAAATTGATCAGCAAATCCTAACTCCATCGCTGCTGCAGCTGAGTCACCACCGCCGATAATTGTTGTTGCATCATCTAATGCAGCAATCGCTTCACAGACTCCGATAGTCCCTTTAGCAAAGTTGCTCATTTCAAATACACCCATTGGACCATTCCAGACAACTGTTTTAGCACCATCCAGTTCTTGTTTGAACAGTTCAATTGTGTTTGGACCGATATCTAGAGATTCCTGATCAGCTGGAATATCATCGATGGATACTTCAGTGATTTCTGCGTCATTTGAGAATTCTTTCGTTACTTTGCCATCAACAGGCAGTACAATTTTATCTGCGCCGCGTTCAAGTAAATCTTTAGCGAGATCAATCTTATCTTCTTCAAGAAGTGATTTCCCGATTTCTTTACCTTGAGCTTTCAGGAATGTATAGGCCATACCGCCGCCGATCAATACTTTATCAGCGATTTTAAGCAAGTTTTCAATGACACCGATTTTATCTGAAACTTTTGCGCCGCCCAAAATTGCTACAAACGGGCGCTCAGGATTTTCTACAACGCCGCCGATGAATTTAATTTCTTTTTCCATCAGAAAGCCGGCTGCTGTTTCAAGATGAGACGCAATACCTACATTTGATGCGTGGGCACGATGGGCTGTCCCAAATGCATCATTGACGAACACATCACCAAGTGACGCCCAGTACTTGCCAAGTTCTGGATCATTGCCGCTTTCTTTTTTGCCATCTACGTCTTCAAACCGTGTGTTTTCCACTAAGAACACATCACCAGGTTTTAAGTTGCTTACTGCTGCTTCTAAATTCTCACCGCGAGTTTCAGTTGCAAAGCCGACTTCTGTTCCTAATAATTCAGCTAAGCGAACTGCTACAGGTCGTAACGATAAATTCTTTTTATCTTCTTCTGTTTTGACTTTTCCTAAATGAGAGAAGATAATCGGAATACCACCTTGTTCCACAATATATTTAATTGTCGGAACAGCTTCAACGATACGATTATCGTTAGTAATTTCTCCATCCTTCATCGGAACGTTAAAATCTGCACGTACAAGAACTTTTTTGTCTTTGAGTTGTAGATCTGAAACAATCTTCTTAGCCATTTTGTATGCCTCCAGTTTAGATAGTGATCATAAAAATAAACGGGAGAAGCGTATCTTCTCCCGCTTACTCAATTAAGCAAATATTATTTAGCTTGAGCTTGCTTTGCTAAGTATTCTAATGTACGCACTAATTGTGCAGTGTAACTCATTTCATTATCATACCAAGCTACAGTTTTAACCATTTGGTGTTCTCCAACTGTCATGACACGAGTTTGAGTTGCATCAAACAATGAACCGTAAGTGATACCGATAACATCAGAAGAAACAATCTCATCTTCAGTGTAACCGAATGATTCGTTAGTTGCTTCTTTCATCGCCTGGTTAATTTCTTCAACTGTTACTTCTTTTTCAAGGATTGTTGTTAACTCAGTGATAGAACCAGTTGGTACTGGTACACGCTGTGCTGAACCATCTAGTTTACCTTTAAGTTCAGGAATAACTAAACCGATTGCTTTAGCTGCACCTGTTGAGTTAGGAACGATGTTGTTAGCTGCTGCACGCGCACGACGGAAGTCACCTTTTGGATGTGGTGCATCCAATGTGTTCTGATCGCCTGTGAATGCGTGAACTGTCATCATTAAGCCTTCGATGATGCCGAATTTGTCATGTAATGTTTTAGCCATTGGCGCTAAGCAGTTAGTTGTACATGAAGCACCTGATACGATTTCTTCTGTACCGTCAAGAACATCATGGTTAACGTTGTAAACTACTGTTTTCAAGTCGCCTGTCGCTGGAGCAGAAATCAATACTTTTTTAGCGCCTGCTTTAATATGAGCCTGTGCTTTTTCTTTGTCTGTGAAGAATCCAGTACATTCTAACACTACATCGATGTCAAGATCTCCCCATGGAAGTTCTTCAGGTTTTGGATTAGAAAATGATTTGATTTCGCGTCCGTTAACAAGGAAACCACCGTCAACGACACGTACTTCTTCTTTGAAACGACCTTGAGTTGTATCATATTTAAGTAAGTGAGCTAACATTTCGTCATCTGTTAAGTCGTTTACTGCTACAACTTCAATTCCTTCAACCTCTTGTAATCTTCTGAATGCTAAACGTCCGATACGTCCAAATCCATTAATTGCTACTTTAACTGCCATGAATAATGGCCTCCTTTATTTCTATTAATATTTTTAAAGGCTTTTAACCTTTAATAAATAACTTGCTACTGCTTCGTCTGTAATTAAGATAGTCTGTTCAGGTGCGATTCTCAAATAAGCCTCTATCGCCTCAGCTTTACTCCTGCCGCCCGCAACAGCAACAATATGCTGTTTCGCTGGAAGATCTTCGAGCTGCAGGCCGATTGTTCGCACCTTATGAATGATATTACCCGATTTATCGAAATAATAACCAAAAGCTTCACCGACCGCCTGTTTATCCATCAGCAGTTTTTTAATGTCAGGTGATGTTGACCGGCGTTCAGCCATCTTCATGGCATCTCCAATCCCGTGTATCACTACTTCCGCTGATTTCACCTGCTGCAGAACTTTACTCACTGCAGGTTCCTTGAGCAGACTGTGATAGGTTGAATCGCTGACTAAGTCCGGAACATACAGCACTTCATAAGTTCCGTCAGTTTTAGCCGCCATGCTCGCAACAATGCTGTTAGCCTGCTGCTGCAGGTGCTCCCCGAGTCCGCCACGAGCAGGTGTAAACTTCACCTCAAATGGCATCGGTGTCAGATGCTTAGAAACACTGGCCATTGTTGATCCACCAGTAACAGTGACGACCATACCAGGTACCAGTATCTCCTGCAGACAACGACTCGCTTCACTGCCAAGCTTATCAGCAGCTGTGCTGTCATCATCTGCATTACCTTTGACCACCATGACTTTCTTAAGTCGATACATCTCTTTAAGCTGTCGACCAATGGCACTTAAATTACCGTAGCTCTTCAAGTAATGTGATAGCTGTTCAAGAACATCTTCACCATCTGAAGTGACCGTCATACCTTTTGAATGAATCTCAATTAAATATCCGTCCTTTAATATATTCACTTCAGTCCGCAGTACGCGTTCCGTAAGATTAAGTTGCTCACTTAAGGCCCGCCTCCCTATAGGCTGAAGCTGATATATAGTAGACAAAATATTAAATCGCCGATACATTTTTTCGATTAAATCAGGAATCAGTCGCTGTTGTACTGCAAGAATATTATCCATTGACGTCCTCCTTGCAACAAAGAGTGACCCTACCGTGACACAAATCGACCCGCATGGGACAAAAAAGTACTCTCGCTACAAATTCATCATAACAAGAGCAGACAATTAATGCAAGAAAATAACTTCAGTCTTTAATCAAATTATTCAGTTCTTCAACAACAGTTACAAAATCGATGATTCCTTCTTGAATGATGACATCTTGATATGTAATAACCGGGACCCTGATCTGCCATCGTTCCATCAATTCGTCATCCTGATTGATATCAATTTCACGGTAAGTAAAAGGAATTTCTTCCCTTGCAGCTTCAAGTTGAATTTTGGCGTCATCACACAGACTGCAGTGAGGCTGTGTATACATGATTAGTTCAAGCGGCTGATTATTACTGCTCATAAACCCAGTCCTTTAATTGCTTATTATTATAATTGTCAATATAATCTGCCTCGAACTCATTATCGTGCAGCATCGTTTCGAGCTTCAGACGTCCAGCTTCTGTAATTTCAATGTTTTTCAACACAACAACATCTTCATCAACTATTTCGCCGGATAAAAACCCCTGCTCTTTCATCGCACTTAAAGTACCTTCTAACACATTGACATCAATCCAGCCAAAGAAGTCAGCGAGCACCGTCCCATTTTTCAGCTCATAAAGAATCACAAATTCCAAACGTTCTACATTCATCATCACGTCAACTCCTCTGTTTTTTTTAACTATACCCAAAAACAAAAGAAAAAAGCCTACATCACTGCAGACCTTTAGTTACGCCCTCGGAGGGGATCGAACCCCCATTTTAAGAACCGGAATCTTATGTGTTATCCATTACACCACGAGGGCATGATAAATTCTATTATAACGATACTTTTAAAAAAGATAAATATGCAATAATACAATTTATGCTATGTAATAAACTTTTGTCATCTTTAATTCGTATGAATAAAGGGTAGATACCTATAGAAAAATAATTTTTGAAAGCTGAAGTTTATCTTTTGACTATTTTTGACCTTCCATAGTATATTATAGCTAAACCTATTATCAAGGAGGATTTACAAATGAATTTAATCCCAACAGTCATTGAAACAACAAACCGAGGAGAACGTGCTTATGACATCTACTCCCGCTTACTAAAAGACCGCATTATTATGCTTGGTTCACAAATTGACGATAACGTTGCGAATTCAATCGTTTCTCAATTGCTGTTCCTGCAGGCGCAAGATGCTGAAAAAGACATCTACTTATACATCAACTCACCAGGCGGCAGCGTGACAGCCGGTATGGCAATCTATGATACGATGCAGCATATCAAACCAGACGTCCAAACGATTTGTATCGGGATGGCAGCTTCAATGGGTTCATTCCTTTTGGCAGCCGGCGCAAAAGGCAAACGCTTTGCACTGCCGAACGCTGAAGTCATGATTCACCAGCCATTAGGTGGTGCTCAAGGACAAGCTACTGAAATTGAAATCGCTGCCCGTCATATTTTGAAAACTCGTGAGAAATTAAATCGTATTTTATCAGAACGCACGGGTCAGCCTATCGAAAAAATCGAAAAAGATACGGACCGTGATAATTTCTTAAGTGCTGAAGAAGCAAAAGAATACGGCTTGATTGATGACGTTATGAACCCAACAGAAACAAATAAATAACAATGATCTGCTGACAGTTTAATCACTGTCAGCTTTTTTTATGAAAATTTACATTCTTTTTACACAACAACTGAATATAATTTACAAATAATTGATAGATTATTGTTGTACTTATAAAACTTAGGAGGAATTATTCCGTGAAAACTTTTAACAAGGTCATCGCGTCATCTGTTATTGCTGGTCTCTTCTTATCATCAATGCCTAATGCTGCGTCGCTGCACTCTAAAACAGCAGAAGCTGCCAAGACATGTAAAGTATCATCCAAACAGACTCCAAAGAATATTATCTTCATGATCGGTGATGGCATGGGACCTTCATACAACACGGCTTACCGTTATATGCAGGACAAACCACAGACAAAAGGTTTAGACAAAGTTTCATTCGATAGTTATCTACTTGGAACTCAGCGTACTATTCCTGAAGATGAGCACGAAAACATCACGGACTCAGCGTCTGCTGCAACAGCTATGAGTGCTGGTGTCAAAACATACAATAATGCCATTGCTGTTGATAATGATAAGACGCCTGTCAAGACTGTTTTAGAGCAGGCAAAAGCAGTCGGAAAATCTACTGGATTAGTAGCGACTTCTGAAGTGACTCACGCAACACCTGCTGCTTACGGTGCGCACGATGAATCACGTAAGAACATGTCTGCCATTGCTGATGATTACTTCGATGAAATGATCAACGGTAAACACAAAGTAGATGTGATATTAGGCGGCGGAAAAAATTACTTTAAACGTGACGACCGTAACTTGATCAAAGAATTCAAGAACGATGGTTACAAATATGTCAGCACTAAAAAAGGATTGCTAAAAGCAGCCTCTAATTCAAAAGACAAACAGATTCTCGGTCTATTCTCACCTGGCGGCATGCCGAAAATGATTGACCGTGATGCTCATATGCCATCATTAAAAACGATGACATCTACTGCCCTAAAAAAATTGAGCAAAGACAAAGATGGTTTCTTCTTGATGGTCGAAGGTTCACAGATTGACTGGGCCGGCCATGCTAACGATATTACAGGTGCGATGAGCGAAATGAGAGACTTCGATCTTGCATTCCAGGAAGCTATCAACTATGCAAAAAACGATTGCAATACACTCGTCATCACAACAGCTGACCACTCAACAGGCGGTTTCTCTATCGGGGCGCGCGACGAATATAACTTCTTCGTAGAACCTATCAAACAGATGAAACACACCCCTGAATACTTACGCGCTCAGCTGATGAAAGATGGTGCTGACGTAGACAGTATTCTCAAAGAAAATATTGGTTTCGAATTGACTGCGGATGAAGTTAAATCAGTTAAAGATGCTGTAGCAGCTAAAAATGCAACTGCCATTGAAGATGCGCTTGAACGTCCTGTCGATACGAGAAGTTATACAGGTTGGACAACAGGCGGACATACTGGTGAAGATGTTAATGTATACGGTTATGGTCCAGGCAGCGATTTATGGAGAGGTAACATGGATAATACCGACAGTGCCAAACGAATTTTTAAATTCTTGAAATAATTCATGACTTGTTTCACTTAAGTCTGGGACAATGGTCTCAGACTTATTTATATGATTAAAGGAGTATCCTTATGAAATACATAATAAACATCATCATCCTGCTTGTGTTGACGGGATGTGCGTCGGGAACTATCGACAAACAGCAGACACAACAGCACGTGAAGACCTATCCGCTGACAAAGCTAAAAACAACAAACGTCAACCAAACTGTAAAAGTATTGGATAATGACACTATGATCTATACAGAAGATACGGGTCACGGCATTCCTACGAAACCTGCTGGTGAAGGCCATACATTTCATGCGATATTAAAAATTACCTACAACAATCTGAGTATGTATATGCTGGATGACGGCACATTTATTACAGCGGATCCGAAACATGTTTCCGTTGAACAGCAGAATAATGGCAACCCTACCTATCCTCATTATGAGATGCATGAAGATGACGCAGCATACTTGAACAGTCTGAACAAAAAAGATCGGGATTATAAAGCTTATGAACGCTATGTCAAAGAGTTCGGTAAACGCCAGTTCGATTATCAACGGGAACTGCTGATGCATACTGCCATTAACGCGGTTAATCATCGGACGCCTGACAGTTTTGAAATCCCTAAAGAATCATTTATGTCATTCGAGGCCTTTAAACAGCAGTAAAATTTGATTCAACAAGTTCATTGCTGTATAAAAAACCAGCTGAAAGAAATAATTTCAGCTGGTTTTTCGTTATCCAGAGTGTGTATTCTGTTATTTCTTGAATTCGATGTGTTCGCCGTTTCTCAGTTTATCAGCGATTTCATCAAGTTTTCTTAGACGATGATTGACGCCTGACTTTGAGATAATACCGGTCGACACCATTTCTCCTAATTCCTTCAATGAAATATCTTGATGAAGTACACGCAGCCGTGCAATTTCACGCAGCCGCTCAGGCAGTTCATCAATCCCTATTTCCTTGTCAATGAATTCTATATTCTCTACTTGCCTCATGGCCGCACCAATCGTTTTATTCAAGTTCGCTGTTTCACAGTTAACAAGTCTGTTGACTGAATTGCGCATGTCACGGACAATTCTGACATCTTCAAATTTAAGCAGTGCCTGATAACCACCAATTAAACTTAAGAAATCAGAAATACGCTCTGCTTCCTTCATATAACTGATATATCCTTTTTTTCGTTCAAGTGTTTTGGCATTGAGGCCATACAGATTCATCAGCTTCGTCAAATCTCGTGAATGCTCTTCGTACAGTGAGAATATTTCTAGATGATAGGAGGATGTTTCAGGGTTATTGACAGACCCTCCCGCCAGAAATGCGCCTCTCAAATAACTCCTCTTGCAACAGTCTTTTTCGACGAGAGCCTCATCAATTGAGTGAAGAAATGTCCCATCCACCAATATACCGAGTTCAGAGAGAATATCTCTTGCTCTCGTCTTGATCCGACATATATAGACATTATTCTTTTTGAGCTTCATCTTCTTACGGACAAGCAGTTCTATTTCCACACCGAATATTTTTTTGATCAATGAGAAAATTCGTCTTGCAATAGCCGCATTTTCAGACTGTACATTGATGACCCATTCCCTGTTTGAAATACTCAAATTTCCATTCATACGTATTAAAGCAGCGAGTTCCGCCTTATTACAGCAGTCGTCCGCTTCAATACGTGTTAATTCATTTTTCATTTCAGATGCAAATGACACTGTTAATCTTCCTCTCTCTGAGTGACCTGAATCGTGCTTATCTCAGATAAGGCAAGCTCATAGATCATATCTGCAAGTACTTCATTATTATGTCTGACCATGTAATCTTTATTGACGTGCACCAGCTGATCGTTCGTAATCATCTCGATATCCATCGATTTCACTCTCAGTGTATCACAATTGACAAAAGTCGAATTCCTTCTTGCATAATTCGAAGATATTTTCTTATTGACTGTCTTATGATTGGCAATAACAAATTGTATGAACGGCGCGCCGACATGCTTATGTATCGCTTCTATATGATCAGCCACAGAATATCCAGTGGATTCTCCGGGCTGTGTCATAATATTTGCTACATAGAGCTTCTTTGCTTCGCTATCCAGCACTGCCTGTGCCAGTTCATCAAGCAGCAGGTTTGGGATAATACTTGTATAGAGGCTGCCTGGTCCAAGAACTATCAAATCCGCTTCCAAAAGTGCTGTGACGGCTTCTTTCATCGGTTTAATATTAGCTGGCGTCAAAAATACTGAATCAATTCGTTTATTTTTAAGTGGAATCAGAGATTCACCTACTACAATTTCTCCGTCTTCCATAATAGCATTTAATATGGGACTCTTATTGGTAGAAGGGATAACCGTCCCTTTGACATTCAATATTTTGCTCAGTTCACGCACTGCATGGCCGAAGTCACCTGTCACATCCGACATAGCTGCCAACATCAAATTCCCAACAGGATGCCCTCCAAGCGTATTGGAATCAAAACGGTACTGAAACAGCTTTTCGAGCATCGGCTCGACATCACTTAACGCTGCAAGCACATTGCGGATATCTCCCGGCGCAGGTATATCCATGACGTCTCTAATTCTCCCTGTACTACCGCCGTCATCCGCCACAGTGACGATTGCAGTAATATCTACTGGAAAGGCTTTTAATCCTCGGGCAAGAACAGATAATCCCGTTCCTCCGCCGATCAAGCAGATTTTAAGTTGTCTCATGGTTCAATTTACCTTCGATCATGGCATCTCTATGACTTGTATGAACCTCGAATTCAAAGAATTCTTTTAGATCGTGGCTGATTCGTTCGGCAAGCGCTACTGACCGATGCTGTCCACCGGTGCATCCTATCGCAATCACTACTTGTGATTTCCCTTCTCTCATATAGCCGGGAATAACAAACTTCAGTAAATCCATTAACTTATTATAGAATATGGTAGTTTCTTTCCATTTCATCACGTAGGCGTATACGCTCTCATCGAGCCCTGTCAACGGCCGAAGTGTTTCAATATAATAAGGGTTCGGCAGAAATCTGACATCGAATACAAGATCTGCATCTATAGGAATACTGTGTTTGAAACCAAAGCTCATAACATTGATTCTAAATATATTGTCTTTCCCTTGATTGAACAGCTCCATAATATGCGCTCTTAATTCTTTTGATTTCATTTCAGTTGTATCAATGATATATGTTGCGACACCGCGCAAATCAGCGAGCAGTAATCGCTCTTGATGGATGGCTTCAAGCGGTGCACCACCGTCAGCCAGTGGGTGTGTTCGTCTCGTTTCTTTATATCGTGAAACAAGGACTTTATCCTGTGCATCGACAAACAGCACCTGCACTGCTATATCCGTCAGATTAATAATATTCTGAAGTTCTTCGGTTAAGTTATCGAAAAATTCTTTGCCTCTTAAATCAATACCGATTGCAACGCGTGATAATGACTGATTTCCGTCCTGCATCAATTCAATGAATTTCGGCAGCAGAATCGGCGGTAAATTGTCGACACAGAAATAACCTAAGTCTTCAAGGCTTTGTATGGCAACAGATTTTCCGGCACCACTCATTCCAGTCACTACGACAAGTTTCTTCATTAACATTTCATTCATCGGATACCCCTCCTTACACTTATCACATTTATTTTACACGAATTCATAAAAAGAGACACGCCTGAACGGCGCATCTACTGAAACAATCAACTATTTACTTTATCGTTAAGATGTTCGATATAATGCTGTGCATTTTGAGCAGCTAAACTACCATCCCCTGTTGCCGTAACGATTTGTCGCAATGTTTTATGACGTACATCTCCGGCTGCATAAATACCAGGAATTTTAGTTTCCATCTGATCGTTTGTTTCAATGTATCCTGCTTCGTTCGTAATGCCAAGGTCAACAAATGGTGCAGTCAACGGCTGCATACCGATATAGATAAATACACCGTCTGCTTGAACCTCTGTTTCTTCACCCTCTTTATTGATGAGAGTCACGCTACCTACTTTACCGTCTTTTTCATTGATAGATTTTAATGTTGAGTTCCAGATAAAGTCGACTTTTTCATTTTTAAAGGCGCGGTCCTGCAAGATTTTTTGAGCACGAAGTTCATCACGACGGTGAACTATCGTTACTTTGTCAGCAAATTTCGTCAAGTAGACGCCTTCTTCAACAGCTGAATCACCGCCGCCGATAACCATTAAGTTCTTCTGTTTGAAGAACGCACCGTCACATACGGCACAGTATGATACACCACGGCCGCCCAGTTCTGTTTCTCCAGGAACACCGATTTTCTTATATTCAGCACCGGTTGCAATGATAACGACTTTTCCTACTAATTCTTTGTCACCTAATGAGACAATTTTGTCGTCTCCTTCTACGCGGATGCTTTTAATATCACCGTAAGCATATTCAGCACCAAATTTCTGAGCATGATTAAACATCTTAGTAGATAAGTCAGGTCCAGTAATCAAGTCAAAGCCAGGGAAGTTCTCTACATCAGCTGTGCTCGCCATCTGGCCTCCAGGCATCCCTCTTTCCACCATCACTACAGAGAGATCTGCCCGCCCTGCATATAACGCAGCAGTCATTCCCGCAGGCCCTGCTCCGATAATAATTACATCGTATTTCTTGGTTTCAGTCATAATATCCTCCTATATGAATGTTAGTTAATATAGCATATACCAAATCGCTTCAATTAAACATTATTTTGCTTGAAGAAGTCATATGCTTTTGTAAACTGATATTTTGTTGTTTTGAATAATTCTGCACACTTATCCATCGACATAAAAGGACCATGGACTTTTAAATATAAGTAGTACGTGACAGCTGCATAAGCCTCGTAATTGAGCGGCAGTTTTGCAGCAATTACTTCTTCAGCATGATCGATCCATGAAAGGAGCAATTCATGACTGTCATCGACGTGATAGATGGCCTCGAGCCCTTGATGTATGAAATCGAGTTTCACGAGTTCGAGCTGATGAAAGATATAGGATAAGTAGAGTTTCTCATAGTCGCTCATCTGCTCAAGTTCATCCCATAATTCTTTGGAGATCATCGTTTCCTTGTGCTCAAGCTGAGATATAAGGAAAATACCGAGCAGTCTTTTATGCCCGTCATCACTCCGCAGTAATGGAATTACCTGTTCTTCAAGATAATGCATCCCTTGAAATATTTCATGCGGACTCGGGGTATCGCTTCCTGTCAGCTGAACGAGCAGTCTCCACATCTCATCTGAAGCTGCGCGGTTACCTAGTGCATAATAGTTAAAACTAAGAGCGTGATAGAGCTGCACATTTTTCAGCATCCGCTTTTTGTATATGGGAAGTAACAGCGCCTGCGAAGCAGCATATTGTTTCAAATAGCACAAGACAATGCCAAGTTTAAATGATTCATCTTCATTGATGGGATGAAGTTTGTTCAATCGCTGTAAATAGTGCTGATATTGCTCATGCTGATGCGTGTTATATAAGAGCAGCGTGTAATGACACAGTGCATGAATATCCGTTTCATCTTCTTCCAGAAGTTGAACAAGCAGCGCCTCAGCCTCTTGATAACGGCTCATGAATAAATAGGCCATAGCTTTGAGATTCCGCATCTCTTTACGCGACTGCAGCGCTAGTGGCTGATTGCTGATCCAGTCGATGGATTCATTCATTCTACCTCTTGAGAATAAGTACTGAAAAATCTGCTGTGACACAAACAGGGCACTTTCTGCTTCTACTTCCATCTGACTGCTGTAAACTACGTCAAAAGTCTTTTTAAGCTCAGTCATATAACTCTGATCATCTGTCAGCTGAACATAATACAGTCCGAACAAAAAAGCTTTGTTCGGCTCACGTGCTTTCGTGTAGAGCTGACTCAATAAATAGAAATAGTCTTCAAACGCTTCCTCTTTGACAATACAGTCGTAGAGGTAGCCTGCTCCTGTTTCCACTTGCCCGATTTCGGCATAGCACATCGCGAGATCTTTAATATAATCATTCGACTGTTGATGCTCCAGTGCTTTCTTTAAATAAATGATTGCTTCATTGAATGCCAGCTGACTCATCTTCTTCTTAGCGAGCGTGTGATAACTTTCAGCATCATTTGGCAGGCTGACGATTTTATCGTTCATTGTTTCACCTCACTTCTGATCTGGAGAGGGTTACCGAAGGCGAATGCTCCCGCAGGTATGTCTTTAGATACGACGCATCCTGCCCCGATGACAGCACCGTCCCCAATAGTGACGCCTGGAAGAACTATCGCATTTGCGCCAATCATCACCTCATCACCTATGATAATCGGCCCTGTCCGATATTCATGGACTAAATATTCATGACAGAGAAGCGTTGAATGAAATCCTATCACACAATTGCTGCCAATAGTAATCAGTTCAGGAAACATTATATCCGGAGTCACTTTGTAAGCAATTGATGTATGGGGTCCTATCGACATTCCCGTCAATTGATAAAGCTGTCTCTTCAGCTGCATCGACGGAATCAATCTCCCCGTCTCGATGATAATCGTATTACGCAAAACCTTCAGAAACGACACGGTCTTATATAACCGCCATAATGGGTTTGGTCCATTGACAGGTGTCCTAGTGGTACGTCTCATCGCTGCTTCCTTTTAGCGGAACATTGACATCACCGTATTTTGGCAGATGGTAACGGTATGACCGGTAGAGCCAAGTGATGACAGCTGCAACGATAATGACAATTGAAATGACTTGAGCAATTCTTAAGCTGTCTGTCAGCATCAGGCTGTCAGTCCGCAATCCTTCCACAAAGAAACGACCGATGGAATACCATATACCATACAGCAGGAATGTCTGGCCGATTCTCAAATGTTTTCTTACCAGCATCAAGATCACAAAGCCAGTTAAACTCCAGAGCGATTCATAGAGAAATGTCGGATGATAATAACTGCCGTCGATTTCCATCTGATGGATCATCCATTCAGGAAGCATCAAGTTTTCAAGAAATGTCCGTGATACTTCTCCTCCGTGTGCTTCCTGGTTCATAAAGTTGCCCCATCGACCGATCGCTTGAGCAAGAATAATACTTGGTGCGACGATATCAGCAAGCTGGAAGAACGATAGATTTTTGCGTTTGGCAATGATGAACCCCGTAGCAAATGCGCCAATTAATCCACCGTGTATGGCGATACCACCATTCATGATCATAGGTATCTCTGCTAAGTGCGCTTTGTAGTAATCCCACTCAAATGCTACATAGTAAAGGCGTGCACAAATAATAGCCATGATGACCGCCCAGACGACAATATCAATCAACGTATCATCTTCGTAGCCCTTCTTTATAGATTCGCGCTGTGCAACCAAATAACCGATCAATATAGCGGTCGCAATAATGATGCCGTACCATCTGACTGATAATGGTCCGAGTTCAAATGCAATTGGATTAAGTAATAATGTCATATTAGTTTCCTTTCAAAGACTGACTTCTGATTTGGTCGTTCAGACGGTTGTTGAATTCTTCAGCAGTATTGACACCCAGCGCATTCAACCGATAATTCATAGCGGCGACTTCAATGATGACAGCTAAGTTACGACCCGGCCTTACAGGAATCGTTTTTTTAGTAATCTGAGAATCCAGTATAGTCAGTTTTTCTTCCACCAGACCGACGCGATCATACATTTTATCTTTATTCCATGTTTCCAGGTTGATGTTCAGCATGACACGTTTCTCCTGCAGAATGGAACCTGCACCAAACAATGTCATGACATTGATGATTCCGAGGCCTCTAATTTCAAGCAGATGTTCAATCAGCTGAGGGGGCTTACCCATCAGTACATTTTTAGAGATTTCTTTAATTTCTACATTATCATCTGCAACTAGTCGATGTCCGCGTTTCACGAGTTCTAATGCAGTTTCACTCTTACCGACACCGGAATCGCCGGTAATCAGTACACCGATGCCGTAGACGTCGACTAGTACACCGTGGAGACTGGTTTCTGGAGCAAGCTGCGTCTCAAGAAATGAAGTCAGTTTACTGATAAGACTAGTTGTCGCATCTTCAGAAGAGAGCAGAGGGGTCCCTTTTCGGTCGCACGCAGCAATCAGTTCAGGCGGTGGTTCGATGCCTCTTGTGATGATAATACACGGTGTTTCTTTACGACAGAGTTTGTTCATTCTATCGACTTTGTCTTCCTTGCCCAACATTTCAAAAAACGATGTTTCGGTTGTTCCGAGCACTTGAATGCGGTCAGATGAATAGTGGGAAAAATAGCCGGCCATTTCAAGGCCAGGACGGGAGATGTCCGTGTTCATCACGACACGGTCCATGCCTTGTTCACCCGCTAACACTTTCAGTTTAAAGTTAGCATTAATATCATTACTTGTTATCATGAGAAACCTCCTCGTTACTTTCATTCTAAATAACTTCCGCTCTAATTACAATGAAATGAAGAGCGGTCGTCTCCGCTTATCGTATTCTATACTTTGACATAAAAAAGTGCTGAAACCTATGTTGTTCCAGCACTTATATCATTCTATTCGTCTACTTTATTCAACATAACCTATCAGTTGAACTGCTTATGTACACGTTCAACCAGCTGCTTTAAATATTGTCCTGTATACGATTCTTTCGTCTCCATAATGACTTCAGGTGTTCCTTCGGCAATGATTGTTCCACCGCCCGCACCACCTTCTGGTCCTAAATCAATGATATGATCTGCAGTTTTAATCACGTCTAAATTATGTTCAATGATGATGACAGTATCACCATTTTCTACGAGTTGATGCAATACTTTGAGCAGCCTTGCTACGTCATCTACATGCAGTCCTGTTGTCGGCTCATCCAGAATATAAAGTGATTTACCATTGGAGCGTCGATGAAGTTCTGAAGCAAGTTTTACACGCTGCGCTTCTCCGCCTGATAACGTCGTCGCCGGCTGCCCCATCTTGATATAACCGAGACCCACATCGACAATTGTTTTCAGTTTGCGGTTGATTTTCGGAATATTTTCGAAGAAATGATAGCCGTCTTCAACCGTCATATCGAGTACATCTGATATATTTTTGTCTTTGTAAGTCACTTCAAGTGTTTCACGGTTATAACGCTTGCCGTCACATACTTCACACGGTACATAGACATCAGGCAGAAAGTGCATCTCTATCTTAATGATACCGTCTCCACGACATGCCTCGCATCTTCCGCCCTTAACATTGAAACTAAAGCGGCCTTTTTGGTATCCTCTTAATTTAGCTTCATTTGTCTGACTGAAGACGTCGCGGATATCATCGAACACACCCGTATATGTTGCGGGATTGGAACGCGGCGTCCGGCCGATAGGCGACTGATCAATATCAATGATTTTCTCAATATGCTCTGCCCCTTCAATGGACTGGTGCGGTCCTGGTTTTGCCTTAGCCTTATAAATTTTCTGTGCCAGCCCTTTGTAGAGTACGTCATTGATCAGTGTACTCTTACCAGATCCTGAAACACCTGTTACAACAGTCATCATTCCAAGAGGTATATCTACATCAACATGTTTCAGATTATTGCTTGTTGCCCCTCTGACAGATATATAGCGGCCATCAGGTTGACGGCGGGTCTCCGGCAGTTCAATTTTCTTCTTACCGCTCAAATATTGTCCGGTCAAAGATTTCTTGTCTTTCATGACCTGCTTCGGAGTTCCTTGAGACACTACTTCTCCTCCGTGGACGCCCGCTCCAGGTCCAATATCGATCAAATAATCCGCAGCAAGCATAGTATCTTCATCGTGTTCAACGACAATAAGTGTATTACCCATATCACGCATTGACTGCAGCGTTTGTATTAACCGGTCATTATCCCGTTGATGTAAGCCGATGGATGGTTCATCAAGAATATAGAGGACACCGGTCAGTCGCGAACCGATCTGTGTTGCCAGCCGAATTCTCTGCGCTTCTCCACCTGATAGTGATCCTGCCATACGGTTTAGCGTCAAATACTCAAGTCCCACGTTATTCAAGAATGATAGACGTTCTGTGATTTCTTTTAGGATTAAATTAGCAATCGTCTGTTCTTTCTCAGTCAATACTAACGAATCAAAATATTCAACAGATTCACCTATGGAACGCAGAACAGTCTGCCCGATATGTTCTTCGTTAATCTTTACAGCCATAGCCTGTTCATTCAGACGATACCCATGACATGTCTCGCATGTTTCATCTGTCATATATTTACGCATCTGTTCTCTTGTATATTCAGACGGCGTTTCTTTGAAGCGACGTTCAATATTATTGACGATCCCTTCAAATTCCATACTTCTTGTACGGCTGACACCATTGTCCTGCTTAAACTTGAAAGCGATCGTGTCATCGCCGCCGTAAAGAATGATGTGGCGCTCTTTATCTGTCAGATCTTTGAACGGTTTCTTCATATTAATCTTATAGTGTTTACATGCCTGCTTCAGCAAGTTCGGATAATATTCAGAACTGATCGGCTGCCATGGGACAAGAGCACCGTCCTGCAGGCTTTTAGATTCGTCAGGTACGACAAGGCTGACATCTACGGTCAACTTAGTCCCTAATCCATCACAATCCGGACATGCACCGAACGGACTGTTGAATGAAAACATACGTGGTTCAAGCTTATCAATGGAGAAACCGCAAACCGGGCATGCATGATGTTCTGAGAATTTAATTTCTTGCTCACCGATGACATCGATCAAGGCATTTCCATCTGCAAGCTGCAGCGCATTCTCTAGAGAATCTGCCAGTCTGGTTTCAATACCGTGTTTAACAACCAGTCTATCAACTACCACATCAATATCATGCGCATGTGTTTTAGCGAGGTCAATGTCATCGCTGACATCATACATCTCTCCATCAATTCTCAGTCGTGCATACCCCTTTTTACCGATGTCTTCTATTAACTTCTTATGCGTTCCTTTACGGCCTCTCACGAGCGGCGCAATGACTTGAATCTTCGTCCGCTCTTCAAGTGTCATCACATGGTCAACCATTTGCTGGATGGTCTGTGATTCAATCTTAATATCATGTATCGGACAGTACGGCGTACCGATTCTGGCAAACAACAGTCTTAAGTAATCATAGATTTCCGTTACTGTCGCCACTGTACTACGAGGATTATTGCTTGTCGTTTTCTGATCGATGGAAATGGCCGGTGACAATCCTTCTATCGTATCCACATCTGGTTTGTCCATCTGCCCTAAAAACTGTCTTGCATAGGCGCTGAGTGATTCAACATAACGCCTCTGTCCTTCTGCATATATCGTATCGAATGCAAGACTAGATTTACCGGATCCAGACAACCCGGTCATCACAACCAGTTTATCTCTCGGTATCGTAATGTCTACATTTTTTAAGTTATGGGCTCTTGCACCTTTGACTACAATCTCTTTATTCTTCATGGTCTCACCCTTCAGCCTTAAGTTCAAACAGAATGTCACGCAGTTCAGTCGCACGTTCAAAATCAAGCGCTTTAGCTGCTTCTTTCATTTCATGCTCAATACGTTCAATAGTCTGCTGGCGTTCTTTCTTAGTTAATTTCTTCTTCGTTTTCTTTGGTGCTTCAGTCTCGTCAGTTTCAACAGTAGCACTGATGACATCCCGAATTTTCTTATTGATCGTCGTCGGTGTAATACCGTGCGCTTCGTTATAAGCCTGCTGAGTTTCACGTCGTCGTTTTGTTTCACTCAATGCTATTTCCATCGAACGCGTGATTTTATCGGCATACATGATTACCTTGCCGTGTTCATTACGAGCGGCGCGGCCAATCGTTTGGATCAATGACCGTTCAGAGCGGAGGAAACCTTCTTTATCAGCATCCAGAATAGCTACAAGGGATACTTCCGGGATATCAAGCCCTTCTCTCAGTAAATTAATACCGATCAATACATCATAGACACCCATGCGAAGATCACGAATGATTTCAATACGTTCCAATGTCTTGATCTCTGAATGAAGATAGTTGACTTTGACACCCGCTTCTTTTAAGTAAGTGGTTAAATCCTCACTCATTTTCTTAGTTAATGTCGTGATCAGCACACGTTCATTTTTTGTGACACGCTGCTGAATTTCTTCCATTAAGTCATCAATCTGATGCTCAGATTTTCTGACTTCTACGACCGGATCAAGCAGTCCAGTCGGACGAATAATCTGCTCCACCATCTCATCAGTATGCTCAATCTCATATGGACCAGGTGTTGCCGAAACATAGACAAACTGTTTAGCTTTCTCATCAAATTCATCAAATGTCAATGGCCGGTTATCAAGAGCGCTTGGCAGTCTGAAGCCATGTTCTACGAGCACTTTTTTTCTGGCCTGGTCACCATTGTACATCCCGCGCACCTGCGGCAGACTGACATGTGATTCATCAATCATAATCAACCAATCATCACCGAAATAATCAAGAAGTGTATACGGTGTTGAACCTTTAGGGCGCAATGTAAGATGGACAGAATAATTTTCGATACCGGAACAGAATCCCATTTCGCGCATCATTTCAAGATCATAATTAGTCCGTTGTTCAAGTCGCTGTGCTTCAAGCAGTTTATTTTCAGCTCTGAATACTTTGAGCTGCTCTTCCAGTTCGCGTTCTATACGTTCTATCGCAAGAGTCATCTTTTCTTCACGGGTAACGAAGTGACTCGCAGGGAAAATAGCAAAGTGTTCGCGCTCTTTTAATACTTCACCTGTTAAATAATTGATTTCACGAATTCGTTCAATCTCATCACCAAAAAACTCAATTCTAATACACTGTTCATCACGTGAAGCAGGGAAGATCTCAACAACATCCCCTCTCACTCTGAACGTCCCACGATGGAAATCTATATCGTTTCTTGTATACTGCACGTCCACGAGCTTACGCAGCAGCGTATTACGTTCCATCTCCATTCCGACACGCACACTGACAACCATGTCCTTATATTCTTCCGGATTCCCGAGACCATAAATACAGCTGACAGATGAGATGACAATGACATCGTTTCTTTCAAACAATGCACTGGTCGCAGAATGCCGAAGTTTGTCAATCTCGTCATTGATTGAAGCATCTTTCTCGATAAATGTATCCGTTGAAGGGACATACGCTTCTGGTTGATAATAATCATAATAGCTGACAAAGTATTCCACTCTGTTCTCAGGAAAAAATTCTTTGAACTCACTGTATAACTGTCCAGCAAGTGTTTTATTGTGAGCGATGATCAATGTCGGCTTACCTACCTGCTGAATCACATTGCTCATCGTAAATGTTTTACCTGTTCCTGTTGCACCAAGGAGTGTCTGATGTCTCTTACCTTCCTTGATACCCTTTACAAGCTGTTTGATGGCCTCCGGCTGATCTCCCGAAGGCTTAAATTCTGAGTGTATCTTAAATGGATGTTGTTCCATCATACCCCTCCCTTTTGTTATTTATTTTATCAAAATATTTCATACAGGTACAAACATTTGTTCGTAGACACTAGAGATATGCCGCTTGTCTGTTTAGTACGCTTCTATACTGTACCCTCATTAGATAACCAGCAACAATAGACAACACAAAAACGCGGCCTTCTCAATCATTAGAAGACCACGAAATATCGATCATGATTCATGCAGACGAAACCAATCCACTAGAAGATAACCGATAATTAATGACATCGTATCGATAAAGACAATCATCTCTGAACGAAAGAATCCTTTATAGACAGATACACCAATCACAACAGTGGCAAGCAGCAAGCCCGTATATTTATTTCTGACGGCCATACTGAAGACTACAACCATTAATGCAGGTAAAAATAAAGCAAGAACGTACCACGTCACTCAAGAATCCTCCTTATCCAGAATGGCATGCGTAATTTCTCTCAGCTCTGATCGTGGAATAAATTTCTCCTCAAGCATTTCCGGGACAATATTATCCAAAAAGTCCTGAACGGACACAAGATGATCGAACTGTATGATCGTCTTCAAACTTTTCTCATATATTTCGAAGAACAATGGTTCTGGATTTCTTTTTTGAATTTCACCGAACGACTCATACAGCAGGTCAATCTTATCAGCTACAGATAAAATCTGACCTTCCAGCGTATCATCTTTTCCTTCCTGCAGGCGACTGTGATAAATATCCTGATACTCAGGAGGAAATTCCGTCACTATAAATTTATGAATCATCTGTTCTTCCACTTCATTGAACAGCTGTTTCAATTCTTTGGAAGCATATTTGACAGGTGTTTTAATATCTCCAGTGAAGATTTCCGGATAATCATGATTCAAGGCTTTTTCATAGAGTTTTTTCCAGTCGATTGTATTGCCGTGATATTCTTCTACCGTACCTAAATACTGCGCAATCTTTGTCACTTTGAATGAATGGCTCGCCACGTTATGCTCATGATATTTAAACTTTCCAGGACAGCGCACGAGCTTTTCAAGATCAGATAAGCTTTTGAAATATTGATGGACTCCCATTATGTTCCCTCCTCAATTTGTGCAATCAACTGTTTTAGTTTTTGCTGATTCAGCTCACCAAGATACGTCTTAAGTACATTTCCTTGATCATCTACGAATAATGTCGTCGGTAGATGATTGATCTTATATTGTTTTCTGACTGAATCGTCTGCTGTCAACATCGGATAATCCGGTTGATACTGGTCAATGAACGCGTCTCGTTTTTTCTGTTCATCCTGAATGTTCATTCCGATTACCTGGAGATGATTCGGTTTGTTATGGAAATAATCAATGAGTTCAGGCATCTCCCGGTTGCAAGGCTCACACCACGATGCCCAGAAATTAATGATGTTGATATCACCTGTCAGCTGCGCTTTCAGCGGCTGAGCCTGACCTGCAGAATTATAGGATTCCATCGACAATATGTTTTTACCGTTCAAATAGTGCGGATGACCTGCTATTTGACTTGATTCGTCATCAAAGGTCATTACCTGCCATACACTGTAAGCTGCAGCGGCAAGCAGTGCAGCACTAAAAAAAATAATCATGAACCGTTTCATGATATCCCTCCAAATATAATATGGTTACATTATAACAATCAACACTCTATTAATGAACAAATAATCACAGCATCTGTTCTTAGCAGATGCTGTGATGATATTTGACTAGTAAATGTATTTGTATTGTGCGGCTTTTGATTTGGATAACTTGCGGTAAGTTTTCACACCTTGCCTCGGATAATTCATTTCTGACACCAGTATGCTGCCACTTTGGTAGACGCGTTCAACGACTGCTACGTGTCCATAGTAGCCTGCTGTTGATACCATTACAGAACCGTAGACAGGTTTTCTCTTCACTGTATATCCTGAACGTGATGCATTGCTTGCCCAATATCTTGCATTGCCCCACTTGTTTGATACATATCTTCCCATTTGTGCACGGCGGTTGAATGCATAATAAGCACATGACCCCCAGCTATAATAATTGGCTGCTTTATATTTAATTGGATTTCTATATGTAGCGGCTTCAGCTTGATGAGTCATTTTTACTGGCTTGACGTTCAGCTCACCGGCAATTGAAACAAACATGATAATAGTAAGTAATGATAATATTATTTTCTTCATATGTAAGTTCTCCTTAAGTTTCTTTTGCTATTGAATCTTAACATAATAAAAATGGGTTTAAACCAATGTTATAGTTTTGTAATACAAGTGTTACCTTATGCGAGCAAAAACACTTCTTTGGTTACATTTATTCCAGTAGTAATACAGTTCGATGACAAAATGTATCAAAAAAAGTCTGGATCAATGATCCAGACTTGTAGGATTAGTATCTATAATAGCCAGTGACAGAACCGCTGATGTAGCTTACTGCACGCTGTTTTATGCCTTCTGATGGATTGAGTGCGTCAACCATTTGTCCGTTACCAATGTATACACCTACATGTGATCCACCGTTGAAGAATACTAGATCCCCCGCTTGAGGTGTAGAGACTGGTGTACCAGCTGCCATTTGAGCATAAGTAGTACGAGGAATAGATTTACCCATTGAAGCAAGTACTTGCTGGGCAAATGCCGAACAGTCCACTGCTGAGCCGGAGTTCGCACCGTATACATATGTCTTACCACCAGCGATACTGTTAGCGACTGATGCTACATTACCACTCACTGGTGCAGCTGTTTTTGTTTCAGCAGTTGGACGATTGTCACGAGATGCTGCAGCAGTTGAGGTTTGAGTGACTGGTGTTGCTGCTTCGTTAGTTGTCGTTTCTGGTACTTCTCTGCGATTGTCAGAGGCAGCAGGTGCATCAATCCGTTCTAGTCGATCTGCTTTTACGACATTTGATGTTCTTTGTTCTACCGGTTTCATTGGTGTTGCTGCCACAGCTGGTTTCACAGCAGATTTAGCTTTATGGAAACCTTCTTCTGAGATGATGATTTTCTTACCAGCTTTCAATTCAGTAGATGATAAGTCATTCCATCGCATCAGTTCAGCTGTAGAGACATCAAACTTTTCAGCAGTTTCTTTTAACGTATCGCCTGTTTTGATGACATAGAAATCTTTAGATTCAACTTTGATTTTATCGCCGGCAATAAGCCGGCAATAATCAAATCGCTTGTCAATTCGTTAAGTTCTTTTAATTCAGACACTGAAGTGCCGTTTTCTTTTGCAATCGCCCATAATGTATCGCCTGACTTCACTTCATAATCACTCGCTTGAGCTTGGACTGTCGCTATACCTGTGATAGCAGTCACTACTACTGCTGTTAATATTGTTTTTTTCATAATAAAAAAATCCTCCTGATATAGTAAACGGCCATAACGTTCGTTACATGTCGTTGATTACTATATCATAGAGAATTTTCCATTTTATCTTTGTAATATTTTTGTAATGCAATCGTCACTGTTCATCAATACGTTGCATTTTTCTATATTTTCTGATAATCGATTACTTCTGTTTTGCTAAATATTCAGCAATTTTCGCTGCATCTTCGCCTTCAGCCTGACCTTTAGGCATAGCACCCTTACCATTTTTAATAATATCAAGAATTTCTTCTTCAGAATATTTACTGCCGACTTTCTGTAAGTTCGGACCGCTGGCACCTTCCATATCTCTGCCATGGCAACCGACACATGAGTGCTGCTGAAAGGCAGTCTTGCCAGGATCTGACGATGCATTGTTATCAGTCGTCTTAGCTTCCTCTTTTCCGCAGGCAGTAACTAACAATAATGAACTTAACAATACAACGGATAGTGGTTTTCTCATCAAATGACCCCCTTATATTATAAAACGAATCGCTTGCCGCAATGAATTACAACTGGCTCTTTAAATAGGCATCAATAAAGAGAGAGAGATCACCGTCCATTACTGCTCCAGTATTCCCGGTTTCTGCATTTGTGCGGTGATCTTTGACCATGGAATACGGATGAAACACATATGAGCGTATTTGTGATCCCCAGCCGATTTCCTTCTGTTCGCCGCGGATGGCAAGCATCTCTGCTTCCTGTTCCTCAATCTTCCGCTGATAAAGTTTGGCTTTCAGCATTTTCATCGCCTGTTCACGGTTTTTAATCTGCGACCGTTCATTTTGACAAGTTACTACGACACCTGTCGGCTTATGTGTTATACGGACTGCAGAATCAGTCGTATTGATGTGCTGGCCACCTGCACCACTTGCACGATAAGTATCAATATTCAAATCTTCTGCATTGATTTCAATCTCAATATTGTCGTTATCAAACTCAGGTGTCACTTCACATGATGCAAATGATGTATGACGTCTGCCCGATGAATCAAAAGGTGATATCCGGACAAGTCGATGCACCCCTTTTTCTGCTTTAAGGTAGCCATAAGCGTTATGTCCTTTAATCAACAGGGTGACACTTTTAATCCCTGCTTCATCGCCGGGCAGGTAGTCCAATGTTTCCACTTTGAATCCTTGTTTCTCACTGAAACGCTGATACATGCGGAGGAGCATCGCTCCCCAGTCCTGAGACTCAGTCCCTCCTGCTCCTGGATGGAGTTCAAGAATAGCGTTATTGGCATCATGCTCACCACTCATCAACAGTTTCAGTTCGAACTGATCGACTTCTTCCTTCAGTGCAATCAGCTGTTCACTCACTTCCTGCTCCATGTCAGCATCCGGTTCTTCCTTAATCATCTCAACCATTACTTCTACATTTTCTTTGTCTTCAACAAGTCGATGATAACCATTGACCACTTCTTTCAATGCATTGCTTTGATTGATGATATTCTGTGCTTGATTGGAATCATCCCAGAAGCCGGGTTCTGCCATCATTTCATCAAATTCCTGGATGTTCGTCTCTTTTTCTTCTAAGTCAAAGAGACCCCCTAAATGATTGTAATTTCTCTTCTAACTCTGCCAGTTTGTTTTTTATTTCATAAGATTCCATTATTGTTCCTACTCTCTACCATGACAATTTTTATACTTTTTCCCGCTGCCGCATGGACATGGGTCATTTCTACCGATTTCAGGTTCGTTCTGTTTCGGTTGTTTCTTAACTTTTTCTTTGCCGTCGCTTGCAACCATTGCTTCACCTTTAGCGACCTGCTCACGCTCAACCTGTTCATCTTTATCGATGACAGATTTAAGGATATACTTCGCAACATCATCTTCGATATCTTCAAGCATGCCTTCAAACATGCTTAATCCTTCGTTCTGATATTCACGCAGCGGGTTGATCTGACCGTACGAACGCAGATGAATACCTGTACGCAGCTGATCCATCGTATCAATATGATCCGTCCACTTCATATCAATCGTACGGAGCAGAATCATCCGTTCGAATTCATGCATCTGGTCACCAAGCATTTCTTCCTGACGCTTATACTGGTCATCGATGTGACGCATGACAACTTTGAAGATTTCATCGTTATCGCGGCGGGCAATCTCTTCTTCTTTCAATTCCCCTTCAGGGAGATACATATCTTCCACGAAGTTGATGAAGGCTTGATAGTCGTGGTCCTCTTCTGTAATAAAGTGACCACCGACTGCACGACGTACTGATTCCTCAATCATTGAATGAACCTGCTCTGAACAGTCTTCCTGCTCAAGGATTTCATTCCGTTCCTTATAGATGATTTCACGCTGTTTACGAAGGACATCATCATATTCAAGGACACGTTTACGACTGTCATAGTTATTACCTTCCACTCGTTTCTGAGCAGATTCAACAGCGCGTGACACCATCTTAGATTCGATGGGTGCATCGTCATTCATACCAAGACGTGTCATCATTGTCTGCATTTTTTCTGAACCGAAACGCACCATCAATTCATCCTGCAATGATAAATAGAACCGACTGAACCCTGGGTCCCCTTGACGTCCAGAGCGTCCGCGCAGCTGATCATCAATACGTCTTGATTCATGCCGCTCTGTACCAATGACTGCGAGCCCTCCGAGTTCAACGACACCGTCGCCTAACTTGATATCTGTGCCTCGACCGGCCATGTTTGTTGCAATCGTTACCGCGCCACGCTGACCTGCGTTCGCTACAATTTCCGCTTCCCGCTCATGATTTTTTGCGTTTAAGACATTATGTCTGATGCCGCGTTTTTTCAGCAGACCGGAAATATATTCACTCGTTTCAACAGCAACTGTACCAAGCAGTACGGGCTGTCCTACTTTGTGTCTTGCGATTACTTCTTCCACGACAGCCGCAAGCTTACCCTTTTCTGAAGCAAAGATTAAGTCAGACTTATCTTCTCGGGCCACTGGTTTGTTTGTCGGAATTTGAGTAACTACCATATTATATATGCTGACAAACTCTTCTTCTTCCGTTTTAGCGGTACCTGTCATCCCTGACAGTTTGTTATACATACGGAAGAAGTTCTGGAATGTAATTGAAGCCATTGTTTTAGATTCGTTCTGAATTTCAACCCCTTCTTTTGCTTCAATAGCCTGATGAACTCCATCAGAGAATCGGCGTCCCGGCATTGTCCGTCCAGTAAACTGGTCAACAATGACAATTTCGCCGTCCTGAACCACATAATCAACGTTATTCAGCATAGAGCGGTGGGCTTTCAATGCAATATTGATATGGTGCATCAAGTTGACATTTTTTACATCGTATAAGTTATCAACTTTAAACATTCTTTCGGCTTTATCAATCCCTTTTTCAGTCAACTGAATGCCCTTTGTCTTTTCATCGTAATTATAATCTTCTTCATCTTTCAGCATCTTCACAAAAACATTAGCTTGAATATATAATCCAGTGGACTTCTCCGCTTGACCAGAAATAATCAGCGGTGTCCGCGCTTCATCGATTAAGATTGAATCGACTTCATCAATAATGGCAAAATTAAGCGGACGCATGACGCGTTCTTCTACATATGTCACCATGTTATCTCTTAAATAATCAAAGCCAAGTTCATTGTTAGTGCTATACGTGATATCTGCAGCATAGGCTTCACGTTTTTCTTTTGTTGTTTTGCTGTTCAAGTTAACACCGACTGTCAGTCCGAGGAAATTATACAATTGTCCCATTTCTTCAGCCTGCGTACTTGATAAGTATTCATTGACCGTTACTACATGAACGCCGCGACCAGTCAAAGCATTTAAATAAACGGGCATTGTCGCCGTCAATGTTTTACCTTCACCTGTTTTCATTTCAGCAATATCACCACGATGCAGGACTGAACCACCCATAATCTGTACTGGGTGAGGAAATAATCCAAGGACACGCAGTGCGGATTCACGAACAACTGCGAACGCTTCAGGTAATATTTGATCTAAATATTTTTCCTGTTCTTTATAATCAGTAATTCCTTTTAAGTCATTTTGATATTTGACTGTCATCTCTCTTAGTTCATCATCTGTTTTTGCTGCCATTTGTTCTTTGTAGGATTCAACCTGGTCTGCAATCTTAGATAAAGATTTTACATCGCGCTTTGAGCCGTCAAACATCTTTTTAATAAATCCCATGCTGTTCTCTCCTTTAATTACGAAAAACTTTCGTCTACAACATCTAATAATATCACTTATTAGCCGCATATAAAAATATTTAAACAAAAAAGCACCTTCATTAAATGAAGGTGTTTAAAACTGTTATTATGCTTCAGTTGATGTTTCAATCAGTCCGTATTTACCATCTTTACGACGATAAACAATATTAGTGCCATTTGTTTCCGCGTCGTTGAAAATAAAGAAATCATGGCCCAGCATGTTCATCTGCAGAACTGCTTCTTCTGAATCCATTGGCTTTAAGTCGAACTGTTTAGAACGGATAATTTCAATGTCATCACTGCCTTCATCAGCATCTGCTCCAGGAACTGCTGGAAAGACATCTTTCTCTACGCCTTTTTCACGGAATTTACGATTGACTTTTGTTTTATGTTTGCGGACTTGGCGTTCAAGCTTCTCTACAATCAAGTCAACAGCAGCATATAAATCTGCATGTCGCTCCTCAGCCCGCAATGTCAGATTTTTCAGTGGAATCGTTACTTCGACTTTTGCTTTAGAATCTTGATAAGTCTTGATCTTCACATGGGCATTCGCATCCGGCACCTCTGCAAAGTAACGCTCAAGCTTACTCAATTTCTCTTCAATATAGTTCCGAATTGCATCTGTCACCGTAATGTTGTCACCATGAATTTCATATCTGAACATATTGCATCGCTCCTTCTGAAACCAATTTCTATGATGTTTCTTCCTACTTATAGATTACCAAATATTCAGACTCTTGCAAAGGTTAACACACTGACCTTGCTCACATTTTCTTTTCTCAATGTTTCTGCTGCCCGGTGGACGGTTAATCCTGTCGTATATATATCATCGACCAGCAGAATATTCTGTCCTGTTTCTCCTTCGACATAGAACGGATTACCCTCTTTCAGCCGTTCTGCTTTCGTCAGACCTGCCTGTTTGATCCGGTGCTTAGTCTTAAGCGGCATATGAAAGGGCAGTCCTGTCACTCTTATAATTTCGGTGATATGGTCAAAGCCGCGTTGTCGTATTTTTTCGGGACTTGACGGCATCGGAATCAGCATGTCATAGTCCATCTGCTTCATATGAGGCTTCAACAGTTCAGCGAACACTTCAGCAAGAACGATATCTCTATGGAACTTGTATTTAGCGATAAGTTCTTTCGTCCAGTCATCATAATCGTAGAGACAAATATGCTGATTGAGCGGCATAAATATAGTACTCATAAATAAACAGTCGGTACACGACTCTTCTTCAGGCTGCAGTTTCTTATGGCAATGGGGACACCGCCTGACCTCTTCAAAGCAAAATGATTTCCGGCAATGGCTGCATATTACTGACTGCTGTTTGAAGTATGTGTTGAATGATAACTGTTCATATTCTTCAGTCAGACAAATGTGACAGATCATTTCACCCACCCCCGCTTCTTCGCCTCCTTATTCATCTGTTTGATTTCTGCTGAAGCAGCGCGCATACTTTGGGACACTCCGCTATGAAAGAAGATGACTTCACTATCATAATAGTCGCGCTTTCTATCAACTCGTCCTGCCATTTGAATGAGGCATTCATTTGTGAAACTTCCTGCATCGACCACCCACACACTTAATCCGACCATAGTGAAACCACGTTCAAGAATGGTCGTTGTAAAGACGAGGTGATGACGACCCGCTCTAATGGCCTCTACTTTTTCGTGTCTCAACGCATCACCTGCGTACACTGTCAGCGGATGGTAGGCGCTATATTTGTCTGCTGCTTCTTCCATCACTTCAATGTTGTTGAAAAATACTAGTATGGTGCCTTGCTTTATAGCATTCAGCCGTGCAGTAAGTCCACCTTTCAATATCGATCTCACCGACAGATATTTGAACTGAGGAAGGGGAAGAGGACGGCCGTGATAGCGGGCAGGTAACGTAATGATTTCTTGTTGAGCAAATTGCTTCTTCATAAATTTTGGGGGTGTCGCCGTCAAATAAATCATCGTACTGTCGGTCGCAGCTGCTCGATTGACACATTTCATCAGCCGCGGATCAGCTGGTAATGGGAATGCATCCACTTCATCTACAACAATCAGACCGAAGTGTTGATAATAGCGGTAGAGCTGCTGCACTGTACAAATGACAAAGTGACTGCTGTAAGTTAAAGTCTGCCCTTCGTATAACACATCAATAGCTGTATTAAAGTAAGTATTCATTCTTAAATACAGTTCTTTGACGACATCTACCCGCGGTGAAACGAGAGCAACATTCATCCCTCTACTCCGCGCTGTCTGTATCCCTTTTAGTATCATTTCAGTCTTACCGGCACCTGTTACAGCATGGAGCAGACGCTGTCCTCCGTCTATGACAGCATGCTCAATCAACTGCGAGGCATATTCCTGCTGTTCCGTCAGCTCAAAGCCCAGATGATAATCCAGCAATTCTGGAATCAGTTGTTGTTCCGTCAGCTGATACGTTGTTTCCGTCGTTGACCATGTCATCATAATACAGACTCTGCAGTAAGTGATATCCTTTTGGAACTGATGATGGTAGTAAGTATGAAATAACTGTTGATCTTCATTCAGACAGTAATTACATACATAAGTTTTCTTTTTGACGACACCAGTCATTCCTTCGTCTCCTATTTCAAGCAGCATAATAACCTCCATAAAAAAACAGCACACAAATAATGTGTGCTGTTCGTATAATGAAATTAAAATAAGACGATGAACTACATTAAATATTAAGACGTCGTTTCGTTACACCAAACCCTAATGCTTTCTCACCAAGATGAGTGCCGATCACCGGCCCGAATTCTGTTACAATCCAGTTGATTTCCGGATGTTCAGATTCAAGTTTCTGCTTCCATTCAATGGCAGCTGCTTCATCGTTCGCATGAATAATGCAGGCCGTCACTTCTTCCGCCCCGTCAATAAAAGTTTCAATCAGCGATTCGATTTCTTTCATTGCCTTTTTCTTCGTGCGGACCTTGTCAAAAGGAACAATCGCTGTATCTTTAAAAGTCAAAATCGGTTTCACCTGCAGCATACTGCCGATTAACGCCTGAGCACCATTTAAGCGGCCGCCTTTTTGAAGGTTCTTAAGATCATCTACAAGAAAATACGCTGTAGTATCCCGCTTCATCATGTCAAGTTCTGTCATGATTTCTTCAACTGTATGCGTTTTCTTCATTTCATTTGCACGAATGGCATAAAACCCTTGAGGTGTACATGAAATTTCAGAATCAAATGCATGAACGTTGATTCCGTCCACCATCATTCCTGCTGCGATGGCACTTTGGTAAGTCCCGCTTATACCGCTTGATAGATGAACAGCAATGACATCCGTCACGCCTCCATTCATCAGCTGCTTGAGAAGGTTGACATAATCACCGATGGCCGGCTGACTCGTTGAAGGAAGTTCTTTTTTAGTTTTCATCTGGTGATAGAATTCACTGCTGGAAAGCTCTATTATTTCTTTATATGATATCCCATCAAATAGTACGATGAGCGGTATGACATGGATACCTTCATTCGCTGCCAGTTGTTCCGGCAGATAAGCTGTCGAATCTGTAATAACTGCAATGCTCATGATTTTCCTCCTTACCCACAGTTCAATAATACCATGTTAATCCAAAAAATAAAGCACAAAACATTGTGTGAGTAATTACCTTTGACTATACTGTTGTAAACAAATGAATTAAAGGAATGATCTCTTATGACAGACAATTACATTACTATAAAAGACGAAACTGAATACGAAGAAATCATCAACAAATCACGATTTATCACGAATCTTCATCGTGTCGCCACTGAAGAAGAGGCAAAAGAATTCATCGCGCTGATTAAATCACGGCACAAAGGAGCCAATCATCACTGTTCAGCTTATACGATCGGCACTGAACACCACATTCAAAAAGCCAATGATGACGGTGAGCCTTCTGGAACAGCAGGAGTCCCTATCCTTGAAACATTGAAAAAAGAAGATATTCATAATGTCGTGGCTGTCGTCACACGTTATTTCGGTGGTATCAAGCTCGGCACCGGCGGATTAATACGCGCTTATCAGTCGGGTGTCTCTGAAGCGATCCATCAGGTAGGTAAAACTCATATGCAGCAAGCTGAACGTTACGTCATTACTATGAACTATGAGCAGACCGGTAAATTCGAACATCAAATCGAGGCAACACCTTATGACGTCGTTGATCAGTCCTATACAGATAAAGTGAGCTATACCATTGATGTTGTAACAGAACAGGCAGAAGCTTTTGAAGCATTTGTCGGCAATCAGACAAATGGTCAAGCAGCCATCAAAAAAGAAGCATCACTGATGCTTCCCTTTGATTTATGATTTTTTGAAAATCTTAGCATAACTTTTAAGGAGAGGTCTATAACTCTCATCAATAAGACCTGTCAGTTCGACAATCATCTCAATCGTAATCAATATCATGAAACCAATCAGTACAGCACCCCAGCTTGTTGATAAGTATAAAATGATGGAGGCAATGCTGAATAAAATAGCGATGGAATAAATAAGGATGACGGTCTGCGGATGTGTATACCCCAGCTCCAGTAATTTATGATGGAGATGAGATTTATCCGCCTGCATGATCGGCTTCCCTTGACGGTAACGTCTAATCATCGCAACGAGCATATCGATGAACGGCACAGCAAGAATGATAATCGGGAAGAACAATGAAATCAGCGTAATGTTCTTAAAGCCGAGCAGACTGAGTACGCCGATAATATAACCCAGCATCAATGCTCCATTATCTCCGAGGAAAATCTTAGCAGGATAAAAGTTATAGCGGATAAAGCCGAGAATTGAGCCGATCAGTACACTGCAGATCATCATAATAAATATATTCTGCTGTAATATAGAAATAAATCCTATCGTACAAAGTGCGATCAATGACACACCTGCAGCTAATCCATCAAGTCCGTCTATAAGATTGATGGCATTCGTGACAGCCACGATCCAAAGAATGGTCATCGGAACACTGAAGATCCCGAATTCAATAATAATGCCAAAAGGTAATGTGATTAAATCAAGCGTAATATCGTAATAGACTACAATGGAACTGATAGCGATCTGCCCGATTAATTTGACGATGGGCTTTAAATCGTATAGGTCATCAATCAGTCCTAGAAAATTGATTAATATGGCACCGATCACTATAGGTAAATATTCCCGTTCAAGAGGATGACCGATGACTAGACCGACTAAAAAGGAAATCAGCAGGACGACACCACCGAGCATGGAAACAGGAACTGTATGCACTTTTCTTTTATTAGGTTTATCAAGTGCTCCAATCAATGGAGACACCTTAATCATGAGCGGAGTTATAATTAATGAGATAACAGCCGTTATGAAGATTAATTTTAATGTAAACATAGGCCACCCCAACGTTCAAACTATTATATAATATAGCATATTAAAAACTATTTAGGTATTATTTTTATGATTCAGAAGCTGGGAAAGATTGACGAAAAACAGGATTTGATACATAATAATACGGTTAATATAAATATCATCTGTTGAAGATAAAATCATTAATACATTGACTGAGTAACTATAATCGATGACTGTTAATGACAGTTGACTGTCAAAGAGTAAAGCTCTCGCTTTACTCTATTTTTTAGGGACTAAACATTAAGGGGATACGCATTATGAAAGCTCTGGACTATTTATACACTATCATCGGCTCCATTCTTGTTGCCTTGAGTTACAATTTATTTTTACTGCCTTCACAACTTGCTGCCGGCGGTATTTCAGGTATTAGTACGATATTAAATGAAATGTTCCAAATAGAGCCTTCGATCGTTCAGGCTGTCATCAATATACCGATCTTTATTGCGGGCTGGATCATTCTTGGGCGAGATTTCAGCTTGAAAACGATTGTCGCGACTTTTCTTATTCCATTTATCATCTTTATAACATCTGACTTTGTAGACAACGGCATTCACAATTCATTGCTGGGTGCCATCTATGGCGGCATCATTTTAGGATTAGGCTTAGGACTCGTCTACAGAGGGAATGGTTCCACAGGTGGTACAGCGACACTTGCTCAAATCGTCAAAAAATATACCGGCTTATCCAGTGGCTTCTGTCAGTTGATAGTCGATGCTTTTGTCGTGATCGCCAGTGCCTTTGTCTTCGATTTTGAGCTCGCTCTTTACGCTTTGATCTCCATCTACGTGACCAGCAAGGTCATTGATTTTGTACAGCTGCATGCCGGCGATAACAAACTTGTTTTCATCATTACGGATCAGGAACAGACGGTTACCCAGTTAATCTATGATTCTGTTGAACGGGGCGTGACCCGGGTCAGTTCGTTCGGCAGCTATTCAAATACTGAAAAAGCACTGCTGTTTTCTGTCATGGAACAAAAAGAAGCGATATACTTCAAACAGGCAATCACGCGTACGGAACCCGATGCATTTGTCATATTTCTGAATGCATCTGACATCATCGGCCGCGGATTCACCAAGTCAAAATGGTATGGCACAGATTAAACAGAATTATAATGCTTAGGAGTGGTTTTATGATCGAAGCAGTTATTTTTAATATTGCTGTTGCTATCAGTGGCATCTATCTTTTTCATCGGATGCAGTTCTTCGAAGAAAAAGAAATTGTTTTCTCTAAAAATTATATAACAATACTGATGACATTGATCAGTTTTTTGTTGATGACTTACCCGATTGAATTCCAATCTATCTCATTTAACCTTGCGTTTGTTCCGCTGTTATTTCTTGGACGCTATACCAACGCCTTATATACGTTCACCAGTGCAATTGTTCTGGCAATACTGCAGCTCGTTGTATTTAACGCTGGATGGATCGACAGCTTAGTTCTTTTAGCTATCGGCATTGCTGTGGGTATAGTCGGACCGTTCATTCAAATGAGCCATTTCGCCAGCATCCAATTATTGAACAGTATCGCATTAAGCGTTATATTAATCAGCCTTCTGTTCCGCGATATGGCCGATGGACTGCTATTTGCTGCATTATTGATTTCTATATCATTTATTATGACCATCTGCAGCGGGTTAATGTTCGTTGATATTTGGCAGATTTCAAAGCTCATCCAGCGCTATGAAAATGAAGAATCCATCGATTATTTAACAGGACTCGGCAATGTCCGTGAATTTGACCGCCAGCTCAATGCGACCAGCCGCTATGAACATCAAGCCATCAGTCTGTTGTTGATTGATATTGACGAATTCAAAGAAGTGAACGACCAGCACGGCCACGTAGCCGGTGATGCAGTTTTAAGACAAATTGGTCAAGTGCTCATCAACTATATTCCAGTGCATACACAGGCCTTTAGAAACGGCGGCGAAGAATTCTCAGTGATTCTTGTAGACGTCACACTTGATACAGCGATTAAACTGGCTGAGAGCATTCGTCAAGGGGTCAGAAATACGACATTCCATCTTCCGAATAAAGAAACAATTTCATTGACTGTCTCTATCGGTGTCGGTTATCTTCAAAAAGAAGAAATGAAATCTCACCGTAAAATCTTCAAAGATGCAGATGATATGCTGTATGCTGCAAAGGAACAGGGTCATGATACGGTCATGTTCAATCCCATCATCAAATAACGGAAAGTCACACTTTCTGTTATTTTTTTTATTCATGAGGAGGTTATGATGACGAACTACGATACAAATAAAATTATTGATGTAATTATGCTCGCCGGTAAAATTCTTCTTGAGAACGGCGCAGAAACCTATCGCGTGGAAGACACAATGACGCGTATTGCTTCGCACTATGGATTGAACAATACGCATAGTTTTGTCGTACCTACTGCTATCATCTTCTCGCTGAGCGATAAATCAGAGACGCGGTTGATGAGAATTGATACACGAATCACTGACCTTGAAAAAATAGCCGAGACCAATTCCATTTCAAGGGCCATCACGGCAGACACTATCTCTCTTGACACTGCCAAGCACTCTTTGCAGGAACTGGATGCGGCCGATCTGCAGTTTGCTTTATGGCTCAAGGTTCTGGCTGCTGGACTCGTCAGCTTCTTCTTTCTATTGATGTTTGAAGGCACCTATATCGACTTATTGCCTGCCTTTCTAGCAGGAAGTGTCGGATTTTTACTTGCTGAATTGATACAGATTCATACACGCATCAAGTTCTTCTCTGAATTTGCAGCGGCCATTGTCATTGCGTTGATTGCTCATTTGTTTGTGCTTCAACTGGGCAGTGAATCCATTAATAAAATCATTATTGCAGGCGTCATGCCGCTTGTTCCAGGTGTATTAATTACGAATGCCATCCGCGATTTAATGGCTTCTCATCTGCAGGCAGGCATCATTAAAGGAGTAGAAGCAGGATTAACTGCTTTTGCAATAGGTGCGGGGGTGGCATTATGCTTAACGATATTTTAGCAGTCTCGATTCAAGTGCTGTTTCAGTTTGTCACGAGTTTTTTTGCGACGTTATTTTTCTCAATCATTTTCAATGCACCGAAACGCCTGTTAGTTCCTTGCGGTATTGTCGGAGCAGTGGGCTGGGTCGTCTATTACTTCACCCTGCAGTTGATGACGAATGTCGGTGCATCATTTCTTAGTGCTTTCTGTCTAGGCGCGATGGCCCATCTAATGGCACGCTATTATAAGCGGCCGGTCATCATCTTTTATGTCTCCGGCATCATTCCACTCGTTCCTGGCGGTCTTGCTTATGATGCCACTAAATCAATGATCATCCATAACTACGATGCAGCGTTACAGAAGAGTTTTGAAGCGATGATGATATCTGGTGCCATTGCTTTTGCGTTAATTGTCGTTGAAATTATTTTCCAGTCATATTTTAAAGTGCGAAGAAGAGTGCAATTATATCGAAATCCGATATAATATAATTATCAATGATTAGGGGGCATTAATTTGAAACAGCAAATAATTGAACGATTGACGCGTTATGTGAAAATCGATACACAGTCTGATGCATTCAGTGAATCAACGCCGTCAACAGACAAACAATGGGATCTGCTTCGTCTGCTTGAAGCAGAGATTCAAGCACTTGGTCTTGACGTCTCTATTGACGACAAAGGATATTTGATGGCCACTCTGCCGGCAAATACCGACAAAAAAGTCCCGGTCATCGGGCTGCTCGCACATGTAGATACAGCGACTGATTTCACAGGAACAAACGTTTCTCCACAAGTGATTGACAACTATGATGGTGAAGATATCACATTGTCAAGCAGCCTTGTCATCGATACAGCAACATTCCCGGAACTGAAAAATTACAAAGGGCATACTCTGATGACGACAGATGGAACAACACTTCTTGGTGCTGACAATAAAGCTGGAATTACAGCTATTATGGAATCCGTAATTTATTTACAGGCACACCCGGAAATCAAACACGGTGACATTCGTTTTGCCTTTACACCTGATGAAGAAATTGGCCGCGGGCCCCATCATTTCGATGTTGCACGTTTTGCAGCAGATTTCGCTTATACTATTGACGGGGGACGTCTCGGTGAACTGCAGTACGAGAGCTTTAATGCAGCAGGTGTAGAAGCACGTTTCTACGGCGTCAATGTCCATCCAGGTTCTGCGAAAGACAAGATGATCAATGCATTGACACTCGGTATCGAATTTAACAGTGCACTGCCGGTAGACGAAGTTCCTGAGAAAACTGACAACTACGAAGGATTCTATCATTTAATGGCGATGGAAGGATCTGTAGAAGAAGCAGTGCTCCGCTATATCATTCGTGACCACGACAAAGAAAAGTTTGCTGCACGTAAAACATTGATGGAGCAGGCAGCAAAAGATATCGCCGTGAAATATGGTGATGACAAAGTTAAGTTGACTATTGAAGATCAATACTTCAATATGGGTGAAAAAATCACTCCACATCCTGAACTTATTGAAATCCCGCAGCAAGTGATGAATGAACTTGGTATCGAACCGATTGTTGAACCAATCCGTGGGGGTACAGACGGGTCACAATTATCTTACATGGGATTACCGACGCCAAATATCTTTACGGGTGCTGACAATTTTCATGGACCGTACGAATTTGCTTCAATCGATGATTTGGAAAAGTCAGTTCAGACAATCGTCGGCATTGTTTCTAAGTTTGAAGCTAATGCTTAATATTGCTATACAAAAAAGACATTCAAACAGCGTTTGAATGTCTTTTTGATTTCACATCATTAACTTCAGTATTGTCTTGATAGTGTTTTGCAACTGTATACCGATCTGCAGGTCATTCGTTTCACTAGTCATCTCTGGATAGACATTCAAATGATAGATGTGGTCAGCATCACTAGGCAGCTGACTCCCTGCTGTCAAATAGATATATATTTTATCCGGCTGACTGTGTGCCATGAATGCCTGAGAGACAAGTGAACCTTTTGAAGCAGTCTCTGTACCACCACCAAAAATAATCATATCCGCTTCTTCAATCAGTCCTTCAATATCCGTCTCTCGGAATATCAGTTCTTTTGATGTCAGGACTTCAGCTGACAGCACTTCACTGAATACTGCTCGCAGCCCCCCGCCATCTCCACCGTCTGATGGTCGAGTAAGATTAATACCTATTTTCTTGAACTGTTCATTCAAATACCAGATAGTGTTATCGATACTTTTCTGATCTTCTTCATCGATCGTCAAATCTGCTACATGGCTGTGATTACCATATAAATAATAGGACCGGTCGCTGATAACAGTGAACTTGCTCGTATGAAGCCGGTCATCCAAATAAGAGAGATCAATATTTCTGATTTTCTTAATATCAACAGCAGATAACGGTCCAGTCATCTGATCTCCGTTCATATCATAAAATCTCGCTCCTAACAGCTCGAGCATACCTACGCCGCCGTCCATAATGGTAGTACGTCCAAGTGCAATGGTGAATGATTCATAACCTAGATCAAGGCCATTTAAGATGACCTGCCCAAGTCCAGCTGACGACGTTTCCTTAAGATCGATGACGTCATCAAACAATGTCGAGCAGTCGATGAACAGTTTCTTGTCGATTCCTGCGATGACGACTCGTTTCTGCTGCAGATGACCCCCTGGTACATTCCATTGATAGCGTTTGCCTGAGTTCCACTGCAGGACACCATCTATCATATCTTTAGTTCCGTCGAATAATGATAACTTGATGACCTCACTGTGTGAGGCGGTTTGTTTGATTCCTTCTTCCACAAAGATATTCGCTGCGTGTGAACTGAGTTTATCACCGAACCGGTCAAGTGCCACTAATATGTTCATGATTTCCCTCCAAAATAAATAACTAATAGCCTCAGCTATTAGTTTATATGGTTTGTTATTCCTCTGCTGCTGAGAGAGAATGGACTGTTATCTGATTATGACTTGCATTCCAGACAGCCTTCTGATTAACAAAGTAAAAGGCTTGCGGTGATTCATGCTTAATATCAGTCTGCTCAGCAATATAGTTGGATAGTTCGCGTGCCTCTTGAACAGTCAAGTAATAGCCGTCCATATCACGTTCGTATAAAAAGTTGTTATACTGGTCAAATGCATTCATTGAAATAGGACAAGTAGTCGAATGTTTCATCAGAAAAAACTTATCCTGTTCCTGTAGTAAATTATCAAATTGTTCTACACTATTAATTTTTATTACCATCTTTTCACCTCATCAAATAGGTTAACTATTTGTTTTTCATATGACCTTTTTTTAATTTAATACCCTTAATGACTTATAATTAGTCATGCTATAATAATAAGAAAGGAGGTATTAAATTGAATAGAACTCAGTTACCTGTTAAGCGCTGGAGCTTTCTTGATACGATCAATCTCTGTCTGATGATATTTGTGATTTTATTTGTCATCGACTTTAACAATAACGCTATGATTTCCTGGCTGGTCATCACTGCTTTCGGAATCTGGATATTAACAGTTATTGCGAGAAATGTCTACATTTCAAGAAATCATGATAAGCAATAAGCGAAGAGAAGGTCTTATGCCTTCTCTTCTAATTTGTTCAATGCATCGTAATATTTTTCGTCGATGGATTTGATCTGTTTTGTATTTTCGAGAATACGTTGAATCGGCATGTTCTGAAGCTGCTCTTCAATACCCATCGCATGTTTACGTTCTTTGTAGTAATTGATGAGACTGTAATAGATTTCAGTCTGAGCTTTACGCATCTGTATCACGTTGGACGAACTGATATTGGTCTGATTCAGTTTCTCAACATGTGAGCTCAGCAGCGGCAGTAATGTATCATCGATATACGTCTGCTTCTCTTGAGTACTTGCACTACCCATCAAAAATTCAACCTTACTTTTTAATGATTCACTGTTGGCATTGATGAGATCGGTCAGTGTATTATAATCTGACCGTTCTTTCTTGTTGTCGATGGCACGGTCTGCAAACTTTTCACTCTTCGCCTTGTTTTTCTCGAATACTTCCGTATAGCCGAGTATTTCTTCATTTGATACAATCGACTCATTATATAACTTAATATAATCATATATATCTTTGATAAATTCTTTCTTTTTCTTGAAGTTATCAAGATAAATATCATGAACATCGGCCACTTCTTTAGTTTGAACATCTACAGCATTCAGTTTTTTTTCATAGACAGCCAGCTGCGGCCTGACTTTATTTTCAAGAGATGATTCTATCGATTTCAATTTTTCCTTTTTGGCTTCAGTTACTTCTGTCCCAATTAACTGATCAGCTTTCTCAAGCTTCAGCTGGTCGATTGATTCCACAAGTTTCTTTTCTTCTGATTGAACATCTGTCATCTGGGATTTATAATCATTAATGTCTGACTTGACTTCATTACCGCATGCGGTAAGCACAGTAAGACATGACAGCAGTATTAGATGAATTATTATTTTCATTTATCTTCTCCTTGCTAAAAACATTATACCTAAAATTATAATGAAGTGAAATACTTATCCAAAAACAGAGGTACGACAATGATTAAACAAACACCTAATTTAACGCTGAACGACCATCCCGAACATTTCGTCATCCGATATGAAGCGATTAGAACACTGCTGCTCAATTTGCTGGACTCACCTGTCACAGCCGTTCATCATATCGGCGGAACTGCACTTTCTCATGCACTCACATCGTCTGTCATTGATGTATTGGTCATCGTCCCTAACCTTCATGCCATGACTACTTTGGATGAAAAACGATTGAACAACAGTGGATTTTATAGACTTCATCATCCTTATCAAAAGAAATGTGTTTTTGCGCAATTTACTGATTTACAGACTTTAAATGAACAATGTCGTCTTCATATCGTTGAAGCGGATAGTGATAAGGCAGCACGTTATTTAGCCGCTCATCAGCTGCTTAAAGAACAGCCGGCTCTCATCAACCAGTTCAATGACTTTAAAGAGACGCTTGTCGGACTGACAAAAAAAGAGTATGAGGAAGAGAAATCCAATTGGTTCAGCTCTGCTATCGCCAATCAGTTGAATTGTTGCTATAATAAATAGCAATTAGAATGAAAGGGCGTAACCCATTGACTCTTAATAAACTATACGAATCATTAACACAAGTTATTCCGGCGGCTCTCATTAAAGTAAACGAGCCATTAAAAAAATATACTTACACTAAAACAGGCGGCAATGCGGATTATTATATTTCTCCAGTCCGCTACGAAGAAGTAAGTGCTGTGATGAAATTTGCAAAAGAGCGTCAGATTCCTGTGACTTTTCTAGGTAATGGATCTAACATCATCATTAGAGACGGCGGCATTCGCGGCATTGTTCTCAGCTTGTTGAACTTAAAAGACATCCAAGTGGAATATGATCAAATTATTGCAGGCAGCGGGGCCGCCATCATCGATGTATCAAGAGCAGCGCGCGACCATCATTTGACGGGTCTGGAATTTGCATGCGGCATCCCTGGTTCTGTCGGCGGTGCAGTCTATATGAACGCAGGTGCCTATGGCGGCGAAATCAAAGATTGCATCGATCACGCAAAAGTCATCGATGAGAACGGTGATATATATACGCTCGATACAGAAGCATTGGAACTGGATTACAGAACAAGTGCGATACAAAAACGTCATCTTGTCGTTCTTGAAGCAACTTTCAATTTCAGCCGCGGTGATATTACGGTCATTCAGGCAAAAATGGATGATTTAACGCAGCGACGTGAAGACAAGCAGCCACTTGAATATCCATCATGCGGCAGTGTCTTCAGACGACCTCCCAATCATTTTGCCGGCCAGCTGATACAGGAAGCGGGTCTTCAAGGTCATCGTATCGGTGGTGTTGAAGTATCGAAGAAACATGCTGGGTTCATCGTCAATGTTGATCACGGGACAGCAACAGATTATGAAGAAATGATCGCCTATGTGCAGCGGATAGTGCTGGAACAAACAGGAATCGAACTTCAACCGGAAGTCAGAATCATCGGAGAAAAGACAGCAGAGTGATCTGCTGTCTTTTATTGAATCAATGCATATCCTGCTTAAGGAAGTTATTATAATGAAACAGCAGCAGGCTGATGCCTGCTGCTGTTATTTTACGGTGAACATAGTTTCGGTATGTACATGGAACCCTTCTTTATCTTCCGCATGTCCAGTCACTTCATACGTTCCTGACTGCTTGAAGACCGCTGTTCCTTCGTAAGTTCCTGCTTCTTTTTCTGTTAAATCAATCCACCGCACTTTGCCGTCCGGCTGCTTGACTTCAAGACGTGTCATCGCATCTGATTTCGCACGGCCTTTTTCGTCTTCTACATGAACCGTCACCATTGTTTCTTTGTCTTTCTCGGCTGTAATCGGCATCACATGAATAGTTCCTTCATGATGTGCATGTGTGTGTCCACCTTGTCCGACGACAATTGTCTGGTCGGGCATGGTATGCTGACTTTTTGCAGTGACATGGCTGATTACTTTGTAGCTGCCGTCATCTTTAAATGTGTAATCCAGTTTGTAAATTCCATCTTCAGTTTCTTTTACCGTTTTTTTCACTGAATCATCAGAATTTCCGTCTTTGATGATTTCAAAGATGACTTCATCTGCCTTAATGGCTTTATCAGCTTGTGTGACTTTGGCCTGCAATGTGACTTTCTGATCTGCTTCCCCTTTGTCCGGTACTGTCAAATTCACTTCAACAGGTTCAACAGAAGCACTTTTCGTATGACCTTCATGTGACTCTTCAGTCTGCCCGCAAGCAGAGAGTACGAGTCCTGCTGTTAATAGCAATGCTGTTTTTTTCATTTCTGTTACTCCTTATCCATTGATTCATCACATCACTTATCATAGCGGTATATTGATTAGTTATTCAATGACAGAATCATGACAGTCGGCAGCTTGAATACAATCGTTTTGATTTTAGACATATTTCGTCGTGACATCACGAAAACAGAGACGCGATCATATCACAGAGAAGCTGGTCCCTCTACTTGTTATATCGCAGTGACTCCGCCGTCAATGACAATCTCAGATCCTGTAATAAATTGTGACTCATCACTCGCTAAAAAGACAACGGCCGGTGCTACATCTTCTATTTTCCCAATACGTTTTAACGGCGTTTTATCGATATACCAGTTGTTTGTCTGTTCATTTTCAAGCTGATCTTTAATCATATCCGTTTCAATGAAACCCGGCAGCACCGCATTGACACGTACATTATATTTCGCAAACTCACCTGCTGCTGATTTGGTCATTGTTCGTACAGCACCTTTAGAGGCACCGTACGGACTCAATCCTAAGCCCACCATGCTCGCAATAGACGATACATTAACAATACTTCCTGACTGCTGCTCTTTCATCGCTAAGATGACTGTACGCATGCCGAGATATGTTCCCCATACATTCGTTTCCATGACACTTCGGAATTCATCGAGCGTGGTGTTGTGATAAGATTCAACTTTGCCGATGATACCTGCATTATTAATCAGCACATCGATACGGCCAAACTGTTCCTTAATTTCTTGAACGATACGCTGCCAGTCAATTTCCTTGGAAATATCATGGATCATTATTTTATGGTCTTTGTCTGAAATTCCTTTTAATTCTGATTCAAGTGTTTCAAGTGCCTGGACGTTGACATCTGTTGCTATTACGACTGCCCCTTGTTCTGCACACAGTAGTGCCTCTTTTCTGCCCTGGCCTCCTGCAGCACCTGTAATCAATACAACTTTGTCATTTAAACGCATCCCAACCATCCTCTCTTATAGATTCATTGTAACGTGTATAAGGCAACAAAAAAAGAGGAATTTCTCCTCTTCTTTGCTGTGAGTCTATTCGTATCATTAGAGCTGAGGTACTTTATCTTCATCAAAAATAAAGTCTTCATCTCTTAGCGCTTCGACATTTAATGCGATGACATAGCCGTCACCTTTGACGCTGAAGAAGTCATGGTTCTTCGTGCTCGTATTCAATGCATTTTCAATGATTGGATTGAATCCACGTTCTTCGAAATACGGTTCGAAACCAAGATTTGCGAGTGCTTTATTAGCGTTATATGCAACATAATTCATCACGTCTTGAGTAAGACCAATCTTATCATACAACTTCTTCGTATAACGCTCCTCGTTTTCAAACAATGTTGTCAGTAGATGATACATTTCTTTATCTGCTTTCGTTTTCTCATCATCTGACAGTTCGTTACGAAGGCTTTGTGCATCAAGCCCTGTAAATACACCATGAATACTTTCGTCAAGCAGAATTTTGCGGATGATTTCTCCAGAAGTTGTCATACGACCTTGTCCTGCTAAATATAATGGATAATAAAAACCTGAATAAAATAAGAATGACTCAAGGAAGACACTCGCGACTCGTGCCATGTACTGGTCATAAACCGTTGACTCCTGATGCCACAACTTGTGATAGCGTTCAAGAATCATGTCGGATTTAATCTTCAGTTCAGGTTGTTCTACAACCCAGACATCCAGCAGCTCATTAGTTTCCTGTGAAGACAACAGCGTAGTAAAGATATGCGAATAACTTTTCGCATGAATCTGTTCCATCATTGCCATGAATGAATAGACCGCTTTTTTTCGAAGATCTTTCGTATGCAGCATAATCAGCGGCATTCCATCATCTGCTTGATGCGTGTCAAGACCTGTCAGTCCTGACAATACTTTTTTGAATGTATCCTGTTCATCAGCGGATAATTCTTTCCAGCTTGCGATATCCTTAGAGACTTTAAATTCAGATTCAACCCACATTTGAGAGATGTTCTGACGCCAGAACATATTGGTCATATCTTCCTGCGTGTTCCAATTGACAGCCTTCATAGTAACCCTCTTTTCTTTTTATACAGCACAGCTTGTACATTCTTCTACACTTAACAGTTTGTTTCTAGTGTAATACAGTGATTTTAAGCCTTTATGGTGTGCGTAGACATATAGTCTTGATAATTCTCTTGTTGATATTTCAGAATTGACGAATAGAATAGTTGAGATGCCTTGATCCACATGTTCTTGTATCGTCGCAATCAAGTCGATAAGTTTCATCTGATTTGTTGTGAATGCTGATTTGTAGAACCACATCGTTTCAGGAGAAAGAAACGGCATCGGATAGAACGTTTCTGCATTTCCATAGGTACGACGTTCGATCTGATCAACAATCGGCATCACTGAGCTTGTTGCGTTTTGAACATAAGAAATACTTTGAGTAGGTGCAATAGCTAGTCGATAGGCATGGAACAAACCGAATTGTTTCACTTTGTCACGCAGTTCCGCCCAGTCTGCTTCGGTCGGCACATCAATACCATCAAATAACGCGCTCACTTTTTCAAATTTCGGTGCAAAACTTTGAGCTGTATATTTGTCAAAGTAGACGCCGGATGCATAATCAGATTTTTCAAAGTCTGTATATCGCTCTCCGCGTTCTCGAGCTATCTCCATGGAACGTTCAATTGAATAGAAGTTCATCATCATGAAGAATGCATTCGCAAAGTCTTTCGCTTCATCGGATTCATAGGCAATCTTATTCTTAGCAAGGAACCCGTGAAGATTCATTACTCCCAGACCTACTGAATGCAGTTCGCGGTTCGCCTTAGCAACACCAGGTGCATTTTTAATATCCGCTTCATCACTCACCGTTGTCAGTGCGTCCATCCCGATATGAACAGATTCTTTCACTTTTTTGGATTCCATGACGTTCACGATATTCAGCGATCCTAAGTTACATGAAATATCACGCTTAATATCGTCATCTGTTCCGTAATCATTAATCACTGATGTTTCCTGCAGCTGGAAGATCTCTGTACACAAGTTACTCATTTTGATCTGACCGATATTGCTGTTTGCATGCACTTTATTAGCATTGTCTTTGAACATTAAATAAGGATACCCTGATTGCAGCTGTGTCTGAGCGATTGTATTTAACATTTCACGTGCATCTTTTGATTTTTTGATGATATTTGGATTTTCAACGAGTTGATCATACATTTCATCAAGATTGATATCATCAAGTGTCTGACCATATTCCTGCTCGACAGTATGCGGCGCGAACATGAAGAAGTCTTTGCCATCACGTGCCAGTTCAAAGAATTTTGACGGTACAATCAGACCAGTGGAAATTGTTGATAGACGTAAATCTTCATCAGCATTTACCTTTTTTGTGTCTAAAAATTCAAGGACATCATAGTGGAAAATATTTAAATAGACCGCACCGGCACCAGGACGTTGTCCAAGCTGGTCAGCATAACCGAAACCACCCTCCAATGCCTTGGCAACTGGAAGCACACCTTTTGCAACGCCTTTAATGCCTTTAATAGCTTCTCCGCGGGCACGTAACTTGGATAAGTTGATAGCTACACCGCCACCGATTTTAGAGAGCTGCTTAGCAGTTGAATCAATATAGTTGATGGAATTCAAGCTGTCATCTACTTCAAGCAGGAAACATGAAACAAGCTCTCCTCTACGAGCGCGTCCAGCATTTAAGAACGTCGGTGTTGCAGGCTGGTAGCGCTGCTCTACCATCGCATTCACTAGTTCTTTCGCTTGAACTGTGTCTCCTTTAGCTAAATACAGGCTGACGATGATGACATGCTGTTTATAATCTTCCAGATATTGTTTTTTGTCATTTGTCTTCATGGCATAGTCCTTGAAGAACTTGCTTGCTGACATGTAGCTTGCAAAAGTAAAAGGCAGCGTTTCAGTATAATTGATGATCTCTAGAACATCTTCTTCTGAATACTGTTCGAACAGATTATAGTAAAAATTGTTGTCTACCAGATAATGCAGTCGTTCAAGCGGGGAATCAAAATGGATAGTTTTATCATTTATTTCTTCTAGATAGACACTGAGCGCTTCCTGGTCTTTCTCAAGATCGAAGAAGCCATCCTCACGACGCTTCGTCACCTGATTGTTCAGTTCAATATGATTGTATTTTTTCTCGTCTAGTATTTTCATCTAACTCCGCCACCTTTTCTATGAATAATCTTGAGTCATGTGCATTGCCATGCAGTTCAAATTTCATGAGGAGAGGCACATTGTACTGTGCTGATATAGTATCTCCTGCCTTACCAAAGTTCTGACCGAAATTTTTGTTGCCGCTCACTGCTACACCTCTTAAGAAGGTATGATGAAGTGTTAAAAAATCAGCAACCGGCTTAGGGACTTCGCCGAATCCAAATGTACCTGTCACTAAAATAAACGGGTCATGTAGTTCATGAACTTCAGCAAGCGGTATTGCGTCGATACCTGCTCTGCTAAGAAATCTTGCAATATTTCCTGTTAATGAGTAATAAATAATCTTCATAATCATCACTCCGTTATGTATACAGTGCTGTTACCCCTTTTTTCAGTGTGTAACACTATATATAGTGTTACACATTAAAAATGGGCACAAGATATACGAATTATTATAGCACGTTTGTTCCCTCTTTCAATCCATAGTAACCTAAAAAAAATAAAATATTAACCTTGACTTTCTTTAAAATCGGCGAACCCTTTGCCACTCGTACGTTTTAAAAATTGATAAAATTTTTGTGACTAAAGAAAAGTTTTTTATTCAGAAAGGTTATATTTTTAAGCCGTTCTATTTTGTCATCGACCTATAAATATATGGTAGAATAAGAGGTAAATTTTTTTTAATTGCACTTAAAAAAGGAGCTTACATTATGAATAATCAGCAGAAGGGCATTCTATGGCTGGTTATCGCTTCACTTGGTTTCAGTCTGATGGGCATGTTTGTTAAAATATCGGGTGATCTTCCGGTCATGCAGAAGTCCTTGTTCCGTAATCTAGTCGGTATGGTGATTCCGTTATATTTTGTTATCAAGTATAACGAACCATTATTCGGTCATTTGAAGAATCAGCCGCTATTGATGGCACGCAGTACATTTGGCCTGGTCGGTGTACTGCTCAATTACTATACAATAGACCGGATGGTATTAAGTGATGCTGATATGCTCAATAAGCTCAGCCCGTTTTTTACGATTATCTTATGTGCCATATTCCTAAAAGAACGTGTAGAGAAATATCAGGTAATCGCCATTATGATTGCATTTTTCGGAACGATCTTTATCATTAAGCCAAGCTTCTCAAGCGATATTTCAGTTGCACTGATTGGTATTCTTGGTGCGTTATTTGCAGCATTTGCCTATACGACCCTTAGAGTGCTTGGGCCAAGAGAGAAGTTCTATACAACGGTGTTCTATTTTTCGTTCTTCTCTACCGTTGTCTTACTGCCGTTTGTCATCTTCAACTATGAGCCGATGACAACGACTCAGCTTATCTATTTATTGTTATCCGGCGTATTTGCTACAGTAGGACAGTTCGGTATTACAATTGCTTACCAGTTTGCCCCGGCTAAAGATATTTCTATCTTTTTCTATGCCACTGTACTCTTCAGCGCGATTATTAGTCTTATTATCTTTCAGGAATATCCTGACATATTCAGCTATATCGGTTATATTGTTATTTTCAGTGCTAGTTACTATATGTTTCAAAAAGCCAAAACTAAAGGAGAGTCATGATGACAGGAAGAACAAACGAAGAATTACAGGATATCACATTGCTCGGCAATCAGAATAATACTTACGAATATCATTATAATCCCGGGATATTAGAATCATTTGACAACAAGCATCCAGGACGCGATTATTTCGTTAAATTTAACTGCCCTGAGTTCACTAGTCTATGCCCGATTACCGGCCAACCGGATTTCGCAACCATCTACATCAGTTATATCCCAGATATTAAGATGGTGGAATCCAAATCACTTAAACTTTATCTGTTCAGCTTTAGAAATCATGGGGATTTTCATGAAGACTGCATGAATATCATCATGAATGATTTAATTGAACTCATGGACCCCCGCTACATTGAAGTATGGGGTAAGTTCACACCGCGCGGCGGAATATCGATCGATCCGTATACAAACTACGGCAAACCCGGCACACACTATGAAGAGATGGCAGCTTACCGTCTGATGAACCATGATTTATATCCCGAAACAATTACAAACAGGTAATTTTTCATTTATCATTGTCTAAAAAATCAAAAAAGAGTAGAATGATAAAGTTGTTTATTTTATATCATTGAAATTAGAATTCCCTTTGTCATTAGTCAAAGATTCATGATATACAGACATCACATTAATTGAATAATTGATAAGGGGGGAGGAATAATTCAATATTCCGTCCCCCTTGAAGTTTTCAAAATATTTTAACAGTTAAGGAGAGGTAAAGTGATGAAATATTCAAGAGAAGAGATGGTGAACAGTGTTCCGCATACGGGATTCTTCGGCCATCCTAAAGGACTCGGCATATTATTCTTCGTAGAGTTCTGGGAGCGATTCAGCTACTACGGTATGCGCGCCATTCTCGTTTATTATATGTATGATTCTGTAGTAAATGGCGGTCTCGGTATGGACCAGACTACTGCAGCAAGTGTGGCATCGATGTACGGTGCATTGATCTTTATGACTGGAATTATCGGCGGCTGGCTTGCTGACCGGGTCATCGGTTCTAGAAAAGCACTGCTATACGGGGCCATATTGATTATGGGCGGCCATATCGCGATGAGCCTGCCATTCGGAGTTCCAGCGTTCCTTGCGTCGATGTTTCTGATCATCGTCGGTTCCGGCCTGATGAAACCGAATATTTCTAATGTTGTCGGTGGACTCTATGACAAGAAGGACAATAGAATGGATGCAGGCTTTGTCATCTTCTACATGTCTGTTAATATGGGTGCCTTATTGTCACCATTTATCGTAGGAGCACTGCAAAAAAACTATAACTATCATATGGGCTTCCTCGCTGCTGCTATCGGTATGGCTCTTGCTCTAGTCGTCTATGTCATTTTTAACAGACGTTCACTAGGGTTAGTCGGTCTTGAACCGACACATCCTTTGACTGCTGACGAGAAGCATCGTTACAAAAAAATAATAATCGGGGCTGTCATTGCTGTAGCTGCTGTCATTCTCATCTCTCAGCTGACTGGTATTCTGTCGTTCAACACATTCTCATTAGTCGTCACTGTACTCGGTGTTGTCCTGCCTATTCTCTACTTCTTGACAATGTATAGAAGCAATGATGTTACTACAGTGGAACGTTCACGGATACTTGCATACGTGCCGTTATTCATCGCAGGCGTGATGTTCTGGTCTATCCAGGAACAAGGAGCAAATGTATTAAGTATCTTTGCTAAAGAAAAAACACAGCTTGATCTGAACCAGATGTTTGGGATTGATTTTACAGTGCCTGCCGCATGGTTCCAGTCACTGAATCCTATTTTTATCGTATTACTAGCACCGGTGATTTCAGCCTTATGGTCAAAACTCGGCAAGTATAATCCATCCACACCATTAAAATTTGCATTCGGTCTATTATTTGCAGGTGCGTCATTCCTGATTATGATTATCCCAACAATCAACGGCGGTGATGCATTATACAATCCTATGTGGCTTGTTGTATCTTTTGTGTTATGTGTCATCGGTGAACTGTGTCTGTCTCCTACAGGATCTTCAGTATCTGTCAAACTAGCTCCTGAAGCGTTCAGCTCACAAATGTTAAGTCTATGGTTCCTGACTAATGCGAGTGCCCAGGCTATTAATGCCCAATTAGTAAAACTAGTTGATATCGTTGGTTATACTAATTATTTCGGAGTGATTGGCGGTCTTGCCATTGTTCTGTTTGTACTGATGATCATTTTAAATCGCTGGATTTCTAAACATATGGAAGGGATTCACTAAAAACATGCGCTGCGGCGCGTGTTTTTTATTTTAAAAAAGGGTATTTAATACAAACGAAAAATCGAGGTGTGATTATGATAAGCTTTACACATGGCGTATTATTTTATCATAAAGGTGCGGGTCAAGGTGAAGTCGTAGAAATCATCGGTGAAGTGACTAAACAACTCGTCACCATCTGCCAGCAACTGACTATTTACAAAAGTCAGGAAAAAGGAGACATCATTAAATATTGTCATCAAATAAAAGATGAGTCGCTGTCTATTGATGTCATCTATTTATTAGGTGGTGATGGTACTATCCATGAACTCATCAATGGGGTCATGCAGGCAGAACTTAATCTTCCGATCGGCATACTGCCAGGCGGCACATTCAATGATTTCACTAAAACATTAAATCTCCCCCCTCAGCCAGTAGCCGCAGCAATGACGCTTCAAAATGCGGCAGTCAAACATATTGATGTCATGAAAATCAACGATAGATATGGACTGAATTTTGCAGGAATGGGATTGATCGTAGAAAATTCTGAAGGTGTGGCAGAAAATGCAAAAAGTAGAATCGGCAAATTCAGCTACTTGATGTCAACGTTAAGAAGTGTGACTAATCCGACGTTCTTCAATTATAAAGTCACTGTTGATGGAGAGGTCTATACAGGAAACAGTTCAATGATTATCACCGCCAACGGTCAGTTTGTCGGCGGTAATCGGATCCCGCTTACCGAATTGGCAGCTGATGATGGTACTCTTGACGTCTTTATCTTCAAAGAATCAGGTATCAAATTGTTTACGGAACTATTGACTGAAAAAAGCACTGAAAATTGGAATGACATCAGTAATAATATCGAACATTATTCAGGAGGCAGTATTACGATAGAAACAGAAAACACGATGGCTGTTGATATTGATGGTGAAATAGACATCGAGACACCATTACAGATCGATATACTGACTAAACGTCTGCGCATGTTCGTCGGTCCAGAAGACATATAAAGTGAAAGGTCCTGATGACGTCGTCATCAGGACCTTTTTATTACTTATCTGTCAGAAAATATTCTTCTACTTCCTTCCAGCTGTGTACCCGGTCAAATCCTTCTTCATTAACATTATGAGACGCATGATACATGATACCTGTTCCCTTAAAGGCACGCAGCTGCTTTGGATTATCATCAATTAGATAATCTGTTCCAACTACACCTTTATTGCCGCAGAAAATAAAGTTCTGTGGATCCAGGAACTTAAAATGCTCAATGAGCCATTCATATTTCGCATCAAATGATGTCGGAACATCCATTGCTGCAGTAGCAATGTAGACATCATAATGTTCGGTCAGACGTTCAACAACCCGCACCGCATCTGGAAAGACTTCGAGGTCTCTGAAGAACTCACGGTCGAGCAGGAGATTCGATAACGTTTCTGCATGCTGCGGATGTATATCTCTTAGTTTGATTCCTTCAAGCTGCTCAAGTGTGACTGTCTCCCCAGACTCTTCATTGAATTTGAATACTACTTTCTTGAGTGTATCTGCTAGAACTTCATCCATATCAATGGCAATTGATTGTCTTGTCATGTGGTTCATCCCTTCTCATTTTGTACTGAAATAGTTTTCCAACGCTTTGATGACTACTGTGTTCTGTTCAGCTGTTCCAATAGTAATTCTAACGCCGACGGGTGTTGGTCTTGCAATGATACCGAACGTCAGCAGGTAATCATTTAGTTCATTGATGTCATCTGTCTTCACAAGCACAAAATTGGTTTGTGACGGAAGAAGATAGTGACTGATATTTGATGCATAAAACCGTTGTCTTTCTACCGCATTGTTTTGTCGAACGTCTGTTAAATACTCCTGATCCTTCAATGCCGCTTCAGCCGCTTTCAATGACAATGATGTCACATTGAACGGTAGTTTGACGCGATGCCAGATCGATGTCCATTCGTCTGATGATATCGCATACCCTACACGTAGTGAAGCAAGTCCATAAGCTTTTGAAAATGTTCTTAAAATGATGATGTTTGGATGTTTTTCACGTAACGAGAAACTATCCGGATAATCTTCTGCAGTCACATATTCCGCATAGGCCTCATCCAGTACTACAGGTATTTCACCTGCTTTAGTCAAAAATGCTGACAGCTCGGACTGATTAAAATAATTGCCTGTCGGATTATTCGGGTTGCACAGCCAGATGAGGGTCGTGTGAGCCGTAATTTTTTCTGCAAGCGCCTGTAGATCAAATTTTCCTGTATCTAGCGGCGCAGTCACTATACGACAGTCTTCAATGACGGCATGATGCTGATATTGGACAAATGTATTTTCGCATGTCAATATATCATCACCCGGCTTCAAAACAGCCCGGGACAGCATCATAATCACTTCATCGAGGCCGGAACCAAGTAGTATAGACTCTTCTTTCACTTTGTAATGCTCAGCAATCGCTTGTTTCAGCACTGTACCATGACTATCCGGATATTCGTACAGTAAGTTCAGTGATTGCTTTAAAGTACGTGTCACTTCTGGAGACGGGCCATAAACATTCTCATTTGAAGAAAGCTTCATCATGTCTCCTGCGATGCCTAACTCTGACTTGAGTTCATCTGCAGTCTTACCTGCTTGATAAATACTTAGTTGTTTCAGCTGTTCTTTCAACAAGCACCCTCCTATTTAATCAACCCTTGTTTTTCAAGATACTCTCGTGCAACATCTTCAGATTTCTTACCGCCATAAGCGACATCATAATTCATCTGCTGCATTTCTTCATCTGTAATTTTGCCGGCTAATATATTCAATGCATCTACTAATTCAGGATGTTCTTTAATTGTTTCATTCATGAACAGTGGTGCTCCTTGGTATGGCGGGAAGAGATGTTTGTCATCTTTCAGCACAACCATGTCATATTTACGCAGTTCAGCATCTGTAGAGTAAGCATCAATCACATCAATAGCTCCACTTTCTACAGCTTGATAACGGATTTTAGGTTCCATCGTTTTAATATGATCCAATGTGATTCCGTATTTTTTCTGAATCCCTTTATAACCATCTTCCCGGTCATTAAATTCCAATGTGAAGCCCGCATTGATGTCGTCTTTCACTTTATCAAGATCAGATATTGTTTTCAAACCGTACTTTTCTGCATAGTCCTTTTTGACGGCAAGCGCATAGGTGTTATTATATTTCATTGGTTTTAAGAGCGCCATGTCTGCTTGTTCATCTATTGATGTTTTAGCCTGCTCATATACTTCTTGTTCTGTCGTGCCTTCTGGAGTTTCCTTCGTCAACTCGCCAAGAACCGTTCCAGTGAATTCCAGATAACCGTCAATGTCTCCTGATTTCAGTGCATTATATAAGAAGGCGGTCTTGCCGAGTCCTGGTTTCACGTCGACTTCAAGATCCGTCTTATCTTCAATGACGAGTTGATACATATTCGTGATAATCTCGGGTTCTGTCCCTAGCTTGCCGGCCAGTTCCAATGTGTCATCACTGCGGTTAAATAATGGCAGCAGGGCCACTATAAGACAAATTAAGACGAGTATCCCTAATATAATCGCGATGCTCTTATATGACATGCGTTCCATCCAGCGCAGAATACTATCAAAAAAGACAGCGAGTATCGCGGCTGGAATAGCTCCAAGTAAAATCAGCGGTGTATTGTTACGGTCTATACCGAGTAAAATCAAGTCGCCTAGTCCACCTGCTCCGATAAATGCAGCAAGTGTTGCTGTCCCAATGATCAACACCATCGCCGTACGGATCCCTGCCATAATGACAGGCATCGCAAGTGGTAGTTCTACTTTCGTCAACCGTCTTAATGGATTCATACCGATACCACTCGCTGCTTCTTTCAACGATGGGTCGACTTCCTTAATCCCAGTGTATGTATTTCTTAAAATCGGCAGTAATGCATAGATAATCAGTGCAATAATGGCAGGTACCCGCCCAATGCCGAACAGCGGAATCATCAGACCTAGTAGTGCCAGCGATGGAATGGTCTGAAGAATCGCTGTGACATTGATGATGGGTTCAGCTAACTTTTGTCGTCGTGTCAACAATATGCCGAGCGGCACAGCGATGAGCATCGCAATGAGCAGTGCGATGAATGACAGTTGAATATGTTCCAGTAGTGCTGTAAGGAGCTCCCCTTTACGGTCGTTCAACGTATCAATGAATGCATTCATCAAGCAGTCACTCCTTTACTCAGCTGTTCAAACGCTCTGTTTCTTGTAATGGCACCCACATAACGATCACCTGCCATAACATTGACACGGTCATGCTGCTGCAGCATTCGAAAGACTTCTTCTATTTCAGAATCTGCCTGAACGGTTGGATAACGATCATCATACGGTGTATTATCAACATAATCGTCTGCATAAGTACGCTTTATATCACCGATGAACGACTTCACAAAATCACTTTTCGGGTGTCTCAAAAACTCCTCAGGTGTGCCAATCTGCTCAATCCGTCCTTCATTCATCAGACAAATACGGTCACCTAACTTAAATGCTTCAGCAATATCATGTGTGACAAAAATAATCGTCTTGTTGATCTTGGACTGAAGATCAAGCAGGTCATCCTGCAGTTTTTCTCTGCTGATGGGGTCAAGCGCACTGAATGGTTCGTCCATCAGTATAACCGGTGGATCGGCTGCCAGTGCTCTGACTACACCTACCCGCTGCTGCTGACCGCCTGACAGTTCGTCCGGCATGCGGTTACGATATTGTTCCGGCGGCAGACCAACCATGCCGAGCAACTGATCGACTTGCTGATCGATGTCCTGCTGGGACCATTGCTTCATGAGTGGTACTTGAGCAATATTATCGCGTATCGTCATATGGGGAAATAATGCAATTTGCTGCAGCACATAACCGATGTCCCAGCGCATTTCGTCAAGTTTATAGCTGCTGATCGGTCGGTCTTTGAAATAAATATAACCGGTCGATAATGGAATTAACCGGTTGATCATCTTTAATGTCGTCGTCTTACCACAACCGGACGGTCCAATCAGCACAAAGAACTCCCCTTCTTGTATTTCCATAGAGATATGATCGACTGCATGCTTATCCCCGTATACCTTTGAAACATCTTCGAACCTTATCATAACGTCACCTCACCTTTATCGTTACAGCCTATTGTAAACTTATAATCTTTATCTTGCCAGTGACAGATAGTCATTAATGCATGCCATGAAGTGTGGACAGTAATGTTTCAGTTTATAGCTTCCCACGCCTTCAATATGAATCATCTCCTGCTTCGTAGTCGGCATTTTCTTGGCAAACAGCGTCAAAGTATGATCCGAAAAAATAGTGAACGGGGGGACACCCAGTTCCGATGCCAGTTGCTTTCTTACCGTCTTCAACAAGTTGAAGAGCTGTTCATTGACTTCAGATACCGTTTTAATAATCACTTTTTCGTTGTAGCTGATCGGCTCATAATGAGTCATCACTTGTGTTTTGTTGAAGATGACGTCCTTGGCAGAAGAATGACAGAGCATCTTGCCGTGCTGTTCATGAATATAACCATTGAACAGCAGTGTATCAATAAATCTGGAAATATCTTTAGTTTCATAGTCTTTCAGCAGACCATAAGTACTTAACAGATCATAATGATGGTCTTTCACTTCAGAATCATTTTCTCCTCTTAGTACTTTAGTCAGTACTAGTCGGTTGACAGGTTCTTTCATTCGAATCAAGCAACTTAAAATTTTCATTGCTTCTGTTGTCATGTCATATGAGCCTTGTTTCAGACAGTTACTGCACTTACCGCATAACTGCAGATGCTCATCCGGATTAAAGTAATTGATAATCGTCCCTTGAAGACATTGTGTAGTTTTAGTGTAATGAACCATCTTCTGCAGTTTTTCTTTCTTTTTCTCCTGAATAGATTCATCACTCGTACTGATAAAAAACTGCTGGAGCCGAATATCCTGTTCGCTGAACATCAATATACATTCACTGTCCAGTCCGTCCCGACCTGCTCGGCCAGCTTCCTGATAATAGGACTCAATGTCCTGAGGCATATTGTAATGAATGACGTAGCGGACATTGGATTTGTCAATTCCCATACCAAATGCATTCGTCGCAATCATGACAGGACAATCATCATTGACGAATTTCGCCTGATTTTCTTCACGTTCACTTTTCGGCAGACCGGCATGATAGATGGTGTGATTGATATTCAGTTCACTGAACTGCTCATGGAGTGCATCAACCTGTTTTCTCGTACCAGCGTAGATAATGCCTGAGTCATCAGGATGTGACTGGATATATTCGCGGACAACCTTCTCTTTTTGAAAAGAGGGGTCCACTTTGAATGCCAAGTTTTCGCGTCTCGTACTCGTTTCAACGACATGGTCATCTGCGATATTCAACAGTGACTGAATATCTTTTTTTACATCGATAGTCGCTGTCGCTGTAACTGCCAGAAACGGACAGTCGAACAGATCTAAATAGTGGATCACTTGACGGTAACTTGGTCTAAAGTCATGGCCCCATTTGGAAATGCAGTGCGCCTCATCAAATGCAATCAACCGGATATCCAGTTGAGTCAACATCTGCCTGAAGGTCAGCTGATTGAACCGTTCAGGTGCTACATATAGAAACTGATAGCGATGATAAGCAAGACCGGTCATGATGTCACGCTCTTCTGCGGCTTTCAGATTACTGTTCAAATATGCTGCGTTGATCCCAGAGGCATTCAGTGTATCTACCTGGTCTTTCATCAACGAGATGAGCGGACTGATAACGAGCGTCAACCCTCCTCTGATCAATCCAGGCACTTGATAACAGATTGACTTCCCGCCACCAGTCGGTAGAATACCAAGAGCTGATTCATGATTCACTGCATAAGTGATAAGTTCCCGCTGTCCTGTCCGGAATGTCTTGTAACCAAAATAACATTGTAATATGTCTTCCAATTGCCTTCTACTCCATCCGTTCTGCTAATTCGCTCCATTCAAGAAATGCTTCGTCATAGCGTAAAGTCAATGCTTCCCGTTCGGCTGTCAGTTCATTCAATCGTTCATAATTAGTAGTCTCTGCCGCAATTTGAGCATCGATGTCTTCCAGTCTGACTTCCAAATCTTCTATTTCGCCGCCCAGCTGTTCGAACTGGCGCTTATCCTTATAGGAAATACGGCTCTGCTTTGGTTTTTCGGTTACCTGCCCGGATTTCACAGCTGCCACTTGATTGTCCTTCTTAGCTGTCAAGTAGTCTTCAAAATCACCAAGCAGCTGATCAACATGCTGATCATGTAAATACCAGTATTTGTTGACTACTTTATCAAGGAAATAACGGTCGTGGCTGACTGTCAGTACAGCACCGCTGAATTCTGCTAAATAGCGCTCCAGAATCGTCAACGTTTCGGTGTCCAGATCATTGGTCGGTTCGTCCAGCAGTAAAACATTCGGCCCTTCAATCAATATACTGAGGAGATACAAGCGTTTTTTCTCCCCGCCAGACAGCCGGTGAATTAACGTGCCGTGCATACTGGATGGAAACAAAAATCGTTCAAGCAGCTGCGTGACTGATATTTTAGAACCGTCAGATTGTGTCGCTTCTTCTGCTTTTTCACGCAGAAAATCTATGACACGCAACTGCTCATTCATTCTGGCATTACTCTGTTTATAGTAGCCCACTTTAACAGTCTGACCGACTTTGAGGTTACCTCTAGAGTGCTTCAGTTCCATCGCTAATATATTAAGTAACGTTGATTTACCAGAACCGTTTTCACCGACGATTCCAATTCTATCAGTAGTCTGAACAATCGTAGTCAAGCCGTCAAACAACGTTCTATCGCCAAAAGCAATACCAACGTCCTCCAGTTCAAACACTTGCTTGCCGAGACGTTGATGGTTCAAGTCTACTGACATTTCATCCGTTGAGATATGTCCGGCGACTTTGTCTTCGATTGACTTAAATCGTTCAATCCGCGCCTGCTGTTTAGTAGAACGCGCCTTTGCGCCTTTACGCATCCATGCAAGTTCCTGCTTATAGAGCTGTTTCTCCTTATGCTGTATACGCTCCTGCGTCGCTTCTTCTTCGGCTTTGCCGGCGATATAAGCATCGTAGTTCCCTGAATAGAGAAATGTCCGCCCGTTTCTCAGTTCAATGATTCTATCAGCTACTTCATTTAGGAAATAACGGTCGTGAGTGACAACGAGCACTGATTTACTGTAACTTTTAATGAACTGAATCAGCCAGGCAATGGATTCGAAGTCCAGGTGATTGGTCGGCTCATCAAGAAGCAGTAAATCAGGTTTTTCCAGCAATGTTCGAGCGAGTGCCACACGCTTTTGCTGACCACCGCTCATGGTTTCAAGATTTGACGTATGATCCATGATTCCAAGCTTTGTCAAGATCGTCTTAGCTTCGGCTTGATAGCTGAAGCCGTCAACCGCATCGAGCTGCTGCTGCAGTTGATTGAACCGGTCCATCACTTCATCTGATGTGTCTATAGACATACGTTCTACAATGGCATCATAATCATTTAACAGACGAACTACTGGACTTGACTGATCCAGTACGTTTTTCAGTGCGTTCTCATCAAGTGCAAGTCGGGGTTCCTGTGCTGCGTAGCTGATTTTATAGCGGTTAGGATGCGTCACGACGCCGTCATGCGGCTCAATTTCAGCAATGCATTTAAGGAGGGCGCTTTTTCCGGTCCCATTAATACCGACCAGTGCCACTTTCTCGCCTTCAGAAATACTGAGGCTGACATCATGGAAAATGGTTTTATCACCATATTGCTTTGATAAATGTTCAATTTTATATGCTTCCAAGGTTTATCCTCATCTCGTCTAATGTGATATAATTTATAAATGAAAATCTCAATATAATATTATACACTTTTTCTTAACAAGGAGGTATGTATGTTCGAATGGTTTAGTGAATTATCACCTGTCATTCAAGCGCTCATCGCCGGAATCTTTACTTGGAGCTTGACTGCTGCAGGCGCGGCAGCTGTGTTCTTTGTACGAGGCGTCAACAACAAGCTATTGAATACAATGCAGGGATTTGCAGCTGGAGTGATGATTGCTGCTTCTTTCTGGTCATTGCTCGCACCTGCTTTAGAGTTCAGTGAAGAAGCAGGCCGTATCCCGTGGATACCTGCTGCGGTAGGTTTTCTGCTTGGAGGATTATTTATTCGATGTCTGGATTTTGTAGTCCCTCACATGCACATTAAGGGGACTGACGGCCATCAAAAAGAAGGCGTCAAAAGTAATTTAAAGCAATCCACATTGCTGCTGCTTGCGATCACTTTACATAACATTCCTGAAGGATTGGCACTCGGTGTCGCTTTCGGCTCAATCATCCAAAACGACAGTGCAACGTTAATGGCAGCGATTGGACTTGCCATCGGTATCGGTATTCAAAATATTCCTGAAGGAACTGCGCTTAGTCTACCATTATATGCAGACGGCAAATCAAAAGGAAAAGCATTCCAGCTCGGTCAGGCATCTGCACTTGTGGAACCGCTGTTTGCAGTCATCGGTGCGGCAGCTGTTCTGCTGATTACGCCGATACTGCCCTATGCACTCGCATTTGCAGCAGGAGCGATGATATTTGTAGTAGTGGAAGAATTAATACCTGAATCTCAATCTGGTAATAACACCGACCTTGCTACACTTGGATTAATGCTCGGCTTTACAATTATGATGATACTTGATGTTTCATTAGGATAGACAAAGATCCACCGGACGCTTGCGTCCGGTGGATCTTTGTTTAATGATTGTAACGCACGGCATAAAAATAAGACCCTCCAAGAAGCTGGAGGGCCTGACACAATTATTTACTGACCGAGCCGTTATCATAGCTGTATTTCATTGGATCGATTGCTTTGAACTCAGGGTTTTTATAGAACCGCAGCAAGTCGCCGTTAATCAAGCTGTCTGATAATTCAAGTTCAGTTTCGACTTGTTTCTTAATTTTTACTGCTTTTGCTTTGTCTGCTTCAGCAGTAATCGGCTGGTTGGTCGTGTTGTCATAATAAATGCCGTTGATTGATTTGTAGTCCGGTGTAATAAAGTCACCATTTCTAAACACTACCATCTGGTGATGTTTATTAGACAATAAGTCGGTACCAAACACAACATAAGGTTTTGCATCAATACCTGTCAAATGAAGCAAGGTCGGTACGACATCCACTTGACTGGCATACGTAGAATCAACATGTCCTTTAATGCCAGGAACTTTCAGGAATAAACCTGTACGCTGCAAGTCCATGAATTTAGTCGGTGTAATCTCTTCACCTAACAGCTTCGACATCGCTTTATTATGATTTTCTGAGATACCATAATGGTCACCATAAATCATAATGACTGAATCATCATACAGCCCTTCTTTTTTCAAGTCTATAATGAACTGTTCAACTGACTCATCCAAGTAACGAGCCGTCTGAATATAGCCGTCCACCGTTGGGTTACCTGTACCAGGAGAAGCGATGGTTGCATCTTCCGGCTTAACTGTAAATGGATAGTGATTGGTCAGTGTCATTAAGTGCGAATAGAACGGCTGTTTTTCAGCTTTTAAATAAGGAATTGATTCTTTGAAGAATTCCTTATCCTTCAATCCTAAATTCTCAAGATTTTCAGGGCTCATATCGTAGTAAGTCGCGTCATAGAACTTATCGACACCGAAGTGTTTGTAGATTTGATCTCTATTCCAGAATGTTTTGTAATCCCCATGCATGACTGAAGTTGAATAGCCTTGCTGCTGATGTAATATAGCAGGCAGTGACTGATAGGTGTTATCACCTTTCATTGAAAATGCAGACCCTTGCGGCAGCCCATATATACTATTATCCATCGTCAATTCTGCATCGGACGTTTTACCCTGCCCTGTAGAATGGAAGAAGTTGTCGTAATAGATGAAATCATCATTTCCAGTTGCTAATTGATTCAGGAAAGGAGTGACTTCTTCACCATTGATTTTTTTACCGATGAGAAATGTCTGAAAGCTTTCCAAGTGAATTTTAATGATGTTCTTTTCTTTAGCAATACCGAAGTATTCTTTGTTCGGCTCAACATATTTTGTTTTTGTATATGATCTGACTTTTGCCAGGTCATCTTCGCTTGCCAAAGCTTTCTGCTGATTGTTTTGAATAGTTTTAATACCGTCATATACTGTGAAGTTATACGGTCCTAAATATTTCACTAAATATTTATGGTCGAACGTACGAGTCAATAATTCAGGACGGTCAGTTTCAGCGAATGCTAAGTTCAAGAAGAACAAAGCAACAGCCATACCCATCATAACAGGAACAAATTTACGCTGAAATCCTTTTGTATCCAACCATTGTTTTTTGAACAGCAGTATAAATAGATAGATGATAATATCCAGGAAATAGACAAAGTCATACCACTGGAATGAACTCCAGATGGCACCTGACATCGAATCAACGTTACTCACTTGATTTAATGTACTGAATGTAATGAAGTCAGAGAAAAATCTGAAGTAGACAACGTTAGAATAAAGCAGTGATGTCAATAACAATCCACCTGTGAAGATAAACCAGAATGCTTTACGTCCTTTAAAAAACAGGAATACACTTAAAATAAGCGCGACAAAGCTGTATGGATTCATCAATAATATTAAGTTTTGTACAATACCTTTTACACCCAGTGACAAGTCTATATAGTAAGCGAAATACGTTTTTAAAGAGACAGTCAATACAGTCAGCAGGAAGAAGACAAAAATACTTATTTTACGTTCCTTCATCAGTTTTCCTCCATTTAATGTAGTCATATAATTTACATATCGTTAAAATTGTTAATCTTTAAGCAAAAAAATGTGGTACAACATATTAATTTAAACCTTTTTTTAGCAAAATTCAATCAAAATAACACATTTCACATTAAAATTGTGTAAAATGTGAATTTAACGTGTCATTTTTGTAAATGTTAGTTGTTTTTTAAATGATAATCAATTTGCAGCATCAGACTTTTTACCCATGAATCATATGATTTTTGAGACGTCTTATACTCTTCTTGTGATTCCCATTTAAACAGCAGCTTTGAACCTGGTCTTTTCTGTGACAACTTAGGCAGATGGTAGGGCGCAATGGTAGCTATCTGCGGAAATTTACCAGGCTGTTTGACATCATTTTGGATGACAATCAGTTTTCCTTCCGGATTGATCTGAATGGCACCTCTACAAATCGGCTGCATCTCACATTCAATGTGACGGTCAATAGTATCCCCTTCCAGAATGAATCCAGTACGATCAAACTGCTTTGATACTTCGTACATATCTTGCGTCATCAGCTGTTTTTCTTCATCAGTCAACAAAGCAGTATGCTCAGTCTCGTTGATATGGTATACATCTGAATAGTAAATACGCGCCAGACTATAATTATCAATTCCCCAGCTGCTTTCTTTTTGATGAATCAGCTGAAACAATAGTGATTTCTGCAGAGTGCTGTATTGACGACGGAGTTCAAAAACATCGCCGTCTTTAATGAGGCCGGTCAGGCCGTCAAGTGAACCAGCGGAATCTATCCGTTTCTGCAGCTGCATACCGCCGCCGACAGCCATATAGGCACGTGTCCCTTTAGAAGGAAGATGGAATGACAGCGTATCTCCTTTTTCCATTAAATGCAGCTTAAAAGGGGCGATTTGTTTATCTTTTGTATATGCTTTAAAATCGGCTCCCGTCAGTGCTATCAACGTCGGTTCATCAAAATAAATCACTGGTGCTACGAAAGTGATTTCAAGTGTCGCAGTGCCAAGTGGATTACCTACTAAGGCATTCGCCAGCGTATGTGCTAGTGGATCACTTGCCATATTTTCATGAAATGTCGAGAACATCCCCGCTTTTTCAAAAATCATAACAGTCCCTCACTCTTTACTTTAAATTATAGTCTCATCGAATAATATACGACCTTAGACCGAACTATCAAAAAAGTGCTCTACCTAACTTCGGTAGAACACCTCTAACACATTCAGTAGTTGTTCTCTCAACCCAAATACCAGGAAACCGACTATAATCACTGAAGTAATCATGGTTAAATATAGCCAGATAAGCACTTTATCCATATTACCTTTTTTAAGTAATAGCTGTACCTGCTGGTTACAGTAGTACACCCAGATACATAATCCAATGAGAAGCAGTAAGCTTATAATCATAATTTTCTCCTATAATGTTTCGAGATTAATAATTTTATTCTACGCTTTTCTGACGCGAATTGCTATTAATTATTTCCAAATGACGATCCAGATGAATTTCTGTCCACTCTCTCAATGAATTAATCATCCATAATTTGATGTGCGTTTGATGACTGAGCAATGCATCGACCGTCAGATTCCTTATGCTGATGATTTGACGATCCAGCAGCTCTTGACGCATACAGCCGCGCAGCATTTGTGGGACATCTGGAGTATATAACTTTCCGTCAAGTTCATAGACTAAGTTACCGATGTTGAATTCGGTGATGATATTGTCTTTATTATAATAGAGGGAGAGTGTCTGCGATTTAGTGACATAATGATGACGGATTGATGTCTTATGCTGCAGTCTATCACTATCTTCTTCCAGCATAGGCATCAGTACAGCATGACATGAGGTCGCAGGTATATCACGCAGCTCATACAACAATCGTCCTTCTGAAGCCGTCACTCTCAGCATTTTTGTCTGAGCTGCCGTTAAAGACAGCAGCGCTTCTAACTGTACAGGATCATACGACAGGTGAAAATGATTCAGGCTGTCAAGGAGACGTTGACGGTGGTAATCGCGTCTTTTAACTCCATTTTCATCGACCCGCATCGTCTCTATTAAATGAAAATCAGCAGGTGCAAGTGCAGTCAGTATTTTAGTTTTTGCTATCATTTCGTCGTATTCTTTTTCAGGAATAGAATCAATGGTAATACCTCCACCGACACCATAAGCATAGGTCCGTCCTTGTTTCTTAAGGGTGCGGATAGGTACATTGAATATCATCCGACCGTCAGGCAGCATCATACCGACAGCGCCGCAGTAGACATCCCGAGCTTCTTCTTCCAGCGCATCGATAATTGCCATCGTACTGATTTTAGGGGCCCCTGTAATAGAGCCGCACGGATACAAAGCTGAGAATATATCTACCAGTGATGCGCCCGTGACATCGGCTTCAATAGTCGAAGTCATTTGATACACTGTTTCGTATGCTGTGATTTCAAACAACGAGGTCACGGCGACTGAATTTTTAATTGCAATTCTGCTGAGGTCACTCCGCAGCAGGTCGACAATCATGACATTCTCAGCCTGATCTTTCAGTGATTTTTTAAGAAGACGCGCGTTCTTGTCATCCAGTCCGTTACGCGGCATAGTTCCTTTCATAGGTTTCGTATATATATGACCGCTGTTCTTGTCATACTCAAAGAATAGTTCAGGAGAAATACTGATGACTGCTTCTTCACCATCTTCAATGTATGCCGTATATTGACCGTTATGTTCAGTCGTGAGCCGCTGATAGACCGCATACGGCTGATTGTCACTCTGAGCTGACAAACGGACTGTATAGTTGACTTGATACGTGTTACCTTTGATGATTTCACTTTTAATCGTTTCTATCTGTGACATGATATATGGTGGTGACGTGTGAAACTGAAATTCCATCGGCATCATGAGCATCGTTTCTTCAAAAGGTTTGACCGGTTCAGAGAACACATAAAATTTAGCATATGTCTCTACCGATTTCGTTGTCATTTTATTGGAGAACGCAGCAGCAGCCTCGTAAGCGGTGTAACCGACTACATAATGTTCAGAGCTGTACTGTTCTGCCTTTTTAATGACTGATTTCACTTCTTCTGTCGTCTTCGCTGTCAGCACTGCGACAGGATCCTTGAAATAAAGTTCCACTGGTTGGTTATCTGTTAATGACATGAAATGCACACATGCTCTAATCATTTGCATACCTCACTATAAAATGATTCAACTGCTCTCGCCCATAATCTGTCAGTATGGACTCCGGATGATACTGCACCGCCTCTATCGGCAGTGTCACATGTTTGACAGCCATCACGATGTCACCAGCTGTTGCAGTCACCTTCAAACAGTCAGGAACATGTGCTGCCTGCAGTGAATGATACCTCCCGACAGACAGCGGTGACGGCAGTCCGGTGAATAGCCCCGTGCCGTCATGTGTGATTGCCTGTTGATGACCGTGAACCGGTGGACCTTCAACCACTTCTCCTCCGAAAGCAGTGACAATCACTTGAAATCCGAGACATATTCCTAGTATCGGATATTCCCGGCATTGCTCCACCACATCAAGACAGAGTGCTGCCTCAGTCGGATGACCCGGCCCAGGCGACAAAATAATCACGTCTGGATTCAATCCTTTAATCATCTCAATGGTGAGCTCATCAGGTGTACGAACTAAAACCTCATAATCCAATCCTTCTAAATAATGAACGATATTATATGTAAATGAATCGTAGTTATCTATCATCAGCAGCATCATAATCATGCCCTTCTCATTAATTTCTTTTAGTATAAACGTTTTTCTGTTACAATGATAAACGAATTTAATCAGAGGTTCCTAGCATATACCCTCTCTAAAAAACTAGTCTGACATCTTGCTAGGGAAAGATGTCTTTTTTTATGGGAAAAGGTGGAATTATGGACAAACAATTATTACATGATAAGGCATTAGTTGTTTTCAGCGGCGGACAAGACAGCACGACCTGTCTCTTCTATGCCCTGCAGCATTTTAAGGAAGTAGAACTTGTGACTTTCGACTATGGACAAAGACACGTCCTTGAAATCGATGTGGCAAAGAATATTGCTGCAGACCAGCAGTTAAAACATCATATATTAGATATGTCTTTACTGTCACAGTTATCACCGAATGCATTAACAGACCATACAATAGAGATTTCAAGTGAAGCAGCGATACCTAATACGTTTGTCCCGGCTCGCAATCTTTTATTTTTGTCATTTGCTGGAGCACTTGCCTACCAGATCGGTGCCAAACACATCATTACCGGTGTATGTCAAACAGACTTTTCCGGTTATCCTGATTGTCGGGATATGTTTATAAAATCTCTCAATGTATCTCTTAATTTAGCGACTGATAAAGATTTTGAAATCCATACGCCATTGATGTGGCTCGACAAAAAAGAGACATGGGCGCTTGCTGATTCGCTCGGTCAGCTGGAGTACATTAGAAATAACACATTAACTTGCTACAACGGCATTATTGCTGACGGCTGCGGCACATGCCCGAGCTGTCTTCTACGAAATAACGGGCTTCATGCCTATATGAAAGAGAGAGATTAAATGATACAGCAGATTTATCCCCAAGTCGCCCATAACTATCGCTTCGAACTTAATAAAGATATGAACTTTTCAAGCGCTCACTATATTCCACATCCTGATGCGGGTGCATGCGGCAGAGTTCACGGTCATACGTATTTCCTCAATCTCACTATCGCCGGCAATACGCTTGATGATGCAGGATTTCTTGTGAATTTCAGCACGTTGAAGCAGCTGGTTCACGGCCGGTTTGATCATCAGTTACTCAATGACCTTCCAGATATCAATCACATCATGCCGTCAACTGAAAAGCTGGCAGAATATATTCATGAAGTTGTTCAGAATTATCTCAGCTCATTACCCAATCAAGCCGTCTGTCTTCAAGTGTTTTTAAGAGAAACCCCTACAAGCTATGTCATCTATAGAGGGGTGCATCAATGAAAATCCCTGTCATGGAAGTATTCGGTCCTACTATACAAGGCGAAGGAATGGTGATTGGTCGAAAAACGATGTTTGTCAGAACTGCCGGCTGTGACTTTAGATGCAGCTGGTGTGATTCTAAGTTTACATGGGATGGCACAGCAAAAGAGGACATCCGGATGATGACAGCTGAAGAGATCATGAATGAACTGAAGGCGGTCGGCGGTGATCGTTTTGACCATGTGACCATTTCAGGAGGAAACCCTGCTTTAATCAAAGGCGTAGGTTCTCTCATTACACTTCTTCATCAAGAGGGGTGTGAAATTGCGCTTGAAACTCAAGGGACTAAATTTCAGGAATGGATGACTGAAATTGATCAGATGACTATCAGTCCGAAACCTCCTTCTTCCCATATGAATCACGACTTAAATCAGTTATCTGCTATCATCAGTCAGCTTAATCAGAATCAGATCAGTTTAAAAGTAGTGGTATTTAATGAAGAGGATTACCGATTTGCCCAAAGCATTCATGCCCATTATCCAGACATCCCTTTTTATCTTCAAGTCGGCAACCCTTATCTTGATGATGCTGTCGAACACCATACAGAAAAATTGCTGACACGTTATGAAAAGCTGATTGAACGTGTCATGATAGATGAACAAATGAATGGCGTTTTTGTGACGCCACAGCTTCATACATTGCTATGGAGTAACAAAAAAGGTGTATAGCGGCTGTTAAACTGATATAATCGCTTTAATGTTTAGTTATGGGAGCGTGGGTCATGGTTATTTTAATGTTAATCGGCTGCATGATTGCGAGCGCTCTTTTTTATGTGTACTATACGTATTTTAATCATTACTTACTATTATATATGCCGTCAGCCGTTACATTGACTGCGCTAGTCATATACCCACTTTCCGGTGAGGGAAATTTCATCAACCGGATATTTCTGCTGACTATGATCAGTGTTCTTTCCGTAGTTATCATATTATACAACAACCAGCTGCTGCATCTTTCCATTAAAAAACCATTCGAGTTATTAGTGATCACTGTATTCATCTGTATGTTAATCCCGCTGCTGTTTGCTACAAGCAGCGCATCGATTTTTATTGCCTCTGCTTATTTGAGTGTATCGGTATTTATTGCTGGTTACATCCTGTTTACACTTGGAATCATCGACCAACAGGATCCAGACAGTCCATATAGTATTTATCGGTTGATGAAACATCCTGTCCGTATAGGACTACTGTTAATGTACTCTACCGTCGTTCTTCTTACTATTTTCATGCCTTATAATTATTTATATGGTCTATGGTTTATACTGTTCTGCTTCTATATTTTAAGATCTGAGTCGTTAAATTAGTATAAAATTTAATTTAAATGTTTATCCTGTATAAATAGTGGTATATTTAGAACATGAGAGATTTCTCATCAGAATTTAATGTTCTTATTATTATTATTAGGAGGAAATACACATGGGCTTACTTCTTACATTAATCATGGGCGGTCTTATTGGTTGGATTGCTGGAATGATTATGGGTACTGATATTCCTGGAGGAAAAATCGGTAACATCATCGCAGGTTTACTCGGTGCAGCACTTGGCGGCTATTTATTAGGCGACTGGGGTCCTGATGTTTGGGGCGTTTCAATTTTACCAGCATTAGTTGGTACTATCTTATTAATTGCGATTGTTTCAATTGTTTTAAACATGATGAACCGTCGTTAGTTAAAGGGCCTTAGGGCTCTTTTTTTTGTGTTGATTTCTCCGTTTTTGTTCGACAGGTCATTCATTGATTTGTATACTTGTCATATCAGGGAGGAGAATACTCAATGAACAATCATGAAATAGATTACAAAATTTACGGTGATGATATTCAGTATGTAGAAATTGAACTGGATCCAAACGAAACAGTGATTTCTGAAGCAGGCAGTATGATGATGATTAATCCTTCCATTCAAATGGAAACTATTTTTGGTGATGGGGCATCTTCCGGCGGCTCCGGCTTTATGGATAAACTATTTGCAGCGGGCAAGCGAACATTAACCGGCGAAAGTTTATTTATGACGACTTTTACCAACCGAGGCTCAGGAAAAGAACATGTGTATTTAGCGGCACCTTATCCAGGGAAAATCATTCCTATTGATTTAAGCCGAGTCGGTGGAGAGTTTATCTGCCAAAAAGATGCCTTTCTCGGTGCGGCAAAAGGCGTTTCAGTCGGCATTGCGATTCAGAAGAAAATTGGTGTCGGCTTCTTTGGCGGCGAAGGATTCATCATGCAGCGACTAAGTGGAGATGGAATGGCTTTCATTCATGCAGGTGGCGCTATCATCAAAAAAGACTTACGCGCAGGAGAAGTACTGCAAGTAGATACTGGCTGCTTAGTCGGTATGACCAGCAGTGTCAATTATGATTTAGAACGTGTACCTGGCATTAAAACAAAGATGTTCGGCGGAGAAGGTATATGGTTTGCACGACTAGAAGGACCTGGAACAGTCTATATTCAGTCACTACCGTTCTCTAGATTAGCAAGCAGAGTATTTGCTGCGGCACCAGCGACAGGTACGAATCGAGGAGAAGGCAGTTCACTCGGAGGTTTCTTTGATTTACTCGGCGGTGATAATTAATTCACTGTCCCATTAATAAAAACGGAAAGCTGAAATTGTCAGCTTTCCGTTTTTATCTCTTTGGGTGATAATCCAGTTGTTTGAACAATTCGTCGCGCTCCTCGTTGTTTAAGTCCTGCCATTCCCCTGTCTTCAGACCATCTACTAAAATGTTCATCACTCGGACACGTTTTAATTTCCTCACATTATAACCTAATGCTTCACACATTCTTCTAATCTGTCTGTTCAAACCTTGCGTCAGCACAATGTTAAATGTATAGTCATTAATTTTGGTGACTGCGGCGGGCAGCGTCACGGTATCAAGAATCGCTACACCTTCTGACATATGTTTCAGAAATTCATCAGTCATTTTACGATCGACTGTTACTATATATTCTTTTTCGTGCTTGTTTTCAGCCCTGAGAATTTCATTGACGATATCTCCATCATTCGTCAGCAGGATCAAGCCTTCTGAATCTTTATCCAGTCTGCCGATATGAAATATCCGCTCCTGGTGTCCGACAAAATCGACAATATTCCCTTTAATATGTCGTTCAGTGGTAGAAGTAATTCCTCTCGGCTTATTGAGTTTCAAATAAACGTAACCTTTGTTTAATAACACCGGCTGACCGTCTACTACTACTGAGTCTCCTTGTTCGACTTGACTGCCGAGTTCTGCGAGCCGGCCATTAATCAGAACACGACCATCATTGATCATTTTATCAGCACCCCGTCTTGAAGTGATGCCTGATTCTGATAAATATTTATTGATTCTCATCATTAACCTCCAAAAAAAGAGAGACCATCGTCTCTCGCTTGATCATTTATGCCTATCATACGGTTTTGTGAAGTTCTTAATAAAACGTTCTATCATTCTTCCTCATTAGTAGGATGATGGCGGGAAGAATTAAATTCTTTATGCAGCGCTACTGATTTAATCTGATGATTTTCAGCATCGAGCACAACCCATTTATCAAATTCTGTATCGACATAGTCATCAATATCGATATCGGGATTTTGAGATTGCAGCCAGCCACCGATTGTATCGATATCATCTGAATCTTCAAAGACAATGCCAAACTGCTCTTCAATCTCATCGAGCAGTACACGCCCATTAATCTGATAAGTATTTTCTCCTGTACGAATGATATCGTTCACTTCATCATCATCGAATTCATCACGAATCTCTCCGACGATTTCTTCTAAAATGTCTTCCATTGTGAGAATACCGGCTGTTCCGCCGTACTCATCAATAACGAGTGCCATATGTACACGTTCCCGCTGCATTTTAATCAATGCATCGCTGATTCGAGTGACCTCATGAATCAACGGCAGTTCATGAATATGTTCCTTAATTCTGACCGGGTCACCTGATGCATACTTTGTCAGGAATTCTTTGACATTGATAAAACCCACAATATGGTCTTTATCGCCATCTTCTGATATAGGATAACGTGTAAATTGATGTTCGTTGACCACTTCAAGTAAATCTTCAATATTGAACGGCTGCGTCATAGTAATCATCTGAGTACGCGGCACCATAATATCTTTTGCCAGTCGTTCATCAAATGAGAAGATGTTCTGCATATATGCAAGTTCAGTATGATTGATTTCTCCACTCTGATAACTCTGAGTCATAATAATTTTGAGTTCGTCTTCGCTCATCGCCTGTTCATGACCTACAGGCTGAACGCCGAATATACGTAGAATCAGACGTGCTGCTCCGTTCATAGACCAGATAATGGGTTTCATAATGATTCCAAAGAAATATAACGGACGGGCAAAAGCCAGTGTCATTCGTTCTGCATATTGGATCGCGAGCGATTTAGGTGCAAGTTCACCTATGACCACATGTATAAAAGTAACGATGGCGAAGCTTAGTGCAATTGTAATAGGTTTAGCAAGATCGGTCGGTACATTCAACATATGGAGTACAGGATGAATGACTGATTCAAACGTAGATTCCCCGATCCACCCAAGTCCAAGGGCAGTTACTGTGATGCCGAGCTGACATGCTGATAAATAATAATCCAGCTCGTGTACCATGTGCTGAACTGTTTTCGCTGACTTATTTCCTTCTGATACAAGCTGATCGATACGTGATGTACGAACTTTCACTAAACTGAATTCAGAGCCGACGAATAATGCCGTCATTGCGATAAGAAAAACAAATAATAATAAACTCGATATGGTCGATATGTCCAATTAATTCCCCGAAATTAGGGATTCACCTCCGGTAATAGTTGATGTGAGTGCAAGAGTCAGGTTGTAAGATGTTAAGACCTTCCCAATGCAGTCACCTCCTTAAAGCGCGTGATAGATAGTATTATTTTACCACAATTACTTCATCATTTGGTAATTTTCGCATTTGCATTGTATTCTCAATCGACTGGACAAAGTGTGAAGTGATTTTATTGAATTTGTCCGGTTGATCAATATTACAGACATGACCACTATCAGATATGAGTTCACATATAAAATTTTCGTGTTCCTCTGTCACTTGTCTGACCGGCGGAATGAACAGATAATCTTCTTCCCCCATGATAAACAGCGTCGGAATGTTAGAGGTTGAAATCTGGAGGTGACTCAAATAAGGATTGATCAACCTAGTGAGCGTGAACCATTTAACAAACTGCTTCTGACTCATCTTTTTCGCTTCATTGATAAAAGCAAGCCTTGATTCTTCATGTGCCTTTTTCGGCATAATAATGTACGCAAAAAGTTTGTAGAGCAGCATGTACGGGATGATCTTTCTCAAATTTCTTCCGATGAACAGCAGTATTTTTGTTCTGACATCAAGTGCAAGAATCGCTCCTCCAAGAACAAGTGACTGAACACGTTCAGGATATTTGTCAGCTATCGTCTGAGCAACGATAGTGCCGAGACTCATTCCAATCATATGTGTCCGTTGAATATTCAGATAATCCAACACTTCAATGATTTCGTCAGCAAGATCTGAAAATGAATCGCCTTTTTTCCAGCGGTCTTCCTGAGACTTCCCATGTCCTCTTAAATCAAGTAGTAAAATATTATAATCATGTCTGAAGTAACGGATTTGTTTGAACCAGATGGTTGAACTCCCGCCCGCACCGTGAATAAACGTCAGCCAAGAAGCACGTTCATCTTTAATATAAGTTTTGTAGTATAACATTAATTTACAGTCCGTCCTTAATATATTTTATCTTATATCATATTAGACCTTGCCCTATAAAACAAATAATAACCATTGCCCATGTGGACAAAAATAGGCGGTCCTCAAAAGTCACTTGAGGACCGCTCGTTCATGTTAAACCATCAACATGGATCATTTATGCTGCTGCAGCACGTTCTGTATCCATTTCCTGTGCCAATTCTTCTTCTGACAATTTCGGTTTAATCAAGCCATAAACAACAGCAGAGATTAATGTTCCGACTACTAACGATAACAGGAAGCCGCCGAGATGAGCCATGTCTAACCCTGCCACCCATAATCCACCATGCGGAGCAGGAATTCGACATCCAAATGCCATCGCTAGTGCACCTGCAGTAGCACTACCCGCAACCATTGAAGGAATGACACGCAGTGGATCTGCGGCTGCAAATGGGATAGCACCTTCAGTAATAAATGATGCACCCATAATTAAGTTGGACAATATTGAACCGCGCTGTGATTTTGTATATTTGCGTTTGAAGATCATCATTGATACTGCAATGGCAAGTGGCGGCACCATCCCGCCGATCATTGCAGCTGTTATCGGTGCATAGTTTTCTCCGGCAATCGCAGCAATTCCGAAAGCATAAGATGCCTTGTTAATAGGACCACCCATATCTACTGCCATCATCCCGCCTAAAACTAATCCAAGCAGCACAATGTTTGCACCGCTCATACCACTCAATGTTGTATTCATCCATTCATTCAACCATTTAGTTGGAGGATTAACGATATAATACATGATCAGCCCGGTAGTTAACACGCCAAGTAACGGATATAACAAGGTAGGTTTTGTACCTTCAAGTGCTTGAGGCAATTTGCTTAACACCTTTTTGATACCTTGAACTAAATAACCTGCCAGGAACCCTGCGATTAAACCGCCGAGAAATCCTGAACCACCGCTGACTGCCAGCATACCGCCCACCATACCTGGTGCTAGTCCAGGACGGTCAGCAATACTCATTGCGATGAAACCAGCTAAAATCGGAATCATCAGTGCAAATGCACCACCGTTACCAATCGCCCATAATGCTTCAGCAAATGGATTGTAATCATCCTTCGTAGGATCAAATGATGTTATACCAAACATAAATGCAACGGCCATCAATATACCACCGGCTACAACGAATGGCAGCATGTTGGATACACCGTTCATCAAATGTCTATAGAAACCTGTTTTCTCGCTGCCGGTAGATGCCGCTCCTGCTCCACCTTTTGCGACAAACTTAGGACGTGAGTCATCTTGAGCCATACGAATCAGCTCTTCAGGACGTTTAATACCGTCAGCTACTGGAACCATAACTACATTTTTACCGTCGAATCGTGCTGTATTGACATTGACGTCTGCTGCAACAATGATACCTTTAGCACGTCTGATTTCATCAGCAGTCAATTGATTCTTCACGCCGCCTGAGCCATTAGTTTCCACTTTGATCAGGACACCCATTTTTGCAGCTTTGTTCTTCAATGAATCCGCTGCCATATAAGTATGTGCGATACCAGTCGGACAAGCAGTGACTGCTAGTACTAAATTATCATCATTAGGTTGTTGAACGGCTGCAGCAGCTACGTCTTCACGTTTGTCTTCCGGCTCATCATGTGCATCGATAATCGCAAGTACTTCATCTTTTGTTTCCGCATTTAACAGCTGCGCTCGAACATCTTCATTCATCAATATCCCTGACAGCTTCGCAAGAGCATCCAAATGTGTCTGTGCCCCACCCGCTGGTGCTGCAATCATAAAGAACAGATGTGCAGGCGTACCGTCAAGAGATTGATAATCGACACCTGATTTAGATTTACCGAACGCAATCGCAGGTGTTTTCACTGCGTCTGTCTTTGCATGCGGTATAGCAATTCCTTCGCCGATTCCTGTCGTACTCTGTGATTCACGCGCGTGAATCGCATCATGGTATTTCACTTTGTCATATAGTTTTCCAGCTGACCATAGTGTATCAACCAGTTCATCAATGACAGCATTTTTTGAAGATGCATTTAAATCAAGAGCAATCGTTGATTCTGTCAATAAGTCTGTAATTCTCATCTACTTACCTCCGTTAATGTTGTAATCGTTATTTGTCCAATCATTTCTTCAATATCCTGCTGTACTGCCAAATCTTCTGTAAAGGCTGTGGCTGTTCCAGATGCCACTGCTCTTCTGAAGCTGTTTTCCAGCGTTTCGTTACAAGACAGTCCAGCCACCATACCAGCTACTGTTGAATCTCCCGAACCTACTGTATTGACTACCTGCCCTGTCGGTACTTCCGCTTTAAGAACAACGCTGTCAGTAACGAGAATAGCTCCGTCTCCTCCAAGAGAAACGAGCACTTTCTTGGCCCCTTTTTCCATTAATTGTACAGCACAGCGGGTAATGGCCGCGTCATCAGTCAATGTTTCACCGAACATTTCTTCAAGTTCCACTTTATTCGGCTTAATAAATTCAGGACCATACGGCAGTACCGATTCGAGGAGTGTTTTCTCAGCATCTACTACAAATTTGATCTTTCTCTCACTGCAGCGTTCAGCCATCTGCTGATAGATAGATGAATCAACAGCACCAGGGATACTGCCTGAAATAATAACTATATCATCAGCTGTCAGCTGCTCCAGCTGTGTTAACAGCTCAGCCTGCTGGTCAGCTGAAATATCAGGTCCAGGTGCATTGATTTCAGTTTCATTCGACCCTTTCAGTTTCACATTAATGCGTGTATCTCCGTCGACATGTATAAAATCGGTGTTAATACTGCTGTTAGCCAGCTCCTCTTCAATGAATTTCCCTGGAAATCCTCCAGTAAATCCAAGGGCGGTCGATTCCACGCCATGTTCTTTTAAAACTCTTGATACGTTGATACCTTTGCCTCCAGCAAACTTAAAAGTACTGTCGGCGCGGTTCAAACTTCCGAGGTTGAACTGAGACGTGAACATGACGTAATCAATGGATGGATTTAATGTTACTGTATAGATCATGAATGTTCCTCCTTATTTGATAAATGCTTTGTATTTTGCATAGTATGGATTGTTTTTATTCGTTATCAGCTGTACTTCTTCCAAATCACAGATTTTAGCAAATGTCGTTTCATTAAACTTTGAATCATCGACAAGAAAATAACTGTTGCGACTTTTTCTGATGGCTGCGGTCTTAATGGAAGCTTCTTCGATGTCAGGCGTTGTCAACCCATGTTCAATATCAACACCGTTTGCTCCCATAAACGCCTTGTCAAAGCTGAACGAATCAAGCATCGTTCGCGCCTGCACACCTACGTGCGCATAAGTACTGCTCTTGACATAGCCGCCGATCATATATACTTCGATGCCTTTTTCAACGAGTGGCGGCACATGAGTCAGACCATTGGTCACAACCGTTAAGTGCTGCTGATGCAAATAAGGAATCATTGCGAGTGTTGTACTTCCAGCGTCCAGATAAATACAGTCATTATCCTGAACTATGGCAGCTGCTCGTTTGGCAATTTCATTCTTTTCAGCGACGAACTTTGTTGTCTTTATGGCAAGCGCGACATCACGATGCTTTTCTACAGCTCGCTTAGCTCCTCCGTGAATGCGGATAAGCTTGCCGTCTTTCTCTAAAGTAGATAAATCACGTCTTATAGTAGATTCACTGCTGTTCGTTTCATCCATAAGCAATTGAAGTGATACCACCTCATGTGTGCTGAGAAGACCCAGTATCATATCATGTCTCTCAATCGTCAGCATCCAACCATCCCCTTAGCATACTTAATATTAATGTCAACGCTTACAAAAGTCAACCATAAACATCCAAAAACATTCATCCACAGTTAAAAAAATAAACAGTACAATGAGAAATGTACTGTTTATTCATTGATTACAAAATGTCTCTACCTAACTTCTGTTTATAAATTTCAAACCATTCATTGTCGGTCAATTGAATGTCTTTTGCTTTAAGAGCAACATCCGAACGCTCAATTGAACGCGACCCGACAATCGGTTTGATGGCATAGGGCATGTGATATAACCAGGCATATGCAATGACGTCAGATGTCGTTTGATGTTTTTGAGCGATTTCTTCAAGTTGCTGTACTACTTGTTGAGTAGCGATATGCTGCTGATCAAACAGCTTACCTCCACCTAATGGACTCCACGCCATAATGGATACATGATCTTTGTGCATCCAGTTGATAGTTCCGTCTTCTAGATTTTCAAGTTCAGCCGCTGATATTTCAAGCTGATTGACAGTAATACTGAGCTTTTGATCCTGCATAGCTTCTTTCAACGGAAGATATTGATGAACTTTGAAATTAGAAACGCCAAACTGTCTAACTTTGCCTTGCTGCTGCAAAGTTTTCAGTGTTGCTGCTACTTCATGCGGGTCCATCAACGGCGACGGACGATGCAGCAATAATGTATCAATATCGTCCACCTGCAGTTCCTTCAAACTGCGATCGACAGAATTCATGATGTGGTCTTTTGAATAATCATACTTATGATAATCAAATCCCATTTTCTCTGACGGCAGCACGATACCGCATTTTGTGATGATATGCATCTCTTTTCGAATGCCTGGTGTGATACTGAGCGCATCACCAAATAACGTTTCACATTGATAATTACCGTAAATATCTGCATGATCCATCGCTGTAATTCCTCTATCTATCAGTTCATGCAACATACGATTGACTTCTTTGTTACTGTATTTCCATTCAGCGAGACGCCAGAACCCCTGAACAACGTCAGACATCGTTACCATTTCACTCATTGCTTCACCTCATTCATTTATTTTCAGCCGAACTGCAGTCGGTCCAGTTGATCCAGCAGCCGATTCTTGTCCAGTGACTCCCCGATAATGACTAATGTCAAAGGCATGTTCATGATCTCCGGCTCGTACTGCGGGATGCCATAAGCATATTGGAATAAGATCACCTGACTTGGATTGTCATGAAACTTAATAAAACCTTTCACTCTCAGTACAGCGGACGGCAGGTTTCGCAGCCACTCTACATATTTCCTGCTGTCTATCGGCCCTGCAAAAGTATAGACGAGTGACTGTATACCATGATGATGCATCCGAGCAGCAAACGGACGCCCCGTCACTCCTTCCAGCTGAGCTATATCTACAGCAGAATATTGAGTGGTAATGATCGGTGCCTGACTGTTGAGAGCGGTGATATCATTCGTCAGCTGAACAATATCATGTTGTTCAAGCAAATCACTTTTATTCAACAGTAGTATATGCGCGAACTGAATCTGCTCTTCCATCAATCGTCTTGTCGTGACACTGTACTGATGCCGTCCAAGAAATCTCGGTCCGTCTACAAGCGTTATGACGCCTCTAATATCCATAATTTTTGTCAATGAGGGCGCCGTGCATGCATCATATATTTCTACAGGATGTGCTACACCCGTCGCTTCAATAATGACAATATCCGGATGATGTCTATGTCTAATGTCATGCAGCTGCACCTCAACATCACTTTTTAAATCGCAGCAAATACAGCCATTCAATAATTCATTCATCGGAACATTGTCACCCAATATTTTTGAATCGACATTGAAGCTCCCGTATTCATTCATTAAAACAGCTACTTTTTTGTCCTGCCACTGTTCGATTAAATGGAGCAGTAACGTCGTTTTGCCACTGCCCAGAAATCCACTGATAATATACACCTGCATTTTCTCCATAACTATCCCTGCTTTTCATCCATTTATATTTTAAAGTTCATTAAATTGTTTACTTTTATATGCGATATTACTTGAAATGTCCACTTCTTTATACTATGTTATTTAAGTAACATGTTTTGCACGTTCTAAATCACTGTACAATAAATCATCATATCATCTATTATCATAAATAATAAGTCTGTATGGAGGAAATGAATGACTAATAATTTAAAACTAGATAAACAGCTTTGTTTTAGTTTATATAATGCACAACGTCAGATGAACCGTTATTTTTCGAATAAAATATTCAAAAAATATAGTTTGACTTATCCCCAGTACTTAGTGTTATCTATTTTATGGGAATCATCGCCGGTCAATGTTAAGACGCTTGTCAATGAGCTGGCGCTGGACACGGGTACAGTATCCCCTTTATTGAAGCGCATGGAGTCAAATGACCTGATTAAACGTGAGCGTTCTGAACTCGACCAGCGCGAAGTCTTCATCCATCTAACGGATAAGAGTAAAGCGATGCAGGATGATCTGGAAGACTGCACTGAAGTGGTTCAGGAGGCAGCTGACTTAACAGATAACGAATTTTCAGAACTGAAGGAACTCCTTGATAAACTCATCGTTAATATATCCAATACAAAAAATTAAACCCCGGCTCATGCTGGGGTTTAATTTTTTGTTCTCAACCAACCGATACCCACTGTGCCATAACCTGTATGAACTCCTGCAACGGGTACGAGTGGTTCTTCATGAATTAACAGTTCTGGATAAAGTTCTTTTAAAGCAGACGTGTATTTTTTTGCTTCTTCCTTATCTCCCGCATTCATCACTGAAATTTCTGTCAGACCGAACTTATTAATATTTTCACTTGCAACAGCCATCATACGTTCAAATACTTTCTTCTTAGTTCGCACTTTTTCAAACGGCATGACCTTACCATCTTCAAAATGAAGTATTAATTGAATATTCAGCAAGCCGGCAAGGAAACTTTGCGAAGCTGACAAACGTCCGCTTTTTCTGAGCTGCTGCAAACTTTTTGGCTGGAGAAGCAATTGCGCTTTGACAGGAAAAGATTTAACCAACTCAACCACTTCTTCAAACGTTTTCCCTTCCTCTACAGCCTTCATACCTTCCAGTACCATTTTTTTATACGGAAATGCACCAATTCTAGAATCAATGACAGCAGACTTGATATCCACTTCACTGCTGGCTGCCACTGAATTTTGATATGAGCCAGTCAACTCACTGGATGGATGAACAGCAATGACCTCATCATAGCCTTGTTTCTTAATTTCTTCGTACGCTTCCAGCATTGACTGAAAATTAGGCTGTGTTGTTTTAGCGCCTTCACCGTACTGATTGAGCAATTCATAAAAACGCTCTGTTGATAATTCCTGCTGATCGACATAATGTGTGCCATTGATAATAACACCCATAGGAACGACGAATAGCGGATATTTATCAATCTCTTCCTGCGTAAAACCTGCTGCTGTATCTACTAACCATGCTAATTTACTCATTGTATACCCCCATTTTTTTCATCATATCATATTTAATTTGATATGAATAATATTTTTCTAGATGATGCTTTCCTCCTGTGCCATGAAACGTACAAAATAATCATTGTCTCTCTGAAGTTCCTCGTATGTGCCGGAGCGGACGATTCTACCTTCATTCATAATATAGATTCTATCAAAATCTTTTAACAGCTCAACTTCGTGACTGATAACCACCACTGCTGCATCAAGTTTGAGCAGTTGATCAAGCATCGTCTCTTTACTTAACATATCAACCCCATTAAATGGTTCATCAAGCAGCCACAGGTCACGCGTCCGCATCAGCAATCTAATGAAATGCAGTCTTCGTCGTTCTCCACCTGACAGTTGTGCCCCGAACTCATTGATTTCACTGTCAGTTGTATACGGCAGTTTAAAGTAGTCAAGATAGTGTTCAATAGTTTCTCTGTCATCACTGAACAAATTCTCTTGAATGGTTCCTTGGAAGAAATGATTATGCTGCTGCATCACATTCAACTGCTGGAAGTAAGCATCTCTATCCAGTTCGGTAATCGGTACACCTGCTGCAGTTAAATTACTGTCATATAAACCTGTGATGAGATTGATTAATGTTGTTTTACCTGAACCGCTTCCTCCAATGATTCCTATCTTTTCGCCAGCATCAACATGCATCGAAATATGTTGAAGTGTCGGACGTTCCTGATCAGGATATCGAAAAGTCAGATCGTGCAATTTAAGTGGTAGAATGTGATGAGGCATGCGTCCGCTCTTGTGATCAACTGAGGCAAGTGCATTAATGTGATTCATTGCTTTTTTAGTCTCCTGATGATAAAAAGGAAAGTTTGTCATAGGTATAGCAAATTCAAATAATGTGATAGTGACCATGATGACACTTGCATACATCATTACGTTATCATTATCCGCCATCACATAAAGTACGCCCCATATCGCAAGCATACTGATTACATTGAGAAGAAAATCATACAGAACAAGAGTGCGTTTCTCTTTTGCGACTGAATGTTCATAGTTCATTCTCGAACATTCCATTATTTTCATATAGCGTCCTTGTGGATCGAATACAGCGATATCTTCCTGGCCCAGCTGATAATCAGTGAGCCGCCTCATAAACTCTGAACGGTGAATTTGCGTGCTATTTGTCAATCGTTCCAAATAACGACTGAACATCAACGGCAGCACAAAAAGAATCGTCATCATCGCAGCGATAATAACAAGTACAGCTTCAAAACTGTAAAATGAATAGATGATGCAGACGATAACCGTCGTAAGAAATGTCACTACCGGTGGATAAATCACCCGGAGTAATATATTCTGAAGCTTCTCGATGTCATTGACCGTTCGTTCAAGCAGCGTCGATAGCTGCCATTTGGAATGAAGGCCGACGAAATCATTGATCAGTCTATCAAATGTTTCCACTCTAATATCTTTCAACATAGTAAAAGTGGCTTCATGGCTGATCAGTCGTTCTAAATAACGTGCCACTGCTCTAATGACACCAAACAGCTTAATTGTCGCAACAAGCACCATCAACGTATATAACGGCACTTTGAATGCACTTTTTGAGATCATAAGACCACTTAGACTGAACATACCGATGGCTGTCAATCCACCAACTGTGCCGATAATTATAGAAATGACAAGTGCACGTCTTGTTTCATTGTTAATTAATTTCATTGCATTACCGCCTTTAGAAATGGTTCGTGCCGCAGATCTTCATGCGTCCCTTGTTTGATGATGCCGTCAGTCATGACGATGAGATAAGGCGCTTGTTGAATAGTCTCTTTTTGATGGGCAATGGTCCACACAGTAGAAGTAACCTTCAAACGGTCGATAGCTTGTCTGATGACTCGTTCCGTTTCGCGGTCGAGCATAGCAGTCGGTTCATCAAAAATAATCAGCCGTGCAGGATTCAACAGCATCCTCATCAACATTAAACGATGCGTTTCACCACCTGATAACTGTTCGCCCCCAGCGCCGATCATCGTCTCATAACCTGACTTAAATGCCATAATCCGGTCATGCATATCAACACTTTTTGCGGCTGCTATGACTGATTCACGTGAATGCTCATTAAACATAGTAATATTATTGAAAATAGTCTCGCTCATCACAAATGGCTGCTGTGCCATATAAGCAATGTCATTGTTTAATTCTTCCGGAAAGACAAGATACCCTTGACCATGTGTCGATACACCGGCAATGGTTTTAGCGAATGTTGATTTTCCTGATCCACTTGGTCCGCAGATGACTGTTTCCTGCAACTTAAACGCATCTTGTATCATCAGCTTAAAATGACCGTAATCCACTTCTGCGTTACCTTTAATTGTCGAACAGGGTTCAAAGCGTCTGTCAAGTGACGGCTGCTGTTCGTAATCCAGCAGTTCTGCATAACCTTCTGACTGCTTACCTGTATGAAACGCCATCCCGAGATCTTTAAGTGCATTGTAAAATTCCGGTGCAAGCATCAAAGTGACGACAGCCGTATAGAATGATATTTTATTAAAGACAATCAGACCGAGTCCGATTTCGAGAGCGATGATTCCGATTGACAGCATCGAAATAAATTCCAGCATCAATGTGGAGAGAAAAGCCGTTCTCAGTATGATCATCGTTTTATCTTTGAACTGCTGGGATTTGTCTCGGATGGCCTGCTTGACACTTTGTTCATGATTGAACAGCTTGATGGTGACAATACCGCGAACAGCATCAAGAAAATAGGCGGAAAACTGATTCAGCGCTGTCATCTGATCTGTTGCTTTTTTAGATGTATTGATCCCAATGATGATATAGAATATAGGGATGAATGGCGCAGTAATCAACATAATCCATGCCGCATTGCGGTGAAAGAAGAACAAAAATATAATAATTAACAGCGGAATAAAAGTTGACCGATAAACTTGTGGTAAATAGTCACTGTAAAAACTATCGATCCCTTCTATTCCTTCTGTCGCTAGATTTAACGTTTCAGCTGTCTCTCGTCGATCAGCTATCAAGCGTTGACGCAGCAATGATTTAATTTTACTGCTCATAGTTACACCCAGTCGTTTAAGAAACGACTGAAGCATACTGCGTGTCAGTAAGATACCAAGCACAAACAATAGCAGCTGACTGAAATTGACTTGATGATTCAACAGGACGCTATCGATGATTTTACCGATCAACATACTTTGTGTGATAATGACTCCTGCAAGCAGTAACGCAGAAGTAATCATAAGTAGGTGAAGGTAAAGGTAGCGTCTCGATAAGTTTGTTAAGTATTTCACATTATCACATCCTAACTAGTATTATATAGCAATAGCTTAAAAACAAAAGCAATTTGATTACAGAATAAGTAGAAGATATTTTGTCCATTATGATATACTTTTGAAAGTATTTATTTCATAGAAGGTGGTTACTCAATGGAATTATTTGAACTCGTCAAAGCATTTATACTCGGTGTTGTCGAAGGATTGACTGAATTTGCACCGATTTCTTCTACAGGTCATCAAATTTTAGTGGATGATATGTGGCTCCATTCAAAGGAAATATTGAAATCACAGGACTCTGCCAACACATTCAAAATCGTTATCCAGCTCGGCTCAATAGTTGCAGCGGCATGGGTGTTCAGACACCGTTTCGTAGACTTGCTCAGCTTCAAAAATGATTCATCAGAACATCATCTTAAATTATCTCATGTCCTTATCGGTTTGGTTCCAGCTGGTATCGCCGGTCTACTGTTCGATGATTTCATTGATGAGCATTTATTCTCAGTTCCTACTGTTTTGATCGGACTGGCATTAGGAGCCGTATTGATGATTATTGCAGATTTATACGCTAAAAATGTCAAAAATCCTATTTCAGTTGATGGGATTACTCATAAACAGGCGCTGATTATCGGTCTGACTCAAGTGTTAGCTCTATGGCCGGGATTTTCGCGTTCAGGGTCAACCATCTCTGCTGGTGTCCTTACTAAAATGACACATAAAGGGGCTTCAGACTTCACATTCATTATGGCAGTTCCAATCATGGCAGCTGCCAGTGCTAAAAGTCTACTGAGTAATTATCAGTATATTACAGGAGATACGATATGGTTTTATATTGTCGGCTTCATCGCCGCCTTTATATTCGGCCTGCTCTCCATCAGATTATTCCTCGATTTAATCGGCAGAATCAAATTGATTCCATTCGCTATCTATCGACTTGTGTTAGTAGCAGTTATTGCCATTCTTTACTTTGGCTTCGGTATCGGTAAAGGAATTTAAGCCATCCATTATGAAGACAATCCTTCCTAAAGAAAATTAGGAAGGATTGTTTTGTCTTCAGGTCATATAATTAATTTATTTATTTTTTAATCTCTTAATATAATATAGCTTTATATTCATTAATAACCATGTTATTATTAAAATGTTATTTTAAATGCATAAATACATAAAGGAGTTTCCATGAAAAATGATTCGAGTGTTGCTTACCGCTTGTACCTCGCGCAGCGTGAAATTATTAAATATTATAATAGAAATAAATTAAAACCATATGAGTTAAGTTATCAGCATTATCTTGTCCTGATGGTGCTGGTTGAGAATGGTCCAATCCCTGTGCTTCAGCTTGGTGAATATCTTGCTTTTCAATCCGGGACAATCACCCCTATCATTAAAAAGATGGAATCTCGCGGTCTTATTGAACGTGAACGTCTGAAGAAAGACGAGAGAATCGTGCTCGTCCAGCTCACGGAAGAAGGTCGAGAGCTGATCAAGCAGTTAAACCATATTCCAGAGGAAATGCTGGATGCATCCCGTCTAACGACAAAAGAATATACGACATTGATGCAGATTACGCGCAAAATCGTCCGTAATATGCGTTATTAATAACGGCCCCGCGCTTTGCGGAGCCGTTTATTGTGTATATAATGAGGGTAGGAACAAAGTATTCAGTTTCATCAACAAGGAGAGATAATCATGAATCAAAAAATTAAGACAGCAGTCAATGTTGGAGCCGTCATTCTCGTTCCACTCATCAAAGAACGCCACCGTCTCAAGCAGAATCAAGACTATATCAGAATGCGCAATCGAACGATGCACACATTATCTACTACTAAAGATCTGGCTGTGATGACGAAAGATAAGACCGTCACAACAGGTCACAAAATTACTGATAACGCAGCCAATGTCAAAGACCGCACTGTCAGAACAGCAGCTTTTGTCTCTCAGACCACTCATGATCTTCAGCAGAAGAAAAAGATGAAGAACGAAGAGAAAATGAACCAGCACCTTGCAAAAGAGATGGAGAAGCGCCACTCTGAAGAAGAAAAAGAAGCTAAGAAACGTCAAAAAGAAATGGTCAAAGCCATGAAAGCAGCAGAAAAACGCGATAAAAAGATTCCACTTGAAAGCAAGCAGGCAACACAGTTTGTTCAGCACCAAGTGACCCAGCAGCGAATGAAAGACGAAGACCGTCACAACATCAATGACTACATTGAAAACCGAGTCATGGCTACCAACTATACTGAAAATGTTGATAACCCTCCTCTATTTGAACAACACAGAAGACAGATGGCAGAAAAAATCAGACTTCGCGGAAAATATTAATCCATGATTCAACGAATTATCGTCGATGCTGACGCATCACCCGTTATTAATGAAATCATCGATATTGCACAACAAAAAATGATTGAAGTTCTTCTCGTCAGAAACTTCAATCATTTTTCTCATCGTATTTATCCCGACTTCGTTAAGATTCAGTATGTAGATGACGGATTGGACAGCGCTGATTATAAAATTGTCCAGCTGTCGAAACCTGGCGATCTTGTTGTCACTCAAGATTATGGACTTGCTAGTCTGCTGCTGAATAAAGACGTCATCGTCATGCATCATAACGGCAGACAATATACATCAGATTACATTGATCAGCTGTTAATGATGCGTCATGAGTCCAGCCAATTACGGCAGGCAGGCATAAGGACAAAAGGTCCTTCAAAATTCACTGCTGACCATAGACGGACATTTAAGAAGACACTATCAGCTCTGCTGAATGATTGACTTAGCTAATACTTTAAGCGTATACAGTCTTTTCACCGTTCTCTGCTGATCTTTGAATCCAGCTCGGATAAAGGCATAGTAGGCATCATCATTGTGGACATTGACCATTACATATAAGTCAGTGATGCTGCTATCCTGTCTGTTAATATATTGTTCTACGGCTTTTATTACTTGCTTGAAGTAACCTTTCTTCTGATGCGGTCTATCAAAGGATAGATCCCGCAAGCAAATAGCTGTTGTCGGTGCATTGATTGGTATAAGTATGTCTCCTCGTTCCAGAGCAAATGCACCGATGATTTCGTCATCCTTCACGATAATAAAAGGAAAATAATTGGACCGCTGACGGTTAATGACGTATCTCGGGTGAGCCGCATACAGCATCTGCTTAAGTGTTAACTGATAATGATTGAAGGAAATCTCCATAGTTGGGTCTACTTGTAGGACTCTTAACATAATAACACCTCATTTCAATAGTCATATCATATCATACAAAAGGAAGGTATTTATGAAAACAGTCGCAGTATTCTGCGGATCACGTCTCGGTGACCCGATTTATGAAGAAAGTGCCAAACGTCTCGGCGAATGTCTGGCAGCAGAAAACATCACCCTTGTCTATGGCGGAGGGAAAGTAGGTCTTATGGGGGTTATCGCTGATAGCGTGATGGCGAATGGCGGCACAGTGATCGGTGTCATTCCTGATTTTCTTCATCAGCGTGAAATCGCTCATAATCATATTACAGAACTTTACGTTGTCGAAACGATGCATGAGCGTAAGAAAATGATGGCGGACTTTGCGGAAGGATTTATTATGATACCCGGCGGGGCGGGAACGTTAGAAGAATTCTTCGAAGTTTTTACTTGGCGGCAGATTGGACTTCATCAAAAACCTATCGGTATTTTAAATACTGCTGGATTTTACGAACCTTTAAGAACGATGTTAACAGCCATGACCAATCAAGGATTTATAGATACACTTCACCTTGATGCAGCCATTTATGAAGATGATCCAGCCGCACTGATTTCAGCCATGCAGCAATAGTTGAATCGAACTGGAATCAAACCGAAAATGTATATTCATTATGGACTGTAATGCCATTTGCTGTCAGTAAAGCAGTGGTGACACCTGGTGCATTAATTTTGCTGCCAGTAAATGAACCGTCATAGATTGCTGCTGAACCACAGCTCGGGCTGTTCTCTTTCAGCACGACGGTTGTGATGTAGTGATTGTGACAAATTTCAAGAAACCGCTTTGCTCCTGACTGATAAGCCTGTGTGACATCACGCCCTGAAATAGTCACGACACGTGCTGTACCGTTCCATACATCTTCACCATTTCCCTCGATGATTTCTGCAGGTTCACGCGGGATGAGTAGTCCTCCCATCACTTCCGGACATGCAGCCATAGCTTTACCCTCATCCACCAATGATTTCAATAGTGGATTCAACTGATGCTTTCCGTCATAACGGACTTCTTCTCCAATCAGGCAGCTGCTTATAAGAATCATTGACTCACATCCTTGTAGAGAACCTGCAAGTTCATCGGATGCCGTGAATCGATCAGTGGATGTTTGAACGTCTTGATGCGTTTCAGACCGATTTTCTCCATCACATTCATGCTGGCTTCATTATTAACACTTGTGAAACTATAGAGCGGCAGATCAATTCTCGGTCGTACATAGTCGAGAACAGCCTGTGCTCCTTCTGTAGCATAGCCTTTCCCCCATGCCTGTTGAATGAGGCGCCAACCAATTTCATAACACGGCATAATATCCATTGAATAATCAGGTGTCGCTTCCATATACTGTACACCAATGAAACCAATGAATTCACCACTTGCTTTCTCTTCAACCGCATAGAGTCCAAGACCTGTCGCTTCAATTTCTTTCTGCATATGCCACAGTGCCATTTCAGACCGTTTGAAACTCATCATATCCGAAAAATACTTTCTGACTTCAGGATCAACGTTCATATGCTTGAACACTTCAAGATCTTGCTGCTTATAATCTCGTAGTTTCAACCGTTCTGTCTCGATATAAATCATCCGACTCACCCCTTTCTTCCATTATAACAAAAACAATGTCCAAAAAAATACACTCATGACGTCTCCCATTGAAACTGTCATGAGTGTATGATAATTATTTGTAAATAACGACTTTACCTGTAGATTTGTCTTTAGATTCGCCGACCACTTGTACTTTTAGTCCGGTATTAGGTAGGATTTTACCTGCATGCGGTTGTTCAGGGTTAGAGTAATCTTTAGAGTCATCAAATATTGGGCTTGATTTTAAGTTTTTGTCAACCATTGTAGAACCATCAGCGAGTTTCAAGCTCAGTGGATCTTGTGGTGTCAAGCTGAATGATGCATCGCGTACTTGATACTGAGTAGACGCCACTGAAGGTGTTGTTCCTTCCCATTTCAGAGCATTCTGATCAGCATCGACGATACCGACGAAGCCGTAACCTGGGTGCTTTCCTACATGGTTATCTGTATAGCTCTTATCTACATAGTAGACATTTAATCCAGTGTTGTAGCTCATCAATGAACCGCCTCTTGGGATGTGAGCAAGTCCTGCATCCACTTTGTTGTGACTTCTCCATTGTAATAAGTAATAGTTTTCATCGTATTTCTTACCATCACTTACAGAGAATCCATTCAAACCAAATTTAGCATCGCCTTCAGCACCGTCTGAGAAGACAGTAGAACCGTCAGCAGTCACTTTAATATCATCTACATAGAGACCTGGTGCTGTGAATCCAGCATCTGTCACATATAAATAGCGTAATTGAACATTTTTGCCGGCAAATGCATCAAGATTAAAAGTTGCATCAACCCAGCTATTGCTCTGTCCATCAATACCGTTACCTGCATTAGCACCGGCACCTTCTGGATCATCATTATTAGTGATGTTTCCTTCTAAGTTTGTCCAAGTCTTACCGTCAGTAGATGCTTGAACATACGCGTAGTCATAGCCCTTTTCAATGTCATACCAAGCTTTGAATGTTAACTCAGCAGATTGTTTACCAGTTAAATCCACTTGTACTGATGCACTGTTTGTTAAGTCATCGCCGGAACCACTGAAGTATGCCTTTTCACCTTCAGCAGATTTCAACACTTCTGTCACTTTGTCAGGAAGATTAATACGTACTGTATCATTATTTGTACCTTTAGTTACTGCTTCATCTAATAAGAATTCTTGTGGTGTTGAAGTGACATCATCAGCGTCAATTTCGCTGCCTGTCTGCCAGTTACCACCATGCATATCCTGCAATTGTTCTTTCATGTATGCATCAAAACCAGTCGGTTCTGTCCCTGGAATCTTACCAGCCCAGCTGCCGCTTGACATGATTGACCAGAACGATACCGGTTCACCTTTACCAGAATAGATCGTATCATATTCATCTGGTAATCCTAAATCGTGACCATATTCATGAGAGAATACGCCGGCAGCACCATCTTCAGGTTGAATCGTATAGTCGATAACTGCTAATTTACCACCAAACTGCTTCTGACCGGAAGAAGTCCCTGGAATTGTGTAGGGCTCGCCTGTATTCGTGAAGTTCAAGCTCCATCTGTGAGACCAGATTGCATCAGGACCTAATTTACCACCACCTGCTTCTTCGCCAGGAGAGGCATGGATGATCATGACATGATCAACGATGCCATCTTTTTCATTTAATACGCCGTCACCATCAAGGTCATAACGGTCCCATTGATCGTATTCAGATAGATTGATGTTTGGATCTTTTGCAGCTTGTTCCAACGCTTCTTTGACTAATTCTTTCGGACGACCATCACTGTCATCAACAGTCGGGTAGTTACCACCGTAGTATTTCGCAGGATATTTTGCTTTGTACCAGCCATGTACTTCACCATCCACATCATAGCTGCCGCCTGATTGGTTTTGGTAGAACTGTTTCATACTGACTAAATTCTCACCATTCGGTCCTTCGTAACCATTTTCACCGAACACCATGTCCTGGAAGTGGCTCATCGGATAATCTTCATAGAACATATCCGTCTCTTCTTTAGTGATGGTTGAATTTTGATAATCCGGGAATTCAATCGCTAACAACAGAACTTTGTCTGTACGTTTCTCGCCAGTATAATTTTCTTCAACAACCGGCTTCAAGTTTTTAGCATGCCCTTTTTTCTTACCATTCCCTTTTGTGTACTTGCTGCGTTTACCATTGCTGTTTTTCTCAGTCACTTTTTTATATTTTTTTACGAATTTTCCTTCGTTTTTAACTTTGTTGTCAGAATTTTCCTGTTTCTTGTTTAAATAATTAGAGACTGCTTTCTCAGCTTGCGCACGGGTCGCATTTTTACTGATGACACCTTCATCTTTCAGCATCTTGATCAGACGATCTTCATTGGCAATGACGCTATCATGACTTGAGCCTGAATAATAATGATCCTTCTTTACTTTTAAGGCTTCGTCTGCATATGCCGCACCACTTGTCAGCCCTAAGCTCGTTACTCCTAACGTTACCGCAAGTAATGATGATACTACTGCTTTTTTCTTCATGTACTTTCCCCCGTTAAAATGATATGAATTACTTAAGTACATTATGTATAGAAATTTCTGAATTGTAAATAACAATTTGAATTTTCAGATATTAATATTGTGTTACAAAAATGATTGAAGCAGTATATTTATACATTATAAAAATGCACATCATCATAATAGATGACGTACATTATATTGATAGGGCTTATTTATAGATTTTAATTTTAGCGACTGTACCGTCTTTATTCTGATCGACGACTTTAATTTTCAGTCCAAGCTGAGGCAGTACTCTGCCGGCTTCCTGGATGGTCAATGAATTCAAATCTTTTTGTGTGTAATTTTTATCACTGAACGTTGATACTGGTTTTGTGGAAGGTTTCTTAAAGTAATAATCAGGCTTTGAATTATAATTGCCGTAATCGCGTGTATTAAAAGCAGCATCATATATTTGTGTATCTGTGATTGGACTGAAGCCGCTTTTTGCCATAATAGATTTCGGATTGGCATCAACCACACCGAGAAGACTCTTACCTGGATGTTTCACTAAATTACCGTTATTCTCATACGATTCATCAACATACCAGATGACCAGGCCTTTTCCATATTTATTGCGGCCGAACGGATCGTAAATAGCACCCAGTCCTTTGTCCAGACCATTATGACTCCGCCATTCAAGCAAATAATATTGATTAAAGCGTTTAACTTTGCCGCCCCGAATCTTTTTGACCGACGGCAGATTGACTTTGACAACGTCATTGTTCGATCCTTTAATCCCCGCTTGATCTAATAAGAACTCCTTCCCCTTACTGTCTATCGTGCGGTAATTCACTTCAGAGCCGAGCGTCCAGTTACCACCGTAAAGCTGCTGTAAGTCAGATTTAGCAAGTGGACTCATACCGACTGGCTGCGTGCCGTGAATTTTTCCTGCATCTGCTCCGTAACTCATCAATGACCAGTATCGTACCGGTTCACCGGCATGATCTACTGAACTCGGTGATACATCATATTCATCAATCAAGCCGAGCATATGACCGAATTCATGAGCAACTGTACCGACCGTGCTGTCTTCAGCCATAATGCCGTATTCTGCAACTGCCAGACGATCTTTGTAAAATTTTGAGTATTTGCTTTTAGTACCGACGATGGTCTTAGGGTTACCGTGTTCAGTGAATGGAACTTCACTGACATGTTCCCATATAGACTTGCTGCCGAGTTTGCCGCCACCTTCACTTTCTCCGACACCACTGAAGATGACAACTAGTTTATCGATTAAGCCGTCCGGCTCATATATATTGCCGTCATTATCAAAATCATAATAATCATAACGGTCATAATCTGTCATTTTTACTTTTGGATCTTGTGCGGCTTTACGCGCCGCTTCCATTATCAGTTCACCGACCTTCTTATCGTCTCCGCCACCGTAATATTTAAGCGGATGTTTCGCACGGTACCATCCTGAGACCTGCCCCTTAATATTGAGACTATTGCCTGATGCCTGCTTGTAATACGTTTTAAGCGTATTATAGGATTTACCGTCCGGCGCCTTATACGTATCACCAAAAAATAATTGATTATAATAAGACTTCGTGTAGTTCTCATAATAATTTTGAGTATCTTTCTTCGTTAATGTCGACTGCTTGCTGTCAGAGAAATCCATCAATACAACGAGTACATTCTCATTTCTAACTTTCCCTTTATATTGGCGCGCCTTAAAATTAGGGACCTTGACCGTACGTGCCATCTGCTGTTTTACGACGACCGGTTCATTGACTTTTACCTTCTCTGTATTTTCGAACTCTACTTTGTCACCATTTGTCTTCGTCTCGCTGAAATCTCCTTCTGCATGAGCGATGTTCATTGTCAATGTAGACAATAGCAATGAAGAAATAATTGTTTTTTTCATATGACTACTCCTATTCGAGATTCAGCTGTGCTGTCGCTGCAGTCTCATTATTCTGAATGACTTGAATCGTTAATGGCCCTTGTGCTTCTCTTGCAATTCTACCATTAAAATAGCATTCGTAATAATCATCATACTGCTTTGGTATATAAGCATTGGATACGCCGGGTGGACGGCCATTGAACAAGCCGACGTGCTGACCATTTGCCATGACAATTGCTATTTTTGTGGACTCAGCACTTGCTGTTCTGACTTTCACTTGAATATTTTCTTTTGGTGCAATGGCCGCTGGACTTAAAATCTGAATGTCATGATTCATCTGTTGATGCGTCCGTTCTTCATTGACCACAGCACCGTAACTTCCTTGTGCATAAGTTGAACGGTCGTACCATAAATAACCAGATTCAGGCTGCGCCCACGGTTCTTTTTTTGGTTCAACTGATGTTGATGGATTTTCTGATGCAAGGAGCGGTGTCACTTTGTCCTCATTCTGATCGAATGACGCGTCCTCTTCTTGAGTCGTCAGCCACTTTGTAAGATTGAGCAGCAGTTTACGGTGATCCGCTTCCTCAAAGCCATCATAAGTTTTTTTGTCACTGCCGTTGTCTTCACGTTTATATTTTGGTGAAGCATCTTCAACAATCGAGGAATCCCCGATAAAGGCGGCCTTCCCTTTCCCTGTTTTACTGATAGCAATAAACGGCCCTTCGTCTTCACCACCCCCGTTGTAAACGCCTTGATCAACAGCATGTTCCCAGCGATATCTGTTACTGAGCTTCGGCAGAAAGACCAGGCCTTTTGCTTTCTTTGGATCGGTGATAGCAAGCGTCGAACCCGCGTGCATCGTTACTTCATCGACGCCATCTGTAATATCGAATATATCCGACATTGTTGTCATCGTCACATCATCAATAGCATTATACCTGAATCTGACGCCGAATGTATCACTCAGAAAATCACTTGATGTGACGTCAGTCATCATCTCTGATTGTCGTTCTGCCTGTGACATGCCTTTTGCCGGGTCTGAATACGCACCTCTACGATATCCATTGAGTACTTCAGAAGCATCAAACCGGTTCATATTGCGGTCTGCATTGTAATGATCACTAATGAACAGCAGACTGCCACCACTTTCTGTATATTGCTTGAGCGCCGCCTGTTCACTGCTTTTCAGTGGAATATTAGGTTCAGCAAGCACAAACAAATCATGACTTTTCAGTAAATCATAAGTCAATAAGTCATCTGCTGCGGTCTGTTTCAATGTATAACCGGAACGTTTAAGAGCATCTCCGAAGTCGGAGAAGGCACCGTCTATGACCCAGTCAGCTGCTCCTGCTGTTTCTCCGTGCGCTGTATCAAATAATATAGAAGACTCTGTTGCTGTCGGTTTCAAACTCTGCATCTGCTCGCTGCATCCTGAAAAGGCGAGCAGTAGTACAAACATCCATGTTTTTTTCATATAAGATCTCCAATAGCTAAACATAAAAAATTAACACTTTAATTAAACAATCAGTGCTGTTTAAAGTAAAGTGTTAAATCATATATTATCGTGATTTGTATGACAATAATCGTAATTTTACTGAATCTGATTTAAAATTAATTTTTTCATCGCGCGGCGTGATGACCGTTGCATCGACAATATCATCTGATTCATTGAACTCATAAGTCACAAGAAAGCTTTCAAAGTCATCATCAAAATTAGGTTTTTGTGCGACGATGCGGTTCACTTCACCGAAGCTGTCCTTCACTGTATAGCCGGTAATCGCTTCAAGTTCCTGTGCGATTTCATTTAACGTCATGGATTGGTTTTCCATCAATACAAATTTTTCTTCATGCATGTCAATTCCCTCTTCCCACTTGTTTCTCTATAAATTCCCGTTCAGTGTTTCATACAAACATTTATTTGAAGGTATATTCTCCCGATGCTAGTTCTGATTTATCAGTGAACTGTGCATCAGAAGCGATACCTCCTTGAATGACTAACGATGCTTTACCGTTCTTTAAGTCGTCATATTCATCGGTAGCCAGAACAATGGATTTATAACTTGTCGTCTTTTCATGAGGGGCATATTCATTAAAGTTGTTTTTACTTTTCTTCATGCTCATTTCCTGATAATCACTCGGTATAAATGATGCATAGTCCGAGAATTTTGTATGACCTCCGACCGTCAACTTCGTATCGTTGTTATAATATAGTGTCTCATCTGATGTATTCTCGGTCGTCACTTGATAGATAATGACATAACCCTCTGTTTCACCGTCAAACAGCAGCACTTGGCCTTCAGGCATTTCTGTGACACTGAATATTTGAAGCTGTCCGATATTGACCGTCATCCCGCTGTCTTTTAGTTCGAGCGGTAGATCATCTTTTTTCAGGACGACTTCTGCTTTGCCGTTAGTGGAAGCTTCTATTGTATTCGGCATAACGGCTTTGACAGCTGCAGCTGATTGAGATTTGGCCGCAGCTTTTTTATCTTCTTCCTGCTGTCTTTTCTTTTCAAGTTCTTTTTGTTTTTCTTCTTCTTCGATTTGTTTCTTCAGTGCATCTTCTTTGTCTTTCTTAATAGTTGCAAGTTCTTCTTCTTTATCTTTTATCTCTTTATCTTTTTGATCATTCTGCTCTTTAAGTGCGTCATATTCTTTCTGAGCTTCAGTTTTTTTCTTTTCGAGTGCTTTAATGTCCTGAGACAGTCGATCACTGTCATCATTACCACATGCAGTCAAAATCACTGAAGTTGAAACGAGACTGATTACAAGTCGGTTCAATGTATTTCTCCACCTTCTATTACTTTAACTTGATTTTAGCACAACAGATATCATTCAACTAATATTTCACTAATGTTCATGTGAACTGAGCAGTGCCATCTCATCGTAATTAATGGACTGTCTCAGTTTCACTGCGACTTCTGAGGATATTTTCTCCTGCTGCCCAAGTCGATAGATATAATCACGCTCAAAATTCAGTACGTCCAGTGCAAACAGGGTTTCGTCTGTATTCACCCCTTCTGTCACAGCACTTCTATTTAACTGATTGATTCGATTCAAATAGCTTTCTGTCACAGTAACGATTTCAATCTTATTGCTTTTGACCATCTCTTTTGATAACCGCTCAACTATATTACTATGAACAATTTTAGCAATTCTCTCTATTTCGATGATATTATTTTTAAACGATAATGAACTAGCCGCATTAGTTTGATTGATGAAGTGTCTCGCTTTTCTTCTCATTTTGAAGATAAAGGATAACTTCGTAAAAAAGCTCGAGTTAGCGAAGTTTCTTGTACGTTCTACATAAGTCACATAGTTATTGAACATACTTTCGTTAATTTCTCCGGACTCAATCAGATGATCCAATGTTTCCATCTCTGTATTCATGGCAATGGTCTGTAGTCTTGCCAATTCTTTCGTGTTTTGCCCATTGTCCTCCACTTCCCGGAAAAATTTAATCTGAACTGCATACTGCCGTGTTAAATTGCTGGCAATCAACCGGTTATCAGCTCCGGTATTACGCTGGATGTACATCAAACCTTGTTCTTTCATCATCAGTCGCGCTTCTCTGAACGACAGTTTTGAAACATTGTTTTTAGCTTCAATCCTGGTTAATAACGGCAGAACAATTTGTGCAGTGATCAAACTGATGATGACTACACCGGCTGCTATAAAGAGCATATCATCTCTCGTCGCAAAAGATTCATTATTGAAAATATGAGTCGGCAAGGTCAGTGCGATAGCCATTGAAATCGTTCCATGCACACCACACACCGATGCCAGCAATGAATATTTAAAGCGAGAAGGTCTTTTTTCTGCTGAAGTCACTGGTTCATTGTTCAATATTCTTTCGAACCGGCTCTCAGGAATGAAAAATCTATTATAAAGAATATAAACCCAGACAAACCTGAAAATATAGACGAGCAGCGCAATAAGAAACGTATAGATGAGCAGCTGCATGATAGTTTCTGATTCATTGTTAAATATCGTCATCGTTACTTCCGGCACGATATAGCCAAGCATCGTGAAGACAAAACCATTCAGTACTGTGGATAATAATCCCCACGTATTATCGTAACCAAGCTGCAGACGAGTCGTTGCCTGACTGATTCGGTCGCGTTCCATACCATGGATGATACCGCCAATGACCGCTGCAATGACACCTGATACATGAACTGCTTCTGCTGCCAAATAAAGAACAAACGGTGTTAACAACTGAATTAAGATGAAGACGTAGTCATTATGAAATCCTGTTCTGATCAACCACATCCGTGTTTGAACAAAGAGCGTGCCAATGACAATTCCGACGACAAGGCCACCGACAGTTGTGACTACAAACTGCAGAACAGCTCCTTGAACACTGAATGCTCCAGTCGTCAACGCAATAAGTGCAATGTTGAAGCTCAATATACCAGCTGCATCATTCAGCAGTGACTCTCCGCTAAGGATGGTCATCAGTCCTCTAGGTAATTTCCGTCCTTTGGCTATGGCCTGTACGGCAACCGCATCTGTCGGACAAATAATGGCAGCCAGTGCAAAACAAGCAGCAAACGGGATGACAGGCAGCATCCAATGGACGATATAGCCAAGTCCGATCACTGTCGTAAAGACTAGACCGATTGCCATTAAAATAACTGGTTTCAAATATTTAAGTAGATTAATACGGGAAACATGATTCCCCTCCAAAAAGAGCAGCGGTGCAATGATACCGATTAAAAACAATTCCGGCTCAAATTCCAGATGAATAGGAATAGGCGTTAAATAGATTAACATCCCGAGACCAATCTGAATAAAAACAAGTGGAACTTTACTGAAATAATGATTGATGACCGCTGATATAATAACAGCCACAATAAAACTAGTAATGACTATAAAATTTTCCATAACTCACCTCAAACCTCTCGATTAAATCATATAATAGATATGTAACGTATGCGATTAATTACTATGTGATCAGGGAATAGTCTTTATTATAACCATATCAGGAGGTTTTTAAATGTCTTACAAAATCATTCATGCACCTGTTTCACCTTCCACACCGAACCACATCATCTATCCAGTGATTGTCTATCCACAAGCAGTGACCGATCCTGCTGCAACATTTCAGTCAAACGGCTGGACTGGCGTATGGGAAGACGGCATATTCGATTACCATCATTTCCATCCTAACTCCCATGAAGTGCTAGGCGTCAGATCAGGCGAGGCAGAACTGATGATCGGCGGAGAAAAAGGACAGAAACTCAAAGTACAGACCGGTGACGTCCTGCTGCTGCCTGCAGGATACGGCCACCAATGTCTGAGTCAGTCCGATGATTTCAAGGTAGTCGGTGCTTACCCTGAAGATAAAAATATAGAATTATTGACATCCTATGACGATCTTACCAAAATCCAGAGCCAAGTCAGCAGTGTCATGCTGCCTGATACGGACCCTGTTGAAGGAAACAGCGGACCGATGTTTAAAGAATGGGCAGGCTTATATCACTGCAGTACAGTGACCGGCAGGAAATAATTAATTAAACGGCTCTCTAATTAATAGAGGGCCGTTTTATAATACTGCTAAAACCATTTCATCTTCTTGAAATAGCCGATCAATCCAAATGAAATACTGATCATTAAAATCCATACTCCTAAATAACCATATTTCCAGTGCAGTTCCGGCATAACATCAAAATTCATGCCATAAATACCGACGAGTAATGTCAGCGGCATGAAGATTACAGAGTAGATAGTCAAAATTTTCATAATGTTGTTCATCTTAAATGAGTTAAGAGAAATATAATTATCTCTTATATCCGCCGTCATTTCACGTGAAGATTCAATCATCTCGGCTTGTTTTACAAGATGATCATTAATATGGTGCATGAAGATTTTCTGTTTTTTGGTCAGCGGCATGATCCGTCCTTCAATGAGACGATAGACGAGATCTTTCATCGGCAGCACCGTTCTCCGAATGATCAGCAAGTCTTCTCTCAAATCAAATGTTTCCTCGATCAGTACTTCTGTTGATATATCAACTGAGTGACGATCTTCAAATGAAAAGACTTTGTCTTCAAGTTCATAAACAAAGGGAAAGTAATTATCGACGATAGCGTCAAGTGTACGAAACATCACTTCAGCTGTCGTCAACTTTTCATTTGCCTGTTTATATATGACGGAATTCCATACTTTGTCCACTTCTTCTGAATGTTCTTTGTGATACGTGACTATCATATTGTTGTTAATGAACACATCAATTTCTTCCGGCAGCATCGTATTCAAATCAATCGCATGAAAGACAAAAAATAAATAGTTGTCATATTCTTTATACTTCGGCCGCTGTCTAACCGATACTGCGTCTTCAATAGAGAGCGGATGAAAGTGGAAGTATTGACTTAATAACAGATTTTCATGCAGTGTCGGTTCAGACATATCGACCCACAACCATTTTGCCTGACCGGTCATCTCGTAAGGCGAGTCGCATGTTTTGAGTTCATTCATTTCGTCGATATAGAGCGTTCTAATCATTGGGCACCTCTAATTTATAAATCATTTCGTTTCCTATTTGATCATAGCCGAGTTTGTGATTCAGCTGTATCATTTTTTTGTTATGCGGATGAACGTGACTAGTGATGGTCATCACTCCAGCCGCTGACGACTGTTGTTTGACGTAGTTCTTCAGCTTTATAGCGAGTCCTCTACGCCTATAAGACGGGGCTACCCACAATGATTTAATCGTTGTGACGTCACTGATGACGTACCAGATAAATGCAATCACTTCTTGTTCTTCAACGATAGCAGCAATTTCATCTCCCGAGTAAGTCATCAATAACTTCATAGATTCAAGGCGCAGTTCAATGTCCATAGAAGTGACATTCCAGTCTTTGTAATGCTTTGGAATCCGTTCATGGATCTTGGCGATATCTGCCAACCGTTCATCGTCAATTGTTATTTTTTTCATAAGTTCACCTGTCATCAGTTTATCAATTAGCACGCTTCTTGACCATCAAAAAAAGCTTAAAGCTTTCGCTTTAAGCTTACTCTGAATCTCGTGATGGTCCATAAATCGGTGGAACATGTAGTTCCGCCTGACGCATCAATACAGTCATCTGTCCACGATGATGCACTTGGTGTGTAATGAAACTAAAAAGAAATGCATTTTTAGGTGTAGGATGTCCAAAGAAATCTACATCATCTGCCAAATTGTCATCTGTGATATGGCCTTCGTACGCTTGTAGTGATGATTGAAATTCCTGTTCATAAGCCTGTGCCAGTTCACGGGCAGTTGCAGGTTGTGCAGTGCCATAAGTCAATCCTTTGTAATCAGGTACGACGCGAGAAGCAAATTCACCGACTGTTGCAGTGATGTGCCACGCAATCTCACCGAGTGTTCTATCTTGTTCAGATACTGCCTGACTTAACGATTCATCAGTCAGTTCTTTCAGACAGGCAAGCGTTAATTCACCTTCCTGACGATATGCCGTAGCAAAATCTTGTGCTGTTCGGAACATGTCATGACCTCCTCAATTATTTCCCTTGTAAGTTTAATGCATCTATCATCACTGCGCAACTGATTGACATCTTATTGTCAGTCAATTATGATAATAAAAAAGGAGCGTGATGACCATGAGACTATTAACAATGACGATGTTTCTGCAATTACGGTCATCACTGGCTCGTTAATTCTTTTTCAGTGTGCCCGTGGTTGCTGCCACGGGTATTTTTTTATTATCTGAAAAAGGATGACAGACATGAACCGACTTAAACAATTAGGATTTACAGACGACCAATTAGAACAGAAAGAACTCTATGTCCCTGGTAGAATTTCAACACAATCAAAAGGCATCTATAAAGTAATGACCGAACGTGGGAGTATCCTTGCGACATTGCCCGGGAAATTTATGCACACATTGACTGACCCGCTTGATATTCCGGCAGTCGGTGATTTTGTATTGTTGACATTGCAGTCTGGGGAACAGAGAGCATTAATTGAACGAGTCCTACCAAGAAAACAAGCATTTATTAGACAGGCTGCAGGTAATGAAACAAAACCTCAAATAATCTCAACTAATATCGACTATGCATTTTTAGCAATGAGCTGTAACGAAAATTTCAATGTCAATCGTATGCAGCGCTTCTTAATCGCTGCACGCGATTCTGGTGCAGCACCGATTATCTTGTTGACGAAAGCCGATCTTGCAGATGAACTGGAAAAGGAAATTATGGCCGCTGAATTGTCATGTATTACTGAAGAAGTTCCCGTCTATTTCATCAGTATGTTAACGACTGATCACATAGCTGACTTACGTCAATTGCTTACGGACAATAAAACTGCCACAATACTCGGTTCAAGTGGTATCGGCAAATCGACTTTAATCAACCAGTTGATGGGACAAGATGTGATGGCGACAAATGACATTCGTGAAAGTGACAGCAAGGGAAAACACACGACAACACATCGGGAGCTGCTGCTGCTTCCGAGCGGAGGTATTATTATAGATACACCCGGGATGCGTGAATTTCAACTATGGTCATCGGGTGAGCATACAGGATTAAGTGAAGAATTTTCTGACGTCGAGGAATTGATGACACAGTGTCGTTTTAACGATTGCAGTCATACTAACGAACCAGGCTGTGCTGTAAGACAAGCTTTGGAAGACGGCCTGTTAAGTGCTGGCCGCTATGAACAGTACAGAAAGTACGAAAAAGAACTTGCTTATCAGGAACGCCGCAGCAACGAGGCGATGCAGCGTGCGGAGCTGGATAAATGGAAGAAAATCACTAAAATCGGCAGACAGAATCGTGATAAAAAGGGTCGTAGATAATAAGATAGTGGATTTGTCCTGATATGTGTTAATCGGGACAAATCTTTTTTTGATTTGTTCTGATAATAAAAAATCCTGAACCTACTTGGCCCAGGAACTAGAAAACATCTATTAAAAACCATATTGTCATGATGACTAATATTAAGAACTTAGCGAATGTACTCGTTAAAAATCCAAATAGTGAACCGATACTCGCCTTAACTGCACGTTCAGGCTCTTTCACCACAATGAGTTCTATTACAAAGACCGCAATCAACGGTACGATGATGACACCAAACGGCGGCATCACAAAGCTACCGACGAGAACACTTAGCGCTGCAGTGATCCCTCCTGCTTTACTTCCGCCATAACGTTTAACAAAATAACTTCCGGCGATATAATCACTGACTAACGTGATCACAGTCAATATGGTCATCACTACCCAGAAAAACCACGACAACTCACTGTCATCAATCATGAAATGATACAAAAAGAATCCAATCCACATCATCAATATGCCAGGTATCACAGGTACCGCTAAAGCAACAAAGGCTAAAATAAATGCGGCGATTATCAACAGCCATATTAATGTTGTCATATGACGTCCTCCATCTTAACAGGTTTAGTAAATATCAATAGCACGAAGGCAACTGCTATGAATGCTGCAGAAACATAGAATACATTTCCTAGACCGACCATATCACTCATAACGCCTCCAAGCAAATTCCCAATCAATTGACCAGCAATCATTGCGTTCGAAAACAACGTCGATGCATAACCCGGAAAGTCAGGAAGAATGTCCTGAAAATAGCTGATGCCTAATCCAAGCAGAATGGCGAGGAAGAAAGCAAGTGCCGATTGACCGATCAGCATCGCCATGACTGAATCAAACAATCCGATTGAGAAATAATAGCCTCCCCCAAGAAGTGCTCCAATCATCAATAATGTTCTCGTTTGAAAGCGACTTGCCAATAAACCAAGAATAATCATAAAAGGAACTTCTAGTCCTGCGCATAAACTCGCTAAATATCCGACATTGTTTTCGGATTCCTGCAAGTATTCTGTAACAAACAGCGGCATGTTAAGCGTATACATCCATTGACCGACATGCAGCATGACAAATGCAAGAAACGGTATCAGTAAGTACATGTCTTTAAACAAATTAGGTGCTACTGGTTCTATATAGTTCTGCGTTCGTGTCGGGCGTTCCGTTGTCACATCGCGGAATAAGAGTATCATGGATACTAATACGACCAAGTACAATAAAATGGTCCCGCCAAACAGTCCGTCATAGCCAAATTTACTTAACAGCACTGTCCCAACCAATGGCCCGAACAAAAATCCAAGACTGAACATAGAACGTAACACAGTGTTTGCGAATACAGCATTCTTATTGGAAGCAGAAACGTTGATGCTTTCACGGGCAGAAGCATACATCTGCGGCATAGCAGGTGCGGCAAATCCAGTGAAAATAGTATACAAAATAATGAACCATAGAACATTATTTATGAAGAAATAGACACTGAACGCGAAGGCTGCCATGAGCAATGAGAAAATAATCAACGATTTACGGTTAACGCGACCCGTATCAGAGAATCCGCCCGACAAACGTATTCATCAAAAATCCGGCCAGTGCCGCGAGTGCCATCAATAGACCATACTGCCCTTTCGTCATCCCAAGCTCCTGAGTAGCATAGAGTATGAAGAATGGCACTGTGACAGCAAGCCCCATCCCTAGAAGGGCCATATTAATCAGAAATAACTTATAGTTTTTAATACTCAACAGCTGCTTAAACATAGTTTCACAAACTTTCTACTTAATGATATTGTTTAATTATATAGTAATTCAGTCAAATGAAAAGAGCGGGGGAATTATCATGAATTATGACATCGTCAAAATTTGTACGGGTAAAGTCAAAACTGAAGTATTCGGGACACATCCTCCGAAAAGGACAGCAGTATCAAAAACACCTATTACTCAGCCGACATACTTATCTTTCCTCGGTCTTGAAGGTGATGAGCATGCATACCATGGCCATGGAGGCATCAATAAAGCTATCTGCCTCTATGATCAACTGGATTATGAATTATGGCGTCCATATATTGATGACATGCCTGACTATGCAGCATTCGGTGAAAATATTACAACAGTCGGTCTGACAAAAGATTACGTTGCCATCGGTGATACATTCAAGTTCGGCGGCGCCATCATTCAAGTCACTGAAGGCCGCGGTCCATGTCACACTATCGCCAAAAAGTATGGCGTGCCGAATCTCGTCAAATTGATGAGTGCGGCTCACGCAACGGGATGTTATTTCAGAGTGCTCGAAGAAGGAATCGTTGAACAAGACAGCTCACTCGAACTACTCGAACTGCACCCTGTCCAGTTGACACTCGAAGAATATAATGCACTGCAGTACACTGACAAAAAAAACGTTGCTCTACTGGAAAAAGCACTCAGTGTCGACGCATTGCCTGAAGAACATCAAGTGAAATTCCGGAGACAACTTCATAAGCTCTCGCTATAGCGATTCATCACTGACAGCTTTTCTTTTCATCAAATCAATGAATGCTTTGACCTGCGGCAGAGCGAGCACATCATTTTCATAGCTGATATACGTTTCCCGCAGCAGCTGATGCTGATTGACTTCAAGCAGTTCGACAGCAAAGCGGTCGTGATCGATATCACCGATGACGATTTCAGGGAGGACAGTCACACCGACTCCTGACAATAACAGCTCTTTACACGTTGCAATTTGATCTGTTTTGATCTGCGGAGCATAAGTCTGATTGAACTGTTCCGTATACCATAGCTCGATTTCCTTCAAGTAGACAGGATCAGCTTGAAATTCAATCATCGGCAGCGTATGCAGCTGGTTCTTTTTAGACTTGGGATATATGAAATAATGCTTATCCGTCAGCAATACATCGTTGTTTAAGTTCATAATTTTCATTCCTCGAATGACTGCCACATGGAAATCATGACGATTTGCCATAATCCTGCCGCTTGACCCGACCTGCAGCCGAATCTTCACTTCAGGATACAGCTCAATATATTCACCGAGAACACGCGGCAAGATCGTATGGCCGATCAATGATGATACACCGATAGACAGCTTCCCGTTGACAACGCCTTCAGACGACTGAATCATTTCTTTAAGATTAGTTTCTTCCTTCAGCATTTTGCGTGCGTGCTGCAAAATGATTTCGCCATTAGTCGTGACGATGAGTTTTTTCTTAGTACGAATAAAAATAGCCGTCCCCCACTCCTGTTCAATCGATTTTAGACGCTGACTGACTGCAGGTTGTGAGATATAAAGCGTATCCGCTGCTTTTCTTAACGTTTCTTCATCTGCCAGAGCTACTAGCAGACGATAATCATCGATCTTCATTCATAACCTCATTTCTGATAACCCGCTTCGCTGAGTTAATCGATGCAATCTCATCCATTATAGCAGACAAATGTCTCATCATTTCAGTTATATTTGTTTTACATATTCATATTGAGGTATAGAAGATTATCAAATCTTTTAAGGAGAGGTGTCATCAATGGATAAATTTGAAAAACTCGATAAAGAAATTAAAGGTTACACACAGGATAAGCAGCCCGGCAGCGAACGTGAGATGAATCCAAAACCGATTGCTGAAGATGACGATTATCAGGCGGGCGGTAAGCTGAAAGGCAAGATTGCTTTAATTACAGGCGGCGACTCTGGTATCGGCCGTGCAGTAGCGATTCTTTACGCTAAAGAAGGCGCAGATGTTGCTATCGGCTACTATGACGAGACAGATGACGCTGAAGATACTGTAAAACGTCTTGAAGAGCTCGGCGCTAAAGCGAAAGCTTATGCATTTGATTTAAAAGACGTCGAGCAGTGCAAAAAATTAGTGTCGGATGTCGTGTCTGACTTCGGTGGTCTGAACATTCTTGTCAATAACGGCGGGGTTCAGTTCCCGCAGGAAGACTTTCTGGCGATTACGCCTGAACAGATTCAGACGACGTTCTCGACGAATATATTCGGTATGATGTATGTCTCGCAGGCTGCCATCCCTCATCTGTCTGAAGGGGATACTATTATCAACACGAGCAGCGTGACAGCTTACCGCGGCTCTGAGTCACTCATTGATTACTCAGCGACAAAAGGTGCAATCACTGCTTTCACCCGCTCTTTAGCACAGAACTTGGCACCTAAAAAAATCCGCGTCAACAGCGTCGCGCCAGGTCCTATATATACACCGCTAATTCCTGCTACATTCCCAGCCGAAAAAGTAGAAAAACACGGTCAGGAAACAGCACTTGAACGTCGCGGTCAACCTAGCGAAAATGCTCCTGCCTATGTCTTCCTTGCCTCTCAAGATTCCACTTACATTACCGGACAGGCCATTCATATTAACGGCGGCGATTATATTTCAAGCTGATAACAAATAACACGATCAGAATCATGATTCTGATCGTGTTATTTGATTTCTGCAGTAATCAATCATCGACGTGAATGTTTCAAAATCGTCTTGAACGCTCTTCATCAGCTGCTGTGCTGTTTCATAAGCAAAATCATACTGTTCTTTTGTGATAGTGCCCTTTTTGAGAGCAAACTTCAAATCTGCTTCATCTACTAGTTCATAGGCGCCGTTTGGCAGTACCAGTACATCCAGAAACAAATCATGTGCACGAGCTTCACCCAGTTCAATGAAATTATGTTCATTGATGTCGATATAATATTGAACTGGGCGGCCGTGATTATCATACATCGCAGTGATGCTGTAAAACTTATCTTTTGGCAGTATTTGCAACCACTGATAACCTGCATCTGCTACAGTAATAGAGTGACCTACCACTTCGACTTGTAAGGGAGATTTGACTTTTCGCATTGTCACCAGACCGATGATTCCATCAAATGTCTCATCTTCCAGTCGTATTTCCTTGTAGTCTCGCTTCTGCAGTCTACGCCAATGCCTTTTATCGATATATTTAATCTTCAAGTCGTCCAACTCCTTACAAATCATTATATAAAAATAAACAAGTTGAAGAAATAGTTAATTTCAACTTGTTTATTACAATCGTTATTTACGCTTCATCTGAACGATAATGATCTTTGCCTTTCAGGAAGAATGACAGTATGAAAGCAAGCAGACTGAAGGCAGTAGCCAGCCAGAAAGCATCTGTAATACCATTGACTGTCGCGAGCTGCTGCAATTTACCCATCATTGCCTGCATCCCTAAAGTAGATCCTGTTGCCTGACTCATCTGGCTTAATTGATCTGCAGTTGATGGCAATGTTTTGTCCATTGCATTGGTCATATCGCCAATGTGAGCAGTGGCCTGCTGTGTCATCACCGTGACAAGGATAGCAGTACCAATTGAACCAGCGAGCTGACGTACAGTATTACTAATAGCATTACCATGAGGAATCATTCGTCCTGGTAGTGCATTCATCCCTGCTGTCATAATCGGCATCATAATAAACGACATACCGAATGAACGAAGGACGTAAATCCCTAAAATAGTGCTGTATGATGTATCTAAATTAATACGAGTCAATTCCCATGTTGCATAAGTCATAATCGCTAGACCGAAAACAGCCAGTGGTTTAATACCAAATCTGTCAAATAATCGTCCGGCGATAGGTCCCATAACACCCATCAATAATGATCCGGGCAGTAACAATAGCCCAGAGTCAAGAGGGCTGAATCCACGAATAGATTGTAAGTATACCGGCAGCAGAATCATACCACCGAACAAACTCATCGTTACGACGATGTTAATTAATAATGTGAATGAGAAACCTGAATATTTGAGTGCCGTCAAATCCATCATTGGTGCTTTCATCGATAATTCTCTAATGACAAATGCAGCTACGAAGATGAGACCGATGACAATTGTCGTAATAACAACGGGTGAATCCCATCCTTTATTACCTGCTTCACTGAAACCGTATAATACACTACCAAAACCGAGTGTACTGAAAATAACACCGAGAACATCCAGTTTTGCATTGAAAGTAGGCTGCACAATCTTGAACCAGAATAAACCGATAACTAATGATAATACACCGATAGCAAACATACCATAGAACATCACATTCCAATGATAGTTTTGGATGATCCAGCCTGTTAATGTGGGTCCGATCGCTGGGGCAAGGATAAATGCAATACCCAATGTCCCCATCGCTGCCCCGCGCTTTTCAGGCGGAAATATAGTCATAAATACGTTAGTCCCCAGCGGCATCAGAATACCTGCGCCGACAGCCTGGATAACACGGCCAGTCATCATCATCGGGAAGTTAGTGGAAATGGCACAGATTAATGATCCGATTGTAAAGAAAATCATCGCTGTCAAAAACAGCTGACGGTACGTAAATCTCTGAATCATATAGGCACTGATCGGTACAAGAATCCCGTTCACTAACATGAATCCTGTCGTCAACCACTGCGCTGTTGCTGTTGAAACATTGAAATCACTGATCATGACGGGTAACGCCACATTGATCAATGTCTGATTCAAAATAGCGACGAACATACCGATCATCAGCGCCGTCACAATCTTACCGATAGTAATGCCTTTACCTAATGTATGAGAAGGTTGAGTCGCTTGTTGATGAATAGGTTCTTCTTTTTGAACGTCTTCTTCATAAGGTTGTTCAACAATGAGATCATCATCTTCATTGTGTTCGCCTTCAACATATTTATCCCGACGTGACTCACTATTATAAATCACTTCATTATCTTTGTCCTGTAGTCTTGGTGCTGGTTCTGGTTCTGGACGAACAGGTCGCTCAGGACGGTGTTCATACACCTCATGTGTATGAGTCGCCTCTACTTCGGGTTGGACCGCATTCTGTTTTCTTCTACGATTAAGCAGAAAACGATTCAATAGGAAGAAGATGACCAGTGACAGAAGGACATAGCCTATAATCATGAAGGTCATACAAATCCCCCCCTTAGTTTTTATGAATGCGTACAGTTACATTCATCCCTGGAATAACATCTAATGATTTTTCTTTTGATAACAAGATTTTCACTGGAACTACTTGCGTTACTTTAGTAAAGTTGGCATTTCCGTTAGATGCTGGTAGTACTGAGAAACTTGAAGCTGTCGCTAAACCGATTTTTTCGACTTCTCCGTCTAATGTTGTATCTTTGAAACCATCAACGTATATATCAACGTTCTGCCCTTCTTTAATTCCGTCAAGATCTGTTTCTTTAATGTTAGCTGTCACATATAATTCTTTCATGTTATAGGCATAAGCAATCGGTGTCCCTGCTCCGACAAAACCATTTTCAGTGGCTTGTGTTTTTACGATTGTACCTTCCTGAGGCATTTCGATATCTGTTTTAGATGGTTTACCATCTGCGCCCATACTAGTTACTGAACCGACTGTATCACCTTTAGAAACTTTGTCCCCTACTTCTTTGTCGAAAGATGTCAATTTACCTGCAACTGGACTTGCAATCGTTAGTTGTGTTCCGTCGATTTTTGCATTGTCTGTTTTTACATAGTTAGTTGCTTCATCGTAGAAATGAAAAGCAGTAATTCCAGCAATCGCTAGAATAATTAATGTAAGAATGTTGATTAAAACTAGTTTTTTCATTGTAATTCCTCCATTTGATATTTTTTCACATAACCATTATTATAATCGCCTCAAACTTTCTTTCAACCAACAATATTTGTCTAAATGTCGGTTTTACTTTAAAATAGTTCTATCAATGAAAAATAAATAGTGAGATATGTGATAACCATGAAGGAAAAACACCATTTAATAGAAACTGAATTTTTAAATTTACTGGAAATCCATCGTTTCAGAACCATCACCATTAAAATGATCTGCGAGGCAGCAGATATCAACCGTTCAACTTTTTACGCCTACTATCTGGACAAATACGATCTGTTGGACCGCATGATTGATAATCACTTAAATGCGATCAGTCAACTCGTTGAAGAGACGTCTCACAATATGTTATCTGCCGAAGACAAAAAACCACTGATCAAAAAGTACTTCATTGATTTGTTTACCTATATATATGATCACCAGCAGTTCTTCCGAGTATTGATGACTATCCACCCTGCACAGGACTTCACTCAGAAATTAATCAAAACACTGCGAATGAACTACACGAAATCCATCAATGATAATGCTTCTTTGAAGGATCCCAAATACTTCGTCAACTATACACTGGGCGGCCAGTTCGGTATTATTTTCTTCTGGCTTCAAAATCATTGTGCAGAGCCGCCTGAATTGATCGCTGATATTGTTTATCGCAATATGATTCGACTGAATAGATAATTATTAAAATCTTGTAAAAGCAGCCCGATATCATGTTATTTCATGTATACTGTTTTTAACTAGCTGACGGAGGTAATATATGAAGTATTTAAGGAGAACATTAGGCTTAACCGCAGTATCGATGTTACTGCTGTCGCAACATGTGTCTGCAGCTGAGAATCTACGCGTAGGTAACATTAAAAATACCAACGCCGTCATTGTGACCAATAAAACAATGCTGGCAAAAAAAGTGGCTGGAGATTATGCAAACTATACATTGTATATCAACGACAAAGTCACAATCGAAGATGAAACGTATTATAGAGTACAGACGTCAGAAAATATTAACAATGCGATCGGCTACGTCAAAGCAGCGGATCTAACAATACAGCCGGTCAAAGCTGTAAGTCCAAAGGAACAGACCATTACATTCGGCACAAGCACTAAAATTTATAACGTTCCTGCTGGTACTGAACGACAAGTGATAGACCGGGCAGGTAAAAATGAAACAATGACAGTCGCTGAAGCCCTCAAAGTAGGTCAAGATACCTACTTATACGGAACATTCACAGCAGGAGCAACCGGCTGGGTCAAAGCAGATAAGAATGTTACAGTGAAACAACCAAAGGTGAAACCTGAAGCGAAGCCTCAACCTAAGACAGAACCGCAACAAGTTCAAGAAAAAGTCCAAGTGAAACAAACTGAAGTAAAATCTGAAGAGCCAGCTGTCGAACCTGCAGCTCCTATCCTTCCAGGAGCTGCAGTGACTCATACAACTGTGCCTGTCACTTTAAAAGACGCACTTAATCATCAGATGAAGCTCAATCCCAGCCCTCAAATATCCAACGGGGTCAAATGGAAAGACGCTGATATCAAGCTGGTGAAAGACTATGTCGACACTGAACGCTTGATCAGTGATGCCGTTAATAAATATCAATTCCTTGTGCTTAATGAACCTCAAGGGCTGACGGCTGAACAGTTGAATGTCCTGTTAAAAGGGAAAGGGATTCTTGAAGGCCGAGGTCAGGCATTCAAGACAGCTAGTGAAACCTATCGTATCAATGAAATCTATTTGATTTCACATGCATTCCTTGAGACGGCTGAAGGTAGGAGCAAGCTGGCCAATGGCCTGAAAGTCAAAGGTGAACCGAATGACAAACGTTTCTATAACATGTTCGGTGTCGGTGCTTATGATCACAACGCACTGAAATACGGTGCTCAATATGCAGCCAATGTCGGCTGGGATACCCCTGAAAAAGCCATTATCGGCGGTGCTGAATTTATTTCCAACGGCTTCTTATCAGAGTCACAGAATACACTTTATACGATGCGCTGGAATCCGTCATCACCTGGTGACTCACAATATGCGACAGATGTCATGTGGGCTTCTTCCAATGCCCGCTATATTTCAGGGTTCTATCAGCAGCTCGGTATTGAAGGCGGCAAATATCACTTCGTCCATTACACGAAATAATGACCCGCATAATAAACAGGCGGCATGATCAATAAACAGTTGTTCATACGATATATCTCACAGATCATGGCATTGACTTCTTTTCTTTAAGATCCATTAATAGCTGTCACAGACGTGATGGCTAATGATGGATCTTAAATTATTTTTCAACCTCTCCATGCATCTTTTAGTATGATCATGCCTCATTAATAAGATCTCAACAATCATGAATGGTCATTCATTTGCATATCAAGTTTCAGTTTTGTTGTCATGCAGGCTGCAATTCATTAAAAAACTTCCTCTTCAATGAAGAGGAAGTTCCCTATTCAACCCAGCGGCCTTGTCTGAATATCGGTTCGCTTGTACCATCTTTGTAGATACCGTCGATATCCAGCTGGTCACTCCCAATCATAAAATCAACATGCGTCAAGCTGTCATTGATGCCCATCTCGACTTGAGCTTGTATCGATTGGTCTTCTGCACCGTCGATGACTTCAGCAAATCCGCTGCCGAGTGCTATATGGCATGATGCATTTTCATCGAATAATGTATTATAAAATAACAATCCGCTTTCGTAGATCGGGGAATTAACTGGCACTAATGCAATTTCACCTAAGCGTCTCGCGCCTTCATCTATTTCAAGTAAGTTTTTCAATGTTTCATAACCTACTGCAGCCTCATAATCAACAACTGAACCATTTTCAAAAGTCAGCTTGAAATCATCCACGATCTTACCAGACAGACTGAGCGGCAGTGTATTTGAGACGTAGCCGTCCACACGTTCCCAGTCAGGTGTCGTATAGACTTCTTCTGTCGGCATATTGACAATAATCTCTGTTCCCTGTTTATTGACTTTGCCTGCTTTCAGCCAGTTACCATTGTTATGAAGCCCCACTGTCAGATTGGTTCCCGGAGCGCTGTAATGTAACCGATCGAATCCTTTTTGTGTCAGCCACTCTGCCCGTTTGTTCAAATGATCAATATGTGATTTCCATGCATCCACCGGGTCATTCTGATCGACACGCACTGCTTTGTAGATGGCTTGAAGAAGCGCGTCTGTCGCTGCTTCACCTGATAAGTCGGGGAACACCATTTCCGCCCATTCAACAGACGGATAGGCTGCAATGCACCATGTCTGCTTAAAGTTACCGAGACTATCTGACAGACTTTCGTTGGCTTTCATCATCACTTTACTGCGGGCCGTAATGTTTTGTGCGGGCTGATCTTTCAGTGCTTCCGGTGACACACTAGTAATGCTTAGCAGCGTTACCTTTTCATCTTCATAATACTGAATTTCCTGCTTGATATAATCCGGTACTTCCTGCAATGTTTCTATCGTCTGATAATCGTATGTATGTTTGATGACTTCTATATCTGAATAGTTGACGATGACTTTTTTCGCTCCTTGCTCATAAGCGATTTTGACAACCGGTCGCACTAATGATGATGCATTGATATCTGCATCGATGACTACAATTTCATTGTGCTGGACGTTCAATCCTATTTTGACGATGACACTTGCATATTTCTCTAATAATTGCTGGTTGTTCAAGTAAATCGCTCCTATCTAAATTTTCTGATAACTATATAATACTGGAATACCCCTTGATTTCCAACAATAATCAACAAAAAAGACCACCTCTTCTATAAAAGGTGGTCGAGAATTTATTTCAAGCTGTCTTCAATTTCATCAATCTCTTGCTGTGATAATTTTTTGACGATTTCACCGTCGTTTGAATCTTGTTCAACTGCTTTTACCGCTTCATCTGAATGATAATATTCGATGATTTTTTTGTAATCTTTATTATCTTTGTCGCTTGTTTTAGCAGCGATGACGTTGATATAAGGTTTAGCACCTTCTGATTCAGGGTCTTCGCGGTAAATCGGATCATCTTTAGGATTCATTCCTGCTTTACCTGCTACACCATTATTGATAATAGCTACAGCCACATCCGGTAATACACGTGGTGTCTGCTGTGCATCAATCGCTTTGATTTTCAGGTCTAGTTTGTTTTCAGTGATTTTGGAAGGATCTCCGAACAAGCCAAAATCATCAGCTAATTTGAGGACTCCTGCTGTTTCCAATAATTTCAATGAACGTGCTTGATTCGTGACGTCGTTTGGAATGGCAATAGTATCGCCTTTTTTCAATTCTTTAATATCTTTGATTTTGTCAGAATATGCACCAAGTGGAGCAAATACTGTTGTACCGACTACAGATAAATCCATGTTGTGGTCTTTTTTGAACTGATCGAGAAATGCGAAGTGCTGGAAGGCGTTCAAGTCGATATCTCCTTCGTTCAACGCATTGTTCGGTGCTGTGTAATCTTGAAATTCAACAAGTTCAATTTTCATGCCGTCAGCTTCAGCTTTCTTTTTGACGACATCCCATACTTTGCCGTCTACACCTGTGACGCCAATTTTGATCGTTTTCTCTTTTTCATCTTTGTTACCACACGCTGCCAGTAATAGTACTGTAGTCAACACTAATAATAATAATTTTTTCATATGATTCTCTCCTTATAATCTGCTTGTATATATATTTGCAATCTTATTGCCGATAAACTGTGTGATCTGTACGAGGATGATCAGTATCAATACAGTGACAAACATCACTGCCACGTCAAATCGCTGATAACCATACGTAAAAGCAAGATAACCGATACCTCCTGCTCCAACAAGGCCTGCCACTGCGGAAAATTCAATGAGCGAGACCGTGGTGAAAGTCAGACCGAGAATTAAAGATCCTGCTGCTTCTGGAACTAATACTTTGAATAAGATATCGAATTTAGATGAGCCCATTGCTTCAGCCGCTTCAATGACGCCTTTATCCACTGAGATGATGTTATTTTCTACGACGCGGGCAATGGATAATGAAGCGGCGAGAGTCATCGGGAAAATGGCTGCCCATATACCGATTGTAGTCCCCACAAGAAACCTTGTAATTGGAATCAATGCCACCAGGAAGATGATGAAAGGGATCGGTCGAACCGTATTGATAAAGAAGTTCAAAATGATATTGACTACTTTGTTCTCAAGCACATGTCCTCTTCCCGTGGCATAGAGAATGATGCCAAGCGGTAGACCGATAAGCACGGCAAGTACTAAAGTAATGCCTACCATTATCAGAGTATTGATTGTTTCCTGAATAATGACCGGATAGAATTCTGTTAAATCAGTTTTCAAAGCCGTTAACCTCCTTAATCTGAATATCATGACGTGTCAGCTCATTCAGTGCATCATGAATATTCACCTCATTGCCGACTGCTTCAATCAGTAGATTACCGAACAGCTTATCTGTCAACTCTGTAATCCCGCCGTACAAAATATTGAAATCAACATCGAACTCTCTACCGATTCGACTGAGCACCGGCTGCAGAATCTGCTGGTGATTGAAGATGAAGCGATATAGCTGACGTGACTTGACATCTACTTCAGCCGGAATATCATCATTCAACACAGAATGAACAAAACGTTTTGTCGTCGGATGGACAGGATTGGTAAACAGTTCGAATACTTTGTTCTGCTCAACAATCTTACCTTTTTCCATGACGGCGACTTCATCACAAATACTTTTTACGACTTCCATTTCGTGAGTAATCAGGACAATGGTAATATTCAGTTCTTCATTGATGCGCTTCAACAGCCTCAAGATTTCATCTGTAGTTTCAGGATCAAGCGCTGACGTCGCTTCATCACAGAGAAGAATATCAGGGTTCGTTGCAAGTGCTCGTGCGATACCGATACGCTGCTTCTGACCACCCGACAGCTGACTTGGATAGTCATATTTCTTATCCAGCAGTCCGACGAACTGTAATAATTCATCGACTCGCTTATCAATATCAGCTTTTGAGTACTTCTTCGTCAGCTTGAGTGGATATTTGATGTTATCCTCCACTGTCTTCGCACGAAACAAGTTGAACTGCTGAAAGATCATCCCGATGTTTTGACGGCGTTTACGTAGTAATGCCTGTTTGAGACTTGTTATATCTTCACCTTCGATGATGACGCGTCCTGCAGTTGGCTTTTCTAATTTGTTGATCAATCTGACGAGCGTCGACTTACCTGCACCGGAATAACCGACGATGCCAAATATCTGCCCTTTTTCAATAGTCAGTGACACGTCAGACAATGCTTCAACGATGCCTTTTTTCGTTTGAAACTGTTTGGTCACATGCTCGATTTCAATGATTGCCATAACTTCCTCCTCTGAATAAAAAAACGACTTTCCGGCAGATGCCGGAAAGTCGTTTTACGTCCCTTTATCTGCCAAGCCTCGCTTGATGGATTTAGCACAGTGCTCAAATGAGTCCGCTGCTGAGATGTCATCGGGCCATATCCCTCAATCTCTCTTGATAATTTTTTATTAAGTTAATTGCATTATTGCAAACATCCATAGAGCCTGTCAATCACTTTTTTTGATTAGAAGCTTGATAACCCTGTGAATTCCTGTATTCGATAGAGCACTGTCTTCAGGAACGACGCATCTTTTTTCACTTCATAGTGGTCGGTGATATGCCCGTAATCATTGGTCCATTTGGCGTCGAAGTCCAAATCCAGCTGCTTAAATACCGGCAGATCTGATCGACCCGTAATAATAACATCTGTCTCCATGTTGTAATCACCGATATTACGGCGTGTCAAGTTGGCACTGCCGACAAATAAAGACGACTCCTTATTGCGGTCATCAGTCAGCAGAATGTATTTCGCATGGAACTGTTCGCCGTGTGACACTGCCCATTTTACTTGAATGCGATCATTACTTCCTGCCACGAGTTCATGGGCAGCAGGCTTATTCGGAATACCCGGCTTCTCTTTACCAAATGCTTCTTTGTTAACGTCAAGTATGACCTTCACATGGACACCGCGCTCTGCTGCGCGAATCAGCGCCTTAATGACATCGCGGTCAGCGAGATAGAACATCCCCATTTTAAGTTCATCATTATCATTGGCAAGGTTGATATATTCAATTAATGATTCTTTGATTTTGCCTTCAGTGACAAGTGTCGTTTCGTAGTCCATCGTATTGTCATAAGCGCGCGTATTAATCGCAAAATCACTGCGGTCAAGCTTACCACCGCTCATATTGATGGCTGCAACTTCACTGTGTATTAAGTCTTCCTGCAGCTGTCCGCTCAACTGAACAGCGATGTTTTGATGATGACCACTTGAATCATGCGGGTTGCTGCTGGCAATGATAGCCGATTTTTCAGAGACGATGGTCTTACGGTGATTCGCTTTGAAATTCAGCATTCGTGCATAGCCTCTCACGGTGACATCAGGTTCTTTTTTTGAGAATATATTGGGCAGCGTCCCATTGTCACTATTGCCTAACCAGTGGAAAGTCGACCGCCATAACCCTGAATAGAGTGGATTTGAGTCACGTAATTTCGTCAAGTCCGTTTCGTATACGAATATGCCATTGTCACGAAGTTTCTTGTAATGGTCGGGTGTATAGCTCCCGTAGAATGAATTGATTGGATCAGTCAGCACATAGATCGGCATGTCCGGTCGCTGCTCTTTCTTCGCAATCAAGTGCCGAGTCAGCTCAGCAGATAATTTCGGGAAGTGTTGCGTGCCGTCATAAGCCGCATTGAACAAAAACATATCCATGATAATAAAATCTTCTGCGTCATCGATGAGCTGATACACTTCACTGAATATATGGTGGTCGTAGGTCATAGTGCCGTCCTGCTCATAACTATTATCGAGCAGCAGTTTGACATCATTAGTTCTGCTTGGTTCATAGCGTTTCGAAATTCCAGCAGGCAATGGTTTGAAGATGTTCCATACAGTGACCAGTAGTAAAACAAAAAACAATAATCCGGCAATCCACTTAAACCGTATCTTATGTTGTTTTTTCGGTTTAGTTTTTTTCTTCTGCACTGTTTTTGCAGCAGGTTTCTTCCTGCTGACTGTCTGCTTTTTTACTGTTGATTGTTTTGCTGCGGTTCTTTTCTTGTCAGCCACTGTCATCCCTCCTTTTTTTAATTATAACAAATTGATTTGACAACTTGTCATGTTGATGATAGATTTATATGCAATCCGATAGCAATCACCATAAAAAGAAAAGTAGTAAATCATTCATTTCCAGCGAGCTTGTGTCTGGTGAAAACAAGCATTGAATCTTTATGAAGATGGTCTTTTTGTGATTACAATGTGAGTCTGTGATGAGCATTGTACGTATACTTACGTTACAAGTTTGAGGTGACAACACGTCACGAATTAAGGTGGTACCACGAAACTTTCGTCCTTTTACGAGGAGGGAAGTTTTTTTATTTTATACAGAAAAGAGGAATATATATGTCAACTATACCGTTCAAAGCAGATCATGTCGGCAGCCTGCTCCGCCCGAAAGAACTATTGCAGGCAAGAGAAGATTTCAAGAAACAGCTTATTTCACAAACTGAATTGACTCAACTTGAGAATAGATTGATTTTAGATATTGTGACTAAACAAGTGGATGTCGGCCTACAAAGTATCACAGACGGCGAATTCCGTCGTGCCTGGTGGCATTTCGATTTTCTTGAAGGATTGAATGGTGTAACAGGTTATGTTCCTGATGAAGGCCTGCAGTTCAGTGGCGTTCAGACAAAGGCCTATGACGTCAAGGTCACAGCTCCAGTCACTGCAAATTTAAACCATCCGCACTTTGAACATGCTGACTTCTTACGCAATGCAGTAGGCAGCCAAGGAACCGCAAAAGTGACCATTCCAAGTCCAAATCAATTGTTTCATCCCAATATTTTAAACGATGAGCTCTATCCTGATATCCACGACTATCAGCGCGATGTATCCAGAGCCTATCACGACAGCTTGACAGCACTTTATGACATCGGCATCCGCTACGTCCAGCTGGACGATGTCTATTGGGCCGGTCTTGCAGCTACCGAGCACCGTATTAAACGAAGACTCCGCTCAGAAGAAGACAAGCAGCAAGCCATTCAAATCGCAGCTGCAACTGTCAATGAGGCTATCGCGGGACTGCCGGATGACTTACATATCACGACTCATATTTGCCGTGGTAACTTCCGCTCCAGCTGGGCGATGAAAGGCGGCTACGGCCCTATCGCAGAAGCACTGTTCACAGAAAATCTGGACGGATTCTTCCTGGAATATGATGATGAACGTTCCGGTGACTTTGAACCGCTCAGACACTTTAAACGCGATGATGCTAAAATTGTACTCGGCCTGTTCACTTCAAAACACGGTGACTTAGAAAACAAAGAGACAATCATTGAACGTGTCGAAGAAGCGAGTCATTATATCCCAAAAGAACAACTGTCACTCAGTCCGCAGTGCGGCTTCAGTTCTACAGAAGAAGGCAACATCCTGACTGAAGAAGAACAATGGCGTAAACTCAAATATGTCGTTGAAATTGCCGAGGAAATACTCTAATTAGAAAATAAGTCCTGACGCTGCCTATAGGTGCGTCGGGACTTATTAATTAGTGAGATCGGTATCCATATAAATCAATGAATAGCTATCTTGATTGATGAACACATAGGCGTATTTGCCGTCTATTACTGCATGTTTATTATCCAGCGCCTGTCTCATAGTTTTATCTTGAATTTCCACACCTTTTCCTTTAGTGATTGTATCAGCATCTATAGATGAATAACTATATTTATCTTCAGGATCTGTCAGCTGATAAAACTGCCCCTCTGCAAAGATGTCACTCTGCCGGTTAATCGTTCCTTTGTTGATTAAATAGTCTATCGTTGCATGATAATACGGAGATAACGCTGCTCTTTTGTCATTTCCATATTGCGTCTTCGAATGAAGCAGGATTTCAGATGAAGAGGCAGAAAGTTTAGTCAATGGATCTACTAATAATGCTTTATTTATATCTTGTCTGAAGGCAGTATAAAACGCACTGTTTGATTTGAACTGCGCTGTGGAGTAAGCATTATTCATCAAATTCGTCGGAGTATTGATCTCCCCTTTGTATGAAGCAATGTCTTTCCAGTTATATCCTGCCGCAATGACATCACCATACTTTTCAGTTCTGAGAAGTTTCAGCATGTTGTGCTCTTGCTGTTCAGAAATCGTTTCATAAGCTCTATTCACTTCTCGGCCATCTGTCATCTTGTAGCTTAATGCAGCCATCGCTGAATAATCATCACGTCGCGTATCTTTATCTGTCTGCAGCTGTACATGCAGATTTCTAACTTCGTCAATATATGACTTATCAGTAACCGCCGACGGAAACCACAGTTCGTCAGAGTATTCATCATAGTAATAAGGCATTACAGATACTGAAGCGACTTCATCAGACGCCGGTACGTACTGACGCTCCCAGTTGCCATAAGCAAAAATGCCAACGATCACTACAGCTATCACCGTCAACGTGATGAACATATTTTTCAGGTTAAGATGCACTCTCACAGTCTTCTGATTGAACATCAGGAAGATGATATAAATGATGATGAATGCCAGCAAGTAAATGACAACCACCATAATGATGTTGCGAAACACTGCAGAAAACATCCATCCTATAATCATCATACCGATAAGTGTCAGCAGACTGCCGACAATCCATTCGATCCAGACATTTTGAAAAGCATTTTTGACATTTTCATTTTTTCGATAACGGTAGATTATATATGTGCAGAGGAGTAACAGTAATCCAAAAAACATGACGATACTTAAGTAACCCCATTCTATTTTGTCGTGAGTCACCTGCTCGATGATACCTTCAGGAAGTGTCCATGCAAAACTTTTATCGTCTATATTCTGACTGTTATATGGACGAGAATATGACAGTCCGTTAAACAGATTGACATAGGTGCCCTGGATTAACCCGCTGAGTAACCATGGCAGTATGATGATAAGCAGCGTCATACCAAGATGAGAATAATAGTTATTGACCCACTGACCGATGAAAAGCGTCAGAAAAAAGATAGTGGTCGCAATAATAATAGTCACCATCATCCATTGTCCGATTTTTGCCAATGTAATTTGTGAATAATAAAATGATAGCAGCCATGTTAATGCACCGTTGATCATTAAGTTGATAATCAAGTGAGTCATAAACACGACGACAATATGGGCAAGCAGTGTGCCTCGTCTAAATTTCAGACTATGAAAGAAATCTGAGGCCTCTTCACTCTTCAGGAAATACGTCATCATCAATCCGGAGATCACTGCGTATAACATCGTTCCAACATAGAACCAGTTGGCAAAAAACGTATCTGCCCCGAGATGCACTGACTGATACTGTTCTATCATATCTATATTCGTCACAGTCATCATGATATAAGAGAATGGAATCAGTAGAAACGTACAGATGATATTGATCAGTGACATCATCATGATATGATTTGAAAAGTGCTGGAGCAGTCCTTTATTCAACGATAATGTTTTCAATGGCATAACCATGGCCTCCCATCTCATAAGTAAATATTTCTTCTAGTGTCAAAGGCAGCATGTCGTACATCAACGGATGATACTTCGTAATCTGTTGTTCGATATGCTGATTTCTTCCTTTGACAATGCATGTGACAACGCGTCCACGAATCTGCCGGTCAACGACGTCTAGTTCTTTATAAAATGACTCCGGAGGTAATTTTTCAAAGGCAGCTTGAATTTTAAAGTGTTCTTTTTTAAGATCATCCAGCTGTTTGTTCAGCAGCATCTCTCCTTCATGCATGATAGCGATACTGTCACAGAAATCTTCCATTTCACGTAGATTATGACTCGATACAAGGAGCGACATATTACGATCAGTCACATCTTGTATCAATAAGTTTTTAATGATATGCTTCACGACTGGATCCAGTCCATCGAAAGGTTCATCCATGAGCATCACTTCAGGATTACTGGATAATGCCAGTACAAATAATGCCTGTCGCTTCATCCCTTTAGACATTCGGTTGAATCGCTGCTTTGGATTTAGTTTTAACATTTTGATGAGCTGAGCAAAGCGCTCAATACTGAACTGACTATACGACTGACGGTAAAATGCACCCATTTCGTATAGATTGGACGCTGTGAAAAAGTAAGGATGGTCAGGCATAAAGATGACGCGATCTTTAATGAGGCTGTTCTCATAAACAGGCTGTCCATCATAAGTGATAGTCCCTGAATCCTCGGTATAAATACCTGCAAGTAATTTGAGCAGCGTTGTCTTTCCTGCACCATTTGAGCCGAGTAAACCTTGAATAGTGCCCGCTTCAAGAGAAATATCGACATGGCTGACGGCGACTTCTTGTTCAAAACGCTTGGTCACGTTAGCTGCGCTGAGAATCATTCTGCTTACCTCCTGATATTTGATTAATGGTGCTGATAATCTCTTCTTTTGACATGCCTAAAAACATCAATTCTTCTACTAACTTCTCAAGTTCAGTTTTCAGCATAGTGACCCGCTCCTTGTTGATAGTATCTTCAATTTGCTGCACAAAACTTCCTTTACCAGGAATTGAATAGGTGAATCCTTCCCGTTCAAGCTCACGATATGCCTTTTGGATGGTATTCGGATTTATCGTCAATTCCTGTGCCAGTTGTCTGACGGACGGCAGCTGTTCATCTTGTTTAAGTACACCTTTCATGATCTGCAGCTTAAATGCCTCGATCAGCTGTTCATAGATTGGCATACGACTTCGGTAATCAATAGAAATCATCCACTGATCTCCCTTCTGTATTAACTGTACTATTTAATATAATACAGTTATTCTAAAAATAATCAAGAAAAAAAGAAACCTGAATCATTATCAGGTTTCTTTTTGTCAAAGCGCAGGTGATGTTCCGCCGTCTATATTGACTGCTGCACCTGTTACATAGCTTGCAGCATCCGATACAAGGAATGATATGACGTTCGCTGCTTCTCTTGTGTCACCGATCCGACCAAGCGGAATATTAAATTTTGGATCACGGGCATAGTCATCCCACGACTGTTCGGGTGCTTCAGATTGCCATCGTTTTTCTATTTGACTGCTGCGGATTAAACCGATACATACAGCATTGACTCTTATATTAAAAGGTGCAAGGTCCTTACTTAATGTATTCGTTAGTGCAAGACCGGCTGCTCTAGAGACAGAAGTCGGTGATGTATTGGCTGGAGGTGTCTTACCTGCCACAGCTGTTAAGTTCAAGATAGCACCGCCATGTTTTTTGAGTTCCGGCAGCGCTGCATGGATCATATGAATCCAACCGAACAGTTTCAAGTTCATATCATTCTGCCAATCACTTAACGTCACATTCTCAAAAGGTTCCGCAAACGCAGAGCCTGCATTATTAATCAGAATATCCAACCGACCATACGTTTGAGTAGCCATATCGATGATTTGCCTGGCGTCGTCTTCACGTGTTACATCTCCGACGACATATTTGAGTTTCCTGCCCGTTCTTTCCTGAATATCCTCCACCGCTTGTTTCAGCCCTTCTTCATGACGGGCAGCAAGAATGACTTTTGCGCCTTCTTCTGTCAATACGACAGCTGTTTCTTTACCGATTCCCTTGCTAGAACCTGTAATAACAGCAACTTTGCCAGTTAACTTGAGATCCATAATCACCGGTCCTTTATTTGTATGATATATGTGGACATTCAGTTCCACAACTATAATTCCCGCTACGCGAAATCCTGCCCTACTCTCCGAATGATGGTAGGTTCAACTGCCAGCTGACGCCAAATCGGTCTTCAACCCATGCAAACTTTCGTGCGACGGGTTCCATAGGTACGAGGTCCATCATCACTTTGCCGTTAGTAGATAGCCGTGCAAATAAGTAATCGATTTCTTCCTCGCTGTCACAGTTGACCGCAAAAGACATGGCCGGTGTAAATGGCACGTCTGTCCCATTGGCATTGTCGAGCGCCATGAACTGCTGGTTATTCAATGTAAATATACTGTGATTCACTGTTCCTGCTACGCCGGGTCCGTCTTCACCGTACTTATCCATCGAGATAATCTGACTGTTTCTAAAAATCGTCGTGTAAAAATCAACTGCTTCTTCAGCTTGTCCATTGAACATTAGAAATGGTACTACTTTTTGCATTCTCATTTCATCAGCCCCCTTTTTTCTTCAGTGTAAAGAAATCCCCTTAAAAAAGCGAAAGAAACGCCTAATCTATTCAGATTGGCGTTTCTCCTTAATCTCTTCCAGCAATGGCATCAAGTCCTTTTTAATATAAGGTGCCAATGTTTCATTGAATGATTTTGTCATATGGCCTTTATCAAAGTAACCGACAACGTTACCGATAACTGGTCGACATCGCTCTTCCGGACAGATTTTATCGGTATAGTCGAAGTAATGAACATTTGCCGGGGGATCGGCAAGTTTTGACCAGTCTGTTTTTTCGGGAACAACACGGTCTTTCTCAACTGTACATTTGATGCTGTTGCGACCATATTTTTGGATGCATGTCGGTACATCAATTTTGAAATACGGTGTATCTCTTACGCCGAACACTTCGATGCCTTCGTCCGCCAGTGCTTCAAACTGCTCAATATACCCCTGTGGAACATCTGTTACATTGAAATAAGAAATTTCTGCAGTTGTAAATACGAGATCCGGCTGTTCCGCTGCAATTTTTTCAATGACGTTTTCGTTCCACGTATCACATGACGGTAGTCCTTTTCTATCAGTTGATAGGCGACAGCCACTCTTTGTAATATTTAAGAGGCGTATATTTTCTTCTGCTGCGATTTGAGCTAATGCAGGGTGCCAGTGAGTAGAATGAGAACCACCGACCAGCGCCACGGTATAATCATAATTGTTGTCTGATCCGTACGTACATATTTTGACTTCTGGATCATCTCCAGCCACTTGACACCCATCAGCATAAGGGGCTGCTTTGTCTGACTTAATGGACGCATCTCGCGGCAGATAGTCTTTCTCTTCAACATGTGACAGATCATAGACTTGTGCCCCCGGATAATCTCTTGAACCGATGAGTTTATCGGCTCCTTCTGCCTGTGATACGGCATAATATTTCCATGCACTATTGAAGAGCAGTACTGGTGCCATGATGAGCAGCAGAACACCTGCCAGCTTCCAGCTGGCATTGTTGAATGGAAGCGTCCGTACCGGCTTCTCTATAATGTAAGTCAGCAGCCATGATAAGACCGCCGAAATCAATATGATCAGCAGACCGTCTATTAATAGTACATCCTTACTGTCCTGCCATATGTAATAAAATGTAAGTATTACCCAGTGCCATAAGTAAAAGCCATATGATATACTACCAAGTTTGACCATGAATGGTAGTCCGAGAAAACGCTCGACTCCGAACTTTGATGAATTTTCACCGGACACTAAAATAAAGACTGCTGCAAGTGTCGGCCATAGAGCAATATAGCCTGGAAACATAGATGAGACGTTCAGTAATAAGCCACAGAACAGCAGCATAAACAGTCCGAACCAACCGAGTACACCTGCCACTAATGAATTCAATTTGAGCTTAGTCAATGTCAGACAAAGTAGACCACCGAGTGCAAACTCAAAGGCGCGTGTTCGTGTATCAAAATAAGCCCAAGGTTGATTTACTGCTGTCAAATAGACCGAATAACCTAGTGACAGTATGAATATCATGACGAGCATGACAAAGAGCGGCAGACGAATGTCCCGCTTCAGCCATTTACTGATCCAGAGCGCTGCCGTGATGACTACAAACCAGATGACATAGAACTGCCCTTGTATACTCATCGCCCAGAAATGCTGCACCGGACTTTTTTCGTTGGATGCATCCAAGTAATCTGTCGATGAAAGCGCCAGCTGCCAGTTTTCATAATAGAGTGACGATGCGAATACTTCTTTGATTGTCTGCACCCATCTGACTTCCGGCATGAAAAAGAAGCTCAGTATGACTACGGTGAGCAGCACGAAAAATGCAGACGGCATCAATCGTTTCAATAAACCGAATATAAAATCAAAGAAATGAACAGTGCCGTTTTTTCTGACTTTTGATAACAGACTTGTCGTAATCAAAAATCCGGAGACGACGAAGAACACGTCGACGCCTCCAGATACTTTGCCGAGCCATATATGATAAATAGCGACGAGTAATGCTGCGACTGCACGCAATCCTTCAATTTCAGGCCTGAATTTCTTGTGAGTTGGTACTTGTTGTAATTGCATATGTTCACCTATCTATTAAGAAGTTATTACTTAATGATATACAATTAATGTTAATTCAATGTAAATCTATTATGAAGATTATAAAGCATATTGACTGATGACTGCTTCATGCTCCGGGTAGATCGGCAGCAGGTCTGCTTTTTTAAATAATTCGAAGTCATCGAATGAAAACCCCGGTGCAACCATACAGCCGACAAAGCTCCACTGTGCATCATCATCCACGGTTGAAGCAAATATCGTACGTGCAGGCACGAGAAACTGCGGAACTTCTCCTGCTGCAAGGTCCATACCGAGCTTCACTTGTTCATAACGATGATCTGGATGAATCATGTGAATCGTAATCGCATCACCTGCGTGATAATACCATAGTTCGTCCGATGCTATCCGGTGGAAATGAGAAATGTTGCCGGACTCAATCAAGAAATATATGCTTGTGAATAAATGGTGGTCATCCATGGTCTTATCAGAAATATAAGATTGATGGAAATAGCCGCCTTCAGGATGCGGCAGTAAATTCAATCGTTGAATAATCTCTTCTTTCGTTATCATAAACTCTCTCCTATAAAAAATGCTGAGACTCATGCCTCAGCTCTTTAAGTTTATTCTGTTAATGCAACGTTATGGTGAACCGTTTGTACATCTTCAAGATCTTCAATAGCATCGACCAGTTTCTCAAAAACTTCCAAGTCAGCTGCTGACAGCTCAAGTTCATTCTGTGCCACCATGGACAATTCAGCTACAGTAAACTCTTCAATACCTGACTGCTTCAATGTATTCTGTACAGCAGCGAACTGATCAGGCTCTGCATAGACAATGACTTGTCCGTCCTCTTCAACAACGTCGCGCACATCAATATCCTCTTCCATCAGCAGCTCCAATGTCTCATCAGCTGTCTTACCTTCAAAGCCGACGATTGCCGTGTTGTCGAACATATAGGCAACAGAGCCTGATACACCCATGTTTCCGCCGTTTTTACCGAATGCTGCACGGACATCACTCGCTGTACGGTTGACATTGTTTGTCAGTGCATCAACAATCAGCATAGAACCCCCTGGTCCGAATCCTTCGTAGCGAAGTTCATCAAAGTTTTCTTCAGCGCCGCCCTTCGCTTTTTCAATCGCACGGTCGATGATGTGCTTCGGCACTGAATAAGTTTTCGCACGCTCCAGTGTGAATTTCAAGTTCTGGTTGGATTCTGGATCCGGTTCCCCAGACTTAGCAGCCACATAGATTTCACGGCCGAACTTTGCATAAATACGGCTTGTATTTTTATCTTTTGCAGCTTTTTTCTCTTTAATATTATTCCATTTACGACCCATAATGTTATCCTTCTTTCAAATAATATAATCCTATTATACACCAATTATGCCACAAAAAAAGAGACGGTATGACCGTCTCGTTAATCTCTTAAAATACTAGCTAGTCTCAGCACATCCATAATGATGTTCAGCAGATTGATGAACAGATTGAAGCCCATCTCACGCGCTGAAAAATTGCCCCGCTTCATTCTGTTGAAATCATAAATCGTATATAGCAGGAAGATGGCAAGTCCAGCAATCGTGATCACTAAGTGGAACATCGGCATCTGAATGAATAATCCGACAAAACTAGCAAGTACGAGAACAACTAATGCCGGAAACAGCAGACGTCCTAAGTTTGTTGCATCACCGACAACAAAATAACCGAGGAAGCCGAAAGCAAAAAACGCACCGACCGCTAAGCCGACATTCTGATAGAAACCAACTGTTCCTAAATCAGCGATATAGTACATGAATGCTGTATAGCTGACGACACCGAGTAAAAATGCAAGAATGTTCGATAACATTGAATCGAATTTACGGGATGCTTTGACAAACAATGAAATCAGCACGATAGCAAAAATTAAGATGGTAATCGGAAATCTTAAAGCATCAGGCACAAATTGTCCGACAAATGTCCCTGCTAAAAAGACCACCCAGTAGTAAATAAAATATAACCAGGCTTGTTTAACGCTGCTTGAGCGGGATCCTGAATATGATGTTTGATAGTTCATAGCATAACCTCTTTAATATAGAATTCATCCGGTAGGATTAATTTACATTTTACATGGTCAGCCGGACAATTACAAACTTTCAAATTAGACGAACATGCTGAGCAGCAGAATGAACATCAGACCAGTGACAGAGATGATTGTTTCAAGCAGTGTCCATGTCAATAGAGTCTCTTTCACAGACAGACCAAAGTACTCCTTGAACATCCAGAAGCCTGCATCGTTGACGTGAGATGCAATAACGCTGCCGGCGCCAGTCGCAAGAACGACGAGTGCCACATTGACATCACTTGCTGCCAGCAGCGGGATGATAATACCGGTCGTAGAAATGGCTGCGACAGTGGCAGAACCAAGTGCAATCCGTAATACAGCAGCAACCAGCCACGCTAAAACAATCGGTGAAAAGCTGGAATTTGTAAACAATGTTTCTACATGTTTGCCGACGCCGCCATCAATCAGCACTTGCTTGAAGGCCCCGCCTGCTCCGATAATAAGCAGCATCATGCCGATTGGATAGATGGCGTCAGTGACTGACTGCATGACATCTTTCATCTGACGTCTGCGTCCAAGACCCATCGTAAAGATGGCAAAGATAATAGACAGCAGCATAGCAGTCGATGCATCCCCTAATAAGTAGAGCGCTTTAATGCCATTGCCCGGTGTTATATGTTGTGCACCAACAATCAGTTTAACAATGGTCGCCATAAGCATTAAGATGACCGGAAACAATGCAGTCAGTGTACTGATACCGAAGCCCGGTGTGTCTTCAAGCTTGAAGTGAACATTCTTTCCTAATGACGAAATATCTCCTTCTTTTGTGAAAGCAGTTGGTGCGATTTTCTTCGCGAGTTTATTGAATACGGGACCTGCGATAATTGCGACCGGAACACCGACGATGAAACCATACAGCAGCACTTCCCCTAAATTCGCACCGTATTCCTTAGCGATCAGCACAGGACCTGGATGCGGTGGCAGGAAGCCATGAGTGACAGAGAGTGCAGCGGCCATCGGAATACCAAGATGAAGCGCCGGTAATTTTGTTTCTTTTGCAATCGTGTAGACAATCGGTATCAGTAGTACAAGACCGACTTCAAAGAATAAAGCAATACCGATAATGAATGAAGCGATGACAACCGCCCATTGAATGTTTTTCAGACCGAAGCGGTTGATCAGTGTGCTGGCGATACGGGTTGCACCGCCGCCGTCAGCTAACAGCTTACCGAGCATGGCACCTAGGCCGAAGATCAACGCGATATGGCCGAGCGTCCCACCCATCCCCGTCTCAATGGTTAATACGACCTTATCCAGCGGCATCCCCAGCAGCAGCGCCGTCGTGAATGCCGTGATAATCAATGCGATGAACGTGTTCAGTTTTAGTGCCATAATCAGGACAAGTAGTATCATAATTGCGATGGCTACTGTAATCAGCGGCCATTGTTCTACAAAAAAGTTCATTTAATAGTCCTCCTGTTTTACTTCTCTTCGAGCAGCTGTTCATGACGGCGCTGGAAGGCGGCGATTGCTGCGTAGTTCTCTTCCAGGCTCTGTGTCAAGTTAATATAAAGCGGGAGTATTTCCCGGTAAATTTTCACGTGGTCAAATAATGGTGTATGTTCGAACGAAGCACCGACCATGTCGCTGATATGAGAGAAATCCTTTTTTATCCCTAAGGCGACCTGGCCAAGTGCCATCGCACCGAGACACGAGCTTTCATGGCTTTCCGGCACGATTAAGTCGTGCTCGAAAATATCCGCCATCATTTGACGCCACAGTTCACTTTTAGCAAATCCACCGGTCGCCTTCAATGACTTGACCGGCTCATCCATCAAAACATTCAGCGCGATGAACACGGAGTACAAGTTAAAGATGACGCCTTCCAGTGCCGCACGGATCATATGTTCCTTCTTATGGGACAATGTCAGCCCGAAAAATGAACCTCTGACGTCAGCGTTCCAGTGCGGCGCCCGCTCTCCTGCTAAGTACGGATGAAAGAGCAGACCGTTACTGCCGGCAGGTACGCGTGCTGCAATCTTCATGAGGACATCGTAGCTCTCGACACCGAGACGTTTTGCGGTCTCTGTTTCGCTCGCTGCAAACTCATCGCGTATCCATCTGAGGACGATGCCGCCGTTATTCACCGGCCCGCCGATAACCCACTGGTCTTTCGTCAGTGCATAACAGAACAATCGGCCCTGTTTATCTGTCTTCGGCTGGTCGATGACTGTGCGGATTGCACCGCTTGTACCGATAGTGACAGCAACTTCACCCGGTTTAAAGGCATCGACACCGAGGTTACTGAGCACTCCGTCAGAAGCACCGATAACAAACGGTGTCCCGGCATCGATGCCCATCATATCCGCAAACCGTCTGTCCATATCTTCATAATATGTTGTTGTATCAACGGGTTCAGATAACTGTGAATCATCAATACCCAAGAGCTGCAGCACGTCCTGATCGTAGTTAAGCTCATGAATATTGAACAGCCCGGTCGCTGAAGCGATGGAATAATCAATGACGTAGCGGTTGAACAGCTTACAGAAGATGAACTCCTTAATGCCGATGAACTTCTTCGCCCGCTTGAACAGTTCCGGTTTCTCTTCTTTCAGCCACATTATTTTAGAGAGCGGGCTCATCGGATGAATCGGCGTTCCCGTCCGGTGATATATATCAAGACCGTTATAATCTTCATTGATCTTCTTCGCATACTGGTAGCTTCTGTTATCAGCCCACGTGATGCTGCGAGTCATCGGTTCATTATCAGCATCCATGACAATCAGACTATGCATGGCACTTGAGAAGCTGACAAAGGCAATCTCATTTTTGGCGGCTCCTGCTTCCCGGACAACATGTTTAATCGTCATCATGACCGCATCAAATATTTCATTCGGATCCTGCTCAGCCGTATCAGCGGTCGGTGTGTGCAGCGGATATTCTACGTGATGGACGGCTTTAATCGTCCCCTTATCATCATAAATGACAGCTTTCGTACTTGTCGTACCGATATCGGCACCGATCATAAATTTCATGTTACTCACCCTTCCTATGTTTGCTGGAATGCCATAAGGCGTCAATGTGACTGTCGACATCGTCAAAGTTCAAATGCATCGCCTGCTTGAATAATGTTCTGTCATTCGTAGCAATCGCCTGAATATATAACAAGTGATTGTCAATCACGCGGTCAAAATCGTGCATATCCTCAATCATCCGCTTCCTCATCGAAATCAGAATGAGCGTCTCCATGATCGGCTTTAAGTTCTGCCATAAATAAAGGACCTGCTGATGGTTGGCGAAGCGAATGATGGTCTGATGGAACAGCATATCCTGCAGACTGAATTCATCAGCATCCTTGAACTTAACGGCCACTTCCATCATTGCGATAATTTTATTCAGCTGGTTTAACAGTTCAGCTGACTCGAGCTTCATCAGTTTTTCGAAGACGAACCCTTCAATCAGCAGTCTAATATCATAGATTTCTTCAATATCTTTTGGTGATAATCCAACGACTGTCACGCCCATCCGTTCGCTGCTGATTAAATTATCAGAAGCGAGCATCTTAATAGCATCTCGTATCGGCGAGCGGCTCGTTTCATACATTTGTGCCAGCTGGTTTTCAGTCAGCTTATCACCCGGCTTGTAGCTGCCGTCGATGATTTTCAGTCGGAGGTCAGCTGCAATTCTCTCTCCAGATGATGCTTTATCGAGCCATTGTTCAGGAAACATATCATCCCTCCTACATACTTGTATACAAGTATATTAATATAAAAACGCTTTCTTGTAAACGATTTCTCTTTACTTCTTCCTGGATAAGATAAAAATCTCCATAAAAAAACAGGTAGACTATTAAAATAGTCTACCCATTAAATAAATATATTCAGACCCCAGAAAATCAAAGCTGCAGTCAAGGCCGAAATCGGCAGTGTGATGACCCATGTAATAATCATACGCTGTGCCGTCGTCCATTTCACACCTTTGACGCGGTGAGATGACCCGACCCCGAGAATAGATGATGAGACCACATGTGTCGTTGAAACCGGCAGATGAATATGCGTCGCACCGAAGATGATCAATGCTGAACTTAAGTCAGCTGCAACACCATTCGCGGGACGGATTTTCATAATGTTGCCACCTACTGTTTTGATGATTTTCCATCCGCCGATCGCTGTTCCGAGACCCATTGCAGTGGCACATGAAACCTGTACCCAGTGCTGAATGTCATCGCCTGTCTGCAGTCCTGCAGTAATCAGCGCCATCGTAATGATACCCATCGCTTTTTGTGCATCATTCGTACCATGCGAGAACGCTTGAAGTGCCGCCGTAAAAATCTGTACAAATCTGAAGTTACGATTAGTTCTTGTTAAGTTGTTATTTTTGAAAAACACCTTGAAAATTGAATACATGATATAACCGACAACAAATGCAAGCAGCGGTGATACAATCAAGGCAATGATAATTTTGATGAATCCTGAATAATGCAGTGCACTAAATCCGGCAGAAGCAATCGCCGCACCTGCAACAGCCCCGATCAAGGCATGTGAAGATGAACTTGGTATACCGTAATACCATGTCACTAAGTTCCAGATGATTGCTGCAAGCAGCGCTGCTAGAATAACGACTGAACCATTGTTCAAAGTGAATGGGTCAACGATATCTTTAGTGATTGTCTTCGCTACTCCTGTAAACATCAATGCCCCGAGAAAGTTCATGATGGCTGCCATAATAATGGCATGACGTGGTTTAAGGGCTTTAGTTGACACGGCAGTTGCAATCGCATTGGCAGTATCATGGAATCCATTGATAAAGTCAAAAGCCAGCGCACATATAACAATCGCTATCGTGATAATAAATATAGGTTCCATTCAAAAAACTCCTTAACTGTTTTTCATAATGATAGATTCAAGATTGTGGGCCACCGTCTGACATTTATTCGCAATATCTTCAAGTGACTGATAAATATCTTTGATCTTCATAATCGTGACTGGATCTGTTTCAACAGATAGGATGTGCTTGATTGATTGACGAAGAATACCGTCGCAGTTCGTTTCATGCTCTTTAATGTTGATTGAATGCACACGAATATGTGAAAATTTCTTCTGTGCAACTAATTCTACAGAAATTTTAATTTCATCTGCGCAAGCTTGTATATTTTTGACGAATTCAGCAGTGAATTCATCTGTATATTCAATAGAGTACATTTCGAACATGGCAGCCGTCTCTTCCATACCATCAAGAACATCATCAATTGCATTGGCAAGTGCCAGAATGTCTTCACGTTCAATCGGCGTGATGAATGTCTGGTTCAAGTCAGAGATGATCTGATGCATTAAATTATCACCATTCGTTTCAAATGCTTTAATGCCATCTGCGTATTTTTTTAAATCAAACGCTGTATGGAAATTCATTTTTCCGAATGCTAATGATGCACGCTGCAGGTTTTCTGCCATCGCTTCAAGCTGTACTGCAAATTTGTCTTTTTTTCTGTTAAACATTATGTAATGCCTCCTATAGGGATATCCATCAATTATTGTGCAAGGTTAACGTTAATATTCTATATGATATTGCGCTATAACGATAGCATATTTGTTAAGAAAAAGTAAATTTCGTGTACTTATTATTTAATTAGTGAATAAATAATGACGTTTGTAAATTTAATATTTATTTTATGTTACAGAATTGTAAATGTGTCTTATAACAATCGGGTTTATGTAAACATCAGTCATACGATAGATTCATTAAAGATAATAAAAACCAGCTGAAATTAAATTCAGCTGGTTTTTATTATGATTTTATTTCGTGTATGACCGAATAATTCCGTTATTCTTATCTTCATTGAACCTCTGAATCCTCATCTCTACATCAAATACACGTGTTGTGATGAGATGGAAGGGAGATTGACAGAACTGATAGAACCATTTAGGCATGGATGGAATATAATCATATATACCGATGATGATTTCATCAGTTTCTATCATCCGTCTGAATTCAAGTCTGCCTTTACCGTCATGACGCTGCTGTACTAATGAGCCTGCTGTAATCTCAAATAATTGTCTGTCATTATTAGTGCCATCCGTCAATTGCTTCAATATAACGAGATCCATTGATCTTGCCCGTAAATAATAAGTATCATCCAAATGTCTGACTTTCGATACATTAGGAACGATATCATTATAATAATTAAAGTAATGGCTGACGAAGCGCTCAAGTGTCCATGTATCAGGAATTTTGTATCGGGCAAGCACCCGCACATCATCATGACGAGACGACTGGTCAGAGGCCATGATGCCTTGACGTCTGATTTTAGTGTTTGTCACTATGACCGGCGTTTTGTAATGCCTTAAAATTTTCAGCGTCTCTTGATCTTTTGTGTCTCCTGCAATATAGATGACTGCCTTGACTTGGTTCTTCTCAGCGGCACGTGCGTAGTTATCGGCAGCAAGCGCATTCAAATCAGTGAATGTCGCTTCTGTCGTCTTACTTGAACGCTTTGTGGGGTCAAGATAATAGATTGCAAAGTCAATACCTTCCATTGCATGTTCGACATCTTCAAGATTGAAGATGTCGCCTTGAAACCACGACAGATTCGCCTTTCTTGCTTCAGGATACTTTGACATCGTGACAATATCCAGATCTTCTTTCAGCATATGGTATAGATGACTACCGATATATCCTGATGTCCCTGTTAATAGAACTTTTGACTGCATATCTCTGCCCCCTTGTTCAACATAACTCCATTTTAATACGACTTGCTAGTTGGTATCAATCATCGTTGTCTGTTGCGCATACGGTGCCTGTTTCGTATACCGGCCGAGAAACATCAATAACTTCTGATATGTCAACTGAGATTCTTTCAGCTCCATATGAAACTGATATTGATGACGAAGATCGTGTGTCCCGTCAAAAAATGATGTTTGGAACGGGACCCCTTTTGCCTTGAATACTTGTACAAGTTCTCGTGCCTGCGAGTCAAATGGATCGGCATCCCCGACCGTCAGAAAGGTCGGCGGGTAGTCTTTAGTCACATGTCTAGTCGTTGACATTTGATTGATCGGCACAAAGTTTTTTTCCCACTCAGCCTCGCCGGTGTAACTTTCCATAAATAATTTAATTCGAGGAAATTTAGTTGCTCTGACAGTCTTCATATCATAGAATCCACCGAATAATATGACGGCTTTCAGCTGCTCTTTAGTGAAGCTCTGTTTGATTTCCATTGTCTTTCGTAACTTGTCATTCGTCTGAATCGCGGCAAATTGACTGGCAAGCTGTGCGCCTGCGGAATCCCCGCCAATAATAATTTGATTTTCATCTATCGGCAGCTCGAGTGAGTTCTCCATCAGAAATTGACTGGCTGCTGCCTGCTGCTTGATCGGTGTCGGATATTGATATTCGGGTGCAAGCGCGTAATTCATATTCGCAATGATGAATCCTTTCTCCGCAAGTTGTGCAAGATAAGGATTTTTATGCTTTTTGTCACCAGCAATAAATCCGCCTCCGTGTGTCCAGATAATCAGCGGCAGTTTATCACCTTTTTTTATCTTTTCAGGCATCAATATATCCAGTTGACTGCCGGGTATATCACTATATGTCTGGTTGTAATATACCTTAACATCTTCATTCTGCAGCGCGGCATCTGACACTTGTGCCGGTTTCTCTAAAATAGCAGTGCCGAGATAACACACACTGTACAGCCAGAGTACACTGCCGATGATCCATACTATATTCTTCATTCCAGTACTCCAATCAATAGTGAGCGATGATAACTTATTATACTATATGTTTCTTACCTAGACGCTTTCTCGAGAAATATTTCACGAGTATTCCTAGACATAATATCAGACCGATGTAGCCCATGGCAGGGTATAGTTTTCCGACTAAATCTACAAATCCGATAAAGCTTAGGAAATAACCGATCATCATAGCAATGATCAGTAACGTGACATATTTTTTTGAATAAGGTTCTGTAAATCTTGCAACGAATGAGTACATTAAACCGACAATCGTATTATAAATAACCGTCAGCATAATCAAGCTGAGTACAATTCCGATAGCCGGATGAATCATACGGCCTAGTACAAGGGATGGAATCGCTGAGTCTTTCACTACAGTCAATTCTGAAAGAAGCCCTGAATTGACCATTAACAGCAGTACGAGCAATACCATGCCCCCGATAGTGCCGCCTCTTCCTGCGATGACTTTGCGGCTGGAATCGCCGCCGATCGCTGTCAGCATACTGAATGCTGTCGAAAATGCCAGACCCCCGTATAATATACCGTCCCACCACCAAAGGTTAGAAGGTTGTATATCTTCATCGATATACTGGTTCACTTCGCTGAATGGTACTTGACCATTGAAGAAAAAGTAGACGGCGATAATCGTAACCGTCACAATGAGAAACGGCGTCACTATACCGAGTGCACTGACAATCTTATTGAAATCCATCATTAATGTCACAATGACTGCTATCAGCATGATGAGTGACCCGATCCAGATCGGAATACCGAAACTTTCATGAAATGCACTCCCCGCTCCAGCAAGCATTATGATAGAAATCGCGTACAGGAAGAACACGAGAACATAATCGATGATTTTTCCAAATTTTTCACCAAATAGGTAATTGATAGCACTTTGATGACTATCGGCATCTAAGCCTTGACCGATCTTCGTAATCTCACGGCCGAAAAATGCGAGCATCAACCCCGATATTAAAATTGCCAAATAGCTGTACGTACCGTAATTCGTGAAAAATTTCAAAACTTCCTGCCCTGTTGAAAAACCTGCCCCTACTACGACACCTACATAGGCAGATCCTATTTTAATTGCTTCAGTGTTTTTTGACACATCGTCTCCTCCTTATGATATGTTATGTCTGTAAAACAAAACGAAACATCTCCATGAAGTATGGGGATGTTTTGAAATGCTGAAAAATAACGACTTTATAAGGTTACCCTGTTTTTTTCGTTTTAATACAGAAATTTTCGGTATAATGAATACGTACTACATAAACGGAGGGAAAAATGATGGAAATTAATAAGCAGGTCGTTCATATGTTTGTCAGAGAACTCCATGTCAGAGACTTTGAACAGACCTCTACAGAAGTGACAAAAATGCACCGTATCGATATTGAACAGAATGACAAAGATCCTCAAGTGTTTGAATTTACATTGAATTTCATGTTTGCACATTTCGGCACACAGGTAGACGGTGTCATTGAAGCAACCATTCTCGCAAATAGTGACGATGACTCAGTCGATGTACTCGCTGAATTAAGAAGTGATGAGAAGATGTATGCAGTGCCGTTGTTCTCGAAAGCCTCTGCATTAATTGTAAAAGCAACTGAAGACAGAGGGATGTTCCCTGTGATTTTACCAGTTGAAGTATGGCTGGAAGATTAATGTCTTCCAAATTAAAACGCCTGAAGTTCTACTTCAGGCGTTTTTCATATGATTGAAATCAACAACGACTGAATCAAGTTTCTTCGCTGTCTCTTTCATAATATTACGTGCTACTTTGTTGTTAGGATCAAGTTTCAATATCTCTTTTGCTACATTGAATGCTTCCTTATGTGAAATAACCGGGTCCGGTATCGCATATAAAAAGAGCAGCTGAAGCAAGCTTTTCACTTCTTTGTGCTCTGTCAGGCGGACAGAGCATTTGGCATGGTGGTAAGCAGCATTAAATGCTCCTCTCACTTCGCTTAATGGATAGACGAGCAGTAGGAATGCCAAATCATGCAGTTCAACTGATTCTTCATCTTTCATCATTTCGACGATGAATGTATAGAACATCATTGATTCACTATCATGAGCAGCACTGATGAATGCTTCTTCGAACACCATAAAATCACTTTCAGACATCATCTTTTTTACGGCAGCGAAATTTCCGCTGAGGATTAAATATTCTATTTCATCTCTCATGATGTCCCTCCTTCGTTATTATAGCTTTCTTATTTTAACACATTCTACTCAACATGCCTATTAGTTACATCGCAATCGACCCATTCATTATTCCAAGTATGTTATCTTACGCCAGATGTATTCGAGCGGCCCCTGCTTGAATCTCTTCAAATACAATGAAGCGAACAATATATTGACTAAATAAATCAGTATGGCGATAGCATACGTCTCAATGAGGTTCATCTTACCATACAGCTGAAAGCCGTAAATCATTGCAAACATCAATAAACTTTGTGTGATATAGGTCGTGAAACTTATCTTGCCGACTTTACTGATCGGTAATGTCCAGCGCTTAAATGAGTCATTTTCACTGAGCAGTACAATCGTCGTAATATAACCGGCAGCGAGAATGATGCCGCCTGTATAAATACCGACTGCATCAAGGCTGTAACGCCCGTAATACATCAGCGGCAGACTCTTGATAGCGAGCCCTAGTATAAAGAATATCCCAGCAAGCAGAATAGATAGTCGGCGATTGCTGACAATCAGCTGAAATAAATTCACCCGCTTGGCAAACATACCGAGTAAGATGAGTGGAAGTAACGACGTTGCTCTGAACAGAAATGAATTCACATCGCTCACAAAGAAGTAAGTGAAGAAATTGTCCTGCGTCAACTCAATAATCTGACTTAAGTCACGGCTGTTAAAGACATTCATGCTATAGGCAGCGGCGTTCGGATTACTGCTCATATAATCCTGGTCGGGATGCTGCAGTGCAAATGCGAGAGTCGGTACCCAGTACAATGCGGCATACATCAGCCAGAGAAATAATGCAGCAATCAAGCTGTAGAGCCGGTCAACAAACAGGAACAAGGCCCCGACCAGCGTCACGATAGCATAGGACTGCAATATATCACCGGAGAAGATCAACATCCCGTGAATGACACCAAAGATGATCATTGCGATCAGGCGACGGTAGACAATCGGAACAAAGTTTTTGTTTCTCTTTTTTGCACTGTCGTGCATCATCGCAAGTCCGTAGCCAAATAAAAATGCGAAGATCGGATAGAAAGAATTTTGTACAAATAATACTTCGAGACTGTATAACACCCGGTTCCAGCCATACTGAAACATGACATAAGGATTCATATGAAAGGTATCATGTGTAAATCCGATGATGTTCATCAAGATGATACCGAATAAACTAAACCCCCGAAGAACATCCAGACTATAAATACGTTCTTTAGTGACAACCTTATTACTCTGCATAACTGATTCCTTCTATATCAAGCAATTGCCGTTTAATATGAAGACCGCCTGAAAACCCTGTTAGTCTGCCGTTTTTACCGATGACTCGGTGGCAGGGGATAGCTATCATCACTGGATTTCTGCCGATTGCTCCGCCTACCGCCCGCACTGCTGACTTCTTATTGAGACGTTCAGCAATTTCACCGTAAGTGACCGTTTCACCGTATGGCACTTGAAGCAGCTGCTGCCATACTTGCTGCTGGAATGGAGTCCCGCGCAGATCATACTTCCAGTCGAAGGTCTGCAGACTGCCGTCAAAATATCTCTCCATATCTATAAGATAACGATGGTTTTTGTCATCTGCCATAGGGCCGATCATCACATCTTCTTCATAATGCTCGGTCAATAACGTCATGACCGTACTGCGTGCTGCATTACCCAGATAACAGACACCTTTGTCTGATGAAGCAATCGAATAATCACGCCATTCACTGAAATAAATCATTAAGCCATCTCCCTTAAAATTGATTGGATGCTTTAAATGCTGGCCGCTCCATGTCGATGTGTGGAATCATATCTTCAAGATACACGTCTGATACTGCTTTGAATCCGAATGAAGCATAAAAATCATGTAAGTGCGCCTGTCCCTGCAAATGGACTGGCGTATGTGCATGATGAGTCTTGATATAGTTCATCACTTCATTCATCAGTGCCCGCCCTGCACCAGCACCACGCCTACTTTCTGCTACGATGACTCTGCCGATGTGCAGCGGTTCATCCATAATCAATCTGGCATAACTCAGTACTTCACCATCTTCCCAGTCATATATGTGAACAGCACGGAGGTCTTTGTCGTCTATTTCAGGATAGGCGCACTGCTGTTCGACAACAAATGTATCTACGCGCAATTTGTAAATTTTGAACAGTTCTAATGTCGACAACTGTTCAAAAGTTTGATACTTCCACATCTCGATCACCTCAAGTAGTTTTCTTCATTCTACTATATTCATTATAGCGTTACCTTAATTTTAAGAATAAATTCTAAAAGTCTGGGTAAATAATAATTAACTTATTTTTTTGAGGAGGATCCGTATGGCTAAAATATTAGTAGTTTCAACGAATGTTGAAAAATATGACACAGCTGACCGTGCAACCGGTGTCTGGCTTGGAGAAGTGACCCACTTTGTTGAAGCGGTGACAAAGGCGGGACACGAAGTCGATTATGTCAGCCCGAAAGGGGGCTATGTCCCGATTGATCCAGCCAGTTTAAAAGCTGCTGATGACACAGACTGGAAGTGGTATCACAACGAGACATTCAAGCAGCGTGCACTGGCTGACACATTGAAGCCGGTAGACGTCAACCCAGCCGACTACGCTGCCATCTATTATGTAGGTGGTCACGGAGCGATGTGGGATTTCAAGAATAACAATGAACTGAAACAGCTTGCGGAATCCATCTACGCGAATGGCGGCTACGTCACAGGTGTGTGCCATGGGGTCGTAGGTTTAGTTAATCTCGTTGACCCATCAAGCGGCAGACGCATCATTGAAGGCAAAAAAGTGACAGGTTTCAGTACGATGGAAGAACGATTGAATGGAACAAAAAAACAGATGCCCTACTTAACTCAGGACGCCCTATCTGCATCCGGCGCTAAATATAAATCAAAACGTCCCATGAAATCACACGTTCGTGTCGATGGTCGTGTCATCACTGGACAGAATCCGCCATCAGCAAAGAAAGTCGGCGAACAATTAGCCACTGCACTGCAGCAATAAAAAAACCGGACAGCATCTGCTGTCCGGCCTTATCCTTATTAGTATCTGTAGTAACCTGTGACTGATCCGCTGATGTATGATACTGCACGTTGTCCAACGCCTGCAGCTGGATTCAATGCATCAACCATTTGACCGTTACCGATGTATACGCCAACGTGTGATCCACCGTTGAAGAATACTAAGTCACCTGGCTGTGGAGTTGATACTGGTGTACCAGCAGCCATTTGAGCGTAAGTTGTACGAGGTACTGATTTACCAAGTGCAGCTAATACTTGTTGAGCGAACGCAGAGCAGTCTACTGCTGAAGCACTGTTAGAACCGTATACGTATGAACGTGATGCAGCCATGCTGTTTGCAAGGGCAGCTACATTGTTGTTAACGTTTGTTGTTGATGCAGCTGGTTTTTTAGCTACTGTTTCCTGGCTGAATGATCTTACTGATGCATCAGCTGAAGTTGACACTGTACGTACTACTGGAGCTGCTGCTTCTGCTGTAGTGTTAGATGCATAGCTTGCTGCTGTCGTATTAGATGTATAGTTTGTTGTAGTGTTTGTTGTATAGTCATAAGAATAAGAATAGCTGTAGCTGTAATTGTTAGTTGATGCGTTAGAAGTGTAAGTGACATTGCTTGCAGCGTCGTCTCTACCGTGTGCTGCTGCGTCAGCGTTGTTTGCTCCAAGAGCTGATAAGCTTGCTAATGTTGTTAAGGCGATTACTGTCTTTTTCATAGAAATAAATCCTCCGATATATGTTTTGTATCAATTTTTATAATATTTGCTGTCGTATCTGTTTCTCTAAGACAAAATGAATCATACCACACAAAAAAGTAATAGTGATTGATGTTATCGATTTGTCACGACATTGAAAATAATGAGGGGTACGATGTAACAAAGAACATTTTACACTTTTATCTCTTGAAAGCCGTGCTGACAACAGTTATATTCTAAATTTAACCATTTAAATGACATTAAATGGTTAAATTATTACATCGCTATTTTTAACTGCAATATCTTGAAATATTATATGACTACGCAAAATCCCTTCGCCTAAGCGAAGGGATGCTTCATATTAATATCTATAAAATCCAGTGATTGTACCATAAATATAGTAAATAGAACGTTGTTTTACACCATCACGAGGATTCAGTGCATCCACCATCTGACCATTACCAATATAGACGCCGACATGTGATCCACCGTTGAAAAATACTAGATCTCCAGCTTTCGGACTATAGACACGTTTACCTGCTCTCATCTGAGCATGTGTCGTTCTTGGTACATTTTTGCCGACAGCACGCATGACTTGCTGAGCAAATGCTGAACAATCTACTGCATAGCTGTTGTTCGCACCATAACGATAGACACGGTTTGCTGCAATGCTTCTTGCAACGGCACCTACATTGTTTGTTGATTTTTTATATTTGACGGTTTTCTTTTTAGCTGCTGCATCAGCCTGCTCTGCAGGCAGTGCAATTCCAGTTGTTAATAAAGCTGCTGTCGTCAATGCTAATAATGTTTTCTTCATATTATAAATCATCCTCCGAAATTTTTTAATCAATGGGCGTTGTCAGCTCTCTTCTTTAGTTGAGTTCATCATAGCATGCAATGATGAGTCAAAAGGCATTGTCACGCAGTTGTTACATAAGTGATATAAAATATGCTGTTATATTACAAATGTTTAGAAAATTAACCGTATTATTGAGGAGGAGTGTTATGGCTTTTAATTATGAACAGGATTTCAGAACGATAGATTTTCGGAAGCACCCGGAATTATATGAAGTCGGCCGCGGAGAGCAGGGCGTCCTTCTAGTCGAACCATACAAAAGTGAAATACTACCATATTGGCGCTTCAAAACACCGGAGATTGCCAAAGAATCCAGCGCTAAAATTTACGAATTATACGAAGCCTACAAAAAAGACGGAGATTTTGTCGGTATGGATATGGCTAGAAAATTCATCCAGATGGGATACACACGAGCGATGCGTTATGCGCATCACCGCTCCGGCCGAAAATACGACGAAGATAAAAAAGTTCTTCCAAACGAAGATGATGATATCAAGCGGCAGTCTGCTGTTATCTTCAAAGAATACTGGGACCGGATTCGAGCAGATGACATCTATCAACAGATGAAAAAAGAACACAATGATCACTATAAAAAATAATCTCTTGCCGCTTCATTAAAAATAGACCACCGGGATGTTCCCGGTGGTCTATTGATATGCTATTTTATGACTGGCGATTGACGATTTTTTCTGTTCGGTCGACCAAATATTTGGAATCCAATGTTTTAGCGAGCAGCTTTGTCTCGTAACCAAACAATGTCATGACAATCAAATGAATTCTTGCCTGTGTGACCGTGTATAAGAACCACGGTAATGTCGGTTCATATTCATGAATTGCAATTAAACATTCATTGGTATCCAGTACCCGCCTGAACTCCAGTCTTGCTTGTCCACCTTCTACTGATTTGGCAAACTTACCGCCTCTAATAAAGAAGAGCACGCGATTGTCATCTGAGCGATCCGTCGATTTCTCGAGAATCAATATCGGATCTTTAAATATCGGGAGACTGATCATCAATTTGTTATTTTCAATCGCTGTATTAATGAATGAGTATCCGATACGTGACAACCAGTTAGCATAATAGTTGGCTGTTTGTTCAATCGTCCAGCTCGATGGAATCATAATGCGCTGCACTGATTTGACATCACTCTTCTTCAGTTGTTCTGCAATGGATTGTGATTGCTTCTTATTCTTCTTGCTGTCCTGGTCTTCGTCCAATGCTTTTCGAATACTTTCTTTTGTTGATGTCTGCGCATTGGAAATCCCTTCTACATAGTTTTCCTTGCTCGGAACCATGTCATGCACAAGGCTATCAAGAAGCGGATAAACCAGTTCTTTCGATTCACCGGCAATTAATCTGACCCATAGCTTTGATAACCAGACTGGAATAATCGGCAGATCCATCATCGGCAGCTTTTTATCCATCACTTCTGCTGTTTCTTTGAACATTTCTTTGTAGGTCGTCACTTCATGACTAATATCAATTACTTCATTATGTTCAGGCTTACGGTCAACCAGCTTGGTCAATCCTTGTACGACATCGTCAAGTGCAACAGGGGCCGTTTGACTATGGGCCCATGATGGTAATACTAATGCCGGCAGTCGTTCAGTTAATTTTTTAAGAATCGGGAATGATGACCCTTTCGGCCCGATAATCAATCCTGCTCTTAAAGTAGACACTGGAACACCATAGAATCCTAAGATCTTCTCACATTCTTTACGACTCTTCAAATGATCAGATAAGTCATCTTCATCTTCATTCGGCGGCATAATACCACTCATAAAGATAATATGCTTAACTCCTTTGGTTTTTGCTGCACGACCGAAATTATCAGCAAGAATGGCATCCATATCGATGAATGACGCCTGTGTGAGTTTAGCAGACGGCATCATCGAATGGACGAGGTAGATGGCTGTATCGATACCTTCCATGGCGTCTTCTACATCTTTAAGTGAGAACAAATCGACTTTCTTCCATTCAACATTCTCTTCGTTCTCTTTATTTTTAATACTACGTGATGCTGCAACAATGTGATGCTCTTTTTTAAGTTCTTTGAGTAAGTTTCCTCCAATATAGCCGGATGCGCCAGTTAATAATATTTTGCCCATTATTATCGTCTCCTATGAATAGATATAACTACCTATACCCGTATCTTACATCTCTACACTATTGATTGATGCAGGAAGTGACAGTTTTGGGACAGACGGGTATATACTCCTCATGTCACCGGTCTTGTGGGAAAAGAGATTACTTTGACGATAAAAACACTTTAATCAAAGGAAGCTCTTGAGCCAGTAACTGCTTTTGAGTCATCCCTTTTGCGCTGTCACCCCAGAACGATAAAGCAGAACCCGACGACCGCGTCGTTGTGACTGCATCATAAAAACGGTTGTTCTGATGGAACGTATAAGGTGTGTAATACTTCTGAATATATCGCGACTGTTCTTTAATCGACGCACTGCTATATTTTATTGAAGGAATGAAATAAAGTGACATTGAATTGTAATTATAAACATTAAATCCTTTGTTTGTTATATCTTGTACAGTGACGTTTGAACCACTCGACTTACCGCCATTTTGAGCCCAGTATAAGATCGATACTTCCTTATACAGCTTGTTGAGTCCAGATGATGTTAAACTATCATTCCATATTTGCGGCTTATAGCCGGATTGTTTGCTATGTCTGGCGATCTGATTGATATAGTCAATGAGTTGATTTTGATATTGATGTGCACCTGCCACTTCATCACCACCAATGACAATGCGCTGACGGCCGTTATACTTTGACTGCTTGAACTGCGTCATCACTTCTGACAGTAACGCTTTTGAATGTTTCACTGCTGACTTGTTGTCAAAGTAGTCGACAATGCCTGCATCAAAGTCAGTGGTAATACGTTCTCCTTTTTTCAATCTCGGTTTCACTTTAGTCAGCCAGCTTGTTGAATGGGCCGGCATATCTATATCAGGAATGACCATAATAGAACGGTCATTGCTGTACTTAATAAAAGCCTTTAATTCAGCTGCAGTTAAATAGTGCGAGTTGGTTTTTGTGCGCGTCTGCTTTAAATAATTTGATGCAATCGCGTAATTTTGATCATCTGAAAAGTGAAGTTGGATGTAATGTCCTTTATTTTTCTTGATTTCATCGACGATGGTTTTAAGTGTGGATAACGAATAATATTTGCGGGCAATATCAATCATGATCCCCTTTTCATAAATAGGTGATTGTGCTACTTTTTCATTGATGGGCAAAGAAATGGTGGATAGTAACAGAAAGGACAATATAATCTTCGTAATCATCGATAACTCCTTTATTTTTCTCTGTGCTCATTATATAAAGGAATTTTCAATAATACTAGCTCATTTTGTAAAGATATAATATTTTTTATGTTAATATACATTTTTAAATCGTGTTTCTTCTATTTCATTAAAATCCATCAATCTGTTCGAACTGGGACATATAGAGTTGATAGTAGCGACCGCCTCGTGCCATCAAGTCATCATGGCTTCCAGATTCACTGATGGCTCCATTCTCGATATATAAAATACGATCGACGTCACGTATCGTCGATAAACGATGCGCAATAATCAACGACGTTCGACCTTCAGACAGTTTTTTGAATGCCGCCTGAATTTTATTTTCTGTTTCGACATCAAGTGCACTTGTCGCTTCGTCAAGAATAATAATCGGTGGGTTTTTCAAGAACATTCGTGCAATAGAGACCCGTTGTTTCTGACCGCCTGACAGCTTGGTCCCCCGCTCACCGACGAGTGTATCCAGTCCATGCGGCAGGCCATCAACAAATTCCTTTAATTGTGCATGTTCAACTGCCTCCATGATGTCTGCATCCGTTGCCTCCATATTGCCATACTTAATGTTTTCTCTTAAGGTCGCAGCAAACATGAAGACATCCTGCTGGACAATGCCGATCTGCTGTCTGAGGGATGACAACGTATAACGGTTAATATTGCGGCCGTTAATCCGGATTTCACCAGAAGCAGGATCATAAAATCTCGGCAGCATTGAACAGATGGTTGTTTTTCCACCGCCGCTCGGTCCGACAAGAGCTATTTTCTCACCTTGTGACACAGTGAATGACAACTGATCCAATACAACCTTATCCCCATACTTGAACGTCACTTGATCATAGTCAATCACATTCGGTGCTTCAGTGAACGGTACGGCATCCTTCTCATTTTGAACATCTGGAGCTGTAGACATGAGCTCTTTGAAATTTTTGAAACCTGCGATGCCTTTAGGAAACAGTTCAATAATTAAATTGATGGATTGCAGCGGTTTGAATAGTAGATCGGTAATCATGACAAATGCGACAAACCCACCATACGTCATGCTGTCTTGAATGACAAAGTAACAGCCGAGTATTAACACGATGACAAGCGTCAGCTTCTGAGCCATATATCCGATAGACGAATTCCATGACATGTAGGAATATGCCTTCAATTTAGTCGCACGGAATTCTTCATTGGCCATTTCGAATTTAGCACGTTCGTGACGTTCGTTCGTAAATGCCTGGACAAGGCGGATGCCCCCGATGCTGTCTGCAATCACTTCATTGAATGTCGATACATTGCTGAACAGCCGTTCGAATGAAGTCGTCATCTTCTGATTGAAGAATATCGTCAGCACGAATATGATCGGCACGATACAGAAAGTGATGAGCGCAAGCTTAACGTCAATCGTCAACATAATGACCAGTGCCCCGATGACCGTCATCACTGCCACGAACACTTCTTCCGGTCCGTGATGAGCCACTTCCCCGATATCCATCAAGTCATTCGTCAAGCGACCAATGATTTTACCTGTTTTCTGATTGTCAAAAAAACCGAAGCTTAATTTTTGGATATGTTGATACAGTTCATTCCTGATATCTCGTTCAATATTCGTTCCGAGCTTATGCCCCCAGTACGTGACAATAAATTTCAGCCCTGAGACGATAAGGAATGTGATAAGAAGCAGTGTGCCTGAGATGACAATCCACTCCCAGTTTCCGGACGGCAGCAGTTCGTCAATAAATACACTGGTCAACAGCGGAAACAATAGTTCCAGCACGCCGACAAATACGGCTGAACCGAAATCCAGCATAAAGAGCTTCTTGTACGGTAAATAATATTTAAAGAAATCTTTCATAATGCCCTCCACGTATACTGATTGAATATTAAAACAAAAAAAGCCTGATACAGTTATCGCATGTTTCTGATAATTGTCTCAAGCTTGTCAAAACTATACTTCGTGACTCACTGCTTCACTTTTCTTCACGAGATTCAATGCTTCGGATACTTCTTCATTCACTTGTCTGAACAGTTCTTCGTTATCACCCAGCTGCTGGCCGTAAGAAGGAATCATTGCTTTGATTTTCGGTTCCCATTCAGGCATATCATCTTTGAAACATCTGCTCAAGACATTCAGCATCACGTGAACCGCAGTGGATGCACCAGGAGATGCGCCGAGGAGTGCAGACACCGTACCATCTTCTGATGTAATGACTTCAGTACCAAATTGCAGCGTCCCTCTGCCTTGTTCTGTATCTTTAATCACCTGTACACGCTGACCGGCAACGACCACTTCCCAGTCATCCGCGTTGGCATTTGGAACAAATTCACGCAGTTCTTCCATACGGTCTTCGTGCGACTGAATCACCTGGCTGATCAAATACTGTGTCAGTTTCATTTCTTTCGCTCCGGCAGACAGCATAGTGAACAAATTATTCGGTTTGACAGAGCCGAATAAATCGAAGTATGAGCCTTCTTTAAGGAACTTCGGTGAGAAGCCCGCATAAGGTCCGAATAATAATGACTGTTTACCGTCAATATAGCGCGTGTCTAAATGCGGTACAGACATCGGCGGCGCACCGACTTTTGCTTTGCCGTATACTTTCGCGAAATGCTTCTCGACGATTTCTTCCTTATTACATACTAAGAAAATGCCGCTGACCGGGAATCCGCCGATGTGTTTGGATTCCGGAATATTGGTTTTCTGTAACAGTGGCAGGCTGTAACCACCTGCACCAATGAACACAAACCGCGCCGTATGTGTGTCGTTTTTACCTGTTTCTTCGTTATGGACTTTCACTTTCCAGCCGCGGCCGTCACGTTTCAAGTCTTTTACTGAATGGTTGTAATTCAGTTCAACACCTTGTTCCTCTAGTAACTGGAACAGTTCTTCAGTCAATCTGCCGAAGTTGATATCTGTCCCTGAATCCATCTTCGTAATAGCGATTTTTTCTGAAGGATCACGGCCCTCCATCATCACTGGAACCCATTGTTTTAATGTGTCGTGGTCTTCAGTAATTTCCATACCGCGGAACAATGGATTGTCCTGCAGTGCTGCTAGACGACGTTTCAAGAAGTCGATGTTCTCTTCACCCTGCACAAAGCTCATATGCGGCACTGTTCTGATGAAGTTTTCAGGATGGCTCAGCTTGCCTTCTTTTACTAAATGCGCCCAGAATTGTTTGGACAGCTGGAATTGTTCATTGATATTCATCGCTTTGCTGATGTCGATATTACCGTCTGCATCTTCTGTCGTATAATTCAATTCACATAAGGCTGAATGTCCAGTTCCTGCATTATTCCATGCATTGGAACTTTCAAGTGCTGGTGCTGGCAGCTGTTCGAACATCTTTATGTTAAGATCCGGCTTGAGTTCTTTTAAGAAGACGCCGAGTGTTGCGCTCATAATTCCGCCACCAATTAAGATGACATCTGTTTTAGTTGAATTGCTGTTAACAAAATTGCTCATACCTTAGTTGCCTCCCGAAATGATATACAGCGCAAATGATAGCGCTTAAACTCTTTGCCTTTTATTATAGACCTTTTGAACTAAAATCAATAGGGGAACACTCAACTTTTACCAAAAAAACCGTCTGTGACGAATCACTTCAGACGGTTTTATTATGAGTCACGAGCTTCATGATGAAGATGACGGACAATACTATTACTGCGGCAATGATGACCCATGAATCTGACAGTACTTTCATTCTGTCCCATAACGACGGGTCTCCAACTGTCCGCGGTGCTTTCGGGATGAGGGTCGTGCCGTCTTTAGTCGTACGTTCAGCGTAGATTAACAGCCGCTCTTCACCAGAAGGGGTGCATGTCAGCAGTGTCAGAATATCCCTCCCCTTCTTAACAGCCATCGCTTCTACCTGGTCAGGCGTCACAATGACGCGGTCGTAGACAGTGTAATACAACGTCTCCTTGAAATTATTGATAATCACCTGATCGCCGTTTTTCAGGCGGTCGATATGCGTGAACCATTCATGGTAAGGCGAATAGCTGTGTGCAGCAAGGACGCTGTTGGTCGAGCGGCCGCCGACTGGGTAGCTCGTGCCGGCTACTCGGGAGACGCCGCGATTCAAGTTTTCAGGCGTCGCTTCGTCATAGACCGGGTAATGCAGCTTAAGTGCGGGTATTTTGACGGTTGCGATGACGTCATCTGAGAACATCTTCTCGTCGGCAGCATCATCTTTTTTTACCTGCACAGCCGGGGCTTTTATTTCCTGTTCTTCAGTCATGCGACCGTTATATTCTTCGAACTGAAGGTACCTCTGTTTCTGGTCATCAGAATCCACTTGGAACTGCTCGTTTATTTCGTCGGACTGTCGTGACATGTTGTAGTTATAATAGACTTTTGTGACGAGCGGATAGAGGCAGATGACAGCTCCTAAGACAAATATAATGACAGCTGTCCGTTTTCTCATCGTTCTGAACGCTTCTTCCGACGTTTATTCCATAGACGGTATAATAAGTACAGTGCAAGGGCAACAGCAATTCCGATCAAATAATTTTTGTAGACATTCAGGAACTTATACCACCACGGCTCCTGTGCTGCTTCATGCTTCTTCGCTTCTTCGGGTGTATAAGGTACACGGTGACCCGTCACTATCAGCCGGTGCGAATTGATCATATATGGTGTACACGTCAGTAACGTTAGCTGGTCCTTACCTTTATCAATCTTCAGCGGGCTGAAATCATCCGGCTCAATCACCTCAATATGATCCACTTTATAGGCAATCACGCCTTGAATATTGTGTACGTAGATCATATCACCGACCTTCATCTTATCAAGATCCGTGAACAGTTTCTTATCCGGCAATCCCCGGTGCCCGGTAATAACACTGTGCGTCGACTCCCCACCGACCGGCAGAGACGTGTTCTCCAGATGACCTAATCCTTCCTGCAGCACCCGTTCAGAAGTCCCTGCATAGAGGGGCAGATCCTGATGGATTCTTGGAATTTCAACGTGCCCCATCTTTTCGCGGACTTCCAGCATCTTGGCATATTGTTTCTTACCCGCCGCTTCTTCTTCCTTACTATAAGCGTCGTGCAGCACTTCATTGCCGCTCAGCGATTCATTGTATGCTTTCGCCCGCTCAATGCGTGCGTCAATTTCCTTATCAGACAGTAACTCCACTTCTTTTTTGAAGTCGTTCACTTCAGTCCCTGATTCATAGTCATAATAGACAGCGCTGATCATCGGGTAAATCAATATCCCAAGACCAATGAGAAATATAAGGGCGAATATTAAATTAGAAAGACGATTATTCTTTTTCTTTTTCTGTTTTTTCTCGGAGCTCAAAATGATTCTCCTCCTTATAAAAAATAAGGCAGACCAAAGTCTACCTTATGATTATACAGCATGATGTTAAGCTTGTTGTCTTCTTCTTAACAATACGAACGCAAGTAACATTAATGCAAGACCTACGACCGTGAAGATCACTGTACCGATACCACCTGTGTTAGGGATTTCAGTCTTCTTGTTGATGACTTCCTGTGGTGCAGCGTCTGTTAACTGTGCAGCTGTAGGATCTGCATAATATGATGTTGAATTTACTGTGAATGGTGTTTCAGGATTAGTCGGTAAAGTATAACCTGCTGGTGCAGTGATCTCTTCAATTTTATAGTCAGTTGCACCTTTATTATTCGAGCCATCTTCACCATAAGCGAGACCCTTTACTTCGAATGAACCATCAGTTTCAGAAGTAAACTTTGTTGCTGTGTCTTTACTGTCAACCCAAGTAGCAACTAATTTACTATTTTGTACTAAATATTTGCCTTCTGCATTTTTAACAACGAATACTGCACCTGGAAGATTTGTTCCAGATCCATTTGTTTTAATGAATTTTTTACCGCCTGTATAAACGATTGGTGTGTCTGTTGGTGGAACTGTCGGCGGTGTTACCGGTGGATTCTGACCACCCGGTTCAGTCGTCACACCGTGACCGTTATCAAATGATAAAGTAGCATTATTTTTAATAGGAAGCCCCATGACTGCTGTATCATTGATTACTGTCGGGATGAATATATTCAATTTTGGATTTTCAACTTTTAATTTTGCTAAACCTGCTTTAGTAAATTCTACAATAACTTTTGAATCAACAGTCGTTACTTTGTAGTCTGTATCAGGCGTTAATTTAGTTCCATTAATTTCTACAACTACTTTATCTGCTCCTGCAAATGTCAACTTTGAATCAATAGTATCTGTTACTTTGAACATATCGTATTCTTCTATACCAACTGGTACTGATGGCTGGATGATCCAGTTGAATTCTTCACCGACAGCAAATGATGCAGATTTGTTTCCATCTGTTTTAACATCTTTGTCGATAGTCGGTAACTCTTGTAATGTATTTTTCGGGAATACATTTAAGTCTGTGATGTAACCATTACCTGCTTCATTTGTAATCGGTAATTCAAGTGCAAAAGGAACAGCGTTTGATGTTTTCACTGCTGATGAATAGTCTTCCACGAACCAGTAGAAACCTTCAGCTAAATCAGAAATTGTTGTTTTACCATCTGCTGTAGTTTTCGCTGTTGTTCCAAGTTTAGTACCAACATATGCTGTTACTGCATCTTCTTTACTGTATTTTGTCTGATCAGCTTTCAGTGCCTCTAATTGTTCTTTAGTTACTTTCCAATAAGTAAATGAAATATTTGAAATCGGTTGTGATCCTTCTGGCGCCGTTCCATTAACCAGTTGATTGTAAGTTGCAGCTTGTTCTGTTGAACCTGTTACTTTATGAATTGTTAAATTCGTTGCAGGACCTGCTGCAAATACTTTTGCGAATGGCGTCACAAAACTTAAAAGTAATGTGATGATAAGAAATAATGATATACGTTGTGTAAATTTAGACATATTAGCCTCCTAGATAAATTTTATATTTTATCTTAATCCGCATTAGCGGTTTAATTAGTAATCAATTTTTGCATTAAATTTTCTTCTAAAGAGTAAAGAACTGATAATCATTACAAGTCCAACCCCTAAATACAACAATGGTCCTGGGCCGCCAGTATTAGGTAATATTGCTGAATTGCTCTTATTCGCTACCTTTATAACTACTTTAGTATCATTAGTCACTTGAACAGTTATAGGATCGGTTTTCAGCTGATAACCTGATGGTGCTTTTGTTTCAACCAAAGTATAACTTCCAAGCTGCAATGAACTAAATAAAGCCTTTCCATCTGTTCCTGTAGTTACTGTATTAATTACTTTACCTGTAGAATCTCTGAGTTCAAAACTAGCTCCAGCAAGTAATTTGCTTTCATCACCACTCTGGTGTTTAACGACTTCAATAGAACCAAGTATTTTCTTATTGATGACCTTGAAGACATTCGTACCTGTGTATAACACGCCGTCCACTTTGATATCGCCGTTACTTGCAATGACAACTGTATAGGTCTTTGGATCTTTGCTGTAATTGGACGGAGCAACAGTTTCGGTTAATGTATACGTTCCTTTCTTCAGGTTGTCGAATTTAACCAAGCCGTTTGAACTGGAAGTCTGAGTCATCACCTTGCCGGTAGCGTCTTTCAGTTCGAAAGTAGCACCACCTAGCGGCGTATTGCTATCACTCAGTTTATTGAAGCTGAAACTATAGACCGGACTCGTCGCTCTCGCTTCAGGAACCGGATATTCTCTTAATTCAGTAGCATTTGAACTTGGCTTTAACGTAGTGGTTCCATTCATCGGATACCACTGGTTTTCAACAAAGTTGTCATCTGTAACCCGTAACTTAACTTTATAGTTAATATTGACCCATTCGCCTTTACCTAATGTTAAACCGTTAAGCTTAATTGTTCTTGTAACAGAATCATAGGTAACTGTAACACCTGTTAATAGTGCAGAATCAGATGCTGTTAATGTGTAATCTGATGCATCAAACACATTGTTCGAACCTAGATTTAAATCATACATTGTACCAATCGGATCAGTAATTACACCATTTGAGATGCTATTTGAAACATTTTGAGAAATAGTATTAAGTACATTCGAAATATTACTGGATGAACCGGTAGTTTGATAAGCATAATCCTTTTTTGAAGCAATACTGTTTAATACATTGTAAAAGTCTTGTTTTGTTGCAGTAGTCCCATTACTATAAGTTTGATCATTCACATCAATACCTATAGAGAAGATATTTATATTAGGATTATTCGTCTTGTTCAATAAGGCTTGAGAAATGGTTGGCTGACCATGATTAGATACAGAGAAATTATTAACACTATATGGTGTTACTTGAAATGAAGTACCATTTCCTTTTATCGTTTCATTGAATTTAGTCATAGTTACTGCACTTGCACCATCGGTTCCTTGATAGCTTAACGTTGGCGCTCCATCAGTTAAAACAATCATTGCTTTTTTAACAGCTTTTGAACTGTTTAATAAACTAATCCCACTATTCAAGCCTGCTTGAGTAAATGTACCTCCACCCTGTCCACTTGGAACATAACTCGGATATAATTTTGACTTAATTACATTAGGGTCTCCAGAGAATCCCGCATTGAGTGTTGGCCTAATAGCAGAAGCATAGTTCACAACATCAATTCTAACTCGAGGATTTGTCGTACTATTGCTTCTAGTAACGTCATCTATGAATGTATTAATACTGCTTATCATATTCTGCCATCTAGAGACTCCATTAATAGATTCACTCATACTAGCTGAGTTATCTACTACAAGTACGATATCTAACGGATCGTCAGTTACACTGGCTCGTCCTTGGGTTTTTAAATCAATTGCATACTCATTGGTCACTGTAGTGGGTTTAGCCGCTTTCCATTGAAATGATTCGTTATATTCTACCGGTTGAGGAACTCTATTACGGTATAACCCACGTTCATCCCAGTTCATATCAGATATTAAGCCCTTATATGTCGGACTCGGCTCAATAATTGTTACGCCGGTTCCTGGTGTCCCTGTACTTGCAGCAGCAAGGACAGTTGTAGTTGCTGTTTTCATGCCAACAGTAGAAACCGCTTCACCCGTAATCATCGTTCCTGCGCTTAAAGGACGATAAAGTTCAACAAAGTAAAGACCGTCAGGAGATGCTTTGGTGCTGCCAAGCACTGTCCCCATTGAATTTTTAATAGTAACCATTGCCCCAGGTTCTGCAGTCCCGGTTACGTAAGTCTGATTGCTATAAACACTATTTATAGTCATAGTCACAGAACTAGAAACAGTCACATTTGTTGGATCACTCACCCGTTTGTTTGTTTCAGTTGAAGTGATACTTAAAACTGTTCCTGCCGTTTGTTTAGGGATTGTCACTGAGTAATTACCCGAACTATCAGCTGTCGCCGTTCCTAGTTGGGTTGTACCTTTCATTACATTGATTACAGCCCCAGGCGCTGCAGTTCCTGTTACTGATGAATCTACTATAGATACAGGTTTTACAACAGGAGCTGCAGATTTCGCTTTCAATGTAAAAGTACCTGTAAGATTCAGCGGCAAGGAATTAGATGCAGATATGCTCGGGATAGTCAGTGTATATGACTCTTTATTAGTTGTAGTAATAGGTGTGGAAAATTTCAGGATAGTGTCATATAGTCTTGCTGTAAAATTCTCACTTGTACCATTGCTATAAGTAATATTTCCATTAGTTAAGGAGTTCGAGTAGCTATATGCCATTGTTGTTGGAAGTGAGATATTGATGCCATTGAGATTTTTAAGAGTAACATTGTAGATAGTTCCATAATTATTAGAAAATGTGAAAGTCCAATCGATTTTACTCTGATCAGCTGACATGACACCGTCCAATGTCGCTTTGTAGCTACCACTTGTATAAGTATTACTTGTGTACGTATAATCACTAGCTGTATAAGAAGTTGCCGCCGCTAATGATGCAGCTGTTGTTGGCGCTGCTAAACTGAAACTTCTTAAACTGAATTTACTTGGAGCAGGTGGTGTATAAACAATAGAATCTTCTACTGGTGCTTTTACTACTGGCTCACTTGTAGATTCACTTTCTTCTGATATCTCAACAGCTGTTTCAATCGTTGGTTCTTCTGTGCTCTCTCCAGCTGCATCAGGTTTGTCTTCAGTAGTTGATTGTTCTGTACTTTCTTCAGCAACAGCTTCTTCCGTTGTCGGTTCTTCTGTTGTCAGTTCTTCTGTTGTCAGTTCTTCTGTTGTGACATCCGCTTCTTTTGTCACTTCAATATCAAACGTATCAATATCTGTTTGATATCCTTCTAGTTTCTGCACAGACACCTCATAATCAATTTTCTGCCCTTGTTCATCATTCAGAGGCAGTTGATCGGCAGCGTATGTTTCAGCATCTTTATCAACCGTAACTGAATCGATCGTTTCCTTCGTACCTTGATTCACGACATCAATCGTAAGTTCTTTACCCGATTCATTCTTAATTTCTCCACTGATCTCAGTCGTCAAATACTGCTGCTCAATATTCATCTCTTCGATAGTCGTTTTATAATTACCCAGCGCTTCTGTCGTCACTTCATACTGGATAGGTTCGTCTTCATCATTTAATGTTTTTATATCTTTAAATATATAATTTGTCGTTTCAGACGTTAAAGTCTGCTTGCTTACCACTTCTTTTGTGTCTGCATTCACTAATGAGAGAATCGTTTCGGGAGGTATCACTTTATCAGGTACTTCTTTGTATACCAGCTCGCCGGTCAAGTCGGTCTTCTGGTAATAGGTGTCTTGCGCAGTAACTTTGACGTTGTTGAATGTTGTTGCAAGTTCAACCGTATCGTTCGTTTTATCATCAGTCATCGTTGACTCGAATTCAAAACTCACTGCTTGATCAATTTCTTGTAAAGTGATCACATATTCACTTACCATCTGATCCGGCTGCGTTATAACAAGTTTCCTATCGTCTGCCTTCAAGCTTTCGTTGATCTTGTTTAAATCAATGACATGATGGCCTTTCAGCGTCATCTGAATCATTTGATTGTCAAGCTTAGCGTTCTGCTTATTAATATCGACATGCCATTTTACATCATTACCATTAATACCAGTTTCCTCTACTGATATAACATCGCTATTATCTGATCGTTGTGTCGTTGTATCAGCAAACAAATCAGGGCTGTAAAATGATGTCATTACCATATTGAACAAAAGTAACAGCAAAATGTAAATTGTTATTTTTTTAATAAAAATACTTCCCTCAGAAGTCTTTCCTACTGGATATTAACACTTGTCAAATAAGTATGGCAATACTTATTTAAAAATAAATTTTATTAGAGATTAAAATATATGACTTAATATTTAGAAATTTAAAGTTTTTTAACATATAAATATTATATTACAATAATTTTTATTTTTGAAAATTATAAGTAAATACGAATTTGATAACTATTTAAGCGTTTACATTTGACATATTACAAAAGTATTCAATTGTTAACAAATGAAATATCATCGGAACACGAAATATATGTTAACTTTTTATTTAAATTGTTAACTTTTCTGTACTGGATTAAATGATTAAAGCGTTTATAATTAACACTTTGACTAAAATTTCTTTATAATATGACTAAAGGGAGTGGTTAATATGAAGGCAATGGCAATCGAAAGATACGGTAAAAAAGTCCCGTTGAAGGAAATGGAATTACCTGTTCCAAAACTTGGCGCAGATGAAGTGCTGGTCGAAATTTATGCGGCGAGCATCAATCCTGTTGACTACAAATTGCGAGACGGTGCTCTAAGAGTGCTGCGCAGCTATAAGATGCCGCTTATTCTCGGTGGTGATTTCGCCGGGGTCGTAAAACAAGTCGGTATAAATGTCACAAAATTTAACGTCGGTGATGCTGTATATGGTCGCGTTGAAAATGACAATTACGGAACATTTGCAGAATATGCAGTGATCGGTGAAGATAATGCGGCCCTTAAACCAGACAGCTTATCATTTGTCGAAGCTGCTGCGATTCCGCTCGCTGGTCTGACTGCTTATCAGGCATTGACTGAAAAGATGCATGTCCAGCCCGGAGATCATGTGCTCATTCATGCAGGGGCAGGTGGTGTCGGCAGTTATGCTGTACAGCTCGGCAAGGCACTCGGCGTTCATGTGACGACTACTGTCAGCAGTAAAGGCGAAGCACTCGCAAAAGAGCTCGGTGCAGATGAACTGATCAACTATAAGGAAGTCGATTTCAGTGAACCAGCCGGCCGTTTTGACAGCGTATTTGATACCGTCGGCGGCGATACAACTAAGCAGTCGTTCAAAGCTGTGAAAGACGGCGGTCATGTGGTGTCAATAGCCGCTGTTCCGAATGCACGGTTCGCTGTCGAGAATAACCTCGGCTATTTGCGCCAGGGACTGTTTAAAGTAGTCGCTGCAAAATACGAAAAAGCCGCTAAAGAACACAAGGCTCATTACAGCTATATGTTCATGCATCCAAGCGGTGAACAGCTGGAGTATTTCAACGAATTGATCGCAGAAGACAGACTCCGCCCCATTATCGACCGCGTCTTCTCCTTCAGTGAATCACAGAAAGCTTTAGACTACGTAGAGAACGGCAGTACTAAAGGTAAAGTCGTTATTCAGATGAAAGAGTAATGTGAATGGAATTTCAGCTTTCAGCATCTATATTAAGAAATCTCTCATGACCTGGTCATGAGAGATTTCTTAATATTTCACTCTGTTTTTAGGATCTTCTCCGTATTTATTAGCTCCGCGTGTGCCATCAAGCGCAAACATAATGATGAAGACAATAAACATAACAAGCAGAACGGCTAATACAAGTAACGCCGTTGTGATTACCACTCCAGGGTTAGCTGCTTCCTTTAAAATGCTAAAAATAATCGCTCCTACGCCTACCAGTGATATAACCATCGGTACAAGATTCACCCAGCCGTTAATGTTGATATCCTGAAGACGTCTTGCACCGACCGTAAAGTTAGGAACAAGCAGAATCAGTCCTGTGAGCCCTTGGACAACTTGAGAGACAGAACTCGGATCTTCTGTATTCCGTCCCATACTAGAATCGATAAAGCCGGCAAGCAGAGTAAGAACAATGGACAATGCCATATGTATCAGCACAGGAACCCAGTATTCTTTACGCCTCGCTCTTCCCTTCATCACAAATGCTTTGCGCCAGAAATTCAAGTAAGCATCTTTAAACGACAGTTCTCTTTCCAATATTACCACCCCTTATATATTATTCTATTTAATGGTAACATAAGACCTGTTTTGTTAATCTTAAAGTTTCCTTAAAAATTACATACTGTCATTTTTATCAATCATCCACCACTTCGGATAAGTTTTATGATCAGAGAAAACAAGCTGCGAAATCAGCAGCATAAGAAGGCGTGTACGCAGACGACGGTATTGAACAAATGAAAGAAGTGAAATGACAAAGAAACCCCGACAATTAAAATTGTCGGGGTAATCATTATTTCTGTTCTTCTAATTTCAATGGAATTTTGATTTCTTTTTTGACTGCTTTATCATCTTTTAAATCTTTCACAGTTTTGACCGCTTTTTTGCCCATTTCATCTGGCTGCTGAGCAATAGTTGCATCCAGTTTACCATTTTTAATAGATTTCATTGCATCATCATTACCATCGAACCCTACTACTAAAATATCTTTGTTGCCGATCGCTTCGATAGCACCTAATGCCATTTCATCATTATGTGCAAAGATGGCTTTAATATCTGGGTTTGACTGCAGAATATTTTGAGCGACGTTTAATCCTTCTGCACGATTGAATTTAGCGGTCTGCTTCGCTACAATATTTAATTCTTTGTCCGCTACTTCATGGAATCCTTTACCTCTTTCGCGTGTTGCACTAGCTCCTGGGACACCTTCAAGTTCTGCCACTTCTGCGTCTTTACCTACTTTTTCGACGATATAATCGCCGGCCATTTTACCACCTTCTACGTTATCAGAAGCGATAAATGCTGCGACATCGCCGCTATCAACTGAACGGTCTAATGTCACTACTGGAATGTTCTCAGTATTAGCATTCTCAACTGCTGAAGAAATAGCTGCTGAATCTGTTGGATTGATGATTAAATAATCTACATTTTGTTGAATTAAATCATCGATATCGTTTGATTGTTTTGCTGAATCATCTTGAGCATCCACTACTTTTACTTTGTAATTATTTGCTTTTGCTTCTTCTTCAATGGCATCTTTAATAGCAACGAAAAATGGGTTGTTTAATGTAGACAAGCTGACACCAATCGTAATATCCTTGTTTTTCTTATCCTTGCCTGCACTGCCTTTTTCTTCCGGTGATTCTAAGCTGCATGCTGATAATACAAAAATAAACACGAGTAAAGATACTAACATCTTCTTCATTTGTAACACTCCTTATATGTTTTTTATTACTGCTTATTTTTTGCGGTCGATCAATACCGCAATCAAAATGACAATCCCTTTAATGACCTGCTGATAGAATGATGACACGCCCAGCAGGTTAAGACCATTGTTCAGGACACCAATAATCAGCACACCGATCAACGTACCGAATATTCTTCCTTTACCGCCTGTCAGCGATGTTCCACCCAGCACAACTGCTGCAATAGCATCCAGTTCGTAAGATGTTCCTGCTGTCGGCTGTGCTGAATTAAGTCGTGACGTTAAAATGGCCCCTGCGAGTGAAGCCATTAATCCTGATATGGCATAGATCATAATCTTAACTTTGTTCACTTTAATGCCGGAGATGAATGCTGCTTTTTCGTTACCACCGATGGCATACGTATGCTTACCGAAAACTGTTTTATGAAGTACAAAGTAAAGAATCAGGAAAATAACAAACATCGTTATCGCCGGCACCGGTATGCCGAAGAAGTAACCTTTTCCGAACATCTGGAATAAAATGTTATCTCCTAGGTTAGTAATCGGGTTGCCTTCAGTGACGACTAATGTCAGTCCTCTGAAAATAGTCATAGTCGCAAGTGTCGCGATAAATGGAGCCATGTTGCCAAACGTCACTAATACGCCGTTAAAGGCTCCGAGAATAATACCTATCAATGCACCGAGTAATAATGCGATGATCGGGTCGATACCATTGGTCATCATCAGTGCTGTCAGTGCGCTGGATAATGCGAGAATAGAACCGACACTCAGGTCAATCCCACCAGTCAGAATAACGAATGTCATACCGAATGCAATCAATCCATTGATTGAAACTTGTCTTAACAGATTAAAAATATTACTTGGTGCAATGAAATTATTGTTCAGCACTGTAATCACAACGACTAATAGTACTAACCCGAGCAGCGGCCCTAATTTTTCTATAATACTACTCTGCTTTAATGATTTATCCATTTAATTGCCCTCCTGTAGCTAGCGTCATGATATTTTCCTGGGAAATATCCGCTTTATCGAGTTCACCTGTCATTCGTCCTTCCTGTAATACATATACTCTGTCGCTGAGTCCGATGATTTCAGGCATTTCAGAAGATACCATGATGATAGATATTCCTCGCTCAGTCAATTCGTTCATCAATGTATAGATTTCACGTTTCGCACCGACGTCGATACCTCGTGTAGGCTCATCAAGAATCAGTACTTTCGGACCATTACCCACCCATTTAGCGAGTACGACTTTTTGCTGGTTCCCACCCGATAATGATGACACCATTAATTCTTTGTCTGATTTGATCGTTAAGCGGTCTGACATTCGACTGACAAATTCATCAAGCGGCGCATTCATGATGACCCCTTGTTTTGAAAAACTCGATAAATTAGCGAGTGACATATTATCTTTAATAGAGGCACCGAGTACTAATCCTTCATCTTTACGGTCTTCAGTAATAAAGCCGAATCCATTTTTAATAGCGTCCTGAGGGTTGTTAATCGTAATTTCTTTGCCATTCAGCACAACGCGTTTACTTCCTTTATCAAGACCGAACAAACTGCGCATGATCTCAGTACGTCCTGCACCCATTAACCCACTGAATCCAAGGATTTCACCTTTTCGGAGTGAGAAATTAATTCCATCCATACCAAATGATTGATTGCTTAAATCCGTCACTTCAAGAATGGTTTCACCTGGTACAGTCGTTCTATCAGGAAATTGCTGCTCAAGACTGCGCCCCACCATTGCATGGACGATGTCATTATAATTGGTCTGTTCTGTTGGGCTGGACATGACTGATACACCGTCACGCATCACTGTCACTTCATCAGCAATTTTGAATATTTCATCCATCCGATGACTGATATAGACGAATGATACACCTTCTGATTTCAATTGATTGATCATATCAAACAATCGATCAATTTCTTTGTCAGTGAGTGCTGCTGTCGGTTCATCCATAATGATCACTTTGGCATCGGTCATCAACGCTTTCGAAATTTCTATCATCTGCTGTTCACCAATAGAACAATCTCCTGCGCGTTTATTAAGCGGAAGTTTGAAATCAAGACGGTCAAAAATTTTATTTGCTTCAGCTGTCATTTGGCGTTCATTCACCTTACCGAACACATTGCGGATTTCTTTGCCGACAAACAAGTTTTCAAGTACAGTCATTTCCGGCCAGACATTCAGTTCCTGATGGATGAACTGGATACCAGCCGCTTCAGAGAATTTTGGAGATTGGTAATCCACTTCTTGTCCATTGACTCGGATAATCCCTTTGTCTCTTCGGTGAATACCGGCAAGAATATTCATTAATGTCGATTTACCTGCCCCGTTCTCACCCATTAATGCATGGACTGTTTGATCATTCAACGTGAAATCAACACCTTGAAGAACGTTATTCCTGCCAAACGATTTGTAAATCTGATGCATTTCTATCATCTTGTCACCCCCTTAAAAATTAACGCTGCTTCTTAAGATGATATTAGCGTACGGCGTTGCTTCCCCTGTTCGAATAATAGCTTTTGCTGTCTGTGATTCATGTTTGAATGTATCATGGTCAACATATATGGTCTCTGTTCCTTCAAACAGCTGTTTCACTTGCTGATGAACTCCATCATTAGCTTCGTTAATTTCCGCGGCTAGTGTTATTTGTTCAATTACCATGTGAGATCGCACTTCTGTCAGAACATCGATGAAACTTGGCAGTCCGTGTTTAACAGCCAGATCAATTTTCTTGACCCCATCAGGGACAGGCAGGCCGCAGTCGGCAATCACAATAGTATCTGTATGTCCCAGGTCACTTAGTACTTTGGAAATGTCACTGTTTAATATTCCTGTTTTATACATTAGTTCATCTCCTCTCTTTTTGGCATGCCACCTTGAGCACCAAGTCCAGTCACTGAAATACCAGCTGCCTTATTACCGAATGCAATGGCATCAGCCAGCGACTGGTCTTCGCTGAGGGCAACTGCTAATGCACCATTGAAGGTATCCCCTGCTCCTGTAGTATCTACGACCGTTGTTTTGAGTGCCGGAACGTTGATGAGTTCATCATCAAAGTAAGTCGCACCTTGTTCACCAAGAGTCACAATCATCTGCTGTGGATATTGACTGATGACTGCTTCATATTGTCGGCCGAACAGTTCATTCACTTCTGTTTCATTCGGTGTAAAGTGCGTGACTTTGTCAAGCAGCTCATGATTCATTTCTATATAGGGTGCTGGATTATATATAATCGTTAAATCTCTTTGAGCGGCAGCATCAATGACAAACTCGATGACTTCAACCGGAATTTCATTTTGGAGCACGATCAAGCTATCATCACCTGCCTGCTCGATAACGGGTCTGACTTGATCAATCGTGATTTCGAAGTTCGCGCTCGGAACGACAATAATCGAATTATCGCCCTCTGCCAAAGTGATGGATGCAGTACCACTAGCCACACCTGTAATCGTTTCCACATTGTCGATGTTGACATCATTGGCCTGCAAATTTTCTAAAATCATCTGGCCGAACTGATCATCGCCGACACAGCCGACCATATAGACACGACCACCGAGGCGCGCTGCACTCACTGCTTGATTTGCCCCTTTGCCACCTGTCGTCATAAAAAATTTGCTGCCAAGAAGCGTTTCTCCTTTTTTAGGACTTCTCGCTGCTTCAGTCACTAAATCGACTGACATACTTCCGATGACATAAATATCTCTCATCTGTTAACACTCCTTGTACTATTTCTTTTGATTAATTCAACAGGAATCTCTATATGCTGCTGAATAGGTTCACCTTTGATCAATTGAATCAGCTGCTCACAGGCGATTTTGCCCAGCAAGTAAGCAGGTTGTCTAATAGTCGTCAGACTCGGATAATAATGCCGGCTCATCTGAATATCATCATAGCCGACTACTTGAACTGTATCTGGAATACGGATGCCATTATTCTGCAGCAGGCCCATCACTTGAATAGCCATCAAATCGTTATAGCAGATAATACCGTCAAATCGTTCGTTTTGTATTTTGTACAGTAATTCGTCATTAATCTCTTCCGGCTGCACTTCGATACTTTGATAATCAATATTACTTGCCTTCAAGACTTCTATCGCTCCGTTTAATCGTTTGCTGAAGGAATTATAGACAGGGTTGCCGCTGATAATGAGAATACGACGACATCCACCATCAATCAGGCACTTGGCTTGTGCAATCCCGCCCTCTGTATGCGCCGCTTCAATAGAATAAGACGTTTCGTCGGTCCGGTCTAATGTCACGTGAATCATACCAGATTGTTTGACATAGTCAGGAAAATCATCCATCAGTAAGATTGAAGAAATAAATCCCACACAATTGTTCACTTTGAATGTATCAATATACTTGAGCTCTTTGTCTTTACGTTGATCACTGTTGCCAATAATAATATGAAAGCCGTTCTCAAGCGCTGTATCTTCCACACCACGTGCCACTAAAGTGAAGAATGGATTACTGATGTCAGGTAATAACAATCCAAGAATTTTGGATTGTCTGTTATAAAGAGCTCTTGCCGTTTCATTAGGTTTATAGTTTAAAGCGCTGATAGCTGCATTGATTTTTTTCAATGTATCTTCATGCACATAGCCAGAACTGTTGATCGCCCTCGATACAGTAGCTACAGACACACCGGAGTATTTTGCTACATCTTTGATTGTCGGCATAAAGAACCTCCATGTGTAATCGTTTACACACATACTAACATGGATAGAAAACGCTTGCAATAAATTTTAAAAAATAAACTGTACATTTGCACTGCACAGTTTGATCATCTCATATTTTTTCGGCCTTTGTCCTTCTTAGCCAGTCAGAATGTTATTTACTCTCTTCAGCAATAATGATTATCTAAAAACTTGATAAACTTCTCAACAGCATACATAAAAGTTAGAAACACTATAATAATAAAAAAGATATCAACTATAAATGAATCTAACATGGAATCAATCACCATCACTACAACGGATAATAATAAGTGAATCGGTAAATACAAAAAGCATTTATGATTATGCCGCCATGGATCATATCTATTTTTGAATACCTTAATAGTCATCATATTCAACACGACAAGCATGGAAAGTGATTCATCCACTGGTTTCATAAATATTGAAAGTCCTATGAGTAACAGTAAATTAGAAAACAATGAAAAATAGAAATAACCCATCTTTACCTCAAACTTCCTTTTTTGAAATTATATCATATTCTCATAAACATAGATGGATTCCACATGAAAACGTTACATTTTATTTTTGCTTTCTAAAACTGATATGATAGTCTTATCAAACATAGGGGTGATGAAATGTCTGAAACAGTGAACAACAAAGACTTTGATAATGCATTTGAAGATGTCTTCAAAACTGAAACGAAGAAAATCAACGATCAGTTAGCGCAGCAGATTATGATTGCATTAGTAGGTGACGTCAACAGCGGAAAATCATCCACCATCAACCAGTTAATGCAGGAAGAACTTGTATCAGTCGGTGCCAAACCTGGTGAGACGGTGGCGCTGAAGGAAATTCCTTATATGGATAATATTCTGTTCGTCGATACGCCTGGACTTGATGATGTTAATGCGGTGAACTCACAAGTGACGCTTGATTATTACAAGAAAGCTGATGTCATTTTATTTTTCTTAAATGCAGCAGGTACGGTGCTGTCGGATAATGAACTGAAGAACTTAAAGGACATCAGCAAAACCAATAAAGACATCATCATCGTGCTGAACAAAATCGATGCGTCAGATGACGTCCCTGAACAAGTGAAGTATATAGAAGACAAAACAGAGAACAAGTTTCTCATTGCACCGATTTCTTCACGTACGGGTGAGAATATGACGATGCTGCAGAAGCATTTACTTGAAGTGCTGCAGAAAAAATCAAAAGATTTATTGATGGGAAAGCATATGAAGGATAAAAGCAGCATCGCGACTAAATGGATATTAGGTGCAGGCGTGTCCGCAACAGCTGTCGGTGCACTGCCGGTTCCAGGCTCTGACTTTATCCCCCTTACGTCTATTCAAATCGGTATGATGCTGAAGCTTGCCAATCTCTATGACAAACCGCTGTCAAAGGAAAATGCACGTGAACTCATCATCGCAACAATTGTCGGTAATGCGGGAAAAACTGCATTCAGACAACTGGTGAAATTAGTGCCAGCCGCCGGTTCAGCAATCGGCGCAAGTATTGCTGGAGCAACGACCGTGTCTCTCGGCTACGCGATGAAATATATGTATGAACACAATATCGACATCAACGAACAGCAGTTAAAAGCTGTTTATGACCGCTTCTTAAATGAAAAGAAGAATACTCCGCAGTAAAAACCAGACTGAGTTTCATACTCAGTCTGGTTTTTTGTGGATGACAAAAATTTTTATTGTATTAATATGCTTACTTACTTATAATAAATTAATATTCAGAAAATATAGAAAAAAGCCCATGTGGATTCGGAGGAATTACTAATGAAAAACAAAAGTCGTTTATTTTTAGCATCATTAATCGCAGTGTCAGGTTTTACGGCTGCATGCTCCAATGGAAATGAAGAATCAGATGATAAGCAGTCGGCCGTTAAAGCGGATAAGCAGGTGCTGAACTTAGCTTCACTGTCTGATATTCCGACAATGGATACTTCTCTTGCGACTGATATGGTGGCATTCAATGTCTTTAATCAAGTGATGGAAGGTCTCTATACGCTTGATGACAAAGACAAAGCGGTGCCTGGAGTTGCTGAAGGCGATCCAGAGAAATCAGCTGATGGTAAGACATGGACGATCAAACTTCGTGATGACGCTAAATGGTCTAACGGAGACCCTGTCACAGCACAGGATTTTGTCTACTCATGGCAGCGTACATTAGCTCCAGATACAGGTTCTGAATATGCATATATTATGTATGATGTGAAAAATGCTGAAGCTGTCAACTTAGGTAAAAAGAAACCAGAAGAACTCGGCATTAAAGCTGTAGATGACCATACACTGGAAATTCAGTTGAATTCAAATGTTCCTTACTTCGAGGAACTGCTTGCTTTCGGTACATTCAATCCACAGAACAAGAAATTCGTTGAAGAACAAGGTGATAAATACGGAACAACTGCAGAATCTACATTGTATAACGGTCCGTTCGTTATCTCAGAATGGAACATCGAGAAGAACTACAAACTCGAACCGAACAAAGAATACTGGGACAAAGATAACGTCAAACTTGATGAAGTCAACTATCAAGTCATCAAAGATCAGCAGACGTCAGCCAATCTCTATGACACTAAAAAATTAGACGTCGTGCAGCTGACTGCTGAACAAGTAGACAAATATAAGGACAGCAAAGAATTCGACACGCAGCTCGAAGCGCGTACGTACTTCATCCGTTTCAATCAAGACAAAGTTCCAGAATTCAAAAACAAAAATTTACGTCTTGCACTGGCAAAAGCAGTAGATAAAGAAAAGTACGTCAACAATCTGCTTAACAACGGCTCTGCACCGACAGACGTATTGACACCGACTGAATTCGTTCTTGGCCCTGACGGCAAAGATTACGTCGATGGTGTTAAATCGCCGCTCAACTATGACAAAGCAGAAGCTCAGAAATATTTCGAAAAGGCGAAACAAGAACTAGGTAAAGACAACTTTGAATTCGAATTTCTGACATATGACCAAGATACAGCGAAAAAAGAATCTGAGTATGTCAAAGAACAAATCGAAAGCAACTTGCCGGGCGTCAAGTTAAAAATTAAACAGCAGCCATTCAAGCAGAAGTTAGCCCTTGAGTACAAGCAGGATTATGAAATGTCGTTTGGTCGCTGGGGTGCAGATTATCCAGATCCAATGACTTATGTCGATTTGTTCTTATCAGACAGCCCGAACAATGAGATGGGATGGAAAAATGATGAGTTCGACCAAAAAGTCAAAGATTCGAAAGGAAAACTGCTTGCTGATCCAGACAAGCGCTGGACAACGTTACAAGAAGCAGAATCCATTTTACTTGAAGATGCTGCGATCTCTCCAATGTATCAAAGCGGAATGGCACGTCTCGTCAATCCAAAAGTCAAAGGAATGGTGCTCCACAAATTTGCTGGAGATACATCATTAAAAGAAGCGTATATTGAAGAATAAAAAGGATGCTCTCAAATGAGGGCACCCTTTTTTATTACGTGATATGGAGATGAGTGACATAGATTAAATCAGTAACTATGTTTCAACACTTGCCATCCTGAATAACCATACAGAGATTCTGCACCGGCGAGTTCTACTTTGCCGTATTTATCATCGTTGACGTTGTAGAGTTTATGGCTGTATGTTCTCACACCATATACTCTGAAATTGGCATCGACAAGAGGTGATCCTGAAGCACCTGACCTGAATCTGTCTTTCATCATCAGCTCTGTCTGATTAGAGGAGTGTCCTAGAAACACCGCCTGATTCCAGTAACGGGTCGTGTAATCATCTGTTCCGTGGTAAGGATAGCCGACTGAATAGAGCGGTGTGCCTTTCTTGAGTCGCATGATCTGTGCGTCCGTTGCAAGTGTCAACGGCTTCACATATGACGTCAGACGTTTTTTCGTATGCAGCACTGCGAGGTCTGCAGATGGAATTTTAACGATATCTTTCACTGCAAAGCGATAAGGAATCTTCTTACCGTCACGGTTCATCATAAAAGTGATGTATTTCGCTTGAGCAGCTCGTCCGTTTTGATCATCGATGACATGAGCATTGGTCAGTACTGTATAATCATCAATGACAAAACCTGTCCCCATAGCTTCAATCCCTTTGCCGGCCCAGCCATTGGTGTTAGCAATATAACCGACTGCTTTGTAGCGTGACGCATTGCTGTTACCTTGTGTTCTTATGATCGTCTTACTATTGCTGTAAGACTTAGCGAGCTGATACCCTGTTTTTAAGTTGTTGGGTTTTAAACCATCATAATAATAATTCGTCTCTACCGCTTGTGCCTGACCAGCAATCGTCAGTGTCAGCAGCGTTGTTAAAACAGTCAGTTTGCGTCTCATCGTTCGCTCCCCCTTATATTTTAATACTATTTAAATATATCATGGAGTGAATCCGTGGGATAGAGCAGATAGTGATCATTTTTATAGATTATTTTTAGTTTGAAGGCCAAGAAATTATGAATTCCGATCAAACATGGCCCTCTAATCCCGTTTGAGGGCCAAGAAATCACAAAAATCGCGAATTTCACTCAAACATGGCCCTCTAATCCTGTTTGAAGGCCAAGAAGTCATAAAAATCACGAATTTCACTCAAACTTGGCCCTCTAATCCAATTAGAAGGCCAAGAAATCATAAAAATCACGAATTTCACTCAAACATGGCCCTCTAATCCCGTTTGAGGGCCAAGAAATCACAAAAATCACGAATTTCACTCAAACATGGCCCTCTAATCCCGTTTGAGGGCCAAGAAATCACAAAAATCGCGAATTTCACTCAAACATGGCCCTCTAATCCAATTAGAAGGCCATAATAAGAACTGTTACTATCCTATTATCTTTATAATGTTTCTCCGTTTGTTGCGATGACTTGTTTGTACCAGTCGAATGAGTCTTTTTTCAGACGTTCTCCTGTTCCGTTGCCATCATCGTCTTTGTCGACATAGATAAAGCCATATCGTTTGCTCATTTCGCTCGTTGACATAGAGACTAGATCAATCGGCCCCCATGCCAGATAGCCCATTAAATCAACACCGTCTTTGACTGCTTCTTTCATCTGCTCTATATGAGCTTTCAAGTAGTCGATGCGGTATGAATCATGAATTTTGCCATCTTCTACTTTATCATACGCGCCGAGGCCGTTCTCTACGATGAACAATGGTTTCTGATATCGGTCCCACATGTCATTCAGCAAAGTTCTTAAGCCGATCGGGTCAATCTGCCAGCCCCAGTCCGATGCTTCTAAATAGGGATTTTTCAGACTGTTCATCAAGTTCCCTTCTGTCACATCGCCTTCTGGTGAATCCGATGACAACAGTGTCATATAATAACTGAATGAAATATAATCTACCGGATATTGTTTGAGTGTCTCTAGATCCCCATCAGCCATGTTGATTTCCATATTATTATCAGCTAAGTAGCGCTTGAAGAAATTCGGATATTCGCCTCGCGCATGAACATCTGTATAGAGCAGATTCATCTGATTATCCATCTGAGCTTTACGAACATCTTTCGGATCACATGTATTTGGATAAAACAGCATTCTTGCAAGCATACAGCCCATCTGTGCCTCAGGATCGATCTCTTTCAGTTTCTTAGTTGCCAGACTAGATGCGACTAATTGATGGTGCAACGCTTGATAAGCCGCCTGCTCTGGATTTTCTTCAAGATCGCTCAACACACCACCACCAGTAAATGGTGAGATGTTGATGATATTAATTTCATTGAACGTCATCCAGTATTTAACCTGACCTTTGTAACGGTTGAATACTGTTTCAGCATATCTTACAAAATGATCGATTGTGTCACGACCTACCCAGCCGTTATATTTTTCAATTAAGCCGTATGGTGTTTCGTAATGGCTGAGCGTTACAACCGGCTCAATATGATATTTCTTCAGTTCTTTGAATACATCGTCATAGTGTTTCAAGCCCGCTTCATTCGGTTCAGCGTCATAACCATTCGGAAATATACGTGACCAGTGGATGGATAACCGGAATGCTTTGAAGCCCATTTCGGCAAACAGTTTGATGTCTTCTTTGTACGTATGATAGAAGTCGATGCCTTCTCGTTTCGGAAATCGTCCTGAATGCTCGCCGGCAAGGACTTTCTTGATAACGTCGCTCGTAACTTCCATATGGTTATCTTTCGTCCGCTGTTCTTTCGGAATATATTCTACAAAGTCAGCGGCAGACAACCCTTTACCGTCTTCGTCGAATGCGCCTTCGATTTGGTTTGCTGCAGTAGCGCCGCCCCATAGAAAATCATCTTGAAATCCTGTAATAGTTTTCATCATCATTCCTCCTATTGATTAATCCAGCCGCTCATCAAATGACTGCCCGACTTTCTTGCCGAATGATAGACCTTTACCCATGACTACTGTTTCTTCACCGTTCATCTCGACGATGACCACATTGTTATTCAAGATCTTCTGAATGATCATTTCTCACCCCACCTATTTCAATATATTGAGATAAGTGTAAATCAAATATGGGGAAAAAGAAATAGCTGGTCGACTGCCCGTTATTATTCGTTAAAGACGCGTTCGGCCACATTGATAAACATCTCAAAGCCCACCTTGAAGCTATCTTCATCAATTTCAAAGCGTGGATGGTGATGCGGGTAACGCGCTGACGGATCTTCCAGCCCTGCACCGATGAATGTATAGACGCTTGGCACGATATTGCTGAACGCACTGAAGTCTTCACCGCCCATCATCGGTGGTTCGGATACGACATGCCCTGGATATAATGATTCCGCAATGTCTCTGACCCTTTCAGTCAATGTTTCATCGTTGTGAACAGCATCATAGCCGCGGTGATACTTGAAGTCATAACTCGCCCCGTACATATCACACATACTGGCAATCATACGTTCCAGCTGGCGTTCGATGAGGCCCCGCGTTTCATCAGTCGTGGTCCTTACTGAGCCTTTTAAGACCACTTTGTCTGGAATGACATTCTCTGCACCGATGACCCCTGCTTGAAACACCGTATTCGAAATCACTGCTGAGTCATAAGGGTCCATCTGTCGTGAAGTGATTGTCTGAATAGCCGCGACAAACTGGCTGCCGATGATCACGGGATCCACACAGAGATGCGGCTGGCTGGCGTGGCCGCCTCTCCCTTGAATAGTCAATTCGTACAGATCTGAATTCGCACTCGCAGGACCTGCTTTGATATCTATCAAACCGGTATCCATTATAGACCATAAGTGATGACCGTATATAAAATCAAAATCATCAAAGTAATGGGTCGCAACCATCTCTCTTGCGCCGCCTGGAATCAGTTCCTCAGCATGCTGGAAAATACAGTGGATCTCGTTCACCAATTGATCATGATGATCATTGAAATAATGAGCAGCCCCGAGCAGCACTGCTGTATGACCATCGTGGCCGCACGCATGCATCTTCCCTTTGTTCTGTGACTTAAATTCTAGATGATTGCACTCTTCTTCAACCGGCAGGGCATCGATATCAGCTCTTAAGCCGATCTTCTTGCCCTGTCCTTCATTGAACACAGCAACTGTGCTTGTCTCCGTCAGATGAACCACTCGACAGTTTTGCATATCCGCTAAAATACTGCGGATATACTTCGCTGTTTCATATTCTTCAAATGACAGTTCAGGATGTGCATGGAGATGTCTTCTATAAGTAATCACGAGCTCTTTATAGTGATCATAGGCATTCATATCATTGACCTCCTAAATGAATCGGTCCACCTGGCCCAACCGGGATACCGAGGTAGTACCATACTAATAACAGAATCGTCCAGAATATCCCGAATCCAATGGAATACGGCATCAGTGCCGCAATCAGCGTACCGAGCCCGATATCTTTTTCGTATTTCTGTGCAAATGATAACAGCAGCGGCATGTAAGGCATCATCGGCGTAATCGGGTTCGTGATGGAATCACCGACACGGTAGATGACTTGCGTGAATGCCGGGTGGAAGCCGAGCAGCATCATCATCGGAATGAGGATCGGCGCAAGAATCGCCCACTTAGCGGACGCACTACCCATCAACATATTGATACCGGCTGACAGAATGAGTATCCCGATGATCAACACGAAACCATTCTGACCTTCCAGCAGCTCAGCCCCCTTAATTGCTACAATCGTACCAAGATTACTCCACGTAAAGAACGCCAGCATCTGTGCCGCAAAGAACACGATGACGATGAAAGAACCCATGGAACTCATAGAGTCCGCAAGCATTTCCGCAAAGTTCTTAGAAGAACGCAGTGTCCCCGCCTTAATCCCGTAGACGACGCCGGGCACCAGGAACAGCACAGTGATCAACGGCACAATCCCGTTCATCAACGGAGAATCTTGAATGAGACTCCCTGTTTCAGCATTTCTCAGAAGCCCATTCTCAGGAATAGCAAGCAGAGCGATGATCAACCCTGTAATCAGCAGACTGATATTCGCATAGAGCATCGCCTTACGTTCACGAGGCGTCACATCATCACTTTCTTCAACCTTCGCTGCATGATAAGGACCAAATCTCGGAATCGTAATTTTTGTCGTCACATACCAGCCGACGATTAACAGTAAGAACGTCGATGCACAGAGGAAGTAATAGTTCATTGCAGCATTGACTTTAACACTACCGTCAATCAGCTCTGTCGCAGGTTCTGTAAATGATACGATCAATGCATCAGTCATCCCGATCAACAGACTGGCTGAGAAACCACCGAGCGCTGCGGCATAAGCCATGACTAGACCCGCCACCGGGTGATAGCCGAGCTTGATGAACACAAGCGCTGCAATCGGCGGAAGAACGATCGGCGCCGCATCCCCGGCTGCGTTACCGAGAATGGCAACAAAGATAATAATAGGAATAATGATTTTCTTCGGTGTTTTTTCAATCGTGTATTTCATGACTGTTTCAAAGTAACCGGTCTTTTCAGCAATACCGACACCGATCATTACGACCAGTACTAATCCTAGTGGTGGAAAGGTTGCAAAGTTCTTCACCGCTTCAGAGATGATGCGGGCAATGCCGTCTGCGTTAAGTAAGTTAACGGCTTTTACAACTTTTCCATCAGCAGGATTGACCGCTGACACACCCATCGTGCCGGTGATGAATGAAGCGGCTAGAATCAAGGCACATAAAGAGATAAAGATAACGACCGGATCAGGCAGTTTATTACCTGATTTTTCGATTACATCAAGGAACTTGTTCATCATACTTTTTTTTTCAATGTTTTCGTTCATAAGTCATCTCCTTATTTTTCAGAATATTTTGTTAGTTACCATCATAGAGATAAATACAGTTAATTTCAATGACTTTTTAGGAATCTATACATTATACATTTAAAAAATGTATAGAAAACGATTACATCATAAATAATATAGAAAACAACCTCTTCATGAACTGTTTCAGGCAAATAAAAATAACCTACTCTATCGAATAGGTTATTAAATCAGTCTATGCACGGTGCAGTGATTCGCTTGTATAATTGAAGAATCTGAAGAATGGGTGTTCAAGCATATGTCTGATGAAATAATCAATACCCCATCTGCCTGAGTTATAGCCGCCCATTAATATCAATACACCGAGAATAATGTAGAGCGGGTTAACAGAGATCGCACCGGCAAACAAGAACATGAAATTCATCAGCAGACCTACCAACGCTGCCACCGGAGTGAACAATCCGATGATGAGCAGAATACCTGCCGTCACTTCAGCGAACGGGATTAAGACGTTGATTAAATCTGCCTGAGGCAAGACAATGTTTTCAATAAATGCATTAAAAGTTGGGTACTGGACATGACCGTCGAATGTCATGACCGGATTTTTAATGACATTTTTGAGGAAACCTGATGAATCGAAACCATCAGTATACTTATGGATGCCGCTCATTAACCATCCATAACCAAGATAAAGACGTGCGACCAGTAAGAGCATTCGAGCAATCAGATGTGTCTGTAACCAATGAATCATATAAATTCCTCCCTGTTTTTCTTTCACCCTTATTATATAGCAGCAGCGCGGTTTTTCATATTACTTTGTGAATTAATTCACAAAATATTAACAAACCATTAATGAATTTAAAGCAGGAGGAAATGGATGGAAAAATAAGTGTTTTAAATCTTTCAATTATTGTATAATGTAATAAAAATAGTGATTATCTTTGGACCATCTGCAGAAAGAAGGACAGAATCATGCCGAAACCCATTCGTCGCAATTTAATCATTGCTTTTGTAGTTTTTCTAATATTAATTGTTTTTGCCTATCAGATCAGCATGCCGGATGACCCATTGGTTGCTGTATTATTAATAACATTTTTAGCAGCATGCATGCCTATCGCATACATCGATGAATATGCAAGATACTACAAAAAGCAATCAACTGATCCAGAGCTTGCGTATAGATGGCAGAAACGCGCAAATCTCTTAACACTATTGCTCAGCAGCTTATTTATCGGACTCTTTTTAGCTGCTGACCATTATCTGGCGGATTCTCATTTATCATTTGCAGGGATATACGGTTCAATGACAGGACTCATTATTGGCACTGTCATAAAACTATCTTCAGCACGTTCAGAATACAAAACCTACTGCCGGCAGCAGAAAAATGCGGAAACATAAAAAATTCCTTGTGATTTCATTCATCAATCACCGGGGATTTTTTATAATGTTTTAAGAACAATGACAGAATTCCAGCTCTATTGATTTGACATTATTGATGACAGCACCTATACTATGTCTAACTACTTTGTAATGCAAAGTAGTTAGTTTTACCAGCACTACCTTGCATTACAAATTAGAGGGGTGAATCGATGAGCATCAGAACTCAGCTCCTTAAAGGGCTGCTGGACGCCTGTGTCCTTTCAATCATCAAAGAAAAAGAAATCTACGGTTACGAACTGTCACAGAAACTCCTGGATTCAGGTCTCGGAAATATCAGTGAAGGCACCATCTATCCTGTACTTCTACGTCTTCAGAAAAAAGAGCTCATCACCAGCGAAATGCGTGAAAGTGAGCTCGGACCTAAACGTAAATATTATTTCATCACCAAGTCAGGTATTCAGGCACTTGAAGAAATGACAGAAGAATGGAATGAGATTCAAGGGCCCATTACTGAGCTATTGAACCATAATGAAGCTATCACCTCTATGTGTTCAAAAAAAGCGGATCAGGAGGATTAGATGATGAAATTTACTTCTTCATCCATCACGATGGGTGTTGCATTCGCCATAAGTATGAGTATTGTGTTTTACCAGAGCTTAGGCATTTCCGGTATTGCTATAGGTATAATGTTTGGATATTCAATGGCAATGGCTTTTGCACAAGATGAAAAAGAAGAGGAGGACAACGATGAAGACGAGTGAACTGATCGAACTCAATAATGAAAAAAGAGAATTACTGACTGAGGACAATAAAAGAGAATATGAAAAAGTGCTGCTGTACTTGCGGTTGGAATGGCGTCTCAGCAATCATGCTACTGAGGAACTGCTTAACGACCTGCTTGATCATCTGCTGGAAGCGCAGCAAAATGGAATAACGACTGAAGAATTCTTCGGTCATGATACAGAAGGATTTGTAAAAGATTTAATAGCAGAACTACCGGTAGAAAGCAGACGGAATACAACTGCACTGCTGAGCATAGTGACTATCATGCCTTTGGGTTTTATGTTAGTTGTGAATGGTCTAGCGGACTTCATTACTTCATTTTTCATCGAATCAAAACCCGTTGATGTCGGTGCGTTTGTTGTCAGCTACATCTTATTGATCACTTCATTCCTGATCATGCTCAAATACGTCATACGCTATCTCAAGAAAGATGAAATGGATGCAACGGGCGAAGCTTCTAAAAAGAAGCGGTTGTTACAATTTATTCAGCTCTATTTATTGAGTGCCATTGTCTTTGCACTATTCATCTTGCCTCTGGTCTTCCTCCATACCCCTTTCGTCTATGACATCCCCTGGTATATCAATGCGATAGCAGGTGGAATCATACTCATGGTTATGTATGTCATCTTAAAGAGAAATTAGAAAGAATCCCTGCATATCCATGCAGGGATTCTTTCTACAATGCTGTCTTTGTCGCCACTAAAAATTCATACAGTCCTGTCAGGTCATCCAGCTGTTGGTTGCAACTCCTGCTGTCGTGACAGATGTAGTTGCCGTTCTTGGTATAAGTACCGTCTCCCGCAATCTTAGTCGTTGCGAGAAACATCGATACCTTGCTGTCGTTCTTACAGATCGGACAGATGCCTTTGTTGACGTTTGGTGATAAGTCACCGTATAGCCCTCTCAGTTCACCTTCGTGGTAGAAGATGATGAATTTCTTCTGCTGACCTGGATCATTCCAGCCGATATAAGTCGATTCGGTGAGATCGTAATCCGCCCAGTTCGGATACTTCAGCTTCTTCACTTTCTTGAAGAGCTTATCCAGCTGCTGATTGGACGGTACTTTGAATGGTTCAACGTAAATCTTCAGCAGTTCCAGCTGTTTATCCAGCTGGTGCCTCGTCATCGTGCGGTCCATCATCACATTCAAGAATGCTTCCACTTCAGGCAGTGGTTCCGTGAAAATCTGCTCAACACTTTCCTGGATCAGACTCTGGTAAGTCTCAATCATCTTCGGGTCATTCATCGTCTGATATGCTCTCATCAAACGCAGACTTTGACGCTTAATACCGATATATTGGTAAGGCAGTATGTTGTTCATTAAAGTCAGTCCTTGTATTGTGGCTTGTGTATCCATTATATCATTCAGCTCTTAGTAACTAATAGCAACATGACGTCAGTCAAATAAAAAGATTTAAATACCACCTAACTAAAAGAAGTGACCATCCTTAGCAGTTAGTCACTTCTCATGCATTACTTCTTCAGTTTTTCGTAAACATTCTGCAATGTGTCCACATCTCCGACATTTCCCGGGAAAATGATATACGGAATGCCTTTATACTTAGCTTCTTCGCCTGTCAGCCACACTTTTGTCAAGTATTTGCCCGATGATCTGCCTGGAACCAGCAATGACCGTTAAAAGAATTATGAAACTTTAACTGCTCGTTCCTTGCTTATATTGCCGGACTTATCTTTCAAATATACTTTAAGCTGTGTGCCTTTTTTCTGTTTGGTGATTTTCACGTTAATGATACCTTTAGAAGTAACAGAACTAGACAACCAAAGCTTCCCTTTCTTATACACTAACACTTTAGATGAAGCTTCGCCTTTACCAGTAATTGCAACGGACTTAGTCGTCACCTTATTAATGCTCGGCACCACAGGAGCTATTTTATCAATTACTTTTGTGGTCGCTGTCTTACTCTTAACATTTTTATAGACAGTATATACCGAAATTTTAGTTCCTGCTTTTTGCTTAGCAATTTTTAATGAATACTTACTATATTTGGCCTTACCTTGGGCAATCACTTTCTTATTAGCCACTACATAAACTGTACTATAAGACTTCGCCTTACTACTCACAGTAGTAGAATTATTGCTGATAGTATTAATAGTCGGCGTAGTATTTGTTACAAGTGGCTTTGTTGTTGGCTTCTCTGTTGTCGGACGTTCTGTTGTTGGTTTTTCTGTTGTTGGCTTCTCTATCGTTGGACGCTCTGTTGTTGGTCTCTCGGTTGTTGGCTTCTCTGTCGTTGGTCTCTCGGTTGTCGGCTTCTCTGTCGTTGGACGTTCTGTTGTTGGTCTCTCGGTTGTTGGGCGTTCTGTCGTTGGTTGTTCCGTCGTAACTACTTCCGTAACCTTATCATCAGATCCAATATTAACATTCAAAAAGCTGTAATCCTTTGTTCCTACCCAACTTAATACCTGATTATTGCTGATGCTCAGATTATTGTCAGATGTGTCATACGCCGATACTGTCACAACTCTCCATGTTCCTGTTTCAGTGGCATCTGTCACAGTTTTTTCAACCTGGTAAGTCAGGACTTACATAATTGGCTGTAAGGTATTCGTCTTTTTCTGTTTGAGGGCTTCTCAGTGAAAGACTAACTCTTCTTATCCCGACATTATCTGTAGCTTTTATGGTGTAGACAACTTTTTCTCCTAATTTTGCCGATTTTTTATTCACTGAAATAGTTTGGATCACTGGTTTCTCCACATCAGCAGCCGCTTCAGCAAATGATCCCACTGAATTGAAGCAAAGAAGGAAAACCATTAAAACACTCATAAACCCCTTTGTTATTCTGTTCATATTATTCCTCTTTCTATGCTTTTTTCATACATTTCAAATATAATGTGTTGTCATAAAATTGAATATAACCATTTTAAAGAAATCCTACACTTAATTGAATTCTTTATTACTGCTGTTTTTTATCTTTCTTTTGATCATCAAAGAACTACACGAACTGATTGCTATATCAAGAAGACAGCCCTTGAATCGAGACTCGGTGCACTAACTGGCGGTTCATACGCTTTCAATAAAGCGACTTACGTTCTTCGTAATTATAAAATATTTCTGCCAGCTACTATACTGTGCTGTTGTAATATTGTCTGTCACCGGTGTATGGTCGATAACCTAACAATTAATAACAATCGTTCCCGTAATAATGATGGTAGCTGGCGCAAGAAACGCAGTGATGCCGGTTCCGTCAGAGGACAGTGAGATGAATCGTCTGTTTGGATTGCTGGGTAATGGTGCTAGGTTTGCCGGTGAGAAGTTAGGAGAAGGGATTGGCTATTTAATCGATCATCGTCATGAGATTAAAGACGGGGTTATTAAGCAGGCAGAGAAGACACGTGATCATATTGATAAGCAGAAGGAACGTAATGAGAAAGAAGTCAGTCGTCTTGAACGCAGTTACCAGCACTATGATAAAGATGAGCTGATTGCCATCATTAAAGATGAGGAGCGTAGAATGACTGAACGACGCGCTGCAAAGAATATTTATGAGATGAAATACAAATAGTATCAGCATCATACTGAAAAACATCTGTTCTCTAAGTCCAGAGACAGATGTTTTTATATTATCTTCAGAATCAATAAACAAATCAATTCTTAAGGTTGTATTTTATTTTTCTATCTCACGGATTTAATACTTCGCGCAGTTTTAAGTATACCTCACCCGGAAGTTCTACGCCGCTCACTCCGACAATTTCTGAAGAGACTTTATTGCCGAATTCGGCGGCTGCCACTAAAGGACGACCGGCGGCTTGGCCTGCCATTACAGCTCCTACATGACTATCGCCCGCTCCAATGGTATCCACGACTTGCTGCGGATAGCCTGTAAGCTGCGTGAAATCCCCATCATAGACAAGCACGCCATCAGCTCCTTGCGTCACAATCACAGGGCGTCCTGTTCTCGCATTCATCTTCAGCACTGCTTTCTGCACGTCATCTTCATCCGTCAATGTCATGACTTCCTCAGCATTCAAGTGGACGATAGGAGAGAGCGCATAGACTGCTGACAGACGGCCCTGATCGATCAAATGCCCTCTCGGACCCGGTGCAAAAATAATCTGACCTTTGTATCCTTCCAGCACAGCAATAAGTTCAGGCCCATCTGTCTCCTCAATCTCAAGACCACATATGTAGACGTATGCATAGTCATCAAGATTCAGATCATCCAGCCACTCTGCCTGAAACGAATACTCAACCCCGTGGTCTGACATAAACGTACGATCGCCATTCTCTTCAACGAAACAATAGCAGCAGCCATTATTGCCGGATAGACGAACAGTCGTCTCGATACCCTTAGCCGCTAAGTGATGCTGTACGAATTCACCATATATACCACGACCGACCGGCGAGATGAATGTGTAGGGTATCTTTAGATGATGCAATACAGAGACAACATTATAGGCACATCCACCCAGTGACATCATCTGCTCTTTAATATGGACATCCCCTTGGCTCGTCGGCAACCGATCAACATAAATGATAATATCACAAACCGTAGAACCGATAACAAGGCACTTCTTCATAGCATCACACCTTTATCTGTATTTCCTCCATTTTATTTGATTAGGTAGCCAATTGCTATAAATAAAAGGTCTTCATTCCTTGATAACTGATAGAACCTAAACAGTATCCATAAGATATCAAACACCCCAAAAGTCAGATTTGATTCTAACCTTCGGGGTGTTTTTAACCATTCTACGCTTATCTGATTTTACTTTACCTTAGTATCTTAACCTTTTAAAGGCAGCGCCATATCCTTCAGTTTATCGAAGAAGAGTACTTCATCCTGGTCATAGTGAAAACGCCCGTCCTCGTCTATATGATACTGATTGGTATCAATCGTCTTCTCGATGAAGGCAAGGAAATCATTCAATGACTCGGCAACGACATACTCATTATCATATAGTCGTTTAATATCCATACAATACCTCCCCGTTTAATAGTTGATTATTCCTTTTGCGGTAGATATTTACACACTATTGCACAGCATTAGATCTATGATATAATGGCTAAAATTACCCTAATCACTAAAGGAGACCTATATGAACAGAACCGACGCTATTCTTCTTTTCAGCCAGATCGGCATGCTTATCCTCGGCTTGCTGTTTATACCTGACATCATCAGATCAGGCCTCACTTCAGATAATCTATATGGCCTCTTCATGCTACTAGGTGCATTGACCTTCGTTTCAGACTTTGGTACAAGCATTTTCACCAATACCCTGAACCGCGAAGATTACAGCAGACACTATCCCCTCTCAGTCCGGCTGCGCTGGTCATGGATCAATACAATCGTTCAGGGACTCTGCATCATCGCCTTCGCCGCCATCTGTTATTACCTCACCTTTTATCTGAGTGACGAGTGGTTATGGCGTATACTGAGTCTTCTCTGGATTCTGCTGTGCTTCTATAACATTTACCGGGAATGGCGGCAAAGAAGAACTTGGATCGGAAGGGAGACAAAAACAGGCTCCAGTATTTAAGATTTCTTCTTATAAAGTCCCTATATAAAAGACTGTTGCTGAGACAATAGTATGAATCAGCAGAAACAACAGGATGGAATTAATGGACGGCGGCTCATATTCCTCCTCCAGGACGACAAAGTAGTCAAACAACATCTTCTTGAATTTATCCATGTGCAAATGACCTCCTTTTTATAGGAGTATATGGTAAGGCTATGACAAGAAATGACGCAGGTTGTCAGGAATGTTAGGACAAATTAAAAAAATCTCCTCTTAATCTATAAGAGGAGATGCCGAGTTAAGTTGTTTAAAATCTTTTTCATATTAAACCAGCTCAAGTAAATCAGCTAGCTACTTCCGAATGATAAAGTACTTCCCTTCATCTGATGACTTTCATCATCTGAAACAATCGTCGTCATCCGTAGTCTTTTGCAATTAATCACAATTGATAATAATATTATAGACAGTAAAAACGTCAATTAAAGTTTTTGGCATGGTAATCTCATCTCCATAACCCAACCTTCTATTTCCATTCACACAATATATAGCGCTTCCATAAGGATTCGGGGGTCACTTCAATGGGTCACTTTTTTTAAAGTGTCTACCATTTGGGGTGCGGTTCATTTATCCCTTACCCTTCTCCTTCATTCTTTAAATCACTAGAGTATTGTATAAAGAACTGTATTTGCTAATGTAATCATCGTTAATAAAATTGTATTCAGAAATGCCCCAACATAGACATTTCCAGTTTTTCTGAAGAAGTAACGATTGTAAACTGCTGCTACTAAAAGGATCGGCACAAGCCCGATTACAATAATCGATGATAATGACTCTGCAGGATAGCCGCCCGTCCCTGTAATGAACAACAAGCCATAATGATAGATCAAATATAGGATCAGTCCACCGATAAAGTGGAGAATGGATATGCCATAACCTTTCCATCCATCATAAAAACTGCTGGCTGTATTGACATTGACTGATATTCCCACGATGAAATAGTAGATGAAGAATAATGGCGCATAGCGTAAAAGAGCCCATACATGCTGTTCTTCAAATGTTTTTACTGCTACGGTCCATAGACGGAAATCGACTCGGAAAATTGCATCCACTAAATAGAGGACAGCATATCCGATAATGACAGCAAGTATAGCGGTAACAAAAGTTGAGATGATCGTTTTGATGTTAGCACGTAATCCATAATTCGCGAAACGTGCTCCTTCTGCTTTTTTCGAAACAAAGTGATAACCAACCAAAATCATCAGCGTCACTATCGCAACATTGATAGCCCAGAAGAGAATTGGATTGACTGTAGCTCCGCCAAACCATTCTGTAGTCGCAAAAAATCGTTCCTGCTGATGGAGGAAAATATATTGTACGATGCTTAAGCCAAGAATTAGCCCCGAGCCCATTTTTACTGACTTGGCGGAATTTTTTACAAGGCTGAACAATAATATCAGCGCAGATAATCCAATGGTGATCATGCTGATTTGACGCAGCAAGGTCATCCCTGTTTCATTAGCACTGTATAATGCCGTAAAGAAAAGGGCCGGATAAAGCGCTCCCACAATAAGCAGTATATAACTAGCGAGTTTCGCACCATCTGATTTTGGTGCAGAAAGCGCCGCCGGACGCTCTGTGTAAACCCAATTGAAGAATGGCAGTTTCGTCAACAAGTTGATAACTGGAATGAAAAGGAGGAAAAAACCTATCAAAGCTATAAATGAAAACCATTCTTTCCACATCCATGTTTGTCCATCTTCACCGATTGCCACTAAATTACCGTAATCCGAAAAAGCTGTGTCATAGAAGTCGATTGCATATTCAGTAGACTGCTGTGAAAAATGATTCCATGGATGTGTTTCGTTAGGCTGGTAAATAATCCGTTGACCGCCATCCACTTCATAAAATTTACCCGCTTGCGCTGATTTCAGTCCGCCTAAAAACCCAAGGCCTTCGGCTGTGCTGACGTAGTTTTTCTTAACGACAGGCTGACCTGCCGCAGCTGCTTCTGCATTAAAGAAAAATTCATCGTAAACGCCAGCAATTTTCCCTGAAGGACGCGGCCCATAGGAAGCGTTGATTTGTTTATCTGTATAGCCAAGTGTTTTCAACCACTGATAATCAGAACCCATCGTCAAGGAACTTTGAATTTTGCGGATACCTGATTCCTGGAAATCAACCTCATCCAACATCACTGCGTGCGTTGAAGAGAAGCCTCCCATGGAGTGCCCGGAAACAGCAATAATCCCATTTCCTTCGCCATCTTTCAATACATAATCCTGTTCATACATGTATTGCACCGCATCATACATAGCTTGCGGCCAGAAGGAGAAGAACGGAGCTGATTTCTCCATCGTTCCAGTAGAATGTCCATGATCATACATATCCAGTGCCAGGACTACATAACCCCGCTTGGACATTTCGATGGCTTGGGCATCCTGCATTTCACCAGAGTTCAAATACCCGTGCGTGGCGATGATTGTCGGCCTTGCCTCTTCGTCTGCCCCTTCTGGTTTATAAAGCAAACCCGACAGCTCTCCCCGCTCAGTGTCAAAATAAATACGGGACACATCTACATCCCCGCCGGCGCTGTTAAAGCTAGCAGCAACTGCACTGCCGATACCAATAAGTAATAGTGCAACAATCAATAAAATTAATGGTCTTTTTACATTTTTCATGATGATTCCCCTTGTTTCACAAAGTTATTACTTGTAACTCAATGTAATTTTAAAATCTGAACTCTCCCTTGACTCCTCCTGTTCCCATACTCATAACACACAAAAATACACATCAAATACCTTCGGGGTTTACCCAAAGTACTCAATGTGTCTCTTAATCTCGTCACAAGCTGTTAACTTACAACTAATATAGTAGTTTATGAAAGCGTTGTCAATTCAATTGTATTAATTTTTCTAATTATTATAAATTCGTTTCTTATTCATAACTGTCTTTCGCATAATTTTACCATAATTTCACATTATATGTAGTTACAGCATGAGCCTCGGATTTGATAGCCATATCCCCATCCTCTTGTGTTCGAATCAAGCCTCCGGTTATTACTGGTATCGCAGTGGCATTTTGAATCTCTTTAATAATACTTGGAATTATGCCTGGAAGTATTTTAATAAATTCCGGTTGTATTTTCCGACATATATCCATTATATTTTCCAGTCTTGATTTTTCCTCTTCAGGAAGATTAGAAATAAAAGTAATGAGCGTATCCTTAAGTCTTAAGAACTTTATATTATTTATATTAACTTCTTTTTTTAGACGATCTAGTACTTCTTTTGCTTTTTCCTCTAAATCCTCACTTAACATATCTTTTTGCGCCTTAATTAAAAGATGAATCAAGTCTAATTCGCTTATATTTTTATTATTTACTGTCGTTATATAAGCTATACTAGCAGTTATAATCAATCCTAGTGAAGTAAGTATAGGTGTACCTACTGTTTTTAAAATATTAAGTGATTCTTTAAACTCCCATTTAAATATTATATAGATGGAAAGAAAAAATAAAATCATTTGCGGAAAAATGATAAGTAATATTAAAAATGTTTTTAATCCATAGACATTTCTCTCATATAGCAATTTTCCCAATATGAAAATGATAAACAATAAATCTGCAACAATAATTAAGCCGAATAAAATCTAAAACACCTTCTTTTTATAATTCAATTCACTCCCAAAGCTTTGTAAACTGCATCTATCGGATCTGAGTAAAAGAGAGGCTGAACTTTAACTAATAAATCCGGTGGTACGGTTTGCAAATCCATTACACATGCTGCAGGGATCAGCACTCGTTTCGCTCCTGCATCGACACAGACCTGCAAGACATTTGCAAACTCACTGACTTTTGCAATTGTGCCACCCACTGTCATATTACCGATAACAACTGTACTGTCTTGAACAGGCTTATCTAATGCAGCTGAACTTAAGCCGATTAATTCAGCAATTGCTAGTTCATCTGTCAGCCCGACTCCTTGCAAATCAGTAATATGCATCAGATAGTCTTTCGTTTTAGTTGAAATAGAATTACTAATACTTTTGCTGTTTGCTGCAAAAAATCTATAAGCGGTATCCAGACTTTCTTTGGCATCCCTAGCAGTTCCTATACCTGATTTATCGAACTTTCCACTGCCGCTCACCATCTGATTCTCTATCTTATAGACACCTATCATTCCACTCATTGACTGCCCGCAGACGTAAACATGACCTGGTTTACTCATTCCTTCAGGTATCAGTTTTCCACCGCCTTGTTCAGGCACTGATATATGTTCCTCGTTAAGTGATTCTTTATCAATATAAGTAAACATGACATCATAGAACTCCATTCCACCAATCTTTTTCAGCTGCTCTTTAACACGGCGGCGTCCTTCTAAAGCGTATCGTAAAACTTCTTCGACATTTTCTTTTGTATAAATACCATTAGGATAAATAAGTTTAATCAATCCAGATACCGTTTTACGCACTGCTATGGTGTCACGTTGATTCAGATTATTACCCAGAATAAAATATTTATCAATTGCATCAGCATATGAGCGTTTACGCATTTCTCTGAAGAATTCTGCTATATAATCCACAATAAAGCCATAACGGTTTGTAAAGAAATCTGGTCGCATCTTCGGTATTTCCCAGCCCGGCATATAATAATGCATACGATCAAGGAAAGCTGTATCATTTGCCATCTCTAAAGGAAAAGGAGCAAACAAACTAGATGTTTTTAAGAGGACATCTACACTCTGATTAATATTGCCGACAAAAACCATAGAGGCAGAAGCTGTTTTTTCTTCTTTGCCTCGTGCAAATGAACCGCTAGCCATATAATCTTTCATAATCTGTATACCATCTTTATCTTTAAAACGGATGCCAGCCACTTCATCAAAGGCTACACAGTCCCATAAACCGACTAATCCTATTGTTCTCGAAGACATATTATAAAATAAATTGGCGACTGTCGTCTGGCCACCTGATACTAAAATAGAATTAGGTGAAATCTCTTTATACACATGAGATTTCCCAGTACCTCGTGGACCTAACTCGCACATATTAAAATTATTTTCTACTAATGGGACCAACCGAAGCAACAAATGCCACTTCACTCGTTCATCTAGCTGGGTCGGTTCCATGCCAGTTGAGCGAATCAAGGCATCAATCCATTCATCTTTAGTGAACTGTTTTCTACCATCAAATACTTCAGTAATGTCCATATTCGGCATCTGGATAGGTTGCAAATTAATTACATTAAACGGATTAGCATTTCTTGCTTCTTCGTCATAATAGTAGTCGATTTTGACCATGCACCAGATACCGCCAGCGAGTAACTTATCATATTCTTTAACAAATCTAGATGAAATAGGAACACCTTTTAAACCCAGATTAGAAAACTCTGCTTCATAAGTATCAATTTTAGGATTCAAAGAAACAGTTATCTTATCAATCACTGAGTATGAACCTGTTTCACGTATTCGTGATTTTATTTTTTCAGCTTCATCTGGACGAACAAAGTTTTCAGATAAAATCTTCTTAACACGCTCTACTCCCTCTCCTATACTTTCTTCATCATCAGTAGCAGCATACATCCCCAGGAGATATTCAAGAACATAGATAGGTACATTCGCGCCTTCTTTAATCAACTTAGTTAAATCTTTGCGAACAACGCGTCCTGCAAACACGCTATTTAATTTTCTATCTAACTCGACAACACTTTGTGATTCCAATTAATTCACCCCTCTAGAAATCAAAATCATTTACAAATCCGAGATTAATGCTAAATGGAACTTGTTCTACAACCAGTTCCGTTTCATTATCAACAATACATAAGTAATAATTTCTATTCTTATCGTATGATTGATTCTTTAAAGCAAACCGAATTCTAAAAAGACGATTAGCTGGAACAGCAGTCTCTCTATCAGCGATAATTTTTTCTTCATTTGAGATGATATTTTCATTTTCGTCTTTAAAATAAACCATCACTGTTCTCCCTGAATACTTGTCCCCAACACTTTCTGTCTGGAAGAACTCCAGATTAAAGATTGAATTAGTAATTCTACGTGACTGATTTGTTAAAGCCACCTTAACTTTTGGAATAAGGGAAGTTAAACTCTGTCCTACACGCTTACTTTTAAAAGTAACAACTGGCACGACTACTTCCTGCAGACTCGCTCCACCATGAACAAAGTTAACACCTGTACCTTGAATTCTATTCCTCATCGTACCCAATGGTATATAAGCATTAAGCCGCTGTTCATTTTCAATGATGTGCGATAAATTAATTTTTAGTTGACCCTCTAGTTGCTTGTCTTCTCTGGATAACATATACCGACGTTTCAGTTCTAATTTGTTAATAGCATCTATTTGAATTTTATCAGAAGGCGGTAACTCTTTACGCTGATAGATGAATCCGTGATCAGCAGTAATATAGATATTGGTTCCGCTCAAATCATCCTTAATCAATTTAACAATTGAAACCAACTGATCTATTGCTCTCTCAGCAGCTTCAAAGGCACCATCCTCACTTGCAGCATGATCTCCTACTGCATCTATTTCATTGTGGTAAATATATACCAGTTTCTTACCTTTAAAATGTTCACGACGTTCAACCTTCTTCATTCCCAATACTCGCTTCGCTTCAATAGTCATTGCATCATCCGAAACTTGTGTTAATATGTTTTCTCTCTCATGACTCACAGAACTCATGCCGTCCACTGTAACATTTAATTTAGAATCGAAATCAATTTGACGATTGGGAAGTAAAGCGGCCATTCCCAACTTCGTAATAGAAGGTAGAACAGATAGCATGGATTCCACGTTTATAGAGTGATGATTCACTTCTTCCAATTTAACTGCAAGTTCTTCACCTATTTCATATCTCATAGCATCTGAAATAATGACAAATACACGCTCATCCTTCCTTATATGACTCGCTATATAACTGGAATAGAATCTACGTTGTGGAGTCACACCAGCAATATTCCAGTTGACTGCCAGTTCATCAGACACTATATTCGACCATTTAGAGTTCAGTTCCTCTATAAACTCATGCGTATATTTAGCTTCGACGATTGACTGTAATGTTTTCAAGATTTCATGCTGCTCCTTATCAAAAGCTAAGTAAAACTTACGATAATAGGAGTCCATCAAATAATACTTCTCGGTATAGGCTTGATAGAGTTGATCTGCGTCATTTTCAAGAATCACTTTATTATTATCCGCAAAATGAACGATTTTCAGTGTATATTCTAAAGCTTCATAAATATTTTCATATACGTCATAAAAATGTTTTGAACGTCTAAGTTTCAGCAGCTTAGTATATTCATCATAATCTATTATGTCGTGTGATAAACCATTACAAATTGAAGAAATAATCTTTTCATCGATGACAGGAAAAATATCAGCAATCTTGTAATCCTCAATATGCAGTGTTTCTAACATTTCACTAATCGAGAGTTCTTTTTCAATTAAACGTGCATAGTTATTGTAAACAACATAATCCTTCTTATGTTGCTTCCAGCGGTCAATAAATATATATGAGTTGTTACCATTATAAGTCGCTATAAAATTGTTTACAGACTTGAGCTTATTACTTTCCACCTGATGACTTAAGGCAGTAGCCATTAAATACATAAGAAATGTTTTAAGCGACGGAAGCTCTCGTGAATAATCATAAACACGTTCAATATACTTCCAGAACACTTGTACATCAAAGAATTTTTCAAATAAAGTCAGGTATTTATTATCATCAGCTACACTTTCTACTAACACTGTTCTGACAACATCCTCGAAATCTGCGTTTCTTAAATTACAGAGAACACTCATAATTCCAACTTCAATCTGCTGTTCAGTTACCCCTTGTATATTCAATGCTTTAAACTTTGCATATCGCTCTTTACTATTAAAGAACTTCATATAGTTTTTAACAACATTTCTTAAAGCCGTATCAATGCCCAAATCATTTAATATCATAGAAAGACGATCTGCATAGAAGACTTCCGAATACTTCACCGTATCATATAACCAGTTGTCTTCTGATTCCAAATCTAAATATGTATAAATTAGATACGACCTATTTGTATCTTCTTCTTCAACCAGATATTTAATCATAAACAGATTACTTTCAGTCATTTTATGAACTCTAATATCCTCTAAATTTAAATTCTCAATATCTTCTTCAAATTCTCTATCTTTATCATTCCAAAAAATAATCTTGCGGTTTTCTCCCTCTTTTAAAGGTGCATTAAATAACCGCTTCAGACTCTCTTCAATTCGATTGATATCCATATGGGCACCTCTTCATTTAAACGTATATACTCATCTTATAATAACAACTCAGAATATACACGCAAAAAAAGGATGCGACAAGGCATCCTTCTAGTTATTTAATTTTCGTCACAAGGCCTTTAAAGAGTTCATAGTTATGCTTTACACCATCATCCAGATCGATTTCAATCATCTGATCTGCCATGTGGTGAAGCAATTCATCGTAATCCTTTAATTCCTTAATTTTCTTTTCAAGTAAAGCTAATTCTTTCTTAGCAGCTGTGATCTCTTTCTTAGAATAATCACCATTAATAACTGATTGCAGATCTTTATATTGAACATCCATACGTGATTGAACAACATGTAAATAATCCGTACGAATACGTGATAAAGTCGTTTTATCATAACGATGTATATAAATAAGACAGTTAAAAGCTTTAAGCTTCCCAGAACTAAACTGCCAGTAAATTGGGCGTTTTTTGTACATTTTGACATGATCATTATAAAAATCATTTAAAAAGTAACGACGAATAGTCTCTCGAGAAGTTTCGTTTGGTTTACGTACTAAAGAATCTGCAATGAAATTTAAGTTTTCCTCAAATGTTTCTTCACCATATATACAACACAGAACATTTTCAAACTGAACTATGATATCGTCAATAAAGTAAGCTTGGTTAATCAGAGGGATAATATTATCATTGTCCGGTTTACATCCTCTATATTCCAAATCATCAAAATTACCTCCTGCATATTTTAATCCTTTTTCATCCAGTGAGTATCTTCCAAATATCACACCAACTATATAAGAAATAAAATTAGTCATAATTACTTTTTTAGTTATTAAGTAGCTATTACCTTTAATATTGGAATCAATTTCTTCATTAGAATCGAAAATTTTAGTAATAGTAACGTCCCTATCAATGACGGTATTCATCAAATCATTTGAAAGATTATAACGATTAATGACTATTTCATTCAATAATTCTTCATTTTTTTTTAGATTCTCAAATTTATCATTAATAATATTTTTAAGAGCAGTATAGCTAGAAGATATAGACCCTCCTAAATTGATTAATGGATTTACTTCAAAACCCCAAGTAGTTTCATACATATTCCAATCCCTTTTAGCAATCTCAATCTGATGACTGACAATATCAATTATCTGTTGTTTATTATCTAATTCTAAAATTGGGAGTCTTTGAAAGTCTCCTATCTGCATACTTAAAGTTGGATTTAAAATTTTAGTCATAAAATTTACGACATTCGTCGAAGTGATACCCATGATATACTTCAAAGTATCTGTATCAAAATGAAAAGCAGACATTCCCTTAACATCATGTATGCTCCCAGGCTCTCTATATCTCACTGCAAATTTTCCGCTAGTAACATCAGACCAAGTAATCGCTTCTTTGAAATAATAATTTGTATTCTGAGGTCTTGATCTCACTTTACCTTTATCATCAGTAAAATTTTTAATTTCTCTTCCATCATCTTCCCAGTTTACAACATAATCATAATTGCCGTACCACTGACGTCTTTCTCCGCCTTTATTATAGGGGTACCATTTATAATCGCTATTTTTTGTATCCTCCACTGAGTGAGCATCAAATTTTATTTTGTTGAAATCGACTTCCCACCAATAACGTAAAAATCGATCATTATTAGCAGTGGCCAAACCTTGCTTAGGATCAACTATATCTCCCAATGGCGTTCCGTTTTCAAATGCCGATAACACGTTATCACTTGCCCAATATGCAATGGGTGAGCCAGGGATTTTTTTATAGTTTTCATGACCATTTCTATATCTATATTTGACTAAAGGGTGCTTAACAGCTTCTTTAGTTTTTAATGACTGATTTAATACACCTGGAAAATCAGACAACTTTATATATTCTCCATCAATACCAAGTTTGGTATTACGCAATGTAAATGTACATATCGGTACTGTAGCTCCATCAAATCCCGAATATTCCAGCTGAACTAAACTACTAATATTTTTTTCATCAATAATTTTTTTTCTTAACTTTTCGTATGAACTTATAAACATCCATACAAACGGACTCATAAAACCAATATGTCCATTAGTTTTCGTTTTGCTAAAACTGTATTCAATAAATGCACTAAACACATCAGTTTTAACAGTTTTATAATGTTTATTAAGATAGTTTGCTAATTCTGGTGATAAGTACTTATTACCAATGTAAGGAGGATTGGTTACTAAAATATCGTACTCGAAATTCATAATTTCAGTCTGCTTAATTAAATCGGTAAATAATGAAGACAAATTATTTTGGTATTCACTTGTAAATAAATCATTTCTATTATCTATATATTTCAATGTTTTTGTTATGTCTTCTGTAGCATATCCAAGTTTCAGTAAAGAACCAATTGACTTAGCATCAAAAAATTGATTAATAAAGCCTATAACTTGTTCATCTTGATTTACATTACTATTATTAAAATATTCAATAGCTTCTGACGATAAATAATTAGTCTCTTGTATAGAAGCTAAGTTTAAATGAAATTTATCTTTCTTAATTTCATTTAAAAATTTTGAATTATAAGATTGTGCTTTCATGACCAAAGCAAAACAGGCTAACTGATATGCTCTATCATCAATATCCAAACCATAAAGATTTTTCTCTATAATTAGTCGTGGAATTTCTTTCTTCGTATAGCCATTCTTTTGATAAATTTCGTATAAGACATCAAACATATAAGAGAGTATATGCCCACTTCCCATGGCAGGATCAAAACACTTTATCTCTTCTACTTTCAAGCCAGGATTTATGACATTTTTTATTTTTTCTTTATCACTTTCACTTGAATTAGGATTCTCTAAATAATACTCCCAATTACTAATTAAATCACGGTCTTCTTCATGTGATTCAATCCAATAACGTCCTAATGTATTTTGGACCATATATCTTACTATCCACTCCGGAGTAAATAACTGAGTCGCAAACGGAATTTCTTCTTTTTTGTATCTTTTTTTTGCTTTGATGACTCTATCTTTTTCATCAGAAATATAATATTGATACAGCCATCCGATGACTTCAACACTATTCCAGTTATCAGAAGAAAGAAATTCTTCATCAGTCATTTTTTCTATTAGAGCACCTTTTTGCAATAAGCCATCAGGAAAAAGGATTTCTGTGTAGTCTTCTACTTTCTCAAACATAAAAGGCATATATTGATTAAGATCATGACAATGTACTTTAATGAGATATTTAAACAACTCATCCTGCTGGTTGTTCATTTGATAATTTGCTACTCGTTCCTTGTCTATGTCCAAATCAAGATACATGACTTCTTTAAACATATCAGGTTCATTGCTGCCAGTCGAAGATGACAATACTCTTACTCCTGTTGGAAGATAATCGTTTACTTCCATGAATCGTAGAGCGATGAAGCGATTAAACCATGTATAAGCCGCTTCTTCCATCACTCTAGCGTAACCAATTTCTTTAATTCGTTTAATCAGGTTTTCACGTTGTTTTCTCTCAACATTAGAAAGCTGCTGACCTGCAACAAAGACTGTATCTGAACTTTCAAGTGTGACTTCTTCAATTTTATCTTTTGATATCCCAATTTTAAGTGCTTGCATTTGAACTTTATCAATCAATTCTTTTCTTGCTTCTATCGCAAATTTCTTAAGCTCTGTTTTATTCATTCCACCATTCCTCAATCAACAAATTCTATTCTGTCGTTATCTTTTATCATGTTCTTCAATTTATTTGATAACGTTTCAACATAACTATCTATATCTTGTTCGTTAGATAATGACTGCAAAGGAAGTATTTCATTTCTCTTAACTCTCATGATTTTAGGTGATGTTAAAGGTTCGCCTTTTTCAATCACAGTCGTTCTATCTTTTAATAGTTCTGTCTGTCTCTTTTCTGCTGCGTCAATATCTGCATTAACTAGTCTTTTTACTGTTTTAATATATTCTTGATTTTGAAAGGTTATCCCATCAATCATTGTTACTACATTGCTGTTCTCTATACTCGCTTTATCACTGTGAAATCTTTCTTCAACTATATTTTTCGTTTGATCAGTGACATGATATTGTCCTATTAATAACTTTGCTTCTTGGAAGTTTTGATTGATTATATCAAGGGCAGCTATTTTCTTGTTTTTGAGTATGACCTCAAGTTCATTATCAAAGAACTTCTCTATTTCGGGAATTTCTCTAATTCTGCTATAAGGTATAGGATTAGTAATGATTTCAATTAAACTATTAACTTGTTGATGGATTTCTTCACTATCAAAAGCCCCTTTATTCTGTTCATAGCGTTTTAATAAACTTCTACCATTATCAAAGATTTCCCTCTGATTAGACCCGAAGAAACTTATTACATTCTCAAAGTCTTCCTGCCATTGAGTTAGTTCTTGCTGATTATCTTTAAGTGAAGTGAAGAAGTTGATATTATCAACATCTTTAATAAAAGGCATTAACAATTCCAGGCCTTTATCAATTAAACCTTTACCTGGGTACTGATAGAGGTTATACTCCGCTTCATATCTTTTGATTTCGCTGATTTTCTCTTCAATGAGCTGCTTAATATCCTGATGCAATGTATCTTCTTCACTGCCGACATTTGTTTTATTGAAGACCTCTTTTGTAATCCTTTTAGCTATTCTAATCAGGTTGTCATCAACCATTACTCGCTTTTTAATAATTGCTCTATCAATTTCACTGTTTTTTGTTAATACAGCAATAATCGTTTGCACGTCATTTGCCGGATTCAAATTTTTAGAATTATGACTGATTCTAATCTTCTGATTAACCAATAACTTGATGATAAGAGCGGCAATATCTAATTGCTCCCATCCGTAAGGTATTGAACTGAAGTGATCGTAGACGACTTTTGGTCTTAATTGCATCCGGGATCTTTCAGCATTGTCTATATACTGAATGACCTCATCGAGCGCCGACTGATTTTCATCACCAGCTATATTAAAATCAATAGACTGGTTATAATCTCCAACGATTAAATCTTTTAATTCTACTTCAGTGTTAATAGGTTCTTTAATATAATTTAATTTAGTAAAAACATTTTCAATAAGTTCTTTTAGACCGTTATCTAACTTTTCTTTAACAGTCGATCCTTTTACGGTTACTTGTCGACCATTAATATAAAGATCTGCTTGTTTAATAGCTTCTTCGAGAAGTGATTTGACTCGTCTTCTTCTTTCATTAACTTCTAATTGCTTATTAGATAAGATGCTATTTACTATCTCCGACTGCTGCATTATGTTTTTCTTTTTACGATATTCTTCAATTCTCAATACTTCAGTCATTTCATCTATATAATCATCATTTCCCATCAATCTTAAAATCATTTCACCTGTGCCCTGCGAAAACATCATGAGCTCTTGGGCTGATTTATGATAAAGATCTGATAATGGACTCAGGATGTTCATACCAATTGGAGCTAACTGCTTACCCCTATTCTTTTCATCCATTTTCTGATTAAAAGCAAAGTCATAGTCTTTGTTATAACGATACTTTTTAACTGGATAGAGATCTTCAAATACGTAGTCAGCCAGTTCTCTTTTAACAAGTTCTTCATCGATAGTTATTTGTTTAATCTCTTTATTAATATCTTGTTCATCATCAGTTAAGAATGAATAAATATCGCCGTTCTTCTGAATAAGAGTCTGAGATTCTAGTTTTTTAAGAGATACCTTAATGTTTTCTTTAAGAGCAAGTTTGTCTTCATCTATTTCAGTGACCATTAATGTGGCTATATTTTCAATATTTTCTGGAATTTCTCTGACGTGTTTAATCAGGAATAGAACTTTTAACAAGTTGATATTAAATTCATCGTCAGCTAATTCTGTATTGATTTTCGCATTTTCAATGACCCGTGTCACTGATGGATTCAGGAACTCCTGAATGGTGTCGTAGAATGCATAAAACGGAACGAGAGCTCCCACTGATTTATCTTTTATTTGATACGCTGACTCTTTGAAAGCTGATAACATTGAACGTTCACCTTCAGATAAATGTTTACCTGATGAACCATGGCGCCGCACTTGTTCAAATACTTTCTGTAATAAAGTAAACTGGTAAGGGACAAAAGGATAGACTTCAGCAAAGTCAATATCATCACTATATCCTTTAAAATCTGCAGTACTTTCTTTGAAACTGATGAGGTTTTTTAAAATTGCGCTTTTTTCAGTATAAAGATTTCTTAGTAAGTCATTAGCATATTTATCCTTTTCTAAAATGCGCTTTTTAATAACTTCTCCTACTGAGATAGAAGAAAGTGATAAACGAGTATCAAATCGTCCTTGTATTCTGGAGAAGTCATCTCCTTTTACTTTGACAATAGAATCAATACTCTCCTGAGAAGTCACCATAATCCACACTTTTCCTTCTGCATGCGTACCTAAATCTTCAGTTAGAGTCTGCAGGTTAAGCATAAGATTTCTATTATCTCCAATGTACTGTCCGATTTCATCGATTAGGAAGATAAGATGGAAGTTCGGTCCTTTACTATCAATATATGCTTTAATATCCTTCGCAAATTTCTCAATGCTGATTTCAAAGTTTTCTACACCATTATCAAACCAGTTTTCTGCTGTTTCTTTAGACATATTTGTAGCATAGATAAGTGATTCGATTATATAATCCCGATCAAAGTAGAAAGCACTTCTTCTTTCTTCCCACGATTCCCCTGAAAGTTCTTTAAATCTATTTTTGAAAGTTTCATATTGATGATTATCATCAAGATATTCTTCCATTTTTGCAATGCCTGGTTCATCCCCATAATAGCCACGATGTTCATTAAATACTTTCATGAAAACTTTTAGAATAGCATCTTCTTTAGATTTATTATCCAAGGCACTTTTAGAATCAATATTGAAAAGAATAACTTCAGAATCAATCTTTGAGGCACGTTGCATATTGCCAAATAAAATGGGATCTTTTATTTTGCTTTTAAAATATTCAACAGGCTTTTTATCTTTAACTTCTTTATCATCTAAAAGATATGCGAGTATTTTTAAGAAATGTGATTTACCTGACCCAAAGAAACCACTAATCCAGACCCCCATTTTATCTGTGTGTCCATCAATTCCTTTTAAGTAGTTGTCATAAAACGTTGCTATATGTCGATTCAGTTCTTTTGTAACCACATATTCTTCAAGTTCCTGCTTAATATCTTCTTCACTTGTTTGTGCTACTTTAATGACGCCTCTGATATCACGTTCTATATCTTTCTCAAACATCTCTTTAATAATCATGATATTTCCCCTTTAATCAACTAGTCTAAATGCTCTATAATAATTATCATCTTTAAATTTCCCGAATAATTCTAATGACTGCCCATTATATTCTCCCGGAAAAAACATCACAACCGGGGTCTTCTCCAGAACTTCCTGTAAGTTATTTAGGATATTGTGTGACCTAACAAATGGGTAGACTTTGCCGACTCCTGTTATAAAAAGGATATCGTTCGTTTCAATGTTTTCTTTAATCTTTGTTAAAAAAATTTCAGGTTTTGCAAATGTAGACATCGCTTTAAAAAGTGCTTCTTTTCCTTGTTTTTCTTCCATCTGAAAAATACGTTCAAAGATCCGTTTCTCTTTCGTGATTTCAATAAGCATTTTATATAAATCAAATTCTTTAATATTTCTTGTGCTACTTGGGTGTGTAAATTCTCGTTTTACGAAGTCAATATGTTCTCTAACAATCAGTTCATCTTCAGCTTTATAATCAAAGATATAAAAGCTAATTTCATTACCAAGTCCTCTTCCAGCTAGGAACTTTTCTTCCTTAAGTTTAGGAATTATCATATCTAGTCTTTCATGTAAATTACTCATCACATAACCCCATTGCAGTGATATATTGTATGTCTTCATTAGCTATGATGTGCTTTATGATTTCTTTTTCTAAATAGACAGGAGATAGCTCTGTACCATTCCTTTTATTTATATAACCAGCATGATAAAGGAGACCTTTAAATATACTTTTTAATCTTTTAATACTTTCATCTGATAGATTAGCTACAAATTCTGTTTGTTCTATTTTATGATTAAAAAACATATTAAAGTCTTTAGTTTCTAATTGAAAATCATTTGTCCTAAATTTTTCGGCAATCACTTCATTCATGAACTCGTGGAATAGTCGCTCTGTTTTAACAATTGCCAATAAGTTAATCATTTTAGAAGTAGATAAATCGGCTTCTAAGAATTTATTTAATAAATAATCGTCCAAAGCATTTGCTCTATCAATTATAGAAGGTAAGAGTCTTTCAGAACTTAGGACTTTTTTTACTTGAAATAAGTTTTCATTAAGGACTTTCTCACGTATTTCTTTATCAGACATACCATTAAGTTTTAAAGGTGCTATTATTTTCAGTTCTCTGTGGAGAAAACTTGCACCGTTTAAACGTGCGGAATATTGCTTTTTATTCATACTATTGACCTCTCAATAAAACATCATTTTTGTTTTCAGTTTACAATCTGTCAACAATATTATAACAATATTAAAGATACATTTAACAAAAATTCGTAAGAAAGATCCTGCTATCATATGCAGGATCTTATTATTTTATATATTTTCTTTCTTCACAAACACTTCATTTCTGATTTCATCAGGTATAATGCCGAATAAATAATTTTCAATCTGTTTCCAGTACCATTTCGTATGCATAACCTGCTTCTTCATAATATTCTGCTCATCAAATTCTTTTGTGAACAAGTATTTCAGCATAGCCATACCGATTTTGTGAGCAGTATACTGATAATTCAAGATATCATTCTTTAATTAGTTCTTTCAATTCCCCTATCTCCTCCGGTCCCACCTGGCAGCATCCTCCGATAACTTTCACACCTTGTTCCTGCCACTCGACTGCCGCTTCTACCAGCGAACTGTCCGTCTGGTCAATCCATCGTTTATTCACTGCGTCATATTTTCTGCCGCCGTTCGGATAGAGGATGAGTGGATGCTTACTGTGCTCCAGAAGATTTTCAAGCGCTGCATCGATGATTTTGACACTCGTGCAGTTGACGCCGAATGCATAGACGTTCTTTATCGTATTAACGACGTTGCATGCTTCTTCAAGCTTTGTCCCGTCAGACAGATGAGCGCTATCTTTCAGCGTAACGGACAGCCAGCATTCGATGTCAGTATAGTCTTCCAGCAGCGTCTTGATTGCCTTGATCTCCTCTATATTCGGGATGGTCTCGAAGGCGAAGACTGTGAGACCTGCTTCTATCAGGATGTCCAGGCGTTCTTTGTGATAATGTATATAGTCCTCCTGGGTCAGCTGATAATCGCCCGTATATTCTGCGCCGTTACCGAGCATCGCGCCGTACGGTCCGAGTGAGCCTGCGACGATGGTCTGATTTGTTGCGGCACGTCTTGCCAGTGTCACTGCCTGCTGCAGGTAGTAAGCTGCATCTTCTCTTTTTAGTCCGATATTCAGGAATGATGGTACAGCTGCCTGATACGTATTGGTCAGAATGATGTCTGCGCCGCTGTCGACAAAGGCTTTATGGACATTGTATACCGCTTCCGGCTGATGCTTGATCAAGTTCGATGACCAGAGCGGATGCTTGACGTCGTAGCCGAACTGCTCGACTGTCGTGCCGAATCCGCCGTCCAGGATAGTCATCGTCTCTTTCAGTTTATCTTGCAGTTTCATGGATTCCGTCTCCTTTCTTCTGTGTGAAGGTGTAGTGAATCAGCCAGACAATGAGGCAGAACGGCAGGCCGATCAGTGTCGCGAGTCGCTGGTTCGGGTCAAAGAGGACACCGATACATGAGACGAGGCACAAGGTGAAGGCTGTGACCGGCAGAATGTAGGTTGAACGCTGCGTGACGCCTTCTGCTTTCAGCTGGTTGATACGTGACAGACAGATGCTCATCCAGACAACGACCACTGCGAAGCCTGCGACTGAAACGAGGACGAGGTAGACCGTCGTCGGCGCGATGACGCTGGATAACAGACTTAACAGCGCACCTGCCAAGCTGATGAGTGTGGCATTGACAGGCATCCCTTTACTGCTCAGTTTCTTCGCGACCGGCAGGATATGGTCCTGTTCTGACAGGCTCCACAGCATCCGGCTCGCAGCATAAAGGCCTGAGTTCGCGGCGGATAACAGGGCCGTCAGAATAATGAAGTTCATGATATCGCCTGCATACGGTACACCGACACTATCCAGAATAGAGACGAACGGACTTTCCAGGAGACTTGCCTTGTCCGTCGGCAGTAGCAGCACCATGATGACAATCGTCCCGATGAATAACAGTGCTAAACGCCAGACAGTCGCGCGAATCGTCTTCGGAATCACTTTCTCAGGATTCTTGGTCTCACCGGCTGCGATTGCAATCAGTTCAGTGCCGCTGAAGGCATAGTTGACCGCCAGCATCGTGATGAAGATACCGAAAAGACCGTTCGGCACATCGAATAACTGCTCTCCTGCAGTGACAGGTTCAAGCGAGGATGGCAGCACCTTGAACAGAATCAGTAAGCCGATCAGAATGAACGCTACAATAGCCAGGACTTTAACGAGTGACAGCCAGAACTCCGCTTCACCGTAAATGCGGCTTGACGTCAGATTGATGGCGATGATAACAGCGATGAAAATCAGGCTGAAGAGCCAGACCGGGAAATCCGGAAACCATTTCTGAAACAATATCCCGCCTGCTGTGATCTCCGAGCCGATTGCGATCGTCCAGCAGAGCCAGTAGCTCCAGGCAACGACATGACCGACGGACGGACTGATATAGATATTGGCATATGTATGAAAGCCGCCGACATCCGGATGCTTGACAGCCAGTGCACCGAGACATTTCATGACCATATAGACGAGCAGTGCACCGACGAGATAACTGACTACTGTGCCGACCGGTCCTGCCTGCTGCAGTGTATAACCTGTACTGAGGAACAGCCCCGTACCGATCACTCCTCCAAAACTCAGCATCATCACATGACGCTGCTCCAATCCTCTTCTGAATTCATTTGACATCTTAATTCCTCCCATAAAAAATACCCCTCTGAAAAAGAGGGGTATCAAAGTATACACTCATATTTCAGGCGAACCTGTTGGATTTAGCACCGTGCATAAGCTGGTTGCTGAGACTTCACAGGGCCAATTCCCTCCGTCTGCTCTTTATAAGTTATTTAATTGTTATACAGCATATCATCTATAGGAAAAGTGGTCAATGGCTATGTTGTCAATTTCTGATCACTGTTTCTTCACTCTGAGCAAACTTCAGTTAGCTGACTCAGTGCACTTGCTCTATTTCGAAAATGCTTTCTTAATTGCTTTCACTGTTGCTTTGTCGACGTATTTATAACCCACGAACGATCCGTTATCGTTATCATATACTAATCCTGTCTGTCCGAAGAAATACACTTCCTCGCTGGCCGATACATATTTGAAATCCGGTTTACCCCAGTATTTCGTCATATCTTTATACTTCAGCATAGTAGACGTCCCGTAATAATCAATATATTTCAGCTTGTAGTCTGCCGTTTTATTGCCGCGCTGTCCTGTGAAATACGCTTCAACCGTGTCATAGTCATCGTCTGTTTCCATGTCAAAGTTCAACGAATAATCGTAGTATTGATACTGACTTCTAACACCTGAATAATCAGTGCCCCACTTCTTCTTAGCAGTTTTGATGGTATTCCCAAGCTTAACGCCTTTGAACGTCATCGTTCCATTCTTCATCGCTTTGATGGTGGTTTTGTTCTTCAGATTAATTTGACCGAGCTGTGCTGCGTCTGCTGGACTTGACCATGCGACTAACATCAATAACGCGAGTAGTACTGCCATGACTTTTTTCATTTGACTATCTCCTTTTGTTTGTGTAGTTTCGTTTGAACGTCTTACTTCTAAACATATAACTATTGAATCCAATACTCCCGATAAACACCAATACTAGTAGCATATATAGTCCCCAGTCAGAGCCCGACCGATAGAACGCTATTAACAAGCCGCTTAAAACTAATAGAAACATCCCCATACCTTGACACAATTTTTTCTTATCATATTGTTGCTGCTTATCTTGACTCATCGTATTATATCCGGCGATCAGTGATGCACCTTTCCCCATCAGGAACATGATTGCAAGCGGAATGAGCAGCAGTAATAATAGGACAAGTACTGGTGTCGGCATGTTAATCCTCCTATTTATTGTATGACATCTTTAGTTTATAACATTTTGAAATAATTTACATCTCTTTTTTTTATATCTTTACACTTTTTTTACACAAGCTAGCGACTAAAACTAGACATCAATTCAATCATTGATTCTTTGTTTTTATCTCTAATGATAAACCAGAAAATTTTAATATAAATTTTCTGGCTTAAGAGTTATTTTACTAAGAAGCTGATTGCCTTATATGTTTTTGTTACTCCAATATCTCGCCGTTACTTTCTATCACTTTCCTATACCAATCGAATGATTTCTTTTTCAGTCGTTTTCGTGTGCCGTTTCCTTGATCGTCTAAATCGACGTATATTAAGCCGTAACGTTTGGACATTTGTCCTGTGCTGTTTGATACAAGATCAATGCAGCCCCATGATGTGTAACCCAACAGTTCAACACCGTCATCTACTGCTTTAATCATTTCTTTCAAGTGTTCTTCCATATACGCAATTCTGTAATCGTCATCAATAGTTCCATCTTCATTCATTGTATCTATAGCACCGAGTCCATTTTCTACAATGAACAATGGTTTCTGGTAGCGGTCATAGATTTGATTCATCGTCACGCGTAGTCCGACCGGGTCGATCTGCCATCCCCATTCTGTCTTTTCAAGATATGGGTTCTCAAGTGATGAGAAGGCATTGCCGTCCTGCGCTGCCTGGTTGACTTCAGGATCAGCACTGACCAATCTGCTGGCGTAATACGAGAAAGAAATGAAGTCGACGGTATATGCCTTCAATATTTCTTGGTCTTCCGCTTCAAATTGTATCTCCACACCCAGCTTGCGGAAGAGTTTCTTCGTATATGTCGGATAATACCCGCGTGACTGGACGTCTGTGAAAAAGTACTGTTCCCGATTCTTATTAATAGCTGCCATGGCGTCATGGGGATGGCAAGTGTTGGCATACACTTCTCCTGATGCAAGCATGCAGCCGATCTGAAAGTCCGGGTTGATGGCTTTTGCCGCTTTTGTTGCCAGACTGCTTGCTACAAGCAGATGATGTGCTGCCTGATACATCACTTGATTTCTGTTCTCCCCCTCTTCGAAGATCAATCCGCCGCCAATGAGTGGAATATGCAGCACCATATTGATTTCGTTATGTGTCAGCCAGTATTTAACGCGTGACTGATAGCGTTCAAATAACACGGTGCAGTATTTGACGTAATGGTCAACCGTTGCCCGGTCGCGCCACCCACCGATAGTTTCTACGAGATGATACGGCGTATCGAAGTGGTTAAGTGTGACGACGGGCTCGATGTTGTATCGTTCCAGTTCATCGAACAACCGATCATAGAACTTCAGCCCTTCTTCGTTCGGTGTTTCTTCTATTCCTTTCGGGAAGATTCTCGGCCATGAGATTGAGAACCGATATGTCTTAAATCCCATCTCTGCAAACAATGCGATATCTTCTTTGTAAGAGTGATACATATCGATTGATGTGTGACTCGGATAATAGTCGAACGTGTCATTGATATGATGCGCCGGGTCAAACAATGGTTTGACACGTTCCTCTGCAGCAGGCAGCTTGTCGACGATGGACAGGCCTTTGCCACCTTCTTGATACGCACCTTCACATTGATTGGCGGCTGTTGCACCACCCCATAAGAAATTCTCTGATAATATAGCCAATCTTTGTTCCTCCTTAAGTCATTTGATAAAAAAGAACATATCTATCATTAGATATGTTCTTCTATGTTACTAGATGATTGATTCTCCGCCTTGTTCTTGTACGACCAATTTCTTATCGTACATTCTGATGAACGGCAGCCATACTAAGAATGATGCGACACCACAAATCAGTGCTACTAGTACTGCAAAGTAATCACCTGCAGTTCCGATGAACGCACCTAAACCGATAGGTGATGGCCATGGTACTTGTGCAATGATAGGTCTGATGAATTCAAATTTAATCGCGAAGTAACCGATTGTTGCGGAAACCATTGGTGCCAAGAAGAACGGAATCGCAAGGAATGGGTTATAGACAATCGGAAGACCGAAGATCAATGGTTCGTTGATATTGAATATCCCTGGTGCAAGTGATGCTTTGCCAAGAATTTTAAGTTGTTCTGATTTTGCAAGGAACGCGATGAAAATACAGAGTCCAAGTGTTGCACCTGAACCGCCCATAATAACAAATGAATTCTGGAATTCCCCGGCAAACGGAATATGTGCACCGTCTAAGTTTGACTGCATGTTGCCGAGGACAATAGGTGTCAGGAATGCAGAAATGATGTTTGCTCCATGAATACCTACAATCCATAACGCATGAATTAAGAAGTAGATGACCATTAAACCAAGCCAGCTGTTCGTTAAGTTAACAACAAAACCGAACGGAACAGCGACTAATTTGAAAATATCTGTGCCTAGTGCTACTAAAACACCATTAATAATGATGACAGCAAATGCGACTAAGAATGCAGGAATCAACGCTGTGAATGAACGCGATACTCCTTCCGGCACTGCTTCAGGCATTTTGATGACCCAGTTTTTCTTAACACATAGACGATAGAGCTGCACTGCGACAAATGCCATAATAATCGCTGTGAAAATCCCTGTTGTACCGAGTCTTGTCACACCGTCTCCCATTTCCCAGCCGTTTATAATTTTTGAATTATCATTGAGGACATTGACTACAGATATCTTGCTGTCTTTAAAGATCAGTTCAGGAATAGCCATGAAAAATGCCATCATTGACAGTAACGCACCGTTCAGTGGATTGACGTTAATACCTTCATCTTCAACGAACGTTTTTGTATATTCATAACCGATGGCAAGACAGAAGTATAATGCAAGAATACCCATCGTTGCCTTGTTCGCCAGCATATATAAGTCACTGATTCTGAAGAACGTATTGTTGAAGAATCCTTCAAGAAATGTGAATGTCTGTGGTAAGACGTTTAATACTAAGAACATCGAACCGACAATTGTAAACGGGATACTCGCCATCCCTGCTGCCATTACAGCACGGACAAATCTAAATGATGCAATTTTCCCCATAGGGCCCATGAGATATTTTTCAAGTAAAGCAAAAAGTCCATGTTGTTGTTCTTCCATTATTATCACTCTTTTCTTTGTTAGATTAGTTTTTCATAATGTTTGATACGATGATACTGTTTGTCATGTTGATTACGAATTTTATTTAGTTTGTGCAGTGTGTACATCACATGCAGTAATCCTGCAAGAAGTATAACAGCGACGATTATCTGATGGGTCAGCGTGGCATTGATAAATGGATAACACCGCTCAAACATACCGGGCACAAGCATCAATACAAGGACAACTACGTTGACTGCACCAAATGCAGTAAATGCACGTCGTGCAGCTGAGGCATCGCTCGTATGATTGCTGAATATTTTGACCTGTTCGTACATAGCCAGCACCGATAATAAGATATTCACCGCCGGCAGCACTGCAAATGCACTATGTGACAATCCTAATGACAGCAGCCAGTAAAGATTACAGAAGAAGAACAGTGCCAGCGTATAACGGACTCCAAGATATCTGTTAAAATACATGGATTTAATACTTGTCTCTTTTTTATTCCTTTCCAGCTCTTTCATGGACGCTGCCATCATGTTGACCACTCCTATTCATTATCGATTCGTCGGTGCAGATGCAGCATTTCCACTGCAACTTCTCTCAGCGTCATTGTTGTCATCAGATGATCCTGTGCATGCACCATAATGATTTCTATCTTGATTTCTACACCCGAAGCATATTGCTGCAGTAATGACGTCTGTGCTTTGTGTGCTTCTGTCAATTCTGTATTCGCTTCTTCAAGCTTCTGTTCTGCTGTCTCAAAGTCACTCGACCGCATCGCCTGAAACGCTTCGTGTACAAGCGTTCTTGATGTTCCACTGTGTAGAATAATTTGAAATGCAACCATCTGTAATTCTTCCTGGTTCATTGTTGACTCCCTCCAAACTAAAACGCTGTTAATAGTATGTCTTTAAAATCTTCAAAATTGGTAACGCCAATCATTCGTTCAGTCATCTGCTTATTGTCGATCAAGTTGACAATCAGACTGACCATATCTTTCATATAGTGATCTTCAAATCGTGAAGGAGAGAGCATAAAGATGACTCTGATGGCACGACGTTCTGCATCATATATGACACCTTCCGGGATAATCGCAACGGCGATGTTGGAATGATCTCCAATGGGTTGTACAGGATGAGGTACAGCGACGTCATCACTGAATACAACAGAACTGAATTCTTCTCTGTAACGCACTTGTCGCAGCATCTGTTCCTTGAACCCTTCACTTTCTCGCACCGCCATGCTGTCCAGCAGCAGATTATATACTTCGTCTTTAGTGACTCGTGTATCGAGATAATGAAATGTCTCTGGACGAAAGTACCGCGTAATGACCTGTTCATTATGTTTATTCCGATAATAGGTCGTCGAATACGCTGCAGTCTGTTCTTTCTTCACATGTAAAAACTGATTGATCTCTGCAATATCCTGTTCATTAAGCAGCACACTGACATGGATGATGGGAACTTTGAATAACTGGGTCGATAGATCAATCGTCGAAATCAAGACATCGATATGACTTAAATCATAGTTCTTAATATCGTAGTAACTGATTACATCAATGATATTGAGATGCAGATGAAATTCCCGCTCTACTCTGATTTTGAGCATTTGCGCACTGCCGTAACCAGTTGCGCAGATCAACAGGACATTCAATTTCTGACGGTCATCGTATTTTTCGATAGCTGCTAAGATATGAAGAGTCAAATATGCCCATTCGCTATCTGTAATGTCATGACCTTCTAGACTCGTCATTTCTTTGAAATATTGTTTCGTCAACTCTAAGTAATTCCCGTAATTCATTTCAATCTCTTCAAGCAGCGGATTTTCAAGTTGAATATCATTTTTAAGCCTAAGCAATAACGGTTTAATATGCGTCGTTATCCCATTAATCAGCTGTAGATCAGTCGACATAGGATAGCCGAAATCTGCTTCAATGGTATGCAGCACGTTCGTCACCTGCTCTTTAAGTGCCGCGTCAGCGTCAGTTCCCTTCTTTGCAGAGCCTTTGCTTAATATATGTAAACCGATATAGACCGATTCATCATCCGGAAACGTAATGTCATAGACTTTGCCGACTCTATCCAGTATGCGTTCAGCTACAATATATTCTTCCTGGTCATTTTGAACAGGTTCAAGTCCCCCGTTTTGAATAGAGTTGCCGTCCACAATCCGCTTGATAGCTAACGCAAGATGCAGTACAAGATTCTGCAGTATATAGTCAGATAACAGAATTTCCGCTTCTCTTGTTTCATCCAGCACAATAATTGACAGCTCTTCAAGATTGATTTCATTTAATATCATCAAGTTGCCGAAATATTTGTTGATGGTCGAATAGAATCCCTTTCCCAGGAAATAATCCATAATCAGATGCCGTTTGTCACGTTCATCTCCTGAAATAGCAATTCCTTTCGCCGGCTTACTGATTATTTTGAGATGATAGCGCTGTAAATCACTCTTCAGGCCATTGATATCCTGATTGATTGTAGAACGACTGACGAATAATTTATCTGCCATATCGTCCACCATTACCCACTGCTGTTCAAATAACAGCTGATTCAAAATGTAATACTGCCGTTCGTTGGCATCGTTCATCGTATCGTGCGTGTCGAATGGCTTGCTGTAATACTGCTTCAGAAAGTTTTCAAACTCAACCTGAAAATTGATTTCAAGCTTGTAGCCATGCCCCTGCTTCGAAATGATCTTAGCACCATTATTGTCAACAGATTCGTGCAGCTGCCCTATATATTTACGGACTGTTCTCTCTGACATTTTCAGCGCTTCAGCTATCTCTCTACTTCTGACATATTGTGATTGATGAACTACCAAATAATTCAATATAGCGATTTCTTTTTTGCTTAACATACGTTTCCTCTTTTCTGCCAAGGAAACTTGCAATTAAATCTCCTGTAAAACTAAGTTTCCTAATTTTTCGACACCCATTGGAATCGGAATATAAGCTTGAGGCGGAATATTAACCACTGGTTTACCTACTTGCTCGCCCATTCCTTTGAAACGATTAAAGTGCATTTTTGTCTGCGGGCTGATCAAGAACAAATCAAAGTCACTCGTTTCAATCATTTTTGCCCCTTCATTTGCTGATACGGCATCAACTTCAATATCTTCACCTTTACCTTTTAAAAATTCTGTTGTCTTTTTAGCCATCAATGATGATGACATTCCTGCTGCGCAGATGATTAATGCTTTTTTCATATTAATATCCTCCTATTGTAAGTTTTCTCCGTTTGAAGCGATAACCTCTTTATACCAGTAAAATGACTTCTTAGGTATCCGTTCTAGCGTACCGTTACCTTCGTTGTCTTTATCGACGTAGATAAAACCATAACGTTTCTTCATTTCACCTGTACTTGCTGACACTAAATCGATACAGCCCCATGGGGTGTACCCCATCAAGTCCACACCATCTTCATCCACTGCTAATATCATTTGTTCAATATGATTTCTTAAATAGTCAATTCTGTAATCATCCTGAACGACACCTTGATCATCCAGTTCATCAATAGCACCAAAACCATTCTCAACAATGAATAACGGCTTGCGGTACATATCTGTGAACCAGTTGAGTGAATACCTCAAACCTTCAGGGTCAATCTGCCAGCCCCAGTCTGATGCTTTAACGTAGTCATTACGGACTAAATCTCTCGTTTCATCATAATCATAATATTCATTAGTTTTTGCGTGTGACGCTGCAAAACTCATATAGTAACTGAAACCAATATAATCAACTGTTCCTTCTTTTAATACAGCAAGATCTGCTTCTGTAATATCTAACTTGAATCCTTTTCTGTCAAAGTACTTAGTCAAGAAAGCAGGATACTCACCGTACACATGAACATCGGTAAAATAGTAACGTTTCTGCATTGCTTTTTGAGCCATTAGAACATCTTTCGGATCCGCAGTAGCTGGATAGATTGGACACATCGCAATCATACAGCCGATTTCAAATTCAGGATTGATCTGTTTACCGATTTTTACAGCTTCTGCACTTGCGACTAACTCATAATGCGCAGCCTGATACATAATCTGTTCGCGATTTTCACCTTTCTCATATTTGACGCCCGAGTTAGTGAATGGTGCAAAATCTTCATGGAAGTTCGCCTGGTTGTTGATTTCATTGAATGTCATCCAATATTTCACTTTGTTTTTGTAACGTTCAAAGACAACTTCTGCGAAACGGACGAAGAAATCAATTAACTTACGATTTCTGAAACCACCGTATTCTGTAACGAGATGATAAGGTAATTCGAAGTGGCTTAATGTCACGACAGGTTCAATCCCCTGACGCAGACATTCATCAAATAAGTCGTCATAGAATTTCAATCCTGCTTCGTTCGGTTCAGTTTCATCACCATTCGGAAAGATCCTTGCCCATGCAATAGATGTTCTGAAACATTTGAAGCCCATTTCTTTGAATAAAGCGATGTCTTCTTTGTAACGATGATAGAAATCAATTGCTTCGTGGTTCGGGTAATACTTTCCATCAACGATGCCGTCTGTAATTTCACGAGGTACACCGTGGCGACCTGCTGTCATCACATCTGCTACGTTAATTCCTTTACCACCTTCGTTGAATCCACCTTCTAATTGATGCGCTGCAACTGCGCCGCCCCACAAAAAATCGTCAGGTAACTTAGCCATTAATATTCCTCCTTATATGTTCTACAATTTTATTGTATACGCTTACATAAGGAAGTAGAATTTATAAAATTACCGTAACGATACGGCAAATTATAGTGAAATAATTAATGAGTATACAATATCATTATAGATTATACAATTTTCTGTAAATTCAGTAAACAAAAAGCACAGGACAAGTCCTGTGCCTTACACTATTTCAAATATGCTCTTTTTATAGCTTTCACTGATGCTTTCATTGTGTATTTGTAACCGAGAAATGCCCCGTTCTTGTCATCGTAGACTAATGCGGCCTGTCCGAAGAACCACCAGCAACGAAAAGCACGCGTTGTGCTCATCCTATACTGTCACTGCCGCTCAAGCATTTTATCCAGTGCTTTCAGTGCATACTGTGTCGTCTCGCTGTTGACGGTGATCTGGTTGCTGTAATCATCTTCAAGGATTTTATCAAGACACCAGACGAAGTGCGGCAGGTCGATACGATTCATGGTCAGGCAGGCGCACATATAAGGATTAAGTGAGACGATATCCAGGTCCGGATGGTCTTTGATCAGTCGGTTGACGAGGTTCATCTCGGTGCCGATTGCCCACTTCGTGCCGGGTGCCGCTGCTGCTATCGTTTGGATGATCTTTCTTGTCGAGCCGTTGTCGTCACTCTGCTGGACGACGTCAAATGAACATTCCGGATGGACGATGATTCGCCGGTCCGGCTCAGTCTGTCTGATGTGGTCGATGTTACTGACAGTGAACTTCTCATGGACAGAGCAGTGTCCTTTCCAGAGGATGATGCGCAGGTCACTGATATCTCCCTCGTACTCCAGTCGCTGCTGCACCGGGTCATAGACAGCCATCTGTTCGAGCGGGATGCCGAGATCATAGGCGGTGTTCCGGCCTAAGTGCTGATCCGGCAGGAAGAGGATGACCTGGTTCTGTTCAAGTGCCCAGCTGACCATCTTATGGGCATTGCCGCTCGTCAGACACGCGCCGTTCTTCCGGCCGACGAATGCTTTGATGGCTGCTGTTGAATTGACGTAAGTCAGCGGCAGCACATCGATATTGTAATGTTCCTGCAGATAATTATCGCAGCGTTCGACTTGATGAATGTTTGCCATATCGGCCATTGAACAGCCTGCCCGTAAGTCCGGCAATAAGACAATCTGCTCATCTGATGTCAGCATATCAGCAGTTTCCGCCATAAAGTGCACACCACAGAAGACGATGTATTTCGCATGATTATCACGGCTGAAGTTCGCAAGTTCCAGTGAGTCGCCTGTCATATCCGCGAACTGGACGACTTCGTCTTTCTGGTAATGATGCGCCGGGATAAAGAGGTCACTGCCGAGCCGGGCTTTTACTTCTTTCACTCTCGCCGTCAGTTCTTCTGTCGTCATCGTGCGGTATTTCTCAGGTAATTGGGCAATCTTAAACATAGGCCACCTCCGCTGATATATCGAGAGCATGTGCTGAATAGAAGAGCGCCCCCACCGAAATATAATCGACGCCTGTTCTACTGTAGACATCTATCTTTTCAAACGTAATACCGCCGGATGCTTCTGTCGTGATATGATCCGGCACTTTATTGATGTTCTCTTTGATCATCCCCGGGCTGCAGTTATCGAACATAATGATATCCGCTCCCGCTGTAATGGCTTCTTCCAGCATGTCCGGTGTCTCAATCTCCACTTCTATCTTGTCCATATGGCCTTTGTATGGCGCGGCACGCTGTACGGCTTCTGTGATTGAGCCTGCATAGGCGATATGATTATCTTTCAGCATGATGCCGTCGTTCAATGAACGGCGGTGGTTGCTGCCGCCGCCTGTCACGACTGCATACTTCTCAAACATACCGAGTCCGGGCGTCGTCTTACGAGTATCGGCAATCTGACATCTGCCGCCCGCCGCTTCAACGTACCGGTTCGTCATCGTCGCGATGCCTGACATCCGCTGAATGAGATTCAGTACTGTGCGTTCTGCCTGCAGCAAGTCACGGATACGGCCGTGTATGACGGCGAGTGTCTGCTCGTGCGTAATCATCTCGCCGTCCTTCACATGAAGTTCAACAGAAGTCTCACTCAAAATATTGAAACCCCGCTCGATGATCTCCGCGCCGCAGAATATGCCGCTGTCTTTCGCGAGGATAGTCATCGCACCGGTCTCTCCAGTGAATATCATGGAGGACAAATCACCGAACTGGATGTCCTCCTTCAGAAATGCCTTGAGTTTCTCTTCAATCAGAATAGGATTCATACTTATCTCTCTTTCTTGTTAGTAATGTAGTGAACACCTGCTGACGGTGCACTCAGTGCTGAACGGATGATGATGCAGCAGAGTTCATGATAAAGCCGGTCGATTCCTGTCGTCTCACGGCTGAAGAAGGCGAGTCCTTTCTTCAGCTCGTGTTCAGTGCGGTGAATGCCGCAGTAAGTCATCAGTTCATCCTTGAAGCGAAAAGACGGAATCGTCACTGTCGATACTGTTAACTGCACCGTTACAGCGCGTGCTGATTGCTTGAGCTGCGCCGCACATAGTCTGCCCATGGCGAGCCCTTCCAGCAGTGAATTACTCGCAAGTCGGTTCGCGCCGTGAAAACCGGTGCAGCTCGCTTCACCGATGACGTACAGCCCGCTGACGTCTGTTCTGCCGCTAGTATCCGTCGCAATGCCGACGATCATATAATGAGCGCCTGGTGTCACGGGAATAGCATCATCGATATGATGGTCATCCAGCACTTGGCGGATCGCCGGGAAGCGGTCACTGAAATCCTGGACTGCCGAGATATCGAGATAAGCCTGTTCACCGAGATTGTAGATGGCACGTGCAACGACATCTCGCGGGGCAAGGTCACCACCCGCCATGACGCGTTCTCCGCTGTTCGTGACCAGCACGCCGCCTGCACCTCTCACCGCTTCTGATATGAGCTGGTTCCGCTGCCCTGCGTCAAGCAGTGTCGGATGAAACTGGAAGTACGCCATATTCTTTAGCGTGCAGCCTACCTTTTCAGCGAGCATCAGCGGGATAGCACTTCGTTCAGATGCATTGGATGATACACCGTACAGCCCGCTCGCTCCGCCGGTCGCAAGCACAATCTGTCGGCAGTCGAGTCTGTATGTCCCGGACGCCGTCTGATAGACCGCACCTGTAATACCGTCATCATCAGCCGTCAGTTCGAGCAGATCGCCTGTAACATGCGTCACGTGGGCCTTAATGTGCTGCCGGAGCCACTGGCAGAAGTGATAGCCTGTCCGGTCTTTCATATGAAGGATGCGGGGCAGGCTGTGTGCTGCCTCGAGAGCCAGTTCAAAGTGATTGTTCTGCCGGTCAAACGGTATCCCTTCATCGATATAATCACGAAGTACGCCGTTTCCAGTCGCGATCAGTGCTTCAATCACGGCGAGGTCACCTTGGCGGCACCCAGCGACATAAGTGTCTGTAATATGCTGCATCATGGATGGTTCGAAGAGCGACGTCGCAATGCCGCCCTGCGCGAGCTCACTGCTCGCTGTCTTGCTATTCTGTAACTCGAGGACATTCATATCCGCGGGCAGGTCATGGAGCAGGCTCAGCGCACTGACACCCCCGCCTACAATCAATAAGTCATACATCGACAAACACCTTTACTTTTAGTTGACAATAGTTTTACAATAATATTGTCATATAAAAATAAAAATAACAAGAGGGAATTCCATGATTTATTTAGATTATGCGGCGACGACACCTTTTCTGCCTGAGAATATTAAGCTATACAGCGAGCTCACAGCAGATTACTTCTACAATCACGAGAGTCTTCATGCCGGAGGAGACGAAGTGAAGTCATTGAGAGAAGCGGCTGAACACTATTTAGATGACATGTTTACAGATAACTTGACAACGATTGTCACCACAAGCGCATCAGAAGCCAACCGGATTGCGATTGAGCTGTATCTCTACGGTAAGCATCAGCCGCGTGTCCTTGTCTCACCGCTTGAACACCCATCTATCTTCTCAGCACTCGAACAGCACCGGGCAGAACTTATTCTACTCCCTATAGAAGACGGGCGTGTCCAGCTGGATGCCGCCAACGAGCTCATTGCGCAAGTAGACCTCGTCATTATGCAGCATACGCATTCAGAGACCGGCCTGCTTATGCCGGTTGAAGCGCTCAGCTTGCTATGCCGAGAGTACAATGTTCCCTATCACTGCGATATCGTGCAGGCAGCAGGTAAACTGCCGGTTGATACGACCGGGATGACGTCCTATGCCTTCAGTGCTCATAAGTTCTACGGCCCGAAAGGAATCGGCGCACTGAGAATCAAACCGGACTATATCCGCTCACTAAATCCACATTTCCATCATGAATATGGCACAAAGAACGGAACGCTGGATATCCCCGCCTTCGCTGTCATGGCGCACCGGCTGACAGCAATGCAGCCGTATATCCAGAACCATCTGACATACACAGCTGCACTTAAAAGACAGCTGCTTGCCGGTCTGAACGATGCCTACAGAACGCTTGATTACGAGATGAGCCCTTATATCATTCCTTTGATCAGTCGGCAGTGCGAGGGCCAGTACATGATGCAGCGGCTGTCGCAGGAAGGTATTCTCATCTCTACCGGTACAGCGTGCGGGCATGGTACAATACACTCAATAGGTCTGACGCAACTGATAGACCCGATCAACCAGTACTTCAGAGTATCGCTCAGCCATCTGACAACACCCGGTGAAGTAAGTCAGCTTGCGGCGGCTCTGAACAGAATAAGCGAGGAATTCCATGACTCAAGACAGACGTCAGCAAATCGCTGATTACATAAAAGATCAGAACTATCCCGTGACCGGCAGTACACTCAGTCAGATATTCAACGTCTCAAGGCAGATCATCGTCTCAGACATCGCTGCACTGAAACACGACCACCCGATCGTATCGACAAAACGCGGCTATATTTATCAGCCGCCGCAGAAAATCGGCGGCCCTTATGAACGTACTGTTATGGTTTCGCATACAGCAGAAGAAATGTCGACAGAAGTGAGAATCATCGTCGAGAACGGCGCCATTGTCAATGATGTATCCATCCAGCACCCGATCTACGGCCGGATTACAGTCGAACTCATGCTGACTTCCATCGAAGACTGCGACAAGTTCAGCCGCAATATGTCAGAAGACAACGGCCGAATGCTCGCTGAACTGACAGACGGCATCCATCAGCACACGTTGTCCGCTGCTACAGAGAAAATATTGGACAACGCAGTGAATGATTTGAGAAAACATGGCTTTCTATTAGAATAAGACCGGGATCCTGTTCAGTGATCCTGGTCTTTTATTCAGCCTCTCAGCAGCATGTTATTCTTTAAAGGATCACTTAAATGTCACATTCGTTAAAATAGGTTGTAAGTGGTATGTAGAAGAAATCAACTGTATGGAGTTCAGGTATTAGTCAAAATTAATTTTCTCCACAAAAAAAGACGGAGCATTCTCCGTCTTTTTTTGTGCCTTACAGCAACTCTATATGGACTTTCTGTATCATGTCTTTACTGTCTTGAGTCTGAAAAGTTACAATCCATAGTGAATGGATAACCGTCCCATCAACTCTGTTTTCTCTTTTTGTGTCTACGAGAACAATATTCTGACCGCTTCTTTCAACTTTATGGATGACTTCAAAATCCCAGTATGACAAGTCCTCAAAAGCATTAGCGAATACTTCCAGCATTTCTTTTAGTGAACCTGCCTGCTCCGTATTATCCTGATGAACGATCCGGAACGTCAGATTCTCAGATGACATCTCCTCGATCGCTTCAAAATCCCGGTTTTGACAAGCTAACAAAAAATTAAAATGGCTCATTCTTTACTCCTAATTTATAACATTATGTTTATATAATAACTGGAGTCTCAATGACACCCATTTTATTATATCAGAAGGAATTATAGCAGTGCCAGAGTATTTTAACATATCATTTCTATCTTCTAAAAGAAAAAGCCCGCCTGTTAACATTAACAAGCGGACTGACAATGCACCCTGACGGATTCGAACCGCCGACCCCTTGCTTGTCGAGCAAGTATTCTCCCGCTGAACTAAGGGTGCAGATATAAGATTTCCTTAATTATAGCATCACGAAAGGATTTAGCCAATACTATTATAGTAGAAAAAATTAATGTATTATTATATTAAATATACAAAAAATTCAATTTTTGTATTATAATTATCTGAATCATTATAATCATAAGGGGCAGATACGATGATTAAATCAATAGGCTGGTTCTTGATTGGGACTGCTATAGCTTTACTAGTGATGCAAGTACTTACATATATTAATTCACCAATGAATAATAATGTAAATTATCCCTTTTTTATTACGGGTATTAATTTCTGTGTCGGTCTGCAAATACTTGTTGATGATTATGAAAAAGCCTATCGCTCTACAAATCACGTAAAAACAACTGTATCAAGGCTTATCTCTATCATTCGATTAAGTATGGCAGCGCATATCATATTTGAACTGGTATTAGGGGTGGTGATATTTCAAGAGCTGATAGTAAATGCGTTAGATTTATATACACTGGCATTATTTATATGTGCAGCGACCTTTGCGTTTTCACTACGAAAACAATACTTGTTATATAAAAAGTATCGGCATGCTGATTAAGCTTTAGGAGATGACTAGATGAGCAGAAAAACATTAGGTATTTTAATATTCGGCATTGCAGCTTTTGCATTAGGTGTGGTGATGTCGATCGATCTAATCTTTAATCTATCAGGCACTTCTACAGCTGCCGATGCATTGTTTATACTCTCTGGTTCATTCAGCGTGATAGCAGGGAGTCTCAAGTCTTTTGTAGATGAACAGACGGAAGATATAAGAGTGAATCCTCATAGAAAAAGAATTAGTAAGTACCAGTTGCTGACGATCCGTAAACTGATTTTATTAATTCATGCGATCGTTCCTTTAACATTCAGTTTTGCATTTTTCTTTTTGAAGCAGTCTGAAATTTTGCGTAACCATAGTATGATAATGTTTTTAATACTAGGTCTATTGATCTATATGACATATATAAGCTTCGTGGATTATCAGTTAAGCAGGCAACTGCTGGAAACAGAAAACGATGTAACAAAAAACGATCCTACTCAATTTTGAGCAGGACCGTGTTCATTCAAACTATTTTGTACAAACAGCTCAATCTGCTGCGGTGATTTCAAGATGATGATTTCTTTGCCGGGTGATACATTACCGAGAAGTGACATGACTTTAGGCCGCTGATTTTTCGGATAGTTCCAGATCCATCGGATGAATTCCCAGTCGATCTTTTCATGACAACCCATACCCATGTCGGGCCTCACTTGATTGCGAAACATCATATATCGTTTAACCGTCTGGTACAAAGCAATTCTATGATTAATATCCAGAAAGATAATAGTATCTGCTTTGGCGATTCTGACATCCATTGTACTTGAATAGTTACCGTCAATGACCCATCGATCTGCTGTCAGTAATCGCTCCTGAATCACACGTTGTTCGTGTCTAGGCGTCATCACCCAGTTGGGCTGCCACATATGTGCATCCAAATGAAAGACCGGCAGATTCAACTGTTCGCCTATCGTCCTAGCTAATGTGGATTTTCCAGCACCACCTGGTCCAATAATCATTATACGATTCATAACAGCCTCCTGTTATCGATGTCAGTCATTAATTATGGAGATTCATCCGTTTCATCCGTCTGACGTAACGGCCGTCTTTCGGAATAGCGAGATAATCAAAGTTGTTTGCTAAATATTCTAGATTGCGTTCAAGATCCTCACCGACGATTTCTTTGCCGTGACCGGTTACTGCTACTTTTGGTTTAAGAGCCGCGAGCTGTCTGACCGATTCTCTTGCCGACACCCAGTCAGGTGTGAAATATTTTGGCGGGCCATTCAACTCTTCCGTCTGTAAAAATACTTTTCTAAGTGACTCCTGTTGAACATTGACAAACGCATCACCTGCAATCAATGTCCGGTCGCTCGGTCTGAACAGTGAGACATGACCCGGCGTGTGACCTGGTGTATGAATCCATCTGAAGCTCGGCATGTAAGGAACAGTTCCATCAGCCGGCAGTGCATAAACATTATCCTGTAGATTAATCGGCCGCTTCGGATACATGAACGACATCCGTGCAGCAAGACCGCCACCGACACCCGGATCCGGTGACTCGTAATAATCTCTGCCGGTTAGGAAGGGTATTTCCTGAGGATGTGCAATCACTGGTACTTGCCATTCTTCGACCAGTTCAATGATAGAGCCGACGTGGTCAAAGTGACCATGCGTTAATATAATGGCTTTCGGCTTTGCACCTTTACCGTATATGTCTTCTGCCGCCATTTTGATCTGTACCGCTGAATTCGGCATCCCTGCATCGATCAATACAAATTCATGTGATTGTGGATCCCCGACAAAATAAACATTAACCATTTGCGTTGTATGACTGAACAAGTCTGGAAGCACTTCTTTTGTACGTCCGCTTGAAAGTGAAGTGACAGGAATGGATTTATAGTCTTTACCATAATGCATATTGCTGTTCATTTGATTTCCCCCTTATAAAGCATTGTTCTTTCATTATTCCCAAAGTAAGGAGGAGTTAATCAATTTGTGATTTAGAAGGCCATGTTTTGATGAATTTCTTGATTTCTATTCAAACTTGGCCCTGTAATCTCGTTTGAAGGCCATGTTTCAATGGATTTCTCAATTTTCACTTAAACATGGCCCTCTAATCCTGTTTGAGGGCCATGTTTCGCAGGATTTCTCGATTTCCACTCAAACATGGCCCTGTAATCCTATTTGAGGGCCATGTTTTGCCGGATTTCTCGATTTTCACTCAAACATGGCCCTGTAATCCTGTTTGAGGGCCATGTTTTGCCGGATTTCTCGATTTTCACTCAAACTTGGCCCTCTAATCCCGTTTGAGGGCCAGGAAATTACTCTATCCTCAGCTCAAACCTTCATTCACCCACAAAAAAGCAGCCATCAAACTCAGTTTGATGGCTGCTTTCCTCTATTCCTTATTCAACTGTTACTGATTTAGCTAAGTTTCTTGGTTTATCAACGTCACAATCTCTGTGAAGTGCTGCGTAGTATGCAATCAGCTGAGTAGTGACTACAGATACTAATGGTGCAAGCATTTCGTGAACAGTTGGCAATACATAAGTGTCGCCTTCTTGTTCTAATCCGCTCATAGTAATGATACATGGATGAGCACCACGTGCGACGACTTCTTTGACGTTACCGCGGATTGATAAGTTAACCGCTTCTTGAGTTGCAAGAGCAATAACTGGTGTACCGTCTTCAATCAAAGCAATTGTACCATGTTTCAATTCTCCGCCGGCAAAGCCTTCTGCCTGGATGTAAGAAATTTCTTTCAGCTTCAATGATCCTTCGACACCGACGTAGTAATCCATCGTACGGCCGATGAAAAATGCATTGCGAGTCGTTGCCAGGAATTCACGCGCGATTTCTTCCATGCGCGGCGCATCGTCGACAACAGTCGTGATCGCTGCAGTGACTTTGGCAAGTTCAGGCAATAAGTCAATTCCTGTGTCAATGCCGGCATCTTTAGCGACTACTTGTGACAGAATCGCAAGAACCGCAATCTGTGCTGTATATGCTTTTGTTGATGCTACAGCGATTTCTGGACCAGCATGCAGAATCAATGTATGATCTGCTTCACGTGATAAAGTAGATCCTGGGACGTTTGTAATCGTCAGTGCTGTATGGCCTAGCTCTTTCACCGCTACTAATACGGCACGGCTGTCTGCAGTCTCTCCTGATTGAGAGATGAAGATGAACAATGGTTTTTCTGATAATAGCGGCATGTTATAGACAAATTCACTTGCGACATGGACTTCAGTCGGAACATTTGACCACTTCTCAAGATATTCTTTACCGACCAGTCCTGCATTATATGATGTACCACAAGCGACGATGTAGACGCGGTCAGCTTGGCGGACTGCTTGAATGATGTCAGCGTCTACTTTCAGCTGGCCATTGTCATCCTGATATTCCTGGATGATTTTACGCATAACGCCCGGCTGCTCATGAATTTCTTTAAGCATATAATGTGCGTAAGTGCCTTTTTCGATATCTGATGCATCGATTTCTGCTTTGTACGGCGCACGTTCAATCACGTTGCCTTCAATATCTTTAATAGTCACTTTGTCTTTTTCGACTAAAACGATTTCGCCGTCAACAAGTTCAACATAAGTGTCAGTCACTTGCAGCATCGCCATTGCATCTGATGCGATAACGTTGAAGCCTTCACCTAAACCGACAAGTAATGGTGATTTGTTTTTAGCGACATAGATGACATCAGGATTTTCTTTGTCGAGTAATCCTAACGCATATGACCCGTGCAACAATTTAAGAACAGCTACAAATGCTGCTTCTGTATCTAATCCCTGCTTCGCAAAGTGCTCTACTAACTGCACGATGATTTCTGTATCAGTGTCTGACTTGAACGTCACATCTGATAAGTAGTCTTTTTTCAGCTGTTCGTAGTTTTCAATCACACCGTTATGAACTAAAGTGAAGCGTTCTGATTCTGATTGATGCGGGTGAGAGTTCACATGGTTAGGTACACCGTGAGTTGCCCAGCGTGTATGACCGATACCCGTGGATGTTTCAAAAGAGCTGTCCACTACTTTACGTAATTCAGCGATGCGCCCTTTTTCTTTGTACACACGGACATCTTCACCGTGACGTACTGCGATACCTGCAGAATCATAACCACGGTACTCTAACTTCTCAAGACCTTTCAATAGAATTTCCTTTGCGTCTTCAGTTCCAATATATCCAACGATACCACACATAGTTATTTCCTCCGATTAATCCATATATTTTAATGTATTGTATGTTAATTTAGAGTATTTGCTTGTGCTGACGTCTTTGTACGACCAGTCACCTGGCCGGTTTAACATTCAGCTGTCGAATAAGCCTATCCGGAATGGCATCCGCCGAAATTTCGATGACCATTCTCCTCGTCAACAGTAAAACTGTTCTGGCGCTGTATCCCTTGTTAATCCTTTAATCCTCCTGTTCTGCTAAACTTTAATAATTGTACTATCTTTTCATATGATAAACAAGTCGCACATCATACTTATCAAAAGGGCACCTATCTCAAATTGTCACCAATCGCTGTGACAAACTTGCATTTACTATTTGTTGTGTAAGACTAAGTGTCCATTTACAATTAAGACAGTATAAAAAATATCTTTTAAAGGAGAGAAACACATGGCAGAACAAAAAAGCGGCTTGCAGCGTAAAGTTCAAGCTTTTGGTTCATTTTTAAGTAGTATGGTTATGCCGAATATCGCAGCGTTCATCGCATGGGGCTTATTGACAGCGTTATTCATCCCGGATGGCTGGTTCCCGAACAAGGATCTTGCAACAATCGTAGGTCCTTCCATCTCTTATTTAATTCCACTATTAATCGCATTCATGGGTGGTAAACTTGTCCATGACGTGCGTGGTGGTGTCGTCGGTGCAGCAGCAACGATGGGTATCATTGCAGCATTCCCTGAAACTCCAATGCTACTCGGTGCGATGATTATGGGTCCACTTGGGGGCTGGTTAATGAAAAAGGTTGACCAAGTATTACAACCAAGAATTAAAACAGGTTTTGAAATGCTTGTTAACAATTTCTCTGCTGGATTCCTGATCTTTGGTTTAATGATTTTTGCTTACTACATTTTAGGTCCAATCGTTGAATGGTTAATGCAGATTCTTGGTAATGCAGTAGAATTCCTTGTAGGGAACGGTCTACTTCCATTAACCTCCATCTTCATTGAACCTGCCAAAGTATTATTCTTAAATAACGCAATTAACCACGGTGTGTTAACACCGCTTGCGACTGCAGAAGCTGCAGAAGCTGGAAAATCTATTCTTTTCACTTTGGAAAGTAACCCGGGTCCTGGTCTTGGTATTTTACTTGCCTACATGATCTTTGGTAAAGGATCTGCACGTGCCACAGCACCTGGTGCAGCAATCATCCACTTCTTGGGCGGGATTCACGAAATCTACTTCCCATACGTATTGATGAAACCTGCGATGTTGCTCGCTGCTATTGCCGGCGGTGCGACAGGGGTTGCTATCTTCTCTGCAACAGGTTTCGGTCTGCAGTCTCCAGCAGCACCAGGCTCTATCATTGCTTACGGCTTAGTAACACCTAAAGGCTCATTGCTGACAATGCTGATCGGTGTATTAGGTGCCGCATTGGTATCATTTATTGTCGGTGCGTTAATCTTACGTTTCACTAAAGATAGCGAAGAAGATTTAGCAGCTGCGACAGCAAAAATGGAAGCAACAAAAGGCAAAAAATCTTCAGTAGCTGGTGCATTAACAGGCGCTGCTGCTGCAGGTTCTGCAACTTCTGACCGCGTCAATGTGGTTGAAGTCGACAAAGATGAAACAACTGAACCTGATCTTCTGAATCAATATGACACAGAAAACGTCAATGCGCATGACTACTCAAACGTCAATAAAGTCATCTTCGCTTGTGATGCTGGTATGGGTTCAAGTGCGATGGGTGCAGGGATGCTGCGTAACAAATTCAAAAAAGCAGGCATCAACGTCGATGTCACTAACTCTGCCATCAATCAGCTGCCAAGTGATGCTGACTTAGTGATCACACAAAAAGTTCTGACTGACCGTGCGATCAAGCAGGTACCGAATGCAATTCATATTTCAGTGGACAATTTCTTGAATTCACCACGTTATGATGAACTGATTGACAACTTGAAAAAAGACCAATAATTAGACAATTCTATGTGATGAAGATAAACTTTAAGTGAATAATTTCTAAAAGGAGTGTGGGTTATGCAGATCAGTAATCGCGAGAAGAGAATCATCGAATCGTTACTGAAGAACCCGCACTCCTTTTTGACGATTCGTCAGATTGCACAAGATCTCGGCGTCTCAAGCAGGACGATTCACCGGGAGCTCAAATATGTCGAACAGACACTTGAGCGGCTTCATCTCGAACTGCTCCGTCAGCCGAACAAAGGCCTCAAAATTTCCGGCAGCAGCGAGCAATTCGACCAGTTGACGGATCAGCTGGATGCGATGGATGTACTGGATCTGTCGATGGATGAACGGAAAGTCATCATCTTATATACATTGATCAAAGCGAAAGACCCTGTGAAGCTCTACAGTCTTGCCAGTGAAATCGGAATCTCGATCAATAAACTGAACAAAGAACTCTCCGTATTAGAAGCAGATCTCACCCGCTACCATCTGGAACTGCAGAAAAAGCGCGGCGAAGGCTTGATGCTGTCAGGTGATGAAGTCAACAAACGACAGCTGCTTGCAGACTTGATGCTTGAGAAGCTCAATTCAACAAGTGTCTACTCTGTCATTGAAGATCACTTTGTCTATCAGACGTTGAATGATGAGAAGCTGCTGGATATTGTCGATATGAACCAAATATTCAACGTCGAGCGGCTGCTCATGGATGAACTGTCTGAACTGCCTTACGTATTGATGGAGACTTCCTATTTAACACTGACGATTCATATCGTCCTTGCTATTGAACGCATCCGTAACGGTGAACAAGTATCGATCAGTGACGAACTCATTCAGGCACTACGGGTCACTCCGGAATTCACAGTAGCTGAGAACCTGGCTGAGTCATTGTCATATGTCTACAATGTCGTCTTCGACCTTGAAGAAGTGATCTTCATCACGATGCATCTCCGCGGTGCTAAACGCCGTGCCGATGAAAGCGAAACAGCTATTGATATTACAGCAGAAGCAGAGCAGCTGATTCATCATGTGGAACAATTGACCGGCTATGACTTTGATGGCAACGCTATTCTCAGGGAAGGCATTCTTCTTCACCTCGTACCTGCTTTAAATCGGTTGTCAGGGGGTATTGAAACATATAATCCGCTGACAGATATGATCAAAGCGGATTATCCGACGCTGTTCAAAGCGGTCAGTACTGCGCTTACCCGTATATTTCCGGACCATACATTTCCGGACGGTGAAATCGCATTCGTCGTGCTGCATTTCGGCGGGGCGATGAAAGCAGCTGAAGAAGAACGCGTGCTCGTCGTCTGTACGAGCGGGATTGGGACAAGTAGAATACTGTCCAATCAAATCGAGCAGCACTTTCCAAACGTCAGCGTCACCCGTCAAGCATCGGTCAGTGAACTGAAGTCAATCAACTTGAGTCAGTTCGATCACATCATTTCCACAGTCGGTCTTGATATCGACCAGCCTTATACGGTCGTCAATCCACTGCTTCCTACGTCTGACCAGCAAATACTTGAGCAGATATTTACACCGGGTGCTGCGAAACATACTGTCAAAACGCGTGATATTGATGTCGATGCTTACGATACAGCAGTGCCATTTGTTGTTGAAGGCCATGCGCTCATTGACGGCCTTGTGTTCCAGCATAGCGATGCCGTTTCTGTCGAAGAAGCTATTCAGGCTTTCATCACAGCGTACGGAGTAACTTCAGACGGCGACGCACTGCTCGATGTTGTCAATGAGAGAGAACAGACTCAGGGATTTGCGATTACAGGATCTGCGATTGCGCTCCCTCACCTCGTTCATGAATTGATTAAGCGGCCGAGTATCGGAATGATCACATTGGATGAACAGGTGCCGGTGAAGAATATGGACGGCGACATGCAGCCTGTCCGTTATCTGGCACTCATGTTTTTACCTGACGAGACACGCTTAAGGCCGCTCGTCAGTGAACTGAGCATACTGCTCATGGAACACTTGGAGTCACCTGACAAACTATTTTTGGATTCAACGTTTGTCGTTCAATATATGAAACAAGCATTAATGCAGCAATTAACACAACTAATCTACTAAATGGAGTGAAGAAAACATGTCAAACTTAATCCCAACAGAAAATATTTTAATGAACCAGCAGCTCGCAACGAAAGAAGAAGCCATCGAAGCAGCAGGCCGTCAATTAGTTGAAGTCGGTGCAGTAGGCGAAGGTTACATCCAGGCGATGAAAGACCGCGAAGCCATCGTTTCAACGTATATGGGCAACTTCCTGGCGATTCCTCACGGGACTGACGAAGCAAAAACTGAAGTGATTAAAACAGGCATTACGTTATTACATGCACCAGACGGTATTGACTGGGACGGCAACACAGTTAAAGTCGTAGTCGGCATTGCAGGTAAAGACGGCGACCACTTAGACTTATTATCACAGATCGCTATCGTCTTCTCAGATGAAGAGAACGTTGACCGTGTCATCCAGGCGCAATCAGCAGATGAAATCAACGCGATCTTCGGGGAGGTCGAACTGTAATGAAAGCAGTCCATTTCGGGGCAGGCAATATCGGCCGTGGCTTTATCGGTAAAGTATTGTATGACAACGGCTATGACATTACGTTCGTCGATGTTAACGCTGAGATGATCGATCTGATCAACAAAGAACAGGAATATGACGTCATCATCGCTGAAGAAGCGAAGTCTCGTCAGCACGTGTCAGGTGTCAAAGGTATCAACAGTATGACAGATACAGACAAGCTGAATGCTGCGATTCAAGACGCAGACTTAATCACGACAGCAGTCGGCGTCAACATTCTGCCGATCATCGCTAAAAGCATCGCAGGATCACTGACAGAGCGTACAGCTGACAAACCGCTGAACATCGTTGCCTGCGAGAATGCGATTATGGCGACAGACAAGCTGAAAACAGCAGTCACGGCTATCTCAGGAGAACTTGGTGAGCATATCCATTTCCCGAATTCAGCCGTAGACCGCATTGTCCCTATTCAGAAGCAGGATAATCCACTGGACGTCATGGTGGAGCCGTTCTTTGAATGGGTCATTGAAGAAGATGCCTGGGCAGGCGATCAGCTTGACGGCGTGAAATACGTGTCAGATTTACATCCATACATTGAGCGTAAACTACTGACGGTCAATACTGGACACGCGTTCATCGCTTACTTCGGCACTTACAAAGGCTATGCAACAGTAGATGAAGCGATGAAAGATGAAGAGCTTGTCCAGCAGTTGAAAGCAGTGCTTGCTGAAACAAGTGACTACTTAACGACTGTCTATGACTTCACTGCTGAAGAACAGGCAGCATATGTTGAAAAGATCATCGGCCGCTTCAAAAATCCATATTTATCTGATGCATTAAACCGCGTTGGCCGTTCACCGCTGCGTAAAATCAGTCCTGAAGACCGCGTAGTGAAACCACTTGCTTATCTTGCAAAAGAAAGCAGAAAACACGACGCATTAGTTGATATGGCAGCTTACTTACTGCGCTATTCTGATGAGATGGATCCAGAAGCAGTAGAAAAAAATAACTTCATCAAAGAACAAGGCGTATCTGAGTTTTTGAAACAATACGCAAAAGTTGAAGGCGATCTGGCAAAAGAAATTGAACATAAATACAATGCGTTAATTTTTGATAAAGAGAATAATTAATGATTAAGTGGCCTCTAATGAATGAGATGGCCACTTTTTTTGATTGTGTGGTATTGGTGTTCTCCTGCCCTGCTAATTCGGCTGATATTCTTTCAACACAAAAAATGCCCCGCATGCACGCGGGGCATTCTATCATTATAATCCCATTTTTTCTCTCACTACATTTGAAATACTGTTAACGAAACGTTCTGCATCTTGTTCAGTTTTAGCTTCAACCATGACACGAACTAAAGGTTCTGTTCCTGATGGTCTCACAAGGACGCGGCCTTCACCGTTCATTTCTGTTTCGACTGCTTGAATCGCTTGAGCGACATCTTCATTTTGTTCGACTGCATGTTTATCAGTCACTCGAATATTGACTAGTCGCTGCGGATATTTCGTCATCTGTGCTGCAAGCTCACTTAATGTTTTACCAGATGCTTTAATGATGGCTGCTAAATGTACACCCGTCAATAAGCCGTCGCCCGTTGTGTTATAATCCATCATCACGATATGTCCGGACTGCTCACCACCGAGATTATACTGACCGCGGCGCATTTCTTCTACGACATAGCGGTCGCCAACTTTCGTCTTGTCACTTTTGATGCCGTGCTCTTCCAGTGCTTTATAGAATCCGAGATTACTCATCACTGTTGACACAACCATATCATCTTTCAGTTCACCACGTGCTTTCATCGCCTGTGCCAAGATGAACATGATCTGGTCGCCATCGACAATCTGCCCTTTTTCGTCTACTGCAATGAGACGGTCACCGTCACCGTCGAATGCCAGTCCGAAGTCACTGCCTGATTCCACAACGAGTTCTGCCAGAGCGTCCGGATGTGTTGAACCTACTCCGTCGTTAATATTGTTACCGTCAGGATTACAGCCGATAGTCACCGTATCCGCTTCTAAATCACCAAATAAATAAGGGGCAAGAGAATACGTTGAACCATGGGCGCCGTCCAGGGCAATCTTCAATCCTTCTAAATCTCCATCAATCGTTGATTTCAAGAAGCTTAAATAGCGGTTACCACCTTCAAAGAAATCTGAAGTACGGCCGATATCTGCTCCAATAGGTCTTGGAAGCGTATCATCAGCATCCAGCAGTTGTTCAATCTCTGCCTCCTGATCATCGCTTAACTTGAATCCATCTGCTCCAAAGAATTTGATACCGTTATCCTGTACTGGATTATGGCTTGCAGAGATCATAACGCCTGCTTGAGCTTCTAGTTCTCTTGTCAAATAAGAAACGCCGGGTGTTGATATAACACCGAGTCTCATGACTTCTGCACCTGTTGATAACAATCCAGCAACGAGTGCTGATTCAAGCATGATTCCAGATACACGTGTGTCTCGTCCTACAAGGACAGTAGGTTTGTCATGACCATTATGCGCCAGGACATAGCCGCCGAAACGTCCTAACTTGAATGCAAATTCTGGGGTTAACTCGCTGTTTGCGACACCTCTGACACCGTCTGTTCCAAAATATTTACCCATTTTTATAAACTCCTTTTAAACTCCAATTATTTTTTGCTTACATCAATTGTCACGGTTACTTCTTCTGGTGATGCCTTAGTGACATCTTCCGGAAGAGGAATCTTCTGCTTAATTTCTGTGTCTTTTGTAATATCATCTAGATTCACTTCTACTTCCATATTACCAATACCGTCAAGAACTGACCGTTTGCCGAACAGTTCCACTTGATCGTCAGATAATGTAATATCATTGAGCTTCAAGTCTGACGATAGTTTTCCTATTGTTTTCGGTGTAACGGATACTGACTTGGCAGACGGTGCGACTTTAATGTTGATTTTGACTTTTGCTGGTTTGACAGTCACATCGAGCTTATTCAGCTGAGCATCAAACACGCCGACTTCCGCTTCTTCTGTCGTTGACTCTGACAGCTTAGTCTTATTATCAAGCGTCGCTTTGACGTAAGCAATCTTGCTGACTTCGTCCTCTCCGCCTGTAATGGTTACCTGCGACGGATCGACTTCCTGGCCAATCAGTTCATAGCCTGTCGCGATACGGCTGTCACTGATTTCCGCTTCTACTTGTTCTGTCACACTCGTCTTCTCGGTCAACGTGACGTTCGCTGACTTCGGCATCAATTCATAAGTCAGTTTATCAGATAGACCGTCTACAACAAAGCGCTTTTTATGATCTCCGACCGTATCGTTACGCATATCCAGCTTCACGGTGAAGTCCATCATACTCTCCGTCTTTTTGACGATGGCATTCGGCCCTGATATTCTGACGTTAATGGTCTTCGGTGCACCCGCGAGGTAGAGGTTGTCCTTATCATATATGGTTTCAACCGGGACATCTTCGATCACAATTTCCTCTGATTCATTGAACTGTTCCTGCGAAAAGAAACTACCGAAGACGTCATTGACAGATAGAAATAAAAATAACGCAAGAACTAAAGAAACAAGCCGTAATCCCCACTTAGTTTCCAGCATCGTTCACCACACCTTTCTTATCAAGATGTGCACTGAACCAGTGCTCTGTCAATAATGCTTCAAAAACTTCCAGCGACACATCTTTACGTAATCGACCATTGTAAGTCACTGAAATAGCACCTGTCTCCTCTGACACAACGACCGTGAATGCATCTGATACTTCAGACAGACCAATCGCCGCTCTATGGCGTGTGCCGAGACTCTTCTGAATCTTGCTGGAGTCAGAGAGTGGCAGATAACTCGCTGCAGCAGCTATTTTGTCACCTTGAATGATCAAAGCGCCGTCATGCAGCGGTGTATTCGGTATAAAAATATTAATCAGTAATTCTGATGAAATGTTGGCATAAATCGGTATACCCGTTTCAATATAATCTTGAAGACCTGTTTCTTTTTCGATGACAATCAGTGCACCTATACGACGTTTTGCCATATACTGAACTGATTTGACCATATCGTCTGTCAATTTGTTCTTATCTACCTTTAAGTTCGAAGCATTCCGTTTGAACAGACTACCTCGTCCCAGCTGTTCCAGTGCTCTTCTTAATTCAGGCTGGAAAATTACAATGACTGCTAAGAAACCCCATTCCAGTACAAAATCGAATAATCTCGTCGTTGTCGTCAAATCGAGTAAGTCACTGACTAATCTACCAATCACAATAAAGAATATTCCTTTGAGCAGTTGTATTGCTTTCGTTCCTTTGATGGCATTAATGACCAAGTAAAGAACGTACCATACAATCAGCAGGTCCAGAATGCCGGTGATAACTTTGAGTGTATTTAAGTTATCAAAAAACTGCATTACATCTCCTCCATACTTCAGCTAAATATATTATAACATGTCATTAACAAGACTCTTGTATTCCGTAACACTTTTTTCGTAATATTCAAGAGCTTTGTCAATCTGACCGAGCTGCTTGTAGATTTCTGCTATTTTGGGATAGAGCTGAACGATATATATTGAATAATCATCACCCTTCAGCGCTTCCGTATAATACGTCAGTGCGCCCTGCAGGTTACCTTCATGACAAGCAATATCACCTAATATCTCATTGGCAAATCCAGATGTATCTGTCGCTATCAACTGTTTGACAATCTTTTTGGCTTCTTCCTTCTTGCCAAATTTACTTAATATTTGGCCGTAGCGTAGTTTCACATTCATCACAAATGGTACGTCAAATCCGTGGGCTTCGACCATATCATAGGCATCTTTGATGTTGTCATACGCTTCACCAATGCGATTGACTTCCATTAATAGTATGGCAAAGTTCGTCTTCACGCCGACGAGTTCAATGCTCGGCCCTTTCAGTTCTGAATAGGTGATGGCACGGCGCACATGTATTTCCGCTTCATCATATTGTTTCAAGATGTGATGAGCTTTCCCTAATGTATTCTCAATCTCATAGCCGAAATGGAACGTATTGAGCTTCCTGCTTAAATTCAAGGCATCTTCGCATAAATTGATGGCGACATAATTCTCACCGATCATTCTGTAATATTCACCGAGTCTTGCAAGAATAGTGACGCGTAACGTATTGGTGATATTCTCGAATATCGTAATGTTGTTGGCAATCGTCAGCTGATGGATAGCTGCCATCGTATCACCTGTCTGGCATTCAACATGACCGAGCAGTACAAGCGCTCGAAGATAAATCGTGACGTCCTTCTGTTTTTTCACAATACCAATCGTCTTTGCCAGTTCTTCACGTGATTTATCATAATCCTGCTGATGAAAGTAATAACTTGCTTTGATCCAATGAATCGTCCCGCGCTCATATTCTGTAATAGTATCGAGCGTTTCGTAATTCTTCATCAGAAAGTCTTCAAGCTTGTTGAATTCATGCAGCATCACGTGATTTTCTGCGACTTTGATATCCTTCTTAATATCGAACAGGCTCAAATTGCTGTCAGCAGATGCTGTTGTGAAATCATCCAGCGTACAATTCAGTCTGACGCTCAGTTTCTTCAGTACATTCGTCGACGGGTGAACAGAGTTTTTTTCGATTAAACTTAAGTAAGTTCTTGATATAATTCCTTCAGCTAACTGCTGCTGTGTTAAGTTAGCCGCATTTCTTAATTCTTTGACACGTTGTCCTAACATATCAAGACCTCCATTAGATTTTATTATATTATACTTTGTTAACATTGAAATGTAACCCACAGTTGATTTAAATTAATGTTAAAAGTAGATTAAATAGAATAGATTTAATCTTTTTTTAGTGATAAAATCATTCAATTAGTGTAATCCGTTGACACAGTCCCAAAAAATAGTAATAATTGAAGTATCAATTATTTAAAGGAGACGCTCAATGTTAGATATCCTGGTCATCGATAATCTGGCTCAACTTAAATGCGTCAGTGATCCGTTTCGAATTAAACTGCTCGAACTCCTGTCTGAAGGCGAAAAAACGGGGCAGCAGCTGGCAGATGAACTAAAAATTCCGCGTGCCAAAATTCATTACCATCTGAGAGAGCTGGAGAAATACGGCATTATTGAAATGGTCAAGACAGAACAGAAACACAGCATCATCCAGAAGTTCTATTCGCCAACAGCGAAGAAACTGTTTCCGAGCCCTGACTTACTTAAGTTCCGAGAAGAAGAATCAAAGAAAGAAGCACTCTCCTTTAAATTGCAGCTGAATCAGGAAGATCTGCCCGAATTTAAGAAGGATTTGAAGAAATTCCTGAAGAAATCCTCCAAAAAATCAAGTGATCACCATTACCTTGTAACTGTAATTCCCAGCTCAGAATAATGAGCTGGGTTTTTTAATACAAAAAAAATCAGGCGGAAATCCGCCTGATGACTTACTTATAATAATGTTTCGCCGAAGAACGAACCTAACAGGCGTACTGCCTGATCAGCTGTTTTGTTGTTGATATCAATGAGTGGATTGACTTCTACTAATTCCATAGATGTGATGGCATCTGAACCATGCAGTATTTCCATTGCTAGATGGCTTTCGCGGTAAGTGATACCACCTGGTACAGTCGTCCCCGTCCCCGGTGTTTCAACGGGATCAAGCGCATCGACATCTAATGATAAGTGAATACCATCAGTATCTTTTAAATAGTCGAGTGTTTCTTCGATGACCGCCTTCATTCCGAGCTTATCAATATCTGCCATTGTGTACGTTTTAATGCCCACTTCTTTAATATACTGCTTCTCACCTTCATCCAAATCGCGCATGCCGATGAGGACGATATTTTCCACTTTGACTTTATTCTGATAACCACCGATGTTGACCAGGTCTTCATGCCCGTCACCAATCAAAGCCCGCAATGGCATCCCGTGAATATTACCTGACGGAGAAGAATCAGCTACATTCAAATCTCCATGTGCATCGTACCAGATGACTCCTAAATTATCGTAGTGGCGCTTCACACCGGATATCGTACCTATCGCGATAGAATGATCTCCGCCAAGGACCAGCGGAAATTTATCGGACTGGATGGTTTGATCTACTTCATCGCAAAGCGTTTCACAGAATACTTTGACCTCTTCAAGATTACGGAGTCCACCCTCCTGCTCTGAACGGTATTTCTTCATATCTATCATCGGGCTGTCGATGTTGCCCTTATCTTCTACATTGTGACCGATCGCTTCAATACGTTCTACTAAACCCGCATAGCGCATCGCATCCGGACCCATGTTCACGCCAAGCTTACGCTGCCCGAATGCACATGGTGCTCCAATGATTTCAATCGTTTTATTCATGACTATAACCCCTCTATTTCCAATAGTTTAAGAAAGCGCTAACATGATATATTTTATAGCACTCTATTGGAATATTCAATAATTTTATGCATGAGTGAATAAAATGTATTTTTATGGAATATAGCGAATAGCCATTCACACTAGAATAATACAACAAAAAACCCTTGTCCGAAGACAAGGGTTTCATTATGAGCCATAGAGGATTCGAACCTCTGACCCTTTGATTAAAAGTCAAATGCTCTACCAGCTGAGCTAATGGCTCTAATGGCTGGGGTAGCTGGATTCGAACCAACGAGTGACGGAGTCAAAGTCCGTTGCCTTACCGCTTGGCTATACCCCAATAATGGTGGAGGGGGGCAGATTCGAACTGCCGAACCCGAAGGAGCGGATTTACAGTCCGCCGCGTTTAGCCACTTCGCTACCCCTCCAGCTTTTAATATGTAAGTTATTTAAATGGTGGAGGATGACGGGATCGAACCGCCGACCCTCTGCTTGTAAGGCAGATGCTCTCCCAGCTGAGCTAATCCTCCGTATGACCCCTACGGGATTCGAACCCGTGTTACCGCCGTGAAAGGGCGGTGTCTTAACCGCTTGACCAAGGGGCCAAAAAAAAATGGCTCCACAGGTAGGACTCGAACCTACGACCGATCGGTTAACAGCCGATAGCTCTACCACTGAGCTACTGTGGATAAATAAAAATCTGCCCGGCAACGTCCTACTCTCACGGGACGTCAGTCCAACTACCATCGGCGCTAGAGAGCTTAACTTCTGTGTTCGGTATGGGAACAGGTGTGACCTCTCTGCCATCGTCACCAGACAGACGGGGAATATACCCTCAAAACTAGATAGGCATGAAGAAGAGATTCAACCGGCAATGCCGATAATCTTTGTTTGTCCAGCTGCGCTGTCTTTCCGCTTGCCTTCGCTTTTCTTAAATTGATTAAGTCTTCGATCGATTAGTATCCGTCAGCTCCACACATCACTGTGCTTCCACCTCGAACCTATTGACCTCATCATCTTTGAGGGATCTTATAACCGAAGTTGGGAAATCTCATCTTGAGGGGGGCTTCATGCTTAGATGCTTTCAGCACTTATCCCGTCCATACATAGCTACCCAGCTATGCCGCTGGCGCGACAACTGGTACACCAGAGGTATGTCCATCCCGGTCCTCTCGTACTAAGGACAGCTCCTCTCAAATTTCCTACGCCCACGACGGATAGGGACCGAACTGTCTCACGACGTTCTGAACCCAGCTCGCGTACCGCTTTAATGGGCGAACAGCCCAACCCTTGGGACCGACTACAGCCCCAGGATGCGATGAGCCGACATCGAGGTGCCAAACCTCCCCGTCGATGTGAACTCTTGGGGGAGATAAGCCTGTTATCCCCGGGGTAGCTTTTATCCGTTGAGCGATGGCCCTTCCATGCGGAACCACCGGATCACTAAGTCCGTCTTTCGACCCTGCTCGACTTGTAGGTCTCGCAGTCAAGCTCCCTTGTGCCTTTACACTCTGCGAATGATTTCCAACCATTCTGAGGGAACCTTTGAGCGCCTCCGTTACTCTTTAGGAGGCGACCGCCCCAGTCAAACTGCCCGCCTGACACTGTCTCCCACCACGATAAGTGGTGCGGGTTAGAAAGTCAACACAGCCAGGGTAGTATCCCACCAGCGCCTCCACGTAAGCTGGCGCTCACGCTTCAAAGGCTCCTACCTATCCTGTACAAGCTGTGCCGAATTTCAATATCAGGCTGCAGTAAAGCTCCACGGGGTCTTTCCGTCCTGTCGCGGGTAACCTGCATCTTCACAGGTACTATGATTTCACCGAGTCTCTCGTTGAGACAGTGCCCAAATCGTTACGCCTTTCGTGCGGGTCGGAACTTACCCGACAAGGAATTTCGCTACCTTAGGACCGTTATAGTTACGGCCGCCGTTTACTGGGGCTTCAATTCGTAGCTTCGCAGATGCTAACCACTCCTTTTAACCTTCCAGCACCGGGCAGGCGTCAGCCCCTATACGTCACCTTACGGTTTTGCAGAGACCTGTGTTTTTGATAAACAGTCGCTTGGGCCTATTCACTGCGGCTCTTCAGGGCTTGCACCCTAAAAAGCACCCCTTCTCCCGAAGTTACGGGGTCATTTTGCCGAGTTCCTTAACGAGAGTTCGCTCGCTCACCTTAGAATTCTCATCTTGACTACCTGTGTCGGTTTGCGGTACGGGCACCTAATTTCTAACTAGAGGCTTTTCTTGGCAGTGTGAAATCAACGACTTCGCTACTATAATTTCGCTCCCCGTCACATCTCAACCTTGATGAGCACCGGATTTGCCTGATGCTCAGTCTTGATGCTTGGACGTACATAACCAACAGTACGATCGCCTATCCTTCTGCGTCCCCCCATCGTTCAAACAATCTTAGGTGGTACAGGAATATCTACCTGTTATCCATCGCCTACGCCTGTCGGCCTCGGCTTAGGTCCCGACTAACCCAGAGCGGACGAGCCTTCCTCTGGAAACCTTAGTCAATCGGTGGACGGGATTCTCACCCGTCTTTCGCTACTCACTCCGGCATTCTCACTTCCAAGCGCTCCACATGTCCTTGCGGTCATGCTTCGACGCCCTTGGAACGCTCTCCTACCATTGTCCGTAAGGACAATCCACAGCTTCGGTAATATGTTTAGCCCCGGTACATTTTCGGCGCAGCGTCACTCGACTAGTGAGCTATTACGCACTCTTTAAATGATGGCTGCTTCTAAGCCAACATCCTAGTTGTCTGGGCAATGCCACATCCTTTTCCACTTAACATATATTTTGGGACCTTAGCTGGTGGTCTGGGCTGTTTCCCTCTCGACTACGGACCTTATCACCCGCAGTCTGACTCCCGCATTAAATTATCTGGCATTCGGAGTTTGTCTGAATTCGGTAACCCGAGGGGGGCCCCTAGTCCAAACAGTGCTCTACCTCCAGTAATCATCATGCGAGGCTAGCCCTAAAGCTATTTCGGAGAGAACCAGCTATCTCCAGGTTCGATTGGAATTTCTCCGCTACCCACACCTCATCCGCTCACTTTTCAACGTAAGTCGGTTCGGTCCTCCATTCAGTGTTACCTGAACTTCAACCTGGACATGGGTAGATCACCTGGTTTCGGGTCTACGACCTGATACTCATTCGCCCTGTTCAGACTCGCTTTCGCTGCGGCTCCGCATCCACTGCTTAACCTTGCATCAAATCGTAACTCGCCGGATCATTCTACAAAAGGCACGCCATCACCCATTAACGGGCTCTGACTACTTGTAAGCACACGGTTTCAGGTTCTATTTCACTCCCCTTCCGGGGTGCTTTTCACCTTTCCCTCACGGTACTGGTTCACTATCGGTCACTAGAGAGTATTTAGCCTTGGGAGATGGTCCTCCCGGATTCCGACGGAATTCCACGTGTTCCGCCGTACTCAGGATCCACTCAGGAGGGAACAGCTTTTCGACTACAGGACCTTTACCTTCTCTGGTTGATTGTTCCAAAATCATTCGTCTAAACTGTTCCTTTGTAACTCCGTATTGAGTGTCCTACAACCCCAGAGTGCAAGCACTCTGGTTTGGGCTCTTCCCGTTTCGCTCGCCGCTACTCAGGGAATCGAGTTTTCTTTCTCTTCCTCCGGGTACTTAGATGTTTCAGTTCTCCGGGTGTGCCTTCTCATATGCTATGTATTCACATATGGATAACATGACATGACTCATGCTGGGTTTCCCCATTCGGAAATCTCTGGATCAAAGCTTACTTACAGCTCCCCAGAGCATATCGTCGTTAGTAACGTCCTTCATCGGCTTCTAGTGCCAAGGCATCCACCGTGCGCCCTTAATAACTTAATCTGTTATTAATAATGTGATGTCTGCATGAATGCAGACGCGCGATTTCAAGAATTCATAAAATGAACTCACTCGGTATTGCTTGGTAAAATCTTTTTCTTCTTCATTGCTTATCTAGTTTTCAAGGTACATTCTGAATGTATAAACATTCAAAACTGAATACAATATGTCAGCGTCAATTCCGAAGGAATCTCATGGATTCCTTTTCCGTATAATCCTTAGAAAGGAGGTGATCCAGCCGCACCTTCCGATACGGCTACCTTGTTACGACTTCACCCCAATCATCTGTCCCACCTTCGACGGCTAGCTCCTAAAAGGTTACTCCACCGGCTTCGGGTGTTACAAACTCTCGTGGTGTGACGGGCGGTGTGTACAAGACCCGGGAACGTATTCACCGTAGCATGCTGATCTACGATTACTAGCGATTCCAGCTTCATGTAGTCGAGTTGCAGACTACAATCCGAACTGAGAATGGTTTTATGGGATTTGCTTGACCTCGCGGTTTTGCTGCCCTTTGTACCATCCATTGTAGCACGTGTGTAGCCCAAATCATAAGGGGCATGATGATTTGACGTCATCCCCACCTTCCTCCGGTTTGTCACCGGCAGTCTCTCTAGAGTGCCCAACTGAATGATGGCAACTAAAGATAAGGGTTGCGCTCGTTGCGGGACTTAACCCAACATCTCACGACACGAGCTGACGACAACCATGCACCACCTGTCACTCTGTCCCCCGAAGGGGAACGCTCTGTCTCCAGAGTTGTCAGAGGATGTCAAGATTTGGTAAGGTTCTTCGCGTTGCTTCGAATTAAACCACATGCTCCACCGCTTGTGCGGGTCCCCGTCAATTCCTTTGAGTTTCAGTCTTGCGACCGTACTCCCCAGGCGGAGTGCTTAATGCGTTAGCTGCAGCACTGAGGGGCGGAAACCCCCCAACACTTAGCACTCATCGTTTACGGCGTGGACTACCAGGGTATCTAATCCTGTTTGATCCCCACGCTTTCGCACCTCAGCGTCAGTTACAGACCAGAGAGCCGCCTTCGCCACTGGTGTTCCTCCATATCTCTGCGCATTTCACCGCTACACATGGAATTCCACTCTCCTCTTCTGCACTCAAGTCTCCCAGTTTCCAATGACCCTCCCCGGTTGAGCCGGGGGCTTTCACATCAGACTTAAGAGACCGCCTACGCGCGCTTTACGCCCAATAATTCCGGATAACGCTTGCCACCTACGTATTACCGCGGCTGCTGGCACGTAGTTAGCCGTGGCTTTCTGGTAAGGTACCGTCAAGGTACGTTCAGTTACTAACGTACTTGTTCTTCCCTTACAACAGAGTTTTACGATCCGAAAACCTTCTTCACTCACGCGGCGTTGCTCCGTCAGACTTTCGTCCATTGCGGAAGATTCCCTACTGCTGCCTCCCGTAGGAGTCTGGGCCGTGTCTCAGTCCCAGTGTGGCCGATCACCCTCTCAGGTCGGCTACGCATCGTCGCCTTGGTGAGCCGTTACCTCACCAACTAGCTAATGCGCCGCGGGTCCATCTATAAGTGACAGCCGAAACCGTCTTTCACTGTTTCACCATGAGGTGAAACATATTATCCGGTATTAGCTCCGGTTTCCCGAAGTTATCCCAGTCTTATAGGTAGGTTACCCACGTGTTACTCACCCGTCCGCCGCTGACTTCAAGGAGTGCAAGCACTCCTGTCTGTCCGCTCGACTTGCATGTATTAGGCACGCCGCCAGCGTTCATCCTGAGCCAGGATCAAACTCTCCATAATAGTTTGTTTGATAAAAGCTCTTTGATTGGTTGAGCCAATCACTCTTCAGCAAGTACTTAAAGTACTCAAATTATTGGAATTAACGTTGACATATTGTCATTCAGTTTTCAATGTTCATTTTTCAAGTGTTCAAAACTCATTGTAGCAGATTCATTATCCCGCTGCAAGAATTAAGACTACCTTATATACTATAAAGTGTTTGCGATACTTTCGCAAGTATCAATTTTACACTTTCGTGCAGCTGCTTTATAGCGTTTGTTTCAAGTGTTGTTGTCGTTTTCAGCGACTTTTATATCTTAACAAGCTGACCTTTTAAAGTCAACACTTTAATTCAACTTTTTTTAATCTTTTTAAATCCATTAAAAAAAGAAGCAGATCTCGTTCAGATCTACTTCATTATATAAAGTTATGACCGCTTCTTTTTCTTTTTTGAAACAACTTTCGTGTTCTTTACAGTCACACGTTCTTCCGGCGCGATCTCACCTTTTGCGACTTTGCGTGCATAACGTTCTTGTCTTGATGCCTCGTTATACTTCGGCAATGTTAACAGCTGATAGGCGTTGCATAATAAAAGCGGAAAGATAGTACAGTATAGCCACGTTGTATCTTCCACTCTTAAAAATGGAATCAATTCAACAGTGGTCATGACAATCATAAAGAACAATGCTGGAATGACGACACTGTTGTTCGTCATCTTCACTTTGTAGTACGTTACAATCAGTGCCGCAATCAAAATAAGAATTGGAATCCAGATGAACTGCTGAACATCACCTTCTTGTCTGCCAAATCTTAAATACCTGAAATAAACTAAATCAAACAGTGCAAAGACAGTGATGACTGCCTGTATAGGGTTCCAGGCCGAGCGGAAAATCCCGGCTCCAAGCTGATGGATGAATAGATAACTAAAGTAAGCTAGTTGACTCACTGAGGCAATCAATAATCCATAACCCATAAACCAGACGAATGCAGCGAGAAACTCTCCAATCTGTCCTTTGAATAAGTAGACCGTTAAACGATCATATCCGAATATCAGGCTGACCAGCAACGTCGTGATCATACCAATCAATAGCGTGATGCCATAAAATTTACCTAAATTTCTAATTGTCACAATCGTGCCTCTCTTATTTCTCAGTCTTCTCGATAATTTTTGCCGCCATATTTCTGTAGATGACTCCAAGTGGATGATCTGCTCCGTATACTGACGGTGCAAAGTCATCTTCCTGCCAGTCAGGCTGCGCAAGAGGCAGCTGGCCCAATAATTCTGTATTGAGCTCATGCGCAAGCTTTTCGCCGCCCCCGCTTCCGAACACATACTCCTTGCTGCCAGTTTCTCGGCTTTCGAAGTATGACATATTCTCGATGACTCCAAGAATCTCATGGTCTGTATGAAGTGCCATAGCTCCTGCTCTTGCAGCAACAAACGCAGCAGTTGGATGCGGCGTTGTCACAACAATCTCCTTGCTCTTCGGCAGCATTTCATGCACATCAAGTGCTACATCTCCTGTACCGGGCGGTAAATCAAGCAGAATATAATCCAGTTCTCCCCACTCGACTTCCTGGAAGAAATTATTGATCATCTTGCCGAGCATCGGCCCCCGCCAAATAACAGGAGCATTCTCTTCTACAAAGAAAGCCATCGAAATGACTTTGACACCAAATCGTTCGACAGGCAGGATGGTTTCTCCTTTAATGCCGGGACGAGATGTAATACCCATCATGTCAGGTACACTGAATCCATATATATCTGCATCGACTAAACCTACTTTTTTGCCGAGTCTCGCCAGTGCCACAGCCAGGTTGACAGATATAGTTGATTTGCCGACGCCGCCTTTACCTGAAGCAATGGAAATAAATTCTGTATTTTCAAGCTGGCGCTCAATCTCAGAGCCTGTCTGACCTCTAAACTGTTCAAGTGCCGCGTCATCGAGCTGTTCGAATCTAAGGCCGACTGTACGTGCACCATTTGCTTTTAAAGTGTCTACAATCTTAGTCTGGAGATCCAGCTGAGTCTGACCGCCTAATTTTGCAATCGCAATCTTGACACTGATATGTTCCTTCTCTTCTTTAATGGATACTTCTTTGACGCCGCCTGTTTCTTTCAATGGAACATTGATAATTGGATCGGCAAGTTCGCCAAGTAGATCTGCTGCTGTTTCTACAGTTAACACATTCATACGCCCCTTTAAATATTCATTACTATAAGAATAACAAAAAACCCGTCCTTTGTATAAATCTATTATATGACAAATTTTTAACTACTTTATGATTGAAAGAGTATAATTAAGGCTATTAACAAACATACTTATACAATCTGGAGGAACATGATGATACTTAATCACACAATTATGCAATATTTCGAATGGTACACAAATGGAGACGGTAATCACTGGAACCGATTAAAAGAAGATGCAGCAACACTGAAAGAACGCGGTATCGACGCTGTGTGGATTCCACCGGTCACTAAAGCTGACCATAACCAGAACCCGGGTTACAGTGTCTATGACCACTTTGATATCGGTGAATTTGATCAAAAAGGCAGTGTGCGTACGAAATACGGCACTAAAGATGAACTAAAAGCAGCAATCAAAGCCTGCCACGACAACGATATTAAAGTATATGTAGACATCGTTATGAATCACAAAGCAGGTGCTGATGAAACAGAACTCTTCAAAGTGGTTGAAGTTGACGCAGATAATAGAACAGACGTGATTTCTGAACCGTTTGATATTGAAGGTTATACGAAATTCACGTTCCCAGGTCGTAACGGCAAATACAGTGACTTCATCTGGAACTACACACATTTCAACGGCACAGACTATGATCACAAAACAGGTAATACCGGCGTGTACCGCATTCTCGGCGACAATAAAGGCTGGAATGAAAATGTGGATGACGAAAAGGGGAATTTCGATTATTTGATGTTCAGTAACATCGACTATAAGCACCCGGATGTCCGAAATGAAATGATTGAATGGGGCAAATGGCTCATCGACGAACTTGAAATTGATGGTATGCGTCTTGATGCCATCAAACATATCGAAAGTTATTTCATCCGCGACTTCATCAAGGCAATGAATGAACACTCAAATAATAATTTCTATTTTGTCGGAGAGTTTTGGCGTGCCGATGTTCAGACGAACGAGAGCTTCTTGATTGATGCTGAATATTCTCTCGACCTATTCGATGTTGCGCTGCACTATAATTTAAAAGAAGCATCAGAAGCTGGTGCTGCCTATGACTTGAGAACGATATTCGATAATACATTGGTCAAAGAAAACCCGCTGAACGCTGTCACATTTGTTGATAATCATGATTCTCAGCCCGGTGAATCCCTGGAATCATTTGTTCAGGACTGGTTCAAACAGAGTGCCTATGCATTAATCCTTCTGCGTTACGACGGATTCCCTGTTGTCTTCTACGGTGATTATTATGGTATCGCCGGTGAGCATCCGGTTGATGGTAAACAAATGGCTATCGACCCACTGTTATATGTCCGCAAGAAAAAAGCATTCGGTCAGCAGGATGATTATTTCGATCACAAGAACGTCATCGGCTGGGTCAGACGCGGTGCCAAAGAAGTAGAGAATTCAGGATGTGCCGTCATCATCAACAGCAGTAATGAAGATGCCGAAAAAACGATGTTTGTCGGCAAGGAAAAACAAGGTCAAGTGTGGCTTGATTATACTAACACACGTGACGAAGAAGTGATTATTGACGAAGATGGAAATGGTGTTTTTAAAGTCAACCCAGGCAGTGTATCTGTCTACTGTCAAAAAGAAGAATAATCGAACATAATATAACACCCGGCTGTCATCAGCCGGGTGTTATTTATACCAATATGTCAGTCATCATCTTTGTGATTCAAGTTTTCACTCTCAGGATAGAAAAACTCTGTCAGTGCATAGAGTATACCGATGACTATCAAGATGACAAAGTAATTGATTCTAATGTGTTCATAGTTCAAATGGACAAACAAATAAAAGAAAGTCGTATTCATAAAAACGATAAAGATATGATATTTAGCGCCTTTAAAAAATGAATGTTCGGGATTTCTTTTCTTCAGTTCATCAATAATAAATTCTATTACTAAGAGCAGGAAGTAGCCGGATACTATATAGGACCCATAATAAAATAAATTATCAATCATACTCTGATTATAGGTGAATTCAGCAAGCTGTAAATAAATTAAAATGCGGCTCAAGCCATACAATCCAAAGGCGACCATCAATAAAAAAGTAATACCGGATATTAAGACGATAGCTGTAATCATTACGATGGAGAGGAGAGACTTGCCGTGAATTTTAAAGCGTTTCAATGAATTACCTCTTTCTATAACTTGTTATTGATCAACTAAGTGCACGATTAGAGTTTCCTTTGAATTACAAGATTTCAAAAGATCAGATTTCGACTGGCGTAAACAATCTTGAACAAGAATCACGGCGAGGGCCGTGATTTTTTAATTTGAAGGCCGAGAAATCGCGAAACCTGCTCAAACACGGCCTTCCAATTTATTTTCTATAGACGATATCCCCATCAACAATAGTCATTGCGACGTTTATTTTGTGAATATCAAGAGGATCAACTGTAAAGGGATTCTCTTCAAGTATCGTGAAGTCAGCCAAGTAACCCTCTTTTATTAGTCCATTGTCCGGGCGTTGTGCGACATCTGCTGCAAGTACAGTATACAGGCGCACAGCATCAAATACTGATAGTGCCTGAGCCATTGTATATTGAGTGTCTCCGTCAAATGGTCTGCGGTTCACTGCAGCATCAATCCCTACAAGTGGATTAAATGATTCAATCGGTGCATCTGATCCACCACCGATGACAATTCCCCGGTCAAGCAATGTTTGCCAGATGTAGGCATATTGAATACGTTCGTCGCCGACACGATCCATTGCCCACGGAAAATCAGATGTCAAGAATGACGGCTGTACATCACAGATAACTGGCAGTTCAGCTATGCGGTCTACTAAATCAGCTCCAAGAAAACTGACATGAATCAAGCGGTCACGTCCTGTTGCTGGGGGATACTTTTCAATAGCATCGAGCACCATTTCACACGCCCGGTCACCAATCATATGCACAGCAACTGTTGCGTTATGACGTCTCGCCTTCTGCACTTGTGCTTCCAGCTCTTCCTGCGTATATATCGCAAGCCCCGACGTCTCCGGTGCATCGCTGTATGGTTCACGGAATAACGCGGTTCTTCCACCAAGCGCACCGTCCGCGTAAAATTTCATGCTGTCAGCTTTGATCCATGTGTCATAAGTGTAATCTGTCGCCATCAGTTCTTCAAATATGGCAGTATGTCTCAGCAGATTAAGACGCAGTTGTTTCTTACCTTTGCCGAATGTCTTTTTGTAAGCATTGAAGACATTGTGGAAATCCTGATAATACGCTAGGTCTTCTGTGTGAATAGTGGTCAAACCAACCGCATGCATGGCATCTGCCGCGCGTTCCATATGAAGCGTGAGTGATTGTTCTGTTTCATGCATGCTGGCATCGACGAATTGCTCCATTGCAGCATCATGTACCCAGCCGTTCAATACGCCGTTCTGTTTTTCATAACGGCCGCCTTCCATGTCTTGAACGTCATCTGTTATATTCAGCGCTTCGAGTGCTGCACTGTTCACGATTGCGGCATGACGACAAATACGTTTGATCAGTACTTTGTGAGAAGTCAATTCATCCAGTTCCTGACGCGTCATCCGGTGACCCAGCTGATTATCATCATATCCTTCGCAGACGAGCCAGCTATTGTCAGGTAAACAATCTACCGCTTCTCTGATCTTCTGCTTAACCGTATCAATCGCGCGGTCATCTCTAAAATCAATCCCACCGAGAGCAATTCCTGTACCGACCAAATGGATATGGGTATCGATAAGTCCCGGGAGCATCGTCCGTCCGTTCAAATCTATATAATCTGCATCTAGTTCAGGTACCTCATCAAATACTGCCGTAATGCGGTTATCATCAACTGCGACAGCTGCCACCTGTCTGCCGTCAGCTTCCATCGTATATATTGGACCATTATGATAAATCTTCATCTTCATCCCCCTAAAATAAAAAAAGATATACTATCGCTAGTATATCTTTTAATACAACGCATGACTATCATTCAAGTCCCATTTCACTGAATGTATTGCCGCCGCGGATGTCTCCAGTCTCATAACCTTTTTTGAACCACTTCATACGGTCAGCACTTGAACCATGGGTAAATGTATCCGTATTGACACGTCCCATAGACTGTTCCTGTAATGTATCATCACCAACCGCATGGGCTGCTTTAATAGCTTCTTCGATGTCTCCCTCTTCAGTGACACCCATCTTCTGTTCATAATGGGCATACACTCCGGCATAATAATCAGCCTGAAGTTCCATCGCTACAGAATATCGATTGAATTCTTTTTCGCTTAACTGTTGTCTTAAACGGTTCACTTTGTCAGCTGTCCCTAGTTGATTCTGTACATGGTGACCGACCTCGTGTGCGATGACATAGGCCATGGCAAAGTCTCCAGGAGCCTGGAATCGCTGATCAAGCTCATCCATGAACGTCAAATCGATATAGAGTTTCTCGTCAGCCGGACAATAGAATGGCCCCATCTCTGAGCCAGCGTTACCACAGCCTGTGCTGACAGCATTAGAGAATAATACCATCGTTGGTTCTTCGTAAGTCAATCCTTCATCCTGGAACAACTTGTTCCATACTGTTTCCGTATCTTTCAGTACAACACTGGCAAACTGTTCACGTTCTGTCTGACCCGACTGTCCGGAGTCATTCGTTTGAGTCTGCTGCGTCTGCTGATTAGATGTACCGCCGCCTAATATATCAGTCGGATCTCCGCCCATCAGCATATAAACGATCGCAATAATAATACCAAGACAACCGACACCGCCGCCAGTTGCTAGACCACGACCACCGCCGCCACCGACATTTTCTACATTTGAACTCCCCTGTCTCCCTTGCCATTCCATAATGTATCCTCCTAAAATAAGCTGTTAATGAATAACTTATTGTTTAATACCCATTATAGAATATTATTTATCATTCAAACATAGAAATTAATCATATATGATATTTTACAGCAGCAATCAAATAATCTGCCGCACCAGGAACGACTTCATAGTACGCTTTGAAACGGTTGTCTGCTTCGTACGTCATCATTAATCCGAGATGCATCTCCCGTCTGTACTGCGGCCAGTAATAGCTGAGATGCAACGAGGCAATATGTGCACCCTACTGTTCCGGAGTTCTCTATGTTTAGTCACTGCATCAGTCAGAAGTGATTTAATATTGCGATCAATCGCTGTCACCTGCTGATAGTCTTCTTCTTTTTTGTAAAAAAAGAATCGTTTCTCTTTGAATTTCAAGCGAAAACGATTCATGGAATCTAGTTATTGATCGAACACAGTGATCTTATCGATCGACGACAAGCCGTCAGTCACTAAATATTGCCCATCGACATGTTTCTTTACTGTGACTTCTTCTTTATTTATCTCTTCTCCGTATACTTTCTGGACATAGTATTTCGTGACAGCTGTTTTTAATTTCTGGCCGTTTTCAGTAGTGATGACCTCTTTTTTGACAAATCGTTCCGGCAGCCAAATATGATTTTTAAATGACGGATAGATTTTCACATGAAGCGTATCACCGGCCATCAGCTGACCAGATTGTTCAAAAAACGCCGTATATTTGAATTCTGAAGGTTGTTCAGGTTGTTCAGCTGAAGGTTCTTCTGTTGTCTCGACTGGTGCTTCTGGTGTTTTCGGCAGACTGCCGCTGTCTAGATGATCGACTGGTGTTCGGCTGATAGTTTCGAGCTGCCCTTTGTATGCTTTGTCGGAACCATCCCGTGATGCTTGAAGCTTCAAGTTCGGTTCTAAAAACTGAACTTCATAGCGGTTCGCCACCCCATCGATATGCAGTGCATCAACACTCAATGTCACGACCGGCTGATCCTGACGCGCACTGGTGAATGCCTGAACCTGCTCATCATTAACTGCAAGAACGTCGCCATCTGCACCGGCTTTGATTGTCAGATTGTCAATTTTTCTGACAACTTTTTTCTGTTTTTCTTCGAGAATGTTGATGTTATTCTCTGCTTTTGAGAGCTCAGAGTCAAGCCAGTTGAGCTGTGCATCAATCGTTGCTGCATCTTCTAAATCCGCTTCCAGACGCTGATCTTCGTAGGCAGCAATCTGACCTTCCACCTGCTGTTTTTCTATCCGCTTGTTATCAATCCGCAGTGCAATTTCAGCCTCTTCATTATTCAGCTTGTCATCGACATACGTAAATAAAGGATCGCCTTTTTGAACTGCATCACCTACCTGCACATGCATAAGCACTGGTTCTTTCTGCTTGCCTTTTAAATAATAGAATCCTAGCTTCTGTGTCGCTTCGCCTTCTACCGTGATGACGTGATTCTTCATCCGCTCATCTATTGCTATTGTATTGTTTGCATCGATTGCCCGGAGTGCCATGTAAATACCGCTGATGATGATGAGCCCGAGTATTACAAGGATTAATACAACCGGCCAGAACCAATTCTTTTTCATGGCGTAACCCTCTATATCATTAATTTTAATCTTAGTATAGCAACACAAAAATAGGTCAGTGTTAAGAAAATCTAAACTCTTTGTAAATTACTTGAGCAGTCGGTCGTCGTCAGATTTTATATGGGAATTGAAGTCAGTCATATTCTGACGCTTGACAGACCGATGATATCGATTCAACAGCAGCAGGAATATGATGCCGACAAGCAACGAGACAATTCCCATCCACATCAGTTCACCACGGCCTCCGCCTAAAATATAGTAAAAGGCAAAATAGAAATTGACGAGCGCAATAATGGTCATTCCGATATATGGATACATCCAATCACCTACAATATGCCGTTTTCTATTAATGCTTGACGTGCTGTTTCGATGCTGTCAGTGCCTTCTTTGTTCTTGAGCGGGCTGAATTCACTACCGCGTTCTACTTGAAGCGTGCTGAATGACTGTGCATATTGGAAGATATCAAAGTAAAACTTCTCAAACTTCAATGTTTCTTTCTTCACCACTTCAAAATCTTCATCCAGCTGAGTCAAATTTTTCACTGCCAGATGATAGGGCAGTTGATGCTTTGATGCTTGTTCAAGAAAATCCAATCTAAAGACATGGATGCCGATGTTAGCATTGTTAAACGTGTTCTCCATCCCTTCAGGCAGTTCAGTGTATTCCATCACACGCTTCCTGCCATCTGCCATAATGACGCGGCCGACACTTTCACCTTCAAGAGGAGCGATTGTTTTTGTTGTGACATCTGCACGTGACTCAACTGCTAGTCCGCACAGCACCGGATCAAGTACTTTGACAAGGACATTATCGATATTGTTCAAATAAACATGTGATACACCTTGACGTGCCATCTGCTCATAAATCCCAGTAGCCGCCATCGCTTCAAATACGCCGCCGTTACCGTTAGGGGCTGTCAGCAGTTCACTGCTTTCGTTCAGCAGTAGTTCCCCGTCCGGAGACAAGGCGACGACATTCGGCTGTTTGAAGAAAGTAAGGGCTTCCTCAGGATAATCAAAATAATGATGACTCTTGAAAAATTCAAGTGTTTCTGCATGATTGATATCGCTTGTCATAATAAACCATGGAATCGTGACATTCAGTCGGCTGTTCAATGATAACAGCTGGTCTGCCTGCATTTTGAACAGACTGATGCCGTCAAATGAGAATGTGCCTTTTGGACCTTTGTGTGCAAGGCGCGTCCCTTGACCACCTGCCATCAATAGTGCGGCAAATCTGCCCTGCTGAATTGCTTCAAGACCGAGCTGTTCAAGCGCTGCTATACGGGAGTCGGACATTTCACGTTTCACTTCTGCTGCAACGTCTGTGAGTTCCCCTGGCGGTACTTCCACATGACGGTTTACATAGACCGTGTCATAAAGTTCTTTGACTTCATCGAGACTGATCGCTCCAAGCTGCTGTTCCAAAGTGTTCTTTTCGTTTTCTGACATCATCGTCATCATCTCTATAATTAAGTGGTGATTATATTGAGGTAAATCTTGAATATCAGCCATAATTTCTCCTTTAAGGTCAATAGTTTCTCTTTATTATAGTTATTTTATCCGTCCTGTGCATTATAAATGTATCCAGTCCAATGTCCGATGAAACATTTCTGTATAGATTAAATAAGCGGTCAGCACAGAAAAAGTAGTGGCGAGAGACATATCGAGAACGCCTCCGGTCTTAAAAGTCACCGGCATCGTCACCTTCATATCAATCGGGAAGAAAAGCGCCACCCCTCTTGGTGTCATCATATCAAGCACAATATGGCTTGATATCCCGATCAATGCACAAATAATATAAGTCAGTTCGATATTGAGGAGCGTCATGACTACCGCAATGACAGCCATAAATAACAGCGAATGCGTAATGGTCCTATGTCCGAAGAAAAAATTAATCAATCTGCTCAGCAGCTTGAACTCTTTTCCTACTTTGCTGCCGGAATGACAAATATCAGGTAATATGCTGAAGACTCCTGTTGTTCCAATAATAACTGCGCTTGTACCGATATCATGAGGCGTATTCAGCGCATAGGCTGTACCGAGCAGTATACCGAATGCTGCATGAGTTTTTCCTGTCATCATCTGCTCCTTTCTTCAGGATTAAAAAAATCTACTTCTTCGTTAAATGAGGAGTAGATTTTTTGATTAAAAGAATTATGGGGCCACCTCTGGTATCGGGGCTTCAGTAGATAGTCCGCCCGGCTCGATAGGTAAGGGCGAGACTGGCTGTTCAGTCTGCTCTTCGACAGGCGGTGCTTCCGTCACAGGCGCTTCTGTCACTGGCGCTTCTGTCACTGGCACTTCTGTTACTGGCACTTCTGTCGTCGGTGCTTCCGTTTCCACTAGAGAACATTGATTACCTTGACAAATATAGCCTTCGTTCGTCAAATTGTTCCATGCTTTGGAATACTCTTCTGAATTCTCAATGTCTGTACATTTACCTTTGCCTGCAATAGCCGCATCCGTCAGACACAATCGTGCCTGATTATATTTTTCTGTATCAAATTTGTCTTCTTCAGTTGTCTTATCTGCATTTTTGCGGCCGCGCTCTTTCGCCTCTTCAATCTTTTTCTTGGCATCATCCGCTTTGTTGATTTTCACTTCTGCCTTGGGTTTGTCTTCTGTCTTCGGTTCGTCATTACATGCTGCTAACAATACAGATAGGCTAAACAGCAGAATCATTAGTTGCTTCATCATTTCTCTCCTAACATACTGTATCTATTTAATTATACTGATTATCTGTGAAATGTGAATTTATTTTTAATATACCATTTGATTTCTGTTATTATTATAGCAGTACATAAGGAGGCGCATCATGTCTGAACAACAAAAAGGAATTATTTTCGCGGCAAGCAGCTATTTAATCTGGGGCATACTCCCTATCTACTGGCGCCTTATCGATCATTTCAATGCCTACGAAATACTCGCACACCGCATCATCTGGTCATTTGTCTTTATGGTGGTTCTTATATTGGCGTTGAACAAGACACATGAACTGAAAGTACAGACCATTCAACTGCTACAGCATAAAAAAGCTGCCATCAGCTTGTTTGTTGCCGGTATAGTCATTGCGGTCAACTGGGGCCTCTTCATCTGGGCTGTCTCTAATCATCACGTGCTGCAGGCAAGCCTCGGTTATTATATCAATCCATTGATGAGTATTCTGCTCGCCATGATCTTCATGAAAGAACGCTTCTCAAAAATCGAGTGGACATCGATTATTCTCGCTGCACTCGGCGTACTCTATATGGCAATCTCCATCGGTGAAGTCCCTTACATCTCATTGTTGCTTGCTGTATCGTTTGCACTGTATGGACTGATCAAGAAAAATGTCCATATGGATGCCATGTTCACGATTTTACTAGAATGTCTGGCATCTATGCCGTTTGCTTTGATCGGCCTGATGTACTTGAAATCCAGTGATATGAGTTACTTCGGTTACAATGCAGACAGCGGCATTCTGTTGTTCTCAGGAATATTGACGGCAGTACCGTTGATTCTGTTCACAGCTGGAGCTACACGTATTCCATTATCACTCATCGGATTTCTGCAGTATATTGCACCGACATTGATGTTCATGCAGGGGGTCTTCTTCTATAATGAAGCATTCACTACGACGCATCTCGTTACATTCGCCTTTATCTGGGCCGGGCTGATTATCTACAGTTATTCTAAATACAAGCAATATCGTGCTCAACGTCGATGATCCGCTTAAAAACATTTCATTACCATTCAAAAATAGTTAATTTCATTTAAATTCATTTAAACCCATCACATTCATTGTAAGCGGATGCACAATGAGATATATTTAAGCTATAAAAATGATAAGGATGTGTTTAGTAATGGCAATGACAGTAACTAAAAATGATAAAGAAGTTAACATTAAATGGCGTGTAGCAGACATCGTTATCCCGAATGAAGACATTGTAAGTGTTAAGGAAGATACTAATATTTACGCTGGTACAAACGAAAATGACGCTAACGTCGTGAGAATTGGTTCTACTTTCGGTAAAACAAACCGCATTCTTTTAGATACTAAAGATAAACACTACATCATTTATACTCACAATGACAAAAAAATCCTTAACGAATTAAATAAATAATGAACAAGCCATCTAATCAGATGGCTTTTTTGTTTGCTGCGTTCTTATAATTAGGAGATTGGATTTACTTTTTGATACGATAGCAATATCGAAAGGAGATGGAACATGGAAAATTTAGCAGGTAAGTCAGCATTAATCACGGGCGGTTCGCGCGGTATCGGGCGTGCCATCGCCTTAAAGCTTGCAAGCCAAGGTGTGAACATCGCGATTACCGGTCGGAGCGAAGATTCATTGCAGGAGACACTTTCACAAGCAGATGCTTATGATATAGCTGCGACTGCGATTACAGCAGATGTCAGAAACGTTGATGACATTAAGGCAGCGGTCGACCACACGCTTGAAACATTCGGACAGATTGATATTGTCATCAATAATGCCGGAGTAATGAACAACGCCTTATTCCTGGATACGACAGAGGAGATGTTCCGCGACTCTTTTGAGACAAACGTCATGGGCCCATATTATGTGATGCAGCAAGTACTGCCTCATATGATTGAAAGACAGACAGGTGACATTGTGAACATCGCATCCATGTCAGCGATTAATTCTTCCGAACAGACAGCCGCTTATTCTGCAACAAAATTTGCGTTGACGGGACTGACTGAAGGGGTCATGAAGGAAATGCGAAAATACAATATCCGCACATTTACCATCAATCCATCTGCTGTACTGACTGAGTTGATCGGTGAGACTTCACTCAACCCTGACACAATGATTCATGCAGAAGATATCGCAGACGTCATCGTCAGCCAGCTGCAGTTGAATAGACGTGTATTTGTCAAAACAAATCAGATCTGGGCTACTAACCCACAGCAATCTTAAAACAAGGAGGAAATAACATGTACATCGTAACTAACCGCATTAAGTTAAAGTCCGGCTTTGCTGAAAAAATGGCCCCTATGTTCACAAAAGGTGGCGCTACACAGCAATCAAAAGGATTTGTAAAAATAGAAACTTGGTCTGTCACCAATCATGAGGAATACGATGAACTATACGTCCACACTTACTGGGAAACACTGGAGGATTTTGAAGCGTGGAAGACTTCAGATGCTTTCAAACAAGCGCATAGCCGTCCATCAAACAATGAAGAGCAAGGCGAGTCACCAATGCTCGGCTCAGAAATTGTCATCGCACAATTACAGACAACACTTGAAAAATAACACTTTCACTAAAAATATCATCCCTCATGCAGTGCATGAGGGATGATATTTTGTCCTGATTTAATGATGCTGCACATTCTAAAAAATCATATGCCCCATCACAACGATGATCGGCAGGATGATGATTGTTCTGATTAAGAAGATGGCAAATAACTTAGGAAGACTGACTGGAATTTTTGAGCCGAGGATGACGCCCCCTACTTCTGATAAGTAAATCAGCTGTGAAATACTTAACGCGGCAACGATGAATCTCGTCAATTCACTTTGTACATCGCCGATCAGAATAGCCGGCAGGAACATATCAGCAAAACCAATCAGAATAGTCTCTGATGCTGCCACAGCTTCAGGAACCTGCATCAGTTCAAGGAGTGGTACGAACGGTGCTCCAATCCACGTGAAGAAAGGTGTATATTCAGCGATGACCGTCGCAAGCGTACCAATACACATGACAACAGGCAGCACTGCAAACCACATATCCATTACTGTTCGTGTTCCAAGTGTTAACAGTCCTTTAATACCCGGGGCTTTAATCCCCCGTTCAACTGCATTTTCAAATCCATAGGTGATAACATTATGCGTATCAGGTGTCTCTTCACTTAAGCGTTTCGTTGAGCCGTTAGAATAAGAATCATTAATTTGTCGTAACGGCCATATTCGCGGCGTAATCATTGCCGCTACTAAGCAAGAAACGATAACCGTGAAATAGAAATAGAAGAAATGATTCATTAAATCAACTTCTTTAGCAACCACAATAGCAAATGTAATGGATACCACCGAGAAGCTTGTCGCAATGACCGTTGCTTCACGTCTTGTATAGAACCCTTCATCATACTGTTTGGATGCCATCATAACACCGACTGTTCCATCACCGACAAATGATGCTAAGTTCTCTACTGCTGACCTTCCGGGCAATGTGAATAAGGGTCTCATCACACGTGAAAACATCGGACCGATGAATTCAAATAAGCCGTAATCCATCAGCAGCGGCAGGAAGATACCGGCAAAGAAGAATACCGTGATCAATGTCGGCAGTAATCCATCATAAATCAGTCCGCCTGTATCTTCAGTGTTGATCCACGGGACATCCATATTGAAGTAGACGATAGTTGCAAAGATCCCGCCCAGTATACGAATGAGCAGCCAGATCCAATTGACTTCAAATAAATTTTTCAAGAATGATGTTTTAGCATTACGAGTAACCGAAAAGTAAATGGTAATGAAGATAGATAAAATAATAGTGAAATAGATCAATGTCGGCATAAATCCACCGATAAGTGCTTTAAATTTACCAGCAAGAACTGCAACCGGTAAACTTGTCTCTCCACCAACTTGAAGTGGTGTCATAAAGAGAAAAATACCAATGATTGATGCGATAATGAACTTCCACATGCCTCTTCTGCGCTGACTATCAGTATAGCTATTCATAGATTCCTCCAAAAATTATTCACTTTAAGTAATAAAAATACATTATATCTAAAAATATAATAACATAGATGAAGTATTAATATGCACTAAAATAACTAAATATTCTTTATTAGTTTAAAGAGTGATGGATACAGTTTCTATGAATGATTATACATAGATTTGAAACCGTTTACAATACAAAAAAGAGACAGGATTCTACTCTGTCTCTCAGCCGTTAAAATCGTCGACAACTCACTATGTGCAGGCTCTTCCACATAGTCCGGACGTGCCGCCACAGCTCATTCTGTAATCAACATGACCTATCCTTCATCTTTGAAGATACACTAAACTTCAAAGATGATAGACTCAAGCATCTCAATTTCTTCTATGCTGATATCATCACCAGCAATTTTGAAGTTCTCTTTGGCAAGTTTAAAGTGAGCTTTTGATTGTTGTTCTTGACCTTGTGCAGCACTTAATTCTCCCAGTGCCCGATACACTGAACCGACACCAGACTCATCACCTTCGTCTCCTGCTAGTTTCAAGGCGTCATTCAACTTGGTTGCCGCTTCGTCATATTTCCCTTCCTGCATATAGACGTACCCGACTTCATAGCAATTGATGAACTTCAATAATTGTTCATCAGGAAAATGACGGTTGATGAGGTCTTCTTCCTGTGAGAAATAGTGTTTGGCCGCCTCAAATTCACTGTCCATACGGGATACTATGCCTAGTTCATGAATAGCTTCGTATTGGTCTTCAGGTGTTTCAGCTCTATCAAGCAGCTCTTGATAAACGTGAACTGCTTGTTCGAGATTCAATTTCAATGTATGGTAATAGCCTAATGCACTTAAATACTGATTGTAGTCTTGGTGTTCAGGCGTCACTTCTTTCTGTAAAGAAGCAAATAACTGTTCCGCCTGCTGTTCATCACCTTCATGAAACGCTTCAAATGCCTGCTCAATTCTTTCGTTTATGTCCATTTTTGTCCACCTCATTGATATGTCTTTATATAAATTTTAAACCGAGAAATTTCGAAAGTCTATTAATAGCGCTGAGTTTAGAGAATATTCTTGATCATTCAACTATTGTTGTTCTTTTGTCAGTATTTGTTATAATCATCATACAACTTCATCAGAAAGGAATTCTATGTCATATACTAAATTATTTACGTTTATACTCAGTATTTTTGTAGTCGGAATGGTCGAGCTGATGATTGCAGGAATTTTAACGCTGGTTAGTGACGACTTAAATATATCAGAAGCACTTGCCGGCCAGCTGGTTACTATCTATGCATTTACCTTCGCATTGTCCGGTCCTATTCTTGTCAAATTGACTAACAAGTATGAGCCGAAATGGGTGCTGCTGGTCACGATGGGCGTATTCATTATCGGGAACGCTATTAATGCTGGTGGTTCTACATTTACGGTGATCGTCATCGGCCGCGTGATTGCATCATCAGCAGCATCGTTGATCGTAGTCAAACTGCTTGCTTTGACCGTCGTTTTAAGTAAACCGGAAGTCCGCGGCAAAATGCTCGGACTTGTCTATATAGGTTTCAGCGGGGCCAATGTTTTCGGTGTGCCGATCGGGACTAAAATCGGCGAGTGGTTCGGCTGGCGTGCGACATTCTGGATGATAGTCGCAGTCAGTTTTATCGCAGCGATATTACTAATGTTCCAGCTGCCGAATAAGATTAAGCCTGCAGAAGACTCTGATGCTAGTGCAGGAACATCGAGACTACTCCATCCAAAAGAAGCAGCAAAATATATTTCTATTACCTTTTTAATATTGGCAGCGAATGCCGCTGTCTTCACTTATATCAGTCCTATCATGTTGAACGGCGGTTATGAATTATCAGCAGTATCCATCGCCCTATTCGTGGCAGGAATCGGCAGCATGACCGGGACCAGCCTGGGGGGTGCAATGACCGATCGACTCGGCAGCCGTAAATGGTTAATCATCAGCATATCAGTATTTATTGTCTCAGTGCTGTTGTTAAACGTGACATTACCTATTTACTTGCTGTTACTGTTTATTATTCTTATATGGAATTTATCAGAGTGGGGGACGAACCCTGCGATTCAAATGGGAATCATCAAGCAAGTACAAGGCGATACCAGTCAGATTATGGCATGGAATATGTCTGCGCTGAACGCCGGCATCGGCTTTGGTGCATTAATCGGTGGTGTGCTTGTCGAATATTATGCCCCGTCATACAGCGCTTATATTGCAGCAGCCCTAGGAGCTGCTTGTTTATTGATTGCATTGACTATTAAAAGATAATGAATTGAAATACGCCTGCAAATCTTGAATTTGTAGGCGTATTTCTAATCGGTTTATTATTTTCATCATTTCCCGGCCTTCTCATTGCGTTTGACGAAATTTCTTTTGATTAATAAAGGCTAGCAGCATTTCCCTGTCTTCTTCAAATGACAATTTTAAATTTTTGAACTTATCACTGTCTATCCATTGGATATCATGAATAAGATTGTCTGGATCATGAAAAGTTTTTTCTCCACCTATTATATTTACTAAGTAATATTTAACTGTCACTTGAAAATCTTTGATTGTAGAAGACTTTGTCTGTAAGTACTCTTTAATCTCAACATGATATCCAGTTTCTTCATGAAATTCTCTAATACAGCATTGTTCGAATGTCTCTTCCTGCTCTAGTCCCCCTGAAGGAACAGTCCATAATTTTTCTTCATCAAGTGTTCCTTGGAGAACCATTAACAACTTGTTATCTTTCACACAAATACCAGCTGACCCTTTAAATTCTTTCATAGCACTCACAAATACCCATAATAACACCTGGTAATGTTTGGAACTTGTACAGTGCCATCTTTTTCAAATTCCTGAAACATTTTAATCAATGCTTGTTCAAAAGCAGGATAGTTTTCATGTACTGGGTCAAGTGAATAACTGGCTGAGACGCATCTACCGACAAATTTCTTCAGCGTATAGTCAAGGGGATAGTCGAGTTCAAAGAGTTTAAACTGCCCATCAAAGAAGTCACTAATCTTCTCTTCTTCGCTGTTGTCTCCTCCGCTGAATGCTTTGAAGTCCGGGCAATGTTCTGTGAATATTGAATGCGTTCTTTGATTAATCTCAGCTGTTGCTACTCTAGTATTCCAGATGAGACAGACCGGCCCATTGTCTACAAGAATTCTCTGACATTCTTTCTTGAACTGCTCTGCGTTGAACCAATGGAAAGACTGAGCAGCAGTGATGATATCTACACTGTTATTTTCCAGTTCTGTATATTCAGCCGGCTGCTCACTGAGTTGTAACTCGCTGCACATCAATCCGTCTCTTAGTTCATTAGCCATCGCATGATTCGGTTCTATCGCCACGACTTTACAGCCGAGGTCCAACAGCTTCTCAGTAAATTTACCTGTCCCTGCTCCTACATCTGCTACGACTGTCTGTTCATTGATTGAGAATTGATCCTTCATAAAAGCAAGCAGCGCATCTGGATACGATGGTCTGCCAAATTCATAGATTTCTGCTTTGTTTGTAAACAATTCGGTATGATTCAACTCTCTTACCCCCTGTTTCACATGCTGCTAAATAAATCGCTGTGTGAACTGCCCTTTGCCTTTTTCCATGTTTATCATACCATATGCGCCGTTAATAATCGTCATCTGCGGCGGTTTATGTCCGAAATCTACATCATAGAGGACTGGGATTTTGAGCTCCTGCGCTAGTTCTCTGTACAGATCTTCATACGTATAATCTTCTTTGACTTCAGGTTTGCCGACACGGCTGAATATTATACCTGCACAGTCATCGAACCAGCCAGCATACTTCATTTGAACAAGTGAGCGTTTGAAGTCAACTGTATCAAGTTCGCTGTCATCGATATACCATAGAATTGACTCATGATTAATATGATGTCGGAAGCCTTCTACATCACCGTATTCAGTCCCTATCAGATGACGGAAGCAGTCGATACATCCTCCGAGCAGTCGCCCTTCGATATGCATTCCGGACACTCGGTCCCCTATCGCATCAAAGCCTTTCCATTCAGTTTGTTCTGACAGCTTGAAGACGATAGACGTCGGATTCTCATGATCCCATTCTTCCTGGTACAGTTCTGAAGAAACCTGCTCTACTGACTCTCCCGCCTTTGTTCCGAGTACTTCCAGCCACTTAGCTGTTACGGGGTCCATCTCCTCACCGCGCAGATCGACGATGTTTGCCATATGAGCAGTCGCAATTCCAGTCTTGAGCGTTATAGCAAGCATCACTGTCGATATATCAGAATAGCCGGTCAGCCATTTCGGTTGAAGTTCTGCAAAATCCATGTATTCAAGCATATCGACTGCTAAATGTCCTCCCCACGGCGGCATGATGATATCCACTTCATCATCATTCATCATTTCAATTAAATATGCAGCACGTTCTTCTCCAGAACAGGCACGTGCTTTTTTTTGACCCCATATCGCATCTTTTTTCTTTACTTTGAAGCCGCGCGACTCCATCCGTTCAAATGTCTGTCTGAACATTTCTTCTGTCTCACGGTAAATTCCATTGGATACGGGCGTTACACCAATGACATGGTGCTCGTTTAATTCTGGATATTTCATTCATCTCATCCCTTTTATCGTAGTCGGTCCTGAATAATGCCGACCGCCCCTAAATAAGAATAGATGACCACAGGTCCAACAAATTTAAATCCCCGTTTTTTCAGATCGTGACTGACCATCAACGACAATTCATCTTTTGTTGGGACATCCTTTTCGTCATCATAATATCTAATAAGCGGTTGATGCGCCGTAATTGACCATAAATAATCCGAAAATGTCCCGAATTCCCGCTGCACTTCTTGAAAGGCAGCAGCATTTGTTACTACACTGTGAATCTTCGCACGGTGCTTAATCATGTCCGGCATCTCCAAAATCGTATTTAGTTTGTTCTCATCATATTTCACAATATCACTGATATCAAACCTATTAAATGCATTTTGCATTGTTTTTCTTTTCTTCAGGACTGTCAACCATGACAATCCTGCTTGAAAACTCTCCAGCACAAGAATTTCAAAGAGCAGCTGGTCATCAAAAACCGGCTGCCCCCATTCTGTATCATAATATTCCGTCATTAACGGATGCGTATCTGCCCAGCTGAAACGTTTCATAGCCATCCCCTCTTTTATCTGTTATTCATTCCATACCAACAAAAAAGCAGCTGATGCTGCTTCATTGAACCCTATTCTTTGAATCATTGTTTGACACCCTACTTATATACCAGTAATCCGATGATGATTCCAGTGACCACTATGATCCAGGGCGCCACTTTGAAAAAGTAGAGCATGACGAACAACAGCCCAGCCCAGACTATATCTACAGGTGCTTTGATAGTATGGGTTATAATCGGTGCAATCCATGCGGCTGCCAGTATACCGAGGACGCCTGCATTAATTCCTTTCAGTGCCCGGCGCATCCATGTATTTCGTCGGAGCTGCTCCCAAAACGGCAGGCAGCCGGTGACTAACAAGAAGGCTGGTAAAAATATAGCGATCATGGCGAACAAACCGCCGACTGTCCCTTTCATAACAGCGCCTAAATAAGAGGCAAAAGTAAACAATGGCCCCGGCACTGCCTGAGCGAATCCATAACCTGCAATAAAATCATCAGCATCCAGCAGACCCGGCACAAACTCTCGTTCAAGTAACGGCAGAACAACGTGACCCCCGCCAAACACCAGTAGTCCTGACCGGTAAAACTTATCAAACATGACGAGCCAGTCGCTATTGATGCCATTTGCGAGCAGAGGTAATAACAACAAGATGATGACCAGGATGATCAGACTCACCATTCCAGCGGTGCGAGAGATCGGCACAGTGAATGGATCACCATCTCCTGACGCTTCAAATAACAGAATACCGATAATCCCTGATACGACGATGATACTTATTTGTGTCACAGCTGTCTGAAACAGCAGACTGACCGCTAATGCCGTGACAGCAATCATCACTGAATGAATCGTCGTCATGCTCGTCTTCCCCATACCAATCAAGGCATGTAATACAACAGCTACTGCAACAAGCTTCAATCCTTGAATCCAATCAGTTGAAACAGCAAATGAATCAACAATATAGACAGCGGCAATCAACAGCAGGACAGATGGCAGTGTGAATCCTAGAAAGGCCAGAATTCCTCCTGCTATCCCGCCGCGCATCATACCGATGGCCATTCCTACTTGACTACTAGCAGGACCGGGGAGAAACTGGCAAAGTGCGACAAGATCCTGATACATTTTGTCACTCAACCACTTTCTACGTTCTACATATTCGTTTCTGAAATAACCTAAATGAGCTGTGGGTCCGCCGAACGATGTGACACCGAGCTTAAGTGCCACTAGAAAAATTTCAATCAGCCGTTTCATAAGTTCCTCCTAAAGCAATAGTTATGACTATCATACTATGCTTTAGAAGTCTGAAATATTACATTACTATTGAGATTTTGTTGAGGAATGTTTAATCCATCGGTCTACCACGACTATGTAAACGACATGAGTAAGCAGCCATCCAAACGCACCCGCTTGAGTCAATTCAAATAACGGCCGGACAGCAAGCACTGTCAATACATAATACAGTGCACAAGTGATGACCAGTACAATGATTAACGCGGGTAAATATAAATACTTATGAGACTTGTAAATAATCATCAGCAGCAAATAAATGATTACGCCAGTAATGATATGATAAGCTGCTTCTTCCATGAATGATGGTTTTCTCACGGTATAATCAATAATGAAATCTACATTTAACAGCAATCGGCTGATTGTAGTTCCAAAGAGGCTGTCCCATATTAACGTCAGCAGCAGCAGTAATAGAGCTGCTGCTACAGCTTTTAACAGATGTTTCATTCCTTCTCTCCCTCTCTGAACGACTGATTCACAGTCACTTAATCCCGAATAATAATAGCCAAATAGTATCATCTGAAAAATCTTTTCCTAAAAAATGTGCTTATTTCTCAGATATCTTATACAATAAGAAAGTAGCTTAGTCTTTTACCACTGAAATTTGCCATTCTAGAACGAGCAAAGGAGTGATGACATGGACCATACAATTACAATCAAATCATATAAGTACCCTAATGTCCCTCATATTGAGTTCGAAGGGAAACTTCTTGAAGAAACAGCCCACTACTGGCTTGTATTTGCGCCTAGCAGCAATGAACTGAAACATTATATCAACCAGCAGACGTATCAATCTGATCATGACAGCCTGCACTTTTTCTCTAAATATCACGGTTACACCGTCTCCATCTATATTGATGATGACATGAGACCTATCAGTATGTTCTGCAACATCTCTACTCCATGTACAAATGTCGACGATGCCATTACTTATATCGATATAGACATGGACTACGTTAAATCAAACGAAGGACTATGGTTTCTGAAAAACCATGAGAATTATGTTAGAAACAGCAAGAAATATCATTACCCGATTCAGCTGACGAACTTTGCTGCCGTTTCCTTACAAGAACTGAAAACGAACATTACCAATGGCGTGTTTCCGTTCGGGGTCAAACAGTTTGATACTATAAAGCACCTTATCTAATAGATAAGATGCTTTTTTTAATGCTGATGGACATGTGCTTGTGCAGTATGTGTACATATTATCGACGGGTCATGAACTGTAGTGTTGCTTTCGACCTGTACTGTTGTATGGCTGATATTCTGATGTTCTAGTTCATGTGCGATAGTTTCCTGCACATGCTGGCTTTCCTGAACTGTCATCGTACCATCCACTGTAATATGACAGCTGAGTGCATTTTGTCCACTCGTAATACACCACACATGAAGATCGTGGACGCCGTTTACGCCGGGTACTGACTGAATAGCATGAATGACATCATCGAGATGAACATTGGCAGGAGTTCCTTCCATCAGTATATGGACAGACTCACGTGTTACCCGCCAGCCGCTGACAAGTACGAGCAATGCGACGATGACACTCGCGATGGGATCTGCAATCCCCCAGTCAAAGAACATGATGAGCAGTGCTGCTGCGATAGCACCAATAGAACCAAGCAGGTCACCGATTACATGCAAAAAGGCCGCTCTGACATTCAAGTTCTCATGTGTATCACCACGCATCAGCAGCCAGGCGACAAAGATATTCACGAACAGACCAACTAAGGCGATAATCAGCATGCCATTTGATGCTACTTCAGGTGGATGTTTGAAGCGGTTGACAGCTTCATAGAAAATGTAGCCGGCGATCAGTATAAGTGTTACACCATTAAATACAGCAGCAAGTATTTCGAAGCGCTTGTAGCCGTATGTTTTTGTATAATCCGCTGATTTAGCACCGAATATCAGTGCAAGTAGACCTATGCCAAGAGAGATTGAATCTGACAGCATGTGTCCAGCATCTGATAATAACGCAAGACTGTTTGTCAATAAGCCACCGATTGCTTCAACAATCATATAGGCTGTAATCACAATGAAACTTAACAGCAGAGCTTTCTTATTAGTATTATGTACATGGTTATGTTCACCAGACATCAAATCACTTCCTTATCGTGATACTATTATAACACCAACACAAAAAATCAACTATAAGGAACCCCTATAGTTGATTAATGGGGACCGACGATTATTTCAGCCAGCCGCGCACAAATTTTTCTACTTTTGAAGCTTCATCGACCACATCTTTAATACGGTCTACTTTTTGCTGGTTAGTAATAAATGCTGAGACAATACCCGTATCAAGAATGGATTTCACTGAATCACTGATGGACTCTTTCGGTGCTTCTCCGTTTACTACAACTGTTTCATCTACAACCTGGTCAACATGCTGATTTTTGCCAGTCTGATTTTTGACAAGTGCAGTCGTTGTTGTCAGAAAAACAGTGGCAATTCCGCTGTATTTTTGAAGGTTGTTCAACTTCTCAGTCACTTGTTCACGACTTTCAATTTTTCTCATATATTGCATGGCATCTTTAGCGATATAAAACCCTGCTCCAATACCAAATCCTAATCTCAACCATTTCTCCATTGATCATTACCTCGCTTTAGTCAGTTTTCGATATGCTGCTGACATTCTTTACCCAATAAATCGCTTTTTATAGACATCCGGCATTATTTCACACGTAGTCGGCGCCAGATGATGACGATAGCGTGCAACAATATGATACAGCATATCGCAAAATATTCCAGGAATCAGCCGGCCAAGTGCCGCCGCCCGCCGGTAACCAATGATCTGCATCATATGCAGCACGGCTTCTGATTCTGTCTCAATGTTACTGTCTGTGACCAGCATGACACTTTCTGTTGTCTTGACAGACAATGTCTGAAAAAATTCCGAATACTGGTCTGAAAACATTAATTGTTCCTTGTCATCGTGCCGGAGCAGCCAGCGGATCCAATACTGACAAAACCCACAGTCACCATCATATATAACAACATTCATTAGCATCACCCCTGTCATTTTACCATAGCACGGCTTCAGTTGATGTTTAAGACCATTGATAAGTGGAATATTGATAGAAGATACTATTAAAGGAGCGATTATCGTGAAAACAATCTATGAAACATCAGCTATCAATACAGGTGGACGCGAAGGCGAAGCATATACAGAAGACGGTAACTTAAAAGTCAAAGTAGATAAGCCGAAAGAAATGGGCGGTACAGCGACAACAGAAACTAACCCTGAGCAGTTATTTGCTGCAGGATACAGCACATGTTTCAACAGTGCACTGGAGCTTGTCTTAAAAGCAGCTCACAAAGATTATGAATCAAGCCAAGTAAAAGCAGTTGTACGTCTAGTAGAAGATCCTGATGACAAAAACAGTTTCAAACTTGATGTAGATCTGGCAGCAGACATTAAAGGGCTATCTCAGGCAGATGCTGAGAAATTCATCAAGATTGCTCACAAACACTGCCCGTATTCAAAAGCATTGAAGGGCAATGTCAATGTGAACTTATCAGCGACAGGCAGCGAAGGTTAATAATGATTCAAGATAACAGGGGCTCATCAAATGATGAGCCCCTGTTATCTGTTATTCAATCAGCAACATCTAGTGAGTTATTCAACCCAGTTACCTTGGCGGAATACAGGAACGACTTTGCCGTCACGTGTAATGCCGTCGATATCAAGTTCTTTGCTGCCGATCATGAAATCAACGTGAGTAAGTGAGCTGTTCAAGCCGACTGCATCCCGTTCTTCATCTGTCATTTCATTGGCACCAGGCACGGGTCCTGGATAAGCTTTCCCTAAAGCAACGTGACATGATGCATTTTCATCGAATAATGTATTGTAGTATAAGATGCCTGAATTGGATATCGGTGAATCTACTGGTACTAATGCTGCTTCCCCCAGTCTTCTAGAACCTTCATCAGTATCAAGCAGTTCTTTTAAGATATCATAACCCTGCTCCGCTTCGAAATCTGTAACGACACCATCTTTGAATGTCAATTTGAAGTTATCGATGATCTGTCCACCGTAGCTTAGCGGTAATGTATTGCTGACTACACCGTTCACGCGGCGGTAATCAGGTGATGTGAACACTTCTTCTGTCGGCATGTTTACTTTGATTTCAAGGTTGCCGCGGCTCTTATGACCGCCACCTGCGAATCTTGAGCCGTCAATCAGTCCGATTTCAAGATCAGTGCCCGGCGCTGTATATTTCAGACGGTCGAAGTTAAAATCACTTAACCATTTGGCACGGGTTTTCAAGAACTTACCATGTTCATTCCAAGCCTCAACTGGATCTTTTTGATCCACTCGAACGGTCTTCAAAATATTTTCCATCAATTTCTCAACCGCTTCTTCTTCTGATAATTCCGGGAAGACGAGTTTCGCCCATTCTGGGCCAGGATAGCCGACGATACACCATGGTTGATCATGACGCATACGTGAGTCACCTAGTTCTTTGGAAACCTTACGCCCAGCACGGTTGGATGCAGCGATTTTTTCCGGATCAATATCTTTTAAACTTTCTGGAGATGTTGCATGAATAAAGAGCATAGATACTTTTTCTTTTAAGTAATAATCATTTTTCACTTTTAAATACGGCGGCAAATCTTCAATCGTTTCAATAGATTGATATTTCATATGAGCTTGTTGAAGGTCGCTGTCTGAGAGTTCGACAATGACTTTTTTCGCTCCTAGTTCATAGCTTGCTGTTGTAAATGCACGTACAAGATCAAGAGCGCGTACATCTGAAGATACAACGACGATTTCGCCTGGTTGAACGTTCAAGCCAACTTTTGCAATGACCTCAGCATATTTTTTAATCTGTTCAGTAAATGGTTTCATTAAATCACCTCATCGATTTAGTTACACATATTATATCGGAAACCGAATTAATTTGTAAATGAATATCTACTGTCAGTATTTATTATTTAATATTCATACGCTGCAGCCGCAGGGCATTCAACACGACCGACACTGAGCTGAATGCCATGGCAGCACCTGCAACCCAAGGAGCTAATAGACCGAATGCTGCAATTGGAATACCGATGACATTGTAACCGAATGCCCAGAATAAATTCTGCTTAATATTGCGCATAGTTTTCCGGCTCATAATCAGCGCATCAGCAATGCTGTTCAAATCACCACGTATCAACGTAATGTCTGCTGCCTCCATGGCGACATCTGTCCCTGTACCGATAGCCATACCAATCTGCGCAGTCGCAAGTGCCGGTGCATCATTAATGCCGTCCCCGACCATAGCGACCTGTCTACCTTCTGCCTGCAGTTGTTCTATGACCTTCGCCTTTTCTTCAGGAAGTACTTCTGCAATCACCCGGTCAATACCGACTTGTCTGCCAATCGCTTCCGCCGTTCTGTTGTTGTCACCCGTCAGCATGATTACTTCGATTTGGAGTGAATGAAGACGTTCGACGGCTTCACGCGACGTCTCTTTCACTGTATCAGCGACTGCTATCATTCCTTTGTATTGGCGATTAACAGCAACAAGCATAGCAGTCTTGCCGTCTGATTCCAGTATTTCCATATCAGCCAATACCGCATCCGTCAGCAGGATACCATCAAGAAGACGTCGTGTGCCGATCAATACTTCGTCATTTCGGATGACTGCCTGAATGCCGTAACCTGGAATGACTTCGAATGCATCCGGTTTGATCAATGGCAGCCCGCGCTCATCAGCTGCCTGGACAATGGCTTCTGCAAGCGGGTGCTCAGACTGCCTTTCTGCTGAGGCTGCTATTTTAAGCAGCGCATCTTCTGACAGTCCATTTGGCATGAGATTCGTCAAGACAGGTTTACCGTGCGTCACCGTACCTGTCTTATCGACAACGACCGTATCGATGTCTCCCGTCTGTTCAAGGTATTCTCCTCCTTTGAACAGCACCCCCGCTTCAGCAGCGCGGCCGGACCCAGCCATGATGGATGTTGGTGTTGCGAGGCCTAGAGCACACGGACAGGCGATGACCAGTACACTGATAGTAATTTCAAGCGCCTGGGCAAAATTACCGGGATCGACTGCAACATACCAGATTATACCTGCTAATAGAGCGAGGCCGATAACGACAGGAACGAACACGCTTGAAATTTTATCTGCCAGACGTTGAATCGGTGCTTTTGACCCTTGGGCATCTGACACCACTTTGATAATTTGAGCCAGTGCTGTCTCTTTGCCGACTTTTGTCGCCCGCATATGAATGAAGCCATTCTTATTAATTGTAGAACCATACAGCATATCACCTGCTGTTTTGTCGACCGGCAGACTTTCACCCGTCAGCATGGATTCATCGACTGCCGACTCTCCGTCAATCATTTCCCCGTCGACTGGAATTTTTTCTCCGGGTTTGATCAAGACAATATCACCTTTGATGACTTCTTCCAGTGGAATCGTCTGTTCCTTATCATTTCGAATCACGACTGCTGTCTTGGCCTGTAAACCCATCAATGATTTAATAGCACTGGAAGAGCGTCCCTTCGCTCTTGATTCTAATAATTTCCCGAGCAATATAAGCGTAATCAAGACAGCACTTGTTTCAAAATACAAATGCTCATGATGATTGGTCAGCATTTGATAGAGACTGTAGAAATAGGCAGATGACGTTCCTAATACGACAAGCACATCCATATTGGCGCTGCCATTTCTCAATGCCTTATAGGCACCGACGTAGAACTGCCAGCCGATTATCAACTGAACCGGCGTTGCAAGCAGCAGCTGCAACCAAGGATTCATGAGGAGCGCAGGCATTGGAAGAAATGAAGTGAGACTAAAATGAGCGACCATCGTCCACAACAGAGGCAATGACAGGACGGCTGCTGCAATAAACTTAATCAGCTGATGTCTGGATTCCCGCTCTCTTATATCTTCTGTTTCCTGTTGATCTACTTCCTGGAATGCACCGTATCCTAACTTTTCAATACGTGCGATAATCGTTGCAACATCCGTCATATCCGGATTGTATATGACAGAAGCATGCTCTAATGCCAGATTGACATTCGCTTGATTGATACCATCCATCTTATTCAGCACACGCTCAATTCGATTTGAACAAGCGGCACACGTCATACCTGTGATTTCGAGTTCCGTTTTGTCATGTGAGTCCATCGTTATCACCTTTCTATACCTATATGGGGTATATTTTATTTGAAAAAGAAAGTGCGAGTTCATCGCACTTCTCCTTATTCGTTGGTCGGTAAGACCTCGTAACCTTGGTCTTCAATTGCATCTTTGATATCTTCAACAGCAGCTTTTGTATCATCAAATCCTACTGCCACTTCACCATTCTCAAGGTTGACGTTAACGTCGTTCACACCTGCTACTGCACCAACACTTTTTTCGACTGCTTCTTTGCAGTGATTACAAGTCATACCACGTACATTCAAAGTTTGATTCGCCATTATTACATCTCCTCTCTATTATGTTATTTTCTCATGAGTTTCTGCATCGTTACAAGTAATTCATCCAGCACTTCATCTTCGCCGGCATTTAGACGCTCGAAGACACAACCTTTCAGATGCCCTTCAAGCAATATACGCGCCACACTATTCAGTGCCGATTGTGTAGCTGATAACTGTGTAATCACATCATCGCAATAGACATCCTTTTCAATCATTCCTTTAATACCACGAATCTGACCTTCGACTCGATTCAACCGATTGACCATATCTTTTTTCACATGATCAGGATGATGACTCTTTCTTTCTTCAGCACAATGTTCTGGCAACTGCGCCACCTCCTATAACACTTTCAATATACCCTATAGAGGTATATATGTCAACTGAAGAATCATGATTAATCTATTTCATGGAGGGTATAAAATAATGACACCACATTTATAGGAGGAATAATAATGCAAAATCATCAGTATCAAGAACTTCTTACAACGGTTCACGAGTGTATGGAAACATGTAACGTATGTTTTGACGCCTGTCTTAAAGAAGAAGATGTTAAAATGATGAGTGAATGTATCAGACTCGATAGAGAATGTGCTGAAATTTGCAGCTTGCTTGAGCAGGCGATTACAAGAAACTCTCCATTCATCAAAGAAATTGCTGCACTATGTGCAACAGTGTGCGAAGCCTGCTACAAAGAATGCAGTCAACATGACGACGACCACTGCAAGCGTTGTGCTGAGACATGTAAAGCATGTGCTGAAGCTTGCCGTAAAATTGCATAATACAGTGTTCTCGCTCAATAAAGAGTACCTACTGTTTCTCAGTAGGTGCTCTATTTATATTCATAAGATTTCACACTGCATTTACTTTTATTATCTATCATTATATAATTATCAGAAATCATTCGACGAAAGGTGGGTTCGTGATGGATCAGCTGTCTTTCAAGCAAGGTATACGCGATTGTCTGCCGACGCTGCTCGGATACTTCAGTATTGGACTCGCCTGCGGAATTGTCGGTATCGCGACTCATCTCAGCACGCTTGAAATCACTCTGCTCGCCGTACTTGTCTATGCTGGTGCTGCTCAGTTCATCATTTGCGCGCTCATCGCGGTCGGCAGTCCTATCAGCGCCATCATTTTCACGACGTTCATCGTCAACCTCAGAATGTTTCTACTCAGTATGACCCTTGCCCCTGCCTTCAGACAGGAATCTCTACTGAAAAATATCGGCATCGGTACACTTCTGACTGATGAGACGTTTGGTGTTGCCATCAATCAAATGGTACAGCAGAAGCGGGTATCAGCTGCCTGGATGTACGGCCTTAATTTGACGGCGTACTTATTCTGGATATTATCATGTTTTCTTGGTGCAGTGTTCGGTCAATGGATTTCCGACCCCGAAATGTTCGGTCTCGACTTCTCGCTCACCGCTATGTTTCTTGCACTCCTTGTGCTTCAGCTCGAACATATTCCTTCCGGCAAGTTAAAACTCTATTTATCCTTGATTGTTTATATCATTATTTTTATGCTGATATTCTGCATGTTTGTGCCGTCTTACGTCGCTATTATATTATCTACCATCGTCGTCGCATCGATAGGAGTGATCAAAGACCGATGACTATTTCCGACACTATGCTGCTCATTATGCTCGGTTCAGCCATTGTTACTATCATCCCGCGCATATTGCCTTTTGTCTTTATCCGTAAAATAGAGCTGCCATCTCTTTTAGAAAAGTGGCTGACATTCATTCCTGTGTGCATTTTTACAGCCCTCATCGTTGACAGTTTCTTATCTGACGGTGATCAATTAATCAATATTGACTGGTTGGCACTTACTGCCATCATTCCAACACTCGCCGTTGCGTTATGGACGAAGAGCTTATCGCTTACTGTCATCACAGGTATTGTTGTTATGGCGCTGCTCCGCTTGTTGTTTTAGCGGCATAACAAAAAAACATATCCTTTTCAGACATGTTTTTAAAGTCGTTTTATTTTTTTGTGATCGGCAGCCATATTTCACTATATTTCATTTCTCCGGTATCCGTCATTCTCGTGAAAGAAATTTCCGGACCAGTTGTCACGGTATAGTCTGTATGAGGTGACCATTCCGTATAAATCTTCCCCCACGTATCCTGCAAATCTTGAGGAAACGGTCCTGTACTCTGAAAGATTGCCCATGTTCCTGACTCAACATGAAGCTCCTCCAGTTCTTCTAGTGCGTGCTGCTGCTTTGTCAAGACTCCGATCATATGCGTCAGTTCGCCTTTTCCTTCAAATCGTGTGTCATCAAAATCATATGATGCATTGACTACTTGATGTGGATACAAATCGTTCAAGCTGTTCATTAATTCTTGCTGCGACGTATTGATACTTCCGGCCAGTTCTATAATCTCAGCGTTCAGACCTTCAAAACGTATAGGCACTCGTTTCGTCACACCGATCATATTAAAAGCTTCTTTCTCTTCAATTCGTACTTCCATCTTCAGTCACCCCTCATACCGATTTTGGTTACGTTTATATTGTACATGATATTAATCAGATAATCGATTATGCTGTCATTCTGACAGATATACTGTATTTCGTTATAATATGATTAATTGTAACAGACATTAGGAGGATAGGATGACAGAACAAATTATTATTAATCATGTCTCAAAGTCATTGGGTGATGTTCAAGTACTGAAAGATATTGATTTTGATATGCATGCCGGCAGAATTTATGGCTTTATCGGTCCTTCCGGTTCCGGAAAAACTACTTTAGTACGCATGATCGCCGGAATGGACTATCCAACTAAAGGAAGCATCTATGTGCGTGACAAAACCGTTCCACACATGTCTCTCATGCATGAAATCGGATTTATGGCACAATCTGACGCCCTCTATCTAGATTTAACGGGTCGTGAAAACCTGGAATTCTATGCCTCACTATACTCATTGAACAGACAGACTAAAGAAAAGCGGATTCGTTATACTGCTGACCTGGTCGGATTGACTCATGACTTGAAGAAACGTGTCAGCTATTACTCAGACGGTATGAAGCGAAGATTATCTCTTGCGACGGCGCTGCTGCATGATCCTACGATACTCATACTCGATGAACCGACTGTCGGCATTGATCCTGAACTTCGCAGTATGATATGGGATGAACTGGACAAGTTAAAGCAACAAGGAAAAACGATTATCATTACTACCCATGTGATGGATGAAGCAGAACGCTGTGATGATATTGTTATGATCAAAGACGGCATGATCTTAACAGAAGGTTCACCAGAAGAACTGAAAGCACGGTTTCATGCGGCATCATTTGATGAAGTATTCATCAATGCAGGCAAAAAGCAGGTGTCACAATGAAAGTGATGGGACTGATCAAACGGATTCTACTGGAAAAGATCAGAGATAAACGTACACTTGCTCTGCTGTTTATTGCACCGCTGATTATTCTGACACTGATGCATATGGTCTTTGACAGTGATAGTCAAAAACCCGTTGTCGGTACAGTGAATATTGAGCCTTCTATTGCTGATAGATTGGAAGACAGCGATATGACCGTCGTGAAATACAAAGAACGGCCTGCTGACAGTAAGTCGTTCATGGAAACACAAGATCTTGATGGTCTTGTGATCAAGCAAGAGGATACAGTCACGATTAAACTTCTTAATGAAAACCCTGGAATATCCGGCCGAATCAATACAATCGTCAGCCAGACCTATCAACAGAAGACACAGAGCACGTTAATTGATGACATGAAAGCCAAATTAAAAGATTTCACAGAATCATTGGACAACATTCCATTCAGTCCTACTAAAAATATGGATCTGTCAATACCTGAAAAAACAGCAGTTCATACAGATTATATATACGGCAGCGAGCATACCACTCTATTTGATACCTTTTCACCTGTATTGATCGGATTCTTTGTCTTTTTCTTCGTCTTTCTGATTGCCGGCATCGGCTTCCTAAAAGAGCGGACGTCAGGGACATTGGAACAGATGCTGATGACACCGATCAGACGTTACGAAGTTATATTAGGTTATGTAGCAAGCTACGGTATTCTTGCAGTGATTCAGACGATTGTCATCGTCTTGTTTTCAATATACGTGCTGCATATTGCAGCGCCTGATACTATCTGGGGCGTCATTGTCGTCAACTTGTTCGTTGCGCTCGTCGCCTTATCTCTCGGCCTGCTGTTATCAGCGTTTGCAAAGTCAGAATTTCAGATGGTTCAGTTTATTCCGCTGGTCATTGTCCCGCAAATCTTTCTATCAGGTATATTTCCGCTCGAACCAATGGTTGGATGGCTGCAGGTACTTATGCCGCTCTACTATGCGGGAGATGCGCTGAAGAATATCATGTACAAAGAAATGCCGCTCAGTTCAGTTACTGTCGATATCGTCATCCTGGCATTATTTGCAATTGCTTTTATTATATTGAATAACACCGTGCTTAAAAAATATCGTAAAATATAAGTTGAAATGATCAAGTGTTCTTCAGTAAAAATGATATTTATTAAAATAAGTGCATCATTCACTAGACAACGGAAGAAATATGTTATATACTAAGGTTAATTAAATCGAACGTTTAAAAGGCAACGCATTCACATGGTACAAAAGTAACGTGGTTTGTTAATACTTTTGTAACGTGTGAATTTCTTTTTGAGAAATTCTGATTTAGTAATAATTATTTGGAGGTCATTACACATGACACAAGGTACAGTTAAATGGTTTAACGCAGAAAAAGGTTTCGGTTTCATTTCAGTTGAAGGCGGAGACGACGTATTCGCTCACTTCAGCGCTATCGAAGGCGACGGCTACAAAACATTAGAAGAAGGACAAGCTGTTGAATTCAACATCGAAGAAGGCCAACGTGGTCCTCAAGCAGCTAACATCGTTAAATTATAATTTAACCTTCAAAGACATCTCATATGAGATGTCTTTTTTTTGAGTCAAAAATAGCCTTCAAATCAATTTTGAAGGCCATTATATCCAGCTACAGTTCTTCCAACTCTTCAGCAAAAGGTCTGAAAAATATCGTCACCAGGCTGAGCAGACTGTATATGATGAATAATCCTTTGAATCCTGATACTTCAAGTATAAACCCTGAAAAGAAGGTTCCTATGAATTGACCGGCTGCAAGTGAGATAAAAGTCACAATTATCCCCATGGACGGATACTTCACATAAATTCTTGCACTCCAGAAGGCGTAGACCCCCATACTGAACACATAGATCATACCAAATAACACAGTTGAAGCTGCAATAACAATTCCGTTAGTAGTGATAATCAATAATACGTTGGCCAGAGCGAGCATCAACCCGGTAAACACATGGATGCGCATAATACCAAACATCTCAAGCGCCTGTCCTGCAAATCCTCCGAGCAATCCTCCGATTCCGAGAGTGACCCAGAACAAACTCGTCAGTTCGTTGAAATCTGCTTGAAAAATATATGACTGAAAATAAGTCCAGTAAGCAGAAGTCCCGATACCTAGAAGCAGCGTCGATAAGACTAACTTCCTGCCGTAAAATAGATGACGCACATCCAGTTGATAGTTCAGATGACTCATCTCTATGAACGGCAATTTTGTATAATTGATCAGCGTAATGAACAAACTCAGCAGAATGAACACCAAATAACTATAGCGCCAGTATTCCTGAAAGAAAAAGACGATCAGTCCTATAATGATAAGTCCTAAACCAATCCCTGTATTAATCCAGGAATTACTCCTGTCTTGATAACCATACGTGATTTTTTCCTTAATGATTGAGCCGTATGGCGCTGTCGCAATCCCAGCAGCATAACCAAGTATAATGATACCAACCCCAAAAACCATATAATTCATCGATACCATGAGCAATGTCAAACCGATCAGTGATAACACACTAGAGATGAGCAGATCGTGTCTCGGCTGGATGTTTTTGAACAAAGTAAATACCGTAATGATGCCAAGACTATAAGTTAAATAAGATACAGATGAAATGATCCCTGATATTTGATTAGTCATATGTAGTGGTCCGTTGAAATATGGCAGCAGCAGGCCGTAACTGAACCGTGAGATTCCGTAAGCCATCGCAATAAATATGATACCTGTAAACACAAGCTGACGTTCTTCTTTCATAGCATCGACTCCTGATAAATCTATCAATGGATGATTACCCTATTGAAAAAAAAATAATCTGTCATTAAATGACAGATTATTTTCTAGAGGTTTCATATATCCCCTTTATATATTAGTGGTTTCACTGAATTCTTTAATGCGTGCCCCAATCTGATCTCTTACACGTTGAAAAACAGTCCATTCCTGACCAGCTGGATCTTCAAATCCCCAATGCTCTGTTTTCACATGAGGTGGTGTCACTGGGCAGACATCTTTTGCATGATCACAAAGTGTAACCACCAAGTCCGCACTATTCAACAGCTGGCTGTCAATCTTATCAGATGTCTGACTGGAGATATCAATTCCTATTTCTTTCATCACTGCGACTGCCTTCGGATTAACACCGTGAGTTTCAATGCCAGCAGAATAGACATTCCACCCAGGTAAATATTTTTTCCCAAATCCTTCTGCAATCTGACTACGGCATGAATTACCTGTACATAAAAAATAAATTGTCTTTGTCATATATTCCATCATTCTCCTCAATTAAATATTAGCATTGAAAAATATAAACCAACAAGTGTCATCAACAGTACAGGAATTGTAATGACAATCCCTGTCTTAAAATAAGTCCACCACGAAATCTTTACACCTTTACCACGCAGAACATGAAGCCATAGCAACGTAGCAAGAGAACCGATCGGCGTAATCTTCGGTCCAAGGTCGCAGCCGATGATATTTGCATAGACAAGTGCCTCTTTGATTGTTCCTGCAGCCTGAGACTGGTGAATGGCAATGGAATCAATAAGAACTGTCGGCATATTATTCATGACAGATGATAGAATAGCGGATAAAAATCCCATACCTATCACTGTTCCGAATAATCCAGAGTCAATGATCTGATTGATGACACCTGCCAGCGTATTGGTCAGTCCTACATTTTTCAGTCCGTACACAACGACATACATCCCTATAGAAAAGAAGACGATTGACCACGGCGCACCTTTGATGACTTTAGCAGTATGAACAGCTTCACTTCTCCGTGCAAATATAATAAAGACTAAAGCGATGACTCCTGCAATAATTGATACCGGGATATTAACTAGGTCACTGACGAGATAACCGATCAACAACAAACCTAGAACAACCCAGGACATCTTAAACAACGTTCTATCTTTAATAGCCGAAGCCGGACGCTTTAATTGCGTGGCATCATAATTTTTCGGGACGCGTCGACCAAAGTACAACCAAAGCACAATAACTGATGCTGTCAGACTGAAGATATTCGGCAGAAACATATGTTTCGCATAATCAACAAAGCTGATATCGAAGTAATCAGCTGAGACGATATTCACTAAATTACTGACAATAAGCGGCAGACTTGTAGTGTCTGCAATAAAGCCGGAAGCAATGATAAACGGAAATACCATCTTCTCATCAAACTTCAGATGACGGACCATTGCTAGTACAATCGGTGTCAGAATAAGAGCAGCCCCGTCATTCGCAAAAAATGCAGCAACAACAGCACCGAGCAGGCAGACATAGATAAACATGAGCAGTGACCGCCCTCCGGCAAGATGTGTCATATGAAGCGCAGCCCACTCGAAAAAGCCGATTTCATCAAGGATCAATGAAATCAGAATGACAGCGATAAAAGTGAATGTGGCATTCCATACAATATGGGTAACGTCTAGTACGTCACTCATATCGACAACGCCAAATAGCAGAGCCAGAATAGCACCACCTATCGCTGAATACCCGATTGATAATCCTTTCGGCTGCCATATGACAAGAGTCAACGTCAGCAGGAATATGAATACAGCAATCCATGTCATGATTCACAGCACCCTTCACTGTTAATCTGTACACATACACAACGCTCACTTTCAGTCACTAACTGCTGTGTGAACTGAAGGACATCAGTCATTTTCTCTTTGTTCAGTGCATACATCACTTTTGTACCCTCTTTCCATGAGGTAACCATCTCTGCTTCTTTCAGCTGCTTCATATGGTGAGACAACGTCGGCTGAGTGACATTGAAATGTGCAAGAATATCGCACGCACACAACGGGCCACATGATAAAAGATCGATAATTTCAATTCGATTGCGGTCTGACATCACTTTAAACAATGAAGCCATCTGTTCATAGTTCATAATCTTCTCCTTATATAGATGAATATCTATATCATAATACAAATATAGATATTCGTCTATATTCGATAGCCTATAATGGTCGGCTAAAGATCAATAAAACCTAAATCCATTGCAATATGCCATGCATTGATGCGATTATCAGCACCGAGTTTATCAATGATGAGTGATGTATAATTTCGGACTGTGCCGTCACTTAAAAACAACTGACTACTGATTTCCTTACTCGATAATCCTTTTCCAATCAACTGTAGAATTTCCTGTTCTTTGTCTGTCAGCGGGTTTTTTGTGAGCATCATCGGCAGCAGCTCTGGACTGTATTCTTTCTGTCCTTTCATTACTTTGTCAATGGTTTCAATCAATTCATCGACTGAGCGTTCTTTTAATACATAAGCATCGACACTCAAGTTCAATGCTTTTTCAAAATACCCTGGTCGTTTAAACGTTGTGACGATAATCACTTTACACGTCAGCTGCTGACTTCTAATAAATTCAAGTACCTGCAATCCGGTCATTCCAGGCATTTCTATATCGAGTACTGCTGCATCAAACGACTCATTAAGTGCTTTTACTGCAGCAGCGCCGTCAGCAACACCTATTACTTCTGAAAACTTTCCACTGATTGTCAGCAATTTCACCATTGCTTCACGCAGCATGCTCTGATCTTCTGCCAGTAGTAACTTCATCTCATCACTTCTCCATTTCTATGCTGATTTCAAATCCTGTCACTGTGTCTAAATAACGCAGCATTCCGCCTAATTTCTCAATTCGACTGCTGATACTTTTCAATTCGGTATCAGGATGAGCCAGTCCTTTTCCATTATCTTTAAAAATCAACAGCACATGTTCATTGAGCTCTTGAAGATCAAGATAGACGTAATCAGCATCGCTATGTTTTATGACATTATTGACTAGTTCGCGGATCAGCATGACAAGTTCATGGTTCTGCTCTTCGTCCATTGTGGAGACTTGCACTTGATAATCGAATGTAATGCCGGCGTTTTCAAGCAGTTGTGACGCCTGCTCCACTTCTTCCTCTATCGTTGCTCTATTGACTTTGTCAACGATCGAACGCACAGAAAATAACGATGATTTGGCGAGTGCATTGATTTCTTTAAGTTCCGCTTTTGCCATAGTCACGTCGTGATCTACTAGTTTTTCTGCCAGTTCGGATTTGACAGACAATGTACTGAACACCTGACCAAGTGAATCATGAAGATCCTGTGAAATTCTGCTCCGTTCGAGTTCTCCGGCCATCAAGGCAAGTTCTTTATTTTTGTCGTTCAATTTCTGCTGCAGCCGGTTCTGCTGTGCAAAGAAATCATTGGACAGCAGCATCATTCCGGCAAGAACAATAAATGGAATCAAGTTAAAGCTCACATTCTGTATGTTGATCTGTACAATGACCACATTTACGATGAATGAACCGATTAACAATAAGCCGTATAACGACGTCACCTTCTGATTAAGTCGAAATGCCAGTATGCTGACAGGAAAGAAATAAAATAAGATACATCCTGGATCGATAAAATGTGTAAAGTAGCTGATACTCATAAGCAGTATCAGCCACATTAAGACAAGGGACTTATGTTGACATTCCATGAAATAAAAAGTGCAGATAATATAGATGACTATCGCACTCCAGTCTAGTATACCGTCCCATATTGACGTCGGATGAATAGCTGACGACATTGGAAATATGAGAAAGACTAACGCTGATACATAATTGGCAATATGCGCACCGAGACGCTGATTCATCAAATCACTTCCGTTCGTTTTCTGATCCACATTGCTAATATAACAAATACAGCACCGTACAGTAACATAATACCGATGGAGTGATACGGATAATGAACGCTGAAGAGTCCTGCTGCGATATTCTTAAAGTGATAAGTCGGTGTTGCATATGCAATCGGCTTCAACCAATCCGGGAATGTCATTACCGGAAACCACAGTCCGCCGAGCATCGCGAGCCCTAAATAAAGGACGTTCGCCAGCACTGACATTTTCTGTGTATCTTTGAACTGAGCAAGCAGCAGTCCGAATGTGAGGAAGATAAATCCACCGAATAACAGTGCCGTGTAGCAGCCAATCCATTCCATGAAACTCATCTCTACACCTTTATAGAAACGACCGACAAAAAAGACTACAGCAATCGCAATCATATACATCATCATAATTTTAATGATTTTACAGACGTAATAGATGAATGGCTGCAGCGGTGTTCTGAATAATGCCCGGCTCCACCCTTCTTTCTTGTCATTGATCATCTCAACTGGAAACGTAAAAAGTGCAAAGCTTGTCAGACTGAACGTTGTCATTGACAGCATATAATCTCTCACAAAGAACTTCTGCATCTCTTCATCAGGCAGCTGCGTCATTGACGAGAAGATGATAAAGAATATAACCGGCAAAAAGATAGAGAATATAAAGATGCTTTTACGCTTCGTAACATCGATGAGTTCATATGTCATCATGGCTTTAAACTGTTTCATGTTGATCATCCTCCACTACTTTAAATACGCTGTCGAGCAATGAAACATTGCTGATTTCAACGTTCTGGAACGATACTTGACGAGCCATTAACAGCGCCATCAGCTGATCGATATGCTCTGTTTCAATCATGATATATTGTGAATCTGCCGCTACTTGCCTGCTCAATGACTGAATGTCTTGTACAAAATCATTATATTTAATCGGTAAAATCACATGTTTAATAGCATTTTCACTACGGATGGCTCTCGGTGAACTGTCACGAACAATCTGTCCTTTGTGCATCAGAACAACACGGTCTGCAAGAGTTTCCACTTCTTCAATATAATGAGACGTAAAGAGAATCGTCTTTCCTGAAGCCTTCAGCTCGGCAATCAATTCGTAAAATTGACGTCTTGTTGATGTATCCATACCCACTGTTGCTTCGTCCAGAATAATGAACTCAGGATTTCCTGTTAGGGTGAGTGCAACATCCAGAATCCGTTTTTGACCGCCTGATAATTTTGAGGCTTCTGTTTTCATCAACGTATCATCAAACAGCGTTATTGATTTGATGTCTTCGACAGACATCGGTGTGTCGTATAGATTTCTGAATAATTCAATGATTTGATACGTCTTCATATGAGGAGTGAAGTAGGTCTGCTGATAGAGAACACTGGTCTTCGTGTGATCCATAATCAATGACTGTCCTTCTATAGAACCATCTGATAACTTCTTGTTACCAAGCAGCATATCAATCAAAGTCGATTTACCTGCCCCGTTCGGCCCGACAAGTGCAATAACGTCACCTTGATGGATCTCGAGGTCAATACCGGACAAAATGCTGCGTCCTTTAATTGTTTTTGAAACGTCTTTCAATGTAATCATGTGCAACGCCTCCTTAAGTTCATTAAACACTAATCCTCAGAACGAACACAGTCACATCTGTCATGACTGTTACATGACATTTGTCACATGCTGTTCATTTTATAGTACAATATGAATGAATAACTACCACTCATCTGGAGGCCTTTATGAAAATTGAACATATCGCGATGTATGTGTGCGAACTGGAGTTAATGAAAGACTTTTACTGTACGTATTTCAATGCAACAGCTCACGAGAAATATCACAATCCTAAATCAGGACTGGAGACGTACTTCTTAACATTCGAAGAGGGTGCACGTCTAGAGTTAATGACGCGTCCAGATATGGGAGAAGATCATGAAGGGTTATGGCATCTCGGTTACACACACCTTGCGATGAGCCTCGGCAGCAAGCAGGCAGTGGACGAGTTGACAGAGCAGCTCGTGATGAACGGTTGTGCACTTGTCAGCCCACCACGGATTACTGGGGACGGCTATTATGAGAGCTGCATCAAAGATCCTGAAGGCAATCAAATTGAATTAACGGTATAAAAAAGAGGATGCAGCCGCATCCTCTTTACATGATAATCACTTGAACCACTGCTATTTAATCATTGATCCCCCATTCTATCGACATCTATGTTTTAATAGTAGTACCTAACAGAAAAAGGAGATTGAATGATGAATTTAGGAAACTTTTCGTTAAGTCTGGAAGTGAAGGATATTCATGCTTCACTGGAATTTTATAAAAAGCTCGGCTTCAAGCAGAGCATGGGCGACCTTAATCAGAAGTGGTGTGTCGTCAAAAACGGCGACTGTACGATTGGACTCTATCAAGGGATGTTTGATAGTCATATGATGACCTTCAATCCAAAATGGATGTCGAATTTCCAAGAAGACAAAGACGCCCCGGATATCCGTGACATCGAATCTCAACTGCGCGCTGAGGGGATAGAACCGTTGAAATCATTTGAATATGATACAACTGGGCCTGCTCACTTTGTCATTGAAGATCCCGATGGTCACACCATTATGTTTGAACAACATTTATAGACTGACTCAGGAGTGGTAATATGTTGTATTTAGTCATTGCTTTATTGATCGGGGTCGGTATACCTGTACAGACAGCGATCAACTCACGGTTGCGGAGTTATGTGCTGTCTCCTTTCGTCGCATCCTTCATTTCATTTTCGACGGGGATGCTGTTCCTTGCGATAGTCACACTGGTGACTAAACAGACGCTGTTCTTCCCTAAAGAGCTGTTCACTTCACAACCCGCATGGATCTGGATAGGCGGGTTGCTCGGTGTCGTTGCACTGACAGGCAATATTCTGCTGTTCCCTAAACTCGGCGGTGTCCAGACGGTGCTGCTGCCGATTATGGGGCAGATACTGGCAAGTATGCTGATCGATAGTTTCGGATTATTCAACTCACCGGTCCAGCCTTTCACACTGCTCCGCGGCATCGGTATAGCGGTGTTAGTACTCGGTCTCATCTGTATTGTACTACTGCCCAATATGATGAGCCGCAGAACATCCCATGAACCATCCACTGAAAACAGTAAGCTGCCGTATCAATTATTCGGTATTGGTGCCGGGATGTTAATGGCAACTCAAGCTGCAGTCAACGGCCATCTTGGCAGCGTCCTGAATTCACCCATTCATGCAGCCTTTATCTCATTTTTAGTGGGTATGATCGTATTGTTCATCTTAGTGACAGCCGTCTTTAGAAAGCTCAGTAATGTCAAACTGGCATTTGGCTCCGGCAAACCTTGGTGGATTGTCACCGGAGGACTTCTCGGTTCCATGTTTGTCATGGGGATGGCCGCATTAGTTCCTGTTATCGGAACAGGGATGGCAGTCATTCTCAGCTTATTCGGTCAAATTCTATGCAGCCTATTGATTGACCGCTTCGGTCTACTCGGTGCTAAGAAGACAACGATTACACCAGTACAGCTGCTAGGCATTGCCTTGATGGTCGTCGGTGTCATACTTGTAGAATTGTTCTAAAAAACTGACTCCTTTTTTATATTAGAAGGATTCAGTTTTTTGGTTGCTGCAGAAACTGTTCGAGCTTCGCTTTGTCTTTACTCATGTCTTTCACTTTCATCTTCAGCTCTTTGTTCAATGATTTTTCTGTGAATCGATATGTTTTCTCAGTTGATTTCACTTCTACATAGGACAAGTTGCCGATTAATCCTACTGCCAGCGCACTGATACGTTCGGCTGTCTCCTTGCTGAACTGGTCTGTAATATTACTGTAACTGACGGTCAGGCCGTAAGAATCAGTGGTCGTATGGAGTTGTATCGTATAATCACCAAGCTCTCTTGCGCCTGCTTCTCCTAGAATATTGATGACTGCACTGTTATTTCCGACATGCCCTGACTTCCAGTCCCATAATGCATCTACATTGGCTGCCTTAATGTCACTGCATCCTGCAAGTATCACTACGACAACAAGACTACTCATCATTCTCTTCATACGCCCGTCCCCTTATATTGATTTCATTATAACGGCTGACCTGTTATGACAGCAATTTTTAGGACATCAAAACATTTCGTTTAATAATTCCGTTGTATCGTGTACCATAAAAGAAATGAAATGAAGGAGGGCACTCATGTCGAATCAGACAAAAGGCATACTGCTGATTATATGCGGTACCATATTTTGGGGGACCGGCGGCACAGTGGCTGAAATACTGTTCAAAGATTATGGTCTTATCGTCAATGATTACGTCAAACTGCGGTTGCTCGTCAGCGGTGTATTGCTGCTCATACTGGCATCTATTAGAAAGCAGCCGGTCATCGCACCATTCAACAATAAAATCACGGCGCTTCAGATGGTCATCTACGCCATTTTCGGCATGCTTGCTGTCCAGTATACTTATATGGCATCCATTCAAGCAGGTAACGCTGCTGTCGCTACACTCTTACAATATCTAGCACCAGTAGTCATTCTTATGTTTGCTGTGTTGATGAGAAAAAAACCATTTAAATGGCAGGACCTGCTGATCGTCACAGTGTCGATGTTCGGAACATTTCTGTTGTTGACAAACGGCAGTCTGAAATCATTTGAAGTAGCATCTTCTGCTGTCTACTGGGGTCTGCTCAGTGCGATCGCTGCTGCATTCTATATTATGTACGCCGGCAACCTCTTCAAACATGCACCGTCGCTTGTCGTGGTCGGCTGGGCCATGCTGATCGGTGGAATAGTCATGAGTATGATCGACCGCAGCTGGTCATTTAACTTTCTTTCGCTTGATAGCCGTGGTTATGTGCTGTTATCCATTTCCATCATTGTCGGGACGATGCTTGCCTTCTGGCTGTATCTTGAGAGTGTCAACTACATGCAAGCTGAAATCGTCGCCCTGCTCGGCTGTCTGGAACCATTGACCGCGGTCATACTCAGCGTCATCTGGCTGAATGCATCATTCGGCCTCATGCAGTTCGTCGGCATGCTGATTATCTTCAGTATTGTCATCTATTCCTCTATCCGGCAAGACACTAAAACATCCTGAAGATTTCTTCAGGATGTTTAGGCTGCTATTTCTTTTTATCGTTCTGCGGTAATGTATTATGAAGTGATTCAGGAGGATTTTTAAGTTCAGGTACTTCGCCTTCAAAAGGAATCTTCTCTACATATTTGAATTCACCATCTCCTGCAGGCGTTGTGCCTTCTGCCCATGAGCCGAGACTGCTCTCTTCTGAGCTGGCAGAATGGTTGTATAATGAGAATGCAATGTCTGTACGTTCTTTTGAACGGTCAAATGTCGAAGGAACAATTTTACCTTCAGCTGCTTCAAGTTCAGCGATCGCCTGCATCCACAAGTTCTGGTGGAAAGAATCGCGGGCAATCAATACGGCAAGCATATCTTTCAGGCCAGGATCATCAGCCATCTCGTAAATACGTACAGCCTGTATTCTACCTTGAGATTCAGCGTTTAAGTTGGCACGGAAATCAGCCAGTAAGTTGCCACTTGAAATAATATAGCTGCCCATCCATGGGTTGCCGACGCTGTCAGCTGGACGCGCGTTTAAGCCTGAAACAATCGCATGCTGCGGATTCATCCCTGCTAAAATCGAGCCGACTACTGGATCTTTCGCTGCAGATTCCTGATGCTTAATATCAGTACCTTCCAGCAGGCGTCCTACCATTGTTGCCAGCATTTCAATATGTCCTAATTCTTCAGTACCGATATCAAGCAATAAATCTTTGTATTTTTCATTGCCTTTACGGACGCCCCATCCTTGGAACAAATACTGCATCGCTACGCTCATCTCACCAAACTGTCCACCGATTAACTCCTGGACTTTCTTCGCCATTAAAGGATCAGGTTTCACCGGCTTCGCTTCAAATTGTAAGTGTTTGTCATGTAAGAACATTTGAGTAACCTCCTAAATTGAATTGATTATACTCTTTGAACATACCTCTACATGCAATAAATAAACATCACGCATTCAAAATACATAAATTTTACAGAACTTAATATCTCATATATAAAAATGATTAACTCGGCTTTCATAGCAGGAAGCTGAGTTAATCATTTTTCAAGCTATAGGTTTTTAACTAAAATCAGATCCGTCTGTTCATCGTCACCCATAAAAAATGAATGTCTTCCTTCTGACACAAATCCCATTTGTTTATAGAAGGCCAGTGCCTGCACGTTGTGTTCCCAGACACCGAGCCAAATACGCTGTTTGTTATTTGATAACGCAATTGAGACGGCTTTATCAAACAAATATTTGCCGAGCCCTTTTCGATGAAACGCCTGCAGCAGATAAACTCTCTCAATCTCTAATGCATCACTGCCCATATCTTCAGTCTGTGCCTCATTCATATTCACCTTCAAATAGCCGGCTAATTGATCATCGGCATACACAAAATAAAACTGAGAATCAGGATGTTGAAGTTCACGCATTAATTTTTCGGAATGATAGGCATGCCTTAAGTAAGCCGTCATATTCTCTTCTGAATTGTGTTCATCAAATGTCTCTCGGTATGTCTTAATACTGAGCTGCTGCAGTTCTTCTACATGTGCTGTAGTCAATCGTTGTAATGTAATCGGCATCCAGAATCACTCCTTATATACAGTTGAATGGTCGTTACAGCGTCTATCATTAAATGCTGTTGAATCACTTTCGTTTTGCAAAATAAATTAAATAAAGTAAGCAGATAGAAAGTGCTCGGTTTCTTTTGGTTTTCCTGATAAATATTTCTTGCCGAATTCATCGAGCAGTCCATGAAACTCTTTTGCGTCTTCAGTCGTAAAGTCTGAAGGCAGTGTTATTTCTTTTTTGAAGCGGTTGTAATTTTCTGTATGGCTATAGCCGAGTTTCGCGTACAGTCTTCTCGTATAACTATCTGGAATAAATTCTACACGATGAAACAAATAGACTAATAACACGTCTGCTGTCTCAGGTCCAATTCCATGGAGTTTGAGGAGTTCATTTCGTAACTCTTCTCCAAAATGCTGTGATAATTGATGATAGTCGAAGTCGTATTCAGCTAACCAATTAAGCAGTGTGCTGATTGCTTTTGCTTTGCTCTTATAATAGCCGCTCGGTCTGATAAGTTCTTCCACTTCAGAAGAAGTCAGTGCTGCCAGCCTTTGATGGTCAAATGCTGTTAGCTGCCGAATATTATCAAGCGATCGTACGACATTATTCCAGTTGGTGTTCTGGACTAACAGCGCGCCGATCATCATCTCGATTTCATTATTGGCCGGCCACCACCCTTGCGGTCCCATGTTATGGAGAAGTATGTCATATAATTCTTTTGTTTCAAGCTTCATTCAATCACCTTTTATTATTGAAGTCGTTTGTCAAGCCAGTTAAGAATCGTATTCAACGTCTGATCTTGTAGTATATCATCTAACAGTATGTGTCTTCCTTTTTTTACGAGGTAGAAAGTTTTGTCTTTACTGTTCACTCTATTGATAAAGTCTGTTGTATTTTTATGACTAGCAGATTGATCATCTGTGCCATGAATGACCAGCAGTGGACTTACTATTTGGTTGTAACGAGAGAGATTGTCCCGTGATACTTTGATATCACTGCTCGCTGAAATCCACGGCAGTCGTTCAGACACGAGCATCGGATCCTGGTCAAGTTTTTTTATGTTTTCTTCTTTTGCAGTCATTTTGTCGGAACTTTGCGACGGAACAGGCAGTTGTCTTTTAGGTATTAATTTAGCGAACCATTTGACAATACTTCGGCCAATGATATTTACCCGGTGTTCAAATGATGGAGACAGTAAAATGGCGCCCTCAACATTATCCTGACTTTCAATTAAGCTGGTTACGACTACTAATCCACCAATAGAATGGCCTAAAAGAAAAAGCGGTGACTTGTCTTTCAGTGCTGCTCTTGCTGCCGCAAAATCTTTAACCGCCTGTTCCACGTCTGTACGTCCTTTATCACCAGGTGATCTGCCGCTTCCGCGCATGTCAAATGCATAGACAGTGACACCAATTTTCAATAATTCCGGTATGATCTGATTATTCTGGTGTACGAATCGTTCTGCATAGTCACCCCATCCATGCTGAAGCAGCAATATTGCCCGCTCGTTACCTGCATGCCATACATAACCTTTAACACCTGTACCAATGTCCCATGATTCACTTTTAACGTCATTATGATTCAATCCTATTCCTCTTTTCGATCGGGTGAGATATTTTATAGCATAAAGCTGTTAACATTGATTAAAATATTGATATTAAGTCACTATTTAGTCTTTATTACACGATAATAAGGTATACTTTGACTAAATATCATTTTAGGAATGAGGGATTTTGATGAACATCTCTTCAATGCTTAAATTAATAGACACGTACATTATATCGGGTGACTATCAGATAGAACTATTTGATGAACTGACACCTCATATCGTGACGATGTATCAAAATATTACTGAACATAGCATTTTTATGCTTAAATCGTCTCATAAGTCCGCTTACTATGCTGAACTCGCTATTGAAAAAAAGCCGGTTCTTATTATTTCAGATGCTGCCATTGAAGAGAGTCCTATTCCAGTCGTCGTTGTCAGTGACTTTGCGGCTGCAGCCAACCAGCTGATAGCAGCGTTATACGACGATTATATTTCCAGCTTGAAATTTATTGCAGTGACAGGTACTAACGGTAAGACTACAACTGCGCATATGATAGCAAAACTATTGTCGTGTATGGGTCAAAAAACAGGAATCATTGGTACATTAGGTATTTTTGATAATGAGTACAATGAAATCGAATTAGATTATTCTACCCAGACCACACCGATGTATTTCGAATTGGCTGAGATCATCAAGTATTTTGCTGAACAAAATTATGATTATATCGTTTATGAAGCAACGTCTATCGCTCTTGATCAAAGACGAACTGATTTCATTACTAATGACCTTGCCATTTTCACTAACTTCAGTGCGGAACATCTTGAATACCATGGCACAATCCATAACTACCTTGAAGCAAAATTAAGGTTGGCTGAGTTAAGTAAAGACCAACTTGTGAACATGGACACAGAAGAATATCACGTCATCGCAAAAGGACCGTATCATTTCTCCAGCAAACATAACAGCTACTATCAGTTTAAATTATATGATGATTTTATCGATCTAACATTTGGCGATGAGCACAAAAGGCTATATTCGTCAGTTTTTGGAGAACATAATTTTATTAATTTATCGACTAGTATTTTTGCGCTTCATAAATTAGGATTTCAAACCGACCTACTGCTTCAATATGCAGCAGAGATAAAACCACCTGTCCATCGTTTTGAGCGTCTGACGGTTCAAGACTATCAGTTCATTCTTGATTTTGCCCATACGCCTGTTGCAGTTAATGAATCGATTCGTAACGCGATGAAGTATGCGCTCAGGCGTGATAAGAACTTAAATGTGATGGTCACTGGTATCGGTCTAAGAGGGTTTGAGAAAATTATTATGACAGTTAAACAGTTGCCTTCAGGTATCCATCAATTGATGCTTGCTGCAGAACAAGTAGGTTATGAAAGCCCTGAACAAATTGTCGCTACCATGACGCAGCATTTACCAGCCTATTATGATGCCGAAGAAGTACTCTCATCAACTTCTAGAAAACAAGGCATCGCCCAGCTGATTGAAGTAACTGATTCAGCGACTGATATTATTTTGTTGACGGGTATCAATGAACCTCAGCATGTCAAAGGTCAGACTATTGATCATGACGACCAGTCTTATATCAAATCGTTATTACAAGATATTTAATGAAGAAGCAATGATGCGCTGGTCATCACTGCTTCTTTTTTCTATCTTTTTAAATGCGCTTTAAGGTCTTCATCAGATAACAGCACTCTGCCATTATGGTGCTGCTCAAAAGCATAGCCTAACTGCAGTACTTTTTCGTCTTCGTTCATTTCACCTGTGATGGTCAGACCGTGAGGGGACCCGTCTTGATCAAGCCCGAGCGGAATAGTAATCTGTGGATACCCCGCAACTGCAGTGACGATAGTGCCTGAGTAATCCAGATAAGCGATGCTGTCTAATTGATATTGATCAATCAAGTCGTCGTAATGGCGCGCAGCATTGTCAATCATTTCATCAATAACTGCTTGATCTTTCTCTGTACCAGCGGCTTTGATGACGTGACCTTGACCGTATTTACCTCGGTTCGCCATATCTTCTTTGTTATAAGCGATGAGATCATCCAATGTATTGAATGGTAATTGATGTTTTTTTGTATATTGTTCAACATCTGGACCAAATTCAGCATTAATAATCGGTGCGTTATCAATATTAGCTGTGTCAAATTCAAGTTCAATGACGTCTGCTCCCGCTTCACGTAATGAATTGATGGCTGCCTGAGTCATCTCATGCTTATCTTGAATCACTCCAATGCGTTTGCCTGTCAAAGTCCCTTGACGGACATCATCGATATCAATCCGTTCTAATCGGTCAGCTGCAATAGCATTGTAGCAGTATACTGCGTCAGTGACCGATTTAGTAATAGGCCCTACTACATCAAGTGAGGATGCCAGCGGGAAGACACCTTCGCCTGCTGTTTTGTGGATGCTCGGTTTGAAACCGACTGTTGATGTGTAGGCAGCCGGTGCAGCAATAGAACCCGTCGTCTCAGTTCCAAGTGCCAGCGTACCCATATTCGTTGTCATACTTGTACCAGCCCCTGAACTTGACCCAAGGGGTGACAGCTTAAGAGGGTTATACGGATTGACCGTCTGACCGTGTTTAGAACTATACCCGCTCGGCATTTTCGGTGACATGTAGTTCGCAAGCTCTGACAGATTCGTCTTAGCAAAGATGATAGCGCCGGCTTCTTTCAGACGTTTTACAACATCTGCATCCTCTTCCGGTATGAAATCGCGCAAAATATGCGTACCGACACTTGTTATCATGTCATCCGTATTAATGTTTTCCTTCACTGAGACAGGAATCCCGAACAGCACCCCTTTTTCGACGACTGGCGACGCATCACATTCGCGGGCGAGTTCCATTGCTTTAGGATTCACCTCTGAAATTCCATTGATCCCTTGTTCGACTTGATCAAACGTCAAGATTCGGTCTAAATAGAAGGCCATTAAAATTTCATAGTTCAAATCATTATTTCTGATGGCTTCTTGGATTTCTTCAACGTTGCGGTCGATGATGAATTCAGCTTTGGCACGAACCATGTCCATGTTCACATCTTCCAGCTGTTGTTCGATTGTTTTAACTAGACGCTCTCTATTGTACATGGCGTACGATTCTTTAGTGGTCTTGGGTTCTTTCTTTTGTGCGGTTGTAATCCCTACTGTTGCTGCCAATGCTGCAATACCTACTGCAGCACCGATGGCTATGTTCTTCTTATTCACATCTGTTCCTTCTCTCATAAATATTATAGTTTGATTATTCATTCCCTAAAACTGATGAAGCAATCATTAAATGATGTCGCTTGTTGGCTCTAGCGGCCATCATACGACTTACGATCAGTCATTATCAATCCAGAATCGTCTGACTTTCTCGTTATTTTCCTTTGTAAACGATACATCTTCAACGCCGCCGTTTTTAATGATGACTTGTGCCGAACTGAGGTTATCTTCATCACATGTGACCAGGACACGATTCACTCCGATGTCTCTTAGAAAGGCCAGACTGCGCCTTAAGATATCCGTCGCGTACCCTTTTCCTCTATGAGCCGGCCCTGTACCATAACCGATATGTCCACCGCGTGCTAGTAATGCTTCATCGAGTGTATGCCTGATATTTCCTGCACCGACGATACTGCCATCAACAAATAAAAACAGTGTGGTGTTCTTGACCCAGTCTTTACCACTTTCTCGGAAAGCCAATGCGTCAATCAATGTCTCAAATGTGTCGTAACGATCATAGTCAACCGCACTCGGTACGAGCTCTTCATCCTTATTCCAACTCTGGATGTATGTCATAAATGCCTGCTCGTCTTCTGTCGTCAGTCTTCTAAACTCAATCATTGTAACCTCCTCCAGCCATCATATACAGAATTTTATGATAATATAATCATATCAATAAACTACAATTTGCGAAATGAGTGATTGACATGATTAGATTTGATAATGATTATACAGAAGGTGCTCACCCTTTAATATTAGAAGAACTCATGAAAACAAATACCGAACAGCTTCCTGGGTATGGTGAGGATGACTACTGTCAACTTGCTGCAAACTATATTAAGCAGCATTGTCAGAACGAAGATGTAGATGTTCACTTCATGGTCGGCGGCACTCAAGTGAATACAACGATTATTTCAGCGGTTCTACGTCCCCACCAGGCAGTACTCTCTGCTGACTCCGGCCATATCGCTGTCCATGAAACGGGCGCGATTGAGTCGACCGGCCACAAAGTACTGGAACTTACCAATACAGAAGGCAAGATCAGTGCTGAACAGATTCAAGCCTATGTAGAGAACCACTGGGACGATCCTACGCACGAACATATCCCTCAGCCGAAACTCGTCTATCTGTCCCAGCCCACTGAACTTGGCACATTATATACAAAAGCTGAACTGCAGGCCATCAGAACAGTCTGTCTCGATTACAACTTGTACTTAATGGTCGACGGTGCACGTCTCGGTTACGGGATGGCCGCGAAAAATAATGATGTGACGTTGCATGACCTCACTGAGTTAACAGATATGTTCTACATCGGCGGCACGAAAGTCGGAGCGATGTTCGGTGAAGCAATTGTCATCAATCACGATGCACTGAAAGAAGATTTCCGGTATATTATGAAGCAGCGCGGCGGCATGCTCGCAAAAGGACGTTTCCTCGGGCTGCAGTTCAAAGTATTATTCGAAGACCATCTATATTTCGATATTTCTGACCATGCTATCCAAATGGCAGAACTGCTGCTTGAAGCATTCAAGGAAAAAGGAATCAGGCTGCAATATGATTCACCGACGAATCAAATATTTCCGATACTGCCCGATGACAAAATCAAATCTCTTCACGAAAATTATTCGTTCTATGTCTGGGAAGATGCAGGCGACGGTCAGAAAGCCGTCAGAATTTGTACCAGCTGGTCGACTAAAGAAGAAGACATCAAACAGTTTATCACCGATTTATAACAGACAACCCTTTCCTCGAGCGGAAAGGGTTTTACTGATTATATTCTTCTTTCATCAATGAAAATATCCAGTCATCGTGAATAATATCACCATTTCCTTTGACACAGTGACGCAAGGTGCCTTCGTGCGTAAAACCAGCTTTTTCAAAGAGATGCTTCGATAGATCGTTCCCTTTGAAAACACGCGCAGAAATAACGGCTTTACCTTCGCGTCTGAACAAATGATCAATCATTCCTCGGAGTGCTTCCTGCATATAACCTTTACCCGCATACTGTTCATTCATATTATATGAAATCATCTCACTATTCACGTTATACCTCAAAGCATCCGGATATGAATCGATCATTCCAATCATAGCTCCTTCTTTCAGTGAAATGACATTCATCGTTCCCTCTTTGATCAACTGTTTGAACTCATCCAACCCTTCGTCCTTTGTCACTGGAGGCATCGGATTATACTTCAAAAATGGCGCGCTGTTACGAATCGTCAAACAGTCTTCGAAGTCGGTCAGGTCACCTTTTCGAATGATCAATCGTTCGGTTTCAAATAGTATCATCTTTGTGTTCCCCTTTTACCGTATAGAATCAGGACAAATCGCTTACATTTAATATGACACATTATTTTTAATTAGTATGTGACACTAAAATAAAAATGACAATGAAAAATTATGAATCGTTATTCAATCATCAATCCAACGATTTATCTAAAAAACACCTCCCTATTAACTAGAGAGGTGAATTAACGGATTCTTAAATCAGATTCCTGTAGTTTTATCCGCCGTGCTGTTGATTCTTTGAAGATTTGCTCCATCTTGTGAGCATCATCTTCCTGTATGGCAGTCTTCAGTTCTTTGAACGCTTCTTCAAACCGTTCGATATAAGTGATTAAATGATCTTTGTTGTTCATAAAGAGTTCGGGCCACAGCTTCTCATTCATATTCGCAATACGCGTCAAGTCACGATAGCTGTCGCCGATGAAGCGGATGGTTTCATGTGACCGGTCGTCACTGTTGATCAAAGCGACAGCAATCGCATGAGTCAGCTGACTCGTATGCGCAATCATCTCATCATGTGTATCGGCGTCGGTCATCGTCACCCGCTTGAATCCTAAATCGGATAGAAACGCTTTGAACCATTCAATGTTGTCTGGATCATTATCTTCAGTCGGTGTAATGACATAGTTGGCGCCTTCAAAGACACTTGCATCTGCATACTCAAACCCCCTTTTTTCACGGCCGGCCATCGGATGCCCGAATATGAAATCGACTTGTTCAGGGATGACGTCAGCCATCGATGCAATGACCGTGCGCTTGACGCCTGTTGTGTCAGTGATGATCGCTCCTGCCTTGAAGTCATCTTGATGTGTGCGGACGTAATGCTTCATCACTTCAGGATAGAGTGCAAATATTACAAGGTCTGCCTGCTGCAGTATAGTTTCATTCACAGTCTCCCCGTAGTCAATAAAGCCCTGTTCCTCTGCCAGTTTCAACGCTTCATGATTCGTATCAATCGCCATAATCCGATGACTGTTATCGTGATGGCGTATCGCTTTTGCGAATGTTCCACCTATAACGCCCAGTCCTACTATTGCAATATCCATTCTGTCACCTCTAAATATTTTAATGGTTTAAAGCGTAACAATAAATGATATTTTTGGCAACTGTTATGATGCACTCTGTACTTGCTGCAATTTCTTCTCAAGCAGTCTGAAATCAATAATGCGCGCTTGACGATGAATCTCTCGCCCTTCAAAGAATACAAGAACGACCGGTGCTGCAAACAAGCTCAGCTGACCGACCGCTTCTTGTACTTGGTCGGCGCGAAGTTCATAAGCAGGTACTTCGAGAGCGTCCACTATCGCTTGTACTTTCGGATAATCTGCATGACATACCGAACAGCCTGCTGTCGATACATATATCAGCACGAGCGATTCTGTTTTAGTGACTTGCCGCAGTTCATCATAGCTTGTCAGTTCATTCATCGAATCCCCCGCCTTTGATATGAATAGGTTTTAACTTACTCTCAATTTCAATTCTATCGTCTTCAAGAAATGGCGGCAGAGATAACTGTTCCCCTAAAGTCTCCTCCGGTTCATTTTCCAGAAATCCTGGACCATTAGTAGCAAGTTCAATGACAATCCGTTCAGGCGTTGTAATATATAGCGACTTAAAGAAGAATCGGTCAATAACCGGTGATGTCATCAATCCATTATCACGCAGCCAGATCAGCCATTCTTCAAGTTCAGCTTCATCTTTGACCTGCAGTGCAATATGATGCATACTTCCTCTTCCCGGCCGCTCTCTCTCACTTGGATTATGTTTCACGTGGAGCTCATCGCTGCTACCTCCTCTATTCGCGCTATATACATGCACTGTGTCATTGGTCACCGGATGAACAAATGAAGGTTCAATACGATAACCGAACAAATTGATAAGCATTTCTTCGAAGCTTTCGTGATCGCTGACGTCCAACTGAAACGGACCGAGTCCCGCGATTTGATACTTCGTTGGTACAGGACTGTTGTCCCAACGTTCATAGTGCGGCACATATGTTTCTGATGCGTCACTGACCAGCGCCAGTCTCTGCTGATCAAAATCTTCAAATTCAAGCGTCAGTCTACCATTGATGACAACAGGTTCTTCGTAATTCACATTGAATTGATCAAACCGATTCTTGAAATAATGAATTGCTTCATCACTCGGCACACGCAGTGAAATACATGTAATACTATCTGACCCTCTCCACGTATGACCAGCAATCGGAATTTCAAAGAACGTAATATCCGTCCCTTCATTGCCGATTCTGTCACCGAAAAATAAATGATACATATCTGGACTATCTTGATTGACTGTCTTCTTCACAAGTCGCATTCCAAGAATTTCTGCATAAAAATGATAATTGTCTGACGCATTCTTCGTAATACCAGATGCATGATGGTGTCCTAATATTTGTCTCATATCTTACTCCTTCGATTTACTTAGTATAAAAATTATACCACGTTGTCCAAAGATTTTCTTCACTGAAGTTTCAGTGAGCGCAATCATCATAAAAAAACACCATTCAAGCAATTGCTGGAATGATGTTTCATGACTTATTGTGTGATTTCAGCTGCAGCTGGATGTTTGACCACGACTTCTTCCTTGCGCTGTCTAAGCAGCAGTAAGCCGTTCAAAATGACAAGAATCGTTGATCCTTCATGGAAGAGCACCGCTGTCGGCAGCGTCAGCACACCGAAGATATTCAGTAGAACTAAGATGACAATGACTGATAACGAGAAGACCACATTCATCATAATTTTACGGTTCAATCGCTTACTTAAGTTAAAACTATAGAGTAATTTCAATAGATCACTTTTTACGATAACCACATCTGCTGATTCCATCGCAACTGACGAGCCGCTTCCCATCGCGATACCGATATCCGCACTCGCTAATGCCGGTGCATCATTAATACCGTCACCAATCATGCCGACCAGTTTGTGATTCTTCTGACTGTCAGTGACATAGTTGATTTTGTCTTCAGGCAGACATGACGGAATATAACGCTTGATCCCTACTTCCTCAGCGACTTTCTTCGCTACTTGTTCGTTATCACCTGTCAGAAGAATAACATCAATGTCCTGCTGCTGAAAGCCGGATACTGCTGACACTGACTCTTGACGCACTTGGTCAGCAAGTGAGAAGTAACCGACGATGTCGTGCCCTTTGCTGACAAGAACAGTCGTCTTCCCTTCAGCTGCTTTTGCCTGATAATGATGACGATCATTATAACCTGCAAATGCTGACGGCTTACCGACTTTAATATCCCCTTTCACAAGACCGGAAGCTGTCTTCTCTTCTACAGGCTGTGTCTGATCAACCGTGTCGAGATTAAGCGATTTGAATCCCGCGACGATGGCCTGTGCAATCGGATGGCTGGACTGCTGTTCCATGTAAACAACTTCTTTTAGAACGTCTTCAGACACTTCATAATCTGTCACTTGAAATTCACCGAGTGTCAATGTCCCTGTTTTGTCACTGTATAATACATTCATTCTGCTGAGTGCTTCCATCGCTGCGCCGCCTTTGAATAATACACCATTTTTCGCACCATTACTGATTGCACTTAATGTTGCAGGTGTCGCTGATGCAACCAGTGCACATGGGCTGGCAACAGTGAGCAGCACCATACCTCTATAGAAAGCTTCCTGGAATTCCAGTTGATTGAAATAATACAGAATGAAGATGAAAATCGGTACCGCAATCAGTACACCAATGACATACTTTGATTCAATACGGTCGATGAACTTAGAAACGTTCGATGGTCGATTCTGTGCTTCTTCAACCATTTTGATGATGTTGGAGAAGACAGTTTCACTGCTTAATTTATTAACTGTTAAATTGAATACATTACCTTCGTTAATTGTGCCGGCGAACACTTCTGTCCCGGCTTCTTTTTCAACTGGAACTGCCTCACCTGTTAATGCTGATTCATTGACCATTGCTGTACGATCTGTGACACCATCAATCGGAATTTGTTCACCTTTTGACACGACAACCGTATCACCAACTATCAATTCGCTGGTCTCTACTTCTATAATTTCACCGTTTGGTTTTAGGACGTGTGCAGTATCCGGCACTTGCGCCATCAGTTCTGAAATTGCATTCGTTGATTTGTTTGACGCATAATCTTCCAGTGCTTCGGCACCCGCAAAGATTAAAAGCAGCACAGCACCTTCAGATTCATAGTTGATGACTACAGCACCAAGCGCCGCAAGAATCATCAGTAAGTCGACATTCGGTGACTTCGATTGAATCGTTTCAACGACTGCTTCTTTTGCTGCAAAGAATCCTAGGAAGAAAATCGCAATATAAAATGAAAACCGTCCTAAGTTATCATTCACTCCAGATAATATAAATCCTAATATCGTAAATAAAATGCCGGCAAGCAGGAATTGGCCTTGTCGTGATTTCATCAAATAACTAAACATATGAGTTCCCCCTCATGAATTCAGTAATATCTTACAATTGTTATTTGTATTATACCCTTATTTATAATTATTATAAATAAATATAGTTACTTTTATTAAATAAGTCAACTAATTGAGAATTTTTATTTCTAATTGATAATGATTTTCATCATCATTCTCTTTTTCCAGCTAAAAAAACAGAATGGTCTCAGAGACCATTCTGTTGCTACTTTCGATATTTATTCATTATATGAACAGGAATATGGCAGTAATCTTCTGGATACTTGTCGAGACGGTCCTGATGTTCTTCCGCACTGCGAATATAATGCTTAAGCGGCAGAACTTCGACTTTAATACTCTCACGGTCAGGTCTCTCTGCAATATAGGCTGCGGTCAGCTCAAGATGTTCTTTGTTCTCACTATAGACTCCTGTTCGATATTTCTCACCGATATCATTCCCCTGTCTGTTGACACTGTATGGATCGATGATTTCAAAAAACTCATCAAGCAGCTGGTGGAGAGAGATGATCTGACTGTCAAACACAGTCTTAACACATTCTGCATAACCGTCATAATCACCGTCCAGCGTATGACTGCTGCCATTCGCTCTACCTGCTTCAGTCATGACAACACCTGGAATTGTCTTCATAAACGCCTGCACGCCCCAGAGACATCCTCCTGCAAAATATACTGTTTCCATCATGATCCCCCTTTAATTCGTTATTCATTACCTATTGACGTTCTAATCATAACATTTGAATGAGCAATCAACTACAAAGAGGAATTAACTGTGCCAAACAGAATTCATGGTCTATTGATTCCAGCAATACGACACAAAAAAGGCACTTCTCATTACCGAGAAGTGCCGGATGCCTCCACCCAGAATCGAACTGAGGATTCATCATTACCATTGATGGGTTATACCACTTAACTATAGAGGCGAGATTCTGCTGTCCTCTAACATTATAACAAAACTATCAACGAACAAGTCAACTTATTTTTTTGATGGCACACCAATCACTAGAAATAGATGCGTCTTTTTATTGATCCGCAACTCTATCAGCTGACTGATGATTTCTTTTCAAGATGACATTCAACAGGCTGCCCGCAATAACGCCGACTGCTAGGTTATGCGTGATCAGCACTAAGATGATAGTCAGTAAGATGACGGCACTATCTGCTTTCGGTGCTGTTCTCATCAATAGGAATGTCTTGAACTCAAACGTGGTCCATGCAACGACGACCATGATGCCCGCTAATATAGACATCGGAATTTGGACAAGATAATCACCGAGCACGATAATCATGAACATGAGAAATGTTCCTGCTGTCAGTGACGATAACCTAGATGTACCGCCAGACTGCAAATTCATCACTGACTGACCAATCATCGCACAGCCTCCGATGCCTCCGAACAACCCTGACAGAATATTGGCGATACCCTGCCCTCTTGATTCACGATTTTTGTCGCTGTCAGAATTGAGAGTCTCATCAACAATACGAGCGGTCAGCAGACTTTCTACAAGACCGACGACAGCCATTGATAACGAGTACGGGAAGATGATTTTCAATGTTTCGAAGTTCCACGGAACATCCGGGATAAGAAAATGAGGCAGTGTTCTTGTAATCTCTCCCAAATCACCGACCGTTCTGACATTTGCATCTGTCATCATTGAGATGATCGTCAACAATACGACAGCAACGAGTGGTGCGGGTATTCTTGTGTAAAATTTCGGCATGATAGAGACAATGAGTATCGTCATACCTGTAAAGACATACGTCTCCCACGACAGACCGAAGATGTGCTGCAGCTGAGAGTGAAAAATTAATATGGCTAATGCATCAACGAACCCGATCATAACGGTGTTCGGAATATATTTCATTAAATGTCCGACCTTTAACAGGCCCAATATGATTTGAATGACTCCCATCAGTATGGTCGCAGCCAGCAAATAATCCACTCCATAAGTTTTGACGAGCGGATAGACCAGCAGTGCAATTGCCCCGGCAGCTGCTGATATCATCGCCGGCCGACCTCCTGTGAATGCTATTGTCACAGCAATGATGAACGAAGCATATAACCCGACCATAGGATCGACGCCTGCAATCACTGAAAAAGCAATGACTTCAGGAATCAGTGCCAATGCTACAACAATCCCGGCCAGAATATTGGCCCAGCCACCACTCAGCCATCCTTCTTTAATACGTTCTAACATGATATCCTCCTAAAAAAACAGATAGAAGAAGTATACCATGATAACATAAGGGATGATACTGCCTTCTCCCATCAAGCCGACTAACGGGGTAGCAAGGGAACCGATGAAATACTGCATCACTCCAATTAAGCTTGTAGCACTGCCGACTCCTTGTTTATATCCACCTAACATTGGTGGCAGAACAGGTGCTGCACTTTTACTAGTGCCTACTGCCCTGTCGAACGAAACTGTGCAGGCAACCGCCGGCAAACTGCTAAATGACATGACCTACTCAATGTCTGATATCATATCACCGAAAGCTAAACAATATGCGACGCACATTAACAACACACTATCAGTGAATGGTATTGATTATAAGTTGACAGATGTCTACGCAGATGGCCATTACTTAACTTATCATCTGCTGGTTGATTATCCTGATGATAGAGATGCGAATCAAGCTAGCATCTCACCTCAAAGTGTCAAGTTGAATGGGCATCAAGTCATGGATGGTTCATTTGGCAGCAGCGAGATAATTGACGAGGCCCGTCAGATTGTATCAAACACACAGACTATTCACTTAAGAGACGCACTACTTGATGGTCAACAAGAACTTGAACTGACATTCAGTGAGTCGAACAGTAAAGAACAAGCGGTCTATCAAATCAATGTCGACAGCAGTGAGTTAACCAAAGATACAGCTCTTTACAAGATGAATCAAAATCACACGTTTGACGGCCGTTCAATTGATATTCAGCAGCTGATGATCAATCCACTTACATCTCGTCTCACTATTGAATATGAAGGAGATCAAGAAACTTATGACGTCGTGTTAAAAGACTCAGACGGGAAAAGTTATTCCTTCGATACAAATACAGTCGATGAACAAGCAGACGGCAGCTATAAGGCGATACTGACTTTTAACCCAGATTTTTCTGAAGGAAGCATTGAGTCATTGAACGAAGCAGATACTTTAACATTTTATTTTACCGGACAAGACTCATTTAAAAATGGTGACGTCAAAAATAATTTTAATACTGATGACAACGAAGCATTTACTTATCACTTGAAACGTTAATTCCAAATAACAACAAACCCCGTTTATATTAATAGACGGGGTTGATATCAATATTTTAAATCAACTTTTGCTGATATACAGACAGCAATCGGACTATATAAAGGATTAGCTTAATATTAAAGAGTACCGCTAAAGGCAAAACTTGGCACTCAAAGTTTTTGGCTGATGCCCATCGAAAGATAACGAGGTCTACTCTTTCGTCTTCTAGCATCGCATTCATAAGGCGTAACAAAGTGTAAGTTGTAAGGCGTTATCGTCCGAATCAATGGATAGCTGTTAAATAGCATTCTTTCTACCAAAATCAGTTACTGTGTCTTCAAATCAACGTCAATCATCGTCATACTGTTGAACTGGTCTACTTTCATCGACTTAACATTAGCCGCTGCTTCCAGCTCTTCGATATACGCATTAACACGCTCTTCTTCAATAATCCCTTCCTCTACTACACCGACGCCGGCAACCGTCTTAACGCGTTCCTGTCCGTAGCCGAATTCGGTATAGTTCTGGAGGTTACTGATGATATTACGGTCAAGTTTCAGTTCTTCAAGCATAGCAGACGCTGTATAGCCTGTTTCAATTTCAGTTTCAGAGTTCTTGAGATGAATGGCTGTTTTTAATGTCACGATATCTTGTTTCAACAGATTAATCTTATTCAATGAATCAAACACTTTTCTAGATTTCTCTTCTGTCACAATCGTCTTGCTGTTCACTGCAATCGGTGTTCTGTATTCCGAATGAAACTTCTGCATTTCACGTTCCAGCTGCTGGCGGAGCGTGCTGATCAGAAATACTGCCTGCTGTATAGATAATGTCGTCATAACGGCCTCCTGTAGTAATCATTTTGAATCATTATAGCATATCATCCGCTGTGCACTGACGTTAAAACTGAGATTGATCTTTTGAAGTTTCACTGAAGCATCATTCCAACGTTACTGACTGGCATCTCTACTTCTCTTAAAGAAATAGACTGCACAGTAAGTGATGCCACCGAGCATTGCAAATAACACAACGCCATTCTGCACTGTATCGAGGAAGATACCACCGATGAGTGGTGCGATAATTCTGCTGAGGCCTGTTAAGCCGGTCAATGAGTAATAAGACCCTTTCAGATGAGGTTCTGATATTTCATCAATTCTAATATCCCACATAGTGAATACAAACATCTCACCTATAGTGAAGATAAACATAGCGATGGCAAGTCCTATGAGATTTGTCGTGACACCGAAGAGGATGAGACCTGTCGGTAATAACACAGCACCGATCATCATTGCAGTCGATGTCGTCATCAGTTTACTGACTCTAAAAACAAAGTACTGACACGTTAATACTGTAATGGCATTGACCAGCAGCAAATAGGCATAGTTCTTCACCGCTACTGAATAATCAAACTGATGACCTAAATATTGTGACAGCGTTGAAGACATTTGATTATATCCAAAAATGATAAAGAGATTGCCTAATAACAGAAAGAGAAAAGCTGGATTCTTCTTAAAAATATATAGGGCATTGAAAAAAGGGATTTTTTCATCGCCCGGATTTTTTGTAATTTGGAGTTTGAATGTTCTGAACAGAACGATGAATAGCAGCAAATTGACAGCGAATGTAATGGATACACTGTAGAACAGGCGGTTCATGCCTAAGAATAACAGCTGTGCCGCAAGCAGTGGTCCGATAGCAGCAGCAATATTAATCAGATAATAACGGACATTGAAGACCAGCTTCTTCTTGTCCTGCGGCGTGTACTCTGCAAGCAGCACACGATAAGTTGGATCGACCAGCGATGCACCGATCGTTGATACAAATGAAAAAGCAATGAATCCTAGATATGAATGAATTATCGGAAACATCGCATAGCTGGCAATCGTAATCATCAGGCCGATGTAAATAATCTGCTGTTTATTGAAGCGATCAATCAAGCTGCCGGCGAATGTACTCATGACAATCCCACCTACTCCTGCAGCTGATAAGATCACTCCGATTTGAGTAGCAGAATAATGATAGGACTCCATCAAATAAATCGATAGAAATGGTGTCGCAAGAAACAGGCTTGTTTTTGCAAGAAATGTAGCAAGTAGTAACACATAAATAATAGGTGGCAGATGTCTCATGTCTTCTCCTGACGTTTTCATGACTTACCTCTATTATATTCCAATACTCAGCAGAGTTATATGACTAAAAATGATTCATAATGGTTATATCCGGTAGAATCAAGAACGTCTAACAGCAGTTAATTAATCGGCTGGAAGAATGACAACGACCAGTATCAACCCTACAGTCGATTGAGGCCTCTGACTGTCAATTGTGTAAGGACCATCATATAGATAATGGCTGACAGAGGCGCGTAAAAAGTCCACCAGGCGGATGCTAAGTCATGGAAGTGATAACCAAGCAAACTACTCAGCTCAGGTAAAACAGGTTGCTCAATAATTATACATGCTGGACCGTAACATACATCCGTCCCTCCAAAAAATAGTTTAAAGAATGCCAAATGAGAGATGACCATCAGCACTTGGAACAATACTCTCAAAAAAATGATGAGGTACTGTAGTGTCATATTAGGTAAGATATGTCTGATATAAATATGAAGTCGACTAGGACTGATGGTAAAGGCACTATCAATAAATTCCTTTTCCAGTATGAGTTCTGTAGTCTCCTTGATCAAAGCGATTGTTGTCGGTGTCATGAGCAATATAAGAATTACCACATTATAAAAAATTCGGAAGACTACACCATTTTCAAATCCATCTATTGTTTCATATAATACAGGCCGTAATAAAATGTAGGCTAGAATAGACTGAGGAATGTAGAAGAACGGGTTAATTGCTGCTTGATAGAGCATACTGTTTCTTTTGTTATAGGCAAGCACTGTTCCGATAATGACCGCAATGAGCAGTGAAATGAAAGCGACCACTACAATAAGTGCAAGCGTCATACGATAGCCCGACAGCACTTCAAATGCCATATGATTTGAATTGGCATCCACCCCAAAAATCGCTCGACTACTCGGTGGGAATGGCGAACTTGAAATAATAGCCCCATTATCATCATAGTAAAAATTTGTTTTCTTCACCTTTTTTCCTAACACATCGAAATACACCACGCCGATTACAGCAGGTAGAATGAGCAGCATCAAATAAGTATATATTTTTCTCATTCAGCCATCCTCCTGCCCGTCATACGATTGACTATATAACCGGCAGCACTAAATAGCAAAGCGATCGGAATATATAGCATCATGAATGTAATAAATAGAACAATGGGTGAATTATAATCAAATATAAAAACTGAGACACCGAATATGTTCATAATTCTTTCAAGAAACAGCAGGCTGGATAAGGTAATCCAGATGAGCTGTTTCAAGTTAATCAAATAGCCAAGCATCAAGTTGTTAAGGATATGTCTGCGAAATACCTCAAAATCACTTAATCCTTTTGATATAGCAAACTCTACATACATATTCTTTTTTTCGTTCTTCATCAGTTCGTATAGTAAAGTCACGCTGTTCACAGTAGGTATGATAAGTAACACTAAAACTGGAAAGGCAACGGCATTGGAACTTTGACTTGTCGCTATTTCAAACAACAGCATTCCTGTGTATTGATAAATCAATATAACCATAGTGATAGATATCGGAATATAGAAAATATCCGGAATAATACTCAAGCAGTTGTTCACTGCATAGATGATTTTTTCAGCCCATTGGTAACGATACATCAAGAACATGAGTACCAGTGACAGCAGCAACGAGAGAAAAATAGCACTGACCAGTATGGTGAACGTATTAAACCAAGGTTCAAGAATAAAAGGAAATAAATTATATGCAGTACCAGACCTCTGATTAACAAATACAATATCAGCTGGATTGAATATGGCGAGAGCAGTCTCTTTAACAGCAATGATGTAATTCGATAAACTAAAGTGCTGCGTTTTGAACAATGAAGGTAGGCATGCGATTAAAAATAGCATCGATATATTGATTGATACACGCAGTATATTTTTCATAGATGCACCTTTTTTATAATATGTTATCTATTACGATATGATATTTTCAGAAAATTTACAATAATATCTTTAATTATAATGATTCCCTTAACTTTATCCCGCTTCAAACCATTCTGTATCCCATGTTTCATCGAGAAGGTTTGCGTAATAGGTTAACGGCCGATTAAAGAATTCAAGTTTTTCATCTTTTTATCTGAATACCACAGTTTAGTAATAAAGTCCCCTAATAGCCGCTTTTATGAATAATAGAATAAGCTTATTTTCAAAATCTTCTTGAGAATTGATAGATGACTGTGTTAAATTCGTGGAAACACTTTTTGTGAAAGGAGACTGGCATGATTACTGATAGTTTTGACATAGATACAGATCTAGTAATTACTCTAGAGTACTTCTACGGCCCTAAAAAACACATTCTCGATAAGTGCATCATTATCCTTTCAAAGAAAATTCATGATGAGTTATTATTGACTTTTGACTGTAGTGAAATAGACACCTTGACTGCCTGTAATGGGACTACAATCATCTACAAACTAAATTATAAAGGGACTGATATTGCTTTTTATTTGTCTGGTATCGGTTCTGCTGTAGCATCTATGGAATGTTACGAAACCCATTGGGTTACAGGGGCAACTCAGTTCATTATGTTCGGTTCGTGTGGAAGCCTTGACGGAAAACAAACAAAAGGGAAATATATCATTCCAACCGAAAGCTATCGCGGAGAAGGTACGTCATACTATTATGCTGAAGCTGCTGATTACATTACGATCCGCAACAGCGACAAAGTAGCTGCTTTTTTCAGTTCATTAAACATTCCCCATATACAAGGTAAGGTTTGGACGACTGATTCAATGATTAGAGAAACAGCAGGACTTGTAAACAAAAGAAAGCAGGAAGGATGTATTGCTGTTGAAATGGAGTTAGCAGGTGTGCAGGCACTATGTGATTTTTATCAATTAGAACTCTATAACTTCCTTCAGTCCGGAGATGTTCTTATGGATAGCGGTTATGAGGTGGAGGGACTTAGCTTGGCTAATCATGATATGGCTAAGTTACATTTAGGGTTGGAGATGGCATTAGTGATAGGAGCAGATACTTGATAATAAAAGTAGATGACTTCAAACAATTACCGCTGAATTTATTGCTTTCAGCTTGAATTCCAGATCATATTTAGCCAAATAAAAGCACCCCAAACGTTAGATTTTAAGTCTAACTTTTAGGGTGCAGTACAGAGTTCAGGTGTTTTTAACTATTGTTTCTGTTCCAGGTAACCGTCATTCATTTCATACACTTTATCAAAATACTCCAGCAATCTCGTATCATGTGTCACGACAATTGCTGCTTTGTTACGATGTTTCGCCTGTGATTGAATGAGTTTAATGACTTCAATCGCTTTTTCACTGTCAAGACTGGCAGTCGGTTCATCAGCCAGAATGATAGATGGGTTCGTATAGATTGCTTTTAATATCGCAACACGTTGTCGTTGTCCACCTGACAGTTCGCCAGGAAACTGGTTCATCACTTTTGTCAGTCCTAATGTCTCCAGCTCCTGATTGAGTTCTTCACTGGACAAATGACTGCTGTTAACTTTGTCGAGCAGTTTGAACTGATCTTTCACTTTCAGGAACGGTACAAGGTTAGATGCTTGAAGGATAAAGCCAATTTCTTTCAGTCTGATTTTTGCGCGTTTCTTTTCGCTCATCTCGCCGACTTGCTGATTGTTGATACGGATTTCACCTTGTGAAGGTGTCTGCAGCAGTCCTGCTACTGTCAGGAATGTACTCTTCCCTGAACCAGAAGGTCCGATGATGGCTACCATCTCGCCTTTTTCAATACTGAATGTCGTTGTTTTCATTGCTTCTACATAAGTCTGGCCTTTACCAAACCCTTTACTTACATTTTTAAGTTCTAATACCATCCATCATTCTCCTAACTAATTGATTTTAATGGATCTGATTTTCTGATTGACTGGATTGAGAATAATCCCCCGATAATTGCAGTAAGGATAATCGTCACTGCAAATATAACAATAGCTTTAATATCAAAGGCAATCGGTACAGCGGCCGGCAGTGCATATGCTGTTACAATAGTCAGCAGTACTGCAATTGCTACAGCGACGACTGATAGAATCAATGTCTGTAATACAAGAGAGCGGGCAAGGAACCCATTACTTATCCCCTGCGCTTTCAGTAAGCCGTAGATCGGCATCTTCTGAATCGTAATGATATAGAGGAAAATCGCAATGATAAATGCTGAGATTGCGAACAAGAAATAACTCATAAAATCAAGTGTCAGTTTCTGCTCTGTATAACCTGGAAGATTTTCGATGAATGTCTGAGTCGGGATGATTTCAAGATCATTATCAATATCTTTATCTTTGAAATCCTTATCTCTTACTACAAAAGCACTTGCTTTATCATTCAGACGATTGACAGAAAGAACGTCTGCTGTTTTTTCATTTCCATAGAGGATAGGTGCTGCATTGTATTTAGATTCATCTGTAAAACCAGTAATCGTCAATTCTTCATCAGTTCCAGCCAGATCGAGAACATCGCCGACTTTGAATCCTTTTTCCTTCAATGTATCATCCGCTACGACTTCAAAGTCTTCTTTGAATGTCTTACCTTCTGTGACATTCGGATTCAGGAATTCATCTTTGTTAATACCGAAGAGAATCGCGTTCTGCTTAAGGTCATCTTTTGTCAGGATGACGGGCAGACTCTTGATGCTTGCTTTGTCATCAAATGTATCGTCCAGTACATCTTTGTCCATAATAGACTGACCAATATTCTGATTGGCTTCTTCTGCGAGCACAAAGGCATCAACTTCCCATTTATTGATTGCTTCTCTATTCATGTTCATCAAACCGTTCGATAAACCTGAAATCAGAAACAGCAAGTATGATACTAAAACGATAATACCGATAATCATTCCAAAACGTAGTTTGTTATATAACATTTCTTTAAGCGCTAGAAACATATCATTCTCCTTACTTCATATGATTTAATTTTGTGAGTCTAATCAATCCGTACGGTAACTGTATCATTACCGTTGATTATCTTGTATTCCTCATCATCGATACATCAGCGATGACTGTCTTGTAATATGCGTCCTTTCATTTTTTTAGTTATATTACTATTCTATGTTTCAACAGCATTTTAAGCGACCAACAATGCTTGGTTAATTGTTCATTAGAGAATTATAATGATTTCACATGAAACACAGGCGCACTGATGACAAAAAGTGCGCCTGTGGTTTAATTACTTCACCTGACTACCTACATCAATCATTTCACTTAAATAATGACCATACAACCCTTCACCGTCTTTGGATAATAGATGTCCGTATCCTGTGATAACTTGTCTATTCGTATCCCAGTTCTGACTCCGGTAAAAAGCTTCTCCTTCTTCACTAGCCTTCAATGCATTGAATCCATCTGAATCGGCTTCAAGACCATCATCAGTCGCTCCGACTATCCATGTCAACGGAAATGGTTGTTCAATGATATCCCGCTTCTCTCTATCACTAGTAATCTCTTCAACTTCAGGAGATCCACCGCCACCAAACAATACGGCTCCTCCTTGTTTGACTCCTGCTTTCTTTAGATCTCCAAGCAACCAGTAAGTCGTTAGTTCAGACCCACCGGAAAACCCTCCGATCCACAAGGTTTCATGATCAGGTAACGATGAAATGAGCTCTACTAAATAGGCTGCGTTCTGTTCACCCTGCTTCCACCAAGTATCATCATTCGGTGTTTTAGGAACGACGAGAGTCAATCTTTTGTCCTTTGCAGCATGCTTAATTCCTTTTGGTCCTGCTAAATATTCTTTAGAGTGCGGATGATTATATTCGTAAGCCCCGTCTCCGTGAAGCCATAGCAATGTCCCTGCAGGCTCATCAACTGGATAGATGCGGTACTCTCCTTCCACACCGTCACTTGATTTGAAAGAGTTCATATTATTTTCGTTCTGCAGCTGATTATAGATAAAAATGATTAAAAGAAAGACACACAACAAAAGAGCTATACTATAGAGTTTTTTCATAATGAGTATCATCCCCTCTTTACTATAAAAGTACTATTTACGGCTTTTTATCTTTAGTATGAATAGTATGATATCAGGCAGATGGATTACTGTGTCAACTGATTGTCTAACAATCGTTCTGCTAACTCAATTTGAGCCTGTCTCTCTGCAATTACTGGTTCTATTTGGTTATTATGCATCACATTCAGTACTTTGATGGCATAGTCAGCAGAAACTATAGAATGCCCGCGCATGCATCCTGTAGCTATAGCCTGGGCATATACTCTGGACGCAAATTTGCTGGTCTCATTGATAGAATTCTGAGCGAGTGTATTTGCCAGAAATCCTGCTTTTCTTAGTTCATATGCCGATCTTTCACCCTTTAATCTTCACTCTATGTTTTCAGTTTTACCTTCTCATATATTTAAATCGATTACTTTTGATTGTGGTAAGGAGTTCTCCAACTGGAAAACAATCTGTAACCGACACGATATCTCGATATTCTTTGCTGACCCCGGCACTCCGTCGCAACGTGGATTGAATGAACATTCCAACGGGATACTTAGACGCAGTGGATTAGATAAAGAATTAGACTTTAATTCAGTCACTGATGATCAATCATTAGTGTTGCTCAAAATATTAATCATCGTCCCAGAAAATCGCTGGGCTATAAAACACCATTGGAAGTATTCATGAGTTTCATCGAAGATGAGAAATTGTCTAGCTTATTTTGACAAACGAAATAATCAAATAAATGTACCATTTGAAGTTTAAATTCTGACGTAAATGTTCTTCTTGTTCTATCCATAAATAAATCGCCTACTTTCTTAATTCAACATTACATCCCCTCAGGGGAGTTGTCCAGTTAAGTATAGACGATTCAGATGTGATTTTTTCTTAATAATAAAACACCTCTCTATAATTATAGAGAGGTGTTTTATTATTATTTCAAATTATTATTACTCTAAATTTGCATGATTATTCTGCATTGTTTCTTCATCAACATTTAGGGATTCTTGAATCGTTAACACGATACTGTCTAAATAGATTTGACTGCTTTGCTCAAAGAGACTGCCTAAAGGTTGTTTTGAACCTTCTGCATCGTATTTTGTACCAGCAGGTAATACGATGGTTAAGTCTGCAATATCAGCAATTGGTGATTCGTCTTTTGTTGATAATAATAATACATATGCTTCATTATCTTTCGCTGTTTGTGCGAGCAATTTTAAATGAGCTGTAGATCCTGAACCTGATGCTATAACGAATACATCATTTTTCTGGATTGATGGTGTAGTTGTTTCACCCACGACATAAGCCTTTTTGCCTAATTGATTTAATCTCATAGCAAAGCTCTGAATGACAAGACCAGAACGACCTTTACCAGCTACAAATATTGACGATGCATCCATAAGATCTTTTGTAAATTTCTCTGATTCTGCTACATCAACATGTGATAATGTCTGCTTTATTTCATTTAAAATTAATTCAAAGTGATTATGCATGTGCATCAACGATTTCACGACATTTTTTAGCAGCAGCTTTTGGGTCATCAGCATTCGCGATACCGCCACCTACGATAATTAGGTCAGGTTTTTCGGCTGCTACTGTTTCGATTGTATCAGGTTTAATACCTCCAGCTACAGCTACTTTAGAATTTGAAATCACTGATTTCACAGTACGTAAACTTTCTAAAGGTGATACACCTTCAGCTTGTAAATCATACCCAGTGTGAACTGCGATATAATCAGCACCCATTTTGTCTAATTCAGCTGCACGCTGTTCTAAATTTTGAACAGCAATCATATCAACTAATAGTTCTTTACCGTGTTTATGTGCTTCTTCAATAGCGCTTTTGATTGAAGCATCTTCAGCCACTCCTAAGATTGTTACGATATCAGCACCAAACTTTATAGCTTGGCTTACTTCATATCCAGCAGCATCCATAATTTTTAAATCCGCTAACACTTGTGTGTTATTAACTGACTTACTCATATGGTCAACGGCAGATAGCCCTTCGTTTATAACGATAGGTGTTCCAATTTCTACGATATCAATAAATTCTTCTACTTCTTGAGCTAGCTTTGCTGCCTCTTTTTGATCTAATAAATCGATTGCTAATTGTAATTTCATAATAATTTCTCCTATCTATCTTTTATAACTCTATTATGATACTATGGATTACAAATGACAATACTGACATTTTCGTCACCATAGAAAGGAGGAATGAATATGTTCATTGAATATAATAATAAAGAATTTTATACATCGAAAGATTTGGCGTTATCTGTCATTGGAGGTAGATGGAAAATTGCAATTATCTATCATCTTTTGCATGAGGACAGATTAAGATTAAGTGAGTTACAAAATAAACTTCCTGATATCAATCAGCGTATGTTAATCAGACAACTTCGCGAGCTGGAACAAGACAAAATCATTGAAAGAACAGTGTACCCAGAAGTGCCTCCTAAGGTAGATTATAAATTGACAGAAATAGGGTTGAAACTTGATGGAGTAGTTTTTTCGATTTGTAATTGGGGAGATGAGTTTTTGCAGGTGATTAAAGGTTGATGTTGATATAAGGAGGTCTGTATGAAGAATATATTGATTACGGGTGTCAGTCGAAAAGGTGGAATCGGTGCGAATTTAGTCCATCGCTTCTTAAAGGAAGGCTACAAAGTTTATGCCCATGGCTCAACTGACTATGACCAGAAGATGGGTTATGATGATGCTGGAGATTTATACCAGGATCAGTTTGTCCGCTTGAAAGATTGTGATTTATCGATAGCGGACAACGTACAATCGCTCATTAATGAATTAGCACCATACGAAATATCACACATGATCATTTGTCATGCTTATAGTACGCAATGTGCGCTTGACGACTGGAATGCAGAAGAGATCAATAAGCATCTGGCAGTGAATGTAACAGCTGCTATGCTGCTGATTAAACACTTCAAGGCACAATTACAAGCAGAAAAGGGATGCATTACTTTGTTCACGTCAGGTCAACACCTAGGACCGATGACTTCTGAGATTCCTTATGCGGTATCAAAAGCAGCTGTCACAAACCTAGGCATGCAAAGCGCATATGCACTGGCTGAACAGAATATAAGAGTGAATGTTGTTAATCCAGGGCCGACAGATACAGGCTATATCGATCAGAACAGTGAAGTCTATCATCAGATTTCGAATCAATTCAATGACAAACGCTGGGGGCATCCTGACGATATTTCCAACTTAGTATTATTCCTGCACAGTGATGAAGGTCAGTGGATCACTGGTCAGCTGATTAATAGCGAAGGCGGGTTTAATAGATATATTGAATAAGAAAAAAGAGTATTGAAGTTATAACTCGGTGACATCTTCCTCTGTGATATCTTGAATGACCTTTACGTCCATCAATGCGCTTCAATAAAAGTAAATGATGATCAAATTAATGATGTGCTTCCAATTATATACTTGCATATTATGATGTGATTATAAATATTTAAAAAAACCAAATCTAAAATCCCTCCTTTTATCTCTAATTCTAAAAATCAGTATCATGAACGTAGCAAGTATCTGAGATATATTAGTGAAGACAGATCTAAGAACGGAAATTATTCATAATGGTAAAAGTATATTTGATTTATATGATAATTACGAAGATGTGTACAAGTTATTAAATAGTATTAAATTAATAATAATTGAATATATAAATAGTGTAGTTAAAAAGAATATACAAACTTTTGATGCTCTCGAAATAGAAAGAAAAAAATCATTAAGTCTCTTGGCATCTAAAGTACGAAGGATATTTAAGGGGTAAAATCTATGCAAAAGACATATAAAAAAGCACTTCTCGAATAAATTCGAGAGGTGCTTTAAACGTTGATATAACAATGATATTAACGTTTTGAGAACTGTGGTGAACGACGAATGCCCTTAAGGCCTGGTTCTTTACTTTCTAAAAATTTCGGTTTCAAAGAAACGTAGACTTTTGTCTCACCTTCTCTACTTCTTATGTCTCTTTCAGTTATTTCTATTCTTTCTCTGCATAGATAAAATTAGGACGACTTAAAGCATCTGTTTTGACATTCTTCACGTTTTCTTTAATGAGTGTATTGGAGTAACCGAAGTTCACTGGCAGAATCGGGAGTTCGTCCATCAGAATAGCTTCTGCCTGATGCAGCAATTCAAGACGTTTTTGGTCATCTGTTGTTTTCAGTGACTGGTCAAGTAATGCATCGAATTCTTTATTCTTCCAGTTAGTGAAGTTGCTTGAACTGTTTGATGCATATAAGGCAAGTACCGGGTATGGATCAAGGAAATCCCCGCCCCAGCCCATACGTGCCAGCTGGAAGTTCTTCTGTTTAAATGTATCGATATATGTTTTCCATTCCTGACCTTCAATACTGACATCAATACCAAGATTCTGTTTCAGCATTTCCTGGATCACTTCTGCTGATTTTTTGTTGATGCCTTCACTGTTTGTTTTCAGCGTCAGTTTAGGTAAAGTTGTTAACCCTTCTTCTTTCAATCCTTCTTTTAACAGTTGTTTTGCTTTTGCAGGATTATACTCATAGTACTTTTTACCTTCTTCACGGAAGTCTTTACCGTCTGCATCTTTCACACCATATGACACATAACCGTACGCTGGTTTCTGGCCGCCTTTTAAGACATTTTCAACAAATGACTGACGGTCAATCGCATAGCTTAATGCCTGACGAATTTTTTTATTGTCTACTGGTTTTTTGTTGACGTTGAATGAATAAGTACCGACTGAGAAGTTCTCATAGCTGACGAGTTCCTTGCTGTCTTTGACACTTTTCAGAATATCAGCCGGGACAGATGCCAGAAGATCCAGATCACCGCTCTTATAAAGCTGATATTCTGTATTTGGATCAGCAACCATCCGGAAGTTGACGCCGCTTAGTTTCACTTTATCTTTATCGTAGTATTGATCATTCTTTTCAATATCCAGTGAATCATTATGTTTCCAGTTTTTCAGTTTAAAAGGTCCATTAGAGACAAGTGTCTCTGCTTTAGATGCCCAGTCTTTCCCTTTAGCTACTGCTTCTTTTTCCACTGGATAGGCTGCTGCTCCGGTCAGTACTTTAGGGAAGAAACTAATCGGATCCTTCAGTTCAACTTGTAGTTTGTGGTCATCGATCGTCTTGATACCGACGTCTTCTAGTTTCCCTTTACCTGTATTATACGCTTCTGCTCCTTTAATGAAATAGAACGTTGAAGGACTGTATGCTGCTGTCTTCGGATTCAGGACACGTTCCCATGCATATTCAAAATCTTTCGCTGTCAGTTCTTTACCGTCTGACCATTTCAGGTTGTCTTTAATCGTGAATGTATAGGTCTTGCCATCTTCAGAGACATCTGCTTTTTCAGCTAAGTCAAGCTGAGGCTCACCGTTTTTACCTTTACGATATAAACCGCTGTAAATGCTGTCGATGACCCACCAAGATGTTGTATCAGACGCGAAGGCCGGGTCCAGTGTATAAGGTTCTCCACCCAGGTTAAGTTTTAGCGTCTGTTCTACTTTTTTCTCGCTTGAGCCTGATTTTTTATCCGTTTTTGAATCTGCGTTGCCACAACCTGCTAATAAAATAGCTGCTGCCGCTAAACCAATACCTATTTTTTTCATTTGTTCATTCTCCTTTAATGTACAGCCACTAGATGGCTGTCTGATATTTGCTGATATGATTTGACCGCTCCGTAGTCCGGTCGGTCTTCTGACACTTCGCTTATACAGCGGTCTTTTGGATGCTGTACTGGACTTGAGTTCATCAATCGCTTCGTATAAGGATGACTAGGATTGCTGAAGAGCTCTTCACTTTCTGCGATTTCCAGAATCGAACCGTTATACATGACAATGATCCGGTCACTGATATAGCGGACTACATTGAGATCATGACCGATAAACAGATAAGTCAATTCTTTCTCTCGTTGTAATTTGCGAATCAAATTAAGGACCTGCGCCTGTACCGAAACATCGAGTGCGGAAATAGGTTCGTCTGCCACTAGAAACTCAGGCTCAACCGCCAGTGCTCTCGCTATTCCAACACGCTGCTTCTGGCCGCCTGACAGTTCAGAGGGATAGCGGTCCTTGAACTGACTGGATAATCCTACTTCATTCAGTCGTTCCCGGACAAAGGCATCCTTATCGCCCACTTGAATACCGAATCCTCTAACTCCTTCTAATATAATGTCATGTACTTTCATCCGAGGATTAAGAGATGAATCCGGATCCTGAAAAATTATCTGAACCTGACGCCTGAAGTTCTTCAGTTCTTTCTTGGACAGCGTATCAATTGACTGTCCTTTAAAATGAATACTGCCATGCTGATACGGCTCTATTTTAGTTAGAATTTTCCCTAGCGTCGATTTCCCGCTGCCACTCTCACCGACGACACCTAATACTTCGCCTTCATTAATAGTGAACGATATATTGTGCAGAATCTGAACGGGTGACCCTGTTTTTTGCGGATAAAACTTATCCACCTGTTCAATCGTCATCAGGCTCATTAAGTTCTCACCTCCTCAAGCCAGCAGTCTACTTGATGGTCCTGCTTATGTGTCGTTGCTGGATAATGTGAGACACAGATATTCATGGCATACGGACAACGATCGACAAACGGACAACCTTGCGGGATTTCGTCTGCCATAGAAGGTCTCCCTTTAATAGAGTATAAAGGCTGACTTCTATCTGTATCCTCTTTAATCAGTGAAGCCAGTAACCCTGCTGTATAAGGATGTTTCGGATGGTTAAAGATAGCTTCCACAGACCCTTGTTCAACAATTTTGCCGCTATACATGACAGCCACCCGGTCTGCTATTTCAGCGACAACGCCTAAGTCATGAGTAATCAGCAGAATGGCACTGCCTTTCTCTTCTTTCAACTTCTGCAAAAGCGATAAAATCTGCTTCTGTGTCGTGACGTCTAACGCTGTAGTCGGCTCATCGGCAATGACCAGGTCAGGTGATAAAGCCAGCGCCATGGCAATGACGATACGCTGGCGCATGCCGCCGGACAGCTCATGCGGATACTGTTTAAGTCTCGCTTCCGGCAAAGTGATTTCCACACTTTTCAGCAGACGGATAGCTTCATCCCTTGCGGCTTTCCTGGAATATTTCTTTTTGATGATAAATATCTCCATCAGCTGTTTACCTATCGTAAGTGTAGGATTGAGTGAGGTCATTGGGTCCTGGAAAATCATGCCGAGTTGATGTCCTCTGATATTCAGCCAGTCTTTATTCTTTATCTTCTGCAGGTCCTGGTTGTTGAACTGAATCTGCTCTGCATTCAGGTTAAGATTCCCTGCCTGCATCCCTGCGATTGACTGTGTTGTGATACTTTTACCGCTGCCACTCTCACCGACAATAGCGAATACTTCTCCATGTTCAACGTTGAAAGACACCCCTTTAACGATAGGAATTGCTCTTTTTTTCGTGATGACTTGAAGATTTTTTACTGTGAGTAATTCTGTCATATATTCCTCCTAGTCTACTTCAACTTGAAGTGTGTCCTGTAAACCGTCACCTATCGCATTGAAAGAAAACATGGTCAGTGCAATCAGTAGAGATGGAAATAATAAGCGCCACCATTCACCACTTAAGATCACACCGAGCGCGTCATTCGCCATCGTCCCCCAGCTGGCAGCAGGCGCCTGCACACCAAGTCCGAGGAAGCTGAGAAAAGATTCAGCGAAGATAGCAGATGGAATGGTGAAGGTCAGGTTGACAATAATGACCGCCATAATATTCGGAATGATGTGCTTCAGCAGTATACTTGCATGACTCGTACCGAGAAGTTCAGCTGCCGTGACGAACTGCTGCTGCTTAACCTGCAGCACCTGTCCTCTTACAATTCGTGCCATGCTGACCCAGCCTGTCAGACTCAGTGCAATAATCATAGTGACTAGCCCTGGTTTCATCAGGACAAGTAACAGAATCACCACAAGCAGATAAGGCACACCGTATAAAATCTCAACAACCCTCATCAGAAAACCATCGATTCTATCTCCCCATTTGCCACGACCTGCTGCATAACCTGAAATCGCTCCGACGACGATGCCGACAACGATATCAATCAGTGCTGCAATAATCCCGATGGATAAAGAGATACGGGCCCCCAGCCAAATACGCGTGAAGATATCTCGTCCTAAGTCATCTGTACCAAACCAGTATTTACTGTCAGGTGCGAGATTCGCTTCAATCAGAGACTGTTTGCTTCCTTCATAACCCGAGATCATCGGCCCTATAATAGCCATTACTAAAATACAAAATAGTACAAATATACCTAAAATAGCCATCTTGTGATTAAAAAAAGAAAGAAGCAGCTGTTTCCGGGTAGAAGCGCGCTTTAAAATAACGTCCTGTCCATCATCTCTTGGTGTTAGTTTCTCGAACGAAGTATCTGTGTAACTATTCAAATCTCTCACCACTCCTTAAAGAAATTCTTGGGTCAATCAGACGGTAACAGATATCAACGAGCAGCAACGTCAATAATAATATAAAACTGTAGAAAATCGTCGTTCCCATGATGACTGGATAGTCCCGGTTGAAAATACTCTCCACAAAATATTTGCCGATACCTGGAATGGAGAAGACCTTTTCGATGACAAACGTGCCGGTCACGACTGAAGCAAATAACGGACCGAGAAATGTAATAACAGGCAGTAATGTATTACGCAGTACATGCTGCGTGAGTATGTAAGTCATCGGTAAACCTTTTGCTTTCGCCGTGCGAATATAGTTGGAGTTCAGCACTTCAATCATATTACTCCGAACATAACGGGTGATAATCGCAAGCGGACCTACAGCAAGCGCGATACTCGGTAAGATTGAGTGCCACCATGTATCAAAGTTGGCAATAGGAAGAATCTGCCATTCTACGCCGAAATACTTAATCAGAAGTGGTGCGAGAATAAAACTTGGAACCGAGATACCAATAATCGCAATGAATAATGCCAGAAAATCCAGAAAGCGGTGCTTATAAATCGCTGCGATAGTCCCTAGAATGATGCCACCAATCAGTGCAATGACAATAGACTGAATACCGAGAAGCGCGGACGCGCCAATCCCTTCAATAATAATAGTATTAACATCCCTACTTTCCGACTGAATAGACGGCCCGAGATCAAACATGGAGATATTCTTGAGATAAATAAAATACTGATTCAGAACCGGCTGATCCAGATGAAACTTCGCTTTCATATGATTCAGCTGTTCTTCTGATAATGCTTTGGAATCATTTGAGAACGGATCGCCCGGAATGGAATGCATGATGATAAATGTTACTGTGATAATCAGCCACATTGTGATAATGATACTGGCGATCTTACGAACAATGACCAACAATAAACCCTCCTTCTGCATTTAACTCCACAAAAAAATCCCATGGACAAGAACAAGTCCACAGGAATATATACCGAGTCTTGTCTCATCTTTACAACTTTCGTTGCAGGAATTGGCACAGTGTTCAAAAAGAATCTGCTGCCGAGGTTTCGTAGGGCCTATCCCTCCACCTCTCTGGATAAGAGTTAAATTATTTATTTAATTTTTATAACTTTATGTTACAACAAAAAAACATGAAGTCAACATCAATTTTTAAAGTTTTGAATAGACGAAATAATCAGAAAAATATGTTTGGTAAAAATCTAAATAAAATTTTCTATTTCCATTAAGCTATTTTACAGTGATGAATAGCACAGCTCGTTACTTATTTACTTAAAGATCCGGCTAAATAAAACCATATCAAAATAAATATATTTTCTTTACATAAAATTCAAATAATAAGACATCATTTATATTATAATGGAGGTATCTTACAATAAAGGGAAAAATATAATGAGACTAAATAAACTTCTTATCGCATCTTTAGCTATAGGAACTTTGCAACTTCCGACTATTACTACGACTGCTTTTGCAGATGAAGGGGCTAAAACTGTGACGGGTGAGATTTTACCTGCTTCTGCCGATACGGATGGCGATGGCTGGGCGAATGTCGACTTTGATCCATCTGGACTTCCGGCTGCAGACCTAGAGAAGGTGAACCAGCTGACCATTCAAAAAGACTCAGGTCAATTATCTCAAGTAGAATATAACGAGCAAGTGGCTGCTATCTTTAAGCAGGCAGCTGAAAATCAGCAAAGTGCTCAGACGACCGTCACCCAGCTGCCTGATACCGGTGAAGCGAATCATTCAACTAGTATCGTTGTTACAGGCATCCTTTTACTGGCATTTGGCCTTAAACTGATAACAAGACGTGCATAATATTGAAGACCTTCTCAGCTCAAAGCCTGAGAAGGTCTTTGTTTAAGCGGCTGACAAATCTGTCATGAATCCTGTTACAGTGCAGCCAGCTGGCTCAGCCGGTAATCTAACATCTTAAAATCAATGATTCGGGCCTGCCGGTGGGATTCCCGGCCATCAGCAAATAAAATAACAACCGGCACCATAAATAAAGACAACTGCCCCGCCGCTTCCGGCATGTCGACGAGTGCGATGATATTGCAGCTCAATCGGTAACAGCTCATCTCAAAAATCTACCAGTTCTTAAGCTCATTTTCAAGACGTTCAGCATACGGAAAGTGTGTGAATAGACTTGAGATAATAACCTCATCATCGACCAAGATATAGGTCTCCGAACTATCAAGCGCTAGTAACTCAAATACAGCTTGCGGTTCAATATGACATAACCCATTCCTAAAATAAGGTTGTTCCGTTGTAAGATCATAAGAGTTTGAAGTTCCTCTTATTTCTTCCCAGGACAGTTCATTCGGGAAACCTGATAATACGCCCCATATCCATTGAACATGTGAATACTGCTGCAGCAGTGAAAACAACTCTTCACTATCCAGAAAGTAATCATGTGGTTCATTCAATGGAAAAGTCTCGTTATCAGCATTATTATGTTCCACACAGCTCACTTTCCATTTCAGAGCTTTTACGTGGGGTTCAATGTGTTTCAGAATTTCATAAGGAAAAGTCACATAGCCTTTTTCATTTAAAATAAATCCTTGCATGCTAGATACCTACCTTTCTAAATAAGTATTTTAAAAATCTTATAATCCTTATATTTCCCTGGATTATATTTCTAAATTCTCAACTTTAAATTAAATTATTATTGGTTTTCTTATTCGGCGAAAACGACCAGTACGTGACAACACGCGCGATATATTCAAGTGGTCCTTGTTTAAAATACTTGAAGTAAAGATTACTTAGAGCCACTTGTAAGATAAAAAATAAAGTAGCAATGAGCAGTGATAATAAGAAATTGTCATCACCAAAACGCTGCATGCCATAGCCATAGTAGATAAAAGAATGAAACACAGACTGGGCAATATAATTAGTGAGTGATAGTCTGCCGATCGCTTCAAACAGCTTGAGTGCCTGCCATCTCTGATAGAGCACATAAAATAATGATATATATGAGAAACTCAGTAGATACACACTGATGATACCTAATGTTCCTAGAATATCATTATCCGGCCAGATCACCATGCATGCTTTAAACAGAATAAAAATCGGTGTCAGATAGATGAATTTTTTCTTTACGGACGTCAGACCGGTTTCAAAAAAGCGATTCTTCGCCAATATCATACCGATTAAAAAGAGCGGTATATTAAAAAGAATGGCAATTGGTGCTAACAGTAAGAACTCTTCATCGGTAAAAGCCATGAATGGATCTTCTTCCATAAAGAAATCGTTTCGTTCTTGTAGCGTTCCAGTTGAAAATACACTTTTCTCTGCTGCGAGATATTCACTTTGTTCTGCAGTTAATCCTCCAGTTGCAAAGCTTTGTTCAGCCGCAACCATAAAATCTGGATTAACCAATAAAATGCCGACAATTAAAGGTATGACTAGAGCAGCTACAATCATCAGTGACCGAACTTTAAACTTCAGCATCCATACCACTATAAACGTAATAGTGCCGTATAGATAAAGAATGTCCCCACTGAAAAGATAAGCAGAATGAAGCAATCCCATAATGAAAAGAATTAATCCTCGTCTAATGATTGCCCGCTTCACAGGACGCCCCTTCTTCTCCAGGCTCTCACTCATCTTCATTAAACCGAAACCAAATAATACAGCGAATATCGGCATAAAACTGCCTTCTATGAAGATCTTAACCCAATAAATCAAAAGCTTATTTACTGCATCAATCCCATAGAATTCTGGATAATTTGCACCATAATGGCCGAACTGGAACAAGAGCAAATTAGCAAATAATATTCCCATCAAACTAAAACCTCTTAAACTATCAACAACTGTCAGTCTTTTCATAAACCCTCTTTTCTTTGATACCTCATTAAAAATTTTCGTACAAATTTAAGAAACTCAGATTTCCTTATATTCAATGTACACAAGTGAAGAGAAATATAGAATAGAGAAGTTAGTAATTTAAGGAAACTTTAAGGTAAAGGCTGTATTGCTTAATAAGAAATCTAGTAATATATAGTTACTAGTAAGACTGAATATCTTAGTTTTTATAATCGTATTTGTATGTAATATCGACTTAAATGAAGATTTAATATCTGAATTTCATAAGGGCATTCAAAAGGACACACCATGACAAAACCATACAAAAAAGCACCTCTCGAATGGTTTCGAGAAGTGCTGTAAACGTATATTCAATAGAACACAAACTGTCTACGCCAGTTTGCGTACTAGACTTGTAAGCAAACAAGTTTGCAACAATTCCAGCATTAACGTTTTGAGAACTGTGGTGAACAACGAGCGCCTTTAAGACCTGGTTTTCTATGCATTTCATTGAAGATGAGAGATTGTCTAGCTTATTTTGACAAATGAAATATAAAAATATATTTTTTATCGTCCGGTTATCGTCCGGTTATTCAAATCCAGTTATATCAAGGTATTTCCATCTATCGTCCGGTTATCGTCCGGTCTTATCTAATCATTTTTAAGATAATATTTTGTACCTGGCTCTCTTCCTTTTGAAGTGATGATATCAGCTTTTTTCAATTCAGCAATCAACTCAGCTGTATAACTTTTTTGCAGTCCCATAACTTCTTGAATTTCCAATCTGCTAGCTAGTTTCCCATCAGACAAATATTCAACTATTTCTGTCAACTTTGCATTAGAAGGTATTTGATTAAGTTTATAATTTTTATTATATAGAATTACAGTAAATAGATTGTGTGTTGCAATGAGTTCGGGTTGTTTTGTAAAACCTTTATATAACGAATAAATCCTCCTAATACCTGATCCATAATTTTCAATGTAATCCATTTTATCTAGCGCGTTGAATCGTCTACACTTGATTAGACAACTCCTATGAGGGAGGTTATTGTTAAATCAAAAAATAGACGCTTTTTTATGGCAAGACCCAGTAGAGTGTTCGATCCTGAGTTTAAACTGAAGATAGTACGATTATTAGAAAATGGTAAGCTTAGGCTGAAATTGTACGTTAATAAAATCTGGCGCTTTGAGCTTTAAATCACTTCCAATCTACATCAATTGATATAGATTATCCGTTAATTTTGGGGATTTTTAAAACGTTATTATTGAGGATTTTAACACCGTTATTAACATCGTGAAGACTTTCTATATATATTAAAAGGTCATCTAGTATTTTCTCTTTCGGATATACTTTCATTTTATTGTCGTAATCTTTAAATGTCACAAAACTTCCCCGAAATGTCGTAATGTTTTTATAATATATAAGCACATTATAACTAGCCATGACTATATCCATTCGAGAACTCTTATAGTGTAATTGCTTAGCTCTCTCTATCCAATTGTTTCTATTGTCTATTTTTCTTTGCTTTACTTGTTCTTCCAATTTTTTTCTGTCTTCTTCTTTTTTCCTTTTTTCATTATAGTAATCATTTAAAGTATTAAAATAGTTTTCTTCTAATATTTTTTGCATTTCTCTCAATAAATTAAATGCTTTTTGAGGAGTTAAAAATGATTTGATATAACATTTTTTCATCCATTCTGGATTAGGTTTAACTTCATCAAGATACCATTCTTCAATAATAGGCTTCAAATAAACTCCATATCCAGGATAACCATATTTAAAAGATGTTTCTTTTGTAATCAATACATGTAAAATAGTGTGTTCTATCAAATCACAATATACTAATCTATCTTTTCTTTGAGTCTCAAAAGGGATATTAAACTTCTTTACATAATCTTTATCCGATATTTTCAACCATTTGATTTCATCTATATGATGACAATAAAGACCTTCGCTTGTTCTAGTAAATTTCCCTTTTGAAATGCTTTTTATCTCTCCCTTCATAAATCTATAATATGAAGCTTCCCTAAAATAGTCATCTTGTACAGGCCCATATTTCTGAAGTAATAAATCAAGTGCCTCTGCATAGTTTTTCGATAATAAATCCATGTACTCTATAGAATTATCCATTCACAATTACTCCTAAGTTATATTTTATTTACAAAAGGAATAAACATTTTTGGATCCAGAAAAAATACTAAAATGGTCAAAAAATCATTTTCAGAGAAATGAAAAAACATAGGTTATGAAATAAGAGATAGCCATCGATTTTGGATATTCTTACTTCGCGATGTTTATAGTATTGAACATCCATCTGAATATATTAAATTCGAAGAATGTGTAAAGTTAGATAAAACAAGTTTTGTTGATGGCATGGATCCGTTCAGTTACTTGTCTATAGTTCCTCTATCTTTTCCCAGCTCTCTTGCCAGCTTACTCTTATTGATTTTCATTTTTCCACTCTCTATTATATCCTTCAATTTGGATAAGTCTGAAAGACTTGTAATCTTAAATTTCGTATCTAAATTAACTGTGTAATTCATCATTTCACCTCTATGAAATTATGAAAAATCCAGTCAATTTTGTACATACTTATTTAAGCGAGAGTGCACATATTTAAACTAGCATTTATAGATATAGTAATTATATTTCTTAGTTTCACCCCGTTTATTCGCTTCCTACTCACTTGTAATCCAGATACCTTCTACTTCCTATATTTATTGAATATCTGCTGATTCACTTCGTCTTCCAACCATTCTCTTACTCGTTCTCCATATTGATACTTCACGTTGTTTTCATGAATACCTTCTGCGTTATGAGTATGATATACATGATTCACCATCGTATCTTCATACAAATCATAATATGGTAATTGTTTGTGTCGAGAATCTTCTAGTGTCTTTATATGATCATGAATTATATGTCTATATTCAACTGACCATGAGCCATTTTCTTCAACTTTCAGAATAGCATAATTAGAATGTTTGCCCATTGTCGTTGAAACTGCACCTGGATTGATAACTCTTCTATCATCTCCCATGTCAACATTTCTCAGCACTTGCTCATGAATATGGCCATAAATCGCTACCTTGGCATCTGTATGTTCAAACATCCTCGCAAAGTTCTCACCAGTGCTTTGTACAACTAAATCACCGCCACCCAACTTGTTCGGCAAGTTATGTGAAAGATGAAACTTCACGCCATAGATTTCTTTTTCAGTCGTCATCGGCATATCAAACATGAACTGAATCTGTTCTTCAGATAAATCTGTCATCACATACTTCACCAATTTGAAAATAAAGATCTCTTCCGGATCGTCATAGTTAATGGTATCGTATTCTTCAATCACACTTGTAAAACAACCATCCCAGTTCCCCTTAACAAAAGTTGTTGTATTATTTTGAAGCAATAATTCCAATAAGTCACTTCTACCTGGCCCCGGCATGAAAAGATCACCTAAAAACCAAAACTCATCTACTTCTTGATTTTTAGCATCTTCAATCACTTCTTCTGCAGCAGTGGTATTACCATGGATATCGGAGATCAATCCAATTTTCTTCATAATCATCCCCCTCATAATTCATTAATTATTCTTATTAATTCATCTTTTGACTTTATTTTCATAACATTGGACCTCAACATCATGAGTTATATTAATTATATAGAATTTTCAGTTATATTACCTTAAAAAATTAAACTAGTGAACTTTACACTAGCTATTATTCTTGTAATATTTAATTACTCTTTGTTCTAATTCAGATACTAATTCCTTCTTAGCTTTATTGTATTCTCTTGTTTCATCATATTTATTAGTCAGAATCTCTTTAAATTCACTATATAATTGTACTTCTTCAGGATGATTAAATTGATAAATATGAATGTGATTTGTTCTGGTATAAATGCCAGTTTAAATATGTACACTCCCGCTTAAATAAGGATAGGCAAAATTGTCTGGACTTTTCATAATTTTAAAGAGAGATTATGATTTACATAGTTATGAATCGTTTCACTTGATTGGACAATACCTATGGGGGAGTCATTATTAAATCAAAAAATAGACGCTTTTTTATGGTAAGACCCAGTAGACCGTTCACTCCTGAGTTTAAACTGCAGATGGTACGGTTATTGGAAAATGGTAAGCTTAGTCTGAACTTGTACGTTAATAAAATCTGGCGCTTTGAGCTTTAAATCACTTCCAATCTACATCAATTGAAATAGATTATTAATCAATTTGGAGGAATTTAAAACCGTTATTATTGAGTATTTTAACACTGTTGCTAATAATATATTCGGAGTCACTTTTTAAAGCTTATATCTCTAATCATTAAGGCAAAAGTTACATGAAAATTTTTAAAAGCATATTGATTTCTAAATCGGAGGAAAAAATGATAATTAAAGTAGAAAGATTAGAGGAATTACCTATAGATTTATTGCTTTTAGCTGATCCTTCAGAGGAAATAGTTAAAGAGTATATTGCTAGATCGAACAATTATATTTTAATAAAAGATGAAAAAACTATTGGAGTAATTGTTCTATTACCTACACGACCTGGCACTTTAGAAATAGTTAATATTGCGATTGATCCTAAGCATCAAGGGAAAGGTTATGCTAAAAAATTACTTAAATTCGCTATAAATGAGGCTAAGAATAAAGGATTTAAACATATTGAAATAGGTACTGCTAACTCGAGTATTAATCAGTTAGCATTATATCAGAAGATAGGATTCAGAATTAATTACATTGATAAAGACTATTTCTTAAAAAACTATCATGATGAAATTTTTGAAAATGATATTCAAGCTATTGATATGATTAGACTTTATATGGATCTATAGAACACCCTTATTGTCCTAATAACCATGTGAGATTACTTAAGGAATGTCATCAATAAACATATAAAAAGCACCTCTTGGAATTGTTCCAAGAAGTGCTTGTCATCTTTTGATAGATTAACGTTTTGAGAACTGTGGTGAACGACGAGCGCCTTTAAGACTTGGTTTTTTACGTTCAAAAAACTTTAGGATTTCATACTGGTGTATAGACCGTCGTACACCTTGATATTAAAGGATTTCTGATTTTTTCGATTGCATAGAAATGCATAAAATATCACTCAGGGGTAACTAAAGGGTAACTAAATAAACTGCTGGCCGGTGGTAATAATTGATATCCAATCACGATGAAAATTTTTACTATAATACTAACTTCATTTGAAGTATCATTTCATCTAATGTAATACACGGTATATTCATTGCTTCACATACATCTGGAATTTTAGGCTCTTTACTGGTAGGGTTTCCGCTATTTATTATACCGCTTAAATTACTTTTTTCTTCAGTCACCACTATTAAATTATGAGCAGCTGCATAAGCTATAATCCAAGGATCTGCTTTATTTCCGTTAGCCCATAGATCAACAGAAATATTCGAATAATGAATGGAAGTATTTAAAAATTGCATAACATTGCCATATTCTGTTAAAGATTTTTGATCTCGTGAAGGCTTAACACAATTTTTTGAAGGTAATTGCGAAATCCAGTTCTTCAATTCGTCTGGTTGAGCTGTGAGTTCACTAAGAATTTCAGTAGTTATATATATATTTTTAGATAAATTTATTCCAAGCCATTTCCAATATGAAGGGAAAATGGAATGCTTATAATATTTATTAGCTGGAGAAATAAAACTATTCGCATCCATTAAATATTTATTCATTAAATCCCCTCCATTAAATTTTTGAAAGTCTCACCCTTTGTTCCGGCTAATGTATATGCTTCTGTGTAATTAACAAAACCTGTATCAACTGAATTTTTCACAGCACTTAAAAAGCGTCGATCCATACTACTTTTTTTCAGAGTGTAATATGGTATAATGCTTTTTGTTTTTTCTTTTTTTCTTATCATATCCTGTATTTTCTTATTTCTTAATTTTATATATTTTAAATTCTCTTTAAGTTCCTGTTCATTTATTAGATTAACTTCTTTTAATCTTATTGTTGTAAAATGAGGACTTACATTAAAAATTTGAGCCAATTCAAATAAATCTTGGTTAAACTTGTATTGTTCAACTAACTTATTAGTAGGCAATAGAAATTCAGAAGTTACTTTATTACAAAACTTCTCTAACTTCAAGTTGTTAAATTCACTATTGTTTATATCTAAATTGTCATTAAAGTTGTAGATCTCTTCTTTTCCTAACCAAATGTGCACTAGTTCATGAACTACGGAGAATAATCTTGCTGTTGCTGAATCAGAACTATTGATGAAAATTAAAGGAGCGTAATCATCTATTAATACAAATGCTCTAAATTCCTCCAATTCTAATTTTCTATTAGTTTGATTTCCAACAAAACTACTCTGCATAACTAAAATCCCTGCTTCGGATATAGTATTTCTTAAAAACCTATAGCAATCATAAGCATTCCTAAACTTCGTGTTCCATCCCGGTTCAAGACTTAGCGTTGTAAAAATACTCTCTGCCACTTCTTTATAAGTATTATTAGTACTAAATTTTCCTATAAAACTTAAAGGTTCAGCACCATTCTCTATAAGATAATCGCTCATCCATGCTTGCTTAACTTCCATGTCTTTAATAACATCTATTAAATTACGAGACATTTTAGTCATTTCATGATTTTCAATAGTTCTAAAATCCGCAAGTCGAACGTTTTCTTCTGGAATAGTATTCATGAAGAAATATCCAAAAGGTATTTTTGTTTTTTTACTTAATTTTTCAATTTGCGCAACTGTAATTTCAGTATCTTCACTCAACCATGTTTTTAAATTTTTAAACTTTTCATTTAGTTCATTAGGAGGTACATCTGTTTGATTAACCACCCATTTAAGGACGTCTTTATTAACTTTAAATGTTGCAGTCATCAAATCACCTCGTTTTAATAATTTATTTAATTATACATTATTAATGACAAATTGTAATTTACAAACTGTGAATTATTTTTGGAGAAATAAAAATTTGTAAAGCTAACTCATTAAAAATATCCATTTTATTCCAAGAACACTCAACAATAACATCTCTAAAAAGAAAAATATATAATTTATCTATTAAAAACACAAAAAGACACTCTCCAACATAAGTTGGTAAAGTGCAAGTAAAATTGATATATAATATTTTTAGAAATATGTTAAGTGACCGATGCATTAGACCAGCGTACAGCGATTTTTACGTTCAAAAAAATTTAGGCTTTCGTACTATGTAAAGACTGTCATACATCATGATATTAAAGGATATAAAATTTATTCTATTGCATAGAATTGTACCAAATATCACTCAGAAATACCTAAATAAACTGCTGGGTTTCGCTAAGTAAAGTGTATGATAACAGACTATTTATTTGTTTATATTCAAATGTTCTATTTTCTCATTAATCAAATCTAATTTAAATAAGTCTGGATTTCTTATCTTTAATGATTCTATGAATCCAAAATTTTTATCATATTTATTTATCAATAAAGTTAAAAGATTGCCATGTGAAACAATTAAATGATTTTTGTCATTATCCAAACTTTTTACAAAGGTAAAAATTCTTTTTAATGCTTCGTTACTTGATTCAGCATTTTCTAGTTTATAGTCAAAATCTAAAAATGTTTTTTCAATATGACTCTTCCAATCTGGAATCGCATCTAAACTAAGTATTCTTTCTTGAAGAACTTCAGTAGTATTTATATGAATATTGTTTTTCTCGGCAAATGGACTTACTGTATCTATTGCTCTTGTCATTGGACTACAATGAATTTCATGTATATTTAATTTCGACAGGATAGGAATAAGTTTTATTGAAGATTCCTTTCCTTCACTTGTTAATTCCGCATTATATTCTTGACCCGTTGCTTTACAATGTCTTAATAAATAAATCATTTTGCTCCTCCGATGAATCTTTATTATAGCTTTCAACACCTTCTATACATTTTAACAAAGCGATATTGAGATCCGTTTGTCTCCATAGTAAATTCTTTTTCTTTAATAAAACCACATTTCTCGTAGCACTTGATTGCTCTCTTGTTGAATAAAGCAACAGATAAAGTAATTGTTTCGACATCATAATTTTCAAGGATATATTGGATCGTCTTTTGAATAAATATTTTTCCGTTACCATGGCCTGTTAATTCAGGCTTCATACCTAGACCATAATCTAAAACTTTTGGTATATAATCATTTACTACAAAGAATCCGATTAATTGGCCCTCTGACAATACTTCAAAATATTGTTCATCTCGAAGTTCTTGTGAAATTAATTCTTGATAATCTTCTTCATCTTCAGTTGCATCATAAAATTTATAAATCCCTTCATACTTCCATTCATTCGCAATTTCTTCAGCATGAAATTGTGATAACTTTTGAATTTTTATATTCTTCATATTTTCACCTTTATTTAAAACGAGAAATTCTATAATCAAGTTAGCCACCTACGGTGTGCTTTAAAAAATAAAAAATGAGCCATGTGCATCCATGTTAATATTGTAGTTACCACAACAAACAATAAGGAATGAATGCAAATGACTCATCTAAATGGTACCACTAATCATGTTAAAGGAAAACACTTAACTGAATTTGAAAGACATCAAATTCAGATTTTGAAGAGTGAAAATTATTCAAATCGTGCTATTGCTAAAATTTTGAATAGAGCACCTCAAACAATTAACAATGAGATCAATAGAGGAACTGTTAAACAAATTAAGCGCATAGTTTCCAATGGTAAAGAATATTTTTATGATTATGAATGTTATTTCCCTAATGTTGCTCAACTTAAATATGAAACAAATCGTATGAATTCTTGCAGGACTCCAAAACATCAGTTATCTCATGCTTTTATTGATTGGGCTGATAAGATGAGGTTGAATAAAAAAAGGTCTCCCGATGTCGTAGTTGCCTATGCTAAAAAGAATAATATTTTTTGTGATTCTATTATTCCTTGTGTTTCAACACTATATAACTGGATTGAAAGAGGAATTATGAAGACCTCTAATATCGACCTTATAGAGAAGATATCACGAAAACCAAATACAAATAGAAGACCTAGTCGAAAAAATAAAAAAGTATTAGGAAAATCTATCGAAGACAGAAGTCATGAAATCAATTCTAGAGATGTCTTTGGTCATTGGGAAATAGATACTGTTATTGGTTCTAAACTTAAAAATGAAAAAGCGTTACTTACACTTGTTGAAAGACAGACACGATTTGAAATCATCGTTCCTATTAAAAGTAAAACTAATGATGCTGTCACATTAGCATTAAGTCAATTAAAAGATCAATTAGGTAATTCATTTTCACGAATATTCAAGTCTATTACTTCTGATAACGGATCAGAGTTCTGTGACCTTACAGAGACATTACCTGATACTTGAAATATACTTTACGCACCCTTATTCATCATGGGAACGAGGTACTAAAGAAAACCACCATAAATTCATTAGAAGGATAATCCCTAAAGGAATCAGTATGGAATCAGTATCTGATGAGATAATTTATCGTATCCAAAACTGGATGAACAATTATCCCAGAAAAATTCTAGATTACTAAACACCTAAATACCTGTTTCTGAAGTCACTAAAATCCGAAGGATTATTAAGTGAACCATTAAGCTACTATCTCTATTAATTTGGATGTTGTGGCTAACTTGCAATTGAAATTTTCGCTTTATTTAAAACAAAATAATTTTATTATTTCTGCTAAAACTTTTGGTTGATCTATATGTATATTATGAGTACTTGATTCTATGAAATGAACTTCTGATTTACTACTCAGATTCTTTTGTTCAATTATTAGCTCTCGCCATTTTCTTTCGAATAGATACGCTTCCTTTACAGGTATATTTTCTTCTATTAATTTCTGAGAAGCATATTCTAAATCTCTTCCGATTATAAGTAAAGGTATATTTACTTTTTTGTAATTATCGTTAAGCATTTTAGCGTCTTGATCCCAATTTTTAGTTTCAGTATACATTGTCTTATAAAAATTCGAATATATTCTTGGGTTGTTGTATACATTATGAACATTTAATCTTTTTATTATTTTTTCAGAAGGTAAATTCATTAAGTTACTACAATAATTTAACCATTTATCATCAGATTGAAAGGCATTTAATATCGGTGTATCAAAGGTATCTAATTGTCTAAAATTAACCGAACTTGAATCTATTAATATTGCCCTTGCAATATTAATTTCATTTGAGCACATTATAGCTTGAATACATAGTCCCCATATGAATGTCCCATTAAAATTACATTTTTCAATCTATTATTTTGAATGAAGGCTTCTATTATTACTGCAGTATTTTGAATTGAAACCTTTTCCATATCAACATTGCCTTTTCCTATTCCAGGTCTATAAATAATGTATACTTCAAAGTACTCCTTTAAATAACCAATTACTTCCAACCAACTTTCTATTATGTCATTCATACCTAATAACAGAATTAATGGCTGTCCTTGTCCTATTTTTTCATATTCTACACTCTGATTTCCATAATGAAAAACAGTCATATTATCACACCTAACTAATTTGAAATTCAGGAATTTGAAGAATTTATACTTTAATATTTAATAATTTACTCCATTATTCTTAATAATTTTTATTACATTATCAGCAACATTTTTCGATTCTTCAATAGTTACAGGCATCCACAATCCCGTCAGTGGTCCGTATACTACTGGATTGATATCTACTTCGTACCCGCTGTATTGATACTCTGGTGCATATGGTAAATAGCCATAATAGCCATTAGTATACCCACCAAAAAGTATCAAATCATTTCCTAGTAAATTCTTGATTTCTAGTGACATTTCATAAAATGGTTCAAACGGGATACCCATAAATATTCCATTGTTTAATTTAAAACCACTAATTTCAAATTCTAAAGACAAGGTTTCATTCATTCTACTAATCATAGCATCTTTCCACTTTTCAGTATTCAGTTCCCAAACCTCACTTGCATACTTAGCTCTTTCATTTAATTTATCTATATCTGAAATTTTCGTTAAATTTATATCATACTTTTTATTATATATTTCAAATGATTTTATATTCTCATATATAAATTCTTGGTTTCTAAATGCCTTTTCAATTTTATCAGCAATAATATTCAAGTCGTTTACACTACCACGCCATTTCGGATTCAAGTTTCCTGTTCCTAATTGTACAACTGCTATATTGGATGATTCATTTGAAAGTTTTTCTCTTACCACACTATTGTAATCGTTTGAAAGTACAAAGCTGTCACTTTTTAAAATATTCGGATGAGATGACATAAAAATCAGTAACCCTAAATTTTCTTTGTTCGCTTTATTTCTTATATTTAAATATGCAATTCTATTATCTACCCTAACATCTTTCCTTATTCCCATTGTTGCTATTCCATTTACGATTTCTCTTCTGTTATCTGAAACTTCTATTTCATCTAGATTCCATGAAATTTCGATAGGTTGAGCAGTTTCAATACATTTTATAGAAACTTCCACTAGCTTATTTACAAGTTCATTATTATATTTAATGGTAATGTCTTTACCATCAGCAGTCGCTGGACCAGAGTGAGTATGACTAAAATTTAGTATAATTTTATCAATATCTATGTTAGTAGTTTCAGAGATTCTATTTCTTATTTCATCACTAAATTCTTTTAATAACCCTACATTATCTATACTGATAAATAACATCTCTTTTCGATTATCATTTATATAATAAGCAATAGCATAAATATCATGTAATATTTCAGAAATCGGTTTATCTCTATGGTATCCTATAAATTCAATTCCTAATGGTGGATTGATATTTATTTTTTGAACTAATCCAACAGCCATATTACACACCCCTTTTCCCTTTCTTTTATATAGATTTTCAATTATATTTTTAATTAAAATAGTTAATAAAAGAACAATACATTAAATAATCCAATCAACTAATAATATCTAACTTCGGCCACTTTGAAGTCCAATTCTTCTCTTCGATTCTTTTTAAATATATGCCTATTTTTTCTTTATTATCAAAGAACGGTGTTGGCCTGACGATGCCATTAAATAATTCCTCAAAATCATAATCATAATGAATAACAATATTATTATTCACTAACTTTATACATATAGCTGTTGGACATTCTGGATATTGATTTACAGCATCTACAGATGAATCATAAGGATCAGTCCCATTTCTTAAATGCATTCTTGCTTGATTTTTAACTGACCAAGGTATCTCTGAGTTTAAATTATTCAACTCTTTTTCATACATCTTCTCAGTACTTTCTCGAATGTCTGATACATCATAGTAAATAACATCTACATCATTATACTTAGTCTTAATATTATAGTCATGGAGAACATCCCATATTTTGTTTCTTATAAAACCAGCACTAATCCACCAATCTGGTAGATTAAGTAATGAAACTGTCTTTAAGATTTCCATCATGTCTTTGTCAGACTCAATAATATTTATTAATTCTTCTTTAGTCTTAATTATCATGTTCTCAACATCCTAAAATTGATTTTATATCTATTATAAAGAATTTTCAGTTAATTTTTATTATTAGTGTACCATAATATGTAGAAAGTTCTATATTTATATGAGGCATTTGCAAACGATAATTACAGAAAAGATACTAGTTTGGTAAAAAGCATAAAAAAGCACTTCACAAATATATTCGAGAAGAGCTTAACATGAAAATAAAATTTTTCATCAATATATTTATTATTTGATTGATCTTTTTAATTCGAAGTTTTATGCACAATTCACCATATTTAAATCTTTATACACATATTATTTAATACGTTTTTTGTTATCATATGTCGTAATAAAGATCACTATAAATAATCCAATAACTAAGGTGTTAATTATATAAAGACTTCTTATTGATAATAATTCGCTAAACATAGTTGCAAAGCCTATCCCTATTGGTATTGCAGTTCTAATTATTGCTAAACGAAGTGTAAATATCCTTCCGGAATATTTTTGGTCAATACTCTTTTGAACCATAGTTGTGTTATAAGAATTAAATATTGCCAAAGCGATACCACTAATAAACTCAATTACATATGCTAACAAAATATAGCGATTAAAACCTAAAAACATAAATGTTGTGCTAGCTATCAACAATGAATATATCATCACATTTATATCTTTAAATTTACTAAAAACTTTCACTATTGATGCTCCAATTACATACCCAAAAGGAAAACTTGCCATAAAAATTCCATAGTCTTTCATGTTGCCATTTAACACTTCTAATATATACGGCAAATTAATAACTGTTATGACACCCACACCAAATTGGACAGCAAATATTAAGTTACCTAACTTAACAATCTCTTTTCTTGCAAAATAATAAGAAAAGCCCTCTTTTATTTGATTTATCCATTTTTCTTTCTTAATCATTTCATTTTTTATTTCTTTTATAAAACATAAGCTAATTCCACTTATTATAAATAAACACATTGAGATAATAATTGATATATTCGAAGAAGAAATACTAATAATCATTCCGGAAATGATTGGACCACAGGCAATCATCAATTTAGATGTGGCATCAAGTATACTGTTGTATTGAACTAAGTCTTTCTGTTTAGATATATTAGGTAGTATAGCTTGACTTACTGGTGTAAATATTGGAGTTAGACAACCTAATAATAATTGAAAAATATATATTAGATATAGTTCATTGAAATAATAAAATAGCACAATAAATATAGCCAGTAATGCCCCTTTTACTAACTGTATTAATATAAGTATTAGTTGTTTTGAGTATCTATCCAAATAAGGACCTATTACTAATTGAACGATGATAGAAGGAATAAAATAGAATAACCACATCATCCCAATACTCCTGATTGACCCAGTACTCTTAAACACTATCAATGAAAGTGCAAAGGTAAGTAATGACCCTGCCAACTCAGAAACAGATAGACCTATCCATAGGTTTAAAAAGTTTATGTGTTTTCTAATCATACTTAGTACCTAAAAAAGAATGCACAGATTTAAATAACTTATCTATTTCTTCATCATTCACAAAATAATTATTATCCCTTTGCGTAATTAAATTTGTGCATTTCATTTGATGTATATGATGGTGTATTGTTGATTTACTATTAGGCAAGACTTGGTTTAATCTATTTAAAGTATTTTCACCGTTTTTAATATATTTAATAATCTGTAACTTAATAGTATCTGAAATAGATTTCAAACCCTCAACCATTTTTTCACTTGGAATATTCAATCGACTTTCTAAAGGCATTATATAAAGATATATTATATCTTTGTCTTCAGCAAATAATATATAAGGTTGATATGCAGTTTGACTAATAAGTACAATTTCTTTATTTGTCTTTTCATACTTCTCAATTAACTCAAGCAATTCTTGATCTATTAATTGCTTTCTATCTATTATCTTTTTCTTGTATTCATTATTATTTCTAGTATCATGTAATTTCAATGAAAACTTAAAATGATTGATAAGTATTTTTTTAAGTTCATTAACTGTTTTGCTATAAATTAAATCAATTATTGTTTTGTAATAATCATGTCCTTTAAATATTTCAGTTATTTTATTTTGAATTTTTATATCATTGAATGATTCTAATATCTCTTTTTCAGAAACACGTGGATTATAAGGAAATAAGTATAATAAGAATCGTTCATCAGAAAGTTTTGCTATATAATTTTCAAATGATATAAATATATCCCCATCTAAATAATAGTGATTACTTAAGGATTGCAACATTTTCCAAGTATTCATTTCAGATATTTCATTGAATATTTCAGTCTCTTTTTTTGATAGATTATTTATTATACTTTTATATACTTCTTGTAAATCAAACTTATCTATCAAATCTTTATAAGTAATAGCTCCGAGAAATAGAATTCCTTGTTGTAATGGACGCTCTTCATATACAAACTTCTCTTGAACTTCGTAATTTTCATCAATAATCAACATCATATCACCCTTCATTCGAAATATTTAGGATAAATTTCTAATAAGTTGAAATGATTATAAAGAAAGTAATGAAATAATTCAAGTAATCTCTTACATCTACATGATATTTTTTACAATGTGAATAAAATGATGCATGTGATTTATTGAGTGCAAATGAAACTAGCAAATATTATTATGAGAAAATATGTTTACTAATGTATGAATCTAAAAGAAAAACCAGTTCATGTCATATGGTGTCATACAGTTTCATATAATTGAATTTTAATCAGGCTTCACACAAAATAGTTCCCCTAGGGGTAACTAAAAGGTAATTGAATACATCAATAAAACCACAAAAAAAGCACTCTTTGGAATAATCCAAAGAGTGCTGTAAACGTATTTTCAGTTGAACACAAACTGGCTACGCCAGTTTGCGTACTGGACTTGTAAGCAACAAGTTTGCAACAATTCCAGTATTAACGTTTTGAGAACTGTGGTGAACGACGAGCGCCTTTAAGACCTGGCTTCTTACGTTCTTTCATACGTGGGTCACGTGTTAACATGCCCGCGCGTTTTAACGCACCACGGTATTCTGGGTCTGCTTCAAGCAACGCACGCGCGATGCCGTGACGGATAGCTTGTGCTTGTCCTGTGAAACCGCCACCTTGAACGTTTACTAAAACGTCATAGTTGCCTTTAGTTTCAGTCAGATCGAATGGTTGGTTTAAGTCTAAGATTAATGATTCAAATGGTAAGTAGTCACGTACGTCACGTTTGTTGATCGTGATGTTACCTTCGCCCGGTACTAAACGTACACGTGCTACTGAATGTTTACGACGGCCTGTGCCTTGGTATTCAACTTGTGCCAATGTAATGTCCTCCTCTTAATTAACCACGTAACTCGTAGTTTACAGGTTGTTGTGCTTGATTTTTGTGTTCTGGTCCAGCATAAACGTGCAATTTTTTGCCCATTTTATCGCCTAAAGAACCTTTTGGTAACATCCCTTTAATAGATGTTTCTAATAAACGTACTGGGTTTTTCTCACGTAATTCACCAGCAGTGATTGATTTCAAACCACCTGGGTGTAATGAGTGACGGTAGTAGACTTTGTCTGCTGGTTTGTTACCTGAAAGGTAGATTTTTTCAGCATTGATGATGATCACGTGATCGCCACAGTCAACGTGTGGTGTGAATGTTGGTTTGTTTTTACCGCGTAAGATAGATGCTACTTCTGAAGAAAGACGACCTAAAGTTTGTCCTTCTGCATCAACAACGTACCATTTGCGTTCGATGTTTGATTCGTTAGCCATGAATGTTTGACGCATTTCGATTTCCTCCTAAAATAAAAAAAATTCCCTCTGATTTCCTGTCTATATATCTGTAACACAATAAGTTTCCGGGGCTTATTGTCGTGGTTGATATTAAACAATACCGTTGTCTATCTTATAACACTCTGGGGTGAGTTGTCAATGATTATTGTGTAATTCTTTCTTTGTTTTTCTTGCTGATAATCTCTGTGTCGTCCGGCAGATCAGCCCGCAGTTCTTCTTCGCTCAAATAGATTTTTTCAAGGTATAATCCTTCAGCGGGTGCGGTCTTCCCTGTTTTCTCCCGGTTGCGTGCCTGGATGACGTCCGGGATATCCTGCCCTTCTTTCCTACCCTGCCCGATGTCCATCAAGTGCTGCACCATAATTCTGACCATGTTGTAGAGGAAGCCTGACCCGATGACGTGGAAGTCATAGCCGTCTGCTGTCTTTTCTACATTGAATGAGTAGATCGTGCGCTCTTTGTTCTCAATCTCTGTCTTCGCCGAGCAGAATGATGTGAAGTCATGCGTCCCGAGGAAGTGCTGTGCCGCTTCCTGCATCCGTTCGAGATTCAGTTCGTCTGGTATATACGTCTCCCGGCCGTTCTTCATGACGTCTCTGTGTGCCCCTTGATACACTTTGTAGCGGTATGCCTTACCGATACAGTCGTAACGTGAGTGATAGCTCTCTGGTATCTCTCTGACAGCTGTGACGTAGATGTCATCCGGCAGTGCTGAGTTGAACGCATGCTGCCATTTAGCGGGCGTCAGCTTCAGCGGTGTGTCAAAGTGGACGTACTGGCATAATGCATGGACACCTTTATCGGTCCGGGACGATGGATGGATCCGGACGAATGTTTTGTGCATCCGCTTCAATATGCGCTCCAGTTCATACTGGACGGTGCGGCCTTCATTCTGGATCTGAAACCCTTGAAAGCCTGCACCATTATATGTGATTTGTAGTAGTATACGCATCATGTCACCTCTATGTTCTAAAATACAGTATTGCTAATATCATCGGAATCACTGTCACAAGCGACCATGTATCACGCTGCTGCCAGTCGAGCTTCCGATATTTCGTCCGGCCGATGTCTCCTCTATAGCCGCGCACTTCCATCGCGACAGCGAGGTCTTCTGCCCGCTTGAAGGCTGAGACGAAGAGCGGGATTAACAGAGGTACGATGGCTTTCAAGCGGCTGATGAATGGGCCTGATGTCATATCAGAGCCGCGGGACATCTGAGCCCGCATGACTTTTGTCAGTTCATCCATCAATGTCGGTATGAACCGAAGCGCGATAGACATCATCAGTGCAAACTCATGGACAGGCACTTTAATCCTCTTAAGCGGGTTAAGCAATGTTTCCAGCGCATCCGTCAATGAGATAGGACTTGTCGTTAATGTCATGATAGTCGTCAGAAATATAATGAGGATAAAACGCATGGTGATGAACAATCCCTGGATGATGCCGTTACTGTCAATATCAATGATGCCGTAGCTGAAGAGGTTGCTGCCGCCTTTCGTCAGGAAGACATGCATTACAAATGTAAAAATCAGCAGCAGCAGAATCGGCTTCAGTCCGTTGATCAGAAACGACAGCTTCAACTTCGACAAGTAGAGTATCACCAGTGTCATGACTAACAGTATGCCGTATGTCACTATATTGTTCGCCGCGAATATCGTGATCATCATAATGAAGACAAAGATGATCTTCATCCGCGGATCAAGTCGGTGGACATAAGAATCCATCGGTACATAACGTCCGAGTATCATCTGATCAAGCATGTGAGCCCCTCCAGTCCCGGTACATGCGGGTGAAATCATCAATGGTCAATGCCAGATGCGGGAACTGAATGTCATGCTTCCGTTCGACAGCGCGCTGCAGCTGGACGATTTTCGGCGGCATCAAGTCATAAGGTGACAAGTCACTACTGAATACTTCTGCCGGCGTCCCTTCCATGACGATCGTACCACGGTGCAGTACTTTGATTTCGTCCGCACGCGCCGCCTGATCCATCTGATGGGTGACGAGTATGATGGTGATACCCGTCTGCTGCTGGATGTCATCAAATAACTGCATGATATCTCTCTGCCCTGCTGAATCAAGTCCTGCTGTCGGTTCGTCCAATACAAGGATATCGGGATCCATAGCGAGCACTCCCGCAATAGCAACACGGCGCATCTGCCCTCCTGACAGTTCAAAAGGGGATTCGTCCATCAAGCTGGGATCCAGTTTCAGCAGTTCAATCAGTTCATACGCTCTCTTAGTTGCTGCTGCTTCAGCCATGCCGAAGTTCTTCGGACCGAATATAATATCTTTCAGCACTGTCTCTTCAAACAGCTGCTGCTCAGCAAATTGAAAGACCACACCGATTTTACGTCTGAGCGGTGCGAGATGCTTGTTCTTCGTCTGACTGTTCACTGTCAGCCCGTCGAATCGGACATGCCCTTCAGTCGGCTTCAACAGGCCGTTCAAGTGCTGGATTAATGTCGACTTGCCGGAACCGGTATGACCGATAATGGCATAGTACTTTCCTTCTTCAAAGGATGTATTGATCTGATGGAGCGCGCGCATTTCAAAGGGTGTCCCTTTTGAGTAAGCGTAGCCAGTCTGTTCAAATGTAATCATAAGCGTGCCAGCAGCTCCTCATCCAGTACAAATTCAGTAGTTCCGGTCAGTGCATGATACACCTTCATCGAGAACGGCAGATCAAGACCGACAGCCATCAACCGGTCCCCTTGTTCAAAGATAGCCTCAGGTGTTCCCTCCATGATCAGTCTGCCCTGCTCCAGCACAAAGATACGATCTGCATGAACAGTCTCTTCAAGATCATGAGTGATGGCAATGACCGTCAAGTGAAGCCGCTGCTGCAGTTCACGGATGACCTGCAATATATCACGGCGGCCTTCTGGATCAAGCATTGCTGTCGCTTCGTCGAGAATAATAACATCTGGTCTCAGTGCAATCACTCCTGCAATAGCCACACGCTGCTTCTGTCCACCTGATAAATGATGAGGTTCGTGTGATTTCATATGAGCGATTGATACTGCACTCAGTACATCATCAACTCGGCGGTGCATCTCGTCGTAATCAACACCGTGATTCTCCAGACCGAATGCGACATCATCTTCGACCGTGGCTCCGACAAACTGATTATCAGGATTCTGGAACACCATTCCGACGCGTTCATGAACTTCATACCAATTGTTCTCAACAACATCGACATCATCAATGTGGATGCTACCCGTCTGAACAGGAATAATTGCCCCTAACAACTTCACCAGCGTCGACTTACCAGAACCATTATGACCGACAATCGACACCCATTCACCACGTTCGACAGTAAACGATACATCTGTCAGCGCATTCGCTTCCCGTTCCTCATACCGATGTGACAATTCCGTCACTTCAATCAACGCCATACACTCAACCCCTCACCAGCTAATCCTTTATCATTACTGTTCATTCAATAGTTATAGTATAACAAAATCCACTTCATTGCTAACCGATTATTTCATTCTAGTAAACATTCGCTCAACTATCTGCCTGAATGATTACTACAATAAAAAAAGCCGTATATAAACAAAAAACCCGGACATCCGGATTTAATGAAAAAAGCGCGCACTCTGCCACGAGTTCACGCATTTCTGTGTTCAATTGTGGCAGAATACTCTGAGCTAGACAATATCTGTGTGTGGCAAACATTATCGTTGCACTCATTTGCTTATAAATGTGTGTAAGTAAGATAAGCGATCCCCATAACCGGAATTATACTAATTCAATGATGACCATTTCTGAACCGTCTCCGCGACGTGGTCCAACTTTCATGATACGAGTGTAACCACCTTGACGCTCGTTATAGCGTGGTGCCACCTCATTGAATAATTTTTGTACTGCAAATTGAGTTGTGTCATCTTCGTTAGTAATTTCAACACGACGTAATACTGTTGCCGCCTGACGACGTGCATGCAAGTCACCGCGTTTACCTAAAGTGATTAATTTTTCAACGATTTTACGTAATTCTTTTGCGCGTGCTTCAGTCGTTTCAATACGCTCGTTAACGATTAATGATGTCGCTAAATCGCGTAACATTGCTTTACGTTGATCTGAAGTACGGCCTAATTTTCTGTAGCCCATGAATCGTACCTCCTTTTATCAGTCTTCTTTTCTTAATCCAAGACCTAAATCTTCTAATTTAAATTTAACTTCTTCTAAAGACTTGCGACCTAAGTTACGAACTTTCATCATGTCCGCCTCAGATTTGTCTGCGAGCTCCTGTACAGAGTTAATGCCTGCACGTTTCAAGCAGTTATAAGAACGTACTGAAAGATCTAATTCTTCAATCGACATTTCAAGTACTTTTTCTTTATGATCTTCTTCTTTTTCAATCATGATTTCAGCGTTCTGTGCTTCGTCTGTTAAATCAACAAAGATATTCAAGTGTTCAGTCATAATTTTCGCACCAAGCGATACAGCTTCCTGCGGTGTTAATGAACCGTCTGTCCAGACATCCATTGTCAATTTATCAAAGTTTGTACTTTGTCCTACACGTGTATTTTCAACAGTGTAGTTCACACGCTCAACCGGTGTATAAATCGAATCCACTGGAATCACACCAATTGGTAAATCACTTGTGTTATTATCTTCTGCTAGAGTGTAGCCGCGTCCTGCATTGGCAATCAAACGCATTTTAAGATGTCCGCCTTTAGATACTGTTGCAATCTTCAAATCAGAGTTCAAGATTTCAACATCACTGTCATGCGTGATATCTTTTGCTGTAACGACACCTTCATCTTTGACATCAATTTCAAGCGTTTTATCTTCATCAGAGTAGATTTTAAGCGCCAGTTTTTTGATGTTCATGATGATTGTTGTTACATCTTCAACGACATTCTCAACTGTTGAGAATTCGTGAAGCACACCTTCGATTTCAATGTTTTTGACAGCCGCACCTGGTAAAGAAGATAGTAGGATACGACGTAAGGAGTTACCTAAAGTTGTTCCATAACCACGTTCCAGCGGTTCAACTACGAATTTACCGAATTTAGAATCTTCACTAACTTCAACTGTCTCAATTCTAGGCTTTTCGATTTCGATCATTAATATATCCTCCTTCAACAACGTCGAATAATTTTTTAGTTCGTCTACTATTGTAACTGTCTCCGAGTACTAAAAGAAATTATACGCGACGACGTTTTGGTGGACGACAACCGTTGTGTGGTACTGGTGTAACGTCTTTAATTGCAGTGATTTCAAGACCAGCTGATTGTAATGCACGGATAGCTGCTTCACGACCTGCACCAGGTCCTTTTACAGTAACTTCAACTGATTTTAAACCATGTTCCATAGCTGCTTTAGAAGCTGTTTCTGATGCCATTTGAGCTGCGAATGGAGTTGATTTACGTGAACCTCTGAAACCTAATGCACCAGCAGATGACCATGATAATGCATTACCAAATTCATCAGTAATAGTGACGATTGTGTTGTTGAATGTTGAACGGATGTGAGCTACACCATTTTCAATATTCTTTTTGACTCTACGTTTACGTGATACTTGTTTACGTGCCATGAAATTTTCACTCCTTTACTTATTATTTCTTCTTGTTAGCTACAGTCTTAACTGGGCCTTTACGTGTACGAGCATTGTTCTTTGTGTTTTGACCGCGAACGGGTAACCCACGACGATGACGAATACCTCTGTAAGAAGCGATCTCCATCAAACGTTTGATGTTTAAGTTTGTTTCACGACGAAGGTCACCTTCTACTTTGTAACCGTCAACCGTTTCACGAATTTTGTTTAATTCATCTTCTGTTAAATCGCGCACACGAGTGTCTTCAGAAACGCCTGCTTCTGCAAGAACTTTTTGTGCGGAAGTTTTACCGATACCATAAATGTAAGTCAACGCAATTACAACGCGTTTCTCACGAGGGATATCTACACCTGCGATACGTGCCATTTATAGTGCACCTCCATTTTTATCCTTGTTTTTGTTTGTGTTTTGGGTTCTCACAAATTACCATTACTTTACCGTTTCTGCGGATAACTTTACATTTTTCACAGATCGGTTTAACTGATGGTCTTACTTTCATGTTTATTACCTCCTATTTATGATGGAGTTCTTCTTATTTATAACGATACGTGATGCGTCCACGCGTTAAGTCATATGGACTCATTTCAACTGTTACTTTGTCGCCAGGCAGAATACGAATATAATTCATGCGGATTTTACCGCTAACATGCGCTAAGATCTCATGACCATTTTCTAATTCTACTTTAAACATTGCGTTTGGTAAAGTATCGAGTACTGTACCTTCTAATTCAATAACGTCTTGTTTAGCCATTATCAATTGCCCCCTTATGATAGTATTTAAGAAAAGTTGATTGCTTTCATCCTTAACCAGATAATTATACCTGAATTTAGATGATTTTCCTAAAGACTCGTTCTAACTTCAGGTGAGATAACGTCACTTAGTGCTGAATCACCTTACATATCATTATAATAATAGGATACTCCGTGATGCTTACCACCTAAGTGATTCACCCGGAGGCGAATGAGAGGTACATGAATTATAGGTTAGTCAATATACTTTCAACGTCTGCTGTTACGTCCTTGATGTCTCTAGAGCCATCAATATTTTTAAGCACACCTTCATTACGGTAGAAATCCAGTAATGGCTGCGTCTGCTTAATGTTGACGCTTAGACGGTTAGCAACAGTTTCAGGATTGTCATCCTCACGTTGATATAATTTCCCACCATCAAGGTCACAAATACCTTCAACTTTAGGTGGATTGAATACTAAATGATACGCTGTACCGCATACTTCACAGACACGTCGACCAGTCAGACGGTTCATCAGTTCTTCTTCTTGAACTTCAATGTTCACAACAGCTTCGATCTTGCGACCTGAGTCTGCCATAATACCGTTCAACGCCTCAGCCTGTTCGACAGTACGCGGGAAACCATCCAGTAAGAATCCTTTTTTTGCGTCTTCTTCTGCTAATCTCTCTTTAACAATACCTATGGTCACTTCATCTGGAACGAGTTCGCCTTTATCCATAAATGACTTTGCTTCTCGACCGAGTGCAGTGTCATTTTTGATAGCAGCGCGGAACATGTCCCCCGTTGAGATGTGCGGGATAGGGTATTTCTTAATAATTTCACTCGCTTGAGTTCCTTTACCTGCTCCAGGTAAACCCATTAAAATGATATTCATCAATGCCCTCCTCCTAGCGTCTTCTGAATCCTCTATATTCACGTTGTCCAAGCTGTGCTTTCAATGCGGAGATTGTTTCCAGTGCGACCCCGATCACAATCAGTAAACTTGTACCACCAATTTGTAATGATTGAGGTAAGTTCATCAAGCTTGTTGCGATAATCGGCAGAATCGAAATTCCTGCAAGAAACAATGAACCGACAAATGTCAGACGGTATAAGACTTTTGTGATATAGTTCTGTGTTTGCTTACCAGGACGAATACCTGGTACGTAACTTCCTTGTTTTCTTAAATTCTCAGCCATCTGTTCAGGATTGACCTGCACAAATGCATAGAAATAAGCAAAGGCAATAATCAGAGCAACATAGAAAATCATGCCGACCGGATGTGTTGGATCCGCATAATTTGCGAAGCTCTGTGCCCATTCAGCATCTGGAAAGAACAATGTAAATGTTCTTGGCAGCATGAAGAATGCCATGGCGAAGATTACTGGAATAACTCCGGCAGCATTCACTTTCAATGGAAGGAATGTTGCTTGAGGTGCCAGACGGTTACCCGTTTGACGTTTTGCATATTGAATAGGTATTTTACGAACTGCCTGCAGCACGAATACTGCACCGGCAGTAATCAATACCATACCGATTAATAGACCTAATGCTTTAAGGACAGCCATTGTCGTATCGTCTGAACCTACGAAACTCTGCTGATAGAACTGCTGCAGCGCATTTGGAATAGAAGATAGAATCCCCGCGAAGATAATGATAGAAATACCATTACCGACACCAAACTGCGTAATCTGCTCGCCTAACCACATTAAGAATGCAGTACCAGCTGTCAGAACTAATGAAATCAACAGGAAGTTCCAAATAGATGTATTGGATATCAACTGACCACCCAGCATATTGTTAAAGCTGTAACTCATACCAAGCCCTTGAATGAAGGCCAGGATAATTGTGAAATAACGTGTGAACTGATTTAATTTCTTACGTCCAACTTCACCTTGTTTTGACCACTCGGTGAATTTTGGGACTACATCCATCTGGAGTAGCTGTACGACGATAGACGCGGTGATGTAAGGCATAATCCCCATCGCAAGGATGGAGAAGTTTTGCAGCGCCCCACCGCCAAACGTGTTGAATAAATCAGCCACGCCCGTTTGACCTTGCGATTCAAACGCCTCCGGGTTGACCCCGGGTACTGGAATGTAAGTTCCGATTTTGAAAATTAGCAGCATTGCGAGTGTAAACAATATTTTGCTACGAATTTCTTTAACTTTCAAGAAACTGATCAGTGTATCAAACATTAGATCACCTCGTGAGTTCCGCCCTTACCTTCGATTGCTTCAATCGCTGAAGCTGAGAATTTATGAGCTTTTACTGTAAGCTTTTTAGATAGTTCTCCGTTACCAAGAATTTTGATTCCTGATTTTTCGTTACTGACAACACCAGTTTCTAATAATAAAGCAGGTGTTACTTCAGTACCTTCTTCGAAACGCTCTAATTGGCTTAAGTTAACGATAGCATATTCTTTGCGGTTGATGTTAGTGAATCCACGTTTTGGCAGACGACGGAATAATGGTAATTGACCACCTTCGAAGCCTAAACGTACGCCACCACCTGAACGAGCTTTTTGACCTTTGTGTCCACGGCCACTTGTTTTACCGTTACCTGAAGCCATACCACGGCCTACACGGTTACGTTCTTTACGAGCACCTTCTACAGGTTTCATCTCATGTAATTTCATTACGGCACCTCCTTATTGATTTATACTTCTTTAACTGTCACTAAGTGACTTACTTTATTGATTTGCCCACGAATCGCAGGGTTGTCGTTAACTTCAACTGTTTGATGCATTTTTTTAAGACCTAAAGCAGCAACAGTTTTACGTTGTGTTTCAGGACGACCGATGATACTACGAGTGAGGGTGATTTGTAATTTAGCCATTTGTATGCCCTCCTTAATTTAATAGTTCTTCGACTGTTTTGCCACGTAATTTAGCAACGTCTTCTGCGACTTTAAGTTCTTTAAGACCTTCAACTGTTGCACGAACCATGTTGATTGGTGTGTTTGAGCCTAATGATTTAGATAAGATATCAGTGATACCTGCTAATTCTAGTACGGCACGCACTGGACCACCAGCGATAACCCCAGTACCAGGTGCAGCTGGTTTGATTAACACACTACCAGCTCCGAAACGACCAGTTACAAGGTGAGGTGTAGTACCATTCACACGAGGAACAGTGATCAAGTTTTTCTTCGCATCTTCGATTGCTTTTTTGATTGCTTCTGGTACTTCTTGAGCTTTACCAGTACCGAAACCTACGCGACCGTTTTTATCTCCTACAACAACGAGTGCAGTGAAACGCATACGACGTCCACCCTTAACTACTTTAGAGACACGGTTGATTGTAACAACGCGTTCTTCAAATTCTTTTACTTCTCTTTCACGACGCATTAAGAGTCCCTCCTTTTATTAAAATTGAAGTCCATTTTCACGAGCTGCTTCAGCTAGAGCTTTAACACGACCATGGAATAAGTATCCTCCGCGGTCAAAGACAACTGCAGTAACACCTTTGTCTACTGCTGCTTTTGCTACTGCTGCGCCAACTTGTGCTGCTGCTTCTACATTTGAACCAGTTTCAAGACCTAAAGTTTGTGTAGATGCTTGGGCAATTGTCACGCCTTGTGCATCGTCAATTACTTGTGCATAAATATGTTTGTTAGAACGATAAACGTTTAAACGTGGACGCTCAGTAGTACCAGCTAATTTGCTGCGTACACGGGCATGTCTTTTTAAACGGACTTTGTTCTTATCGATTTTAGCGATCATGTAAATACTCCTTTCTCAAGTTAATTACTTACCTGTTTTACCTTCTTTACGACGAACGTATTCGCCTTCGTAACGAACACCTTTACCTTTGTAAGGTTCTGGCGGACGAGTAGCACGGATGTTTGATGCAACCGCACCAACGCGCTCTTTTGAAATACCTTCAACTTTAACGCTTGTGTTTTTCTCAACAGACAATGTAATACCGTCTTCAGCAACGATTTCAACTGGATGAGAGTAACCTACGTTAAGGATTAAGTTTTTACCTTGCATTTGCGCACGGTAACCTACACCGATCAGTTCAAGTTTCTTTTCGAAACCTTTAGAAACACCTTCAACCATGTTTGCAATTAATGCACGAGTTGTACCATGGATTGTTTTGTGTGCTTTAGAATCAGATGGACGAACCACTTCTAAAGTGTTGTCTTCTAATTTGTATGATAATTCTTCGTTAAATGTGTTTGTTAATTCACCTTTAGGACCCTTAACTGTAACAGTGCTGCCGTCGATCTTAACTTCAACACCAGCTGGGATGTCAATCAATTTCTTACCAACACGACTCATGAGTCGGCACCTCCTTCTTTATTAATTCTTACCAGATGTAAGCTAATACTTCTCCACCGATGTTACGTTGACGCGCTTCTTTATCAGTTAATACACCTTCAGAAGTAGAAACTAATGCGATACCAAGACCATTTAAGACTCTTGGAAGTTCATCAGCTTTTGCGTAAACACGTAAACCAGGTTTAGAGATACGTTTTAAACCAGTGATAACACGTTCGTTGTTCGCACCGTATTTCAAGAACATACGGATAACACCTTGCTTATCGTCTTCGATATATTCTACGCTTTTAACGAATCCTTCACGTTTAAGGATTTCAGCGATTTCTTTTTTGATGTTTGATGCAGGTACTTCTAATTTCTCGTGGCGAACCATGTTTGCGTTACGCACGCGAGTAAGCATATCTGCGATTGGATCTGACATTGTCATTTAAATATCCTCCTTTCAACTCTTTGATTTTACCAGCTTGCTTTTTTAACGCCAGGAATCTGACCTTTATAAGCTAATTCACGGAAACAAATACGGCAAAGTTTAAATTTACGGATGACTGAGTGTGGACGTCCGCAACGTTCACAACGAGTATAACCTTGAACTTTGAACTTTGGATCACGTTGTTGTTTAACGATCATTGATTTTTTAGCCATTTAACATTGTCCTCCTCTTTTTTAGAGATTACTTTTGAAATGGCATACCGAATTGTGTTAACAATTCACGAGCTTCCTCGTCAGTGTTAGCAGTTGTAACGATAACGATATCCATTCCTCGTACTTTACTTACTTTATCATAATCGATTTCAGGGAAAATCAATTGTTCTTTAACACCTAATGTGTAGTTACCACGACCGTCAAATGCTTTGTTTGAAATACCACGGAAGTCACGTACACGAGGTAATGAAACATTTACTAATTTATCAAAGAATTCATACATTCTTTCGCCGCGTAAAGTAACTTTTGCACCAATTGGCATACCTTCACGTAGACGGAATGTCGCGATTGATTTTTTAGCTTTAGTAACAATTGGTTTTTGACCAGTGATTGCTTGAAGTTCTTCAACAGCTGCATCAAGAACTTTAGAGTTCTGAACTGCATCACCGATACCCATGTTTACAACGATTTTTTCGATTCTTGGTACTTCCATCACTGATGAGTAGTTGAACTTAGTCATCAACGCAGGAGTAATTTCTGTATTATATTTTTCTTTCAAACGAGTCAAAGTGAGAACCTCCTTCCAAATAATTATTAAATGATTTCTCCAGACTTTTTAGCCACACGTACTTTTTTACCGTCTTCTACTTTGTAGCCGACGCGTGTTGGTTTGTTTGTTTTAGGATCTAGTAACATAACATTTGATACGTGAATCGCAGCTTCTCTTTCAAGGATGCCGCCTTCAGGATTCATTTGTGATGGTTTTTGGTGTTTTTTGATGATATTGACACCTTCAACAACCACGCGATCTTTTTTAGGAAGTGCTTCAATTACAGTTCCTGTTTTACCTTTATCTTTACCTGTGATAACGATAACTTTGTCGCCTTTTTTTACATGCATGTCGTAGACACCTCCTCAATTTTTATGATTATTATAATACTTCAGGTGCTAATGAAACGATTTTCATGAAGTTGCCATCGCGAAGTTCACGAGCAACTGGTCCGAAGATACGAGTTCCACGAGGACCTTTATCGTCACGGATGATAACACATGCGTTTTCATCGAATTTGATGTAAGAACCGTCGTTACGGCGAACACCTGATTTCGTACGAACGATGACAGCTTTTACAACGTCACCTTTTTTAACAACGCCACCTGGTGTAGCATTTTTAACTGTACATACAATAACGTCACCAATGTTAGCTGTTTTACGGCCAGATCCGCCTAATACTTTAATAGTTAATACTTCACGAGCACCAGAGTTATCTGCTACTTTTAAGCGTGATTCCTGTTGGATCATACTGAGTTACCTCCTTTATCTTGATAATTAAATGATTACTGATTCTTCTACTACTTCAACTAAACGGAAGCGTTTTGTAGCTGATAAAGGACGTGTTTCCATAATTCTTACGATATCGCCCAATTTAGCTGTGTTGTTTTCGTCATGTGCTTTGTACTTTTTAGAATACTTTACACGTTTGCCGTATAATGAATGTGTTTTGTAAGTTTCAACTAAAACTGTAATTGTTTTATCCATTTTGTCAGATACAACTTTACCAGTGTAAACTTTACGGTCGTTTCTTTCGCTCACTAGAGTGTCCTCCTCTTTTCAATTATTTTTGTTCAGTTTTTTGTTGCTCAATTTCTCTTGCACGTACAACAGTTTTCATTCGTGCGATAGACTTCTTAACTTCACGAATACGTGCTGTATTTTCAAGTTGACCTGTAGCTAACTGAAAGCGTAGGTTGAAAAGTTCCTCTTTAAGCGCTGTTACTTTTGATTCAATTTCAGAAGTGGTTAAATCTCTAATTTCCTTAGCTTTCATTTGTGTCACCACCCAATTCTTCACGTTTTACAAACTTCGTTTTCACTGGAAGTTTATGAGATGCTAAACGTAATGCTTCACGAGCTGTTTCTTCAGGAACTCCCGCAATTTCAAACATAATACGTCCAGGTTTTACTACTGCTACCCAGCCTTCTACTGCACCTTTACCAGAACCCATACGTACTTCTAAAGGTTTTTTAGTGTATGGCGTATGTGGGAAGATTTTGATCCATACTTTCCCGCCACGTTTCATGTAACGTGTCATCGCAATACGAGCTGACTCGATTTGACGAGAAGTAATCCAAGCTGTAGTTGTTGCTTGTAAACCATATTCACCAAATGTTACTTCGTTTCCGCCTTTTGAACGACCAGTTGTTTTAGGTCTGTGTTGACGACGGTATTTTACACGTTTAGGTAATAACATTATTATTTTCCTCCTTCACTAGACTTCTTAGTAGGAAGAACTTCTCCACGATAGATCCATACTTTCACACCTAATTTACCATAAGTTGTGTCTGCTTCAGCATGTGCATAGTCGATGTCAGCACGTAATGTATGAAGTGGAACAGTTCCTTCTGAATATTGCTCAGCACGCGCGATATCCGCACCGCCTAAACGACCTGAAACTTGAGTTTTGATACCTTTCGCACCCAATTTCATAGCACGTTGAATCGCTTGTTTTTGTGCACGACGGAATGAAGCACGGTTTTCTAATTGACGTGCGATGTTTTCCGCTACTAGTGTTGCGTCCATATCTACTTTTTTGATTTCAATAACGTTGATGTGTACACGTTTACCAGTTAATGCGTTTAAGTTGTTACGTAATTTTTCGATTTCAGAACCGCCTTTACCGATTACCATACCAGGTTTACCTGTGTGGACAGCGATATTAACACGGTTAGCTGCACGTTCGATTTCTACACGAGAAACAGAAGCGTCTTTTAAGTTTTCTGCGATATATTTACGGATTTTTAAATCTTCATGTAATAAAGTAGCGAAATCTTTTTCTGCATACCATTTCGCATCCCAGTCACGGATGATACCGACACGAAGACCGATAGGATTAATTTTTTGACCCACTGTATTCCCTCCTTAATGAAATGTTAGTTAGTTGCTTCTTCAGTTTGGACTGCTTGAGTTGTTTGAGCTTCTTTGTCAGCTACTACGATAGTGATGTGACTTGTACGTTTGTTGATCGCGCTCGCACGGCCTTGTGCGCGTGGACGGAAACGTTTTAATGTCGGACCTTCGTTAGCATAAGCTTCTTTAACAACTAAAGTGTCAACGTTCATGTCATAGTTATGCTCAGCGTTAGCTAAAGCTGACATTAATAATTTTTCTACTACAGGTGAAGATGCTTTGTTCGTTAATTTTAAGATGGCAATTGCTTCGCCAACTTCTTTACCTCGGATAAGATCAAGTACTAATCTCACTTTACGAGGTGCGATACGGATTGTTCTTGCAACCGCTTTTGCTTCCATTGTTTCTCCTCCTTAAATATGAAATTAGCGTCTTGTTTTCTTGTCGTCTGCACCGTGACCTTTGTAAGTACGTGTAGGTGCGAATTCGCCTAATTTGTGGCCGACCATATCTTCTGTTACGTATACAGGTACGTGTTTACGTCCATCATATACTGCGATAGTGTGTCCGATAAAGTTAGGGAATACTGTAGAGCGACGTGACCAAGTTTTAATTACTGATTTTTTACCACTTTCTTCCATTGCCTCAACTTTTTTCATTAAGTGATCATCAACGAAAGGTCCTTTTTTAAGACTACGAGCCATTATGGCGCCTCCCTCTTTCATGCAGGTTGCTGCGGCTTATGCCGCAGTCTGCACGTTAGTATAATTATTTCTTACGTCCACGAACGATAAGTTTGTTAGAACGGTTTTTCTTTTTACGAGTTTTCTTACCAAGCGTTGGTTTACCCCATGGAGACATTGGTGATTTACGACCGATTGAAGTACGTCCTTCACCACCACCGTGTGGGTGATCGTTAGGGTTCATTACAGAACCACGAACAGTTGGGCGTTTGCCTAACCATCTTGAACGACCGGCTTTACCGATGTTGATTAATTCGTGTTGTTCATTACCTACTTGACCGATAGTTGCACGGCAAGTAGCAAGGATCATACGAACTTCGCCTGATTTCAAACGAACTAATACGTATTTACCTTCTTTACCAAGTACTTGAGCAGATGTACCAGCTGAACGTACTAGCTGACCACCTTTACCTGGTTTTAATTCGATGTTGTGGATTACTGTACCAACTGGGATATTTTGAAGTGGTAATGCGTTACCTACTTTAATATCTGCTTCTGGTCCGTTGTTGATTTCTTGTCCTACTACTAATCCTTTAGGAGCAATGATGTAGCGCTTCTCACCATCTAAGTAGTGGATCAATGCGATGTTTGCTGAACGGTTTGGATCGTATTCTACAGTAGCGACTTTACCTGGAACACCGTCTTTGTTACGTTTGAAATCAATTACACGGTATTGACGTTTGTGACCGCCACCTCTGTGACGAACTGTCAGTTTACCTTGGTTGTTACGACCCGCTTTTCTCGGAAGGGGCTCAAGTAATGACTTTTCAGGTGACGTTGACGTAATTTCAGCGAAATCTGAACTTGTCATATTACGACGACCGTTTGTAATTGGCTTATAATGTTTAATTGCCATTGTCGTTTTTCCTCCTTAATGGAAAATGTATTTTAGTTGAAGAAATCGATTGATGATCCTTCTTTTAATGTTACGATTGCTTTTCTTCTTTTGTTTGTGTAACCGTTATGACGGCCGACACGTTTCTTTTTCGCTTTGTAGTTCATGATGTTCACTTTGTCTACTTTCACGTCGAAGATTTCTTCAACCGCGATTTTAACTTGAGTTTTGTTAGCACGAGTATCTACATCAAATGTGTATTTATCCTCTGCCATAGCCTCAGATGAACGTTCAGTGATTACGGGGCGCTTAATGACGTCACGAGCTTCCATTAACCAAGCACCTCCTCTACTTTTTGAACTGCTGCTTGAGTCATCACAACTTGGTTAGCATGAACGATATCTAGAACGTTTAAACCAGTAGCTGTTACAACTGTTACACCAGGGATGTTACGAGCTGATAAGAACACGTTAATGTCTTCAGCATCAATAACGAAAAGTACTTTTTTAGGTAATTCAAGTGTTGTTGTCATTGATTTGAATTCTTTTGTTTTTGGTGCATTGAATGTTAATGCATCAAGTACTGTGAATTCATTGTCTCTTACTTTAGCTGATAATGCTGAACGAAGAGCTAAACGACGCATCTTCTTAGGCATTTTGTAAGAGTAGCTTCTTGGTGTCGGTCCGAATACGATACCACCACCACGCCATTGTGGCGCACGGATTGTACCTTGACGCGCACGGCCTGTTCCTTTTTGTTTCCAAGGTTTACGTCCACCGCCGCGTACAGCAGAACGGTTTTTAACTGCGTGAGTTCCTTGACGTAATGAAGCACGTTGAAGATTGATTGCTTCGAATAATACATGTTGATTAGGTTCGATACCGAATACGTTGTCGTTCAATTCGATTGAACCCGCTTTAGATCCATCTACTTTTAATACATCATAATTAGCCATTATGTTTGTTTCCTCCTTTCGCAATTACTGAATTATTTATTGCCTTTTTTAATTGAAGTTTGAATTTTTACTAAACCTTTTTTAGGTCCAGGAACGTTACCTTTAACAAGGATGACGTTGTTTTCTGCATCAACTTTAACGATTTCTAAGTTTTGCATTGTAACAGTATTACCGCCCATACGGCCTGGTAATGCTTTACCTTTAAATACTTTAGAAGCGTCAGATGCCATACCCATTGAACCTGGGCGTCTGTGGTAACGAGAACCGTGACTCATTGGTCCACGTGACTGTCCGTGGCGTTTGATTGCCCCTTGGAACCCTTTACCTTTTGAAGTTCCTGTCACGTCAACGATGTCACCAGCTTGGAATGTATCCACAGTGACTTCTTGACCTACTTCGTATCCAGAAGCATCTACGTTTCTGAATTCACGAATGAAGCGCTTAGGCGCTGTGCCTGCTTTTTTAGCATGGCCTTCAGCTGGCTTAGTTGCATATTTGTTAGACTTACGGTCTTTTTTATATGCTTGTTTGTCTTCAAAACCGATTTGAACTGATGAGTAACCATCAACTTCTTCAGTTTTCTTTTGTAATACAACGTTTTGTGCTGCTTCTACTACAGTTACTGGAATTAACTCACCGTTTTCAGCGAATACTTGAGTCATTCCCACTTTTCTTCCTAAGATTCCTTTGGTCATCGAAAGTCGCACCTCCTACTTTAATTTATAATTTGATTTCGATGTCTACGCCTGATGGTAAGTTTAAGCCCATAAGAGCATCAACTGTTTTCGGTGTAGGGTTAACAATGTCGATTAAACGTTTGTGTGTGCGCTGCTCAAATTGCTCACGAGAGTCTTTGTATTTGTGCACGGCACGGATGATTGTATAAACTGTTCTTTCAGTTGGTAACGGAATCGGACCAGATACTTCAGCACCTGAACGTTTAGCCGTTTCTACAATCTTCTCAGCTGATTGATCGATCACACGGTGATCATAAGCTTTCAAACGAATACGAATTTTTTGTTTTGCCATTATTTTACCTCCTCTAATAACGTCTATTTTGGTTTGATAGACTTCTCCACGAAAATTGTCTCACACATCGCCATGGCAAAGCGGCCGGGTGTGTCAGTAACCTTCCGCTTCATCGCTTTTAAAAGTCCAACATTAGATATGATACATGAGTTTTAATAATAAATCAATACTTATCGCAGCAATTTATACTTTTTTCTTCATAATCACATTTCTTTATTCTAAAGGGTTATCGGCTACGTTGCAAGTCTTACCATTTAGAAATATAAAATTAAAATGGTATAATATAGGGGTAGCAATAAAATTTTGCCTATTAGTCTATATATAATAGAAGAAAGTTAATTGAGGAGGTACATGAATGAAAGGTTCAATCCGTATTATACTGCTAGTGTTAGGAGTCATTACGCTATTAAATGAAGCATTTTTGGGAATTCCTATACTTGGTGGTACTTATATTGTTTCTCTTGGCTGGACACCTCTTGGCACGAACATCTTGTTGTACATCATCATAGCTGTGATTTTAGGCGCTGATCGTTACAACCAGGCCAAAGAATTAATGTATATTCCTATTCTCGGGGCGATATTGAATATCATCGCATTCATTCCGTTTGTCGGTATGGTCGCACACTGGATTATGACATTATTCATGATTTATTTCGTTGTTCGTCTACTGAACTACCCGGAATATTCAAGAGATCCGCAAGACACCTACAGAAGATATTAAATCAAGTTTCGAACTACAAAAAGTTCCATCACTCAGTCGGAGTGATGGAACTTTTTTTAATGTTTGACGAAGATAAAGTACATAACAAACACGACGAACATGAAGTACATGATTGGATGTATTTCTTTGTGACGTTTCGCCATGATCATCGTGATTGGATAGAAGATAAATCCACAGGCAATCCCTGTTGCGATGGAATATGATAACGGCATCATAATCATCGTCAAGAATGCAGGCACTGCGATTTCAAAACGCGTCCAGTCAATTTTGCCTAGATTAGAGACCATCAGTACACCAACGATGACTAATGCAGGAGCCGTGACTGCTGATGTAACGACACTCATCAACGGTGAGAAGAACAATGCCAGGAAGAAGCATAGTGCTGTAATGACACTGGCAAATCCTGTTCTCGCCCCTACTGCTACACCGGCAGAAGATTCAATATAAGATGTTGTCGTTGAAGTACCAAAAATCGCTCCTGTAATCGTTGCTAGAGAGTCAGCGAACAAGGCACGTCCTGCTCTTGGAAGCTTGTTGTCTTTTACTAAATTCGCCTGTGTGGCTACTGCGACTAACGTTCCTGCTGTATCGAAGAAATCGATGAACAAGAAAGTCAAGACCACTATCAGAAACTTGATATTCAATATTTTTGACGGGTCCATTAATCCTTCAAATGCTGCACCAAATGTTGGTGCTACGCTTGGTACGCTGCTGACGATTGCTTGCGGCTGGGCAATCAATCCTGTCAAAATTCCGATGACTGCAGTCATGATCATGCCGATAAAGATACTTCCCGGTACTTTTTTGGCCATTAGAATGACAGTCAATACAATACCTGCTATGGCAAGAATCACTTTCGGGTCATGGAAGTTCCCTAACGTCACAAGTGTCGCATCATGGTTCTGAATAATACCTGAACCTTGCAGCCCGACGAAAGTAATGAACAGCCCTATACCTGACGACACCGCCATCTTCAGCTCAAACGGGATAGCATTGATAATGGTCTCCCTGAGCCCTGTCATCGTCAGTATTGCAAAGATGACGCCCGAGAACAGGACACCTGTCAAACCGATCTGCCACGGAATACCGAGCGTCAGTACGACAGTGAAGGCGAAAAATGCGTTCAATCCCATACCAGGTGCCAAAGCGATAGGATAGTTGGCAATCAGCCCCATGAACAGACAGCCGACGATAGCGGCAAGAGCTGTTGCTACAAATACAGCGCCTGTATCCATACGCATGGAATCAGGAAGATCTTTTACTGCTGATAACGATAAAGTCGCTGGATTGACAGCTAGAATATAAGCCATTGATAGAAATGTTGTCAGTCCACCTAATATCTCACGTCTATAGTTTGTACCTAATTCATCAAACTTAAAATAGTTCTTCATATGTTCTCCTTTTTACGTTCATTTAATAAGCACTTGTCTATCTTATTACTTTGAATCGTAAAAATCAATGTAAAAATCGAACATTTTTAAATATTAATAACTTTTTGTTCGTATAATGGCTTAGTGGGAAGTTCAAGTTATAATTTCAATCCTTTTAACGCATCAGCGAACGGATTATTCACAGGTTCATCCTGCTTCATATATTTCTTCATTTCACCTTTCGATACTTTGCCAGTTTTATTTGACTTGAAGCGTTTATCCATTGCTTCCTGCGTTTCTCTGAACCCGCAGCTGCAGCTGTACATAGCTTTCTTACCTGTCCCGTGAAGTGTCAGTTTCTTCTTACAGTTTGGACAGCGGGCATTGGTTTGACGCTGAACGTTCTTCTTCGTCTTGCAGGTCGGATCCTGACAGACCAGCATCTTACCGTTACGCGTCTTAACTTCCAGCATGAACTTGCCGCATGTCGGACATTCTGTTGATGTTAAATTATCATGTTTGAATTTATCTTCGCTTGCTTTAATGTCTGCAATCAATGTTTTAGTGAAGGTACGCATTTCCTCGATGAATTGTCGTTTGTTGTACTTTCCTTTTTCAATCTGTGTTAATTTATATTCCCAGTCTGCTGTTAAATCCGGTGATTTCAATGCATCGGGGGCGAGTTCGAGCAGCTGCTTCCCTTTATTCGTCACTCGCAGCCTGCCATCCCGATTTTCAATGGCATTTAGATGATAGAGTTTTTCAATGATATCTGCCCGCGTTGCCACTGTCCCGATGCCACCTGTTTCTTTCAATGTGGCTTTCTGTGCTTTATCCAACTTGAAAATAGCAGATGGATTCTCCATTGCTTTAAGCAGCGTTCCTTCATTGAAATAAGGCGGCGGCGTTGTTTCCCCTGTTGTTTTAGTGAATTTCAGCTGGTCGATCACTTCACCCTGCATGAATGATAATGCCGCTGTTTCTGTCAATGGTTCATACAGCGCCTTAAAACCGAGATCAACAGCCTGTTCGTGCTTAGCTGTGAACTGTGTCTTGCCGACTTGTATCGTCACTGTCTGAACAGTATAGCGGTACGGTTTCATCAGTACGCTTAAGAACCGTTCAGCAATCAATTCATAAATATGGCGCTCTCGCAGTGATAATTCAGCAGCATTCGCTCTCACTTCTGTAGGGACAATCGCATGATGATCAGAAACTTTAGCGTCATTGATGAAATGTCTGCTTCCTTTGACCGGTGACTTCAGCAGCTGGACCACTGTCTGACGGTAAGCAGTCCCGCCTAATGCTGCTACACGGTCTTTCAATGTAGGTACCATGTCTTCTGACAAATAGTTCGCATCAGTTCTTGGATAAGTCACGAGCTTATGACTCTCATATAAGTTCTGCATTGTACTCAATGTTTCCTTGGCAGAATATTGATAACGCTTATAAGCATCCTGCTGTAATGATGTTAAATCATAGAGCAGTTCTGGATACTTCTTCTTCTCCACTGTTTCGACAGACACTACGTGCCCCTGCTCTGAATTCAACTCATTCAACAGCTGATCGACTTTAGCTTCATCAAACACCTGTCCACCTGACTGCCATGTGAACTTTGTACCTTTAACAGTGGTAGTAATGCCATAATAGTTACGCGGCTTGAACGCATTGATTTCGTCTTGACGCAATTTTAGCATTTGCAGCGTCGGTGTCTGAACACGTCCAGTCGATAACTGTGCATCGTATTTAGTCGTCAATGCACGCGTTGCATTGATACCGACAATCCAGTCCGCTTCACTTCTTGCCATTGCCGCATCATACAACCCTTGATACGCCTTACCATCTTTCAGTCGCTGGAACCCATCTTTAATAGCTCTATCAGTGACTGAGCTGATCCATAACCGTTTGACCGGCTTATTCCCCTTACACTTCTCGATAATTAAGCGCGCGACTAATTCACCTTCACGGCCGGCATCGGTTGCAATAATAATTTCATTGACATCATTTCGTTCAATTTGAGCCTTCACTGTATTGAACTGCTTACGCGTCTTGCCGATGACTACTGTCTTCATATGGTCCGGTAATATCGGCAGCACATTTAAGTCCCATGTTTTATATTTGACATCGTATTGTTCAGGGTCAGCATTGGTCACAAGATGACCCAGTGCCCAAGTAACAATATAGCGGTTATTTTCCATATAGCCGTTTTTATTTTGACTACATCCGAGCACTCGGGCAATATCCCTTGCAACAGATGGTTTTTCTGCTAATACGACAGATTTCATATCATCATTCCTATTCTCTTTTGGTCATTGCATCATTATAGCATGCCCATATAAAGATTTCATTTGAGTTACTTTTATTAATTCGATATGCTAGTGGCAAACAGAGGAGGACGACTGATGAATTCAATGTATTTCCCTGAGCGTGTTCACTGGTTAGTGTGCTCAGATTTTGACGAGACCTTCTTCGCCCACGACTTGTCCAACGCGGAAGATGCGAAGGCACTGGATGACTATACTGCACACCATGCTCAAGAGAGCGGCATTATGTTCGGCATTGTATCTGCAAGCACTATCGATATGATCAAATCCTGCATGGAAATCGGCCATTTCAGCCATTACCCTCACTTCATCTCATCTAATTCCGGCACTGAGCTCTGGTATTATAGAGACGGCGAAGAAATTTACGATACAGAGTATGAAGAACAGCTACTGACACAAGGGTTCTCCAAATCAAACATTCTGGAGATTGAAGACCGGCTGCTTAACGAAGGCATTTCCCTTATTGTGCAGACACCTTTCGTCGACGCTCCGTTCTCTCGCAACTACTACTACCATGAGCAGACGCCTGACATCGATGAAGCCAATTTCAGGCGTATCCGTCAGCTGGCTCATGCCCACCGACTTGTGGTCAATATCAGTAAATGCAATCCACTGATCGGTGATCCAGAACACCATTATGACGTCGACTTCTTCCCAGCAAGTGCGGGCAAAGATGCCATCGTCCATTACTTAACTAAAAAGTTCAACCTTCCAAAAGAACAAACAGCTGCTTTTGGTGACAGCGGGAATGATATCAGCATGCTGAATAGCGTGAAACATGGGTATTTAGTAAGTAATGCTACGCCCGAAGCAAAAAAATTATTTCCATCGATTGCAGAATATCCATACAGCAAGGGCATTTTGACAACACTAAAGACAATAACAACTTAAGGAGTGAACAGCACATGAACAGTGCTACAGATGATTATGACAAGGTCAGTCAATTCCTCTATGAGATGAATCAGCAGCCGGAACATCATGTCGGCTACTTAGCGTACAACCAAGAACGCATCAAAAAACAACTGGAACAACTAAGTCCGGAAAATGTCGCTGTATTATCAGAAAATGATGAAATTATCGCAGTGGTCGGCATCAGTCCTAAAGAAGACGATACTGCTTATGTGTTCGGACCGATTACAAAACAGACAGACAGTGCCACACAAGTGAAAATGAAAGAAGTATGTCAACGACTGATACAGCAGAATCTCGACGTCAAAACATACGAATTCTATATCGGCGCCCAGCACGTCTTCGGTCAGGCAGTGATGAAATCATTAAAAACTCAATATTTGGGAACGCGTTATACCATGTCTGCAGCACGTCTTAATGACTCTGATATCGATACACGCCTTGTCATGCCGTACAGTCCCATCTACAAGAAAGGATTAATGGCTTTAATGAAGAACTTATATGTCAATCCGAAAGAACGGACAAAGGCACTGCTCAGCCAACTGGATGGATCCTATGAGCTCTTCATTCTGTTGAGTGAAGGTATCGTCAAAGGATATATCGTGCTCGCAGTTAATGAACACGCAACGTGTTATGTAGACTATGTGGTCACGCATAAAAATTATCGTCAGCAAGGAATTGGGCATCGTCTTGTCGCTTATGCCGCCCGTCATGCGTTCAATGAACATCAGGCGACTGAAATACAATTGAGCGTAGAAGACAAGAGAAAACGTACGATTGAATTTTATGAGAAGTTAGGATTCAAAAAAGTGAATGAACTGCATCATTACAAATTTACGTTGGACTGACGAAGAAGTAACGCCAAAATCGTTGTTAAGGTTTTGGCGTTTTTGTTATCTATTGACCTGACTATGATCATGATGATGTTTTATCAGATTATTGATGGGAATAGGATAGTATCAATGGATAAAGGAATGAGGCAATGGATATATTAATCGCATTACTTCCTGCCCTATTATGGGGCAGCGTTGTACTGATCAATGTCAAAGTAGGCGGAACGTCTTATGAACAAATTATGGGCACAGTACTTGGTGCTTTCATTGTCGGGACTGCTGTTTACTTCATCGTTCAGCCTGAACTGAGCGTTAAAATACTGATCGTCGGCATGATTTCCGGCGCATTCTGGGCGCTCGGTCAAGGAAATCAGCTGAAAAGCATCAAAAAAATCGGTGTTGCTAAAACAATGCCCATCTCTACTGGGATGCAGCTTGTCGGAACAACCCTCATCTCAGTGATATTCTTCAATGAATGGAAATCAACGACTGCTGTGATTCTCGGCATCGTTGCACTACTGCTGTTAGTCACTGGTGTTGTTCTAACATCGCTGAAAGGTGACAAAGATGACGAAGAAAACGGAAGTATCAAATCAGCGCTTAACATACTGATTATTTCTTCCATCGGCTATATTACATATGTCGTCATCGGCAGATTCTTCGGTGTCGAGGGATGGGATGCATTATTCCCGCAAGCCATTGGAATGGTAATCGGCGGATTCCTGCTCAGCTTCAAACACAAACCTAAAAAGAAAGCAGTCTTCAAAAACTTGATTCCAGGTGTGTTATGGGCCCTGGGTAACATGGCCATGTTCTATTCTCAGCCAAAAGTCGGTGTTGCAACAAGCTTCTCGTTCTCGCAGATGCTTGTGGTCGTGTCAACTCTAGGTGGTATCTTCATTCTGCATGAGCAGAAGACAAAAAAACAATATATCGGCATTGCTGTCGGGATCATACTCATTATCGCTGCAGCATTTTTACTAGGTTATGCTAAAAAATAACAAGGAGTGGTATCAATGTATCAAGATCTTAAAGAAAAAGTAGTTGTCATTACAGGGGCTTCAAATGGTATCGGAAAAGCAATGGCTGAAGAATTCGGCAAAGAAGGATGCAAAGTTGTCATCAACTATTATTCAAGTCCTGAAGGCGCAGAACAAGTTGCCGCCATCGTTAAAGAAAATGGCGGAGAAGCAATTACTGTTCAAGGTGATGTATCTGTCGAAGCAGATGTGGTTAAAATATGCCAGACAGCGCTCGATGAATTCGGCGGTATCGATATCATGATCAACAATGCGGGTATTGAACATCCGACGCCGTCTCTTGAAATGTCAGCTGAAGAATTCAACAAAGTCATGGAGACTAACTTAACCGGTGCATTTGTCGGCAGTCGCGAGGCATGTAAACATTTTGTTGAAACCGGCAAAAAAGGTGTAATCATCAATATCTCAAGTGTTCATGATGTCATTCCTTGGCCGAACTATGTCAACTATGCGGCAAGTAAAGGCGGCATGAAACTGATGATGGAAACCATGTGTATGGAGTTTGCTCCTAAAGGAATCCGCATCAACAACATCTCACCGGGGGCTATTATGACGGAACATACAAAAGATAAATTCACAGATCCTGACACCCGTGCTGAAACTGAAAAAATGATTCCAATGGGTATCATCGGTGATCCGAAGCAAGTCGCAACAGTGGCAACTTTCCTCGCTAGTGAAAATGCCAGCTATGTGACTGGTGAAACATTATATGTCGATGGCGGTATGACAAAATATCCAGCATTCATGGGTGGTAAAGGTTAATAAAATAAAGGACAAGTGCTAAGCGCTTGTCCTTTTTTGATTAGTAATAGTCATACAAACTTACAACATAACCATCTGAAAAACAAACAGGATGATGATGGAGATGACAATCGACAAATTTGATACCATACCGATAAGCGGTAGTGTCTTATACTTAAACTGAATAGCATAAGGAATGATGGACACACCAATCGGTAATAACAGCCCAATCAATATCGTTGTTCTGAACATTTCATTGAACGGCAGGAAGACATAACATAGCAATCCAATCACTGTTCCGAAACCATAATGAAACAGCAGATATTTAATAGTAATCGGCAAATACGCCTGATCCACCTTGAAGTTCAAATAAATACCTAATAACAGCATGGACAGCGGCATGTTTGCCTGTGAAACGATACCAAAAAAATCAAGTGCGAATGTCGGCAGTTTGACATGGAGGAGACTTAATATGAGCATGATCATGTAAGTCATCAACGGCACACTTTTTAAGAGACTTAACGCCAAATATCTGATATCAAAAATCTCAGCTCCGTCACTGAAGTAATTTCCGACGATGTAAGTGATACCAAACATGACGATAGAGCCGCCAATATCGAACATCCCAAAATACAGCAGTCCTTCTGCTCCAAACATCTGTTCAACAAGTGGATAAGCAAACAGTCCAATATTCAAAGCAGATGCCATCATACCGACAGATCCTTTGACGTGACGATGATGGTTGATGAATAACAGGATGACAAGCCCTTTGGCGGTCACTGCATATAAAATCATGATGACAGGCAGGAGCATCAATGAAGGCTCAATCTCCACCTTACTGAGTGTCACAATAACAAGTGACGGCAGCGTAATGTTGAAGACAATCCGGCCGATAACACCGCCGTCCTGTTCAGTAAAATAACCGAGTCTCTTCATCAGATAACCCAGCAGAATCATTGCGATAATTGTTAAGAAACTTTGTGTCATACGCGCGCTTCCTTCCCTTACTATGCTAAAATAAATAAAAAACCTCGAGGTGCTTTATGCAGGACTTCATCAAAATTCCGAAACGACTGGCAGTCGTTTCACTTATCATATTGACCCTTCTCATCATGTCTGTCATCACACTTTATTTCGGCGCATCAGGCAGCATTGTACAAAATTTCCTGGCTGACCATGTGGACCAGGAAACGTTACCTGAAGCAACAACCGCTCTAAAAGAGGCATTACTTCCGTTGATCGTCATCGTATTATTTCCATGGATGCTTAATTTATTAGGTATTCTTTACTTGAAACGCAGCATTACGGTCAGTGCCATCATGTTCATTGTGGCAGGTCTCTTGATGTTATTCACGTTTGTCATCCCTGTTCTGCTCATTACAGCAGGCACGATGCTTATTATCCGTCATCGTCATTACATCAATTACGAAAAATATAAAACACACTACGAGTAGTGTGTTTTAAGCCAGCACTTCTTCAGGAACCCAGCCGACGATACTCCCTTTTTTAATCAGCACATAGCCGGAGCATGTATCATCAATCACTTTGACATGTTCACCGGCTTCCACATCAAGAAATAAATCCGTGTAATCCTCTTTCAAGCGATAACCACCTGTTCCATCCTCTTGTATGTATTCAGACTTGACCATGAATTCAGTATTTGAGTGCGTATGTACCGCCTTAGTGAAGTAAGGTTCAATATCCTCAATCATTATATCAAATTCCGGAAATGTAAAGGTATGCGGAGATTGAACAGTGACTTCGAATGACTGAATCACTTCCTGGACAGGGTGATCGTCTACATGTTCTGAACAGAGAGAGCCATCTGGTTTAATAATCAGCGCATTCAGCTGACCTGATGGTTTTACTTGGTTGCCGCCGTCTATAGCAATTATTTTTCGCGCGTCGTTGATCTTAATGTCATGACTGTATATTCCATGTTCAACATAATTACAGGCAGGATAATGTCCGACCACTACGTATTTATCAAGCTGATGAGACTGCGTATAGAAGTTCGGCATATTAAGTGCCTGTTCACGAGCTGTCTCCAAATAATCAACACCGTCGATTCCGGCATGGACAAACAAATAATCCTCTGTTTCTATTGCAGTCGGCAGCGTATTGAACATCGCCTGATAGTCACTGTATTTCTCAAGGATATCATCACCGAGCTGCTGCTGACTGTCATAGTCATCGAGTGACCTGTCTACTTCATCCAAATAATCATGGACCCATGTTCGTCTGCGGTCCATATAATCATAGAGCCAATCTTCATATAATTCATCTAGTATGCGGTCGCAGTTCCCTTCAATCATATAGACATTCGGTCGTTCCAGCAGCTCAAAAACATAGCGCATTGTACCTATTGAATCACGCCCTTTATCGATAATATCTCCGCCGATGATCAATAGATCGTCATCAGAAAATCCGACTTGCTGAAGCAGCCGCTGAAATAATTCTTTCTCTCCGTGGATGTCAGAAATCACAATGGTTCGCTTACCCCTGATAGCAAGAGATAAGTAATGGTCCTTGAGTTTCATCGTTTAATCACATCCTTTAATGTCCCGTTGACTACAGTAAGCAGCGACGTCACAGCGATTTTCATTTGAATGCCTATTTGGCCGGCACTGACAATGATAGCGGCGAGTCCTTCAGCTGATGTATCAATGACCGTCGCATACTGCTTCTTCATTCCGACTGGAGAACAGCCGCCTCTAATGTAGCCGGTCTTACTGAGCAGTTCTTTGACAGGCAGCAGCTCAAGTTTCTTAACGCCGACTGCGGCAGCTGCTTTCTTTAAGTCCAGTTCTGCTGCAACAGGTATGACAAACACAAACAGCTCCTGACCACTATGCGTCACTAATGTCTTATAGACCGTTTCTACCGGCTCACCTATTTTGGCGGCAACGGTAATACCGTCGATTCCCCCGCCTGCATCATAGGTGAATATTTCGTAGCTCATGCGCTGCTGATCCAGCTTGCGCAATGCATTGGTTTTAATTTTCTTCGTCATTAATCGTTCCCCGCTTTCAAGTTAGTTACATTATAGCTTATAATAGACTTACATTTTAAAAAATAAAGGAGTGTACATATGGCTGATTTAAACTATCAACTGACAGAATTAAAACAAGAATATGTCAGACTACAAGGTGACATTGAAAAAGTTCAGTCCACAGGCAACCATGCAGACAAACTAGAAGCACGTCTGCATGAACTAGAAGACGCGATCCGCGATGTACGTGAACAACTCAATGAGCAGCAATAATATTAAACAAGTATTCAGCTTATTGATGGTCATCCAGTTCTTCATCTATTTCGGATTCAGTATCGTCATTCCTGTTATTCCAGCTTTGATTGACGATATGGATTTAAGTGCCTTTCATATGGGACTGCTGCTCGCAAGCTATTCCATTGCGTCGTTCATCGCAGCGCCTTTCTGGGGACAGTTCTCAGATAACAACGGACGAAAAAAAGTACTGCTGATCGGTCTGATTGGATTTACTATCAGCTTTCTGACTTTCGGATTATTTATCGATCACTTACCGATGTTGTACTTTTCAAGAATCATCGGTGGATTGTTTTCCGGTGCCTGTTTCTCAACTACTACCAGTATTGTCGCAGATTTGACGACAGCTGAAGAACGTAACCGCTATATGGGGCTGCTCGGTATGATGATTGGTCTCGGCTTTATATTCGGGCCGGCTGTCGGTGGGCTGCTTGCAGGATATTCCTATCAACTGCCTTACTTTATGACAGCTGCCATATTAATGCTTATTTTCATCGCCGTGATGATGAAGCTGCCGGAGACTCACCTTGATAGAACAGGTACGGATGAGGGCGGTATTAACTGGACTATTTTCAGACAACCCGTCGGACTGTTATTGCTCTGTACATTTATTGTCATGATGACAATGAGCGGTATGGAAAGCTCTTTTCAGCTGTTAGAAATTGACAGAATTGCTATTACACCGACTCAGATGGGGCTGCTCTTTATGATCGGCGGATTTGTCAGCGCGATTCTTCAAGGTGGTTACTTAAGACAAGTGAAGCACGGTGCAGAACGTAAAGTGATGATGGCAGGACTGGTCATTACAGCGACTGCGTTCATTATGCTGCCATTCACGATGAATTTAGTATATGCCGGATTATGTCTTGTTATGCTGATGGCAGGGAATGCTATGGTCAGAACATTACTGACTTCAAGTATTACTAAAACAACGACTGCACGTCATATGGGTAAAATGACCGGTATCACTTATTCACTGGACAGCTTAGGTCGGATTATCGGTCCACTTGTCTTCACAGGACTACTGACATTCAGTTTAAGCCTGCCATTTTATATCGGTGCAGCCACAAGCCTGCTTGCCCTTATTCTGATTTACATTTATTTTTCGAAAGGAAAAGTAGCATGATTTTATTATTAACGCTCTACCTACTCATCTATTTACTCGTTTCTTACGTGAGCATTTATCAATACAACATTCGCATGACGCGTATTCTTAGAATGATCCTCGGCATCAGCCTGCTGTTATTTGCATTCAGCATATTGTTGAGGGTCACACCAACATCGTGGTGGGCGATTCTGTTAGTGCTTGCACTCGTGATGAACATAGAAATCACTTCATTCAAATATAAGCTCCATGATGACAAAGGACTGCTTATTCTTAACTTATTCACATTGATGCTCTCCGTATTAATCATCGTTGTATCATTATTTATTTACGGCCTATAGAAAAATGCCCTGAAAGCTTATCGCTTTCAGGGCATTTTATTATTGTTCAATGACGCTTTCTTTTTTTCTGTTACGGTTTTTGAAGTTCATCAATATTTCATAGACAACCGGAACAACAATCAATGTGAGCAGCGTAGATGATACAAGTCCACCGATGACTGTTACACCTAGTGATTTAGAAATAAGCACTGAACCATCACCGCCAATTAATAACGGCGATAGTGCACCAATTGTCGCAAGAGCTGTCATTAAGATTGGTCTGACACGTGTTGCACCTGCTTCAAGCAATGCTTCTCGTGTAGAGAGGCCGCTGTTTTCCATATTGATGACTCGGTCAATCAAGACAATGGCATTCGTGACAACGATACCAATCAGCATAAGTACTCCGATCATCGATGGAACAGATAACGTTTCACCAGCGATAAGCAGTCCCACGATGACACCGATAATAGTAAACGGTAATGAGAAAAGAATGGCCAGTGGTGCCAGTCCACCTTTGAATGTCAGTACAAGAATCAAGTAGACGATACCGATAGCAGCAAGCATTGCGACACCGAGTTGAGAGAAGCTTTCTCCGATATCTTCGTTTGTTCCACCGACTTTAATGTCAACATTGTTTGGTGTATCAATTTTGTCGATAGCTTTTTGAACATCTGCTGTTGTTTTACCAACATCATCTGATTTAATTTTACCGTCGACACTTGCTGATATATCTCCATCATCACGCGTGATAGTATCTGATGACTGGCTTTCTTCAATATCCACTACCTGGCTGAGTTTGACATCACGGCCAAGCGGTGACGTGATTTCTATATCTTCCAACTTCTTCTTAGTCCAGTTTGTTTCCTGGTCTTTCGTCAAAATAACTTCTGTTGATTTACCTTGCTCTCCTACTTTTGTAACGACTGTTTCAGGAGAACGCTGGTTCAATGCCATCGCTACTTGTCCTGCTGTCAGTCCAAGTTCAGACAATCTGTCATGATCCACTTTCAATGTGTATTCATCGTAGCTGTCTGTTAACGATGAATCGACGTTAGATAATGTTTTTTGTTCTTTCATTACTTTTTCGACTTCTTCTACCGTTGAACGGATGGCATCCGCTGAAGGTCCCACAACTGAAACAGCTACAGTATTAGATGCGCCGCCTGTTGCAAAGTCCTGATTTTTCCATGAACCTGGATGTTTGTATGCGGCTATTTTATCGAGCACTTTTTCAGCTTCATCTTCCCAGTTCGGTGTATCTTTGTTGTATTCAACCATCATTGCCATGTCGTTTGAAGCGACTGGACTGAATGGGTTTTTACCACCGACTGAGAATTGAACGTTTTCTACATTTTTCTTACTTGATAAATATTTCTGTACTTCTTCTGCATGGTCAACCACTTCATCTTCAGTTTCACCTGGCTGTGGTTTGTAAGTTAATGCCAGCAGTTTATCTTCACCTGTCGAGATGAATGATGTTCCGACAAGCGGTGTTAACATCAAACTGCCGACCAGCAGTAAAATACTCAGCAATCCAACGATCCATTTATGTTTTAATGACCATTCCAGCACACGACGATAGAAGTGCGCAACAGCACCCGGCTTTTCGTCATGATGTCCTTTAATGCCATTTTTGAAGAAAATATGAGCAAGCATCGGTACGATGGTAATCGCAATTAATAATGATGCCAGCAAAGCAAATACAACGGTCAGAGCAAATGGTTTAAACAACTCGCCTACTGAACCTGATACAAGTCCAAGCGGCAGGAATACTGCAATAGTGACGAGTGTCGATGACATGATAGGGATGAACATCTCACGTGTCGCATCAGCAATCAGTGCCGAGCCTCTAAGGCGTTCATTTTTCAGTGACATCCGTCTGAAGACATTTTCAATGACAACGATAGAGTCATCAATAACTCGACCTATCGCAACAGTCATTGCACCTAATGTCATAATATTCAATGTAACGTCAAGCTGTCTTAAGATCAAGAGAGCAATCAGAATTGACATTGGAATAGAGACCACTGCAATTAATGTTGAACGGATATTACGTAAGAAAATCATAATCATGATGACTGCAAATAACGCACCAATCAGCGCTTTTTCAATCATCGTTTTCACTGAATCTTCAATCGGTTTAGCCTGATCAAGTATTAACAGACTATCAATATCTTTATTTTTTTTGCTGAATTGGCTGACAGCATCTTTTACATCATTCGCTAATTTTACAGTATTAGCATTATCTGATTTTACGACTTGTACACTTAGAGAATCGTTACCGTTAGTTTTAGAAATAGATTCACGACTTTCTACATTTTTGACAGTCGCAATATCGCCTAATTCAACAGTCGGCAGCTTAGCATTTTTTGCCTGCTCAGCTGCTGCTGCCTGCGCTTTCGGATCTAGAGCGGTTTGTCCACCAGCTCCTGCCGCTGACTGTCCGGCCTGCTGACCACCAGTCGCACCGGTACCACCTGTTGCAGGGATTTTTAATGATTTCAATGCTTCGACTGATGTGAACTGTCCGTTGACAACAATGGATTTCAAATCTTTGTCAAAAGTATAGAGGCCAAGTGGTGCTTCAGTGGTAGCACCTTTGATGTATTGGAGAACAGTGTCTTCAGACAAGCCTTCTTTCTTGAGCTTATCTTCATCAAACTGCAGCTCAATCTGCTCGACTTCCTGTCCAGAGAAAGTGACACTGCTGACGCCATCCACTCCTTCGATTTGAGGAACAAGGTCTTTCTCAATGACTTGTGTCAGTTCTTTGATGTCTTTGTCAGAGGATGAAAAAGAATAGCTGATGACAGGAAATGTGTACATAGAGATTTGATCAATCGTTGGATCCTGTACTTCTTCAGGCATATCAATGCTTGCAATTGCTTCTTCTACTTCTCGTTCAGCTTTGTCCATATCAGTTCCAAAATCATACTGAAGCGTAATCGCTGATGCGTTCTGCATTGACTGACTCGAAACATTATCGACTCCACTCATGCTTGAAACTTTTTTCTCAATAGGATCTGTGACGTTATCCAGCACCGCTTCAGGTGTAGCACCTGGATATGGCGTTGTTATCGTAATTACCGGTGATGAGATGCTTGGTAGCAGCTCCATCTTCATCGTTAAGGCTGAGTAAAGTCCGCCGACTGCAAGGATGAGAGTCATCAACCAGATAGCGAGCTTATTATGTATCGAAAAATTAATAATTTTTTGTATCACTGTTTTCCTCCAATTTTTAATCTCCAATAACAATATAGACTAATAAGAAAATCATTGCTAATGATTGCTTCTGTATTTTTCAAAAATAATATGTGTACCTGTCGTTTCTTTTTGTTGCTGTGATAATTGATCATAGAGCTTATATGCCAGTTTCAGACCAGGCAGTTCTATGTTCATTTTGATGGCTTCATCAAGCGCAATCTTCATATCTTTTAAGAAATGATGTGTATAGAAGCCAGGTTTGTAGTCCCCTTCAAGCATTCTTGGCCCAAGATGAGATAATGACCAGCTGCCTGCAGCTCCTTTGGAGATGGTCTCTAGTACACGTTCTATATCGAGCCCAGCCTGCTCAGCGTAATACAAACTTTCAGCTACACCGATCATCCCCGATGCAATAGCAATCTGATTGGCCATTTTCGTATGCTGACCACTGCCGGCAGGACCAAAATATTGAATGCTACCGCTGAACATGGCGATGATGTCTTTTGTCTTCAGGAATGCCTGTTCATCTCCGCCGACCATCACAGAGAGCGTCCCATTTCTGGCACCAATATCGCCGCCGCTGACGGGCGCATCAATAACCGCCAGTCCTTTTTCTGCTGCTGCATCTGCTATTCTCCGTGCAAGTTCAGGGCTCGATGTGGTACAGTCGATCATAATCTGCCCGGCTCTACCTAGTTCAATCAACCCATGTTCACTTAAATACATCTCCTCAACATCATGCGGATAACCGAGCATGGTGAAGATGATATCGCACTGCGCTGACACCTCTTTTGGACTGTCACACCATACTGCTCCTTGATTGACAAGATCATCAGCTTTATCCTTTGTCCGATTATACACAAATAATGAGTGACCTTTAATATGTCCAGCCATGCTGCTGCCCATCACACCTGTACCAATAAATCCAATATTCATCACTGACCTCCAATATTTATATTTTATTAATCGTGAATTTCCATTAAAATGAATAACAACTAGGAGGGTCTTATATGCAAAAAATGCTCATGCTGCTTTTTATCATTATGCATATCGTCTTCACCGCAAGTTATTTCATCAATAGTGGTATTATTTTCTTCACCAAATATTTCTGGTTCTTCTTCTGTATCTTGACGTTTGTCATTGGATTGGCCTATATGTTTGCGAAACTGCCGAGCAGAGAAAAAAACGTCACCTACAAAATAATGGCTTTTATATTAACACTCATTAGTCTGCTCAGTTTCTGCTTTCTTCTATATTTAGCTTTCATCAATCCTTTTTTCTATCTTGAATTCAGAAACTAATTATATTTTGTTATTTCATCCATGGCTTTTGAGATGGCATCTCTGAAGCCTTTTTCTTCGAGCTTCATGACACCTTGAATCGTGGAGCCTCCAGGCGATGTCACTTGGTCTTTCAGTACTGCTGGATGCTCACCACTTTCGAGCATCATTTTGCCGGCACCGATAACCATCTGACTTGCCAGTTGATAGGCAGCAGCTCTATCCAGTCCAGCAGCGACTGCATTATCTGCCATCGCTTCAATCATCATGTAGACAAACGTCGGAGAAGAAGCAGCAATTGCCGGCATGATCGACATCAGCGATTCATCGATCCATTTGACTACACCCAGCTGCGTCATCATCTGAGTCACTCTATCCATCTCTTCTTGACTGACATAATCATTACAGCTCATAGCCACAATCCCTGAATTGACCGCAACAGGTGTGTTCGGCATCATCCGAATAATCTTCTGATGATGATCGAACAGGTCATCGATGTCCTGAATAGATACGCCGCCAGCAATTGATAAAATAATATGGTCCTCAGTTAGATAATGTCGCAGCTGCACCGCCATTTCAGCCAATGCATTCGGCACGATACCCAGCATCACTGCATCGTAATCTTTCAATGATTCGAGTGAATCAATGCTTGTCACCCCGTGTGCTGCAGCAAACTCATGTTGTTTCTCATTGTTTCTCAGCCAAACTCCTAATGTGTCCATCTGAACACCACTGTTCTTCCATCCTGTCACCATCTGAGTGACCATTTTGCCGCCGCCAATGATTGCTATTTTCATATTATCCCTACTTTTTACGTCCTTTTGTGAATTTCAATTTCAATCGTGTGATACGTGGTTTCACTTGTTCGATCAATTGATAGACAGGCTGATTCAATACATAATCAAATTCTCCGACTTTTTCGCTGAGACGTGTGCCCCACGCCTTTTTGAACTGCCAGAGACCAAAATGCTCTGAACCTTTCGGCGGATTATTGTCTGTACCACCGAAATCATAGCTTTTTGCACCTCGGGAACGCGCATACCGCATCATGCTGATCTGCATGTTATGGTTCGGCAGATAGTCCCGGTATTCATTGCTTGATGCACCGTATAAGTAATAAGACTTATATCCTGAGAACGTCAGCAGTGCACCGGACAATATTTTCCCTTCAGGATGGGTTTCGTTCAGCTGCTTCAGTTCAGTCAGTTGTTTACTGAGTTTTGTCTGCTGCAGAGCGATATCTTTCAGTTGATTCTGTGCCTTTTTCTGATCTTTTTTCTGTTCAAGCTTCTGTTTTTTTGCTTCAAGCATATTGTATTCTTCTTGAATTTTCGGCATGACATGTGACGGTACAAGCTTCACAAGAAAGAGTTCTGCATCTCCGTCAGGATGAAGTGCATCATATATATTCTCGAAATATGACACATCCCGCGTCAGAAAACCGTCACGCTCGCCTGTTTCTTTCATCAGTGCTGCAAATGTCTTCAAATCTTCACGACCTGCGATATAAGCTTCAGTACCTTTTTTCTGACTGAGCTTCACACGCGAACGGTTGTTTTTTTCAAAACTTTGGATAAGCGGTTCGTCTTCTTGATTGATATCGGTGATCATCGTCATACGAGGTTGAATGTAGCGCTTACTCAGTCCATCTTCAAATCCTTTATGGCGATAGCCGAGCGACTGCATATATTCTATAAGGTCTCCTGCCGCTTTGACTTCTACATCAGGGTCAATTTTGATGGCATAGGCACGTTCAGCACGGGCCACTTCCACTGCAAATGATGTCAGAGCATTGACGACTTCCTTGTCATTGTAATCGCAGACGAATCCTCTTGAAACATAGCACAATGTAAACGGCAGCTTCGGCACAGGTTTAAATAACAGCTGGCCGACACCCGCTACTTCATTATCTCGTCCGACAGCAATCCGCTTTGAATACCATCCTGTCAGCTGCTTAGATTCCGCCCACTTAGTGAGCTGAAGTAAATCTCCATTTGGGTGTTGTTTAACAAAATAATCATGTGCCTCGTTAGAAATACGAATTCTATTTACTGTCATGTGAATCTTCCTCTCAATCGTTCAACTATAATTGACTACTTATTTTTGATATAATGGTTACAAAATACATGATTAGAGGTTCATTATGTTCAAAAATATGTTATTGGCTGTCCTTGCTGTTATCAATTTAATTCTTATCTTTTTGTTTCAGACGCGCAGTGCCATCTATCATTTTGATATTAGTACGATTGCCGTTGGTCTCACACTGATTATTTCCATTCTCTTTTTAATTGTGAAACCATCTAAGTCCAACAAACTATTTATCGCTGCTGCGCTACTGATTGCATTATACCACGGCACACTTCTCGTGATGCGTGTCTACCATTATGTCTACTGAACGAACTGGTAACAAGCGTCGTGCACTGTCAGTGTGCGGTCCTCTCCAGACTGGATGGTGATTGACAGAATCCTGTCAGATGTTCCTTCAGTGACCGTAAATACAGGGCTTGCTGGAATATGCAGGGCACCCTCTTTAAATTCAGCACCTAGAAGTTCCTGCCATTCAGTAACTCGCTCATTAAGATCTGTCACTTCAAGCGCTATCTCCTTGACCGTCAACGGTTGGAACAAAGGAGCCAGCGCTCGTTGCCTTTCTTCATCCGACTGTTCCCACTGAATGAAAAATGGCAGTTCTCGGTCACTATTATCATCAATATACAGTAACTGCCAGCTGATGACCTCTCCGTTCAGCTTCGTACGAGCCATCTTATTCGGCCCGATGACCTTTCGACCACATGACACAAAGTGATCTTTCAATGCCTCAATGTCATCTGTTCTGAAACAGAGCCGTTTAAACCCTTCTGTATCGTGCGTCCGTTCAAGTGTCGCCGCAAAGCTCAACCGCTCATTGTCATCTGCTGCCGCTTGAATGACTCGTTCCCGGTCGAATATATCGATGAATTCAATATAGCTCAGATCGAAATAACTCAAGCGGTTATAAGTACCAAGCGCATCGTGTCTGCCGCCGTCATGAATCGTCAGCAGCTGCTCAGGAAAGTCAAATGACTCCAAATTTTTTACGTAATGTATGATATGATCCCACTCTAACATCATGTGCTTCACCTCACTATCTATTGTAAGGAATTATGGTGTAAAACGAAAGAAAGAGACTGAAGTTCAGTCTCTTTCTTTATGAGTCATAGCGTCTGGAATAAGGCCGCCATGATAAATAGGTCCAGGCACGCAATAAGTATTCAAGCGGGCCAAACTTGAAATAACGCATATAGACTGCACTGAATAAAACTTGCAGTACGAAAAACGCGAGGGCAAGGGTCACTGATAATACCAGGTCACTATCGCCGAATCGACCGAGACCACGGCTGTAGTAAATCCATGAGTGAAACACAGACTGCATGATATAGTTCGTCAACGACAGCCTGCCGACCGCTTCAAAAGCATGGAACCATGTTCGATGGTTCAGACGCTGATATAAGATATAGAATAAAACGATGTAACCAAACGCCAGTATAAAGTCACCCACCAGCATCGCATTGACAGCAAGCTCACTGTCATTGAATACAAGGCCTGCCACATTGAGCATAAGGCCTGATGGAATACAAAACAGCATGCGCTTTTTAAATGTCGTTATACCCGTCTCAAAGAACTTTGTTTTAGCAGCAATCATGCCGATAATAAATACGGGTAAGTAGACAAGCAGCCCCGTCAGCATCATAATCGGCAGCATTTCGTCAGACTCGATGAACGGATCCTCCTGCAATATAAATTCAAGCAGTTCATTCGGACTCCCACTACTATAGACTGCTTTCTGCTGAATTAAATACTGATGCTGTTCAGCAGTCAGTTCGTAGGGAGAGACTGTGTTGATTGCTTCACTCGCCAACCCTGGATACAGTAGACTGAGACTGAAGAGCAGTCCAAAACTGACGATACACGTGATGATCATCGTCTTCACTGTTCGTTTGACGAGAAAAACAAGGAGCAGTAACAACGGACCATAGAAACTAAGAATATCCCCTTCAAAAAAGAACAGCGCATGAAGTATACCAAGCACTAATAATCCTGTACTCCGTCTGAAAACATGCCGTTTGACGCCTAAACCTTTCCGCTCAAAGCTTCGGGACATCTTGATCAACCCGAAGCCGAATAACAGTGCGAATATAGGCATGAAGCTTCCTTCAATGAATAATTTAATACCTTGCTGCAGCCATAAACTCATTCCATGGACACTATAGACATCAGGATATTCCTTTCCGTAAATACCAAACTGGAAAATCAGCATATTAGCTATTAATATCCCGAATAGACTGAATCCTCTCAAACTATCAACGACCGTTAATCGTTTCATACGCTTCACACCTTTCTTCTTCATTGTACAGAAAAAAAGGCAGTATCTTTCTTAAAGTTTTCTTAAATCATTGAGCAGCTCTGCGTACTAGAAAAATCGACTTCGCAACCTGACTTTCAAGCCGTTCAAATGAATAACACTAATAAAGCCCAGCCTTCTGGCAGGGCTTTATTGATGTTATTTGTTTTTAAGCTTACCCACGTTCTTAGTAAATCCTGCGGTAACATGATCAACCGCAGCATGATCAACCGATACGTTCACTTTATTATCTTCAATATCTGAATCTTTATCGTCTGTGACAGCGTCCTTAAACGTTTCTACCAATCCATCAGGAGAAGCAAATTCAACTGTGTAGTCATTATTACCTGGTGCTTGTAAGACAAACTTTCCTTGTGAATCTGTGATGACTGTCTGAATATGTTTGTTTCCTTCATACAAATCTACTCGAACACCTGATAATTTTCTGTCTGGCTGATCCACTTTACCGTTATGATTTTTATCGTGGAAGGCAAATCCTGCTATATCGTACACTGGTGCATCTTTAGTGATGTATACAGGAAGCAGTTTGTAAGCATCATAACTGTATGTCACTACACCGTCTATCTGATAATACGAACCACCGATTTCAAGAGCATCTGTCGTTTTGATGATAAATTCGTTACCTCTATTATCTACGACTGTATATTCATTGAATTCATTGACAGAGATAACTGTGACATTCTCAATACGAATCAGTTCCGCTTCTACTTCTTCGTTAATCAAATTAAGCGGTGTCACTGCCGGGTCAATGGTTTGCTGACCGGTTATTTTGACAGCTTCTGTTTCCATCTGATACAGCCCGAAGTACTCAGAAGTCTCACCAGTTGCCTGAATCACATCACCTACAGCAGGATTGACTGTTTTACTGCGAATGACCATTCCTGCAGTCTCATCCTGGATGTATACATTATATCCGTCTACTTTCGTAACCGTTCCTGTCACTATTGCTTTAACACCTCTACCACTGTCACGTGCTTCTTGAATAGTCATTTCCTTCGCTGCTTCTGGTGACGTGCCTGATGCTGGTTTGTAGCCCTGTGCAATCGCTTCTTCCTCAGTAAAGAAAATGCGGTTCTCTACCGGAACTTGCACAAAGTTCTCTGGATGATAATAGATTTTAGTTTCTGAATTGCCGACATAGCGGAGCAATCCTTTGCCATCATATCGCGCACGGAACTCGAACGGCAGTTCCATCAGTGGATGTTCACTCTGCCAGATGCCGACGTTCGCTTTCTGCGCCTCTGCTGCTGCTGTCTGAAACATATGGTAATCGTCCCAGTTTGCGACCGGCCAGATGAAATACGTGGAGGCCATACCGCGCTTAACCATTTCGAGGTTAATATTCATCTCATCTTCACGGACGACTTGTCCAAGGACGCGGCCATATTGATCAGTAATCTCTTCAGGATTCACTTTGATTGTGACAGGCATTCCTGCAGTTAACAGTTCGTTCAATGCTTTTTTAGCAATCTCACCGTGATACTTCTGATTCTGGTCTGGATCTGAATCGATTAAATTCTGATCATAGGTCGAAAGGTGGTATGTTTCAGGTGTATCAATATTCAAAAATCGAATGGTATCTGATCCCATGATAGAAGGAGAGATTTTAATAGTATCACCGTCTACTACACGCACTACATTGACTTCATATTCAGCTTGCGGCGTTTCAGGTTCAGGGACAACAACGTTACCGTTAAACATCCCTAGTTCATAAAATGTATCCTTTGGCAGTGCGATGAACTGATCACTTGGTTGATAGCTGTTGTGGATATCAGTATCCGGAGTCAACCGGTCTGACGTTCTTACGAGCGTCATATCCAATGTTGAGACGTCAGAGCCGAATGCTGTTCCTGGATTTGTACCGACCTGACCAATCGAATCGTTGACATTACCGGTTTTAGATGCTGCATTATAATTTTCAAATAAAACAAGTGTATCATCACCATTGAAATTCATGACAGCTGAGCCGGTCTTTAAGTCAGCCTGTGCCAGCACTTCTGCACCTGCCTGCTGGTTAGCAATGACAAATACATCGCCTGCTGCAAGCGTTCCTGATAATTTGAGCTCTGCCACAGTTCCTGCTGTTTCATTGGCACCATTGATAAAAGAAACTAAAGAATATGTTGATAAATCGATTGATTCACTTGCAGGATTGTAAATCTCAATTGCTTTGTTATAGCTCGACCCTTCAATATATTCAGAAATCAACAGCTGTCCCGCTGCCTGTGCCGAGCGGTTGGGGAACGGGATTAATGATGCTATCAATGCGATTGCCAGAAACACTTTAGCGATATGATTCATGTTAAGACTCCTTTATAATTAGATTCTCATTCAGTCTAGCAATCATTTATGGATTTACTATGACCTTTATGTAAATAAAATATTAACTATGCCCCAGTTTCTATATAAAAAAGTCGACTGAAGATGGAATCATCTTCAGTCGGCTTCAGTCATTATGACAAACGGTAAACTCTCGCTTCATATGGTTTCAATATAATTTCGTCGGATGCAGATTCCTGCAGCTGATAGTTGTTCAGCACGATCTTATCCGGATCAAAATGAAAGCCCTCACTATTATCAAGTTTCACTTCGACATCATCAAGGTTGCCGATAACGAGCACTTTGTCATCTCCTAAAGTGCGCGTATACGCGAAGACATCGGTTTGATCAGGGTAGACTAAATCAAATGTTCCATAAGTCATCACAAGATTATCCTTTTTAAATTTAATCATCTTCTTATAAAAGTGATAAATTGATTTTTCATCCTGCATCTGTTTCTCAACATTGATTTCTTCATAGTTCGGATTAACTTTTAACCATGGTCTGCCCGTCGTGAATCCTGCATGCTCTTGATTATTCCACTGCATTGGCGTACGCGAGTTATCACGACTGATCCGCTGCAGCATCTCAATCACTTCAGCTTTTGTCATCCCGTTTATAAGCTCATTGTTATATATATTTTTTGCATGGACATCATTGAACTCTGAAATATCTTTGAATGGATAATTCGTCATCCCGATTTCCTGTCCCTGATAGATAAATGGTGTCCCTTGCAGCAAAAAGTAGACTGCCCCATGACTTGTCGCACTCTCATACCAGTACACTTTGTCATCTCCCCAAGTGGAAGGGACTCGGGGACGGTCATGGTTCTCGATGAACAAGGCATTCCATCCGTTATTTTCCAGGCCTTTCTGCCAACTTGTCAGCACTTCCTTGTAGCCAAGCACGTCAAATTCCTTACCTACATTATGATCCCATAAATTTAAATGCTCAAACTGGAATACCATATTGAACTGACCGTTATCCTTACCGACCCATTGATCGGCGTCGTCCACCGTCACACCATTTGCTTCGCCGACCGTCATAATATCATAATTATCGAATGTCGCTTCCTTCATCTCTTTCAAGAATTCATGAATTCCCGGCTGGTTCATATGACCTTCAAATGATTCGACGTAGTTCAGTCCATCTGGATTCGGCAGATCCCCTTTGTCAAATGATCGTTTAATATGACTGATAGCATCAATTCTGAATCCATCGATTCCTTTGTCAAGCCACCAGTTAATCATATTATAGACTGCATGACGCATCTCCTTGTTCTCCCAGTTCAAATCAGGCTGTTTACGGCTGAAGACATGCATATAATATTGATTGGTCGCTGCATCGTATTCCCAGGCAGAGCCTTCAAAAATACTTGCCCAGTTATTCGGTTCATGACCATTTTTGCCGTCCTGCCAAATATACCAGTCGCGTCTAGGATTATCTTCGGAATGTTTCGATTCAATAAACCATGGATGCTCGTCACTCGTATGATTGACGACTAAATCCATAATCAGTTTCATTCCACGTTCATGAACTTCCATTAATAGCCGGTCAAAATCTTCCATCGTTCCGAAGTCTCTCATAATCTGCTGATAGTCTCGAATATCATAACCGTTATCATCGTTCGGAGAGTCATAGACAGGACACAGCCAGATGACATCAATGCCCAGTTCCTGCAAATAATCTAGTTTTTCGGTCAAACCATTGATGTCACCAATACCATCACCGTTTGAATCTTTAAAGCTGCGCGGATATACTTGGTAACATACCGCTTCTTTCCACCAAATGCGTTTCATTGTTATAGTTCCTCCAGTTAAACTCAATAGATAAAGCTGTTAACAATTTGCATGCTAACAGCTTTTTATCATCAATTCAATCATCTGCACTTATTTCATGCAGCTGTATACTTCACTAAACCTGCAATTCCTGCTCAGCTTCCTGACGGCGTCTATCTTCAGAAGCGTTACGGATACGCTCTCCTGTCTGTGCATCAAAGAAATGTGCTTTGTTCATATCCATAGCAAGGCGAACAATGTCACCTGCCTTTAAGTCGTTACGTGAATCCAGTTTAGAGATAAATTCCTGTCCTTCAAACATTGAATAGACCATAATTTCAGCACCTAACAGCTCGCTAACTGTTACTTTTGTTTCAAATGAGGTATTTTCACAAGACTGGATGAAGACAGGTTCATCATGAATATCTTCAGGACGAATGCCGAATTTAACTTCTTTACCGATGTAGCCTTTGTTTTTCAATGATCGCATAATACTTTCAGGAACATCAAATTCGTAGTTACCGATGAGAATTGATTTCTCTGTTAGTTTAGCATCAAAGATATTCATAGGTGGTGAACCGATAAATTCTGCGACAAAAATATTTTCCGGGAAATCATAGACTTCTTTCGGTGTGCCGACCTGCATAATATCTCCGTCTTTCAGAACGACGATACGTGATGCCATTGTGAGTGCTTCTGTCTGGTCATGCGTCACATAAATCGTCGTTGTCTGTAGACGGTTATGTAATTTTGAGATTTCTGCACGCATTTGTACACGTAGTTTAGCATCTAAATTGGATAATGGTTCATCCATCAAGAAGACTTTTGCTTCACGAACAATCGCCCGACCGAGAGCAACCCTTTGTCGTTGACCACCTGATAAAGCTTTAGGTTTTCGTTTCAAGTACGCTGTCAAACCTAGAATTTCTGCCGCTTCTTCGACACGTCGTTTAATTTCATCTTTAGGTGTTTTACGCAGCTTAAGACCGAATGCCATGTTGTCATAGACAGTCATGTGCGGGTATAATGCATAGTTCTGGAATACCATAGCGATATCACGATTTTTAGGTGCTACATCGTTCATGCGGACACCATCGATTGTGAAGTCACCTTCTGTAATATCTTCGAGCCCTGCAATCATCCGTAATGTCGTTGATTTACCACAGCCTGATGGACCGACGAAGACGATGAATTCTTTGTCGTGAATGTGGAGATTGAAGTCTTTGACGACTGTATTGCCACCTTCATAAGTCTTTTTGATATGATCTAATTTGATTTCTGCCATTGTATTTCCTCCTTATACCCACCACATGTCAGTCGGTGTATGTTTAATAATCACTTGTTTCAAGTTACGTACTGCTGTCTGGAAGCCTTCTTCAATGGACATCAATGGGTCTTCATGTTCAATGCTGACAACATAATCATAATTATACGTTCTAAGCGCACTCATCATTGCAGTCCATTCTTTCAGATCATGTCCACAACCGACGCTTCTGAATGTCCAGCTGCGTGTTTTCACATCGCCATAAGACTGCATATCCAGCAGGCCATACATATTGACGTTATCCTGATCAATAAATGTATCTTTAGCGTGGAAGTGATGGATAGCGTTCTGTTCGCCGAGAATCTTGATGGCTGCCACAGGATCAATGCCCTGCCACCACATATGACTCGGGTCTAGATTAGCACCGATGTATTCATTGGTTGCTGCTCTTAGTTTAAGCAATGTATACGGAGAATGCACGAGGAATCCGCCATGGAGTTCCAATCCAATCTTTACATTGTTTTCTTTGGCAATTTCGGCGATATCTTTCCAATAAGGAATAAGCTTATGTTCCCACTGCCAGTCATAAATATCTTTGTATTCATTCGGCCACGGAGCAACCGGCCAGTTAGGAAGTTTAGCCTCATCAGAATCACCTGCAGTTCCACTGAAACAATTGACTACGGGAACATTCATCAAGTTGGCCAGTTTAATCGTTTTGCGGAGTGTGATATCTGACGTTTCTCTGAATTCTGCTTCCGGCGAGATAGGATTACCGTGACAGCTGAAAGATGAAATAAAGAGCCCTCTTTCAGCAAATGCCTTTTGATAAGTCTCTCTAGCACTCTCACTGTCAAGAAGTCCATCCAGATCGATATGACTATCTCCCGGATAACCTCCTGTTCCTACTTCTACTGCCTCTACTCCTGCTGCCTGAACATAATCAAGCATTTCTTCAAATGACTTGTCATTGAACAAAGGATTGAAAACACCTAATTTCATCACTAGTCCTCCTAGATTAATATCGCTTTATTGTTTGATGCACTTAAATAGACCGCTTCAATAATACGTGATACTTCTCTTGCTTCCGTCGATTTCACACGAAGTGGTGTGTTATGTACTATCGAAGACACGAAATTCTCTGTCTGCAAGTAGTCAAATGGATGCTCTACTTGAATATAGTCAATATTAAGCGTTGTCATCAGTGTATCATCGGCTTGATTCACTTTCATTTCAAAGACATTTAAGCCGCCTTTTGTTCCAGAGATACTGATATGTTCTTCGTCACTTTCGACGTTCGCAGCCCAGCTGGTCTCAAACAGCATTGTTACATTATTTTCAAAGCGGATAAATGCAGTGACATGATCATCGACTTCAAACGTTTCCGGGTTAAATGTGCCCCATTCATTAACAGGATTCGGCATACGACTCAGCTGGTTATAAGTTTGAGCAGATACTTCAGTCGGTTTTCTGCTGCCGACGAGCCAGATTGCAAGGTCTAACAGATGACAACCGTAGTCAATCAGTGCTCCGCCGCCCTGCAGCTCTTTGTTTGTGAAAACACCCCAGCCAGGGACTTTCCGGCGTCTCATCGCTTTTACACGGATGACGAGCGGCTCTCCGATAATTCCTTTATCGATGATTTTTTTCGCTGCTATCGCTTCTTTCATAAATCGGTAGTGGTAGGCGATGTGCAACCTCCCTTTACTGTTTCGTTCAGCCTCTATCATGGCATCACACTCTTCAGTGGTCAGTGCCATCGGTTTCTCGCAAAGAACGTATTTATCATGATTCAAAGCTTCGATAGCAAAAGGTGCGTGAAATTTATTAGGGGTAGTAATCACTACAGCATCGACAGATTCCAGCATCTCCTGGTAGTTCTTCGCTACGTGAGGGATACCAAACTGATTAGCAACGACCATTGCACGTTCCACGTTAATGTCATGGACATGGGTAATCTCTACGTTATCAAACTCTTTAAATGCCGGGATATGACGTTCTGTCGCAATACCACCGACACCAACAATTCCGATTCGAACTTTTGTCATGATGTCTTAGCTCCTTAGATACGAGTTATAATGTTAGTTTCTGCTGACTCAATGGCTTTCATAATCACATTGAGCGATGCTCTGCCTTCTGCGCCGTCACATACAGGTGTCGTATCTTCAACAATCGATTGAATGAAGGCATCAATTGTATGTGAATTAACTTGTCCGCCCTCTTCATTAGTCTGCATCTCTCCAAGCTTCTGCTTGTCGATTTCACCATCTGCACTAATAAAGATATAGCTGTAGTCCGGGTCACTGTTGAGTTTGAGAACCCCATTTTGCCCGTAGATGACCGTACTGTTGTCTTCTTCTCCATTATATGCCCAGGACGCACTGAGTGTCCCGATAATACCGCTCTCTGACTTCAGAATCAATACAGCGTTATCATCTACTGTTGCACCAGCTTTGGCAGACGTTTCAATCATCGCACCTACTTCTTTGAATTCCTCACCCAGCAGATATCGCATTAAGTCTGCTTTATGAACACCAAGGTCACCCATCGCACCTATAAATGCACGTTTTTTATCGAAGAACCAGCTGTCCGGCCCATCAACACTCCAACCTTCCGGCCCCGAATGTCCGAATGTTGTCTTGAATGAATAGATCTTTCCGAGCAAGCCGTCTGCAATTGCCTGCTTAGCTGCCAGATGTGCCTCATTGACACGTTGATTGTGACCAATCATCAGCTTAGTACCACTCTTTTCTGCTGCTCTGATCATCTGATTCTGCATCTTCAAGTGATGTAGCCATCGGTTTCTCACAGAGTACGTGTTTACCGGCATTAAGTGCTGCAATCGTCATTTCTGCATGGAGGTAATTAGGGGTGCAGATGCTTACAGCTTCTACTGCCGGATCTGCAAGCAATTCGTGATAATCACTGTAACTGCTGCCGCCAAATTCTTCAGCGAGCTCATCACTACGTTCTTTGTTGATATCACAGTAAGCAGTAATTTCTGCATGGCTGTTCTCTTGATATTCAGGGATATGACGATGTGTTGCAATACTACCGCATCCGATCACGCCTATTTTGATAGTCATTTGATTACTCCTTTTCTGAAATAAATTCTAGAGGTTGATAGTTGCCGTATACAGGATAGCTGTTAGCGCTCGGTTTCGCCCAACGTACGGCATTGTTAATGACGCGCTGCACATTGCTGTCATAATAGGTCGGATAAGTTTCGTGACCCGGACGGAAGTAGAAGATCTTACCGTTACCCCGCTTGAACGTCGCACCTGAACGGAACACTTCTCCCCCTTCAAACCAGCTGATGAACACTAACTCTTCAGGAGCAGGGATATCGAAATGTTCCCCGTACATTTCCTCTTTAGGAAGTTCAAAGAATTCCGGCAGCCCTTCAGCGATAGGATGACCTGGCATGACGGTCCAGATACGCTCTTTGTCACCAGCCTCACGCCACTTTAAGTCACAGCCTGTACCCATCAATCGTTTGAAGATTTTTGAGAAATGCCCTGAATGCAGGACGACAAGACCCATTCCTTCAAGTATTCGTTTTTGGACCCGATCGACAATCGCATCATCTACTTCATCATGTGCCTTATGTCCCCACCAGATCAATACATCAGTTGCATTCAGCACATCTTCAGTTAATCCATGTTCCGGTTCATCCAATGTCGCTGTTGTGACTTCAGCATCTTCAATAAATGATGCAATCTGCTGATGAATCCCTTCAGGATATATATTTCTTACGATGTCAGATTCCTGCTCATGTCTATATTCGTTCCATACCGTTACTTTCACAGTACTCTCTCCTTTAATGGTTTTGTCGACTCACGTTCAATAATTGAAGTCGGTATAATGATACTTCGTTTAATCATATGTGGGTTGTTTAAATACGCTATTAAACTCTTACCCGCTTCAGCTCCCAATGACTCAGGATGAATATTAACGACAGTCTGTGGTGGACATGCCGCTTCATTGAAGTACGAGTCATTGAACGTAGCCGTCTGTATATCATTCGGTACTCTAATATGCTGCATGTACAATTCACTTAAAATATTCAAGTTCATCATACTGTCCGATGCAATAATAGCAGTCGGAACCGGGCACATGGCAATGATTTCTGCAATGATCTTTCTCACTTCCTGTGTACCTGCTGCACCTTCAAACACTTTTACAGGTAAGCCGGCTGTTCGGCATGCGCGCTCGTATCCTTGAATACGGTCTTCGTTGACTGCATAAGCTGAATTCTCTGCAATAAACACGATGTTGTCATGACCCAGTCTAATCATATAATCGGTCAGCTGATAAGCAGCCATAACATTATCATTGTCGATATATATTTCATTTGAATAAGAGCTCAACTTCTTGCCGAGAATGACAAACGGAAAATCAATGGACTGAAGATAAGTGATGACTTGGTCACTACTTTTTGAATAGAGCAGAATAAAGCCATCCACTGCATTACTTCTCACCAGTTGCTGCACTTCCATCAGCAGCTCCTCTTCATTCATACTCGTTGAGATGACTGTCGAATAATGATTTTCTTTACATACTTTAGATATACTCATCAGCACATCAGTAAAGAACGGATTTTGAGTCATATCTTTGGAGGCGGTTTTCAGCAGCAGACCAATTGTATGGGACTGCTGTGTCACCAGCCTTCTGGCAGAGACATTCGGAATATATCCCATCTCGTCCATTACTTGTCTGACTTTATCACGCGTCTTTTGACTAATAGCAGGATGATTACTGATGACTCTTGATACTGTGGATGGTGCGACATTCGCACGTTTAGCCACATCTTTGATCGTAATCATATGTTCACCTACTTAACGGCACCTTCAGAAACACCTTTGATGATTTGCTTTTGCGCAAAGAAGTATCCTATGATGACTGGAATAATTGAAATAGTTAAACCTGCAAGAGCTAGATGCCATTGTTTTGTATATTGACCAAAGAACAAGAATAATTTCAGTGGAATAGTTTCTTGACCTTGACCTAGTACTAAGTTTGGAAGGAGGAAGTCATTCCAGATCCAGATGACATTCAAAATCCCTACCGTAACAGAAATAGACTTGAGCAATGGGAAGATGACATGCCAGTATATCTGCCATCTGCTCGCTCCATCAATCATCGCCGCTTCATCCAGCGACTTTGAAATTCCTTGCAGTGAACCATGATATAAGAAGATTGACAAACTTGCCCCAAATCCTAAATACATAAAGATGAGTCCCCATCTGTTCAAGCTCTCAAGATCACCGAACAGCTTAACAAGCGGAATCATTACAGATTGGAACGGCACCAACATTGCTGCAACGAATAAGAAGAAGATGACGCTCGACATTTTCCCTTTGTTACGGCTCAGTGCATAGGCTGCCATACTAGAGAAAATAATAATCAATGCGACACTCAATACGGTCACTAATACAGAATTCAAGAATGTCTGCAGAAAGTTCAATTGTGCGAATGCATCAATAAAGTTTTGGAAGGTCCATTCTTCAGGCAGACCTAATGTATCATCAAATATTTGAAGCTTCGTCTTAAATGCATTGACAATCATCAAATAAAAAGGGGACAGCCAGAGCAGACCAATGACCAGGCCAATAATTTCTAGTAACAGCCATTTACTCTTCATTACATCTCCACCTCTCTTTTCTTATTGTAATAAACCTGTACTAAGCTGATCAGCATAACGATTAAGAAGAATACGACTGCTTTAGCTTGTGCAGATCCCATTAAGTTCATTTTAAAGGCAGTGTCGACAATATCCATCGCCACCATTTTCGTTGAGTTACCAGGACCGCCGTTAGTCAATGATAAGTTCTGGTCATATACTTTGAATGCACCTGACAATGTCAGGAACATGCTTACTGTAAAAGCCGGCGCGACAAGCGGGAATGTAATGTCCTTAAATTTCTGCCATGAATTCGCCCCGTCAATTTCAGCTGCTTCCAGTAAATCTTCTGGCACATTTTCAAGGTAGGCAATGTAAATAATCATGATATACCCTGCCATCTGCCATGTTGAGAGAATGACCATACCCCAGAAACCTGTTGTCGTATTACTCAACCATCCCTGCATCCATTCAGAACCAATAGCTTCACCGATAGATGCGAATACTTTAGTAAAAATAAACTGCCAGATAAAACCAAGGATTAATCCTCCGATTAAGTTCGGCATAAAGAATACAGTACGCAATACATTCTTTGATTTAATTTTACTTGTTACTAGTAAAGCAAGCCCTAAACCGATCAAGTTGATAATAATAACTGATGCAATGGAATATTTAAATGTAAACCAGAGCGCATTTTTAAAACTATCATCTTTAAATAAGTTAATGTAATTTTCAAAACCAATAATATCAGGTGTTAATGTAGTATCCCCATTCCAGTTTGTAAATGAATAGTAAATCCCATAGAGAAACGGAATGATAATAACCATGAATAATGCAGCAAGTACTGGAGCAAGCATGAGCCAGAACGCTAAACTTTTTGTCTTCAATGTGTCACACCTCTTTTTTAAAAAAAGGGACAGACATTCTAAAATATATGAATGTTCATCCCCTTAGTCATATTATTTACGTGCTTTTTCCCAGGCATCCTGAGATTTCTTGACTGCTTCGTCAAATGTAAGTTTACCAGTCAAATAATCTTGTAAGTAAGCACCTAATGCATCGTCAGTGTATCCAGTTGGATAACCTTTGAATACCCATGCAGTAGTTTTACCTTCTTCAGAGTACTTGTAGATTTCTTTTGATAATGGATCTGAGATTTTAGAAGTATCGTAATCTTTGTATGCTGGAATGAATTTGAAGTCTTCCATTACGATGTCTTTGCCTTGATCAGAAGTGTATAACCAATCCAAGAAATCTTTTGCTGCTTTTTGAACTTTTTCGTCAGCTTTTTTGTTGACTGCCCAGTTATTTGCTACCCCTACTGGGATTGTTAATTCATCTGTATCTGTTGGCACCGCGATTAAACCTACTTTTTCAGCAATCTCAGGATTAACACTTTCGATAGTTGGATAAGCCCAGTTACCTTGCTGAATCATTGCGACTTTACCAGTAGAGAATAATTCCTCTACTTGTTGAGAATAATCAAGTGATGCTACAGGTTGTTTAGAATATTCATTTTGAATATCTAAATATTGTTTGAATAAGTCTTTGTTTTTGAAAGGTAATGTTTTAGCTTCCGCTGTTTTTTGAATATCGTTGTCAAAATCAGATGCAAGGAACATGCTGGCACCATGATCTGCTAACACCCATTTTTCTTTAGCAGGCAATGCGAATACTGCTTTTAGACCTAAGTCATCTTTTTGTGAGTCAATTTTTTTAGATACTTCCTCTAAATCATCAAGTGTTTTGATGTCTTCAGCTTTAACGCCAGCTTTTTCAAAGATATCTTTGTTGTAGATTAAGCCATAGCCTTCCTGGTTCATAGGAATACCATAAGTTTTCCCATCTTTTTGAACAGGTGAAAGTAATGATTCATCTACTATATTTTTAGTAGCTTTCATGTCTGATAAATCAGCTAGACGACTTGCATGTTGTTTTAAATCTTCAGGACCACCGATATTGAAAATATCCGGCTCATCTTTAGAAGCAATTTTAGCTTTTAGCGCTTGACCATAGTCGTTACCGCCGCCTACTGTCTCAATATTGATTTTTACATTTGGATTTTCATCCATGTATTTCTGTGCTGTTTCTTCGAACTGCTGCTTAAATTCTACTTTGAACTGGAAGACGTCAACTGTGACAGTATCCTTACCGCCTTTAGAAGCCGTGCCGCCACCTGAACCTGAGTTGCCGCATGCTGCAAGAACTGATGCAAATAATAATACGATAATCAACATCAAGCTTGAACGTTTTTTCATATTCTCTTTTCTCCTTTAAATTTATTTTAGAAAGCGTTTTCAATGACACTCTTATATTAGCACAGCATTTTTCACACTGTCAACAATTTTTTTGCAAACGATTGCATTAAATATTCACAAGTACTTTAAATCATTATCCGACGTAATCAGCGTGTTATTTCTGCAAACGATTTATTAACAGTCAAACACCGTGTAATCCATAAAAAAGAAGCTGATCAATCAGCTTCTCGTTGTGATGCTTTCAATATATTTCTCGCGATATTCTTAATCTCACTAATATAATATGTCAATCCTTGCACCATAGGAAATGCATTGACTGCACCCGCTTCAAATAATGCGCCGAGTCCAGCCGAAATGGGATTGAATGTTTTCAGTTTGAACGCAGTCCGCAGCAACTGGACAACCTTAGCCATTTCTTTTAATTTTGATGTTTTTGGTTTAGCCTGCTCACTTTCAATCATCTTCATATAATCAGAAATAGTCGGCCATTCCCGTTTGTATTCCAGAATATCGTCTTCCTGGATTTTGAAATGATTCAAAATCGTTCTTTCAAGCGACTGATAATTCTTTTTCATAACAATTTCCTTGAAGCTGGGTGTGAACAATTTCGGCAGCAGTGCGTTAGTCTTATAGTTCAAGAAGCTTTCCAGAATTTCAGTTCTACCGTACTTATCATTGTAATCCATTTCAAGCGTGCGGAATATTGCTGACAGCTGCTGTTTAAAGGCGTCTATCCCTTCATGAGTCAGCGTACTGACAAATATATAGGAAAGCGGCTGCTTGATATAAGGTTTCAATGTAACTTTAAGCTCTGTATCTTTGTCTCTTTTCAGTTCTTCGACCGTATCATGATGGGTGATATCCACCAGTGCATCAGTTTTGTTATAGACAAACAAAATCGATTGATGATTTTTAGTCAAATATTTGATCAGTTCGACATCTGTTTCTTTAATCTTGCTTTCGAAGACATAGATAAAATGATTGATCCCGCTCTGCTGAATGAGCTTTTTGTAATGTGCAGTGCTTACTTCTTCAGTTCCCACCCCTGGAAAATCAACGAGTTTTCCGTAGTGATTAAATGAATATTCTGTTGTTTCAAGCGTCGCATCTGTATGCACAGAAGTATGAGCTTTCGCGTGAGGAATCAATGCATTGATCAAGCTGCTTTTGCCGGCATCCGGCTGACCAATGACTCCTATCTTATAATCAGAACGGTTTGCAACAAACTGTTTATATGACGTCACTAACGGATGTATATCCATGTCATCACTCCATCGTATTTTTCATCTTATTCCCACATTCATTTATCTTTAATGCATTTCATCTAATATTCAATGAATGTTTAACGCGTTCTTCCGCGTTGATTGTAATGTAATTCGCAACAGGAAAGACCAGTGAACTTTTAGGAATGAGCACGATCAGTTCCGTGCAGATTAGTGTCACAACAATAACCAGCAGATAATTTAACACCATGAGATCCGGATTCCAAAAGGCATCAGGCATAATATTACCTATTAGTCCTATGACGAGCAGATGTATTAAGTAAATACCCATTGACCGATCTCCAATGTATTCAAGAACAGCCTTCCATTTTTCGTCGGCCTTCACATGGAACAATCCCATAAAGAAAGCAGTGAAAATTGGCACATAGACTAAATTCAACAATCGATCTGACTGATAGAGTGCAGGCAGTTTCATTTCGGCGAGCATGACAATAATACTGCTGAGCGCAGCGATAGTAATCTTATTGAAATAACGGCTGCACCAAATTTTAAGTGATTCCATATACATCGCCATATATCCGCCCATAAAAAAGTAAGCGAGCCAGTTCAATAGAAATGCACGATGAGTCAATAAATGGAACGCAGGCATATCTCTAATTAAATACCATCCTGCAGTCAGTGCAATAGTAATGAGCGTGGCGATTAAAATATTATCTTTGTTAATATATTTTGCAAACAACGGGAAAAGTAAATAAAATTGAATCACTACAACCATAAAATAAAGATGAACGTAACCTTCACCTAATAATAAGTAGCGAGGCATATCAGATAAATGGACTGGAGCTGCATGTGTCAATTTTAAAAGGGCCAAATAAACGAACGTCCAGAATAGATAAGGAATAATAATTTTATCAAAACGCGTTTTATAAAATCTGCGCGTGTCTAATTTTTTATGTTTCACTGAATTAAACAGCAGCAGCCCACTGATCAGGGCAAATATCGGAGTACCTACTCGTGCCAGCTGATTGACAAGCAATGTAAACATTGCTGGTGAGTCTATGTGTTCTACTGGATAAGCGAGCGTCACATGGGTTAAAATAACTAACAGGCAGGCAATCGCTCTGACAAAGGAAATTTCAGGAAAGTAAGTTTTTTTCATAGAACTAGCCTTTCTTTCATGCAAAAAGTTTATACGCTATTCATTACAACAAAATTTGTAGGAAAAATCAAATCATCTTTCATCTTCTATGTTAGAATGTTTAATCATTGGGATAAAAAGGAGTGGATATTTTGTTTAGTGATTTCAAGTATATTTTAAGCAAAAAGTTGTTATTAGCCGCATTGACTGTATTATTATTTCTACCAATTATATATAGCGCAGTCTTCATTTATTCAATGTGGGATCCCTATGGGCAGACAGAAGATTTACCGATAGCCGTCGTCAATGAGGACGAAGGCGCTGAAATCCAAGGAAAAAAAGAAAACATCGGTAATGAAGTAGTCGACCGATTGAAAGACAATGACAAATTCAAATGGCAGTTTGTTGATAACGACAAAGGTTTGGACGGGATTACTGCCGGCAAATATTTTGCACTCATCAGAATGCCAAAAGATTTCTCAAAAGATGCAGCGACCATGCTTGAAGAAAAACCAGAGCAATTGACAATCATCGTCAAGAAAAACCCTGGCTATAGCTACTCAGGTCAAAGTATTGGTGATAAAAGTGCTCAGGCCGTAAAAGATAATGTCTCATTAGCCATCAGAGAACTCTATTTGAAGAAAATATTCCAGTCAGTCAATGATATGGAGAAAAACTCAGGCAAGCTCACTGATAATCTCAAAAAAATGAAAACCAGTGAAGAGCAGCTGGCTGACGGCAGTTCCAAAGTGAGTAATGGTCTCACAGCTCTGCAGAAAGCACTCCCTTCTCCACAGAATCAGAGTGTCATACAGCTCGCTGAAGGCTCAAAACAAGTGACATCCGGCTTGAACCAGTTAGCAGATGGCACTGATCAAATGACTGCTCAGCTGGACAAGAGTTTAAAACAGCTGAAGGAACGATCTTTCCAAGAAGATAACGCAAAAATGATCAGCGACCCAGTGAAAATTGCAGAGAACGATGTCACAGAAGTGGAGAATTACGGACAGAGTTTTGCTCCTTATGTATTAAGTCTTAGCCTGTATGTCGGAGCTATTGCATTTGTCTCTATCTACCCAATCGACAAAAGAATGGGACAGCCGAAACGTGCACTGAGCTGGTGGGCAGGTAAAGCCATGCTGATTGGACTCTATGGACTGCTGCAAGGGCTGCTCCTTGCGCTCTTCACCATCTTTGTCATCAATATAGAAATCGATAATACCATTCACTTTACATTGACACTCGTAACATGGTCGATTACAGCTATGTTCATTGTCTGTTTGTTAACAGCGGCACTGAGCAATATCGGCAAGTTTTTCGCTATCATCATTTTGATTCTGCAGCTTGGATCAAGTGAAGGAACATTTCCGATTCAGCTGACTAACGCTTTCTTCCAGACTCTTCATGTTTACTCACCAATGACTTATGTTATCAAGGCATTGAGAGAATCCATTTTCGGCTTTGAAGGCAACATTCCTTTTACAACATCGATTGCAATTATATTATCAATCGGTGCTGTGATGATTGGCTTGCTATATATTACCTATCTCATTAAACTCAAAGTACCTTGGCTCAATAGCGCAAGTGAACTGAAGAACTAAATAATAAGCACTTGATGGCCAAGACCACCAAGTGCTTATTATTTTGCCGACAGTCATTAAAACTGTGTCTTTTTACTCATTAAATATAAGAAATAAGGAGCGCCGATAATGCTCACGATAATTCCAGCTGGAATCCCGGCCGGCTGCAGCAGTATTCGGCCGAATGTATCTGACAACGTAAGCAGAATTGCGCCTATCAAGAGAGCAAGCGGCATAAACATCTGATGTCTAGGACCCACCATGCCTCGTGCAATATGTGGACCAAGGAGTCCGATGAACCCTATTCCGCCGCTCACTGCTACCGCACTAGAGCTTAGTAGAACAGCAAGCGTCACTATCAGTATGTTTTGTCTACCGACGTTAATACCAACACCTTTTGAAATATGATCATGCGTGTTCAAAATGTTCAGCACGTTAGCTTTCATAAATACAATGGGTACAAAAATTAAAATCATCAGTGCCATAACACTCGCAAACGGCCATGTATCACCCCAGATACTTCCTGCAAACCACGTAGAGACAAATTCTATCTGATCTTTGTTGAAAGTAGTGGTCATCATAATTGAACCCCCGCTAAGCGCTGTTGCCATGCCGACACCCATCAATACCATCCGTACTGGATTGATACCGTCACCTTTTTTGAAGCTTAAAGCGAATATCACAAGTGCCGTCAGCAATCCACCTAACAAGCTGAACAAAGGTAGAACATAAATAAAGGTACTGCTGTCAACTGGAATAAACATAATGAGAAGTACAATCGCAAAACCACTGCCTGCATTGATTCCGATAATTCCCGGATCAGCGAGCGGGTTTTTTGTGATGCTCTGCAGCAATGCACCACTGAGCGCAAGCGCTGCACCACTCAGCACTGTGACGAGCAGCCGCGGCATGCGAAATTCATAGAGAATCATCTGCTCTGTTGCACTTCCCATACCCAATAACGTTCTAAAAAATTCAGTAAACGTCATTTTGAAGTCCCCAGTCGTCACACTCAATGACATTACGGCTAGAAGAAGGATCAGGAGGGATATGAACAATATATTTTGACGTCTTTTTTTGTGTCCTTCAATCATAATATCTTCCCGTCCCTTCTCACAAGATAAATAAAGAACGGAACTCCAATCAGCGAGATCACAGCACCGATAGGATTTTCTCCTGTCATCCGGGCTATAATATCGGCGATAACAAGAAACGTCCCGCCAAGCAATGCTGAAAATGGGATGATCAAACGATAATCTGTACCTACTATAAATCTTGTAATATGAGGAATCATCAAACCGACGAAAGCTAGAGAACCAACAAGTGCGACAGCGACACCTGCTAGAATCATCGTTAAAATTGAAAAGAAGATTCTGATGCCACCTGTATTCACTCCTAAACCTTTTGCCATCTCTTCACCAAGGCTCAAAGCAGTCAGTTGTCTCGCACTAAGTGTAGTGATGATAAGCGCGAGAATAATGATGGGTGCAGCATACATAATCTGCTGCCACGTCGTACCCGCCACGCCGCCTGCCACTAAAAACGTAATGCTCTGATTGATTTTGAAGAATAAGGCGATCCCATCAGACAGGGCTGTTAATAATGCTGTCACGGCTGCTCCTGCGAGAATAATTCGCATAGTATTGAATCCACCCCGCTTGGACATGCCGATAAGCATGACAATCGTCCCACCGACAACAGCTCCGATAAATCCAGCAAGCATCAATAATAAAAAGTTAGCCCCTGAGTCAATCGCGAGCATGATACTGATGACCATAGCAGCACCGGCATTTAAGCCGAGTAACGACGGATCGGCCAGCGCGTTTTTAGTGATACCCTGCATGATAGCCCCACTACAGGCAAGCGCTATACCGACAAGGACCGCTGCTATTTCCCTGGGGATACGAATATCTTTAATAATATTATGGCTTTCGATATTGCGATAATTGAATAATGCATCAAAGACTTCTTTTAAGGAGTAATTTTCAATGCCGAGACAAAATGATGCAATCAGAAGGAGAATGAGGAGGACAAACAGCAGAATACCCCATAATTCAATCGATAACTTTCTTATATCATATCTTTTCATAGCGCGCTCCTTAAATCCTTGTATAGTGCTTGCACAATAAGTCGTAAGTAACAAGCATCGGTTTACCCGTTCGAGGATCAACGCTCAGTTCTGCATCAATGTTGAACACTTCTTCTAGTACATCATTAGTGAGAACATCTACTGTAGCGCCCTGTGTAACAATCTTACCTTGTTTCATAGCTATAATATGGTCTGAAAAACGAACCGCCTGATTAATGTCGTGCAGCACCATGATAATAGTAGTCCCACGTTCTCTATTCAGCGATTGAACCAGCTCAAGAATTTCAAGTTGATGGGAGATATCGAGATAAGTCGTGGGTTCATCAAGGAATATAATTTCGGTTTCCTGTGCCAATGCCATTGCAATCCAGACGCGTTGTCTCTGACCACCGCTTAATCCATTGACTGGACGATGCTTAAACTCATATGTACCAGTTGATTGTAATGCCCAGTCAATCATCTGTTTATCTTCTTTTGTCAGCCTTCCGAATCCTTTTTGGTAAGGGAAGCGGCCGTAACTGACTAATTCGCCGACGGTCAGACCGTCAGCAACTGATGGTGATTGAGGAAGAATAGCAATTTTCTTCGCGACTTCTTTTGTTGAAGAATGATGAATATTTTTACCATCCAGCAGCACTCGTCCGTGTTTGACCTCAATAATACGCGCAAGTGCTTTCAGCAGAGTCGATTTACCACAGCCATTCGGACCAATAATTGATGTGATTTTATGATCCGAGATATCGACGGTCAAATCCTTTATAATATCATGGTCATCGTAACTGACAGTGATATGATCTCCTTGTAATCTCCCCATGTCTATCCTTCTTTCACAATTTTGTAAATGATAATGATTATCAATGTCTCCATTTTATAGTATAATATATATCAAATCAAGATAACTCATTATTGGAGGAGTTTTTTCCATGAATAGTATATTAGATGTAACGGTAATCGGCGGCGGTCCAGCGGGTTTATATTCAGCATTTTATGCAGGTTTGCGTGGAATGAAAGTGCGCATTATCGAACATCATGACAAACTCGGCGGCAAAGTAAATCTTTATCCTGAAAAATTCATATGGGATATCGGCGGCGTTGCACCCAAGCCCGCAGCTATGATCATCCCTGAAATGATCACTCAAGGATTAACGTTCAAACCTGAAGTCAATTTAAGTGAAAAAGTAACAAATATTATTAAACACGGTGAACAGCACTTTGAAGTCGTTACGGAGAATACCAGTTTTTTTTCTAAAGCAGTCATTATCGCGGTCGGCAGCGGTATTATTTCACCGATGAAGCTCGCGATTGAAGGATGCGAGCGCTATGAAGTAAATAACCTTCACTACGTCGTCCCTTCGTTAAAACGCTTCGAAAATAAACGCGTGCTGATTTCGGGCGGGGGCAATGCGGCGGTGGACTGGGCTTATGAAATTGCTCCACTCGCAAAGAGCGTTCATATTCTGTGCCGCAAAGATGACTTTAAAGGACATGAAGAAATGGTCCGTAAACTTGATGAACGTGGAGTCAACAAAGTGATGAGTCATTCCATCAGTTCACTACAGGCGACAGACGATCATATCGAATCTGTCATCATTGAACATTGCCGGACGCGTGAGACATCACAATTAATTGTCGATGATGTCATTATCAATCACGGATTCCATATGGAGTGCGACATGCTGGATAACTGCGACATCAAACTTGAACGGAAAGATGACTTCTATATTAAAGGAAATGCAGATTCATCGACAGCTGTCGATGGAGTATATGCAGTTGGAGATATTCTGTCTCATGACAGTAAGGTCCAGTTAATCGCAGGTTGTTTCCATGACGCAGCTAATGCAGCGAACCTCGCTAAAACGTATATCTATCCAGAAGCACAGGAAAAAGGAACCGTCTCCAGTCATAACGATATCTTTAAAGAAAAAAATGAGGAACTTGTGCAGTTATTTAATTAATCAGTACAAACGGGCCGGAACTAAAGTTCCGGCCCGTTTGTACTGTCAATAGACTAATGACAATGCGGTATTAACGCTCAATTAAACGCGCAGCGGCATCGTCCATAATGAATTCTACATTTTTGTGCTTGAGTAGACTGCTTGCAGGTATCATTTCATCGGGTTCAGTCATTTTGTAGAGTTGTGCCATTATCTTTGCTTTCTTCTCTCCGAGTGCCAGCAATATAATCCGCTCAGCAGAAAGAATTGTATCAATCCCCATCGAAATGGCTTTCGTCGGTACATCTTCTTGATTTTCAAAATATCTTGAATTAGCTGCGATTGTCGTATCTGTCAGATCAACCAGTCTTGTCTTACTGTCAAATGGCGCTCCTGGTTCGTTGAAGCCAATATGACCATTCTCCCCGATGCCTAGCAGTTGAATATGCAGCGGCCCCTTCTCTCTAATCGCACGATCGTACGCTTCATTATCTTCTTCAACATCAAATTCGTCGTTATCTGGTAAGTGGAACTGAGATTCCTGCATACCAATTTTGTCGAAGAAGTGCTGTTTCATATAAGTCATATAGCTATTCGGGTCATTTGGGTCGAGCATGAAGTACTCGTCCAGATTAAAAGTCTCAAGGCAACTGATGTCGGTATGATTCAACTTCAATAATTCGACGAGCTTGTCATAGACATCTTCCATTGTGCCACCTGTTGCCAGCCCAAGTAATGTACATTGGTTATAATGAATTTCCTTGAACATTTCGATTGCTACGTAATGACTTGCATCTTGTCTGCTGCCTAAATTAATGAATCTCATCACTGCCTCCTCTTAATCCTCTTGTATAAATCCATTTCCTAATACGTCTCTGACATCATGGACGACAACGAATGCATCTGCGTCAATTTTTCTGATCATTCGTTTCGCACGTGTCAGTTGAATTTTATTGATGACGCAGTATAACACATCTGTCTCTCTCTTCGTATAATACCCTTTCCCGTTAAGCAGAGTCACGCCACGACCAATATCCTGGTCAAGCATTCTGGCAATCGGTTCAGGGTTCTGCGAAATAATAGTGATTGCCTTCTTAGGATTCAATCCTTCTATCATGAAATCCATCGCTTTTGTCCCGATATACAAACTGAGTGTTGTCAGCAGTGCCTTTTCTATAGGTATAACAGTCAATGATATAGCGACAACGATTAAATCGAAAAATAACAAGGCATAGGACGTGCTGACATCTAAATACTTATGGGCAATACGTGCAAGAATTGTTGTTCCTGCTGTTGTTCCGCCGACAATAACTATCAGCCCGATGCCGATACCTACCATAAAGCCACCAAATATCGTACTGACCAGTACTTCATCAAGGTGAAGCTGCCAGCTTTCTGTTATTTTTAAAAATGCAGCAAGGGTAATAATGGCAACTATCGTTAAAACCATTGACCGTTGCGATAGAAATTTATAGCCGATAACGAGCAGCAGGACATTCATAGCAAGTGTCGTCCAGGCAGGCGACCAACCGAATGCATATAACAGAATCAATGACATACCTGTCACGCCGCCTTCTCCAAGATGTGCAGGTATAATAAATGTATTGACACCGACTGAAAAAAGAAAACAGCCGAGTATGACAATTATCACTGTCTTAAATGAAATATTCATAATTCTCCTCTCTTTCTTCAGTGATCCTTTATTAATAAGCCTTCATTTTAACGGACTCGCCTGTTTCAAGCAAGCACCTTTCTATTCATTATAAAAAAGGTGCCGGCTAATTGCCAACACCTTGAGTTTTATGAAAAAAATGATGATTGTATGTCTTTCAATGTTTTTACCGACTGATCGAACTTGCGCTGCTCTTCACTGGACAATGGTGATTCAATGATCTGTCGTATCCCGTTTCTATTCACTACAGCAGGTACTCCGATATAGATATCATCATGACCATATTGACCGTCTAATTTAGCGGAGACTGTGAGTACGATGTCCTGATTGCTCAAAATCGCTTTAGTGATCCGCATTAATCCCATTGCTACGCCGTAATATGTCGCTCCTTTTGCTTGGATGATGTCATACGCTGCATCTCGGACATTGACATAGATTTCGTTCATTCGATCACGTTTTTCAGGCTGGTCTTCCAGTAATTTTTTAAGAGATACCCCAGCAATCGTTGCACCGCTCCAAACGGCAAGCTCTGAGTCACCATGTTCGCCAATGATATTGGCATGGACACTTGAAGGAGCGATGTTGAACTCTTCACTGAGCAGATATCTGAATCTCGCTGTATCAAGAATTGTTCCTGAACCTATCACTCGTTCATGCGGCAATCCAGAAAATTTCCATGTCGCATAAGTCAAGATATCGACAGGATTCGTTGCAACAATAAATATACCATCAAAACCAGAAGCCATAATTTCATCAATAATTGATTTAAAGATTTTCATATTTTTACTCACTAAGTCAAGCCGTGTTTCCCCTGGTTTCTGTGCAGCACCGGCACATAGCACAATGATAGCTGCATCGTGGCAGTCTGCATATGTCCCAGCATATATTTTCATGGGACTCGGCGCATACAGCAATCCATGATTTAAATCCATTACATCTCCTCTTGCCTTTTCTTTATCCAGATCAATAATGACAAATTCATCACAAATCCCTTGATTTAAAATCGAGAAAGCATAACTTGAACCTACTGCACCATTTCCGACTAGAACGACTTTATTACCGATATATTTTTGCATGATGTAATCTCCTTTAGTTTTAAATTATAAGAACATTGCGAGCAGCCATGTCCAGATACAAACAAAGATAAGTAAGGCAATGCTGTATTTCAACGTCATACTTAGTAATTTTGATTCTTCGCCTACTGCTCCAACAGCCGCTGTTGCTATAGCTATCGATTGCGGCGAAATCAGTTTAGCCATGACACCTCCTGCTGTGTTTGCTGCTACAAGCAACACTGGATTGATGCCGATTGAGCTGCCTGCTGTTGCCTGAATAGAAGCAAACAACGTGTTATTATTGACGACTGAACCGGTCATAAATACACCAATCCAGCCTAATACAGGAGATAATAACGGGAAAATAGCCCCTGTTTTGGCAACTGCAGTACCCATTGCTACAGTCAACCCGCCGTAAGTAGTTAATTTTGCGATGGCAAGAATTGCACAGATTGTAATAATAGGTAACCATAATTCTTTGCTCGCTTCAATTAGTAATCTGAACGCGGCTCTGAAATTAATATTTTTAGAAATCAGAACGGTCATGACAATAGCGAGCAGAATCGCTGTGCCTGTTGCACTGAACACATCGAATTTAATCACTATCGCTTTACCTGCTGTTTCATTGAAAGTGCCTGGTACTGTCCAATTAAGTACAAGTTGATGGAATTGACCGCCTTCTGCGAACAATGCTTTAAATGCTGGTAGACTCCAGATCAATACAAAACCTGTCAGCAGAAAGAACGGTGACCAGGCATTGATGACTGACAGCAGCGAATGTTTAGGGACAGCGCCGCTATCTTCATCCTCTAAGCGGAAAATATTCTTTGGCTGCCATACTTTGCAGAACAAAGCTAGTGCACCCATTCCTGCCAGTGATGGAATGATATCAGCGAGTTCCGGTCCCTGGAAAATGGTGAACAGCGCCTGTAACCCTGTAAACACTACTGAAGTAACAATGATGACCGGCAATACTTCTCTTACACCCTTGAAACCATCCAGAATGAATATCAGCAGAAACGGTAAGAAGAACGCTGTAATCGGCAGAATCACTGCTGTCATCTGTGACACATCCATCGCAGTGATATTACCTTTCAGCCCTAACGTGTCAACAATACCTACTGGAATACCAATAGCGCCAAATGCACCACTCGCGCCGTTAGCAACCAAACACAGCATCGCAGCCTGTAAAGGTTTGAATCCTAGCTGCATGAGCAGTACCGCGCATATAGCAATCGGCACACCGAAACCTGCGGCACCTTCAAGAAAAGCATTAAACAAAAATCCTATCAATAACAACTGAATGCGCTGGTCTTTTGAAATACCTGCGATACTGTCCTGAATGACATTGAATCTCCCGCTTTCTACAGTCACTTTGTATAGCAGTACTGCCATAATAATAATATATCCAATAGGCATCAGCCCTTGAATGACACCTTCAGTGATTCCTGCACCTGCTACAGGTAACGGTAATTCGAAGAGTCCCACTGCAATGACAATGGTCACGACTAACGTCAGCAGTGCCGCTGTAATTCCTTTCATTTTAAAAACCGTCAAGCACAATAAGAATAATATAATAGGGATTGCAGCAATAACGGCTGATAATCCGATATTATTCAGTGGATCGAATGACTGGACAAACATTACTAGCTCCTTCTTTCTCTCACAATATCAGTTTATTTAAAAGTTTGTTAACTATTTCACAAACTTATTATAATACGTTTTATGAGCCGTAGCAATACTTTTTGTGATTTATTTCACAATTAAATTGATTAAATCGTTTTCATTATAACACCATCGAATTTATAAGACATGAACGGCTCTTTTTTTGACATAAGATTATATTTCAAAAAAAAGACTGATTCTAAATAGAATCAGTCTCATTCCGCAGCCACGTTTTTCTTAGGCAGCAAAGCGCGTTGTAACTTCCGTCTCAAATCTCTAAGCCGTCGAGTTTTCATGAAAAAGCCTCCTTTTTCAATCTCTCTTTAGTTACATTTTACCACTTTATTGTTAACATAACATTAATTTAGTCTGTATTTTTTTAATTACCAGCTGAACAATCCAACAAAAGCTGCTGATAATAACGATACTAATATACCTGCAAGAAGCATCATTGGAACATATTTGCTGACAAAGTCAGAAGTTTTCTGATCAACAATTCCTTTTAACGTTCCGATAATCATTCCTACTGTTGAGAAGTTAGCGAATGAAATTAAGAATGTCACAAGAACTGCTGTCATGTGAGGTGAGAATGTTTTTAAGCTGTCCTGGATGTTCAGCATCACGACAAATTCATTAGTAATGATTTTCGTCGCCATATGGCTGCCGACCACTCTTGCTTCATCCCACGGAAGACCTAGTAACATGGCAAATGGTGCCATAATGATGCCAAGAATATCATCCAGACGAATTTCCATATGAGTCAATGGATCCAATAATGACAACAGCATATCAATGAAGTGTGCTAATGATACAAAGGCGATTAAGAATGCAATGATAATCAAAATTAATTTTCCTGCACCTAATACTGAATCACCAAGGAATGAGAAGAATGGCTGACGTGTTTCCTCTTTGATTTCTACAATATAATCTTCTTCAGCAGTCAATTTGATTGGATTCAAAATAGTACTGATGATGATTGCATTAATAATATTCAGCGGAATCGCTGTTAATACAAGTTCACCAGGAACCATAGTTACGTAAGCCCCAACGATTGACCCAGAAATACAGCTCATCGACATTAACGCGATGGTAAGTACACGCGCTGCATTCATGTCACGAACTTGAGCTTGAGATACTGCCAATGCTTCAGTGTTTCCTAATACCATCATCTCTACTGAGAAAAATGATTCAAATTTCGGCTGGCCGGTAACTTTACCGATCAACCAGCCCACCCATTTGATGATAAAAGGAAGAACACCGATATACATTAAAATATCAAACAATGGTACAACAAACAGGATTGGTAACAATGCTGAGACTGCCATATCCATCTTGGACATATCTGCTACCCAGCTGGCAAACGGCATACCGACACCAACGTAAGCGGCCTGTAACATCCAGCTGAAGCCATCTGCTACCCATTTGACTGCTTCACGGCCCCATGAGAACTGCGTGAAGAACCATGCAAGCAGCAAGTTGACAGCGAGCATAATAGCTACTGATTTCCAGTCAATGTTTTTTCTGTCACGTGAAAATAAATAGGCTACGAGAATAAATACGAATATACCTAAAACATTAAGCAATAAATAGAGATTCATGATTTCCACCTTTACATTTTTGAGTGTAGAAAGATTATAGCATTATTAAACTTTAGTTGGATACACTTTTTAATAAAAAAACGAACAATTAATTAAATTCCACCACCAATATCATTCCAAACTCGAATAATTTTTAGTATAGAACCGCTTACATTTTATTTTAATATAATAATGACTATGATGAATGACTAAAGGATGCACTATCCATCTTTTAACATTATAGAATTAACTATTTTATGTTACTATTAGATGATAAAAATGACCATGTATAGGTGCGAGGGAAAATAATGAAATCTATCTATTTAAAATTGCTGCTTCTATTGCCGGCAGGTCAACTGCTGATTGCTCCAATGACTTACGCCAAATCACCTGTTGAAATTGCCGAACAGCACGGTTATTCGATGGATGCGTCTTATAATCCGAAAGGGACGATAGTGGTTGCCGCTAAAAATGGTCAAATCCTATATGAAGATCATCCAGACAAGAAATGGCCTCCTGCTTCAATGTCCAAACTCATGACACTCTATCTTGTTCTTCAAGCGATGGATGAAGGGAAATTCGATCTGAAGACAAAAGTGACAGTGAACGATAAGTTCTATGGCATTTCGCAATTACCCGCGCTGAGCAACAATAAATTCAGAAAAGGGGCCACTTATACAGTCGATGAACTACTGTATATTATGCTGATTCCCTCGTCAAATGCAGCGACGTTTATGCTGTCTTCATTAGTAGAAAAAAATGATTCTGACTTCGTCGATTTAATGAACAGAACTGCTTCTAAACTCGGCATGAAGAATACACATTACTATAATCCGGCAGGTCCTCCGAATAATCTACTGCTGCAGTACAAGCCGGAACGTTATCAGCAGGACGAGGATAATATCTCTACTGCCCGCGACTACGCCATTCTCTCTCAACATATTGTCAATGAATATCCAAATGTCTTAAAGTATACGAAAAAAGTCACTGTCACTGTCAAAAAAGGGACAGATGATGAAGAAACATTCAGTACTTATAACCATTCACTAGAAGGTGCCGAACTGGGCTACGAAGGTGTTGATGGTTTAAAAACAGGTTCAAGTGATACTGCCGGATTTGATACGACGATAACAGGCAAGAAGAATGATATGCGGATTGTTCAAGTCATTATGGGTGTCGAAGACTGGTTTGACCCATCAGCAGAATTCAACCGTAATAAAATTGCTAATGCACTTATGGATGAAGTGTACAGTCAATACAGCTACAGGAAAGTTCTTGAAAAAGGTCACTATAAGCAAGGTGACAAAGAATATTACGTCCATCAAGATCTATATGACATCGTCCAAAAAGGAATAAAAGGCAGACTAGTCTTTAAAAATGACAGAGTGAGCTATCAATATGACCGCCAATTTGTAACTGAAGATCACCCTGCTGCGTTTGTTGCGACAGAAGATTACCAGCAGTACCAAATCAAAAAGTTTATCAATGAAAATTTTGTCTGGATTGTGCTCAGTCTGACATTATCGTTTATTATCGGGCTGCTGCTGCTGCTCTACTATTTTAAACCTTCCATGTTCACAAACCTCTGGGAACAATAAAACAACTATCAGCCATCGTGACTTGAGGCAGATGGCTGATAGTTGTTTTATTATTATGTGCCGCGTTTCTCAGCAAGCTAGGACTGACTATGTGACAACGACAACTTATTTAGTACAAAAATTCTTAGCAGCTGGGCAACGATGGATATGATGATAATAATCATCAGAAAAGGGACATAACTGTTCTCGCCCATCACTCCTGTGACTGGCGTCAATGCCCCTCCTATTAGAAACTGTACTAATCCAAGCAAAGCCGAAGCACTCCCTGCTCCCTGCCGCTGAACCTGCATCGCCAGTGAAAAACCCGTTGTCCCAATCATACTGACAGGGCTGATCAATAAGAAGAACGCAGCAAACAATGTCCATACCGGTAGATGAAACAGTAAGACGCAGGCAGTGAGTATCACGCCAATGGACTGAATATACTGACCGAGTTTTAAAATCGTCATCTCAGTCATACGGTCTACAAGACGAGCCGTCAACTGGCTGAATAAAATGAGACCGATGCCGTTAACAGCAAACATCAGACTGAACTGTTGGGCTGACATGTCGTAAATTTTCTGGGTGATAAACGGAGAACCGGCAATATAACTAAATAGTATGCCGTAAGTCAACGACTGCAGAACAAGTAGAATCACGAACTTACGATTGCTGAGCAGTGCTCTGAAATCGACAAAAATAGACGAAAACTTAACATTATCACGGCTGTTTTCCGGTAGACTTTCTCTTACAAGCAGTGCACTCACTAAAAACATGATGACACCATAGCCGGCAAGAATATAAAAGACCGTCTGCCAAACTGAAAACCGCAGGATGATTCCTCCAAGAACGGGTGCCAGAATAGGTGCTAGACCATTGACCAGCATTAAAGCACTCATGAACTTAGTTAAGTCTTTTCCTTTGTATAAGTCTGCAGTAATTGCCCGGGCAATTACTGCACCCGCTCCTCCTGCAAAACCTTGGAAAAATCTGATGGCAATCAACCATTCTATCGTCGGAGCAACAGCTGATAAGGTTGACATTAACGCATAGACCGCCAGCACGACTAAAAGTGGTTTCTTCCGGCCGATGACATCCGAAATGGGCCCGACAAATAACTGCCCGACTGCAAGACCGATCATACAAGCAGTCAAACTTAACTGAACACTTGATGTTGTCGTCTTAAAATCTTCTGAAACATTAGGCAGTGCAGGTAAGTACATATCTAGAGACAGTGGACCAAAAGCTGCGAGCAGGCCAAGAACAATGACCAGCTTCCATTGAATTTTTGATTGCGATGAATGAGGGTTATTCATAATTACCTCCAATATATAACATGTATTATACATTAAATTAATAGATGCAAATCGATTGTTTCAAAATTTTTTATGAGGGAAAATGAATATTATATTAAAAGAAAGAAGGGTTATTCATGAGTGAAGCAATTAGCAAAGTTCATACTCAATTATTTATAGACGGTCAATGGATCGATGGTGACGACAAACAGACGAAAGAAGTGATCAATCCAGCGACAAGTGAAGTGATTGCAAATGTTGCACAGGCAGGTGAGCAGGAAACAACCCGTGCAATTGAAGCAGCTTCAAAAGCATTCACTGAGTGGAGCCGCATGGAGCTGAAAGATCGTGTAACTATTCTACGGAAAGCAGCTGATCTCATTGAAGAAAATGCAGATTATATTGCTGAAGTAATGACGATTGAACAAGGGAAACCTCTTTCAGAATCTAAGCCGGAAGTTATTGACGGTGCTGAGTCATTCAGATGGAATGCTGAAGAAGCGCGCCGCTTATACGGCGAAACGATTCCAGCCCCTAATGCACACCATTACGAAGTATTATATCAACCGGTCGGTGTAGTTGCAGCGATTACACCTTGGAACTTCCCATCAGGTATGGTGACGCGTAAAATAGCACCAGCACTTGCTGCGGGTAATACCGTCGTACTTAAACCATCAGGTGATACACCGCTCACAGCTATCGCTATCTTTGAACAGTTGGAACAAGCAGGATTCCCTGCTGGAACAGTGAACTTAGTGATGGGCAGCTCATCAGTTATCGGCAAAACGATGACTGACTCCGATACAGTAAGAAAACTGACATTTACAGGTTCAACTCCTATTGGTAAAGAACTCTATAAGCAGTCTGCTGACACACTTAAAAAATTATCACTCGAGTTAGGTGGACATGCCCCGTTCATCGTACATTCAGATGCAGATGTTACAGCAAGTGTCGAAGGATTAATGGGTGCGAAATTCCGTAATAACGGTCAAGTATGTATCGCGCCTAACCGTATTTTTGTCCATGAAGACATTAAAGAAGAATTTATGAAACAGTTGCAGGCGGCTGTTGAAAACTTAAAAGTCGGTAATGGTCTGGAAGAAGATGCTAAAGTGGGACCACTGATTCGCGAAGACGCTATCGACAAAATTAAAGATCAGCTGAATAACGCACTGGAAAAAGGTGCAACATTGGTTACTGGTGGAGAACGTATGACTGACGGTGATTACGGAAAAGGTTTCTTCTTCCAGCCTACTATCATTGATCACGTTGACCAGTCAATGAACATCTTCTATGAAGAAACATTCGGCCCGGTTGTTCCTGTCATTTCATTCAATGATTTAGACAAAGTCATTGAAATGGCAAATGATACGGAATTCGGACTGGCATCATATGCTTATGCTTCATCTGCAAAAGCCATCTATCAGTTATCAACGCAGCTGGAATATGGTATGGTGGGCATCAATGAAGTTAAAATTTCAAATCCCGAAACACCATTCGGCGGCGTTAAACATTCAGGATTCGGCCGTGAGAACAGTCATCTAGGTATTAAAGAATATGTCGTCGAAAAATTTATCAACACAAAATATATTTGATGAAGAGAAGCTGAAACTGCACTCTGAACATTATCTTTCATATAATGTTCAGAGTGTTTTTTTTGACTATCTTTACAAATGGCTTATAAACGTATAGAATAATATAGTTAGTTTTTCTAACTAACTATATAGGAGGTTGTGATGACTAATCAATTATTTTTTGAAACGATGCTCGATCTGCGTCGCCATTATGTCAGTGAAATGGATGCTATATTGAATCATTATCAGCTGTCTTCTTCACAGTGGTTTATATTTAAAACTATAGCTCGAACAGCACCTACCACACTTGTAGAAGTCGCAAAAGCCCGAGCAATTGAGAAGCCGACAGCTACTAAAATCATCCATAAACTCGTTGAATTAAAACTGGTTGAAACTACTGAAGGTAAGGATAAACGCGAAAAGATTTTATCTCTTACAGATTACGGCCAGGATATTTACAAAGAGATTCAAGTACACGTATCCGCATGCCAGGAAGAATCCCTGAAAGACATCGATCTGTCCGTTGACGAATTGACTGCAGCGCTTGATACAGTCATGCATTATTATAAGAAGAGAAAGGAACATCGCCTTGGAAGAATCAATTAAACAGCCTTTATGGACTAAAAATTTCATATTAGTTTCTCTTGTTAACTTCATCATCATGTTGTCCATGTATTTGTTACTCGTTACCATCGGTGGATACACCATTTCTAAATATCATGTTTCTACAAGTCTTGCGGGTCTTGTGTCCGGTATATTTATCGTCGGTAGTTTGTTCGGCCGCTTTTGGGCAGGGAAATACATCGATATTATGGGGCAGAAAAAAATCCTTGTCATTGGAGGTCTCATTTTTACAATGACAACGGTGTTATATTTCTTATCATTTAATTTAACTTTACTTCTCGTCGTCAGATTACTAAACGGTATCGGCAGCGGAATCGCTTCAACTGCAACTGGGACAATTGCAGCATTCATTACACCAGTCAATCGACGCGGTGAAGGTATCAGTTACTTCAGTATGAGCACTGTGCTCGCTACAGCTATCGGACCGTTCCTCGGTATGTTTTTATTACAATTTATTTCATATCAATATCTCTTCATGCTATGTTTAGTGATTGCTGTTGTTGCGCTGGTGTTGATTCCATTGATTAAAATTGCACCACATCTTGAAACCGTTAAATCAAATATGCCAACAGGGATCCACTTAAGTGATTTCATCGATAAAAATGCGCTGCCAATCGGTATTGTTGTTCTTATTGTATGTACAGCTTATTCAAGTGTGCTCAGCTTCATTTCATTATTCGCAGAACAAAACAATCTTGTCACTGCCGGAAGTTTCTTTTTCCTTGCTTATGCGATATCTGTATTGATTACTCGACCAGTGACAGGCCGGATGATGGATACTAAAGGTACTAATATTGTGATGATCCCCTCATTTATCAGCTTTTTTATCGGGCTCGTACTGCTCAGTATGACACACCATGCAGTACTTTTAATCATTAGTGCTGTATTTATCGGCTTTGGTTACGGAAACTTCCAATCTATTGCCCAGGCGATAGCTGTCAAAGTCACTGAACCTGAAAAAATCGGTCTTGCAACATCCACTTTTTTCATCTGTCTTGATTTCGCATTAGGTTTCGGACCATACGCATTAGGTGCAATCATCCCGGCATTGGGGATGCATGGCATGTACGGTGCTATGAGTATTCTAGTTCTTATTGGTTTAGCGGCCTACTTCTTACTGCACAGCAAAAAAGCACATCTTTATCAATAAGATGTGCTTTTTTATTATTTAGCGAAGCGTTTATTGAACTCGCTGAATGTAATGAATCCTTTGTTTTCTTCATCGTACAGTTTGTACTTTAATGATTTTAAGCTTTCTTTAATTCCGATAGTCGTCGCATGATGTAATGGCGGTGTTTCATTATGTGCTTGTTCAAGCAAATAATTAGGAATTCTCGGGCTCAAATGATGAACATGATGAAATCCGATGTTACCTGTCAGCCACTGGAACAACTTCGGCAGTCGGTAATACGAGCTGCCTTCTACAGCTGCTTTTACGTAATCCCATTGTGTTTCATCTTCAAAATATGAATCTTCAAATGTATGCTGAATATAGAATAACCATATTCCGAGCAATCCACCGACGAACAATACAGGTCCCATGACACTGAAGAAACGTGCAGGCCCAAGCAGGTAGATGAGCAGACCATAGACAACGATGACAGCAGCATTATGAATATATGTGTTATTCCGTTCTTTTGCTTTCGCGTCTTTCGCGTTCATTCTGTTTGAAACAAACAGTAAATATATCGGACCAAGAACAAACATCACGAATGGATGTCTGTATGCACGGTAGATAAAGCGCTGCACCGGCGTCGCTTCTCTATATTCTTCAATGGTCATCATCCAGATATCGCCTGTTCCTTTTTTGTCCAGGTTACCGCTTGTTGCATGGTGGGTAATATGCTCACGTCGCCACTTCTCATAAGGGAACAGTGTCAGAAAACCAGAAATATTACCTAAAATTTTATTCGCTTTCTTATCTTTAAAGAAAGAACCATGACAGCAGTCATGAAATATGATGAAACTTCTAATGAGGAAAAATGCACCGATTATCCCGCAAATGATGGACAACCAGGGAGAAATATCATAGGCTAGAAATCCTGCAGCGATTAATAGAAGATACGGAATCAACGTGTTAACGATCTGCATGACACTAATCTGCATTTCTGATTTTTCGAATGGCTTGACTGACTTTCTTAACTGTAATTTCTTATCTCTATCCATAGGTCACCTCTAAAATTAATAATATATGAAGCCGGTAAATCGACATGAATGGATAATTATTATTTTTTAATAGCATCTAGTCATAAATCTATTATACCGGATATATCAATAAATTAAAGGATAAATCAATTCAAATAATCCCATTGCTTGATAGTTTATTATTATAATATAATTAATAAACATTTGATTTGTATGTATTGAGCATATTATTTTAACCACATATATATTAGAATAGTAAAAAAGGAGACATCAGCCTCCAATATAATTCATATTTATTTTTTGTCGCTGTCTATTTTTTACAGTTTCGGCTGTTCTTTCGTCAGAATAACGGTCATCTCTCTGCTTCCATATGTTGATCAGTTGATTTTTCAGTTCTGTATCTGTGACTCCGTGCCGGACAAATGATTTCAGATCGAACCCGCTGCTGGCAAACAAACAGCCATAAATTTTACCTTCAGAGCTTAACCGGACCCTTGTACAACTTGAACAGAAAGATTCAGAAACGCTGGTAATAAATCCAATGGTCGCTCCGTTATCATGCTCATAATACTTAGCTACTTCACCGTAGTATTGTGGCAAAACTGGTGCTATATTAAAATGCTGCTGCAGTAACTCAATCATCTCAGTTTTGGTCAGGACTTTGTCGAAGTTCCAGCCGTTATCGTTGCCGACGTCCATGAATTCAATGAACCGTAGTGTAATATGACGTTTTTTGAAATAGTCGGCCATAGCAAGAATTTGATGGTCATTCATTCCTTTTTGGACCACCATATTGACCTTGATGTTGAATCCAAGTGTTTTAGCATAGTCAATCTGATCAAGAATAGTCTCGGCCTTGATCCCGCGTCCATTGACTTCTTCAAAGACTTCATCAAGGGCATCAAGACTGATATTCAGTCTTCTAAGACCTGCATCGTATAATACCTTGCCGTGTTTTTTCAGCAGCATCCCATTCGTTGTCAATCCAATATCTTCTATACCTGGTATACCATTCAATTGTTTGATTAGCAGATGAAGATCTCGTCTCAGTAACGGTTCTCCTCCTGTAATTCTTATTTTTTTTATTCCTAGTTCAGCATACTGTGCTGCTATTCGAGTCAATTCATCAAATGTCAGTAACTCATTTTTCGGTAAAAAGGCAAAGTCGTCACCGAAAATCTCTTTCGGCATGCAGTATGAACATCTGAAATTACAGCGGTCAGTGACCGAAATTCGGAGATCACGCAGTGGTCGACCTAATTTATCAGTTATTTGTTCAGTCATGGCGCTCACCTTCTTTTATCATGATCAGATCCGATTGCGTATTGATGTTGGCATGCCAGTTTCCCGGAACTGACGCAACATTGATATAGCATGTATTATTATTGAATAAATGGCGTAACGCTAGTTGCTGATTATCAAGTAAATGCTTAATGACCGGTTTTAACCAGGCGGGATATATTCCGATTGTCGGATGAATGTGATGATCATCTCGGTACAGCGTCAGCCGACCGGCATATTGATTGACAAGGTAGTCTATCGCTTCAGTTGTGATGAAAGGTGTATCCACAGAAATGACACAGCAGTCGACATCCGGAAAAGCATTCATGACTGAATATATACCTGCAAGCGGTCCATGATTTTTATATTGTTGTTCATCAATAATGACTGAATAAGCATCAAAATTATCGGCAATCGCGTCATTTGCACTGATGACGATATCGCTGAACTGCCTGCTCATTTCCATTGTACGAGCGACTCTTTCGTAAAATGACTGTCCCTCAAGAAGATGAAATGCCTTTTGGCTGCCAAATCTTCTTGATTCTCCGCCTGCTAATACAACGCCTATCAACCACCGCTCACCGGGGGTATTAGTGCCACGACATCCTTATCATTAATTATATCCAGGTCATTGACTACTTCTTCGTTAACAGCTATTTGAAACTTCTCTCCTTGCAGACCGGGATAGGTTTCATATAAGTGCTGTCTCAACTCTTTGACTGTCACATGATGACTAAAAGGAAAGTGATCTTGTTCACGATTGATGAGTTCTCGAATATGAGCGAAGTATAATATTCTCATTGCCGGCCCTCCTTATAGGATGAATGGTAACCTCTTTGACTACCTATCCATTGTTGTCCGTCTTCCCATATTTCCTTTTTCCATATCGGGACAATTTCCTTAATTCGTTCAATCGCATATTCATTGGCTGCATAACTGTCTTTTCTATGAGGTGAAGATACAGCAATGACAACAGCGATATCTGAAATTTGAAGCACTCCTATTCTGTGGCCGATAGCCGTCACTGTGCCCGGCCACCTGCTGCTGATTTCGTCACCGATCTCAGCTAGTTTTTTTTCGGCCATCGGAACATAGGCTTCGTACTCAAGATACTCCGTTTTTACCCCTTTTGTCCATTCACGCACAATCCCTGTAAAGACACACACTGCACCTTGCTTCGGATTGACGGTATACTGCCTGTAAGCTTCTGGATCTAGAGGTGTAGTTACAACTTCAAAAGGTTTCATGATTGATCAGTCCTTGTATGATTTCTATATAATTGACATCATTGATAGCATGCGTATCGATAATCCCGACAATCTGTGTTAGATTCAACAGGTCACGGTCGTGCTCGCTTCTCAGCAGCACGAATTTAGGATAGTCTTCGTGTTTATAACCTTCGACCAATATAATATCAGGTGATGATGATACTTCATCAATCAACGAGTCAAGCGTCTGCGTTTCATTGGTCATTAATTTATGAATGTAACGCTCCCCTTGAATAATACTCTCAACCGCACCAGAAGACATATACGTCACATGATCTCTTTCAAGTGGAATGTCTATTTCGTTTCCTGAATGGTCACCATGATGTTTAATGACTGCCACTTTTACGTTGAGCATTCCCGCTGCCTGGATCAACTGGTTGATTACTGTCGTTTTACCACTTTTCTTGTAGCCGACAATCTGCAGTATGTTCACCATTGTGAAACGTCCGGTAATTGCGTCAGCATCACTTTGACAGCATCTCCTGCCCGAAAGCCGCGTGTTCCGCCGGGCAGTATGATCATACTGTTACTTTTAGCAATAGCGACGACAGCGTTACTTTTATTGAATCCAGCAGGTTTGACCGTGCGAGTGTGCCAATCATACTCTGCCCGGATAAATCGTGTGAATGGATTGGCTTTCGTAAAATCTTCAGAAAGTACTCCTTCAATGACCGGCACATAACAGCTGGTCGCTCCCATCATGCTCTTGATGGACGGCCTGACTAATAATTCGAATCCTGTATAACAAGCTGATGGATTTCCTGACAGGCCAAACAGTAACTGCTGACCGAGTGACGCAACAGTCGTGACACTGCCTGGACGCATCGCAATTTTATTGAATAAGATGTCAGCATTCAATGCTTTGTAAATAGCCGGCATGTAGTCGTAGTCACCAACCGACACCCCGCCCGTCGTAATGATGATATCACTCGTCTGCAGCGCTGTCTGGATAGTACTCAGCAGATGTTCATAATGATCTGCTTCAGCTTGATAATGAATCGCTTCAATTCCTAGTTCTGCAAGCTGACCTGCAATCATAGGGCCATTGGAATTGCGTATTTTTCCTGGCAACAGCGGTGCTTCGATAGCAGTCAGTTCACTACCTGTAGCAATCAGTGCGACAACCGGTTTCTTTCTGACATGAATGGTGGCGTATGAAAAGGTAGCAAGAACTGCCTGCACACCCGGTGTAATCAACGTTCCTGCTGGAAGAATCAGCTCACCTTGTCGACATTCTTCTCCTTGCACAGAAATATTCTCACCTTGATCAAATGATTTTCTCACAGTAAAACCGTCAGTCGTGTCAACCGTCTGCTCAAGCATTACGACAGCATCAGCTCCTTCTGGTATAGGTGCTCCGGTCATAATACGTACTGCTTCATAAGGCTTCAATATATGACTGCTGACCTCTCCCGCACCGATATGATCAATCGTCCGAAAAGCAATGCGGTGTTCTCCATCAGCACCGATTGTATCAGCACTTCTAACAGCATAACCGTCATAAGGTGATTTATCGAACATAGGAATATCATATGTGGCTGTAATATCTTCTGCCGTATAATAATGAAGGCTCTGAACCAGAGGAATAGAAATAGTGGGCATCAGAGCAGCACGAGCCATACAGTGTGCTATTGCTTCATCTACAGGTATAGGCGTTCTTTTATCTAGCATCATCATCCTTCTTTCTCATTTAGCATAGGTCCTTTATACTGATTATAAAGGAAAGGGTGAACCGAATGAAACAATTCACACATTTTAACGATGAAGGGCATGCACGAATGGTCGATGTTTCTGATAAACAAGTGACTGCACGGACAGCAGTCGCTGTCAGTTCCATTGCAGTGAATGACCTCATCTACGAACAAATTATTCATCAGACCAATCGTAAAGGCGATGTTCTTGCGGTTGCACAAGTAGCTGGTATTATGGCAGCAAAGGACACGTCACGTATTATTCCGATGTGCCACCCACTCGCGTTGAGCGGCATTGATATTAACTTTCGCTGGGAGACTCAAGACACGTATATTCTTCACATTGAATGCACTGTCAAAACAAAAGGTCTGACTGGCGTTGAGATGGAAGCTCTGACCGGCGCTTCTGTCACTGCGCTGACTATTTATGACATGACGAAGGCCGCTGACAAAGGCATGATCATCGGTCCGACTTATCTCGTCCACAAATCCGGCGGCAAATCCGGTGATTTCAATCGCTGATTACTTATGAAGCTCATTCACCATGTGGAATACTTCCTGGGTGATGAGCTTTTTCATTGCAAGGTCGACTGCTCCTACTGAACCCGGAATACAGAAGATAACTGTATGACCGCTCGTCCCGCAAAAAGCACGCGACAGCATTGCTTTCGTTCCAACATCTTCAGTGAAACTCAAATATCTGAACAACTCTCCAAATCCTTCCAATTCTTTGCCAACTAATGGTTTGACTGCTTCAATAGTAACGTCTCGCTTTGCGATGCCGGTTCCACCAGTAGTGATGATTATATCCACGGAGTTGATGAGCTGTGTCATAGATTGCTGAATAGCATTGATGTCATCCTGGACAATTTCATAATGACTTACTGTGATGTCGTGTGCGGACAAGTGATTGATGACTGTCCGTCCCCCTTTATCTGTCGCTTGATTACGCGTGTCACTAATCGTCATTACAGCGGCAGTAATCGATTGATATGTATTTTGATGCATGGTCTCCACCTACCCGAATAATTGATGATATACTGTTTTTGCTTCATTGATCGAACTGACTTCATGAATCAGCAGACGGCTGCCGGCAAACAACACAAACGGCTTGCCATTAAATACGAAACGAATAAAGTATGGCGTCCGCTGATAGTTAATCTGCCGCTCTTCTAGAAACGTTTCAATAGACGCGGCATCAAACGGTGCCTGTTTAAATTGAACAGTATCACGACCGCATAACATCGTTTCATGATGATTATCTTTGAGGTATGGAAATGTCGCATGCTGACCGCACGTGGGGCAGTCCGATTTTTTTGAGCGGCTGAACTTGAGAGCTGTCTGTTCAATGTTCCAACTATCACCGTAGATCAGCTTTGGTTCAAATTTTTCTTCAGTCAATATTTTCAGTGCATAGACTGATTGAATGCTTGCTGCCATACTGACAGCAGGTTCAATGATACCGACCGTATCACATGTGCGGTTCATCACAGGAAGATCGCCGAGTGCACAGTTAAAGCACGGCGTATCACCAGGAATAAACGTACAGGCAGTATAAGTCGCTTCGACACATGCCCCGTAAATCCATGGAATAGTTGTCGTATAGCTGAAATCGTTCAGCAGCTGTCTCGTCTCAAAATTATCTGTTCCATCAATCAGTACGTCACACGATATGAAATAATCTCGTAAAGCTGCGGCATCACAATGACCGATATGTGCCTCAATCGTGAGGTCACTATTAATCTGCATCAATTGTTTTTTTGCAGCAATGACTTTCGGCACAGCAGCTATTGCATCATGTTCTGTAAACAATGTCTGACGCTGCAGATTTGACAGTTCAACATAATCTCGGTCGATGATAACCAGCCTGTTGACACCCGCTCGTACTAACGTACCCGCAGTGTGTGTCCCGAGCGCCCCCATACCAATGATGCCGACAGTTTTCGCTCCGAGGAATGACTGTCCATCACGGCCAATTTTCTTGAATTTTTCCTGTCTGTCATAGCGATTCATACAACGGTCCTCGATTTCTTAAATTTGATGAAAATGATAGTTTCAGGTGAATGATTAGATTCTTTATGAAAAATTTGATTTTATCCATTTTGTCAGAAAATATTATTTCTTTGATATTCATCATGAGATGAAAGGATTAAAAGAACCATTTTTTATTTTACCTTTAATATAGAGCGTTTCCAATATATTAGACAAGTGCTCTAGTGTATACTGTCACTAAAGGAGGCGGCTTTGATGAAAGAAGAGATTGCAGGTCAGCACCCTATCATTAAATATCACAATCAGAATTTCACTGAGTGCTTTGATAGAATGGCAACTGAGTTTCCACTGACTCTCTATGTAAACCGGCAGGAGTTTGCTACGATTGTCTGCAGTCCGACACACCTCGAGGAACTCGTTCTCGGCTTTCTTGCTTCAGAAGGAGTCATTAGACGGCGGGCTGATTTGGAGGCTGTTCACCTTGATGACAGCAAAGGATTTTGTCATATTACGCTGGCTCAACAAACCCCTCTCGATAACAGCCATTATTCCAAGCGTATGATCAGCTCGTGCTGCGGCAAAAGCCGGGAGTTTTATTTTGTCAGCGATGCTGCTACTTCAAAAGTTTCTATGACTAATAAAACCATTACTGCAGGTGACGTCATTCGATTGATGGCACAGTTACAAGACAGCAGCACGAATTTCAAGCAAACAGGCGGTCTTCATAATGCTGCAATCAGTGACGGAGAAGCTTTCTATTTGCATCGGTCTGATATCGGCAGACACAATGCGCTGGATAAATTGTATGGCTACTGCATTAATGAGCAGATTGCTATCCGTGATAAAGTATTGATTTTCTCGGGTCGCATTTCTTCGGAAATATTAATTAAAGCATCAAAAATCGGCGTCGGTATCCTTCTCTCTAAATCTGCACCGACTGACCTGGCGATTAAACTTGCACATGATTTAAATATGACAGCGGTCGGCTTTATACGTAATGACTCCTTCAACATATACAGCCATCCCGAACGCATTATACAATAAAACGCCTTGCTACTTCCGCATAAGGAAGATCAAGGCGTTTCATCATTATTCAGCTTTTAAGAATTCATAGCGTTCACTGATTTTCTTATAACCTTGTTTCTGGTACATCTCTCTTGCCGTATCATTCCCGTCAGCTACTAAAATAACCGGCCGCTCACCGGCGCGATTCCAGACAAATTGCTGCAGCATACTGCCGATCCCTTGTCCTCTGAAAACAGCTCTGACGTAAAAATCATCAAGCTCCATTGTCCGTTCATTTAATATTGCTTCCAGTTTCCCCGCAGGTTCTCCGTGAATATAAGCAACCAGCTGAACGACAGAAGGATCCAACAAGTCACGCGTATGAGTCTGGCGTTTCAATTCTACAAAATCTTCACCATACTCAATTTCATTTTCACGGCATACAACGAGAAAGTCATTAAATGCTTTGCCGCGCTCCAGTACTTCAACAATGTCAACCGATGGATGATTGTTTGCTTCAAGTTGACTCGTATCTGCACGGTACAGCTCCATCTTTTCAAGAGTCAGCCCTTCTGTCTCACCATAGTTGAGCAGCTCCTCTGTCAGTTCCACATTCTCTGGAAAAATAAACAGTAAATGCTGTTGACCGCGTTCTAAGTGAAAGCGCTGCTGATCTTTAATATCCTGCTTAAATTGTTCCAATGTCGGTAGTTCTTTGTATTCATAATAGTTTGCGTAATACTTAATCAATTGCGACGGTGTATGATAATGCGTATATCGTTCATAGTCTGCATACCATTCGGCATCACGTTTTGTATCATTAAATGTAACCATTTTATCCCCCTATAAGTTCGAGAGTACCTGTCACTTTTAATTCTCTTCCTGAAGTGATGCGATACTCTATGACATTTCCTGTCTGATGATAATCCAGTGTAATATCCTCGCCTACCCATACCGATTTCTTAAACGTACTGTGATTGCATTTGAGGGGTGACAGCTCAAGACTCTGAATCATATAGTGAACAAGAAGCGGTCCAGGAATAACCGGTTCACTGCTGTGAATGTCATCGTGAGATTTGATCAATGTGTAATATGCCTTCACCTGGTCCATTGTGATATCAATTTTCATCACATTCCTCCTGAACAAATGTTGACTGCATTCGTGCTCTGACGACCGGTCCATCATAATAGATGAGTTCATATGTATATTGCTGCATATGCTTCACTTTTCGTCTTTCTTTCAAAAAAATTTTAACATCATACATCTTGTCAGGCTTCACTTTATTGTCTGTCACCCGCTGCTTTGTATGACGCACTGCTCCTTTAATTGTCCGAGAGGTTTCACTCACATACCAGGCCTGCAGCAGCAATACATCCGGCACTACGTTGTCGTGCAGTGCCAGACTTGAAATCTCATCTGTACTGAAACAAATTGTCACTGTCTCCACATTTTACCCACGCTTTCGATTAATGATGAAATCCATCGTTCACTCGGATTTAAATCACACTTCCACCGCGCACTAAAAATTCAAATATTTCTCTATAAGTATATATAAAAAACGCTTTACTGTGCTACTATTTTTAGCTTAAATTTCCAAAAAGAAAAAGATGCTTCCGATAGGAATACATCTTCACTACTCATACGTTCTTGAAAATTAATGACTGTTATATTGGATATCTTGCTGGATATAGCGTCTGATAGATGGAACTTCCCTAAGTTTAACTGCAATCACAGCGGCAATTAAACATTTCACCAAGTCACCAGGTATGAAAATCAACACCGATTTTAATGCGGCTGCAATCGGCATACCAATATTAAATGCCATGAATGTACCACCGATTAAATTACATAGCAGGGCGCCAATCAAGCTATTAATCAAAAAGACTTTCCATACGGGATACGCGTTCTCAGTCAACCAGCCGATGAGGTAAGCCACCACCGGAAACGCCAATAAATAACCTCCTGTCGGACCGAAAAACAACGCAATTCCACCGCGTCCACCCGCTAAAACCGGTAGACCGCAGGCAGCTAAAATGATGAACAATAACACACTTAATGCGCCGAGCTTACGTCCTAATAAACATCCTGCCAATATAATACCTAGACTTTGAAATGTGAATGGTACACCGATAGCTGGCACAGGCACTGCCGGCAGTATACCCAGCACTGCAATGACAGCGGTAAACAGCGCTACAACGACTAAATCCTTTGTTTTCATTAACTATACCCCTTTCATCAGCTAGTATGATTATAACAACATTGTTAACCTTAATAAATAAAAAGTTTACATTAACTCGCAAAAAAATTTCTGCCTTTCATTTTGAAGAAAGGCAGAAATGATTATTTTTCAATTTTCATCAATTCTTTTTTCAGTACTTCATGTTGATGTTCAAGTGAAATAGGATCATTGAACCAGAAATCTTCTGAGTCATAATTAATAACTCTGTTATTTTTTACAGCGTCTAAATTTTTCCATACTTTAGATTCAACAATACTGTTTGAAATTTTTCCAGTATCACTTGAAATCATCATAATATCGCCCGCATATTTACCAATTTCTTCAGCAGAAATTTCTTTCCAGCCGGTTGGTTTCACATCTTTAGTAACTGATTCAGGCATAGCCAGATCAAAGGCCTGATAGATGATTTCTGAACCGCGTCCCCAGTTATCGCCATAGACGTAAATTTTCTTCTGGAAGATTTGATAGATAGATACGGTTGTGTCTTCACCGATTTGAGCTTTTATTTCTTTGCTGTCATCGGCTGTTTTCTCATTCCACTGATCAATGAACGCTTGTGCTTCTTTTTCTTTATTTACAATTTTACCGAGCTCTTTATGAATATCCAGATAATTATGTTTAGTATAAGTAAATGGAATAGTCGGTGCAATTTTAGAATATTTATCGTTGTTCTTATCAGTATCAAATGACAGAATTAAATCAGGTTTCAGTTCAACGATTTTTTCAACATCGCCTGCTCCTAATTGTTCTACACCTTCAAGTTCAGGCTTCAAAATATCAGACTGAAAAGCATAGGAATCGACCCCTACAGGCTTGATGCCTAAATCAAGCAGGTTTCCTGTATAGCTGGCTCCCATCAATACAATACGTTTTGGATTTTTAGGTATTTCAATCGTTTTTCCATTATCTAATTGATAGTCGACGGTACTTGTTGAGTCACTGCTTTTTTTATCTTCTGACTGATCATCAGAATTTGAATTGCCACATGCTGCTAATGTCAACAAGCAGGCAATTAATAATACGAACCACTTTTTCATTGTCTTCCTCCTAATTGAGATTCATTCTCATTTATATTACTTTTTTATCATACTCGGAAAAAGACCCTTTCGCAACTCTTTTCTCATTTTTTTGATTATTTAATAGTCGTTGTGTGCTTTTACTTCTCTGCTCAGCAATCTGATCACTGCATCATCCATCGGTGGATTATGCAGGCCTGCACGTACACTTCGGTACCGTCGTTCAATAGTTCCATCCCGTTCAAGACTTTTAGCACCTATGATTCTCATGGCAGTATCTACAATTTCCAGCGCATGGTTCACGACTATATATTTTGCTGCACTGAATGTTGGAACTAGGTGCTCTTTGTGTGAGTCATGGAGCTCTGCTGCATGATACAGGAAGTGCCGTGCAGCCATCAACTTCAGCTCCATTTCTCCAAGCTGTGCTTCAATATGTGGTAAGTCTGCAATGACGCCTGTAATGGAATTAGGAGAATGAGACAACGCAAAGCGCGCTGCATCATCCACTGCACCTTGTGCAATTCCTAAATATACACTTGGGATATGCATGAGCCATGGATTATCATGTCCTTTACGATTCTCTTCGACTAAATAATCATCGTTAACAAAAACATCGGTCAGCACAAGATCATGACTTTCCGTTGCCCGCATTCCTGTTGTATTCCAAGTCTCAACTATTACTAAACCAGGAGTGTCTGCCGGAATATAGAAAAAGCACAGACTGTTTTTTTCTTCAACATAAGCACCGACGATATAATGTGTCAGCCGGTGACTCATAGAGACATACGTTTTAACACCATTTATCAGCCAGCCATCCTGATGCCTTACTGCACTTGTACCGGGTTTCCCGCCACGCGTCGGGCTGCCTGTCGCTGCTTCTGATACCACTCGGTTCGTGATACCACCTGCCAAGATATCTTCAGTAAACTGAGCGGTCATACGGTCTGACCAGAGATTAAATTCAAATACTTCGCCGACCACACCAAGATGCCAGCCAATTGAAAGCGCCGTTGATTCGTCATATGATGCCAGCACTTCCTGCAGCAGCAGCACCGATTTAATAGAGCAGCCGAAACCACCTGCTGCAACTGGGAGTGACAACCGGTTATAACCGTGATCCAGCAACCAGTCAATCAATTTGTGATTTAATCGACCTGTTTGATCCGCCTCTTTTGCTGATGCTTTAATCCATTCCTTGTTATCTTCAAAACGCGAAAACCATTCACGTTCAATGTCCGTCTCTATAAACAAATTACGGTCCATTTCTATCACCTCATCACCATTTTACCACTCAAGTAAATAGCCAAACAAAAGTTGGATACATCAGCCCATTATAAAAAGACCCTAAATCACTTAAGTTTAGGATCTTTTTATAAAATTCGCTATTAAACTATGGTTTTAGTACAACTTTGATATTATTATCTTTCTTTTCATCAAAAATTTCAAAAGCTTCAGCTGCATCGTCCAACTTCATCGTGTGTGTAATGATATCAGTAGGATCAAAGACACCGTCGCGTATCATATCATATAGCTTAGGCATTAAATGAATGACTGGCGCTTGTCCTGTTCTTACCGTTACGTTGCGGTTGAAAATCAAAGGTAATGGGAAATTGGCAGCCGGAGACGCATAAACACCTGTTAATTGTATCGTACCAAATTTACGCACTGCTTCAACAGCTGTTTCAATCGGGTTGATTGTACCACGCTGAGGTGTCACTAAGTTCGTCGCACGTTCTTTAATGCTCACTTGCCCATCCATCCCCACACAGTCAATGACAACATCTGCCCCGCCTTTAGTCTGTTCGCGCAAAAACTTACCGATTTCTTTTTCTTTATCGAAGTTCACAACTTCGACAGAATTTGTTCTAATAGCGTGTTCCAGACGGTGTTCTACATTATCAACACCGATAACACGCTCAGCACCTTTTAATTTAGCAAATTTTTGCGCCATCAACCCAATAGGACCGCAGCCGAGGATGACTACTGTATCACCTGGTTTAACACCTGCATGTTCTACACTCCAGTAGGCTGTCGGAACAACATCCGACAAGAACAGTACTTGTTCATCCTTCATATCGCTGTCTGGTACAATGAATGATGAAAAGTCTGCAAAAGGTACTCTTAAGTACTCAGCTTGCCCACCCCAATGGTTACCATGCATTTTACCGAATCCGAACAAGCCGCCGTTATCCATCTTCCAGTTCGCTTGTTCTTCATTGGAATTATCACATTGTGACTCCATCTCATTCACACAGTAAAAACATTCACCGCAGCCAATATTAAATGGAATGACTACACGGTCACCTTTTTTGAGCTTAGTCACTTCGCTGCCGACTTCTTCAACAATCCCCATTGGTTCGTGACCAATGACAAACCCGGGATCCATCATCATATCTCCTTGATGATATAAGTGTAAATCTGAACCGCAAATTCCTGTTGCTGTAATTTTAATAATAGCATCTGTCGGCGCTTCAATAATCGGATCTTTAACCTGTTTCACTTCCATTTTCTTTTTACCTTGGAAAGTTACTGCTTTCATTTATAACACTCCTTAATTAAATTTGTCAGACTAGTCATCTATAACCTTTTTACGCTTCATTAAACCCTTTATATTCAAATGACATACAATGATTCTGTTTCTATACATGCAATACCTCATCGTTTTTATGATGTATACTAGTCTAAAGAGGAGGTGGTGTAGTTTTGAAGCGGTTATTATTAATTATATGTCTTATCATGTCCACAGGCTGTAGTAATAGAAATGAGCAGACGACTATTACAGTTTCTGCTGCCGCCAGCTTAAAAGATGCACTGACTGATATAGCAAAGAACTACGAAAAAACACATCCTCATATTAATATCGTCTATAATTTTGGAGGATCAGGTACTTTGGCTAATCAAATTCAGTCCGGTGCTCCAGCAGATTTATTTTTTTCTGCTTCTAACAAGGAAATGAATAGAGTGATTGCAGCAAATGCTATCCATAAGAAAAACACCGTATCTGTGCTCACCAATCAGCTTGTTATCGTGTCGCAGCAGCAACTGTCCAGTCCTGAGGAATTATCGGCTGCTCACATACGTAAAATCGCCGTCGGCACACCTGAAACAGTTCCCGCAGGTATGTATGCCAAATCAGCTCTGACAGAATGGCATCTATGGTCGCAGTTGACTGAAAAATTCGTCTTCACAAAAGATGTCCGCCAAGTATTGACTTATGTGGAATCTGGTAATGTAGATGCCGGAATAGTCTACCAGACAGACGCACTGACTTCAGAATTAAATCGTTATCCAATGGACGATAAACGTGACACTCCTATTACATATCCTTTAGGCATTGTAACTGCTACAAAACATTTCAAGGAAGCACAGAACTTCTATAACTATCTGCAATCCAATCAATCAAAAAAGGTGTATGGCGCTTATGGATTTATTGTTAACAGCTGATTTTCTATCTCCTATCTACATTTCATTAAAAGTCGCAATCACTGCTACTATCATTAGTTTTGTTATAGGTATTGTACTGGTGTTCATAATGACCCATACATCATTCCCTGGGAAATCCATCGTTGAAACGCTCATCATGCTGCCTATGGTTCTGCCACCGACAGTCGTCGGCTTCATACTGCTCTATTTATTCGGCCGGCATGGTATTGCAGGTCAATGGTTACATTTATTATTCAATATCAACTTGTTATTCACTGTTAATGCAGCAATCATCGCCTCTACTATTGTTGCTGTCCCTTTGATGTATCAGTCTCTGAAAATTGGTATTGATAACGTCGACCATGATGTCATCGATGCAGCAAAAGTAGACGGGGCAAATCATGTAGTAATTTTCAGATCCATTGTTATCCCGTTATCTAAAAATGCACTGTTGACAGGCATTCTCTTTGCATTTGCACGTGCAATTGGCGAATTTGGTGCTACATTGATCTTTGCAGGTAATATTCCTGGTGTCACTCAAACGTTACCGACCGCTATTTACATTGCGCTTGAAAATAACGAAAGGGTTATTGCAGGTCTATGGGTCATTATTATGATGGTCTTGTCATTTATACTGATGTTCGTCATACAGACATTGCGAAACAATACTAAATAAAAACACTGAGACAGAAGTCTCAGTGTTTTTATTAGTTGATTTCCACGCCGCCTGTCACGCCATATACTTGACCAGTGACGTAGCTTGCGTTGTCCGATGCAAGGAAGACATAGACATCTGATAATTCAACCGGCTGACCCGCACGCTGCAAGGTTACTTTTTGACCGAATTCAGGAATCTTCTCCTGCGGCTGACCGCCTGTAATCTGCAGTGCTGTCCAGATTGGTCCTGGTGCGACTGAATTCACGCGGATTCCTTTTTCTCCAAGCTGAGAAGCGAGTGATTTTGTCATTGATACAATAGCAGTCTTTGTCGCTGCATAATCCAACAAGTTTTTGCTTGGATTGTAAGCTTGTACAGAAGACGTTGTGATAATCGATGCGCCTTTGTCCATGTGCGGAAGTGCCGCTTGTACTGTCCATACTAATGAAAAGACGTTTGTCTCAAATGTTGAACGTAATTGATGTGTTGATAGATCTTCTACTTTTTCAACAGCTGTCTGTTCACCTGCTACACTGCATAAAATATCAATGCCGCCTAATTCTCTAACTGCTGTTTCCACCATTTCTTTATTAAAATCTTCATTACGAAGATCACCTGGAATTAGTACAGCTTTCTGACCAGCTGCTTCGATTACTGCTTTTACTTCCTGGGCGTCTGCTTCTTCAACCGGCAGGTAGTTGATAGCAACATCTGCGCCTTCTTTAGCGTAAGCAATGGCAGCTGCACGGCCGATACCTGAATCTCCGCCTGTCACAAGTGCACGTTTACCTTTCAGCTTTCCTGTTCCTGTATATGATTCTTCCCCGCAGTCAGGTACTGGTGTCATTTTTTGCTGTAATCCCGGTGCTTCCTGTTCCTGCTTGTCAAATTTGCCTGGATAATAGGCGTTTAACGGATTTTGATTGTTGCTCATCTGCAATCACTCCAATTTTTAATATGATTTACCCTAATAGTTATTACACAAATTAAAAATTTTAAACATCCAGACGTTTCACTGCTCAAGGATTATACCTTAATATCTTTTTTTGAAATCTCTTACATAGTTATATATACTAAGAATGAAATGAAAATCATTCATTAAAGGAGAATCATTATGACTCAATCAACACCTCACATTAAACCAGAAAACAATCCAATCGCGGAAACAATCCTATTACCAGGAGATCCGTTGCGCGCAAAATTCATCGCAGACACTTATTTAGAAGACGTTGTACAGTTCAACGAAGTGCGTAACATGTTCGGTTATACCGGAACATACAAAGGCAAAAAAATCTCTGTCATGGGAACGGGTATGGGGATTCCTTCTATCGGTATCTATTCTTATGAACTGATCCACACATTCGGCGTCAAGAACTTAATCCGTGTCGGTTCATGCGGCGCGATGCAGGAAGGCATCAATGTCTATGATGTGATCATCGCTCAAGGGGCATCTACTGACTCTAACTATGTCGCACAATATGGTCTACCAGGCCATTTCTCTCCAATTGCTGACTATAGCTTACTGGCCCGTGCTAAACAATTAGCCGATGAAAAAGGGGTACCGAATCACGTAGGTAACGTCTTATCATCAGATATTTTCTACAATGCGAATGCACAGGCCACTGACAAATGGCGCTCTATGGGCATCTTAGCAGTGGAAATGGAATCTGCCGGTCTTTACATGAATGCTGCTTATGCAGGCGGCGATGTTAAGGCACTCGGTATCTTCACAGTCAGCGATCACTTATTGACACACGAAGAAACAACACCAGAAGAACGCCAGACATCATTCACTAAAATGATGGAAATCGCACTTGAAATTGTAGAATAAAAAAATAAGAAGCCCGCGGGCTTCTTATTTTTTGCGTTTTTCCAGCTGCTCATTGACATAATCTGCAAATACTTGCGCAGTGCCGTTACCGATATCGCGAATACGAATCGGTCCCATCTCAAAGTTGACAGTCACTGCACTGTCTTCTACTTCCACACCTTTAATGTCATCATAGCTGATGACACGCTGATACGGCTGTCCATTCATATCTGCTACCATAAAGAAACGCATATCAGTCGGAATATATTCGCCAGTAAATTCTTTTTGATCACCTACAGCGAATTCGATGATACCTACTACACCTGGCCCTATTTTTTCTGTCGGACTCAGTTCTGATGCATTGAATAGTTCTGTCATGTTATTACCTCCTTATATATACCTCTTAAGTATACCCGCAACTGACTTTCTTTATTCTCAAAATCTGAAGAAGTTGTCTCCATCTTTTAAAGTAATTATCATAATATTCGCATTCATTTGTCTGATTCGTTACACTCAGGGTATAACATTGATAAAGGAGTTTGTTATGCAGCAATGGATTATGGATGTGATGGAGCAGTTCGGTTATTTCGGTGTCTTCCTTCTCATTCTTCTTGAAAACGTATTTCCACCTATTCCGTCAGAAGTCATTCTGACGTTCGGCGGCTTCATGGTCACACAGTCTGACAAGCTGAATTTTGTCGGTATGCTTTTAGCTTCAACACTAGGTGCTGTCGTGGGTGCACTTATTCTTTATTACCTGGGACATCTTCTCGGCTTAAAAAGACTCGAAAAAATCGTTGAGCGTTATGGCTGGATTCTACGACTGACAAAGGATGATCTCTACAAAGCGGATAACTGGTTCAAAAAATATGGCGGTATCGCTGTTTTTCTTTGCCGCTTCGTCCCCTTGGTGCGCAGTCTGATTTCTATTCCTGCCGGCATCAACCGTATGAATATCGTGACATTCACACTTTATACGACTGTCGGCACAATCATCTGGAATGCTGTGCTGATTTATTTAGGCTACTCTCTTGGCGAAAACTGGGAGCAGGTCCTGCACACTTTTGATACGTACTCAAACTTCTTCTATATTATGATGGCCATCGGTATTATCGCAATCGTTATCTATTTATATAAACGAAAACCTAAAGGAGAATCATAATGAATAAAAAATATCAGGTCGTTATCCTCGGTGGTGGATCTGGCGGGATTTCAACTGCCAGTCGCGTGATTAAAGCAGGTATTAAAGATATCTTAATCATCGATCATGCTGACTATCATGCCTATCAGCCAGCATGGCCCCTTGTCGGCAGTGGCGCAGAGAAAAAAGAGCACAGCCGCAAAAAAATGCAGTCAGTCATTCCTCGTGGTGCTGACTTTCTTCACCAGAAAGTAACCGCCATTCAGGCAGTCGAACGTATTATCAGACTGGATAACAACGAACAGATCAATTACGAATACCTTGTTGTAGCACTCGGTCTCCAGCTTGACTTCGAAAAAATTGAAGGCCTGCCGGCAACGCTCGGCAAAAATAATGTCTGTACCAACTATCTCTATGACTATGTGGACTATACCTACGCATCACTGAAAAAAGTAACAACTGGTAATGTCATAGTGACCAAGCCTTCTACACCGATTAAAGGGGGAGTTGCACCTGAAAACTCATTGTTTACCTTCGATGAGTTCTTCAAGAACAAGAAAAAAGACCGCCCTACTCTTATTCTTAAGAGCGCCCTTGATTCACTGTTTCCGGTTGAGAAATACAGAAGAGAGATTGAAAAACAGATTGAAAATAAAGGGATTTCTTATGATCTGCAGCATGAATTAATTGCTGTCAACGGACCTGAACAGACGGCTACCTTCAAGAACCTTGCAACATCCGAAATTTATTCACTGCCTTTCGAAATGCTCCTGGTCACGCCGCCGATGAGTGCACCAGATGTCATTAAACAGTCCACCCTGAGCGATGAAGCCGGCTGGTTAGATGTCAATAAATACACCCTGCAGCATGTCCGTCATCAGAACATCTTCGGACTCGGTGACTGCACGAATCTACCCACTGTCAAGATGGGAGCCGCTGTTCGTAAACAAGCACCTGTCCTTGCTCAAAACCTGATTGCCCAGATAAAAGGCAAACCACTGAAAGGGTATTATAACGGCATGACGGCTTGCCCTATCGCAACTGAATATGGTCAGGCGATTATGGCAGAGTTCGGCTACGATTTAAAGCCTAAGGAATCACTGCCTCTGGATCAGTCCAAGACGAATCCCCTGCTTTATCAGATTAAAAAGAGAGGGATTCCTCTCATGTACTGGCATGGCATGCTCAAAGGTCGCAGCTAAAAAGCAGTCACATGTGGACTGCTTTTTATTTTCACTATCTCACTCACCTTAAATTAGGTACAATACCTGTAAGATACATTAAGGAAGTGAGCCCTATGTTTAGAAAGTTTCTTGCACCTCTTCATAAAAAAGTACTCAGCAGTTATGACTCAAGTTATGATCAGTCATTTGATGAACTGGTCCACAGACTCTCTTTAGAAGAATTGCGCGATAGCGCCATGTACTATCAGCTGGATTTTGATGACGAGACGTCTCGTCAAGCATTGATCGATATGCTTTCAGTACGTTTCCACAAAAAAGACAATCTCTACTATGAGCTGCTGATTCAAGAAGAAGTGCTGGATATTCAGTTGTTGGCTGATGCTTTATCAGAAAATCATAATATCATTCATCTCTCACCTAAAGATCTAGGGCAGATGGTCGCCGCACTGATTATTTTCGATATCGACAAGAATCTGGTTATCCCTGAAGATACAAAACAAGCGCTGATGAAACTGCCTTTAGATGCTATCGAGCAGAAAAAGGATAAATACGAGCAGGATTTCACTTTTATTTCCAGTAATCTGATGCTCTACGGTTTTGTCACCCGTGACCACCTGGAAGCACATTACGAGAAAACCTATCAAGATACTTTTGAAGCGGATAGTATCGATCTCTTTCTGTCCATCTACGATCTACAGATCCATGAAGGTTATATTGTTGATGCACTACTTGATTCATGGGTAGATGATAAAGAAGCTTTCCAGGAACTTCAGCAGTTTCCTTACTACGAGTTCAAAGATCCTCATGAAGTCTATGATTTTGTCGGCCCTGACCATCACTTACAGACACCGCAGATGAAAAATCTGGGAAAATTCCTCAAAAAAAAGACACAGTTATCACCTGATGAATGGGACCACCTCATTGAAAGCATACAAGTCTATACTATGGGGGCGCCGGACTTTGAAAGTGCTCAGCATGAAATCAGTCTTTTAATAAAAGGTCAGTTCGCTCGAGAAGATAGAGAGCAGTTCGACTTTCTTTACAAAGATTTCTTTCAGCATACGAGACAATGGATACTTGGCGGGCATACCCCTGCCGAAATTGAAAAGATGGAACTTGAACGTGAATCCATGAAACGTTCCATTAAAATGAATAAAATTGTTGCTATTAATGATATTAAAGCAATAAAAAAGGATTGATCGTAACGATCAATCCTTTTTTACATTAAAGCTGTCTAGACCAGTGTCGTTGAATAACAAGCTGATCCAAATAATCTTGAGGTGTACGAACTTCCACAATTCCTGGCTGGCTCTTATCAACCGAAGTAGTATCCAGCAATGGTGCGACTCTATCGCTGTAGCCGATAGTTTTATAGTGACGGTTTGCCGCTTCTATAAAGTCTTTAAGCGGTGGTGCAAGCGGTGCGTCTGTGTCAAGCACAAGCAGACCATCAAATAATGTTGAGTGAACTGTATCGAATGTCTCAGTTACTTTGATGCCTTCTGACATTTTCACTGGGCGGTTTGCTATTAATTTATAGTTCACTTTGTTAGCAGCAAAATCTTTAATGAACGTTTCAACATGAACAATGTCTGTGTTTTCAGTCACTACAATAGCTACTGATAATGTATCTAGTTTCTTCACCGTATTTTCCATGCTCAGTGCAGGAGATGCTTTGTCAGATTTCACTTCTTCATCTGCTTCCGGCACTTCTGCACCGACACGTAATGCCACTTCTTCTGCCAGCTTCTTATCTACTTTGTTTAAGTTGTTGACTGCATTCTGTTTAACGAAGTCTAACTTACATTTACCGATTTCAAAGCTGAACGCATCTGTTAAATGCTGACGTTCCGGCTCAGATAAGCTGTTTAAGAACAGTTTGGCTTGAGAGTAGTGGTCAACGAAGCTTTCGCTGCGAGCGCGCACTTTATGGGCATCGATGCGTTCGTAGTAATGCTCGTATCCACCCTCTTCAACTGGCGTTGTATGAGGGTTATTGTTATTGATTGCATTATTATGATAACTTGTCATCCCTTTATGAATCTGATGCTGATGTAAACCATCACGCTGATTGTTGGCGAATGGACAGATTGGCGCATTGATCGGAATCTGATGGAAGTTCGGACCACCGAGACGTAACAGCTGCGTATCTGTATAAGAGAACAGACGGCCCTGTAACAACGGGTCATTACTGAAATCAATCCCTGGTACCACATGAGCTGGACTGAACATCACTTGCTCTGTTTCAGCGAAGACATTATCAACATTACGGTTTAACGTTAATTTACCGACAATTTGAACAGGTACGTCTTCTTCCGGCCATACTTTTGTCGGATCCAGAATATCGAAATCGAATTTAAACTCATCTTCCTCTGCAATCAGCTGCAGACCCAGTTCCCACTCAGGGTAATCACCTTTCTCGATTGCTTCATACAAGTCTTCACGATTGAAGTCGATATTTTTACCCGCTATAATCTGTGCCTCATCCCACACTAATGAATGAGTACCAAGAAGAGGTTTCCAGTGAAATTTAACGAAGTGTGATTGGCCTTCTTTATTGATCAGACGGAATGTATTCACACCAAAACCTTCCATTGTACGGAAGCTCTTAGGAATACCGCGATCACTCATTGTCCACATCGTCATATGTGTAGACTCTGGATTCTGCGCAAAGAAATCCCAGAACGTATCATGGGCTGTTCCAGCCTGAGGAATCTCATTGTGCGGCTCCGGTTTGATGGCATGAACCAGATCCGGGAATTTAATGGCGTCCTGAATGAAGAAGACAGGAATATTGTTACCGACTAAGTCATAGTTCCCTTCTTCAGTATAGAACTTCGTTGCAAAACCACGTGCATCACGGACAGTCTCCGGAGAACCTTTAGAGCCTGCAACAGTTGAGAAACGAACAAATACAGGTGTTTTCTTCGAAGTATCATTTAAGAATTTAGCTTTTGTATACTTTTCCTGCGATTCATAGAGTTCAAATTCACCATGAGCACCATAACCACGTGCATGGACAATTCTTTCAGGGATACGTTCATGGTCAAAATGGGTCATTTTTTCTCTGAAATGAAAATCTTCAAGCAATGTCGGACCACGTTCGCCTGCTTTTAATGAAAATTCATCTTCCGCCATTTTAAGTCCTTGATTCGTTGTTAATGCCGCTTCCTGAGTCGTATCCACAGTTACTGATTCCAACTGTTTATTTTTGTCATTAGCCATTAGTTAAGTTCCTCCTATGTAGTCTTATCGTATATGCCGAGTAACAGACAAATAAAAGTACATATAATAATTACCCTTAGTTATCTCTGAAAAAACATTCTCCTCCTTCGCCACAAAACAGTCACTTTTCTACAGGACAGGCGGACGACTGCTAGAACAAGAATTACTTTTAAATTCAATAAAAAGCTGATATAATAATCACAAATGAATATCTGAGACTTATGTCGAAGGGGAGTAGCTCAAAAAGGTTCACACCTTGTATCATTCCGTCATTACGAAGCTCAGGCTTCCGGGATTATAAAACTCATGTTTAGCGAGACCTTTGCCAATTCTATTTGGCATGGGTCTTTTTATATTCATCAATTTAATATAAAGGAGAATCATGATGGACCCGAGTATTATTATATCCTACGCATGGGTAATCTTAGTGTTAGTATTACTGGAAGGGCTGCTTGCAGCGGACAATGCCATCGTTATGGCAGTAATGGTCAAGCATTTACCGGAGGAACAACGGAGAAAGGCTCTGTTCTTCGGCCTAGTGGGCGCGTTTGTCTTCCGCTTAGCGTCATTATTCATGATCACACTGCTCGTACATATTTGGCAGGTGCAGGCATTAGGAGCGGCTTATCTGTTGTTTATGTCAGCTAAAAATCTGTACACCTATTTCAAGAAGAAAGATCATGCTGATGATCCAAAAACACCAAATATCGCTGAAGAGAAAGCAGAGAAAAAAGGTAGTGGTTTCTGGATGACTGTACTGAAAGTTGAACTTGCAGATATCGCATTTGCGATTGACTCAATGCTTGCAGCGATTGCTATTGCTGTCACCTTACCTGAAATCGGCGGACAAATCGGCGGTATTAACGCAGGACAATTTGCAGTCATGTTTATCGGTGGTATGTTAGGTGTGATTTTGATGAGATTTGCAGCAAATTATTTTGTCAAAGTCCTCGAACAATATCCAGGTCTTGAAGCAGCAGCTTTTGCTATCGTCGGCTGGATTGGTATTAAATTAGTCGTCCTTGTGCTTGCACATGACAAAATCCACATCCTGCCTCATGCTTTCCCGCATTCATGGCAATGGCAGGTTATATTCTGGTCAGTGCTGTTAAGTATTCTTGGTGTCGGCATTATCACAAGCAGACGTAAGAAAGCACAAGACGAGCAATAATCATTGTTAATTCCTTTGATTAATGTTGTACAAAAGGCCTCACATCAAAATAGTCATAAAAAGAACCAGCCATATATGGCTGGTTCTTTTTATGACTATTAATTTTCAGACTATTTCAAAGTAATGTAATATTTATCTGCTGTTTGATCGTATATGATATCAAGACCTATTACCTGCCATTCTAACGGAACAGGCGTTAACGGCTGCTTAGAGCCTGTCATAATCAATGCCCGGACAAATGGATAACTCTCTTCAAATGATAGTTGATAACTCGAGTCCGGTTCACTCAATACACGCTGTATACGTTTGATAATTTCATCATCAATCAATGTATGGTCTTTAATTTGAGGGTCTACGAATTTCATGACGGTTCGTCTATCAGCTGCTAAACTTGCTTGAATCACTTCATTGACGATAGATTCTAATCGACTTTTATTCATGACTTTCCCTCTCTTTCCTTTTTCGTTCATATGATATGTTATACATATAGTGTCTTAACAGTAATATCTCGTCATCATCCAACGGCCGCAAATAATCTCCGGTCTGCATAACATCAAAATAATCAATCTGTTCATCCGTTTCCTGGATTAAACGTATCGTTCCTATATGACGAACTGTTTCATCCCTTCTTATTTGTTCAATAGAAGCAGCTTGATGATAACGCTCTGTATATAACAGTATTTGGTGGTTGATATATTTCGCGTGAAACCGAGTGAAATCGTCATTGACTGTTCTGAAATAATGTAAATTATAGTATTTTCGATGAGTACGGTATGTGACTATAGGCATATGACGGATGAATTTACAGATATGTTGATGGAAATTTTCTATCTGCAATATTTTACGCCAGAGATTTAGTTTAACCTGCCAGTCACTTTGTTCTTTGAGCGCAACAGCATAATTTCCAATTTCTACGATAGAATCCGCTTTAACCCACGGAAAATAGGGAAAAGTAACGAAAACAAGGTCTAAAGGCTGATTATTTCCTGATAAACGCATGGATAACCCTTTTAAAGACACACTCCATGATGGATATTTCGTACTGGGTGGTGCATCAGATAATCGTACGATTGCATGAGTCATATCACCAAGCAACTGTCTTCCTTCTTCATTCAATTGTACATCGGCATGATAATTAACGCCTTTTGCATGGGCACGTTTACTACCTTTTTCCGCAACACCAAGCCGTTCTATCGATGTTATCACTTTTAAAGCTTTGTTTTTCAAACGACAGACCTCCTTGTTACTGGTCTATACCCGATAAATAAACAAAACAGTGATTCTGCAAAATATTTTATTATTTATCCTATTCAAGGTAAAATTTAGTTATCAACTAATGAATGTCCGAGTCACAGAAAGGATACTGTTTATGGCATTGATTACCAAAACCTATCATAAAACAAGACAGCATCTCATCGATGTCATGAATGAAATGCTTCGCCATGCTACTATTGAAGACATCACCATTAAGGCGCTTGTTCAACGTGCTGATATCACACGTTCTACGTTTTATACATATTATCAGGATAAGTATGCATTGTTTGAAGATCTGATTGAACAGTGCAATCAAGACATCTATTTTGCGTTAAGATATGTTCCTGCTGACCTGCCTGCAACAGAAGTAAGAACACATATATACGACAATGTATGGCAGGTTCTGACAGCTATCCATAATAATAAGCATATATTTTCACAGTTACATCCTGAATTGAGAGGCAGAGTGCTGGATAAGGAAATTCGTTCATTCAAACCTATCATTTTGCAGCAAATACGTTATCTTAAACCTCATGCTGCGATTGATCAGGACATGATTTCAACATTTTATCTTTCAGGAATGGTATCTATCTATGATTTATGGATCAGCAAGAACTTCCACATACCCATTGAAGAATTATGTGAAACAATGACCGATTTAACGATGATCATCTACACAGATTACTTATTTAAGGAGTGATTGACATGGCTGAAACAGCAGTGATTTCCGGAGGAAGCGGCTTAGTTGGACAAGCATTGACAGAACGACTCGTAAAACAAGGCTTCAATGTAGTGATATTATCGCGAACTGACCATCAAAATACGGAACAAGTTTCTTATGTGAACTGGTCAAAAGTGGACTGGATAAAACAAATGCCAAAAGCTGACCTTGTCATCAATTTGGCAGGTGCCACATTAAACAAACGGTGGACTGAAGAATATAAGAAACAAATATTGAAAAGCCGTATTGAATCCACTAAAAAATTACGTCACTATTTGGAACAAACCGGCTACAGACCTTATGTGATTAATGCAAGTGCAGTCGGGTATTATCCAACGGCTAAACGACTGACATTTACAGAACGTGACGTCTTTGTTCCTCATAATTTCCTGTCATCAGTAGTCTGTCAGTGGGAGGCCGAAGCAGCAGCAATTAAAGCACTCGGAACCGATGTCGCACGTTGCCGTTTCGGTGTAGTACTCGCGAAAAACGGCGGTGCACTCCCTCTCATGGCATTGCCTTATCGCTTAGCAGCGGGCGGTCCTATCGCAGATGGCAGACAAGTATTATCATGGATCCATATCGATGATCTGACTGAGGCAATGCTGTACATTTATAAGCAGCGGTTAACAGGTATTTTTAACTTCACAGCACCACAACCAGCTACCCAGGATCAGTTCGGCCGAACACTCGGAAAAGTGCTGCATCGCCCTCACTGGTTCCCAGTACCAAAAGTGATGATGAACACTGTTCTCGGTGAACAGGCACAGATGGTTACCGAAGGTCAGCGTGTGCTTCCTGAACGATTATTAGCTGAAGGATTTGAATTCAGCTATCCTGACGTTGATGCAGCATTAAGAGAGATTTACTCCAAATGATGGCTGAACAACGACAACTTGAGAAGTACTGGCGCGAGGAAAAATACTTGGTGATGTATCATAGTCAGGCAAGTTACGAAGCTATCAGAGCTTTGATGAAAGAACAGCCGAGCTACGAGGCACTTCACGCATTGATTGAACAGGCAAAAAATACCCCACCGACTAAAGGTTCAAAGACCAATGCCTATCAGCATGTCTGGGGCTACTTCAAAAAACGTGCCACTGATACTGAGAAAGCCCGGACGTTTGCGCTACTTGAGCAGCTCGACACTTCCGAACAGCAACTGAAGCAGCATTTATACCAACTCGCAAAAAAATATACTGTCCAGTATTTATTGGACAGTACATTGCTTAAAGATAACGCTTGATCAATTCTTCTACTTCGTGTTTCCAGAAGAATCGTTCGAGCTTATTTTTATGAACGACCTGAATGAGATCGTTGGTCAGCCACAGTGACAATACATGAGGAGGTACACCCATCTCGTATATTTCTCCGGCGGTTACAAATGCTTCACGATGAGTCATAGGTATCCATTCTTTCTGTAGACGTTTAGATAGATTCGAACTGCTCCTTATTAATTTACCATAACTTCTATAGCGTTATCTAGAAGAGAGATCTTTAGAAGCAGGTCCTTCCAACACTTTGCCATCGCAGTCAAATCGCGACCCGTGGCAGGCACAGTCCCATGTTTTTTCACCATCATTGAAACTGAGAACGCAGCCCATATGTGTGCAGAACGGACTAACAGTATGTTCTTCTCCGTTCCGATCTTTATAGACCGCTTCAAATTGACCATCATTTAAAAATATGGCTGCTTCATCAGTTTTCAGGGCATCGCGGTCAGTCCGGTAATCTTTTACCGCCTTGCCCTGACCTTTAACAGCTGTAAATGCTTTTTTAGCAGTCGCTTTCGCCTGGCTGCTTAATGTATCAATTCTCTGCGGCTTGAACAAGTCTTCGTACTTGTTAGCTGTGCCCATCACTAAGTCACGTAATACGACACTTCCGACAGCAGCAGTAGCAATACCGAACTTATTGTACCCGGTTGTAATGAACACTGTATTATCATTCTTACTGTATCTGCCGATCAACGGCATTTTGTCAGCCGTCATCATATCCTGAGCAGACCATTGATCAGTAATTTCATCAACATTGAACAGTTTTTTGGCATCATAGGCAAGACGTTCGTAAGCATGGGAGACATCATCCTTTGTTCCGACGACATGATTTTCACCGCCGACCAGTAAGCCGATTCCCTCTTCTGTAATATAGTGTCTTAACGAACGCTCAGGCATGTCTGCAACCTGAAACATCGCATATGGAATCGGCGTATGTTCTTTGGCGGCAACAATATATGACCGTTCAATCTCAAGGTGCAGTAGAAGGTTATGCTTAATATTCGCTATCGGGTAATGCGTCGCACATATAACATGGTTAAAAGAGACTTCCTGACCGTCTTCTGTCTCCACTGTATTTCCGTCGATTTTTTTGACCATCGTCTCTTCATAGAAAGTCACCCCGAGTTCCACACATTGATCTACCATAGCAGACAAAAACTTCAATGGGTGGAACTGGGCCTGATCATACATTTCAAGACCCATCGTCGTCTCAAACGGCAGCCCCATATCTTTTTCATGCAGCGTTCCATTGATACCCAGCTGCTGGTAAGCTTCATATTCTTTCTTGATTTTCTTTTCGCTTTCGCCGATAGTCACTTGAATGCTTGATAGAGTTTCCATGTCACAATCAATGTCATATTCATCTGCCAGACTTTTAAGAATTTCAATTCCATCCATCTGTGATTCATAGAATAGGCGAGCTTCTTTTTCACTGCGTTGTTTTATAATATCTTGATAAACAAGATGGTGCTGTGCCGTAATTTTAGCTGTTGTTCCAGCCGTCGTCACCTGTGCTAAACGCTGACCTTCTAGAACGGTTACTTGACGACCTGCTTTAGCGATTTGGTAAGCAGCAAGAATTCCTGCAATTCCACCGCCAATGACAAGAACATCTGTCTGTAAATCTTGAGTCAACTTTGGAAATGGGTTAAAGTGCGATGATTTCGTCCAATATGAAATATGTTCTTTTCTCATGTAAGTTCCTCCTCAATTATCTTCTTCCTCCATATACCCTCATTAAGTCAAGTTAGCCGAAAAATCATCGGCGGCTCTTCCCATGGAGATAAGTCGTCGATGATTCACTTTAACTGTTATTTAAACTGGTTATTTGATAGGTGCTGCCTTAAGGCGGTGGCACCGTAGAATGTCAAGCCTAAATCATAGATCAAACGGTTATTTCCTACTAACGTATTGTGATATGATAAGTAACATTTATCAGACAAGTGTTCGAAGTGAACTATAAAGATTTCTTCTGATACATCCGAGAATTGATTGACTGTCAAATTCTGCAGCTGCTCTAACGATAGTTTATTCGTCTTATGAAGATTGATAGTATGAAGAATGAAAAGTAATAATTCTCTATCTAAGTCCATATTTACACCTCCACTTGTCTGTTTTTTTAAACATTTTTATGAATTATACATATTAAATCATCTATCATCAACTAATATATATTTATATACCCTTATTTTAGAAAACATGCATCTCTGCTTGACTTAAAATTTTAACACTGATAATATAAGATAAATTCTAATAAACGAGGTTAAGACTATGAATCAGTTATTATACACACAACTTAACAAAGGTTGGCAGCTGTCATAATACTTATATTTGTGCCCGTCATAGATATAAGTCATCTATGACGGCTTCTTAACCATCGGAGGCCGGACGCATCCTATGCCCGGTCTCTCTTTATTGACCCGGCATATTATGCCAGGGTCTTTTTTGTTGGATAAAAAATAATGAAAAGAGGTAGGACAATGGAAACACAATCACAATGGAGTTCAAAGTTAGGTTTTATTCTGGCAAGTGCAGGTTCAGCAATCGGACTTGGTGCTATGTGGAAATTCCCCTATGTCATGGCTGACAACGGCGGTGCTGCTTTCTTATTCATTTTCGTGCTATTTACGATGCTGGTCGGGTTTCCATTACTGTTATCAGAATTTGTCATCGGCCGGCACAGTAATACTTACAGTACACAGAGCTTCGGTGTTTTAACAGGTCGCAAATCCTATAATTTAATCGGGCATTTAGGTAACATCGGTGTTTTTCTGCTGCTTAGTTTTTATAGTGTCATCGGTGGCTGGATCTTAATCTATATCATCCGGACGATAGTTATACTGGTAACAGGCAGTCCAACTCAAGATTACGAAGGTGTATTCGGCAGTCTGATCAGCAATCCGCTCTATGCAGTAGGAGGACAGGCATTATTCATTGTATTAACTGCTTTAATTGTTGTTAAAGGGATTCGGAATGGGATAGAACGGGCATCCAAGATAATGATGCCTCTGTTGTTTATTGCATTCATTATCATCATTATCCGTTCATTGACATTAAACAATGCCATGGAAGGTGTCAGTTATTTCCTGAAACCTGATTTTGCCAAATTATCAGCTGACAGCATTCTGTTTGCGCTCGGTCAATCGTTCTTCTCATTATCGGTTGGTTTCGGCGGCATGCTTACTTACGCATCCTATCTCAACAAGAAGACAGATTTGACCCAGTCAGGTCTTTCTGTTGTCGGGCTGAATCTTATCATTACTGTTCTGGCAGGACTTGCTATTTTCCCTGCAACCGCATCATTAGGCATTGAAGCTGCTCAAGGACCAGGTCTATTATTCATTGTGCTGCCTTACGTCTTTGATCAGCTGCCGTTTGGTCATTTGTTCTATCTGATTTTCTTGATGTTATTCTTCTTTGCAACGATTACATCATCTATTTCACTGCTTGAAATCAATGTGTCAAATGCTACAAAAAATCAAAATAGCAGACGGATTACAGCAGTAGTCTTACTCTCTATTGGTCTGTTCGTTCTTGGTATTCCTTCTGCCTTGTCATCTGGTATGTTGAGTGACGTGACATTCTTAGCAGGAACATTTTTTGATAATATGGATTTTCTTGTCTCAAATATACTGCTTCCGCTCGGCGCGCTCCTGTTCTCCCTATTTACCGGCTATGTCCTTGATCAGCGCATGTCACATAGCGAGCTGGTCACGCAGTCTTATCAGGAGCCATTATTCAAACTATGGATTTTCCTCCTTAAATTCGTTATTCCATTAGTCATTATCGGTGTATTTCTTTCGCTGATAATGAAATAGCAGCTTATTAAAATAGTCAGAAATCTAGAAGCCTCCGCTCTTGCTATAATAAAAGAAAACAGTTGAGGTAACGTTCATGCATTCTACCGTTCTTAAATACATTATCACCGTTATAGGTTCTTTGATCATTGCCGTCAGTTTCAATATGTTCCTGCTTCCACATGGAGTATTGAGCAGCGGCATCAGCGGTCTAGCACTGCTCTTTCATATTCTATTCAGTATTGATACTGGCCTGTTAAATATTCTGCTGAATTTACCACTGCTCATACTAGGTTATATGAAGCTGCAGAAGTCTATGATGTGGAACACTATTTTCTGTGTCATCATGGTTTCTGTCTTTTTGACACTCGTACCAGTTATCCAAGTGTCGGATAATCAGCTTTTGGATGTCGTTTTCGGCGGAGTCATCCTTGGTATCGGTATCGGTATTATTCTCAAGTATTCAGGGACAACTGGGGGCATGGATATCATTGCCATCATTATTTCACAGCGCAGCAATGTCTCAATCGGCTTAATATTGACTTTGTTAAATGGTGTTATCGTCTTAAGTTCCGGCTTCTTCTTCGACTGGGGCATTGCTCTACTCACACTGTTATCTATTTACATTTCAGGGAAAACTATTGATACGATTTATACATCTCATATTAAACTCACAGTTAATATCGTCACAACAGAAGGTGAAGCGATTAAAGCTGCTTTGATCAAAGACATCTACCGAGGAATGACCATTACTAATGGCTACGGTGGTTATTCGAATGAACCGCGTCAAGTAATTATGATGGTACTGACGCGCTATGAACTTAAGGACGTCATTGAAATCTGCAAAGCAATTGATCCTAATAGTTTCATCAATGTATATGAAACAACCGAAGTTCATGGCAACTTTGCACAGAATCATTAAAACCTTGATCGTCCAGTAGTGGACGGCCAAGGTTTTTTGTAGTTCATCATATTAAAATATCAGTTCAAATCTTCTATTTCCTTGTTATCTTTTGTATACACTTTTACGCCTGAATGATACGCTGCTCTTGTTATCAAGTGTCCAGCGACTGGGCTCGTTAAATACAAGAAGGCGATGCCGAGAATCAGTCTGACACTGAAATAATTGTCATTGACCATGAAATATATAAATACACCGGATAATGTCAGCAATACACCAAGCGTTGAACTCTTTGTCGCTGCATGGCTCCGAGTATAGACATCCTTAAATCTGACAAGCCCGAGCGTACTGATCAATGCCATCATACTCCCGAGCAAAATAACGAGTGCTGCCAACAGGCTAACGATTTCGTTTACGTTCAAAGATCACACCTCTTTCTATGAACCGGGATGTCGCAATCGTACTGATGAAGGCAAGCACTCCGATGATTAATATCGCTTCGAGATAGCTTCTTGTACTATAAATTACACTCATAATCGCAACAAATGACATGATGTTGACGCCTATCGTATCAAAAGCAACAACGCGGTCAGGCAGTGATGGCCCTTTGATCATTCTATAAAGCGCAAGGCACATCGCAATACCATAGATGACAAGTGCGGTTTTAATAATCAGCATAATCATGCGTATGCCACCTCCATAATCAATCGCTCATAATTTCTGATCGATTTTAAAAGCTTCTCATTTTCCAGAGAGTCTTGATTCAATGCATGGATGAGCAGCTTCGAATTATCATCTGATATTCTAAGCACCACTGATCCAGGTGTCAATATAATTAGCAGCGTCAATATAGTGATCTGCCAGTTCTCTTTAAGCTCTGTTTCATAAGTGACGAGTCCTGGATGAATTTTTTCAGCATGGAACAAAATATATCTGCTTGTCGTTAAGCTCGATGTCAGCAGTTCATAGTTAAACACAAGAAACAGCTTTAATATCACCCATACTTTATAGAGGTAAAACTTTCCCCCAAAAAAACGGTTGATGAAAAACACGATAATAATTCCTACCATATAACCGCGGAGAAATGTGGATAAATAGAACTGATCCTGATCTCCAAATAATGTCCATAATACTGCAATAAGAATATTAAGCAGAAATTGTGCCATTAATTTTCGCCTCCTGTCATCATGGTTTCAGTATAAGTCTCTACATCCATTGATTGAATCAATTCAATCAATGGATTGGCAAACAATGATATGCATAATGACAGTGTAAGCAGCAGAATCATAGCCGCATATTGATGACGATGTATAGGTTCGAACGATCTATCAGTGCTGAGCTCCGCTGCTTCTCCGAGAAATACTTTGATGAACATTCTAAGCAGTGTGTAGAGGCTGATAATACTCGTGATAATCATGATGATAGTCGCTGTATATTCACCACTATCCAGACCCGCTTGAATAATCATCAATTTCCCGGGAAATCCTCCGAACGGTGGAACACCGCCGATGGTAAGTGTGATAAGGAAAAATATAACACCGAGTACAGGAAATGCTTTGATCAGCCCCTTATTATCTCTGATCAATCTAGTGTGAAGCTGATGAATGATGGTACCTGCTGTTAAGAATAATAGGGCTTTGATGATCATATCATTCAGCAAATATAATATGGCCCCGTTCAGTCCAGCTGAACTGTCTGTTGCCAGACCGAAAATAATAATACCGATAGATAGGATAATCTGATAACAGATCATATATTTGATATCTCTATAGGCCAGCACACCGATACACCCAATAATCATCGTAATGATACTCATATCAAGTATTAATACATGCGTGACTGAAGAATGAACTGAAAAAATAACTGTAAATACGCGCAATAACGCATAGACACCGACTTTAGTGAGTAACGCCGAAAATATAGCGGAATTCTCAGTCGACAGTACAGCATAAGATTTTGGCAGCCACATGAACAACAGTAAGGCTGATTTCAAACTGAATACTACTAAAAACAGCAGTGCGATAATAATCGTATAACTCGTCATACCTGTACTGGCTACACGTTCTGACAGATGAGCAAAACTGAGTGTCCCGTATGTCCGGTAAGTCAGACCAATGGCAATTAAAAATAACCATGAACCGACGATATTAATGACCACATATGGGATACTTGCTTTGAGCTGCGCTGTTCGGTTGCCGATTGCAAGCAGTACGAATGAAGCGAGCAGTGTCACTTCAAACTGGACGAATAAATTGAATATATCAGCTGTTAGAAATGAGCCGTTGACGCCAACCAGCAGAAACAAAATAAATGGAAACTTCACATCTTCCCGCAACGGTCTATGATAACCATAGAGTAGTACTAGACTGGTCACGAGAAGACTGACTGATGACAACGACAGACTTAACGCATCACCTGCAAACTGAATACTATAAGGCGCCTTCCATCCTCCGAAATTGATAACCAGCATTCCGTTCACCGCTGAATAATAGGCCAAATACAATGAAATAATACCAGAAACAGCCAGTGCAGCGATTGACAGCAGCCGTTGGTAGTGAGGATAGATGAATAGAATAATGCCGCTCAGCAATGGCACGATAAGTGGAATCAACAATAAATTATTCATCATCATATCCTCCTAACGCATCAATATGACTGTTATTTGTTTTCTTATACATTCTATAAATAAGAACCAACAGAAATGCTGTAATGGCAAAGCTGATGACAATAGCAGTCAAAATCAAAGCTTGCGGTAATGCATCAACATAGTTTGAACCTTCACCGATAATCGGAACATCTTTGCCCGCTCTGCTCATCGATAATAGGAATAAGTTTGCACCGTGACTGATAATACTAGTGCCGATAACAATCCTAATTAAATTTTTTGATAAAATCAGGTAAACCCCGACAAATGTGATCATCCCTATGATGATAATTAATAATCCGCTCAATCTACATCACCACTAATCGTTAATAATATAGTCATTACAACACCAAGTACTGTCAGCAATATTCCAAATTCAAATAATGTGACAGTCGACAGATGAAACTCTCCGAATAAAGGCATCATAAAATAATCATCATACTGCGTCAAAAATTCATCGCCATTTAGCAGTGGTATAAACAACGTAGAGATAGAAATTAAACTGCCAAAAATAATGAGCAAGTTAAAGTTAAAGGGCAGAGCTTCTTTAATCCGTCCTGCATCAAATGTTAAAAACATCAAAATGAATCCCGAAGCAAACACAAGACCCCCGATAAACCCTCCGCCAGGTCCATTATGTCCATTGAAGAATATATAGAATCCAAATGTCAGGATAATAATGATGACGAGTTTAGAGATGGTTTCCAGCAGCACATCATTTTCTTTCAAGTTCTCGTCCTCCTCTTTGCGGCTGTCTGATCAACATGAATATACCGAGTCCCGTGATCAACAGCACAACGCCTTCAAGCAATGTATCAAATGCTCTGAAATCTCCGAGTATCGCATTGACAATATTTTTACCGCCTGTCAGCTTGTAAGCATTCTCATAATATATGGAAATCGAGTCAAACAACTCATAGTTACCTGACACAAATAACAATGTCATCACGAGGATACTCATGCCTCCTGCAATTGCAAAACTGACAATCTGATTGAAACGACTTTTGCGTTCCACTTCCAGGTCAGGAAGATGATAAAAACAAGTCAGGAACAGCACTGTTGTAATGGTCTCTATAACCAGCTGAGTCAAAGCAAGGTCAGGCGCATGCATATAAATGTAAATAATAGAAACACCGTAGCCGACTGCACCGGCTAAAATCGTCGCTGTCATACGTGACTGTACAAACAGCAGCGCGCACAATGCAGTGAGAATAAACAGCGTCAAAATTAGACTGTACAAGGACGGCGTCTGCCAGTCAAACATCATAAATTCATCAACTAACACATACAAAGTCACCGGGAGCGAGACCGTTAATATGACGGCAAACAGAAACATCAAATAATGGTTCAGACGGTCCGTCATAATTCTTCGGATGGCTGCACGACTGATGACGTCGACGCGTCTTAATGTTTCTTTGTAGACAACGTTCAACCACATCTCTTTTCGCTTCGGATAAATACGCTTGTACCAACCAGTAAGGAAGCATATACTTCCGACAACGAATACTGTCACTGTCATCCATAAGGGCATGTTAAATCCATGCCATGGTTTAATAGGATGAATCAGTTCAGCTGTATCATATGTAATAACTGACTGGATGGCCGGTGTGATTAAATAATGAAGAAGGACATTCGGCGCAAAGAATAGTACGATGATGAGTCCTCCTAGAATAGCCGGTGCTGCAAGCAGTCCTAGATTCTCTCCAGCAACTTCTTCAATATGACGTTCTGCTAGAAATGTACGGGCAATCATCACGACACTATATAAAAATGTCCCGATGCTCGCTATCACACCAAGTGCAATAAGCAGCCAAGCAAATGGTAAACTCCCCGCTCTTGCATCACTCAGCGCCGTAAAGAACAATTCTTTACTTAAGAATCCATTTAACAATGGAACACCTGCCATCGATAATGCTGCAAGCGTCATGATGACGAAAGTAACAGGAAGTACTTTTCTCAGGCCGCCGAGCTTATACAAATCTCGCGTGTGCGCAGCATGGTCAACGATTCCTGTCCCCATAAACAAAGCTGCCTTGAATACTGCATGATTGATAATATGCAGTAAGCAGGCTGTAAGTGACAGCACAACAAGTTCATGATGACGCGTATCATTGACATCAAATGCAGCAAGCCCAATCATCGATACGATCATTCCGAGTTGGCTGATAGTAGAATATGCCAGCAGTCCTTTCAGATCAGACTGTCTCACTGCAAAAATACTACCGATCAGCATCGTGATCAGTCCATTCAATATGAGTATCCATTGGAAGACCGGCTCCCCACTGAACACCGGCAGAAAACGAATCAGCAAGTAAATCCCTGCTTTGACCATTGTGGCAGAGTGCAGATAAGCACTAACAGGTGTCGGTGCTTCCATCGCATCCGGCAGCCAAATATGAAATGGGAACTGAGCAGATTTGGTCAATGCACCAAGCAGAATCATCGCCATTGCAAAATAATAGAGAGAGCCTTTGTCCATTTCCTCGGACATCTGAATCATCTGATCAATCTGATTTGTGCCAGTGATGATATATAGCGCGATAAATCCCAGCAGCATCATCATGCCACCAGACACAGTAATAAGGAACGACTTCAATGCGCCTTCCCGTGACTTTTCTTTTTTGTACCAGAAACTGATCAATAGGAATGATGCAATACTTGTTAACTCCCAGAAAATGTAGAGAACGATAGTGTTATTGGAGAGAACAACCCCGTACATCGCAACCATAAATAACATTAAAAATGAATAAAATCGTGGTAAGTTTTCACTTTTAGACATGTAAAAGACTGAATAGAAGATAACGAGCAGGCCGATGACTGAAATCAAGGAGAAAAAGATAAGGCTCAAGCCATCCAGTCGGAACGAAAAATGAATATCCAGCTGTGGAATCCATGTCAACCGAGTACTGAATGTGGTACCTGAAAATATTGCGATAAGACTAAACATCGTACCGACGAGCGGATACGCAAGAGCAATATAACCTGTATGTAATGTATTGATATAACCTTTCAATAACCAGAAGGCTGGAATAATGATCAGGCCGAGCAGTAAAAACAGTATGAGCATAAGTCACATCCTTACTTCTATAGATTTAAATGGAGTTCTTTATTGACGGGAGGTTCTATTTGAATAAATTTATAAGTTTCACTCTTTGACTGATGCCCCAGCAAATGCTGCAGCGTATGAATACCCATGTGGTGCTGATAAGCGTGGTAAGCAAATGTTTTTTTCAATGACTGTGCACCGATATGCGCATCCAGCTGCAATGTCATCACCGCTTCATTAATAATGCGATACACTTGCTGTCTTGTCAGCGGCTGTTTCGTCTTAACGGATTGAAAGAGGTAATCATCACTTCTAAGATGATGCTGTTGTATGAAGGATGTCAAATCGGATAACAGATAATCAGGGAGATGAATATCGTAATGATGAATATGGAATGTCTTAAGTGCACCTTCTTCTATAATGTCCTGCACTTTCAATGTTACGATGTCATTTAATTTAAGGGGGATATTAATGCTGATGACAAAAAATAAATAGTCACGTATATTCGAATGATAAAAGTAAGATTTCAATGATTCAATCATCTGAAGTTCTTTAATGGGACTGACACTGAGCATACACAATCCTCCTTATGTTACATATTCATAATATCAAATGATTAAGTAACATTGAAGAAATGTGCCTATCTTTTGGCAGTCAATGATACACCACATCTCGGCGCAATTTGATCATCCAGCCATTTCTGATGAAGCAGCTCACGGTAGAGTCCATAGACGTCTTCACCATATACTTTGACGTCTCCATAGACATAGAATGGCGGAATACGTTTGTCATCAAACGAATGATAATGGTGTTCAATCAGTTCACTCAGTCGCAGTAAATCATTTCTGAATGCCTCATTTCTATTGCCTCCTCTACGTTGATGCTCTACATCACAGGCATGAAGGAAGTGAAGTGCATCCGGCAGGAACGGATGACCTTCATGATAAATATGTTTGACGATGGGATGAGATAAATAACGTGTATTACCCTCGATGATGTTCATCTCGGCAAGACAAACACGGATAATCTGATACAGTTCAAGTACTTGTTTAGAGAGGCGTCTATTATCAAGATACATCGCTGACTGTTCATGGCTTTCAAAAGGACGAAAAATTTGCATCATTTCACCTGTTTCATTTATTTTTTTAATGTTTTATGTGACCTTTAACATAATCTTTACCCTTAATGATCATGAATTAGTACATAGACATTGATTTAACATAATAAAGTTGATGATCACTGCTTATTGTTTGTAATCATCTGTCAGCTCTAGTAGGGTGAAGATAACAATCAACGGAGGTGCTAGTATGTCAGAACAATTATCTAACAATGAAAAGCGTGAACGTCTCTATGAAATCATTAAGAAGAACGATACTGCGATGATGACAACTCTATCAGAAGGCAAGTTAGTTTCACGACCAATGAGTTATCAGGAAGCTGAAGAAGATGGCAACTTATGGTTCATTACAAAACGAGATACCGAAAAAGCAGATGAACTGCTGGAAGACAACCGAGTGAACGTCTCATTCTCAAAAGAAGGCTATGTATCTATTTCAGGAACCGGTCAGTTAGTAGATGATCTGGAGCTGAAGAAAAAATACTGGAACAAGGCGATGGATGCATTCCTTAAAACAACTTATGACGATCCGAATGTCGTCCTCATTAAAGTGGAAGCAGAATCTGCTGAATACTGGGGCACTGACCAGACGACCAAAACCATTATCCAAGGATTGAAACGCCTCGTCAACGCAGATAACAAGGAAGATTCAAAAATGAATCAGACACTCGATTTATAAGAGTAAACAAGAGAAAAGGAAATCCCAGTCAACGGGATTTCCTTTTCTCTTGTCATTCACCTATAGAACTCAACAAGACGCGTCACTAACTGATGCGGGCACGTCATCGGCATCCAATGGCCTTCTTCATCAAAAACTTCACTAACAAACGTGCCGTTAACATAATACAATGAATGCTGCATCTGGGCGATTGTCAGAGCCGGGTCTTTGGCACCGATGATACCCAGGACAGGCACTGACACATTCGGCATGTTTTTGATCCAGCCTATATTACTGATATTGAAGTTAGCACGGTACCAGTTCAATCCAGCAGTCAGTCTGCCCGGCCTTGGCAGATCTTCTAACCATTGCTGCTCCAATTCCTCAGATTCACCCGCCATTTTACGTAATACAAAATAATTTCCTGCACTCAATACTTTTTCGGCGATGCCCCGCTGCAAGAATAATCCGACGTATGAACCTTTGAAGAGCTGCTTCAATGTCCCTCGTCTGAAATATGCCTTCGGATGGCCGACACTGAGCGCCACATAGCTCTCCACAACTGTCGGATAATGAGCTGCAAAATACCATCCTAATATAGAACCCCAGTCATGACCGACCACTTTGATGTTGTGAATCTGCAGCGCATTCAGCAGATCAAATAAATCTTTTGCTGACTGTTGAATCGTATAATCCTCTGCCAGTTGAGTCTTACCGTAACCTCTTAAATCAGGCGCAATGACACGATAGCCTTCAGCGTTGAGGAGAGAAATCATATGTGTCCATAATTTAGAAGAGTCAGGGAATCCATGGAGCAGCAGAACTGGAACTCCTTCCCCTTGATCAATGACATGATAATTCAGTCCGTTCAGTTCGATATTAAAGCCATTCATTGCAATCACCTCTTTTAAAATTTAATACGGCGTCCTTTCCATTTCACTTCTTTTCGGATAAAAGTATAATAAGCAGATTGCAGGAACACATAGATAAAAAAGGAAAAAGCGACAGGAAACAGCAAGGCGGTAACGCGCGTAAAACTTCCTGTTCTTTTTGAAATAACGTAAAAATAACTCGAGTAAATTAAATAACTAATTATTGCTATCATTAAATGAGTTGTAGTTGTTAATCCGCCCCATATAATAAACAGCGGCAGTGTTACAGACCCCATCATCCACATGACAATCAATGCCATCACTGACGGCAGCGTCTTAGTGGCTCCTGTAGCAAAGTGTTTTGCCCAGCCATCAATCATTGACCGTAACCCATGAGGATACATTCGAAAGTTCAATGTTCCTCTGCCAAGAAGCAAGGTCACTGGAAGTCCATTGTCATGGAAATGATCAGCCAGTGCAAAGCCTTCAATCATCGCGCCGGCTGCCCCTTTATGACCGCCTGTCTGATGATAATCTTCATATGAACAGAGAATAAATGGGCCAAAAGCACCGGTATTTTCTTTAGGTCTGATAATAGAAAAAATATTCATACCTGTTACAGTTAGTATATTGAACATTACAGATAACTGCTCATACCAGTGTTTCGTTATATGATACGGCTGTATGGCAATGAGCCCCTGGTTGTAAGAAGTGATGATTCTTCGCAGCGATGTATCATCTTCAAACCATGTATCAGCATCCATAAACGCCAGTAATTCTCCTTGCGCATGTCGTGTCCCTTCGTAACAGGCAGCTGTCTTCCCTTTCCAGTCAGACAGATTATTGAAATGAATGACTCTGACACCGAATTCTTCAGCAATAGCGGCTGTATCGTCAGTCGACCCGTCATTGACCACTATGACATCCGCTGCTATGTTCTGTTGTTCGATGGATTGCAGTAGTTTAGGCAATTTGTCGGCTTCATCTCTTGCCGGAATAATAATACTGACGGTAGGCAGCTGATGCTTCGCTATTGTACTGACGCCTGGATTTCTGACATACATCAAATAGCCACAAATCAAAGATAGTAACATCAGACCTGTAAATGCAAACAGCATTACCGGTCACGCTCTGCAATCATTCTACCGACTTGTTGACCGCTGAGTGTCACCATCGGCATACCGCCTCCTGGATTAACAGTCCCGCCGACGAAATATAAATTATCAAAATGATCGCTCTTCTTTGGATGTTTGAAGCCATTATTCTTCTTACGGTCTGATAGTGTTCCGTATATCGCTCCGCGGTCAGAACCATATACCCGTTCGATGTCAGCAGGCAGCCACAAATCTTCTGTGACAATATGCTGCCGAAGATCGGTAAGTCCCATCTTTTCCAATTTGATTAATACACGTTCCCTTAAATTTGCATAGTCCAGTGCTGAAAAGTCTTTGTGCTGCAGATGAGGAATGTGCGGTAATATTTTGATGTTTTCATGGCCGGACGGTGCCTGCGAAGGATCGGTCTTATTCGTATTAACGAGATAGATAGTCGGATCATCCGGCAGCACTTTGTCATGGAAGACTTGTCTGTAATTGCGTTTAGAATCATTGGAAAAAAAGAAATTATGATGTGCAAGCTGAGGATATTCCCGGTCCACTCCAATATGCATCACTAAGCCTGAACTCGTCGGTTCAAATTTTTTCTTCAATTTTTTGATATTTTTTGGTGGTTGATCAAGCAGCTGTTCGTATAGTGGAATCACTTCCATATTGGAGACAAAATAATCAGCGGTAACTGTTGTTCCGTCACTTAATTGAACAGATTGTATCGTTCCATCGACTTGATTCATATGAATGATTTCAACACCCGTATGAATCTTAACACCAATGTCACGGGCAAGCTGGGTGATTCCTTCAGCAAGCTTATGCATGCCGCCTGAAACATACCATGCTCCTTGTTCATGCTGCATATGTATCATCATATTTAAGACAGCAGGTGCATCGTACGATGATGATCCGACATATTTGATAAAATAGCCGAGCATATCACGGAATTCAGGATTACTGATGTACTTGTTGATAGCTTGCTGCATCGTACTGAAATAGTCAAATCCTTGCAATGCTGTCAACGGGCCGTGATGTTTTATCAGTGGTATTTTCTGATCGATGCCACGTGCGAAGTAGCTGTCTTTAGTCAGTTCATGAATACGACCGGCATAATCCAGGAAGTTCCTGTATCCCTCTATATCCTGAGCTGATAAATAAGGGTTCTCCTGTGCCATAACAGCTAAATCACCGTATAAATTATATGTATGACCGGACGGGAAAAAAGCACGCCATTCTAATGGCAGTCTCATTATTTTCACATAATCAGCCATATGGGTATCACTTTTTTCAAACAATTCTTCAAAGATATAAGGCATAGTTAAAATAGATGGTCCTAAATCAAAACCAAAGCCATCCTGCTCCAACCGGTTCAATTTGCCACCGATATGATCATTCTTCTCATAAAGAGTGACATCATAACCTTGCTGCACTAATGTAATCGCTGATGAAATCCCGCCTAGTCCGCCACCGATGACCACTACTTTCTTCATTGTCAGTCCTCCTTTAATCATCTTCCTAAATACTGCTTAGCCTGCTGCCTGAGCATTAACTTCTTAGTCGATGACACTTTATTTCTACGTGTTAAACAGTCGTAGTTGTGAGCTCTTACTTCGTCGATAATCCCTCGGTATACCATCGCTGATAATAACAACGGCAACTGTGCTTCTTTCTTATAATAACTAATGGACTCATAAAACTGATCGTAAATCTTCTCAGCATATTGAGCTAAATATTCCCACATCGCAATAAATTCAGCATTTACTTGACGGTCTTCAATCGCTTGAATACAGCCATATTGTTCGATGACTTCGACAGGAATATAGATACGCTGATGATGTTGATGATCTTCTCCTATATCCCTTAAGATATTAGTGATCTGCATCGCTACACCGAGTTCTTCAGCATTTTGCTTCATGGCTTCGCTGCAGTGTTCTGATAGGATCGGCAGCAGCATCCGTCCCACTGAGCCGGCAACGCGGACACTATAATGTCTTAAATCTTCAAGCGTCTTCGGTTGTGTGAAATCAATATCCTGTTCTTGTCCTGCAATCTGCCAGTAAAACATGGTCAAATCAAGCTCATAACGGTTATGTACGTCCCGTAAGGCGCGCCACATCGGATGATTGATGTCTTGTCCTGCTGAAAAATCATCTAACTCTTTCTTAAAAGCTGCTAAATGAGCAGAACTTTCCTCTTGATTATGTGCTTCGTCAACTATATCATCAACCATACGACAGAACGCATATACTGCATATACTGCGTCAGCATCATATTTCGGTAGTTCTTTGAACGCATAATAGAATGACTTCGAATGTTTTTTTATGAGATTTTGGCAATACTCATAATCTTTCCTTAGCCTATTGCGATCCATGGCGATCACTTCCTGTCATTTGGTCATCAAGCATTAATTCACCTGCCGCAATTTTGGACGACAACAGCACGATGGGAACACCTGCCCCAGGATGGGTACTGCTTCCTGTGAAGTACAAGTTGTCACATGCCACGGCTTTACTTTGAGGACGCAGATGATTGCTCTGGAACAATGTTGGCTGAAGTCCAAAAGTAGCGCCGTTATATGCATTAAAACGATTATTGAAATCGACGGGGGTGACACGTGTTTCTGTGACAATTTCGTTTCTGATATTACTCATCCCCGGCAGCTGTTCGAGCTTAGCTAACATCTTATTTCTGTAGTAGCGTTCAGTTTCCTCATTCCATTCATACTGCGCTGTTTTGAGTTCTGAAATCGGCATCAACACATAGAGCCCATCTTTACCTTCAGGCGCAAGGGATGGATCAAGTTTAGAAGCGATATACATATAGAGCGATGGATCTTCAATGGTGCTGCCATCAAAAATCTGCTTAATATTTTTATCCAGATCACCTGAGAACACAAAGTTATGTACATTCGGTATTTCTTCATATTTCTTATCCATGCCGAGGTACATCACGTAACAAGAACACGAATAGTCCATACGATCGATTTTTTCATCTGTATACTTTCCTTTTGCGTCGTTATCCTGTACAAGATGTTTCATCGCATAAGGGAAGTCGGCATTGCACATGACATAATCCGCACTGAACATACCGTAAGGGGTTTTAATACCAACCGCTTGTTGATTCTGCACAATAATTTCGTCTACCGATACATTGTAATGAATGACGCCGCCGAGCTCTTCAAATAGCTTTGCCATTCCTTTGGCCATCGTATACATTCCGCCCTTGATGAACCATATACCATACAAAAATTCAATCATCGGTATAATGGTATAGAGTGATGGACTCTTAGATGGGGACACTCCAATATATAATGTCTGAAAGCTGATCATATCGCGCATCCGTTTGTCCTTGATGTATTTATTCATTGTATTTTCGGCATTACCGAGCGTTTTCAGCTTCAATCCTTGATTCAGTATATCTAAGTTGTAGAAATCTCTTTTGTTTCTGAAAGGGCGCTGAAGGAAATGATTTTTTGCGATATTGAATCTACTGTATAGATCACTGATATAACGCAGAAATCCTTCAGAATCCTGTTCACTGACTCCTTCAAATAATTCTATAAGCTGTACAAGATCGTTGGATACTTCGAGCTTTTCTGTACCATTATTGAAGTAGCCGCTATACATAGGATTCAGTTTCTGCATTGGAATATAATCGTCAGCATCACGTCCCGCAAGTTCAAATATCTCTCTGTATAGTTCAGGCATCATCACAATGGTCGGCCCAAGAATCAAAGGAATATCCCTCTCGAGTAATACGATGCATTTTTCCTCCCGGCAATGCTTCTTTCTCAAATATCTCTACTTGGTACCCTTCATTTTGAAGACGGATGGCACTTGCAAGACCTGCAACACCAGCACCTATCACAATCACTTTTTTCATTGTCATTCTCCTCACTTTAAACCTCGCTGCTGCTGCCAGGATATTAATTCCGGAGTCAGTACGATAGATTTTTTCTTAATTTCTGTTAATGACCGTGCGCCAAGCATGAGTGCAATCATCTTGAGGTGTTCTTTGAAAGTATTGATATAATCAATGGCTCCTGCTGTTCCCTGCTCTTCAATTAACAGCAGCATCGTGCGTGACATTCCCACTGCTTTTGCACCAAGTGCATAACACTTCATAGCGTCGAGAGGATGTCGTATACCCCCGCTTGCCAGTATATCGAGCTCCGGATAGGCACTTGATTCCAGCAATGACTCTACTGTCGTCTGTCCCCAGCCCTTTAAATAGGTCATGTCTCTCAAATCACGACGTTCATTCTCAATATGTATAAAGTTGGTTCCTCCGCGACCACTGATATCAACGATTTTCACGCCTATAGCAGCTAATTCACTGAATGTTTCTGTGCTTAATCCGAAACCTACTTCTTTAATAATGACAGGAACCGGTGAACGCCTGACAATAGCTTCTATGTTGCTCAACCATGCTGAAAACTGTCTATTTCCTTCCGGCATGACGAGTTCCTGCGGGGCATTGACATGAATTTGCAGTGCATCTGCTGTTATCATCTCTACTGCACGTAATGCCAGGTCAACATTGACGTCAGCACCAACATTCGCAAAGATCACGCCATCAGGATTCTGCTTCCTGGCTACGGAATAGGACTTGACAGCACTGGGCTCCATTAACGCCGCATGCATCGAGCCGACAGCCATAGCTACTTGTGTTTCACGTGCAACGATGGCCAACTGCTCATTAATCATCGCAGCACGTTCACTTCCACCAGTCATGGCATTAATATAAATCGGAGTTTGAAATGTCAGCGGTCCAACAGTTGTCGAAAGATTCACATCTTCTAAATCAATAGGCGGTATCGACTGATGGACAAAACGGACGTCATCAAATGATGACGTCTCAACTGCCGGATGACTCACCGCTAATTCTATATGTTCATTTTTACGCTGCGATCTCTTATTTTCTTTGTCATTCATAGTGAATCATCCTCGCTTCCAAAAGGAATCATACGCCTGTTTCTTTTCGTTTCAATCGCTTCTATTCTTGGTCTATTATATCTCTGGGCAATAATAAAAGGGAAATTGCTGACGACTCCAAACAAGATATTCAGCACCGCCGCCCATCTCGGATTCCATAACAAAAACAACATACCGTAAAACATCGTCATCCAGTGCGTCAGTTCTGCCCGTCTCATTTCTATTAAAAAGGCGGCTAATGTGGCATCGTTATAAGATGGTATTGTCTTTTTGTTATAGCCGCTTCTAATGAACATACTGCCGTCAGGTAATCGATTTTTCCATTTCTTTACCCTAAAAAATTGGTTCCATACTTCCCCTTGACGTTCCCATGAAAAAACTTTGAATAGTTTGCTTGAACGTCTGAAAAAAGAGCGGGGAATTCTACTCATTATTAAAGAATTGCCTATATTGACAGCCGTCCAGGCCAGTGTATTTACTGCTATTAATTTTCTCCACATCATTCTCACATCCTTCGCCTTATGAGCCTTTCACTCACCCTTCCCTCGTTCAGATGTTAAACTGAAGAAAACATTAACTATTGGGAGGTATATGATGAGCGGTAATCATTGGAACTTTGATAATTCCTATACAGCACTTCCTAGTGAACTTCATACCCTTACTCAGCTTCAACCAGTCAAAAAGCCTGAATTTGTTGTAAAAAATACACAACTTGCATATGAACTCGATGTCGATCCGTCGATTTTTAATTCAGTAGATCCATTTGCCGGAAATCGTTTGTTTGATGGCTCACAGCCGTTAGCACAAGCTTACGCAGGGCATCAGTTCGGTCATTTCTCGATATTAGGTGACGGACGAGCCTTGTTGCTCGGGGAACACGTGAGCAACAACAAACGCGTTGATATTCAGTTGAAAGGTTCCGGTAGAACGCCTTATTCCCGCATGGGAGATGGTCGTTCACCCCTTGGGCCGATGCTGCGTGAATATATCATTAGTGAAGCGATGCATGCGTTATCAATCTCTACTACTCGAAGCCTCGCTGTTGTATCGACCGGAGAAAGTGTACAACGAGAATCTTCGTTACCTGGTGGTGTGCTGACACGCGTCGCAGCCAGTCATATCCGCGTCGGAACTTTTGAATATGCCGTCCGGCTGGAAGACAGTGAGATTATTCGAGCGCTGGCAGATTACACGATCAATCGACATTATCCAGAGCTCGACCACGAAGAGAACAAATACCTCGCGCTGCTCGATAAAGTCATCGACCAGCAGGCAGCTTTAATCGCTAAATGGCAGGCAGTCGGCTTTATTCATGGCGTGATGAATACAGACAATATGACTATCAGCGGAGAAACCATTGATTACGGACCATGTGCTTTCATGGATACATTTTATTCTGGCACCGTCTTCAGCTCAATCGATGTCCAGGGCCGTTATCAATATCAAAATCAGCCGGGCGTCGGTTTATGGAATTTATCACGCTTTGCTGAAACATTGATCACTTTGATTGATTCCAATGAAGCAGCAGCTATCGAACTTGCTGAACAATCATTGAAACAGTATGAACAGCTTTATACGACTTACTATTTAAATGAAATGGGGAAAAAGCTCGGCCTTCATCAGCTGGCAGAAGGCGACGAAGACATAATCATCGGGCTGCTGGATATGATGGAAGCACATGAATTAGATTACATGACTACTTTCCGGACACTGAGTAATAATAAGATTGAAGATATTACGATCCGTAACAACGCTGACTTTACAGACTGGTACCAACGCTGGCAGCAGCGTATCCGTTCTCAAGAACAACCTTATCAGCTGATGAAGTCTGTCAATCCAGTCGTTATCCCAAGGAATCATCTTGTCGAAGAAGCTTTGAAACAGGCAGTCGAACATGATGATTACACTCCATTCCACCAGCTTATAGCAGCCGTCACAGCCCCTTATGAAGAGACTCATGCAGACAAATATTCAAGAGGGCCGGCTCCATCTCAACAAGTTTTCCAGACATTTTGCGGGACATAATTGAATGCAGCCGTGGTTTAATGGACGTCGAAACGGGTATGGAATCAATATAAGCTGCTATTCATTCGAGTTAAATTGACAAAATTCAAGGAGTGGAGAACATATGGTACAAATTAAACGTGGGGAAGACAAGTTCTACGTTGGAGACAAAGAAAACGCACCTAAAGGAATTATGACATTTCTGATTCAGGATAATGACACAGTTGTCATCGACCATACTGAAGTTGATGACGACTTAAAAGGTCAAGGCGTCGGAAAAGAACTCGTAGCTGCCGGTGTAAAAGAAGCACGTGAGAAAAATTTAAAGATTATTCCTGAATGTCCTTATGCAAAGAAAGTATTAGAAGAAAATCCAGATTATAAAGACTTAATTATAGCAGAATAACAATGAGCTGGCCTGAGGGTCAGCTTTTTATGTTGGAAAAGAAAGCGTTTTCTCTTGAACTTCGACTGATTCCTTATACAATTAAATAAAGGAGATGACAGAGATGACGAGAGATTATTTAAAACAGCTCGATTCAAAAGACACCCTCGCTAAGTTCAGAGATGAATTTTATTTGACAGATGATGTCATTTATTTTAACGGAAACTCACTTGGTTTAATGAGCAAGCGTGCGGAGTCTTCACTTTATGAAGTGATGGAGACGTGGAAACAGTACGGTATAGACGGCTGGATGAAAGGAAAACGGCCGTGGTTTTACTTTAATGACGAGCTGGCTGAACTGATGACACCGCTTGTTGGTGCTGCACCTGAAGAAGTATGTGTGACCGGCTCAACGACAACGAATATTCATCAGATGATTTCAACGCTTTATCAGCCGACAGAAGATCGCTACAAAATTTTAGCCGACGAGTTGAATTTTCCTTCTGATATTTATGCGTTGAAATCCCAGCTGCGGTTGAAAGGGTTTGATGACACTGCTTTAGTTCAAGTCCAGTCAAAAGACGGTCAGACACTGATGACAGAAGATATTGTGGCTCAGATGACAGATGATGTCGCTCTTATCCTGCTGCCGGGCGTTCTCTACCGGAGCGGTCAGATACTTGATATGAAACAGCTGACTACTGAAGCACATAAGCGAGGTATTATGATCGGTTTTGACTTATGCCATTCAATCGGTTCTGTTCCTCATGAACTCAGTAAATGGGACGTCGATTTCGCGGTCTGGTGTACTTATAAACATTTAAACGGCGGTCCTGGCAGCGTCGGCGGTTTATATTTAAACAATAAGCATCACGACCATGCGCCGGGTCTTGCCGGATGGTTCGGTTCTGATAAGAACAAACAGTTCGATATGGCGCATGATTTCGAGAAAGCAATTGACGCCAGCGCCTATCAGATTGGCACGCCTCATATGCTGAGTGCCGCACCACTAATCGGTGCGCTTGAAATGATGAATGAAGCAGGAATTGATGCCGTGCGTACTAAGTCTTTGCTTATGACTGACTTATTGCTTGAGCTTGTGACTGAAAATTTAGTGCCGTTCGGCTTTGTTATTACTACACCACTTGATCATGATAAGCGCGGCGGCCATCTTTATATCGAGCATGAGGAAGCAGCACGTATTACAAAAGCGATGAAAGTAGCAGGTGTGATTCCTGATTTCCGTGCACCAAAAGGTATTAGAATGTCCCCAGTTGCTTTATATAATACTTTTACTGAACTGTACGATGCAGTGATGATCATCAAGACCATTATGGCTGAGGAGAAATATAAGGAATTCGAAAATGAAAGAGAGGTCGTCGCATAATGAGCTGGATTGATATCTCGCAGCCGCTGACGAATAATATTGCCCACTGGCCGGAAGATCAGCCCTTTATTTATGAGACAACAGTGACAAAGGAAAATTCCGGTTCTGTGAACATCGGCCGCATGACAACGAGTACTCATATCGGAACACACGTCGATGCACCGTTTCATTATGATACAGCCGGCCGACGAATTCTTGACTTAGACATCAACCGTTATATCGGCGACTGTACCGTAATTGATTTAAGTGGCTATGATGCCATTTCAGCAGCAGCACTTCAATCACAGCTGACTGAACGAGTTGAACGTGTATTGATCAAAACATCACTTCCTAACAATCCGGAACATTTCCCGGAAAATGTTCCTGGGGTCACTAAGGACGGGGCTGAATATTTGAATTCGCTCGGTGTTAAACTCATCGGTGTCGATACACCTTCAGTCGATGACATTTCAAGTAAAGCTTTAGAAGGTCATCACGCGCTTTATGAACATGATATATATATTCTTGAGAATGTTATGCTGGACAATGTCATGCCCGGCAACTATGAATTGATCGCCCTGCCTCTTGCTTTAAAAGACGCTGACGGCAGCCCTGTTCGTGCAGTCATCCGACCAAAAGGAGCGGTGTCATGACTAAGCATCAAGCATTTGAAGATGAGCAGAACATTCATACAGATTTCAGGAAGGACATGACATACAGCAGTTATCTCGGTCTCGAGACATTGCTTGCCAGTCATCATCCACTCAGCGGTCATCATGATGAAATGCTGTTCATCACTGTCCATCACGTCAGCGAAATATGGATGAAGCAGCTGATTCATGAACTGAAAGCTGCCGTCCATAACGTTCAGCACGATCAGTTCGGCGAAGCATTCAAGAAACTTGCGCGTGTGTCACAAATTCAGCAGCAGATCAAAAATGTATGGGATGTGCTCTCTACATTGACGCCAAGCGAATATTTAGAGTTCCGCGATAAGCTGGGCCATTCTTCAGGCTTCCAGTCCTATCAGAATCGGGTGATTGAATTTTATCTCGGCTATAAGACAGATTATATACTGAAGATTTATTCACATGAGCCGGAAATTCATGCGCAGCTGCTTGAAGCCTACAGCACACCGAGCCTTTATGATGCGGCGATTCATGCCCTGCATCGTGCTGGACTTAATATTGATGCTGATGTCCTTGAGAGAAAGCCTTGCATTACTTACACAGCGAATGACAGCGTGAAAGAAGCTTGGAAAGAAGTCTATAGAAACAGCGAAAAATACTGGCAGTTGTATGAACTTGCCGAAGAACTTGTCGATATAGAAGATCTATTTCAGCAGTGGCGGTTCAGACATATGAAAACAGTAGAACGCATCATTGGATTTAAAGTCGGTACTGGTGGTTCGCAAGGAGTCAATTATTTGAAGAAAGTGCTCGACCAGTACTTCTTCCCTGAATTGTGGCAGCTGCGAACTGAACTGTAATGAAACATCTTATCTCATTAAAAAAGCGGCCTTCAAATGTGGTTTGAAGGCCGTTTCTCGTTAATTTCCACGTTAAATCTTTTTCTATTCAGCCGTGCTGTTCGTTTTATAGATTTTAATCGCTATTGTATAACCATCCAGTTCCAGCTTCAGTTCTTTATCGTTACTTACATGCTGTGCTGCAATAGCCTCTCCTGCTTTTTGACGTGGTTCTCTCTCCACCTGGTTGAGGCGGTAGAAGTCCATCTTACGCTCACTCTTTTCGACTTCTTCTAGTTCTCGCTCGAGACGGTTTCTGTCTGCTGTCTTTATCATGGAACTACTATAATTGACTGGTTTATAGTTTTCCACTAGTTCTAAATCTGCTAAAATATCTGCTCTTGTTCTCATCTTTTGCCCCCCGGTTATTTTAGTCACAAAAAAATAGCTCATCTTAAAATCAAGAAGAGCTATTAGAGAATCTTCTTATCTTTCAAGATATACTTGTTGGAATTAGCACAGTGCATAAGCCTGCTGCTGAGGTTTCATAGGGCCAAGTCCCTCCACCTGCTCTGAATAAGATACGAGCTATTAATTTGTAAAGTGATTATATCATACTACCTTCTATTTGTGTAGTATTAGAATGTTTTACCTAATGCTTCACCGCGTTTAATACCGTCAGCTTTGATTTCTTCTGCTTTTTCAGGGTTTGCATTATGGCCTTCAATAATCAGTTCTTCATATGACGGCACACCTGTAAAGTTCATGATTTGTTTCAAGTAACGGTTGCCAAGTTCAAGTTCAGCTGCTGGTCCTTCTGAATAGTAACCACCGCGTGCTTGAATGTGAAGTGCTTTTTTGTCAGTTAATAAGCCGACTGCGCCTTCAGCTGTATATTTGAATGCTTTACCTGCAACTGCGACTGCATCGATATATGCTTTCATTACTGCCGGGAAAGAGAAGTTCCAGAATGGTGTCACAAAAACATATTTGTCAGCAGCAGCAAACTGATCGCTTAATTCATTTAAACGATTAACTTTTTGTTGTTCTGTCTCAGATAATTTTGCGAACTCTTCACCCGACTGTAATTTACCCCAGCCGGAGAAAACGTCGCTGTCGATTAACGGGATGAATGTATTGTATAAGTCGATGTGAACGACGTCATGATCTGGATTAGCTGCTTTGTAGCTGTCAATGAATGATTGACCAGCTGCCATAGAGAATGAAGCCGCTGCATCGTTTGGATGTGCTGTAATGTATAAAACTTGAGTCATAATATTAGCCGCCTTTATATATTTATTATATTTGATATAATTATTATATTAATATTTCTAATGATTGAAACCCTTTAAACTTAATTTTAATCGAAAGTGTAAAACATTACTTGATAGACTCTTATGGTTTTCAATCATTTGACATCAATTTACATCATCATTAAAGTAAATACGAATGTATCACTGTACATCAATGAACAACAATCGGAGGAATGACAATGGCTCGTGGAAGCACAGCAAAAGAAAAATCGACAGCAAAATTCTCAGATTTCTACCAGCTGTTGAAACGTTCAGGAATTAAACGGAAGCTATTTATATTAGGAATTGCAATGACCTTGATAGGAACAGTTGGTTCGTTGATTGTACCCATGTTGACGCAGCGTTTTATCGACGGATTTGATACAGACTCTGTTACGACAGGTTTAATCCTATTAATTATCTTTGTATTTTTACTAAGTGCCATATTCAATGGAGTGTCTAACTATGTACTAGCTAATGTGGGGCAAAGTATTATCAGAGGATTACGCGAAATTATTTGGGATAAGTTCTTAAAGTTGCCGGTCAGCTATTTTGATACTACAAAAAGCGGTGAGTCTGTCAGTCGTATCGTTAATGATACTTCTGTTCTAAAAGATTTAATCACTCGCCACTTTCCATCTGTCATTAGTGGGATGCTGACCATTGTCGGTTCGGTTATCATATTGTTCATCCTTGACTGGAAGATGTCTCTGCTAATGTTCATTGCCGTACCTCTTGCAGTCGCTGTAATCATTCCGCTTGGCCGGCGAATGACTAAAGTCTCACGGGCACTGCAAAACGAAACTGCAAGTTTCTCCGGCAACTTACAGGAGACATTAAGTGAAGTGCGACTGATGAAATCGTTCAACGGTGAAGATTACGAGCGCTCGAAAGCTCGTCAAGGAATTCAAAATCTCTACCGTTTTGGTATGCAGGAAGCTAAAATCAATGCTTATTTATCTCCTCTCATGTCCACTGTCATGATGCTGATGATCCTGCTCATCATTGGTTATGGCGGTGTACGTGTCGCAGACGGGACATTGACAATTGGTAAGCTTGTAGCTTTTCTGCTTTATTTGTTTCAGATTATTATGCCGATGACAACATTCGGTCTATTCTTCAATGAATACAACAAAGCACTAGGTGCAACAGAACGTATTGCCGATATTTTAAAGTATGAAGAAGAACCGAATACCGGCACTTATCACGAGCCGCTTGAATTCAGTGCTCTGCATTTTGAACATGTGTATTTCAGCTATAACGATGGTACACCTGTGCTTACTGATATTACACTCGATGCCGACCGTAACCAGACCATTGCTTTTGTCGGTCCGAGCGGCAGCGGTAAATCCACGCTATTCTCTTTAATCGAACGCTATTACGAAGTAAACAGCGGCGCGATTGAAATTGACGGCGTGAATATTAAAGATATTCCTATGCACGTGCTGCGTGATAATATCGGCTATGTCGCCCAGGAAAGTGCCATTATATCCGGTACGATTCGCGACAATATTTTATATGGCTCACGTCCTGGCGAATACAACGAAGCGGATATTACTCAAGCTATTGAACAATCCTACGCCAAAGAATTTATCGATGAACTAGAAGACGGACTGGAGACAGAGGTCGGTGAGCGAGGCATTAAATTGTCCGGCGGCCAGAAGCAGCGGATCAGCATCGCAAGAGCGTTCCTACGAAATCCTAAACTATTAATGCTCGATGAAGCAACAGCAAGTCTCGACGCTCGGAGCGAAAAATACGTACAGGATGCTTTAAGTGAATTAATGCAGGGCAGAACAGTGCTCGTCATCGCGCATCGCTTGTCTACTATCATTAATTCAGACAAAATTTATTTTATCGACAATGGTCACTTGACAGGAAGCGGTACTCATCAGGACCTAATATCAACACACGCGATGTATCGTACATTCACAGAGCAGCAGTTTGGTCATCAATGAATAGATTCATAGTTTTAATCGCGTCACAACAAAACGGAAATCCTTGATGGATTTCCGTTTTGTTGTCTCCAGAATGTATCGCAGTCTTTCTTATCTTCGATATTAAAGTCAATGATCTTCTTCAGCAGCTCGTTATCCACCGACTGTGAGAATTTGATACGAAATAATCCTTTTGTCCGGCTATATCCTGCTTGCTGAATAGCCTCTTCAAATTGCGCTATTCCCTTATGTTCAGGAGCAATGGAAATATGCTGATTCGCTACACTAAAACCGATAATAAAGGTCCCATGATGTGTAAACATCGGCTGATTCCATTCCACTTCCTGCTGCAGTTCCGGATAGTTCGTCTGTACCCAGCTTAATAACTCAATAACTCTCTCACGATGATTACTGTCTTCAATCGTTTGAACAAATTCATCAACATCGTTAATTATCATCTCTCCTCCCAGTTATCCATTAATTATAATCGATTCAGCATCGTTTAAGTACGTTGTTTTAACTGTTTAACCACGATGATGAGCGCGGTCACTGCAAATGCTATGAGTGAAATAATGAGGACAGTTGTCAATGATTGATAGTTACCATCAGTCTCAATGATGATGGCACTGTATGCCCAGATGAAGATGAGCGGATAAACAAAATCGTGGTATTTAAAAGCAATGTATACGGCAAGTGCGAGAGCTACTACCAGCATCATATTGCCCCAGCTCAGTTCAGACAAGCCAAGAACAGAAGTCACACCCATTGATTTTACCCAAGTAAAAATATTAACGATAGTTGCAACAGTGACCCAGCCAAAATAACTACTGAAGACGAATCGATCAAATCCATTATATTGATGATTCGAAACTTTTCGGTACATCACAATAAGTGTCACCAAGAGTGCCGCAATGACAATCACTGATAAGCCTTTGAAACCGTTTGAAAACACATAAATCCATAGTCCATTAATGATGAAATTGAGTGCCGGCCAGAACGTTAAATGGTGCTGTGAGCCTGCTGTGCTTTTGACCATGAATAATTTAATAATCCATATGCCGAGAAGTAAGTAAATCAAACCCCAGATTGAAAAGGCATATCCTGCCGGCTGAATGAGTGTCTTTGACTCGTCTGCAACGTTACCGACGTTCATTGAAGACAAATAATTGACTGCAAGCATCGCTAAATAAAGGATTAAATAGATGGCTGCCCATCTTCTAGTCTCTCTCATACTGTTCCCTCGTGTTCAAGCTTTTTAATATAGTCGTTCAGTTTCTCTTTATCTTCTCCAGTGATTTCTGGAAATTTCGGATCAATGTCTTTCAAAAGTTCAATCATGATTTGTGAGACAATACTTCGACTATGCCACTCGTCATCTGCCGGTATAATGTACCACGGGCTGTATTCAGTCGATGTTTCCTGCAGCATCTCTTCAAATATTTGCTGATAAGTATCCCAGTGCTCCCGTTCTTTAACATCGTTGAATGAAAATTCCCAGTTTTTATTAGGATTTTTCATTCTTTCAAGTAAACGTTCACGCTGTTTGTCGCGAGACATATTGAAAAAGAATTTTATGACATAAAAACCATTCTCGTGTAAATATCGCTCGTAATCGTTAATCTGTCTGTACCTTAACTTCCACACCTCTTCTTTGCCAATGTGTTCCGGCACCTCTACATCTTTCACTAAATCATGAACACGTGTGACAATGACTTCCTCATAATACGAACGGTTCAGTATAGCAATCTCTCCTCGTGCCGGCAGTCCATCGTGTAGACGCCACATATAATCATGTTTGCTCTCTTCTTCTGATGGTTTTTTGAAAGAGGTTGTCTTTAAGCCTTGTGCATTCAAATTGGAAAAGATATAGCTGATTGTCTCATCTTTACCTGCAGCATCCAGTGCCTGAAGCACGACAAGAATGCCGTTTTTCTCTTCAGCATGCAGTTTTAGATGAAGATCTTTCAGTTCTGTAACAAGCCCTGGAATCACTTCATCTCTAATAGTATTGTTATGCTGCTGTTTCCCTTCACTCGGCGGATAATCGGCGAGCTTTATCGCTTTGCCGGCTGGTACTTGATAAGAATTCAACGTCATTTGTAAAACCTCCCTGTATTTATCCGTATTATTCCTTAATCGACCACCCTTAAACATAGATACCCTCACCAAGTGTGTCAGTTCCGTGAGGGTAGATTATATATCAATGGTATAAAGTGCATCCGCTATTTCTCTTTGAATATGATTTGAGCGCCACTGTCTCGTATAGCCGAGACAGGAGCAAATGTAAGTAATTCCTTGTTCTACAGCCGTTTTTCTGAAATGGACATGTCCCATAATACTGTAGCGGACCGGATAGTTTTTGCATAGATCATTGAAATCAGATGTCCCTACATAAGCATTGTAAAAGTCGAAAATTCGATGCGGAAGCGGAACAGTGAATTTTTTGTGTGTCACGATATGGGTCATTAAAATAATCTGACGGTCTCCAATATGTTCGAAATCCCGTTGGACTGCTTCAGCAAATGCTTTTGATACTGATTGATCGTCTAACTGCCAGTCCATATAGTGCTTATCCTGCCACGTGCTCCCTTTGAATTTGCCTGACGCCAGCTTCTGCTGATCAAATCTAGCATCTGCATAGCTGTAATCATACCAGCCGATATGACCCACAACAGCCCAAGAATCGTTGATAATGTACGGCCGTTCAATCAGACATTCAGGTTGACTCTTAAAATAATCATGGACTTCAATAGTACTGACATCATTGTTTGTCTGCCAGTAATCATGATTGCCTGGAACGAACAGCACTTCCATATCCAGTTTTTCTTTCAATGCCTTAATGAAATGATATGACAGCCTGCAGTCATTCGAGATATCTCCTGCCACGAGCAGTAACTTCACTTTGCGTCGTCTGACTTCTTGTGATAGCACAATGACGTAATCGTCAAAGGTTCGTTTCGTATCACGATCGATATGGAGATCAGAAATAATACCTATTCTCATGTTAAACCCTCTTTTTTAAATCAAAGTTCAAACTTATTTTTATCGACTTCTTTAATGACTCGGAAATGAAGGATGAATGCAATAAGTGCCATGACGAATAACGATAAAATAGCCATTCTGCTCGCCAGCGGTCCATAGTCACTGAATACCCATGTAATTGTGCCATAGATGAAGGGGCCAAGCACTGCCGACAACCGGCCGCTCATTGAAAATAATCCGAAGAACTGCCCTTCATGTCCTTCAGGTGATAGTTCAATAATCAATGTTCTTGAGATGACCCATATTGAACCCATCGCAATGCCGAACAGTATCGCGCACACATAGAACCATTCTTTAGCGAGCGGCAGGCTGGCAATAATTAATGCGACCATCAAGATCATTGCCACCCATTGCAGTGCCTTGACAGATCCGATTCTTTTAGTAATGTAACCGAAGATGAACGCACCGAGCACACTGAATACTGTAGCTATCATAAAGATACCGATAAATGCACTGCTTGAGAAGCCGACAACAGTGGTAGCATAGGGCTGCATCATACTAATAGCAGTAGCCAGTGCATCATTCAAGAAGAAATAGACCACTAAAAATAAATAAATAGCAGGTTCATTTTTGGCTAATTTAAATGTCTCTATCACTTCTTTGTAGCCGGTCATCAATGAAGAAGTACTGTTATTGACTGCTGTCTTTGATACACCGTCTCTTCCGTAGATAAATATCGGGATACTGAAGAACAGAAACATCAATGCCGTAGGGATAAATGTTTCTCCTGGATGATCCGTACCAACCAGCCACATAATGCTTAATATACCGACAAGTGTACCGAGGTAACCTAGCGCCACACCAAATCCTGAAATAATTGCATGATTTTCCTTCGGTGCCAGCTGACTCATCATCGCATCATAGAATACCAGCCCTGAATTATAACTGAACTTAGCGAGTGTAAATAAAATAATAATCAGTAAAAACGATAACGGGACACCAAATATACTTTGGCTTAATGAAGATTCATATGCCAATCCCATCAACATCGTACAAGTAAAAACAATAAGACTGAATATCATCACCCATTGTTTCTTTTTATTTGTCCGGTCGATATAGACACCGTATATCGGACTCAGAATGATGAGCAAAAGTGCTGCTGCACTTGACGCGTATGCAATCCATGTTGAAGCCAGCTGTTCAGTCACTGGATCATTGCCCAGCTGTTCCGTGAGAAATTGAGGAAAGAATAACGTAATGATATTGGCACTGAATATTGTATTGCTGAAATCATATAATGCCCAACTTAGTACAGGGATAGACAACATCAATCTGATATCACGTTTCATGTGAAACTCCTCTTTTCCATAGGAAGTGTCATTCTACTCTCAATTTTGATTATATCGCAACAGCGCCTAAACGGTGGTATTCTTTTGACAAGATATAAAATAAACTTTCAGCGTTTGCTGAAAGTTTTATGTTTTAATTAAATTTTTTCCAGGTCTTATTGCTCGATACCATTCAAGACACAGCAGGAAAATCAGTATGTAATCGATGATATCGCCTCCGTAATACATGACCTGCGCACCAACTTCCGCTTCAGCTCTCTCTACTCCAGCTGGTGGATAAGGATAGAGTGACTTCGACAACACTTGATGCGCTGCGAGTGCGAGCACCAGCACAACTGCTCTGTATTTGAAGGAATAACGATGCGCTATAGGATCGATATAGAGTATAGCAGCTGTAAACAAATAACCTGCAAGAAAAATATGCAGATGGACAAGCAGTAATATAAGGACTGATTCATGCATCAGCTGATACAGGCTCGTCCGATATAACACCCACAAGCCACCGACATTTAATAATGCAGCGACAACAGGATGGGTAACCACTTGAATGTAGCGGCTGGATAACAGTTTCGTTATTTGCCGTGCTCGATTGACATTCAAGCTTCTCAGCATCAATGTCATCGGGGCAGACAGTACTAATAATAACGGGGAAAACATACCGAGCATCAAATGACCATACATATGAAAAATAAAACTTCGATGCATCATTTCAGCAAGAGGACCGACAACAGCAGAAGCCGCTATGATTATTCCAGCCATCCAGAATATCAGACGATACATCGGCCACCGTCTTAATCGTGACTGCTGATTAGTCATTATCATCATATGAAGATATAACACGATAAGTAAACCGGCGCCGGCCATTATTAATAAATTAATCGGCAGTGGTATCATACTATGATGCATGTGATGATTCATTGCTTCCCCTTTTTCCGATTATGAATCCGATGATCAACAGCAACACTGCTACTATCAGCCAGATAATATCATAGACGATTAAGTTATCCACGTATCTAATCTGATGAATGCCGAATACTTTATGGTTGATAGTACCGTCGAAAAGTTGGAATGTTCCCATCCCCATTAATACATGACCTATCCAGAACTTCCAATCCATTAAATGGCGGCGCCTGAAATCAGCGAGAAGAAATAAGCTGAATATAATAGCGAAACCAGCCATTGAATTTAATAATCCGTCAGATACTAGTCCGATATCTTTTGTGGATTTATCATAGAAGTGATGCCAGTGCAGCAGCTGGTGGAAAACGACTTCATCCAGAAATGCAACAAGACCAAACCCGAATAAAAACCCTGACCAGCGGCTTTGAGCTGTATAAGCAGATGATAGTGCCGGGCTGTAGAATTTGTTCATAACCAACCTCCTTATGTTACCTTTAATAGACACATACCCCCTATTAGTAATGACTGTGCAGGTAAACAAATATTTACCTATATTTTTATACCAGCTGTCATTTACTGATGATCAATAAAGTGTGTCTTAATCAATGTTTCAAGCAGCACCGGCAGTTCTTCGAAAGCATTCTTCTTATTGATCCGCTCTGTTACTTTATGGGCATCTTTGCCAATAGGTCCACAGTTGAACACAGGCGCATGATTGTCTCTGATGTCGCTGAATGGAATATGATAATTTTCATTGAATGTCGGAGTATTATGCTCATATATCGCATCACTTACACTATCAGCATCGTACTTCGCATAGCTTAGATCACTGATTCCATTAAAATAATGAAGTCGTTTGCTTTCACGTCCGAATGCTTGTAATGAGGTTTCATTTGCTGTAACGACTAACGATTCAATCAACGGTTCAAATGACGCATTGACAGCCGGATAATAAGGCGGCACAAAAAAAGTGACAACGGCCGGAGTCATTGATTTACATAAAGTCATAAGATGGTCGACAACGTGTATATTCTGCAAATAAAGTTCAGGATAAGCATCAATAACACTGTTAATCTCTTCTCTGACTCGTACATCACCGAACTGACGAATCGCTTCTTCTACTAACTCCTCATAAGTAATGACTGGAATATCGATCTTATAACCTGGTGCTTCATCTATCATGATACGGTTGTAATCTGACTCGCACTTAGCAACCGCATTCTTGACCACATCGTTAAATGTTGTGAAGATATCAGCTGCTGTTTGTTTGAACAAGAATACATTGAACAATGCTACTGACCGAAATGGCGTCTGAACATCATAATAATCTTTTAAGTCTTTGTTCATAAGTGATACTGGGAGTGGTGTAGACTCTCCTTCAAAATCTTCCTTGAATCTTATATTGAACTCCATCGCTTGATTAATATAACTCATGATAAAATTTGAACTGACACCACTCATCGGCGTTCCCACATGAGTTTCTCTGCCATAACAGAGTACTGACGGCATCGCTTTACCAATAGAACCGGAATAGACATAATGTGCAGGATCAGTAGACAACTGCTGGAACGTCGGTTCACTATTTAAATGGAGTACAATTTCAAGCCCTTCGTCTCTACGAAGTTCGTTGAGACGAGTCATCGCAGTGCGCATTCCAAGTGAATTGACTTCCTCATCAGGTACAGTGAGCACAATTAAGTTAATATCCCAACATTCAATAATCGCTTTTTCAATCAACGATAAATGAAGCATGAGTCCCGGCTTCATATCCATCGAACCACGACCAAAGAAATAGTCCCCATTTCGTAGATCCTCTATCGCTGCTTCATCAAGATAAGAAGTATCCTTACTAAATGCTTCAGTCACTGCATCCATATCAAATGCAATGGATTGATAATCACTGAAGTCATCCACTCCTACAGTATCGTAATGGCTGAGCAGCACAATCGTATCTTTCGATGTCGGTGCTTTATAATAGCCCATCACTGAATGTCTTCCGTCTCCTGTAGGTGCTAAAATCACCTGTTCGTCACGATTGTTAAAATAATCCAATTTTTTCAGTAGTTCTTCCACTAAGTAAGGAAATGTTCTCTCACCTTCTGACAGCGTGATGCTGTTGTGATTCACCAGTTGTTTAAGCAACTGTTCTCTAGCTGCTGCAGTCTGCCAAATAGCCACTTGATGTCCCCCTTTTTATCATCTCATAAAAAATTTTATTTAACTTACATTAGCATTTTAGCAATATTATCATTAAATAGCGATTTGATTTTAGAGTATATAAACAGTATACTTACGACTATACGCAAACGCTTTCAATATTCTGAAATTATTTCTGAGTGAAGGAGCTGCAACTATGGAATCACTTATTTCGTTTTCAAACTGGCTGTGGGGTTATCCATTGATCTTACTGTTATTCTTCTCAAGTCTATTTCTCACTATCTACCTCGGCTTTATTCAATTCCGTTATTTTCCTTATATTATGAAACAGACATTCGGCAGTATCAACAAAGAACCTAAAGGTGAAGGAACAATCACCCCAAGACAAGCATTGACTTCTGCGCTTTCTTCGACTGTTGGTGCAGCTAATATTGTCGGAGTCCCTGCTGCCATTATGATGGGCGGTCCTGGTGCAGTTTTCTGGATGATTGTGATCGCATTTCTAGGCATGGCTCTAAAATTCAGTGAAAATGTACTTGGTCTGCACTATCGTGAGAAAAATGCCAACGGTGAGTTTGTCGGTGGTCCTACATACTACATGAAAAAAGGCTTTAAAAATAAACGAATAGGTTATTTACTTTCCATCTTATTTGCACTTGCTTTAATGATCGAATTGATACCAAGTATTATGGTACAAGGTCATTCAGCAGCTACTTCTGTTGAAGATACATTTAACATCGATGCAGGAATTATTGGTATCATTCTAGCCATTGTCGCTGCGCTCGTTGTATTTGGAGGGATTAAGCGCATTGCGACATTCACAGAATTTTTAGTCCCTATTATGGTAGGTTTGTACTTGATTATGGGGTTCTTGATCATCTTATTAAATATTCAACAGGTACCTGCAGTCATCGGATTAGTCATTGAAAAAGCATTCAATCCGGATGCAGCACTTGGAGGTACGTTTGGAGCAGCACTTGCAACTTCAATACGCTGGGGGTTTGCAAGAGGAATATACTCTAATGAAGCAGGCCTCGGTACTTCACCGATTGCCCATGCAGCTGCAAAAACAGATCATCCAGTGCGCCAAGCATTCTGGAGTATTACGGAAATTGTTGTAGATACATTGATTATTTGTAGTACTACAGCATTTGTTGTTCTATCCTCAGACGTATGGAAAGATCCAGATGCTAAAAAACAGGCCGCTGCATTAACTGCGAGAGCATTCGAACATGCATTTGGTGGTGTAGGCAGTATCGTGATTTCAATATCGATGGTCTTCTTCGTATTCTCAACTATTATTGTTGTCATCTACTACGGCTCACGTATGGCAGAATTTCTTTTTGGGCTTAAGATGGGATTTATTATGAAAATTATTTATGTTATCTCTATCGCTGTCGGCTCATTTGGTGTCGGAACACAGCTATGGAACTTGCTAGACTTAGCACTCGCATTCGTCCTCATTCCGAATATCATTGCTGTCCTGGCGTTATCACCTCAAGTGAAGCAATTGACGAAGGAATTTTTCACAGACTATAAACCTAAAGACGATTAGTAAAACACAAAAGGATTGAATGAACCATTAATGGTCATTCAATCCTTTTCCTTCAAAAATTTGTTCTGCATATTTTTCAAGACGTGCTGTTGTTGTTTCGGAGCGCTTTGCCTTTGCAATGAACATGATATAAGTGCGCTGACGACTGGGTGTCAATCGATAAAATACTTCTTCCAGCGATGGATTTTGTTTGAACATCGCTGTCATCTCTGCAGGCAGCTCATAAACTTCATGGGGTTTCATTTCTACTTTCCTGCCTGACTTTTCAACTTTGATGGCCTGAGCTATCATTGCCCGAATCATGTCCTCCAACCGTGAAAATCTCAACTGTCTGGCAGCTTGAACGTTCTCAGTCTGCTGGATCAGTCTATTCTCTGGATCATCGATCGACGCACCTTTGTGAAACAGCAAAGCACAATAGTCTTTGAACCCATGAATTAACGCGACATTCTTATGATTCAAAGTATAGCAAGGATGCATCCACTTAAAGTCCTCTTCAAGTTCTGTTTCTTTTATGATAAGACGCAGCTCATGATACAGTGCCTGCCACTGACTTTCCTTATCAAAAAATTTTTCGATTTTAACTTCCTTATCAGTTAGCATTATCTCCTGGAATTTTAATTTACTTATTAAATTCAGCTTAAAACTTCCGGCGCTCATTTTCAAGTCGATGCTGATCGTTCTGCAGTCTAAATGGACTCAATGTAAGACACTGTCATCAACTGATGGCGCTATACCCACCTTTCACGTTAATCAGATTTTCATAACCTATACCTTTTAACACACTCATTGCAATGGCACTTCTCACACCTGACTGACAATGGACATAAATCACTTCATTCTTTTCATAAGGTAATGTTTCTTTCAACAGCTTGCCGTAATGCACATGTGCTGCTCCTTCAAAATGAGATTGATTCCATTCCTGATCTGTTCTGACATCCAGAATGTTAATCTGTTGTTTATCCATCTTTTTGAATTCAATTGGTTCAATCTGCTGATAGCTGTCTCCACTTATACGGCTTTCTGTCATATAACCCGTCACTCTATCAAAGCCGATCAACTTTAGTTCTGCTGCTGCTTGTTGTACCTGCTCAAAATTACCAATTAACTGCAGCGGTGTTTCATAATTGACATACCAGCCGGCAAAACTCAAAAATTTAGAGTTGTAAGGAATATTAATGCTGTTAGTTGTATTCTCAGCGAATACTTCTTTGTCACGTAAATCTATCATCAGTGCTTCCATATCGCACTGATCAACAGGCATGACCATAGCCATCTGATAAGGTGGTACGCCATCACGATTCATACGTTTCATTTCTTTGAAGTAATAGGGCGGTTCTGGTTGTTCACTTGTCAATGCAGCAATGAATTGCTCTTCATCTTCATATTGAAATGCCCAGCTGTTAATACGTTCATAGCCCAGCGTCGTCATTGGTACTGCGCCTAATGATTTTCCGCACGCACTGCCTGCTCCGTGTCCCGGCCAGATCTGAATATAATCTGGCAGCTCTTTTACTTTATCTAGTGAGGCAAACATCTGTTTTGCACCGATTTCGGTCGTATCTTTGATTCCTGCTGCTGTTTCAAGCAGATCCGGCCGGCCGACATCACCAACAAAGATAAAATCGCCTGTAAATAATCCCATCGGTATTGCTGACTGGTTATCCGTCAACAGGAAGCTGATGCTTTCAGGTGTGTGTCCAGGTGTATGGATGACTTCCAGCTTTACATTGCCGATTTCAATGACATCTCCGTCTGAGAGCAGCACTGCATTAGCCGGCAGTTCTTTGTACTGCCAGTCTGGTCCGCCGAGTCCTGATACAAATACTTGTGCCCCAAGCCGTGATGCAGTTTCACGTAAACCTGATGCAAAATCAGCATGTATATGTGTTTCTGTGACATATTTAATCGTTAAGTGTTCTTTTTCCGCCGCTTCAATATACGGTGTCAAATCTCTGAGTGGATCAATCACAATCGCCTCTCCTGTTTTTTGACAGCCTATTAAATAAGACATTTGTGCTAATGGTTGATTGAAAAATGATTTAAAATACATTGTTTTATCTCCTTTATATAATTTGATTGGTGATATTTCTTAAATAAATAGATTTAAATTGGCACGCTCTGTATCTCCGAGATATGTAGCTACGCCGCCAAGTTCTACACCGTCAATCAGTTCTTCTTCGCTTACAGCCATAATATCCATACTCATCGTGCAGGCGACCATCTTCACGCCCATTGATTGAGCTTTTGCAATCATCGTCTCCAGCGAATCTACTTTCTTTTTGTTCATGACATAGCGAATCATCTGAGCACCCATACCACCCATATTCATTTTTGAGATAGGAAGCTTACCGGCATGTTTCGGCATCATCTTAGTGAATATTCTATCCAGCCCTTTTTTATTTAATTGAATACCTGGCTGTTTGATGACATTCAATCCCCAGAATGTGAAAAACATAGTGACTTCTTTGCCGTATGATGCGGCGCCGGTTGCAATGATAAATGATGCGAGCGCCTTATCGAGATCTCCACTGAAAACGACCATGGTCGCACCATTCTTTGTTTCTACTAATTTCGGCGCACTGTTTTGACGGCCTTTTTCAATCACTGCTCTAACTTTGTGGTCAGTTACTTCATTGCTGATGACAGTATTTCCTGTTGCATCTGCCCAGGCGTTGATATCCGAACAGAATCCGACATCTGTTACATGGATCTCCAGCTGTTCACCGTCCGCCATTTCATCCATATTTTCTTTAACTTTTAGAATCGGTCCAGGACATTGCATTCCACTCGCTTCAACAAATCTTCTATCACTTCTAATCATTCCTGGTGATGAAACCATTTGTTCTGTCACTGCGTTATGAGCGCTGTATTCCTTATAGCCGCCGATTAAATTAACCACATCGTAACCTTGAGTTTGAAGAATTTCTGCAGCCTGTGCGCCACGTTTACCAACTTGACAGTATACGGCAACAGGTTCATTGCGATTAATCTGACTCAGTTCATCCTTAAGCACCCCCAGCGGAATATTTTTTGAACCTTTGATAGCTCCCATATCAACTTCAAACGGTTCTCTCACATCGATCAGCTGTCCATTGAATTGATCTATCTCATTACATTGAATCCATTTGATTTCGTTATTATTTGTCATTTTTCTTTCTCCTCCTGATAAATACCTATGGGGGTATCATATGTCATTCAACTCATTTTGTCAAATACCCCACATGGTATTTTTTTATTGACTTAAATACCTGGCAGGGTATATATTGATAGTATAACTTATTAAGAAAGAAGGTTTAACAGTGGTATACGATAAAACTACAATTAATAGAATTAAACGATTGCAGGGACAACTGAATGGCATTCTGAAAATGATGGAAGATGATAAGGACTGCCGGGATGTCATTACGCAGCTGAGTGCCTCACGGAGTAGTATTGAGCGATTAATTGGTGTCATCGTCAGTGAAAATTTAGCTGAATGTGTAAGAGAAAATGTCAAAAATAATGAATCAACAGATGAACTCGTCAAAGATGCAGTCAATCTATTGATTAAAAGTAGGTAGTTCATATGGCAATCCATACGATAACCGTCAGTAGTTTAAAGCAACTGCTTAAACAGCAGGCAGATATTCAGTTGATTGATGTCAGAGAAGTTGAAGAATACGATGAACAACGAATTAACGAAGCGCGTAATGTTCCTCTTTCTGAACTGAGTGACAGAGTTAATGAATTCAACACAGCAGATGATTATGTCATCATCTGTCGTTCCGGGAACCGGAGTCACACAGCTTGTCAGCTACTAAATGATCATGGTGTCAAAGTGACTAATGTCGCAGGCGGCATGATAGAATGGAACCGTCTTTAATGATAGGAACTATCATTCTATTAGCTGTCATTGGAGCAGTAGGTGCCTTTATTTCAGGGCTTGTAGGAATTGGTGGGGCTATCATCATTTATCCAATGATACTTTTCATCCCGCCCTTGCTCGGTATGGAATCCATGACCGCTCACACTGCTTCTGGACTTACAGCAGCACAAGTGTTTTTCAGCACATTGAGTGGCAGTTACAGCCAGCGAAAAAGTCCGGATTTAAACCATTCAATAATCATTCCTATGGGGGCAGGTATTCTGTTGGGAAGTTTGTTAGGTGCATATAGTAGTTCGTTGTTTGATGCTTCTTTTATTAACAGCGTCTATACATTGCTCGCCATTCTAGCGGTTGTGTTAATGTTCTGGAAAGTGAGACCGGAGCAGATTAACTATCAGTTCAATCCTCTCCTGCTATTCATCACTGCCTTGATTATCGGCTATGTCTCTGGTATTGTCGGAGCAGGTGGTGCGTTCATAATTGTGCCTGTTCTACTGACGTTGTTCAAGGCTCCTTTTAGAACGGTTGTAACAAGCAGTATCGTCATCGCTTTCATCTCATCGACCGGAACTTTTTTAATGAAATCATTGACTGGTGATGTGGATTTTCTTTTAATGATTCCACTTATTATTGCCAGCCTCATCTTCGCACCTATCGGCACTCATATTTCTCAGAAAACTAACCAGCAGATCCTGCGTTATATATTAGCTGTGTTGATTGCATCCGCTGCTGTTAAGATGCTGACAGAGCTCATTTAATAACAATCGATATTATTCTCATATATAATGAAGTCAGGTGAGGCCAAATGAAAAAAATCATGATATTACTCATGTTAGCAGTGTCCTGTTTTATCGGTATTCAAGCTGCAGGTGATATAACAGAATCAGAAACAGTCAAACATCTAGTGATGAAGATGCAACCTGATCCTATGCGGTCCAATGTCTACGATGATGGTCAATGTACATATTACGTCTTTGACAAAGTAAAAGAACACGGACAAATGATAGAACGCAGCTGGCATGATGCAAAGTACTGGGCTGAACGCGCAGAAGAAAATGGTTATGAAGTGAACGGCAAACCTGCTGTCGGTTCAATCCTGCAATCACCCCGGGGAAAACAAGGTCATGTGGCTTACGTCGAAAAAGTGAATGATAATGGCTCCATTGAAGTGTCAGAAATGAATTACATTGCACCCTTCAAAGTTTCAACACGTACGATTGATGCTGACCGTATCGACCGCTACTCTTATATCCATCCAAAAGAAAATCCTCATGCAGTACAATCACAAACAGTGTGACGCTGATTCGGTGAACTTCGCCGAATCAGCTTTTTTCTTAGTTCTTACATCCGTTTGATAATGTGCTATAATCTTTGTAATTCATTTATAATTACCCGGGAAATGAGGTAGCGCTATGCTGATCAGACCTATTGAAAAAAGAGATAACGAAGCCATAAAAAATGTCATTAAAACTTCTTTAGAAAACCTCGGACTTAACATTCCTGGGACCGCTTATTTTGATGAAAGTTTGAATGACCTGTATTCTAGCTACCGCACGACTGAAAATGCAGCCTACTGGGTAGCTGTCGAGGATGACACCGTTGTCGGCGGAATTGGTATTGCACCGTTTGATGATACGACTCGAACGTGCGAGCTGCAGAAACTCTATATCGCTGAATCTGCTCAAGGCCAGGGAATCAGCAGACATCTGATGGACACTGCTCTGGAATTCGCTGCTCAACATTATGATTACTGCTATTTAGAAACTACAGATACCCTCGATGTCGCATGCAAACTCTATTTCAAATATGACTTTGAACTGCTTGACCAACCGCTTAATGCAACAGAACATACCGCGATGAATCGCTGGTTCCTTAGAAAGTTACATTAGGATGACAATTTTTAACCCGTTCATCAACCAGCATAAAAAAGAAATCTCCGATTAGATAATTAATCGGAGATTTCTTTAGTTATTTCACTGGATGGGTCTTATGATATCCTCTTATGAAGAAATAAGCTGCTACAATAGCAAGAAAAATGAAACCAATAATAACTGAAACGCGTGTCTCATCATTAATCAGCATGCCGATCAGTACCATGATAAGGAAGCCGATCGTTAAATAGTTAGTGAATGGTGCACCCGGCATTTTGAATGGGTGATCTTCAACAAGTTCCGGATGTTTCTTTCTGAACCGAATATGACTGATTAAAATCATAAACCATGGAATCATACCTGGCAGAATTGAAGCGCTATATACATAGACGAAAATATTGGCTGATCCTTCGATTAACAACGGCAGCACAACATTCAGGATAACTCCGACAAAGATACCAATTGAAATTGCGAGAACGGCATAGACAGGCACACCATTTTTCATTACTTTTGAGAATAAAGCCGGCATTTTGCCTTCTTGAGACAATGTATACACCATACGGCTTGAGCTGAATATCCCTGAATTACATCCTGACATGGCAGCAGTAATAACAACAAAATTAATCAGTGCCGCAGCGATAGTAATACCGACTTTTGCAAATGTTGCGACGAATGGACTACCTACTGTCCCTAGTTCATCCCAAGGATAAACAGTCACGATGACAAAGATTGCACCGATATAGAAGATAAGGATACGCCACACGATGCTGTTGACCGCTTTCGTAATATTCTTCTGAGGATCCTTTGTCTCACCGGCAGTAATACCTATCAACTCAACCCCTTGATACGCACCGACTACTAATGATAATGCAAAGAATAAGCCGGTCCAGCCGTTCGGGAAGAAACCACCATGTGATGTCAAGTTGCTAAGACCAATAGCATCTCCACCATTGCCAAGACCAAAGAAAATTAATCCAAAACCTGCTACGATCATCAATAGAATCGTTACTACTTTAATCATTGCGAACCAGAACTCAAACTCTCCAAACGCTTTGACTGAAATCATATTGGCTGCAGCAAGTGTCACAATGACTATGACACCAGGAATCCATGTCGGTAATTCCGGCCACCAGTATTGCATATACTGGCCGACTGCGATGACTTCACTCATTCCGACAACCACCCACTGGAAGATGTTGCTCCATGCTGTCATATATCCTGCTACTGGATGAATATAATCATTCGCATAACTGGCAAAAGATCCAGTGGTCGGGTAAAGGTATACCAATTCCCCCATTGCCCTCATAATAAAATATAAAAATAGACCTGCGATAAGATAAGCAAGAATTGCAGATGGTCCTGCCCATTTAATTGTACTTGAAGCTCCCATGAATAACCCGACGCCGATTGTTCCACCAAGAGCAATCATCTGTACTTGACGTGAATTGAGACTTCTGTGTAATTGATTGTCTTTCATAATGACATTTGCCTTCTTTCTTTTATCAACCATGATTTATTTGTGATTTCACTTCTTTATTATACATATTCTTTACAAAAAGAAAACAATTACTTGAAAGCGGTTACGCTTTCATGCACTAAAATAATGAAATAATAAAAGCAGCATTAAAATCACTCTAATGCTGCTTTTATTTATAATGTATTTTTTACGATATCTCCATCTTTGACGACTAACCGGATATTATCGTTGTTTTTCAGTGAACCGATATCTTCCAATGGATCAACATCGACTAAAATGACATCGGCCATGTAACCTTCTTTAATAAGACCAATGCGTTCAAGTTCAAGACACTCTGCTGCTACAACAGTTGATGCCTGAACAGCCTCCAGTTCTGTCATACCATACTGAACCATCAATTCCAGCTCTCTCAAATTTGTACCGTGCTTGAATACCCCTGCGTCTGTACCCATAGCGATTTTCACGCCGTTTCGATGTGCCAGCTGAAAACTTGTGATATGATCTTCCAGCACTTCTTGTGATTTTTGAATTGCTACTTGCGGTATTCCGAGCTCTTCAGCAAATTCCAGTACAGAAATTGGTGCGAGTAATGTCGGCACAAGAAAAGTCCCTTTTTCCTTCATCTGCTGCACGACTTCCTCATCAAGGTAAATGCCATGTTCAATTGAGTGAATACCTGCTTCCACACACTGCTTAATTCCTTCCAGCCCCTGTGCATGAGCCATCACTTTGACATTGTTACGAAACTTCGCTTCCTCTACCATTACTTTCAATTCGTCAAGAGAAAACTGAGTGAAGTTCGGATGATCGGTCGGAGATGAAACACCGCCTGTTGCATGCACTTTAATGACGTCAGCTCCTGCACGCAGCATCTCACGTGTTTTCTTCCTTACTTCTTCAACACCGTCACAAATTCCGCTCGGCATTCCCGGGTAATCAGCCTGCAGTAAGTCAACTGTATTACCTGAATATTGATAACCGTCTCCATGCCCTCCGGTAATGGTCAGCGCATTCACGCTGATCTGTGTTCTTGGCCCGGGAAATAATTTGTCCTGTATCGCTTTTTTAAACCCGAGGTCTGCACCAAGTGCATCGCGGACAGTTGTAATACCAGCATCCAGCGTCGTTTTGGCATGCGCCATCCCTTGATAGAAATTATATGAAAATGGTGTTACCAGTCTTTCTTCGAGCGGTTTGAATTCCACCATTAAATGCACATGACTGTCAATCATACCGGGGAGCAGATATTTGCCCTGACCATCTATCACTTGGTCCGCTTCTTCAAAATTTCCGATGCCTTCTATCACTTGATCGACGATTAACACCGATGTATCTTCTGTATAGCGTCCTGTTTTTACATCCAGCACGTTTACGTGATTAATGACTGTTCTCATAATTAGCCTCCTTAAATTAAGTTCATAACAAATGATGCAATAATCACTGATGTAACGGTTACGGTGACAAAGCCACCGATCAGCATCGGCGTGACGAGTTCCTGCATGATGGCATCTTCTTCTTGTTTTGACTTACCGTGAGCACGAGCGACTTCCTGACACAAAATATAGTCACCCGGGAAACCGAACAAGGCAGTTAATGCAACTGGCATCCCTTTGTCAGGAGACCACTTGACTAACTTTGCACCGATAAATCCCCCCACAGCAATCCCTAAAGTTCCCAGACCAAGAATCGTAATGACGGGTAATATATTATCGATAACATCCTGGGGTGTCACGGAACCCATGGACCCGATAACAACGAAAATAATAGCCACTACCATGAAGTTCAATGATTTTGCTTGTTCCAGTGCATTTTGCGGCAGAACTTTAAAATAAAGCGCCGCAACGCCAAGTGCCAGACAGAAAATCGTATAATGAACACCTGTTAACTTACTCAGCCAGATGCCAAGCGCTGCAAGTGCAAAGATAATAAATAATCGGAGAGTATTATTGTTCAGTAAGTCGAACTTCGATTCTACAAATGGCTTTTCAGTAACTGATGTTGTCAAATGATTTCCACTTTTCAACCGTTCTAAATAATCTTTAGAAATATAGCGGTTCATAAAGTATGATGCAAGTGGCATTCCAATCACACCTTGCAACGCTTGCACTAAAGAAGGGACGGCAATGAGTGAAACAAGTCCAAGTTCTGTCAGTCGCTCATTAGTAACAAGCAGTGCAACGATTCCTCCGGCGATTGGGCCGATACCGCTCGCTGCAATTTCAAAACCGAACAGCGGGGTCACAATGCTGAATATTAATACTCCAGCACCAATCAGGCCACAGAGTGAAATTACTACTGCTCTCCATTGTTTCTTCAGTACACTGAGGGGCATAATGGTTCCCATATGTAAAATGAGCGGACCAATTAATACTGCTCCAAGTGCTGGAAGTGTGGAATATTCTAATATTTTTTTAGGGAATAATCCGACCCATGAACATAATAGAAATCCAAGCATGGCAGTCAATAACATCGGAACTCTGGCTCTTGTATAAATTGAAATGACTTCTCCAAGAGCAATTAGTGCAAATAACATCGTTGTGGCAATAAGTGGTTCCTTTATCATATGATCACTCCCTAAAAGTAGTTAATGACCATTTTAGCAATTTAAAGCATTAAGTCAATATAAAATCAGAATTATCTGATTATTTTTTAATATGCATAGCAAAAAAGGCTGGACAAATGTCCAACCTGTGTATATTTATACAATATTTAATGTGTAACCTCTGATGTAGATATACCTGTAATTGATTTAACTTGTACTTCTTCAAATTTCTCAGCAGATTCCTGCTTCCCAAGGAAGGTTCCTAAAAAGGCTGCGATAAATCCTGCCGGTACTGATATAATCGCTGGATTTGACAGCGGGAATATAGGATCTGCAGTTATAAATGCAGTTCCTGCTGGATTCATCACGTTTGGACTTAACATGACAAGGATGAGTGATGTTAATAAGCCGACTACAATCCCTGCAATAGCGCCTTGTGTATTGAACCTCTTCCAGAATATCGTATAGACAATGACTGGTAAATTCGCACTTGCAGCAACGCAGAAAGCTAATGATACTAAGAATGCTACATTCAAGTTTTGTGCAAATAGCGCGAGAACAATCGATAACACAGCTACTGCAACAGAAGCGATTTTTGCCGCCCGCATTTGTTCTACATCACTGATTTTTCCTTTCTTGATGACCTGCCCGTAAATATCGTGCGCAAACGCAGAAGCACCTGATAATACAAGTCCTGCAACAACTGCAAGAATCGTCGCGAAAGCCACTGCTGATACAAATGACATCAACAAATCTCCGCCGAGTTTGTCTGCTAACAATGGTGCGGCCATATTACCAGCTGGGTTCGCAGCAATGATTTCTTCACGTGATAATAAACTGGCTGCACCAAACCCAAGGAAGATGGTGAGTATGTAGAAAATACCAATAATCCACGTTGCCCACATCACTGATGAACGTGCTGTTTTAGCATCTTTCACTGTGAAGAAGCGCATCAAAATATGTGGTAATCCTGCTGTTCCAAATAACAGAGCAATAATTAATGAAATGTTATCGAGCGGTGATTTTCCTTGAGAACCGGGATTGATGAAATCACTTTTCAATTCAGAGGATTTAATATTCTGCATCGCACCGAACATTTTGGCGATACTGAAGTCAAAATGCATCATGACAAGGAAAGAAATAATAAGAGTCCCGATCATCAACAAAATCGCTTTGACCATCTGTACCCAGCTTGTCGCAGTCATACCGCCGAATAACACATAAATTGTCATCATAATACCTACTAAAATAACAGCGAGTGTGTAAGGAATATCAAACAATAATTGAATCAGTGCGCCAGCTCCTACAAGCTGTGCGAGCATGTAGAAAATAACAATGGTAATCGATGATACTGCAGCAGTCGCTCTGACCTTTTTCAGTTCGAAGCGGGCAGCAATCATATCAGCGAGTGTATATTTCCCTAGGTTACGCAATGGTTCAGCAACGATGTACAATACGACCAGATAAGCAGTTAAATAACCGATGCTGTAGAAAAATCCATCGAATCCCCAAAGCGCAATTGCCCCGGCAATACCAAGAAATGAGGCAGCAGATAAGTAATCCCCCGCAATAGCAAGACCATTCTGCCATCCGGTCAAGCCACCCCCTGCAGTATAGAAATCATTGGCAGAATGCGTTCGTTTTGAAGCAAAATAGGTAATCAATAGTGTCAAACTGACGAATAATAAAAACATGAGAACAACGGTCAGATTCATCGATTCTGCCCCCTTTTGTATTTCGCTATAAGGCCTTCAGAGGCACGATCGAAACTTTTGGCTTTGTTCATATAGAGAGTTACAAGCACCCATACCATGATGAAGAGCATCAATGCATAAATCCATGCCCAGGAAATATTCCAGAACGCTTCATTGTTCAAAAATGTAGTGTAGCCTGTTAAAACTGGAAATAATAATGTCGCAATTACAAAGAAAACTGTAACCGGAAAGATAAACCCATTTCGCTTTGCTTTTAATGCTTGAAACGCTTCGTCTTTTGCTATTTTGTCATAATCATAAGCCATTAACCCATCCCCTTCATTCACTAAAATAATGAATATAGATTCATTTTATTGAATTGTCAGAATATTGTCAACAGTATTTTGTTAGCGTTTACATTTAGTTATCAAAAAAAAACAAAAATCCTCAAATAAAGGACTTTCGTTTTTATTATTATTTTCTATTTCTTAAACCTTCGATTAAAGTCACTGTGTTCAGTGCAAAGTATTTTCCTGCACCTTTCAATGATTTTACGCCATGTCCTGCTTTTAAATGCTGGAACATTGCTACTGCCATAACGATATTAACCATAACCGCGCCAATTCTACCTAATTTTTTATTAAAAATAGACATTGTCAGTAAAATAGAGCCAATCAGTTCAAAATATCCGGCAAGTTTCATTGAACGACGTGATAAATTGAATCCTTCTTCAAATTGTTTCGCCATATCTTCGTCATTTTTGACTTTTGGCAGACTGCTTTTAATGATGTCATTTGCGACATAACCATTGATAATATGTTCATGCATATTTTGTTTCCTCGCTTTAGTTTTAATTTTTAAATACTGACTTATTATAATCACTAACCCCTACCAAAGCTATCGGCTATTAGTCTGATTTTTAGGCCGGTAAATTAAAAGGCACCAATGGTTCTCGCTGAAATCTGCATGGCATCAAATATTTTCAGTACTTGCTGATAATCATCAGTATTCGGATCTACGCGGCATTGAATGAGAAAGTGATAGTAACCGAAATGATGCTTAGTCGGACGGGATTCAATCCACGACAAATTGATGTTGTATAGGTTAAAGACATTCAGTATGTTGGCGAGCAAACCAGGTTTATCAACTTTCGGGGTGAGCAGCAGCAACGCCTGTGATGTCCGCTGGTTGCTTTCGTGATGAGATAGCACGAGAAATCGAGTCTGGTTATTCGGGAAATCTTCAATGTTCTGTTGAATCACGTGAAAATCACTAGTACTGTGATGCGGGACGATCGCAACAGTTTCATCATCAACATAGTTCAAGCTGTCAAGCGACGAATCAGCGTATTTTACGATGAGCTGATGACTAGTAATAAACCGCTTTGTCTGGCTGATAATCGGGGCAATGGAAACGACAGTACGTGCACTTGATAATGTCGACGTCAATCCGACCACATCAAATGCAACATCCAGATATACTTCGCCCACGACGTGCAGCTGATTTTCAATCAGTTCATCAGCGATTAAATTGATAGTTCCTTCAATCGCATTTTCAATCGGTACAACCGCCTGACTCTCAGGATGCTGATTGAATTGTTCTACGACGTCGTATAACGACTGGCATGGAACCAGCTCAGCGTCCGGTTGATATTGAACCGCTGCCTGATAGCTGAATGTTCCCTCTGGTCCTAAATAATAAATACTCATATCATTAACCTCTTTTCAAAAATAAAAAAGCCTGCAGTTGATTTAACCATAACCTCCTTGTGAGAAGTTGTCCAATCAACTGCAGGCAGCTCTATTATTTTTGTAATTCTTCCTGTCTTAGACGTTCTGGATAATCTTCGAGCCAGAATTTCGCATTAGGGAGTTCAGCTGGATCTGGACGATAAACTACATTTCTACCAGAACCCAGTGCTTTTTTCTGTGCTTCATAATCTTTAAGTGCTTTAATCGCCGGCTTATGCAGAATCCAGATAGCGATGACATTCAACCATGCCATCAAACCGACACCTAAGTCACCGAGATTCCACGCCAGCTCTGCTGTTTTAACAGCTCCGTAAACCGTTGCTGCAATCAATAAGAGCCGGGCAATATTGAATCCAATCGCTGTTGCCTGCTTACTCTGACCGCGCATCAAATACGAAACGTTTGTTTCTGCGATGTAGGAATAAGCGAGAATCGTTGTGAATGCGAAGAAGAAGAGCGCCACTGCCACAAAGTAGGATCCAAACCCTGAAAAACTCGGATCAAATGTGTAATCACTGCCATGGAAAGCTTTGTCGACCCCTGCCTGCACATACATGGCTGTACCGGAGTAATCTTTCGAACCATCTGCAGACTCTACATAGACACCGCCATCCTTGATTAAATGAGGCGCACCATTACTTTCCGTTGTTCCATCTGTTGTATTATAAGTTCCTGCTAATAAAATAATTAAGGCTGTTGCTGTACAGACAAATAATGTATCAACATAAACTGAGAATGCTTGTACCAATCCTTGTTTCGCCGGGTGAGATACTTCTGCTGCGGCAGCTGCGTGAGGACCAGTACCTTGTCCTGCTTCATTGGAATAAAGACCACGTTTCACACCAATTTCAATCATTGCTCCAAATATACCACCGAATGCAGATTCCATATTGAATGCAGATTTGAAAATCAATGCGATCAATCCAGGAAGTTCAGTGATATTCATGACAAGAATGATCAGTGCCATAATAATATAAAGAATCGCCATGAAAGGTACAATGGCAGTGGCAGCATTCGCTATCCAGCGTACGCCTCCGAAAATAATAACCGCCAGTATGACTGCAAGAATGATTGCAATGATCCAGCTGTTAATACCAAAAGCATTTTTCATTGAGTTCGCAATGGCGTTCGCTTGAACACCTGGTAATAATAAACTCGTTGATAGAATGGTGACAATAGCAAAGACAATACCATATATTCTACCGAATTTCCCCTTAATACCTTCTTCAATGTAGTAAGCAGGACCGCCCCGGTATTCACCCTTTTCTTCACGCTTGTAAATCTGACCGAGCGTTGACTCGATGAACGCTGAGCTGGCACCTAGAAATGCTGTTGCCCACATCCAGAATACTGCACCAGGGCCACCGATGAAGATAGCTGTGGATACACCGACAATATTACCTGTCCCGACACGACCAGCAAGTGATAATGCAATCGCCTGGAAACTTGAAATCCCTGCAGGTGACTTTTCACCTTGGAACATTAACCTGACCATTTCTCCGATATGCCTGACTTGGAAAAAGCGCAGCATGAGTGAGAATACAATACCTGTCAGTAATAATCCATACACTAACGGCTTACTCCAAACTAAATCTAATAGCCAGCTTACTAAATCTTCCATAATTTCATCTCCTTTTTATTCAATAGTGTATATATTATTGTTTTATATTATATATATACGATAATAAATAAACAATACCGAGTTTTAAATTTTCTGAATTTTTATAATTGATACGTGTTTTATCCCATAAAAAAAGCTGCAGCAGCTGCAGCTTGTCACTAGATTATTCTTTTTCTTTAAAGGTCTTTTTCAGCGATGCCAGTATCTCATCTCTGGATTTGCCGACTTTGATTTCTACGCTTGCTAAAAAGGCACCTTCGACTAATGGCATATGCGCAACAGTGATATGAGTGAAACTATTCATTTCAATCACCATTTCCACATTCATCTTGCTCGAGCCGATGTCATAAAAACAAAGTGCTTCACCTTGAACTGAATTGAACATCTCAGTAATGGCATCGACTGATGTGCCAATATTTCCATCAATTCCTCCGGTAGTTCTCACCATAACGCCGTCTGCCATTTGTGCGAGCAGTTCTTTAAGTCCATCTGCTAGTTGTGCGCTGTGACTGACAATACAGATCTCCATTATCTCACCCCGCTGATCAGACCATCGAGAATGTAGACAGCGCTTTGCGCACCTGGGTCGATAGTGCCGATAGATTGTTCTTTGAAATAAGCAGCTCTGCCCTTTGTAGCAGCCATTTCCTTCGTCTCTTCTGCAAACTGCTGCAATTCTTCTCGAGTCGGCAGCTCGTCTGACGCTGCAGCTTTACTGATGACGTCAAACATTGTTTTTTCTCCACCTGTTACTTTACCACGAGCACTCACCGCTTCGCTGAAAGCGTTCAGTAATTGCTTCATATTATCTGCTGTCAGCTCGTCTTCTGCCGCCTGCGCCATTTTGACAAAGGAAAATCCGTATAGCGGGCCTGACGCTCCGCCGACAGCACTCATCAGTGTCATGCCGCATGATTTAAGAACTTCTTCCACAGTGTCTCCCGTCAATTTTTCGCTAACTGCTTTGAACCCTCTCAGCATGTTGACGCCATGATCACCATCACCGATTTCACGGTCAAGATCGGTCAACAGCTGTTCATTATCCTGAAAAGTTTTGTACAATCCTTTTAACTGTTCAGTTAATTGCTCAGCATTCATAATACCCCTCCTAGTTGAAATAACGGCTTGCTGTTTCTGCTTCCAGCGCCTGAAGTACACTGTCATCGTGCTGTAAGACAGTGATAGAGAAGCCTTGCATATCAAGTGCTGTCATATAATTACCCGCGTATAGTTTAGTCATCGTCTTATTGTTCTGCTCAAAATAGTCATTTACGTAATAGGCCGCCATATTCAATTCACTTAATGGTGTGCCGCCCATACCATTGACCATTACTATCGCGTCTGTGAACTCTAGTTCCTTTTCGATTTCTGCCATCAAACGGGCTACAATTCTATCTACAGTTTCAACTTGTTCGCGGTATATCCCTTTTTCGCCGTGAATGCCGATACCGATCTCCATCTCGTCGTCTGCAAGCTCAAAGCCATACTGACCAGTCGTCGGTACCATACACGGTTCAAGCGCCATACCGATCGTCGCCATACAAGGCAGCAGCGCTTCCACTTTTGCTTTCACTTCTTCAAGCGACAATCCTTGATCAGCATAATAACCTGCGACTTTGTGGACGAATACAGTTCCTGCTACGCCTCGGCGCTGCTCTTTATTATCAATCGCGATGTCATCAGCAACTATGACCCGGTCAACCTTAATATCTTCCATCTGCGCCATTTCCATCGCCATCTCAAAATTCATGACATCACCTGCATAATTCTTGATGATCAGCAATACGCCGGCATCAGTAGCCACTGCTTTAATAGCTTCTAGTACTTTGTCAGGTGTTGGAGAAGTAAATACTTCCCCGCAGACAGCCGCATCAAGCATCCCATCAGCCACATAACCCGCATGTGCCGGTTCATGACCACTACCACCACCAGAAATAAGAGCGACTTTTCCTTCTTTCTTCTTCTTACGGACAATGACAGAACCTGCTACTACCTCGTGTGAATCATCCGATAAGGCTAAACCTTTCAGCATATCTGATACAAATTGAGTCTTTTCGTTAAGCAGTTTTTTCATACCAATCGCCTCCTATCCTCATTATAATATGAACAGTTTGATAGCGCTAACAATTAGAAGAGCGAATCCAAGCATGCCCGTTCAGACAAATGATTCATTTGATAATATTTTGTTAGAAATACTGTACATTTTGTTTAAGATATAGATTTATCAGCTTAGCGTTACCTATTATGGTTGGTATTGTATTAGTTCTACCTGATAATTTTGTAACAAAGTCACTGTTTCTTACGTTGCTGATGTTTATTGCGGCGGCATCTTACTTAATTTATTTTTTTACAAAAAAACAACTGCTAAAATGATTTTATTATCATTCACCAAATAAAAAAGATGAGAGTAGCTCTCATCTTTTTACGTTATTCAACCGGTATCCACATTTCAGCTTTATAGTCAGCTGCTGTGACATTACCGAAAGGATAGTATTCAAATTCAGGAGCATTTCTTAAATCATGCTGGGAAGCAGGTATAATCACTTCATAAGCCTCGTTAGTAATGCGTTGAATTTCACGTGAAACGGGTCTTCCTGCTTCAAATACTAAATAATTACCTGCTGGAATGTGATGAGAAGTCCATTCTGACGTTTCTTGTGCAGAACTCACTCCAATCATATAATCGACCCCGTTATCAGTAGGGAAATATATACCGAAAAATCCTTGAAATTGGTCATCTGCTTCAATTGTTAAGCGCGCGCGTTGATCTGACTGCTTAAATTCAGTCCAGAACTGCTGTGACTTCTGCTGTGCATCTTCGATACTGTCATAACTTCTTTTTTCCCCAACTACAGTCAATTTTTCTAAATGCTTTACTTCATATGCCATAACTTCTCCTTATAATTGTTCTAACACTTTGGGCATGTCCCCAGGCGTGATAATCCCTAGAATGTCTTGTGGTTTTTCTACTTTTCCAGAATCGGAAATTAAAATGACCAGTTTAGAATGTCCTTTTGTATTAATTTCATCTATCATCGTCTGCTCTACTTCGTGTAACGGCATGTCATTTTTAACGATGATAAACGAGGCACCTTTCTCATCATTTGGGAGAACATCTCTCACTCGGTAATCCATCAAGTTGATTGTTCCTTTAGTCGATACTGAAGCCAGCCAGTTCGTCAGTCCATTGTCTGTCAAAATACCGAGAAAACGCTGACCATCAAATATCGGATATTGTGATAATTGATGCTGCTTAATATGAGCGAGTGTATCCACTAATGAATCGTCAATATTTAAACACACTACTGGTTTATTAAATTGTTTTACCGTTGCAGGATTCGCAATTTGTTGACGAATCGACTCAAGTTGATTGATAAATTCAGTCGTTGGTTCTGCGATATTAAACGCATCTTTTTTCTCATGAATCAGTAAGTTTCTTAACTGCCTTGCGAGATCAATTTCATCTTTAAACGCCTTCACTACTGGATGTTTTTCTTTCAGCTGGTAAAATAATGAGCCAAAACTGTCATCCCGCTTCGTTTCATCTTTCATTGCTTCATGCAGCTGATTGAATGTCGAAATAAATCGTTCAAAATTATCCATAAAAGACCTCCTAATTTTGATAACGCTCTTTTAGCAGTCTGTAACTAAACACACAGGACTCATGCTTACAACTATATAATTATAGATCATTTTGTTTGTCATGAAGATGTTTCAAGTAATCAATTACTCTTGCCATCCTTTGTTTTAAAGACCCTTTTTGTTTGAATAGTTCAAATATCTCATATGCTTCACTATTATGAATCACTTGATTCTTCATAAGTTTTCTCCTTTATTTTTCTTATCTTTATGTCTGTAGCAATGACTATTCATCCTATTGCCAATATGTTTCTCAGCCGTCTTTATCTATTAAACGACATCTTGAACACTTTCGGCAGTTCTGCCTCAAAGCGCATTAATTTATTCGTCGTCGGATGTGTAAATGCAAGAATGCTTGCATGTAAGCCGATACGTCTGAACGGGTTTGTCACAGCTCCATATTTTTTGTCACCGACAATCGGGTGCCCGAGCTCTTTCATATGGATCCGGATCTGATTTTTGCGTCCTGTCTCCAGATTGACTTTCAATAACGTCTGTGTGCGATTGGTGTTAAGCACTTTATAATGCGTCACGGCTTTTTTGCCGTTGTTTGGTGTCTTACTGGAATGCATGGTCAAAGTTTTATCTTCAGTAAGCCACGTTGTAATAGTACCGTCTTCTGTCATGCGGCCTTCTACAAGTGCGATGTAAGTGCGTTCGCTTACTAACTGCTTCCAGTTATTCTGCATCACTTGCTGTGCCTTTTTATTTTTCGCATACATCATGACACCGGACGTCTCGCGGTCAAGCCGGTGGACAACATATATACGGTTTTGAGGATGTGCTCTTTTAACGTAGTCTGACAGCAGACGGAATGCTGTGTTTTCGTTATCTTTTTCTGACGCAATGGATAATAGTCCTGCTTCTTTGTTCACTACAATGACGTCTGCATCTTCATAGAGTATTTCAATCCCTTTGATTTTCGCTTTTTTGTTCACTGCACTCGTTCGGATTTCGACGACATCCCCCGGTGCAAGTGGTGCGTTGAACTGACTGATTGATTCGTCATTGATAAAGACGTGACCTCTTCCAAGCACGGTTTTTACTGATTTTTTACTTCTGTCAGGCATTACTTCAAATAAAAATTTCAATAATTCATTAGGTTGCTGCACGTGCCATTGTTCGTCACTGCCATTTCTTTTAGTCATCACTCTACATCCTTTGGCCATTTTATTTAATTTATCTCTTTATTATACTACCATTGTGACAAATAATCGCTGACAACAAAATACCCATGAAGCAGAATGCTCTTCCCGGCCCAATGATTCCTCACGGGACTGCTATGAATAATACATTGCGGCAAGTAGCAGCAGCTCTCAGTACAAGCATTTTAGTCACCATTATGACCACTGCCCATGCTGATATGCTGATTGGTGCTCAAATCACTTACAAAATCATCACCGGCATTGCTCTCATCGGATTAGTGCTTTCATTCATGTATCCTAAAGCAACGGGTCGTTAATCTCCGATTGATAAAAAAAGAATGGGCATATGCCCATTCTTTTTTGGTTTATAATCAGCCGTACTATATATTTTTAATAGCTTCTGCTACATCTGTATGACCATTTACTACTTGGAATTCTTTGCCGATAGTATTGTCGTTCAATAAGACATTCAGCAATACTTCTGCAATGTTTTCACGTGCAACTTCTGCTACATCCAATGTCTCTTTCACTGTCACTTTGCCACTGCCTGCTTCGCTCTTGAGAATACCTGGATGGACTATCGTATAATCCAGATCAGAGGCTCTCAGCACATTGTCTGCATAGTGCTTAGCCGCAACATAAGGTCTGAAATCACTATCCGCTTCCTGGATTGCTGCTCGTGATGTGTCAAATGAGCTTACCATCACAAATCGTTTAATTCCTTGATTGCGAGCTGCTTCGATTGACTTGACCGCTCCGTCCAGATCAATCAGCATCGTCTTATCAGCACCTGTACTACCGCCAGATCCTGCTGTAAATACCACAGCATCAATACCGTCCATTGCTTTTTCAATCGCTGGAATATCATCTTCCAGATCGATTAAACGCGTCTCCACTCCCAAATCATCAAAGAAATTTTTCTGTTCAGGTTTACGAATCACGGCAATCGGTGTGACACCTTGCTGCTTGCTCATTTTCTCAACCAATATTCTTCCTACTTGTCCGTTTGCGCCGATAATTAATGTATTCATGATCTACCTCCTATAATAGTTCTCTCTTCATAGTAAAGAATGATAGGTGATATTTCAAAAATACTGTCTTTTATGACTATTGATCTGTTTCAATATATTCAGACTTTGTCACTTCGATTTTCTCGATATGACTACCGTTCTTCTCCAGACCACTGAACAGATAGCCTTCATAAAAAATATGATCTGCTTCTCTGTCAATGAATGATAACATCCAGCCGCCTATCGTATCGACATTATCAATGTCGAACGTAATTCCAAGCATTTTCTCTACATCACTGATTAATACACTTGAATGAATCTGATAATGGTCTTCCCCTATCTTAACAATCTTCTCTTCCTCTTCTTCATCAAATTCATCCCTTATTTCACCGACCAGCTCCTCGATAATATCCTCTATCGTCACTAAACCACTCGTTCCGCCGTATTCGTCCATCAATATTGCTAAATGCAGACGTTCTGACTTCATTTTACTTAACAGCTTAGTCAATGACACTGTTTCAATGTCTCTCATTACCGGATGGATGTAATCAGTGAGCTTGCTTTCAAAGACTTCCTCTTTGTCCTGCAGCATCAAATCAATAAAGTCTTTAATGTGGATAAATCCGATGATATTGTCTTTGTCTGTTTCGTAAACAGGATATCTTGTATAGCGTTCTTGCTGCATGAGTTGAATCACATCTATCATACGAGATTGATTGCTGATCGCTGTAATTTCATTTCTTGGCGTCATAATTTCACGTGCCACTTTGTCATCAAATTCAAATGCATTGTTAATGACTTTCAATTCATTAATATTGATTTCTCCAGACTTATAACTGTCAGCTAACAAGAGACGCAGTTCTTCCTCAGTATGCGTTAATTCATGTTCGCCCACAGGTTTCATGCCGATGATTTTCAGCAGTAACCTTGCTGAGCCGTTCAACAACCATATAAAGGGATAAAGTATCCTATAGAAGAACATGATTGGTTTACTGAAAGCTAATGTTACTGCTTCTGCTTTTTGGATTGCGATGGTTTTCGGTGCAAGTTCCCCGACCACTACATGTAAGAACGTCGCAATAATAAACGCAGCTACAAGTGTAAAGACATGAACTAGATCTGCCGGGATACCGACGGCAGAGAATAACGGATGCAGTATAAATTCAAACGTCTGTTCACCGACCATTCCAATGCCTAATGCTGTAATCGTAATACCGAGCTGACAGGCACTTAAATACTCATCCAGATGATTCACGACATTGCTGGCTGACAAAGCACCAGGTTTTCCTTCATTGACGAGTTGATTGAGTCTCGAATGCCTGACTTTGACAATAGCGAACTCTGTCGCTACAAAAAATGCTGTTAAAATGATCAGCACCGTAAAAATAATTAAGTTAATCGTTGTCTCCAATAAGATATTCTGTCATCAGACAGAATATTCACCTCCATTTAATGTTGTATGAATAGCAGTAATGTTTTGATCAGGGCAAGATCTTTCACTGCCAATGCTTTCGCTTCATTGAGATTGTCTGTTTGCGAAATATTGCGTATATCTGCTTCTAACTCACTGATTTTCAGTCTGATGTCTTGAATGTCAATCGCTTCAGTGGGTGCGTATTTCTTCTTAATATCGTTTAAATGCATACCTTCGTCTTTAAGATGTTCGATTTCGTGGATACGTTCCACCATATCAATTGAGTAAAAACGATAATTATTGTCACTTCTCTTAAAATCAAGTAATCCAAGCGTCGTATAATAATCAATTGTTCTGTTCGTTACACCAGCAAGTGCTGACAGTTCACCAATTTTTAGTTTGTACTTCCCAAGTGACTCCCTCCAAACCATAACGTGATGGTTTTAATATATATTATTATGTTTATCATTGCAAATCATATGTTCATCATTGTATAAAATACCCAAACTATAACGTGATGGTCTTGATATAAAAATGATATTGTAAAAATGCCATCTATTTTATACTCTACTCATGTGCCTGCCACTCACATGGTCCAATACTTAGTTCTGTAAATTCCGCAGTTATTTGATTTGACATTCGTATCAGTGATTAAATTCATGAGACGTTTTTGACGGCTACGCCTTATGCCCTGCCACTAGATTCTTCCGCTGCTGTATAGTTCCACTCTCTGTTAGCGAAGAGGCTCTCATCACACTATTTTTGCCGTACTTATTTCTAATCGCATCAAGATGCTTTTCGACCATTTCTCGCTTCGCTTCTCCACGGTCTTCAAACAAACTCAACTGCCTCATCGCGCTGTCTCTTAGATTACTGAACGAGACGCTCACTGTTCTAAACATAGCATCTCTATCTGCATAGTCCTCAAGATGTTTCCATATTAACTCAACAATCTGCATGGTCGATGTAAAATAATCTTTCTTCGAAAACTGTTTTCGAATACCTCCGTAATGAGCGTATCCTATCGTAAATGATATCGTGATTGGATATAAATGCTGTTCTCTCACTCGATAAAACACTTCATCCACTTGTTCACTGATGACCGTCTTTAGTTCATAAAATTCATAATCTCTCATCAATATTTGTGATTTACCGTATGACTTACCCGATATTTTATGCGGCTTTCTTATAATACTCTCATCTATCCCATTTGCATGAAGATGTAGATCGATACCTATAATACCAAACTCCCGTTTAAGGTATTGTACCGGATAATTCGCAAGTTCTCCTATTCTAAATATGCCTTTTCTGTTCAATTTAGCCTGCATTTTTTTATTGATTCCCCACAATTTCGACAATGGTTCAATAGGCCAAAGCTTCTCAGGAACGTCATAGTATCTCCATTCAGCGATGCCGTCATCAGTAATTTTCGCTTCTAAATCCATCGATAGTTTGGCCAGCAATGGATTAGACCCAATTCCAATAGTGCTGAATACCTTTGTTTCTTGATATATTTCTGCTTGAAGCAATTGCGCAAGATGGCGTGGAGAACAGGCAAACAAATGATAAGAATGGGTAATATCCATGAAAAACTCGTCGATGCTATACTGATGAAAATCTTCCAGTGCAACATACTTGAGTGCGATAGCAGATATCTGATTAGATACTTTAACATATTTGAGCATAGAAGGATTGATGATATAAATATCAGGTCTACATGGAATTTCAAAAAGTCTGGAACCTGTTTTAATCCCCAGTGCTTTGAGTGGTGGCGTTGCAGCCAGCACGACCGAACCGGAACGTTTTGTGTCAGCTACTACAGCAAGCTTAGTGGTCTCAGGATCTAATCCTTTTTCGACACACGAAACTGATGCATAGAAACTTTTAAGGTCAATACAGAGCACATCATGATGATTACATTGATAATAGTCATACATATCATCACCTCATTTATAATACTTCAATCATAAACGAGAACATATGTTCGTGTAAAGTATAAAAATATTTTCTTCACTTGTTCTAGAGTAATTGATTAGCGCTATACTTCAAGCAGGCTACATCATAATGACCATCCCAAGCCTCGTCAAAATACATATGGATATGATGATATCGATCGCTCTTGTTGTCAATACACATCTCTTGCTGCTCAGGGACTTCCTCTTTTTTCCTCGATTTTTTTATACCGACCAGATGATGAATCATTTAATCAAAAAGCCAGCCCATTAACTGGACTGACCATCATCTTTTAATAATGAATAAAAATAAGCATCTTTATAGTCATCTCTATTGTTCAAATAACTTCTCAGCTTTCCTTCCAACATAAACCCGCTTCTCTCAGCTACTTTTTGACTCGGAATATTATCGCACTCTATTGTAAGAGTAATTCTATTAAAATTAAAGCTGTTAAAACCAAGACTGCACATACCAGCCACAGCTCTAGTCATAATTCCTTTGCCCTGCAGGTCTTCAGATAACCAGTAACCGATATCAGCAGAACGATTGGATTGATTAATATTATGAAAATCAATCATTCCGGCTACCGTCTGCTGGTAATGGATAACGAGAGTCACGGACTTTCCTGCACCGAAATTTTTCATCATTTCTTTAAAGGCGATGATCTCTTCTTCTTCGTTTTGAAGATGATCGAGCCATGGGAGAAATTCTTTCAAATAATCACGCTGTCTCTCAATTAAACGATAGACGACCGGACCATCTATTTCCGGACGAGGGAGAGCAAGCTCTATTTCATCATCAACTTTGTATGAAAGCATGTATATCCACTCCTGTTATGTCATTCTCAAATGTCTTTCATCTTTTATTTCTTCTAGATAACTAACAATCTTTAAATAATTTTCATCAGTAAAATCTGTAAATGTATACCACTCTGAACGATAATATATTTCAAATTTACTTTTTAACATGCCTTTTTTAAATCGATATGTTTCAATCTCATCAATCGGAATGCTGTGAGAATTAACGGCTGCTTCTAATAATGGATTAAAAATTATTAATTGATTCGTTGTATCTAATATTAACTCACCTGGAAAATTAACAATTCTAAAATTAAAAGTTTTTATTCTACATGCTGTTTTTATGATCATCTCGTCACCTCCAATATTTTATTTAAAGAATATATAATTAATCACAACTATCAATTAAACGAATCGTTTGTATCTTTTATATGGATACACCCACAATACTAGTAAGTTCTATAATCATTTAAATTCTCGAACACATGCATCAGTTGTTTGTTTTCATCAAAGATTTGTAATTGCAGCTGATGAGAAGGATCTGTTAATGAATTATCATTAAAGTCTGGTTGAAACGTATCATTTATAATCATTTGCTTATCCAGCACATCACTAGCAGCAGGCGTTAGTTTAAACGTTTTCGACACGCTTTTATGACTGGATTTTAATATTTCATCTGGATACAAAATATTTAAATATAGCACTGGATGATGTTTTTCTATGTAACTATTAGCACTTGGATCTATAACATATTTAATAATGTACTGCACATTGTTATTTACTGTTTTAACATTAAAATCTTTAATCATAAAGTGCGGCTGAATAAATAAGTCTTCTACTGATAATACTTTGCTAACTGCAGGAGTTTCCTCTGCTTTTTCGGCCTGCTCAGTTGTTACCTCTTCTTGTTGATTTTGTACTTCAGCATGTTCCTTATTCTCGCTGCAACCCGTTACAACTATCAGTAATATGATGATGACCACTAATCTCTTCATTAATCACCACAGCTCCATTGTTCAATTTAATAGAAATATTAAAATATTCTAATTTTTATATATAGTTACATTATAAAATGCAAAGTATATAATTGGAAGCACATCATTAATTTGATTATCATTTACTTTTATTGAAGCGCACTGACGGACGTAAAGGTCATTTAAGATATCACAGAGGAAGATGTCACTGAGTTATAATTTCAATACTCTTTTTTCTTATTCAATATATCTATTAAACCCGCCTTCGCTATTAATCAGCTGACCAGTGATCCACTGACCTTCATCACTGTGCAGGAATAATACTAAGTTGGAAATATCGTCAGGATGCCCCCAGCGTTTGTCATTGAATTGATTCGAAATCTGATGATAGACTTCACTGTTCTGATCGATGTAGCCTGTATCTGTCGGCCCTGGATTAACAACATTCACTCTAAGAACTGACACTCAATACACCTATCATCGTTATGACCGGTCTTGCAGCATTCGGTATGGTGGCTGCGTTACTCGCTGCAGTACTGCGCAAGCATAGCGACAAACGTGCAGAAATACCAGCCTAACAGAAACTCCGATTTCTCATGAAGAGAAATCGGAGTTTCTGTATATGATCAGACTGCAAAGAAACGTTAGTCTTATATTTTATATCACTGCTTGTTTACTGAAAGTTAAATATGATAACTGTTATGCACTACTTGATTATAAACATAATTTTTAATATTTCTACTTACCATATTGGATGATAGCTGACCCTTCAATCTGCACGTGCAGCACTCGTGCTATGTATCATGTTAGAAAAAAGTATCCATATCTTTTACTTATGACTAATGAATTTGTGTCATCAGTATCAATTCCTTGTTTAATGTTCTACTTTCAATTAAGGTCTAAATAAATGACAATATAAAATGCGGAAGGTGAAAAAATGAAAATAGCAGGAATCAGCGGTAACCCTTATACAGCTTCAACCAATTTAAAAGTACTTGAAAAAATCGGTGCTGAACTCGTCAATAATGGACATACATTTGAAGTGATTCATGAAGTGAAGGACTTGCCATTATTTAATCCGCAGACGGCGTATCAAAATCATTATGAGATCGTCAACCAGATGAGAAATAAAATCAACGCTGCTGACTTTGTCGTCATCGTCAGTCCGGAATATATGGGCGGCGTACCCGCTATCTTGAAGAATGCGCTGGAATGGATGTTATCTGAAGCAACATTGATGCATAAACCCGTTGCATTTGTGATACATTCACCCATCGGAACACATGCTGTTGAAGCATTGAACAGACATTTGCGTATTATGGGTGCTGACTTAAACGAAGAATGGCAGCTGCTCATTAGTTACAATAAACGTATTGAAAGAGCAGACGGATGGTTCCAGGATGAAACGGTTAATGATCAATTAAAAGCCTTAATAAAACATGTGAGTGAGTCAGAAAAGACTACATAATATAGTATTATATATGATGGTTGTCTCTAGTCTGTAATTCGTTAAAATTTAATAAAGAATGCGTGGTCTCAAGAAGAAAATAACGCATTCTTTGTAAATAACGTTTAAGATTGCATTTTTATAAAATTAAAAAAGACATGTCAATTTGACATGTCTTTCGGCTCTATCTGCGTAGTTAGACGCATCAAGGTATAGCTTCCCTTATTTTTAATAAGAATACAAATGTTGCTTATCTTCAATTATTTAATCTAACGGGAATAATGTATTTTCAAATATTACTATTAAGAGCTTTTCATCCCAACTCGATTTTCTTATAGCATCTAAATAATTTTCTCTATCTAATAAATCAGTACGCCATTCAAACCCTTTTCGCTTGGCCATTTCTCGAATGATTATTCTTATGGTTCTCCCATTACCTTCACGAAATGGATGAATCATATTCAATTCTGTTTTGAAATATGCCAATTTCTCTGCGGCAGTTTTTACATCTGAACATTCATTTTCTAACTTATATTCATCGATTAAAATATTTAAATTAGCATCAATATACTGTGGTTCACAAAATCTTGTGTTTTCTTTCATAAGACTTACATCTCTAAACTCACCAGCAAAACTATATACTCTTTCAAATAACTTTTTATGTAACAACTTAATTGAACTTATTGTTAATGGAAATAAAAATTCGTATCCTTCTTGTTCCATCAACCCTTCTGCAATATAAAAAGCAACTTTTTCAAGCTGTTCTAATTCATTCAATGTTTTAGCACCGAGTAAATTTGAATTTATAAGATATTCTTCTTGAAAATTTGTTTTATATTTCATTACTTAAATGCAATTTTACGAATCAATTCATTCGTAATTTTTTTCTTATTATTAATAACATCAAGAATCTGTTTTTGTTGTTTTTTTGTTACATCCATACCTTCAAGTGAAAGATTTTTAGCGATTTGTTTATTAACTTTTGAATCAATTGTAATCACATCATCGCCTCCTAATGGTAATATTATACCACAATCACTATCAACATATCGATAAGTTGAATTATTAATGATAAGCTTCAGTGTATCCTTTGATCTTGATATTTTTGTTGGTCATTAACCTCATTAGTTGTGATGCGCCTGAGCGTATTGTTTGAGACGAAGGTTTTTCAACTCTCTTATTTCTACCTATTTACCTACAAAAGCTTGTATAATATTCTATATCTTCTTTACTGTCTTCAAATTTGGGCCATTCCTCAATACCATCACTCTTCTTTCTAGGTATGATATGAAAATGTGGTACTGATTGATCAACTGCAATACCATTGGCATTCAATAAGTTAACTCCATCATAATGACAATTCTCAGTGAAATGTCTGGAAACTGTGCTGTATTCATTACAGCATTTAAAGTTTCAGAATCATAATCTAAAATACTCTCCATATGTTTTTTAGGAATAGCAAGGGTCTGACCATCTATATCTTCAGCAATATCTAATAATGCGAGCATACTATCATCTTCATAGATAGCACGAGCTAAGGCTTTCCTATTCCCCTAACAATCTATCTTCTATTTTACGATACTTATTTTCAAATAATTTCCATTTTCCAGGGTCAAGGTTAAAATGTATTCAGTCGAATTATTATGGTCCCATTTACTCTGATATCGTTCTGAAGAATACGGACTGCACAGGCAGTGTTTATCCGTTTTAATAGAGTATATTAATACTGAGCATCTTTGGATATGGCAATTACGTCTTTACCCCTTGACTTTCTGATCATAAAGATGAGACCAAGGATAAAAAAACCAAGCGCTGTGATATACAGGGGGACTTCAGGACTAGTAGCTTTTCCTAACCATCCGCCAAGTATAGCACCCATAGGCATTACAATAGTACAGACAGCATTAATAATAGTTCCGACTCGTGAAAGAATCTGGTTGTCTACATGAGTCTGGATATAAGTAGAAGTACTGATATTCATGATTACAAGAGGCAGTGCACACAGTCCATACATTATTGTTGATAAGTAATAATAATCAAAATGAGCTGATAGAAATATGAATAAACCGGATAGTAGAGGGGCAATAATAATTTTTAGATTGATATCTATATTTTTTAATTTAGGTGTTAGCAAAGAACCTATCGCGCCAAAGATTACTGAAGATGTAAGGAAATATCCATATGCGTGATCTCCTCCTATTTCATATGTAAAGGCAGGCAGTATAGCCTGACTCATTGCACCTGTAAAATTGGCTATCATTGCAGGGAAAGCTAACCAGATTAACCCAAATCGTTTAAAGTAATTGATGCCCTCCACTATAGATTGTTTATATTTCTTTGGACTGAAGGCACCTTGTGCTTCATGTTTATATTTCACTTTAAAGAATAATAACACTGCAAATAAAAAAGTAATAAAGTTAATGATGTAGATACTCTCGATACCTGCCGAAAGTATAATAAATACACAGACAGCTTTAGCGATAGAACTGATTAATAGATTCCCTGTTACAACTATACTGTTGAATCTAACAAGTTCTTCTTCATTCATTATAGTTGGAGAAAGAGCATGCTCGGCATTTCCTTCAAAAATTTCAAGCATACCAATGATAAAGAAACTAAAAATAAGCAAAGAGAGAGGCATTAATTCAAAATAAAACAATAGAGTAATAGTGGCCATTAATATCATTTGTGCAAATTGTGCTGTTAACATTAGGTATTTTCGATTGAAGTGATCAATAATAGGACCAGCAAATACTGAAAAGACCATAGGCAGCATTAATATTGATGATGCAAGACCAGTTATCAAAGGATCTTTCGTAACTTCAAATACATACCACATAATAGCAACAGAATAAAGAGAGTCTCCGAAATAAGAAATCAAACGGCCTATTAACAGGTAATCTTTACTTTTCACAATATCATCTCCAATTACTATTTATCATTAAAATATATTTTAACGATAAATATTAATTTGTCAATGAAATAAAAAGGCGATGAACTTATTTAGGTTCATCGTCTTCTGAGATATTTTTGCAGCTAGCAAGATAAATAGAGTAAGAAGGAAGTGTCTCATCTTCATATTTTTCTTTATAATCACTTACCAATTTTCTCATATCGGCTAGTAAATGAATCCATTCTTTATAAGGAATATTCACTTCCATACTTGAGAACGTAGCAGTATTAGGTTCATCCAATTTTTTTATTTCTTCTTTAGTTTTCCCCATATTAGCTTCGATATCATAAGCCATAGCATCAAACACTTTATTGACATTAAGCATGTTTAAAGCGACAAGTTGGTCGAAGTTTTCAGTAATAAAAGGGAAATCGAAATTAATAACTTCAGTAGCTAAATGAGCACTCGAGTAATAGTACTCAGTCATATTTTTAATCTGACGTTCTTCTGTAATTTTCAGTGCATTCACTTCTAATAATTTCTTAATAGGATAATATAAATTTGAATTTTTGACATTCAAGAGTTTGGCTAATTCTTTTGTAGTCTTTGGCTCATGCTTTGTTAATTCAACGATTTTTGAAGCTTTTTCATCAATTAATACTTTTAGAACTTCATTACTCATTATAATCACCCTTTAGTAGATTAAAAATATTTTATCATAAAAAGTAATTTAAATAACCTTCCATCTATATCGACTTTTCTCCAACTTCAATTAATTGAGTGTATTCCGGCTTAATGCTTAAAAATATCCCTTTGCACATTATTAATCTCTCCTTAAGACAGTAGTTATTGCAAGTCTTTTAAATATCAGGTTCTTCGATACTATTTATAAAAGATAGAGTATAAATGGTATAATCATTATAACATTTCTTGTGGAACGACTTTATACAATCGAGGTGATTTTCATGTCTATGATATATTTTGTCAGACATGCAGAAAGAGATACTTCTATCCAGACAGATCAGGAGGCACCGTTAACTTTGAAAGGATATGAAGATGCAGAAAAACTTAAATATTTCTTCAGAGAAAAAGGTATTAATACCATCTACAGCAGTCCCTATCTTAGAACTATCGAGACTATTAGACCTACTGCTGACAAGTTAAATTTACCTATCCAGCTAGTGGAAGATTTACATGAAAGAAATATCGGATCCTGGATCGATGATTTCCCTCGCTACTCTAAACAGCAATGGGAAGACTTCGATTATAAAAGATTGAATGGAGAGTCATTAAACGAAGTTGCTGAGCGATTGTTAATTGCTTATAAAGAGATAACTAATAATATAGAAGATGATATCATCATTTGTGGACATGGAACAGCATTTGCAGTCCTATTCCATCACCTGACAGACGGAGAATTTGGTTTTGAAGACTGGAAACGAATGACAATGCCTGATCTATACAGTTATGAGATAGAAAACAAGACGCTGAAGAATATAAAATATTTTTAACGGAGTATTAAAATGATAAATGAAACAAGAACCATCTGGCTGAATGGCGGATGATTAATCGTATGATGTTAAACAAACTTCTTCAACAATCTACAGGAATCATGATTATTCCTAAGACTGCAACAAAGGAAGATTACTTCTATGAAATAACTAAAGACATTAATTCTGCTGCAATTAAAAACTTTTTATTAGCAGCAGATAGAGAGACTCTTGAAAACAGGTTAATTGAACGTGGTGACAACGTAGGTTCATGGCCCCATCAACAAATCGATAGATGTCTTAAAGCCTTTGATCAAATAAATCTATATCACGTGATTGATACTAGTGAAAAAAATTGATGAAATCGTTTCATCTATCCTCATAGAAATTAGTTGAGAGAACTGCCTTAATCAGTTTGATTGGTCAGATTTGTTCACTTTCTATAACTACAAATTCTCCTGTCTTTATTTTATAACTTTGTTCTTTGTTGCTGTAATCTGTTCTATAGATAAGATGTTGAATAACTTCGAATACACCTGAATGTGCCACAATCATAATGGTACTTTTATTTTCATTTTCTTTTATAATTCTATTCCAACATCGCTGGATTCTTTGATAGAATTCTTTAGGGCTCTCGCCTTCTGGATATTGTTCCTCCCATTTCAAAGTATTCCAATAAAGATTCGGGAACCTTTCTTCTGCAATCTTGTTATCCATGCCAGCTAATAATCCGTTATTCACTTCTCGAAGTTGTCGACAATAACTGACATTATCTAAATTTAATATACTTCTTAATATAGCAGTAGTTTCGACTGCTCTTAGTAAATCACTACTGATTACAGCATCAAACTTTATACCTTTCAATAAATAAGCTGTCCTTTTAACTTGTTCTACACCACTCGAAGTTAACGGTTCTTTAGACCATCCACCCCTTTTGTTTAAGGTATCTTGTCCATGTCTCAGAAGATATGCTTTCATAATGCCTCTCTTTTTAACTATTCATTGATTAGTTCGATTAAATTTTGTTTAATAATACACCTAGGCATGAAAAATAAGCTCTGCTATAAGGTAAAAAATCAGCTTTAGTAAATATAATTTCTCCATCTTCAGCTACTGATTCTCTTTATGTAATCTTTTCAGTTCCTTCTCTTCATCGCTCATATTGTCATTGTGCAGAAATGATCCTGTGGACTGATGTTGTTTAATCCATTTCCCTAATGCCGAAGGCGTCAGGTCATATTCACGTATAATTTCATTTCTAGGTTTACCGTTCTCATAAAGTTTGACCATCTGTAGTTTAAACTCAGGACTGAAACTTCTTCTTTCCCGTGACATAAATAAATCGCCTACTTTCTTAGATTAACAATATCTATTCACATAGAAATTGTCCAACTAAGTGTAGACGATTCATTGAGATAAGATAAATATTGGAGATATCCTTTTTCTACTACCATCTTTTTTATCAACTACTCTTATAGCTCCGACTTCTTCATTATCACTTATAATAATATAATAGTAAGTAAAATTTTGATTAAAACGCTGTCTCATAATTTTAGTATCTTCATTTGCAGGGCTTGTCCCATAATCTTTATACTAATCTAACATCGCTTGAAATGATTCTATTTGCATACGCCATATCTTTTCCGCTGCACTGACATCAACTCTTCTTAGTTTCAAATATTTCACCCCTGATTCAAATTAATAACTACTCCGCTAACTATCTGATACCTTATCTTCATCTAGTTCGATTTGTGATTTCACAAAGAGACTCGACATATAGCAAATGGACCCAATGAATACGATGACGAACATAACACCACCCATAGCATATGGGTTTAAGTAAGCACCCATTATAATTGCAAACTTGGTCATTAAGTCCGTTGCGTTAAACCCCAGATTTGAAAATGCTCCGTATGCACCTCTTTGATCTGCCGGTATAAGGTCAAGTTCTTCAGCACTTTTAATCGGTGCATAAATGAGTTCACCAAATGTTGCGATTGTAATTGCTAGTATGATTAACCAAATGTTATTTGCAAAAGTAAGTACTGTATATCCTATACCATAAATCAATAATCCAAATATCATAATATTTTTCACTTTAAATTTTTTAATGATTTTGCCTACTAAAAAAGTAAATGTAACAACAATCAATGTATTAATGATATTAATGGTTGAAAACATTCTTACACCCGTCATTTCAAATCCATTGATATTGATTGTTTCAAAAGTTTCAGCAAGTCTCACTGCTACATAACTACTCGTCGACAATTCTGCGTACATAATACAGATAGATCCTACTACAAGTACGACATACGGCTTATTCTTTGATACTTGAATATAACTATGCATCAAATCTTTAAATACATTTTTATGTATCTTTTCTGCAATGAATGCTCTCGTTTCAGTAATAAATATAGTATATACAATTGAAATGATTAATGAGGAAAATGCTAAAATCAAAAATAACAACAATTTATAATCATGGTAGAATATTCCACCGATAGCAGCACCTAATGCTAGAGATAAATTTATTAACCAGTAGTCTAGTTGATAGACTGTTTTTCTATTTTCTTTCGTTGCAGAGTCTTGAACGATGGCTCTCAGTGCAGGTCTTCTAAACTGACCCACAATTAGATTTAATATAAAACCAATTAAAAATGGGATTATCATTTCTTTGTAGATACCAAAGGCCATAACTAATATGAAAATAACTTCTAAATAAGACATACTTACTAGTAACTTCTTTCTTGGTAATCTATCACACACATATCCTGCAATAATATTGATAACAAAGGATAGCAAAACTGTAAATGATAAGAATAACCCTGCAAACTTTTTATCGACCGCTTCCGTTAAATAAAGTGCCATAAATGGCCATACAGAACTTCCTGCAATTCTATTCACAAATGATCCCCATAGTCTGACATGAATGTTTATCGGTAATTCACGAATTTTCATTGTCAATACCCCCTCACTAATGTAAGTTTAATATAGACATTTATAAATAAAAATGGACATATTAACTAAAATGTCTACTTTTAGAGGTGATATATGGAAAAAATACTTTTAAGTCTTTATCAATTACGCCATAACTCTTTATCACAAAAAGAAATTAGTGAAATTTTAAATATTAGTCAAAAACAATTATCACGTAAACTTGATATCTGGCAATACGAAAATATCCTATCTTATAGCAGTGGAAAAGGGAGAGGAAATAAGACAACAATTAAGTGGTTTATGAATATTGAAATGCTTTATTATTCTGAAGTAAAGCGTCTCATAAGTACAGAAGATTTAGATAAAATAGTTCAGTATTTAGCTTGGGACTGGTCACCAATGATAAAACAAAAATTATTTAAGAAAATCAATCCGCAGCTCGGATTATATAAAATATCTGATAAAAAAGAAAAATTAACTATCACTAAAAAGCACAAAATATTTACAGTTCATCCTTTAGAGGCAATTGAGGCTAAAAGTGCAAGTGTCGTTGTGAGCGTATTTGATAGATTATTCATTTATAACGAAGATGAGGAATTACAATACAGACTCTCTCATCACTATGATCTTACAGATAAATATATCGATATCTACTTAAGACCTAACATACAATTTCACGATGGTACGTTATTGACTAGTCATGATGTTAAAAGATGTATCGAGATTGCCAAAGAACATATTAATACAAGAGAATTGCTAACACCAATTAATAATATTGAGATTCTTGAACCATTATCACTCAGAATTCATTATCATCAATGCCCGCATATTCTAGCATTATTAAGTTTTGTTCCACTAAGTATCTATAAAGAATCAAAAGGTAAAATTATCGGGACGGGACCGTACTATATTAAGACGGACAATGAAATTAAAACAATATTAAAACGATTTGATCAGTACTATGCTTACCGTGCTTTCATCGATAAAATAGAAATGATTTATATTCCAGATTATGAGCAAACAATCATCGGGAATCCAGAAAATAAACTCGTCACGATTGAAAAAGAAATGGGGTATTATTATCTTTGTAAATCGAGTAATAGCAATTTAAATGATGCACAAGCTAAACATATAAGAGACATATTGATGCAATATTATCGCTTCGAGTTAAATAAATATTTCAAAGTGGGAACTAAAAATCCCAGAATATTAAATCATTCAAATTATATTTACATCAATAACACACCTATTCCAACATATGATGAACCTGTTAAGATTGACTGTATTGGCAGAGAAGATATAAGAATTCAATTAATCAAATCTGTGCTTGAAGAACATAATGTACCAATATGCTTAAATTTTATCAAATTCGATTATGTTATGAAAAAGAATCAAGAACTAAATGGAGATTTCTTTTGCTTTGGTGAATATTTAGAAATACCTGAATCAATCTCTTACTATAACTTCATATTTAACGCCTCCTCACCAATATATAAATTATTGAAAGAGTATCATTGGTTTGAATCATTAAAAGCTTATTATCTTTCAACACCTTTTGAAAAATGGTCTAGAATCAATAACCTATTAGATCGATGGTTATATAAACAAGGTATTTTATTTCCTTTGTACAATAAAAACGTAATGCTGAAGTACGAAGAAAACATTCAAGGTGTAACAATAAATGAAATGGGATTCATTAATTTCCAGGATATTTGGTTGAAAAATATTTGATATGAAATGAAGGAAAGATAGTCGGACTCAATAATGTCTCACTACTTTCTTTTTTATATAATAACCTTATCACTTATGATAACTCTCAGCGTATCCTTTAATCTTGAGATTTATGAAACTCTTTAACCTCATTACTTGTGATACGATTGCCTTAACCAGTGATATTGCTAAAAAAAAAACGATATCAACAAAACGTTGATATCGTATTCTTATGCCACTGCTTAAATGTTCTTGCTTTATCATTATTCAAATATGAAGAATTGTAATTTCATCAATCATGAGCCTTACACTTTTATACTAGGTATAACATTTAACAGTGCATTTTTATTACTTTTATGCCAGTTATCTAACTCATTCTCTATATCTTGAAATATAGCTTTAAAAGCTTCCTGACTTGAATAATCAACAACAAATTCTTTTATAATATTATGGGTTTGTATATGGTTAAAATCTTCAAATACATTAGGCTTGCTGTTCATTATTGTTCTTGTTTCTTTATCTTCTACATCAATCAAAACGTGGAGTTTTGTGGGCAGTATAAACCCTTTTGATTCATAATCGCCTGCACCAATTTCATAATGAATTTTATATTTTCCCCAGCTGATATGGAAAAGCTGAAAATAAAAAGCTTTTGCCGTCACTTTTCTATATACATGAAAGCTAGTCTCTTCTCCTTCTATAGCTGGAAAAATCTTTTTTTCAACTTTATCTTTTCAATTTTGTCTGCTAAAATGTCTAACTGTTGTTCTCCATTCTTCACAACTTCAGTCAATTCTGCTGAATGCTTACTATTGAAGAGCGCCCATTCATTATTCAACTCCATCGCTCCCTCTCACTATAGGTGTTCCACTTTATATAGCTCACGCCAAAACTAATAATCAAAAAACTGCCATCCACTGTCTCTGGACAGATACGATGGCAGCGATAATATGACTTTATTTAGGAAGCTTGGAAGCAAGGACGTCAATATTTTCAATCACTGGTGGCTCTGCGAAAAGTTCAGGAGCTTTCTCCATCAATGCCGCAGCCACTTGACCAGAAAGGTGTGCTTGACGACCTGTGTCGTCCGGGAATGCGTCAAAGATGCCGAATGTCGTAGGTCCAAGTCGGATCGCAAACCATGCGATCGTTTCTGACTCCTCCTGAACTACAGGTAGGGCCCCACGTAGGAAGCTTTCAACTTCCGCTTCTTTTCCAGGTTTTGCTTCAAGTCGAACCAATAGCGCTACATTAACCATTTTTCTACCTCCTCCTCAAATTAGAAATTTCATCCATGATAAAGTCTATAGTATGCTAGGTGTTTGTGTATATTCTATTTCAATAATGCTAATGATTCACGATTAAAATCTTCTAAGTCGTCAGGTGTACGTGATGTTACGATACTACTATCTACAACAACTGATTCGTCTACTACTGTTGCACCTGCATTCTCTAAATCTTTACGTACAGATAAGTAACCCGTTAGCTTTTTACCTTTTAATAAATCTGTATCGATTAATAACTGTGGTCCGTGACAGATTGCAAATACAGGTTTTTCATTAGAAACAAATCCTTTTGTAAATTCACCGAATCGTCCTTGCTCATCACCACGTAACATATCTGGTGAGAATCCGCCTGGAATGAATAATGCATCGAAGTCATCAGGTTTAACGTCATCGATTGCTTTATCAATCGTTACTTCAGTATTCCCTTGTTTACCTTTTACTGTACTACCAGCTTCTTTACCAATAACAGTAATTTCATGTCCTTCTTTTTCAAAAGCCTCAGCCGGGCTCGTAAATTCTATATCTTCAAATAAATTATCTAATACTACTGCGATTTTCTTAGTCATAATATAAATTCCTCCTAATTCAATAGTGAGTTCGTAATCAATATGTGAGAACTATAATTCTATTTTACCTTTAATATATACACATTAAAAATATATTGCTCAATTATATCAAACTACTTAAACGTTTAATTTTATGAATAATTACTCCGGTTTAAATACGACTTTAATATTTCTCGTTTTTCATCAAATACTTTATAAGCCTCATCGGCTTTTTCTAAAGGAAAAGTATGTGTGATAATTTCAGTAGGATCAAATACTTCATCTTTTAAATCACTATCTGCCACAACAAAAGAAGAAAAAAAGATTTATCAGCTATGTGAATACCTATTAATTCACTATCTTTATTAAGGATAGGGGCCCATATTGCCCAAACGAAGTATCAGCTTAGTATATCTTCTTACTACATATACTTGCTTTTACTTTACCATCACTAAAAATATCTTACTTTTTTCACTACTAAATACACTCCCCTTATTTTTGAATGTAATTAGATAAATGTTTCCCAGTTACGCTATCTTGTATGCTAAGGACACCTTCTGGGTAACCACTGTATAATAATCTTCCTCCTTGTTGACCAGCAGCTGGTCCCATATCAATTAACCAGTCTGCTTCTGTCATCATTGACAAGTTATGCTCGATTAGAACGACGGTATTACCTTCATCCACTAATTGATTAAATAATTCTATCAGCACATGGATATCCCTTTCATGTAACCCTGTTGTTGGTTCATCAAAAATAAAGATGTGGTCAGTCACTTGATTGATTAAATACGCACTGAGCTTTACACGTTGAATTTCTCCACCTGAAAGTGTGTCCAATGATTGTCCAAGTGTCATATAGCCTAGACCAGTGGCAGCGAGGGATTTTAATATCTCCAGAATTTTATGATGTGTATTGAAGTAATTTATTCCTTCTTCCACCGTTAATTGTAAGACATCTGCAATAGAGTAACCATCTACTTTAGCATTCAGAACTTCCTGTCTATAACGTGTTCCATGACATACTTCACAAACTTGTGAAAAATCGGGCATAAACGCAAGTTCTGTTTTAAGAATTCTTTTTCCTTTACAGTTTGGACAAGCACCTTCAGAATTATAGCTGAACATACTTTTCTTTAGCCCTGTCTCCTTACTGAAAAATGCTCGTAATTCATCAAATGTATTGGTATAAGTTAATATATTTGAACGATTTGAAGCATTAATAGCTTTTTGATCGATGAATATAACGTTTTTAATCTGTTTAAACCCAGTTTTTATGAGTGTACTCTTACCAGAACCAGCAACCCCCGTAATAACAGAAATAGCATTTTTAGGGAGATACACTTCAACATTTTTGACGTTATTTTTTGTAACTGGACCGATATGAATCATTTCTTGAGATGACCTTGGAACTTTTAGTTGATGTTTTTCTTTGAGTTCTTGTCCAGTCGCAGTGTGGGAGTTGAGAAGTTGATCATATGTTCCTTCAAATGTAATTCTACCCCCATTTTTACCGGCACCTGGTCCTACGTCAACAATGTGATCTGCAATCTTAATAATATCAGGATCGTGTTCAACCACAATAACTGTATTCCCTTTATCCCGAATAGACATAATTATGCGATTGATATTTTCAATATCTTCAGGATGCAGTCCAACACTCGGTTCATCGATAATGTATACGAGATCGGTCAGTGGGCTACTTAGATGACGAATAAGCTTAATACGCTGAGATTCACCACCTGATAATGTAGGTGTTTCTCGACCAAGTGTCAAATAACCAAGTCCAATATCAACTAGAGATTGAAGTTGGTGTTTAAGCGGCTTTACAATATATGCAGCTGTTTTATCAGTAAGGTGGTCTAAAAACAGGATATTTTCTACGATACTTTGATTTGTAAAATCAGCAATATCTGCACCGTTAATTTTGCAGCTTAAAATACGTTGATTTAAACGTTTTCCGTGACAGTTAGGACAAACCATTGTCGTTACAACACGCTCATATTCATCCGGCCACCTGCTCTTTTCATAACCATCATTAATAATAAACAGTCGCCTGAATCTATAGACGACCCCTTCATATTTTGCAGTACGGGGCCATTCTTCAGGAGGATTGGTCAGTTTGGTCGGCCCTAAATAAAGTAATTTATGCATCTCTTCCTTCGAATAATCTTTCAGCTTCTTATCATTATCAAATAGACCCGAATGCGTATAGCTTTTACCACGCCAGTGATCTGGTCCGAATGTAGGAAAATTAATTCCATGTTCGTTTAAAGATTTGTCATAATCCAGCAATTCATCGATATCAATTTCCTCGACATATCCTAAGCCTTGGCATCTTTCACACATTCCTGCCGAATTATTGAATGAAAATTCATTTGAATATCCGACAAATGGTTGACCAATACGAGACCATAGTAGACGAACAGCAGAATAAATGTCGGAAATTGTACCTACTGTAGAGCGCGAGTTACCACCAAGTCTTTTCTGACTAATGACCATTGAAACAGGAAGATTTTGAATGGAATCTACATCAGGTTTCTCATAATGAGTCAATTGATTCTGTATATATGTAGAATAAGTTTCATTGAGTAGACGCTCAGATTCAGCTGCAATCGTACTAAATACCAATGAAGATTTTCCAGATCCTGATTTTCCTGTAAAAACGGTCAATTGATGCTTTGGAAGACTTAACGAAACATTTTTTAAATTATTTTGTCGTGCACCTTTGATGATGATATTTTTCATACCCAACTTCCTCTCCATAATTAAATATATTTATATTTTTTACCTTTCTAACGAGAAATAAGTTTATAAGTATCAATTTTAAAGTTCCAAATTTTTAGATGAATTTCCGATTATATTTTATTAAAAAATTTAGGGAAATTCTATAATCAAGTTAGCCAACTACGGTGTGCTTTAAAAAATTTAAATGTACGCAGATTGTAAAATTAAGCTAGACAACTAAAAAAGCCTTCTGTGCTAAACTCAATATGTATTTCCGACCAAAGAAAACATAAGGAGTTAGCACAAATGGCCTATACACATCTTACCACGGATGAACTTGCGTTTATAGAATTATATTATTACCAGAAAATTTCGGTCAGTGAGATCTGCCGGAGAATTAAGCGTTCAAGACAGACCGTCTATAATGTAATTAATGCACTCAAAGCAGGTATATCTGTACTGGAATTCTATCAGAACGATAAGAAAAGAAAATCTCTTTGCGGAAGACGTAGAATTGTCCTTCCTAAGCATCAGATCAGTTATATTCAAAAAAGGATAGCCGACGCTGGACACCTGACACCATCATAGGCAGAAATGAAGAACCTATCAGCTGTCAAGATAGGTATACCTTTATTTCATGTCGCGTTTTTAAAACCTCATCACTTATGATAACTTTCAGTGTATCGGTTAATCCTGAGATTCCAAAATGCTCTATTAACCTCATTACTTGTGATACGATTGAGCGTATCTCTTAAGACTGCGGTTATTTCCTAGAAAGTAATCCGTATCATTTCCTATAAGTTTCAGCATATCGTTTGAAAATAATGAAAAACTCCCTACTGACAGTTAAATACGTTAATTGACAATAGGGAGTTTATTCAAAGTAATTATTTATTTCGATATTTTATGACTTAATATAATTTAATATCCCAATTCTCTCCATCCTCATTCAGTTCATAAAAAAATTCTGACAACTCTGGATTGATAAATATTTCGTACATCTCCATAAAGTCATTACTTACTTTATACTGTTTTAATTCATCCTTTTTTATCCAGAATACCTCTCCTTCTGATGACGATTGCAACTCACCTGTAAAGTCAGTTGTTTTATAGAGTAGGACGATATACCTCTCATCTGATTCAGTTATAAATTGTTTTATACCGCATAGTTTAGGATTTCGAACAGTTAATCCCGTTTCCTCCAGAACTTCACGAACGACCGAATCATGAAAGGATTCACCTTCTTCAACATGCCCTCCAGGAAATGTAACACCTGGCCACGCTTTACCTTGTCGATCCTGAACTAATATATAATCATCAGATCGTTCTACCATACACATATTCGTAATAATTGTCATCTTTGCTCTACTCATCATATGCCCTCATCTCAGTCCTATTTAATTCGATTATAACATTTATTACAATAACCAAAAATAGTAGTAGCACGCTCTATTAAATAAAACATAAATTTCCTTTTTTTCAAAATTCATTTCTTATAATAATTTTTAGCGTATCTTTTAATCATGAAGTTGTACCGATAAAAAATATCATCACTTATGATAACTCTGCCCCTTCATAATTCTATATGCTCTATACACCTGCTCCAGCAGTATCACTTTCATCATCTGATGAGGAAAGGTCATTTTGCTGAAGGAGAGTTTATAGTTGGATCTTTGGCTTACACTTTCATGCAGGCCGTTTGATCCACCGATGATAAAGGTCAGATGGCTTTTGCCTGTATTCATTTTCTGTTCGATGTCTTTTGATAGTTGCACGGAGTCTAGTTGTTTTCCTAGTATCTCTAACGTATAGACGTAGCTGTCATCCTTAACCTTTGCCAAGATACGCTCCGCTTCTTTCTGCTTCGCTATCTCAATATCCTTGTCACTCATATTATCCGTGTCTTTCTCATCCTGAACCTCTATTAGTTCCACCTTCGTATAGGCACCGAGCCGCTTCACGTACTCATCCACCGCCTGCTTCCAATACTTCTCTTTCAACTTACCCACAGTAATGATTGTTATTTTCATATATATTCATCCTTTTTACATAACTTATTCTAGTTATCCACAAGTTATTCAGTTATACACATTTCACAATCCTTATTTTACCCTGTTTTAATTATTTATTGTAAATTTTATTAACATTGTCACTGTATAAACATAAAAAAAGATGCCCATTTTACTGGACATCTTTATACATTGTGGATAACTTGCTGTTTATCAACAGAGTTATCCACCGTTTTATGTGAATTAATCTTTCGCGTCATCATTACAGTTCATAAATCATCGTCGCAAAGTCTTTATCCGTATCGTACAGTACGACATCATTATCCGTATCAATGTCATGCTCATTCAGTACTTGTGCTACACTCATCCGTGCGAGATCCTTCATATTGTTATCCCGTGATAAATGTGACAAATAAATGCGCTTTGTCGATCCTGTAATCACTTCGCGCATCGCATATGCCGCATCTTCATTAGAGACGTGACCTTCATCACTCAATATGCGCTGCTTCGTCTTCCAAGGATATCTTCCCATACGCAGCATATCTACATCATGGTTGCTCTCAAATATAAAGCAGTCACTGCCATGAATCATCCCTTTCATCCGGTCAGACACATAACCCGTATCCGTGATCATCGATAACTTCTTATAATCATTGTGAAAGATATAGAACTGCGGATCGATGGCATCATGAGAGACGCTGAACGACTCAATATCGAATCCTGCGATAGACTTTGTTTCATAAGGATTGAAGATGTACTTCTGGTCAGACGGGATATTCGGGTCTTTTCGTTCGATGGCTTTCCATGTGTTTTCGTTCGCATAGACAGGCAGTTGGTACTTTCTTGCCAGCACGCCTAGTCCTTTAATATGATCCACATGCTCATGAGTCACGAGAATCCCGTTGACATCTTTAATGTCCCGGTCGATCTGATTGAACAGTCCTTCCATTTTCTTGCCGGTCAAACCGACATCTACAAGCAGTGCACCTTTGTCGCTTTCGACGTAAGTGGCGTTACCTGTTGAGCCGCTTGCTAGTACGGACATCTTTATCAAAATTATCACTCACTTCATTACTTCAATATAGTTTCTTCAGGCTGCAGCGCGTCAACGTAGAACGTTTCACGTCGATCGTCATTATGAATAATCGCTACTTGCCATGTAGGTTTCAGCACTTGTCCTTCAATATTAGGTCCTACTGAATAATAACCCAGCCTTACTGCTGACACTTCATCTCCTGGATGAAGGACGTTCTGATAATACAGTGTTTCAAGTGCTTTTCTCGGATTAATGACCTGCTTCTTTTCATTATTGTTGCCAAGACCTATCTTCAAATCATCCAGATAGGTCTGTTTGTAACTTGTTACTTCGTTGTCATCATTATAACTGAAAACAATCTGAGCTGTTTCGTTATTCAATATCGGATAGTTATTAAATGTCTGTTCGTAATAAATTCGTCTGTTTTTCCGGTCTATACCGCTCAGTATATATTCCGTTCCTCCAAAAGGTGTCTCCTTGACGAAGTCTGTCAATTTCTCGATGATAGTCGTCGCTTCTATTTCAGGGATTGCTAAAGAATCATCGACTTTGCCGTTAGAGATAGTCGCTTTTTTCAGATCCTTCTCGTCCTCATGGAATATTTTACTTCGCCCGGATACATAGTTCAGCTCGACACCTTCTATAGATGGGAGTTTCGGCAGTTTGATTCTCTCATCAGCAAACGATAGTTGCTTTTCGTCCTGAGTATCAATGATGTGAGACTGCTGGACTTTATTATAGTAAATGTAGCCAAGACAGATATTCATCACGAGAAAGACGAAGATGAAGAGTGAACTCGCGTGTTTCCAATCCACTATTTCAACCTCCCGTCTTCGAATTTCTTCCATTTCCCATCATATTCGACATACCATGACGGCTCGAATAATAATGTGGATTGTATTTGCAGATCATTCGGCTTTAATAGTTTCATCTCATAGCCGATCAAAATCCGCGTGACATCTCTGAATCGATAGTTCTTGTTTGACGCAAGGGTGTAGCGTACTTTCTCAACACTTGGTAAGTCTTTTGCGCTGGTCGTCGACGGAACTGCCACACTTGTAGAGAATAGCCCGCGACGATACTCATACACTTCTTTTTCTCCCCATATCACGTTGATTTCAGATAATCCTGATAGATTGAATACAGGAAGATCACTTAAGAACATTTGATAATCGATTGAATGACTTTTGTCCTTCACTGAGAACAAACGGTAGTCATCAGTAAAACCGCCATGTTTACTGATGAAACTGAACGAACGTACGACGTTTTCTTCTGGTTCTGGTTTAATACTGTCTGTTTCAGATAAGTTATTATATTTATAAATGGAGCTGTTAGAGATAGAGACTACACCTGTATTACCAAAATAGGTCGTCGAACCGTTTTTGCGAGTACGTTCAATGACGTGCTCCTTATCATCGAGTACTGCATTATTGATATCTTCGACATTAATTCTATCTGCCATATAACGATAGGCTTTGGCGTGCTTGGCATTCGATGGTGCATAAATATTGGTCTTCTCATCTGTTGTCTTTTCATTAGTGATAATCCCAGAATATTTGATCATCCGGTCGTCATAACTTTTTAACAGTTTTTTGAATGGTGCACTTTTAGCATTCGTTTCTACTTTCAGCATCTGATTATCGGATAAGAGATAGAGCGTCAGTTGCATACGGCTGTTACTGTCAATAATCAGGCGTTTGAATTCATGTTTATCCGAAAATTTACTGCTGATATTAAGGACGTTGGTCAAATACATGGCATTCGGTATATCAGTTGTATAGTCAAATATGACATACTGATCACCGATTTCTGACGTCAACTTATTATCAAGCAGTGTGGTCTTTTCAACTTTGCTGCCGGCTATATAATCAGTGACTTCCATAATAGCATCTGAATCTGTTGTTCCTCTGACGTTCTGCTCCTTATAAGAAATCATCTGAAACGGCATGAAGATATTTCTAACGTTATCATTATTTCTCGGACCGATCGTCGACGTTTTTTCTTCTAATGTGGATTCTACGTTCGTCAGCTCCGGCTTAAAGTTCCAAATTTTATAGGTGAGTATGACGCTTGAAATGACCAGACCAATCAGCAGCAGGCTTTTCAGTACATCTTTAAACATCCCAATCACCATCATCCAACACTTCACAAGGAAGTGTAATATAGACTGACGTGCCCTGTCCTTCTTTACTGTTAGCCCATATACGGCCGTCGTGTGCCTCGACGATTTCTTTACTGATAGCAAGTCCAAGACCTGTACCGCCCATGTTCCGAGTTCTTGCTTTGTCGACACGGAAGAACCGATCAAAGATTTTATCCACTTTATTCAATGGAATACCAATTCCGTTATCTTTAATCTGTATCGTCATACGGTTGAATAACAAGTTTTGTTTCACGTGGAATTCAACTCTTTTCTTACCTTTTGAATATTTGAGCGCATTGGAGATGACATTATCAAATACTTGCGTCATTTTGTCCGGGTCTATTTCCACGAAGATGCCTGCTTTCGGAATGTCCCTGACAAACGTCGCGTTCTTGCCTTCTGTCATCTCGAAACGATTAATGATTTTATGGATGAACATATTGAAATCAATGAGTTCCTTGCTCAGCACTTCACCTGAATTATCCATTTTGGACAGCTGCAGGAGGTCATTGACGAGACGGATCATCCGGTCAGTTTCTTCACGTGTCACTGTCAAAAACTGCGGCGCAAGTTCAGGATTCTGCCATGCGCCTTCTTCCAGCGCTTCAATATAGCTGCGCATAGAAGTTAATGGTGTCCGGAGTTCATGTGAAACGTTAGCAACGAATTCACGGCGTTCATTTTCAACATGATGCTGTTCTGTGACATCATGTAATACAGCAATGTAACCATTGATGAATCCAGTGTCTTGAATAATCGTTGAGAAGCTGACACGGACGATTAAATGTTCCTGCTCAATGATATCCATAATGATTCCACCTGAGTTGTCCTGGAGCTCCTCAAGCGAGTAATGCTCTTCTATCTTCAACACATCAAGTACATGACGGCCCTCAATCTCATCGCGGTTCATATCAAGCATTTTCAGCGCCATATCATTGACGATACGTACGCGGCCTCTTCTGTCAGTCGCAATAACGCCGTCACTCATATGGGTGATGACTGAATCCAGTCTCCGCTTCTCACTTTCTGTATTCGCCTGAGCTTCCTGTACGCGTTTTGCCAAGTTGTTGAACGTTAGTGCCAATTCGCCGATTTCATCTCCGCCGTATACTTTAACTCGGTTCGTATAGTTCCCTTTTGACATCTCAAGTGCCTGATTTCGCATATCAGCAATCGGTTTTGTGATTGTTCTTGCTATAAAGAAGCCAAGGATTCCAGTAATAATAAGTGATAAGCCGGTTCCGATAATAAATATCTGGTTGATCTTATCCAGCTGCTGATAGATTGTTTCGATAGTTGATTCCACATGGATGACTCCGACAAGACTATTGTCGACGGTTAGTGTTTCGTTCATCACCCAGACACGTTCTTTTGCGCTCCCGACATTGCGGAGTTGAATCCGGTCATTGCCTGTTCCTAACGTCAGTGCTTTTTGTATTTGTGTATCATTATTCTTCTGAATGGACGGTGTCGTACCATTGTTTTTACTGGATGCTACAACGAGTTCATCTCTGTTGACGACTTTGATTTCGTCTATATCAGAACGAGATTCACCGATACCTGAACGCGAAGAATAGTCATCGATGATATTCTGTATCTCACTCTCAGCGTTTTCATCATTACCATTATCCTGATAAGCTTTTTGTATGTCATAATCAATTTGTTTGACTTGACGTGCCACATTTTCCTTGAAGTTATCGGTCAGTTCTTTTTCTAGATTGTTCGTAAAGTAGAGGCCGATGATCTGCATGCCGATAATTATCAGAAGTACATAGATCAAGACCAGTTTAATATGAAGCGATTGTAAATTCTTCAAAAACTTCTTCATCGTTTAATCCTGTGATTGCAGGAAATAACCGACACCACGACGTGTCACGATATATTCCGGATGAGAGGCATCGTCCTCTATTTTTTCCCGTAATCTACGGATTGTCACGTCAACTGTACGGACATCACCGAAATAATCATAACCCCATACAGTCTGCAGCAGATGCTCACGTGTCATGACCTGTCCGATATGCTTGGCCAAGTAATGGAAGAGCTCAAACTCGCGGTGTGTCAGTTCGATGTCCTGTCCTCTCTTCTTAATAGAATAGGCATCTGGATACACTGTGATATCTCTGATCTCAATATCATTTGTTTCTTCTTTTTCTTCTGACTGTGCCTGTGTATAATGGCGGCGAAGGTTAGCCTTGACGCGGGCAATCAGTTCTCTCGTGCTGAACGGCTTAGTCACATAGTCATCAGCACCTAGTTCAAGTCCGAGTACTTTATCGATTTCAGAATCTTTCGCTGTCAGCATAATAATCGGCATATCATATTTCTTGCGGACTTCACGGCACACTTCCATACCATCACGGCCGGGCAGCATAATATCAAGCAGAACAATATCCGGCTGTACTTCATAGATTAAATCAACAGCGTCATTACCATCATAGGCGACAGACACATCGTAGCCTTCTTTTTTCAAGTTAAATTCTAATATATCTGCAATCGGTTTTTCATCATCTACAACAACGATTTTCCTCGACATTGTACAACCTCTTTTCATCATAGAGTTTATTAATATATACTATCCTTTAATTTAACATTTTTCATAGGATTTTTCTATTACACTTCCTCAACACAAAAAAAGATATGCATCAGATGCATATCTTCTGAGAGCGGTCCCGACCGGGATCGAACCGGCGATCTCCTGCGTGACAGGCAGGCATGTTAACCGCTACACCACGGGACCTTATGTAATTAAATGGTGACCCCTACGGGATTCGAACCCGTGTTACCGCCGTGAAAGGGCGGTGTCTTAACCGCTTGACCAAGGGGCCTTGGTTTTTCAGCACAAGACTGATTATAGCATGACTATAATTCCACTGGCAAGCATATTTTAAATTTTTCTAGTATAATATAAGTAATTAACGATATTATGAGTGAGAGGTGCATTTATGAAAGAATCTGAAACAATGAAAATACATCGAAAACTCCCTATGCGTGAAAAGATTAAACGTTTTGTGATGATTACGACAGGAGCCATTTTAATGGGGATTGCCCTTGAATTATTTTTAGTGCCGAACCAAATTTTAGATGGCGGTATCGTCGGTATTTCAATCATGTTCAGCCACTTACTTAACTTACCACTCGGTCTTTTCATCTTCGTACTCAACCTGCCATTTTTCTTTTTAGGATACAAGCAGATCGGTAAATCATTCGCTATTTCTACCATATACGGTATTATGATACTTTCTATCACGACAGCTATTCTCCATCCAGTGCCTGCCTTTATCGATGAGAAATTTCTAGTCACTATATTCGGGGGCGCCATACTCGGTTTAGGGGTCGGCCTTGTCATACGTTACGGCGGTTCACTCGACGGCTCAGAAATATTAGCCATATTGATCAGCTCAAAATCGCCGTTTTCAGTCGGTGAAATTGTAATGGTCGTCAACTTCTTCATCTTCATAGCAGCAGGATTTGTCTTTACATGGGAATCAGCGATGTATTCAGTCATCGCCTACTTCATAGCTTTTAAAGCGATTGATATCGTGCAGCTCGGACTCGACGAATCAAAATCAGTATGGATTATTAGTGATTATTACGAAGAAATCGGTGAAGCTATTACCGATCGCCTCGGTCGCGGGGTCACTTATTTCGCCGGCGAAGGGGCTTATACAGGTGAGGGCAAGAAAATTATATTTGTCGTCATTACCCGGCTGGAAGAATATAAGCTGAAGGATATCATCAATCATTTTGATGAATCAGCCTTTGTCACCATTGGCAATGTGTCAGAAGTCAAGGGCGGACGCTTCAAGAAGCGGGATATCCATTAGCACAAAAAGAGGCTGGAACTTGATGAGTTCCAGCCTCTTTTTATGCTAATTCTTCCAAAGATCTTCTAATAAGTTTGTCTGATTACGGTCAGGTCCTACTGAGAAAATTGATATTTTGACGTCACATAACTCAGAAATGCGCTCTAAATAACGACGAGCATTATCAGGCAGCTCTTCCATTGTTTTGCACGCTGTCACATCTTCAGTCCAGCCCGGTAGTTCTTCAAATACCGGCTGACAGCGGTTTAATTCATTTAAGTTAGCCGGATATTCCGTTATTTCTTGACCATCCAGCTCATAAGCTGTACAAATTTTCACTGTCTCAAGTCCTGTCAACACATCGATAGAGTTAATAGACAAGTCAGTTATACCGCTGACACGGCGTGAGTGACGTAATACAACTGAATCGAACCAGCCGACACGTCTCGGACGACCTGTCGTTGTGCCGTACTCACGACCTATTTCACGGATATGATGGCCATTTTCATCAAATAGTTCAGTCGGGAATGGACCGTCGCCGACACGGGAAGTATAGGCTTTACAGACACCGATGACACGGTCAACAAACGTCGGTCCGACACCTGTACCGACTGTGACATTACCTGCAATCGGATTACTTGATGTCACAAACGGATAAGTCCCGTGATCGATATCAAGCATGACGCCTTGCGCGCCTTCGAACAATACTTTTTCGTCAGCATGGAAGGCATCATCCAGTACTTTCGCTGTATCTGTGACAAATGGTTTCAAGCGTTGTCCCGCTGCATAATACGTGTCAAATATTTCATCAAACGTAAATCCTTCAGCACCGAACATTTTTTCGAACAATTCGTTTTTAGCAGCTAAATTGTCTTCAAGTTTCACTCGGAATGTTTCTTCATCCAATAAATCAGCAAGACGGATACCGATACGCTGCACTTTATCTACATAAGCAGGTCCGATTCCTTTTTTAGTCGTACCGATTTTATTGTCTCCGCGTTTTTCTTCTTCCAGCTCATCCTGCTTTAAGTGATACGGTAGAATCACTTGCGCTCGATTTGAGATACGTAAGTTATCTGTAGAAATACCTCGTTCATTTAATGCGTCCAATTCTTTCAGCAGGGCTACAGGATCGACAACAACTCCGTTACCAATGACTGATAGTTTGTCTGAATAGAAAATACCAGACGGTACTAAATGTAATTTATATGTTTCGCCGCCAAATTTAATCGTATGTCCAGCGTTATTACCACCTGAAAAACGTGCAATCACATTTGCCTGTTCTGACAAGAAGTCAGTAATCTTACCTTTACCTTCGTCTCCCCATTGCGTTCCAACTACTACGATAGATGACATCCTTGCACCTCCAAATTTAATCAACCTTTGTTATTCTATCAATGAATGACATAAAAATCAAACGAAAGCCGAACGTTTCAAATGTAAAGTTTCAGATAGTCACGACTACTCAGATGCATTGCCAGATAAGCTTCAAACGTTGATATATAAGTAATTAAAGTACTTTTTATACATGATTGCTATACAGACGAAATATGATGATCAAGACTGTAATGATAACAAAAAACGTACATTTTTTATATCTGTTATAAAAAATGTACGTTTATTTTATTTTTAGATTTTTAACCTTCTAGTCCAGAATACTCATAGCTAATATCCGTGAACTTATTGTACTGCTTCATGAAGTTTAGTTTTACAGTACCCGTCGGACCGTTACGCTGCTTGGCAATGATGATTTCAATCTCACCATTTTCGTCCTGCACACCTGCATCGATTTCGCCATCTTCACCGTCTTCGCCGTTTCCTCGGTTATAATAGTCATCACGGTACAAGAACGCTACAATATCCGCATCCTGCTCAATCGATCCTGATTCACGGATGTCACTCATCATCGGCCGCTTGTCTTGCCGTTGTTCTACGCCACGGGACAGCTGACTTAAGGCAATCACTGGACATTCAAGCTCTCTCGCCAATGCTTTTAACATCCGGGATATTTCAGATACTTCCTGCTGACGGTTGTCAGAGCTTCTAGAACCAGAACCTTGAATGAGCTGCAAATAATCAATCAATATCATATCGAGCCCGTGCTCCTGCTTCAAACGTCGTGATTTGGCGCGAATATCCGTGATGCGAATGCCCGGGGTATCGTCGATATAAATATTCGTCTTCGCCAGTTTACCGATAGCAACAGTGAACCGGTTCCAGTCCTCATTCTCCATCGTTCCTGTTCTCAGTCGATTAGAGTCCACATTACCTGTACTGCAGATCATCCGGGTTGCCAGCTGATCGGCTCCCATCTCTAGTGAGAATATAGCAACAGAATAACCTTGGTCATGTGTGGCGACCTGCTGCGCAATGTTCAGCGCAAATGCTGTCTTACCTACAGAAGGTCTGGCAGCGATAATGATCAGGTCATTGCGGTTAAATCCTGCTGTCATCTTATCAAGATCCCGGTAACCGGTTGGAATACCCGGCGTCTGCCCTTGGTTCCGGTCCAATTCTTCTGCATTTTCAAATACAGTCTGGAGAATTTCTTTAATGTACTTGAAGCCATCTGTGCCACGGGACGCGGATATCTCCATAATCCGCTTCTCAGCATCACTCAATAATGATTCCAGCTCAAGTTCATCGTTGTAGCCATCTTTTGCGATGGAATCTGCAACCGTAATTAACTGCCGTTTGACTGCATCACGAAATACAATCTCTGTATAGAAGTCGATATTACGGGTCGTCGGTACAATGTTTGATAGTTCAAGCAGATAGCCCGGTCCACCCGATTCATCAAGCGTTCCTTCAGCAGTCATCTGGTTGGTTATCGTCACGATATCAACTTCTGCATTTTTCTCTGCGAGCGACAGCATGGCCTGGAAGATATGCTGATGGTTTTTTCGGTAGAAGTGCTGTGGCAGCAGGCGCTCAAGCGTCGGCATCAACAGTTCTGGATCGATCAGAATCGCACCAAGAACAGACTGCTCCGCTTCTAAATGGTGGGGCATCTGTAATGATTGATTGTAATCTTCCATTAGTGCGCCTCCTTAATTATGATGCTTCAGTTACATGGACTTTCAAGTTTGCAGATACTTGATTATGCAGCTTGACAGGGACATTGGTATAGCCCAGGCTTCGAATACCGTCCGGCAGATCCATCTTTCTTTTGTCTACTTTAATATCATGCTGTTGTTTCAATGCTTCTACAATCTGCTTTGTACTCACTGAACCAAAGAGACGGCCGCCTTCTCCTGACTTCGCCTTCACTTCAACTTCAAGTGCTTCAATACGTTCTTTCAGTTGTTGTGCTTCAATCAGTTCCTGTTCTTTGTTTTTCTCAACACGCTTATTCTGTGCCTGCAGTTGTTTTAAGTTACCTGGTGTTGCTTCTACTGCATAATTATTTTTAAGAAGGAAATTGTTTGCATACCCTACTGGGACTTCTTTCACTTCGCCTTTTTTCCCTTTTCCTTTAACATCCTGTGTAAAAATCACTTTCATTATACTTCACTCCTTGAAAATTGTTCAGCGATGACTTCTTCTAGTTGATCAATCGCTGTTCCTACTGATACATCTCTCAATTGTACCGCTGCATTCGATAGATGACCGCCGCCGCCCAATGCTTCCATCACCAGCTGAACATTGATTTCGCCGAGCGAACGTGCAGATATGCCCACTAAGTCTTCATCGCGTCTCGCCACGACGAAGGAAGCTTCTACACCATCAATGCTGAGCAGTTCATCAGCTGCCTGCGCCACAACGACAGGATGATAAATATCATCATCACGACCATACGCAATCGCCACACCATCATGACCGAGTTCAACTGTTTTGATCAATTCACTTCGCTTCAAATACGTATTGATATCGTCTTTTAAGAAATGCTGGCAAAGAATCGTATCAGCCCCGTGACTTCTTAAATAACTGGCTGCATCAAATGTTCGTGAACCTGTGCGCAGCGTAAAGTTTCGTGTATCGACGATAATTCCTGCAAGCATGACTGTTGATTCAAGACGCGTCAATTTGTGTTCCTCAGGTTGATATTCCAGCAACTCAGTCACAAGCTCAGCAGTAGAACTTGCATAAGGTTCCATATAGACGAGCAGTGGACTGGAAATAAATTCTTCTCCGCGTCGATGATGGTCTATGACTACTTTTCGCGATGCTTTGTTCAGTATATTCTCATCGATAACCATGTCCGGCTTATGCGTATCAACGATGACGAGTGTCGTTCGATTCGTCATCAATGTCCATGCCTCATCAGAGGTAATGAATGTTTCATTCAGTTCAGGTTTCTCAGCAATTTCATTCATCACGCGGCTTAATGTTTCATCGATATCATGGTCGTTTAATACAATATAAGCTTTCAGTTGATTCATCTTGGCAAATCTTGCGACACCAATTGCTGCTCCGATAGCATCCATATCAGGACGTTTATGCCCCATGATAATAACGTTATCACCTTCTGCAAGAATATCCTTCAAGGCATGCGATATGACACGCGCGCGGACACGGGTCCGTTTTTCCATCGGATCGGTCTTGCCACCGAAGAACCTTACACCGCCAGCAGAGTTTTTAATTGCTACTTGGTCACCCCCGCGACCAAGGGCAAGATCCAGACTCGATTGAGCAAGTTCACCGAGCGCAATTAAATTATCTGCACCTTCACCGATACCGATACTTAGCGTAATATGCGTCTTCTTTTCACGACTTTTCTCACGAATGATATCCAGCAGGTTAAATTTTGTCTGTTCAATCTGACTCAAAATACGATTGTTCAGAAAAATAATGAACTGGTCAGAAGAATAACGTTTCACGAAGACATTGTTTTCTTCAGCCCATGTATTGATTGCTGTCGTCATCATACTGTTCATTTCTGTTCTATTGGCATCACTCATATTCTGCGTAATTTCATCATAGTTATCGAGAAAAATAGTTCCGATGACCGGTTTTGATTCTTCGAACAGTTCATCAGTTTCTACTTTGTCTGTAATATCGAGAAAATAAAGAACATTCGTTTCCTCTCCATAACGCACTTTGAACTTATTATCCTTATACTGTGTCTGCACTTCATCTATACCATTGACTTTCAGTTGATTCAACAGATTAGGAAACACTTCGTTGATTGGATCGCTTAATATGGGACGGTCAATTTTTTCATTGATAAACTGGTTATGCCATTCTACATGACCTGAGTCATCCAGCAGTACTACACCAATAGGAAGTTCTGTCACAGCGAATGACCGGCCTTTATGTACACGTGTGGATAGCTGTTCAAAATAACGTTCATTGCGCTGAATGCCGTTTTTAAGTACAAATACACTTATTCCAATGATTGCTATAATGATGCCGCCTGCAAGCAGTGCCATGACTCGATGAACAATAAATAACAATCCGACGAGAATAAGGGCAGCAATACACATGACTACAAAAGGAATCATTAATGCCTGCCTGTTATATTTACGATTCATCTGGACACCTCACTATTCATTAAAGTTTGATTCTCGCTTTCACGTTGATGATCAAATCAAGCATGCCGAGCAGTTGTGTGATCGGCGCCATAATAAAGGCAAAGATAAACATCAACACATTGATGATGGTTGGGGTACGTTTCACTTTGATAAAGAAACTGATCAATGATATCCCCTGAATAAATATAATCCATTCTAACACATACTGTAAGTTCGTGACTATGCCGAGCAGAATGACATCTTCAGGTGTCAGCAGCAGCTTAATCAGTACAGCAATCACATAAAGATACAATACACTTTTTGGTACACGCCAGAAATAAAGCGGTCTAAAGTTAGGTGCAGCCACTTTGAATTTTCTAAGAATCGGCATTGCAATCAATAGACTGATGAGGCTCAGCAGGAAGATGAGAAGCACGATAAGTCCTGGAACTTGCAGCTGCATTTGGTCGAGTGCAGTGAAGAATAAATTAATGTTTTCCTGGGAAATGTTTTCTTTACCGAGTTCCGCTTCCACTAATGCCATATAAGAATCTTTGACATCGGCGAACCATTCCTTTGTCGTCGGCAGTAATTCCATCAACTGCATGAATATAATGGAAATTAAAGCATAAAAGCTGAGAAGCACTGTCAGCGCAAACAGCATATATTCTTTTGATGCTCTTGATTGGAGCAGCAGCCCGATTAAATAGCTCGAAAGAAGCACACCGATCATCACCTGCAATGCAAATAGATTAAGGAATATCAATGAAATGATGAGTACAATACCACTCATCACATAAAAACCGTGTTTGTCCTTATAACATAGATAAACACCGGGAATCAATAGAAATGGGGCAGTAATGAGAATCAGTGCAGGTACTGCATGTATCAATAAAGTAACAACCAGCATAACGGCACTTATAATTGACGTTTTTATTAAATCCAATTTCAAATCTAAACACTCTTTCTCATTTAATTTTCATAACGTTTCTATTTTACAACTTATAAGCCAATAGCTCAATGTAAGTTAATTGAACGACAAAAAACACACTGCCTTAATGTGGCAGTGTGTTTTGTCGTTCGATTAATTATTCTGCGATAGCAAGCTCAATACCTGCTTCAAATTTAACTTCTTTACCAACCATTACGCCGCCTGATTCAAGCGCTTGGTTCCAAGTGATGCCGTATTTTTCACGGTTAATGCTGCCAGTTATGATGAAACCAGTCACTGCGCTGCCGTTCATTGGATCTTTTTGAATGCCGTTGTATTCAAGATTAAATGTTTCAACATTGGTTACATCTTTGATAGTTAATTCACCCGTAATAGATGTTTCAGATACAGATGTAGACACGAATGTGATTTCTGGGTATTGTTCAATATCAAAGAAATCAGCTGATTTTAAGTGACCATCGCGGTCGCCGTTGTTAGTATCGATAGAGTCTACTTTGACTGATGCTTTCACTTGAATAGTAGATAAGTCGTTGATGTCACCAGTTGCTTGAACATCGTAATCAGTGAATTCACCTTTCACTTTTGAAACCATTAAATGTTTCACTGAGAATTCGATTGAGCTGTGGTTTTGATCTAAATTAAATTGTGTCATTGTCTAATAACCTCTTTCATTTTTAAGTTTTATTATGCTTGGTGCTTATTATATAATTAATATATCAGATATAATTATTATAGTCAATATAAATATTATATTAATTTCGAATTAATATTCTTTACATAAAAACGGGACGCTGATATCAGCGTCCCTTGCATTACTATTTAATTATTGTCTGTCCGCCCATATAAGGTACTAATGCTTCTGGTACCGTGATTGTGCCATCTGCATTCTGATAGTTCTCGACGACTGCTGCAAATGTACGGCCGACAGCAAGACCTGATCCATTTAATGTGTGCACATATTCCGTCTTGCTGTTTTTGTCGCGTTTAAAGCGAATATTAGCTCGTCTTGCCTGGAAGTCAGTCATATTTGAACAAGAGCTGATTTCTTTGTAGGCATTATAGCTCGGCAGCCATACTTCGATATCATACGTTTTTGCAGAACCAAATCCAATGTCTCCAGCACATAATTGAATCGTGCGGTACGGAATATTCAACGTCTGAAGGACTTTTTCAGCGTGCGCTGTCATTTCTTCAAGTGCCGCAAAAGAATTTTCAGGCATTTCAAAGCGGACCATTTCGACTTTGTTGAATTGATGCATGCGGATTAATCCACGTGTATCACGGCCTGCTGAACCAGCTTCTGAACGGAAGCATGCTGTTTGTGCAGTGAACTTCACAGGAAATAATTCCGCATTTATAATTTCATCACGGTAATAGTTGGTCAATGGTACTTCAGAAGTAGGTATCGTGTAAAATCCTTCTTTTTCTACTTTGAATAAATCTTCTTCGAACTTAGGCAGCTGACCTGTACCGAACATAGATGCTGCATTCACCAGCTGAGGAGTCACCATCTCCTGGTAGCCGTGCTGCATTGTGTGCATATCAACCATGAAATTCATTAAGGCACGTTCCAGTCTTGCACCGTCCTTTGTCAGGAATGCAAAGCGCGCACCCGATACTTTAGCTGCTCGTTCAAAATCAGCCATGTGCAGATCATCCACGATATCCCAGTGAGGCTTCGCATCAAAATCGAACTGTCGAGGTTCACCCCACTTACGGATTTCTACATTATCATCTTCATCCTTACCCGCGGGTGTTTCATCGCTGACTAAGTTTGGCAGGCTGACTAACTGATCATGCAGTGCAGTTCTTACTTCATTCAACTTGCTGTCGATGGCTTTTATATCTTCACCGACTTGACGCATTTCTAATATAGCGTCATCCGCATTTTCTTTATTGCGCTTTTTCTGTGCAATGGCTTCACTTGCTTTGTTACGCTGTGCTTTCAATTCCTCAGTCTGAACAGTCAGTTGACGTGACTCGTTGTCCAGTTCAAGAATGGTATCAACGACCGATGAATCAATTCCACGCATTGCTAATTTCTGTTTGACGAAGTCAGACTCTGTTCTGAATAATTTAATATCTAACATAATGATGCCTCCTATTTGATATTTGGGTACAAAAAAATACCATATCCCTATAACAGGGACGTGGTATTTACGCGTTGCCACCCTCATTAACAGCCTAAGCTGTTCACTCCATTAACATAACGGTTAGACCGATTACCCGATAACTCTGGATAGATTTCATTTCCTGTATCCATCAGTTCTCACCGGCCACTGACTCTCTTTAAGATACGTTAGAAATTACTTATTCCAAGGTAATAGACTATTTAATTAACCTTATCTTATCAAATGAACTTTAGATGTGCAACTGAATCTGTTAGACTATGTGTATTCATAACAAAGGAGACAATCATGGAAACTATTTCACAGATTACTATTCCGAAGAGAAAGAGTGAATCACATAAAGGCGATTACGGCCGTATTTTGTTGATCGGCGGCAATCAGAATATGGGTGGTTCCATTATGTTGAGTGCCCGTGCATGTGTCTACAGTGGTGGAGGATTAACGACAGTCGTGACCCATCAGACGAACCATACTGCGCTTCATTCACGCTGCCCGGAAGCAATGGTCAGTGATTTATCAGATATTAAGCGTATCAGCAAACTCGTTGCAGAAGCAGATTGTATTTTAATCGGTCCAGGACTTGGACTCGATTTTCAAGGCAATAATACGCTGACGTTTCTATTCCAGCATATCAATAACGATCAGACCGTCATCATAGATGGAGATGCGATTACTATTTTAAGTAAGTTGAAACACCCGCTGCCGAACGCTAATGTCATCTTCACACCTCACCAAATGGAGTGGGAACGATTAAGCGGTATTAAGATAGAAGATCAGACGCCGGAACGAAACAGAGCTGCTGCCGAAGAACTCGGAGCTCAAGTGGTATTGAAGAAACATCATACTGAACTGTATTTGAATTCAGGTAATTACCGCATTGAAAAAGGAAACCCGGCCATGGCATCAGGAGGCATGGGAGATACACTGGCAGGGATACTGGCAAGTTTCGCGGGGCAGTTTGATATCGAAGACGCGATTAAAAAAGCCGTTTATATTCACAGTAAGATTGGAGACAAACTGGCTAAAGACATGTATGTCATTCCAGCTTCCAAAATAATCGACGAAATTCCTTACATGATGAAGCAACTGGAAGAAGAATAAAAAAACGGAAGCCCAGGCTTCCGTTTTTTTATTCGCTTGCTTCAATATCACTGAGCATATCCGGATCATTCAAATCATTATGACGATAGCGTGGTGTGTCCGGCATCATCATCGTCACTTCATTCATCAAGGCAAGTTCCACTGTCACGTCATCGGTGACAAAATCAAAGACATGACCGCCTGAACGCAGATCATCACTTAAATAATGAACATGGTATCCCGCAACACCGATACCTTGGATGAACCGAGGTGTATAGAAGCCAAAGAGCGTTCCTGTTGTATCTTCAAAATCAAAGTAACCCTGCGTTTTCACTGCTTCTACGAGCTTAGGATACGGCGATTCCTGTTTTTTAGCGGCTCGCGCTTTGATTGTTTTAAATGTTCCAGTCACTTTGACTGCATGGAAACTATTCATCCCTTCAATCGCCTGCAGCATCTCTATATCCAGCTGCTCTTTCGTCAGCGCTTCTGTGATTTTCAGTGTTTTCTGTGATTCAAAGAATGTGACACTCGCAAAAGGCGAGCGTTCGTCTAGTGCGACTTCTCGAATAGTCCCGCTGCTTTCAATGACATAAGCTATTCCTTCCTTGATAAACAGCTCGCCGTTCAAACCTTCAAGTGTTCCGATACCATAGTTCCCATTCTTTAAGACATCGTCAATCGAAAAGACGCCGTCAAACATACCACCAACGAGTGCTCCCATCGTTGAATACTGATAAAGATGATTCATAGCAGCCTCCTTAGTTGGTTTGGTCAGGCAGCAATTGTGCCATTAGTTTTCCGTTATTGCTGTAATCCACCGGAATATCAACGATAACAGGGCCTTCTTCCTGTATCGCCTGTTGCAGCACAGCTTCCAGCTCATGAGGTGCAGTCACTCGGTAACCTTTAGCTCCCATCGATTCAGCATATTTCACAAAATCAACCGGGCCTAAACCAACTGCTGCCTCTTTACCATATTTGCTGATCTGCTGAAATTTAACCATATCGTAAGAACCATCGTTCCAGATCAGCTGAACAATCGGTGCTTTAAGTCTGACAGCCGTTTCAAGTTCCTGTCCTGAAAACAGGAATCCACCATCGCCAGCCATAGAGATGACTTTCTTTCCAGGTCTAACAAGAGCAGCTGCGATAGCCCACGGGAGTGCAACCCCTAATGTCTGCATCCCATTTGAGAACAGTAGATGTCTCGGCGCATAACTTCTGAAATAACGCGCCATATAAATATACAGAGAACCGACGTCTACCGTTACTGTCACGTCATCATCAATTAAATCACGAATCGTCTTAATTAAATGTTTTGGATTGACTCTGTCATTCTCCAAATAATTTTCAGGAAGATGCATCTTGTCTTCCAACTGCTGTCTAATCATGTTTAAAAATGCTGTTTCTTCTTCTCCAATGACGATATCGCCTTCATTTAATTTCTCATTGATACGTTGAATCGTCAGTGGTGTATTACCAATCAGCTCAGTGACCGGTGCATAATGATTATCAATATCACTTTGTACTTCATCAATGTGAACTACATTTTTATCATTTTCTTCATTCCAGATGAACGGATCATATTCAATAGGGTCATAACCAATCGTAATGATAAGGTCGGATTGTTTTAATAGTTCATCACCCGGCTGATTACGGAACAAACCGATACGTCCGTAGAAAGTATGTTCTAGTTCTCGGGAAATAATTCCTGACCCTTGGAATGTTTCGACAACCGGAATTTCATTCTTGCTCAGCAGCGTGCGAATGGCATTCGTATTTTCTTCAGAAGAAGCACGCATACCAAGTAACAACACCGGCAGTTTCGCTGCTTTTAATTTGTCTACCAGTTCATCGATTTCAAATGAAGGTGCAGGTCCATAGACAGGAGGCTCCTTCACTTGAATCGCTTCAACAATCACCTGATCATCGGAAATAACATCCTGCGGAATACTGACAAAGCTTGCACCTTTACGTCCCTCAACACTTGCACGAAAGGCGTTAGTCACTGCTTCTGAAATACTTGAAGCATCTTGCACTTCCACTGAATATTTCGATACATGTTTCATCAGTGCTGCATTGTCTAATGATTGGTGCGTCCGTTTCAAGCTGTCCTGACGGCGTACATTGCCCCCAATAGCGACAACTGGGTCACTTTCAGAGTTAGCGGTTACCATACCAGTCACAAGATTAGTGACACCTGGGCCGCTTGTTACAAGTGCTACACCTGGTTTCCCAGTCAATCGGCCAATACCTTGAGCAATTAACGTCGCATTTTGTTCATGTCGACAGACGATGACTTCTGGTCCATGTTCTTCCAGTACATCGAATGCTTTATCGATTTTCGCACCTGGAATACCAAAAACATACTCCACTCCATGATTAATCAGCGTATCTACAAATAAATCTCCGCCCGTTTTTTTCAAACTTATCGCATCCTTATTAAGATTTTCATTTCAATGGTATGCTTAATTACTTGTCATTTCAACTCATTTGTTTATTACCAATCTAGTAAAGATAAGTTTTCATTAATTATTTTCATAGTTAAAATCATTATTTGATATTCAAAAAGGCACTGGAGGTCCAGTGCCTGATAGTAATTATTTTTTAAAATTTCTACTGATCTTCTTTCAGATTCTCCATCGATTCAACATCTTCACTGTCTTCGAAGATATCTTCTGTATCTTCAATAGTGTTATCTGCATCGATTGTTCCTACTAAATGACCATCTTCTTCTTCAATGATCTCTTGTTCATCATCTTTATCGACTTTTGCAACGGTTGCCACATGCTGCCCTTCATCTAAGCGGATCAATTTCACACCTTGTGCACTACGTCCGTTTTGAGAAATATCGCTGACTTCAAGTCGGATAATGACCCCTTGATTGGTCACGACCATGAGATCTTCTTCACCAGTGACTGTAGAGATGTAAACTAAATCACCATTTTTCTCAGTGATGGTAGCTGTTTTGATTCCTTTACCACCACGGTTTGAAATACGATAGTCACTTTCCTTCGTCCGTTTTCCGTAACCTTTTTCAGTGACAATCAATACTTCATGCTCATCATTTGAATTGATGACATCTAGACCGATGACTTCATCAGTTTCACGCAGCGATATCCCTTTGACCCCTGCTGCTGTCCGACCGAGTGGACGCAATGTCTGCTCTTCAAAACGAATAAGAGAGGCATTTTTTGTACCGATGATCAATTGCTTCGATCCATCTGTCAACCGTACGGCAATCAATTCATCGTCTTCACGGAAGCTGATGGCAATTTTACCGTTTTTATTGATTCGTGCAAAGTTAGAAAGACTTGAACGTTTGACGAGACCTTTTTTAGTAGCAAAGATAATAAAGGCATCTTCGCGCTCTAAGTCTTTAACGGCAATCATCGTACTGATGGTCTCATCTTTCTCAAGAGCCAGTGCATTGACGATTGGAATTCCTTTCGACTGGCGGGACAGCTCAGGTATTTCGTAACCTTTTAACTTGTACACACGGCCTTTATTCGTAAAGAATAGAACATTATCATGTGTAGATGTCGTGACAATCTGACTCACGAAGTCATCTTCAATAGTGTTCATTCCTTGTACACCGCGACCACCACGGTGCTGTGACCGGTAAGTCGATACAGGAAGCCGTTTAATATAATTATTATGACTTAGTGTGATGACGATATGTTCTTCTGGAATTAAATCTTCATCTTCCAGCTGGTCGAAGCCACTCATTGTAATTTCTGTTCTTCTGTCATCACCAAATCTACTTTTGATTTCTGTCAGTTCTTCACGGATGATGTCAAGAATACGTTCTTCATCAGCAAGAATGGCTTTTAATTCATCGATATAAGCGCTTAATTCCTGATATTCTGCTTCAATCTTATCGCGTTCAAGACCTGTCAGACGACGGAGACGCATGTCCAGAATCGCCTGTGCTTGACGTTCTGACAAACTGTAGTTTGACTGCAGACTATTCATTGCCTGCTGATCAGTTTCAGAAGAACGAATCAATGCGATAATTTCATCGATGTGGTCCAGTGCAATGCGCAGACCTTCCAGCAGATGCGCACGGTCTTCTGCCTTCTTCAAGTTGTAAATGGTACGACGACGAATGACTACTTTTTGATGTTCAAGATAGTAGTAAAGCATCTGTTTTAAGTTGAGCACTCTCGGTTTACCGTCAACAAGTGACAGCATATTCATACCAAATGATGTCTGCAGCGGTGTCAGTTTATACAAGTTATTTAAGATGACATTGGCATTCGCGTCACGACGCACATCCATGACGATACGGACGCCTTCTTTCAGACTTGTTTCATCACGTAAGTCCGTGATACCATCCACTTTCTTGTCGCGGACCAATTCAGCAATTTTCTCAACGAGCTTCGCTTTGTTGACCTGATAAGGAATTTCAGTGACAATAATCGTTTCTTTGCCGTTTGGACGTGTTTCAATCAGCGTTTTTGCACGCATCATCACAGAGCCACGACCCGTTTCATAAGCACGGCGGATCCCACTGCGACCTAAGATCAGTCCTGACGTCGGAAAGTCCGGCCCATGAATATGATCCATCAGCTCTGATACAGTGATGTCAGCATTATGACTCAGTGCCAGCACACCATCGATCACTTCATTCAAGTTATGCGGCGGAATATTCGTCGCCATCCCTACCGCAATCCCTGAAGCACCGTTGACAAGCAAATTAGGGAAACGCGCAGGAAGTACTACCGGCTCACGTTCATTGCCATCATAGTTATCAGCAAAATCAATCGTATCTTTGTTAATATCACGCATCAATTCCATCGCAATTTTTGACATACGGGCTTCTGTATAACGCATCGCTGCCGCGCCGTCGCCATCCATTGAACCGAAGTTACCTTGACCATCCACCAGCGGATAGCGGTAACTGAAATCTTGTGCCATACGGACCATCGCCTCGTATATCGATGAGTCTCCATGCGGGTGATATTTACCCATGACGTCACCGACGATACGTGCGGATTTTTTGTATGGCTTATCAGATGTCATTCCTTGATCGTTCATACCGTATAAAATACGGCGGTGAACCGGCTTCATTCCATCTCTGACGTCAGGAAGCGCCCGTGATACGATAACGCTCATTGCGTAATCAAGGAATGATTCACGCATTTCTGTACTGATATTCCTATCTTTTAATCGTTCTGTATTCTCTGCCATCAAGGCGCCTCCTATACATCTAATGTCGCGTATTCAGCATTTTCCTCGATAAAATGACGACGGTGTTCTACTACATCACCCATCAGCATTTCAAAGGTTTCGTCTGCTTCAATTGCATCTGTCAATGTGACTTGCAGCATGCTTCTGTTTTCCGGATTCATCGTTGTTTCCCAAAGCTGATCAGCATTCATTTCACCCAGCCCTTTGTAACGTGCGAGCTGAATCTTCGGTGTCGGACTTAATTCTGTTCTCAAAATATCTAGTTCACGGTCATTATAGACATAATATACTTTTTTGCCTTGTTCCACTTTGTATAACGGTGGCTGAGCGATATATATGTAACCCGCTTCAATTAATGGCCGCATGAAACGATAGAAGAACGTCAATAATAACGCACGAATATGTGCACCATCGACATCGGCATCTGTCATAATGACAATTTTGTGATAACGGGCTTTTGAAATATCGAATTCCCCGCCGATTCCTGTACCCATTGCAGTAATCATAGAACGTACTTCGTTGTTACTGAGAATTTTATCTAGTCTTGCTTTTTCAACGTTTAAAATTTTACCGCGCAACGGTAGAATCGCCTGCGTTTTAGAATCACGGCCGGATTTTGCTGAACCACCCGCAGAATCACCCTCTACGATGTACAGTTCGCTCTCTTCAGGAGATTTACTTGAACAGTCAGCGAGTTTGCCAGGCAGACTGCCGACATCAAGAGCAGTTTTACGTCGTGTGACTTCTCTTGCCTTCTTCGCAGCAAGACGGGCACGTGACGCCATAATTCCTTTGTCTACGATGATTCTAGCCACTTGAGGATTTTCGTACAAGAAACGCTCAAAATGCTCGGCAAATAAGCTGTCTGTAATTTGACGAACCTCTGTGTTACCGAGCTTCGTTTTTGTCTGACCTTCAAATTGCGGCTCGCCGTGCTTAATAGACACGACTGCCACCATTCCTTCACGAACGTCTTCTCCGATCAGTTTTTCTTCGTTCTCTTTAATCAGCTTATTTTTAGTCCCATAGTTATTGATGACACGTGTCAATGCACGTTTAAAGCCATCTTCATGAGTGCCGCCTTCATACGTATGAATATTATTCGCATACGATAATAAGTTAGTCGCATAGCCGGTATTATATTGGATTGAGATTTCCACTTCTACGTCAGTTCGCGAGGCATGAATATAAATCGGTTCAGGGAATAATACTTCCTTTGATTTATTCAGCAGCTCAACGTATGATTTAATCCCGCCTTCATAAAAGTAATCATCGCTGATTACTTGTTCTTCATCGCGTTCATCAACGATTTCTATACGAATTCCTTTATTCAGAAAAGCAAGCTCTCTAATACGTTTTTGCAGTATTTCATAGTCGTATTGTGTTGTTTCTGTAAAGATAGATTCATCTGCCTTGAAGCGAATAGTTGTTCCGGTGCGATCAGTGTCTCCTACCACTTTTAAATCAAAGGCAGGAACCCCTTGATGATACGCTTGATGATGAATTTTACCGTCTTTATGTACATATACTTCAAGTGTTGAAGACAATGCATTAACAACCGAAGATCCTACACCGTGAAGTCCGCCTGATACTTTGTAACCGCCGCCGCCGAACTTACCACCGGCGTGCAGGACAGTCAATATGACTTCAACCGCAGGACGCCCCATTTTTTCATGCATATCAACTGGGATGCCTCGTCCATTATCTATCACTTTAATCCAGTTATCTTTCTCGATGATGACTTTAATATGATCTGCAAATCCAGCCAGCGCTTCATCGATACTGTTATCTACAATTTCCCAGACAAGGTGATGTAGACCTCTTGATGCTGTAGATCCAATATACATACCCGGACGCTTACGTACCGCTTCTAATCCTTCAAGTACTTGAATCTGCTCGGCACCGTACTGCTCTAAATTATTTTCCAAAGATAGTCACCTACTCTTTAATTAGTTTGAATGTGTCCGTGATCGACATAGAAAAGCTTGGCCTGTTCAATGGTTTCATGTTCTATCCCTTCAACAGAAGTCGTCGTCACAAATGTTTGCACTTTATGCTGAATCGTCGTCAGTAGATGTGTCTGTCTCGTTTCATCAAGTTCACTGAGAACATCATCCAGCAGAAGAATAGGATATTCACCTATCTCTTCATTGATTAATTCTATCTCAGCAAGTTTCAGCGACAAGGCTGTCGTGCGCTGCTGCCCTTGTGAACCATAAGTTTGAACATCTACTCCATTGATTGAAAACGTCAAGTCGTCGCGATGAGGCCCGTACAGACTTGCCATCCGTTCGATTTCCTTATCCATCGACTCTGATAATTTTTTATATGTCGCTTCAATCATAGTATCCAGATGATCTTCAAGCTGCAGACTAGCTTGATAATGAATCTGAAGTTGTTCTTTAGATTTTGTAATTCCGCTGTGAATCTCAATAGCCTTTTCTTCCAGCTGGCTGATGAATTGATGCCGTCTCAAAGTCAGTTTGACAGCAAATTCACTGAACTGCTGATTCAATACTTCAAGCATCGTCCGGTCACCTTTCTGATTAACCTTCAACTGCTTCAAATAGTGATTTTTCTGCTTGAGGATACGCTGGAAATTAGAGAGATCACTCAAATATACAGCAGATATCTGTCCGATTTCTATATCAATAAAACGGCGCCTGATCTGTGGACTCCCTTTTACGAGATTAAGATCTTCCGGCGCAAATAGTACAACGTTCATATGGCCGATATACTGAGTCAGCTTACTCTGCTCCAGATGATTGGCCTTTGCTTTCTTACCTTTTGATGATATTTGCAGGGACAGTGGCATCATACCGTGTTTGTAACTCAGCTCCCCTTCGATCAACGCAAAATCTGCACCCCACTTGATGAGCTCTTTGTCATGACTCGCACGATGGCTCTTAGCGAGCGCAAGACAATAGATGGCTTCAAGTAAATTCGTCTTACCTTGAGCATTAGCACCAATGAGCACATTCACTTCATCATGAAACGATAAGGCGACTTGATCATAGTTGCGATACTGGTTAAGTTTTAATGTTTTGAGCTTCATCGGGCAGAAAGATAAGAAATCTTGTACTTACCTTCCCCTTCAATTTCAAGTATATCGTCCTGGTGCAGCTTCTTCCCACGCCGTGCTTCTTCTTCACCGTTTAACAGCACAGGGTTATCCTGTAAATACCACTTCGCCTGGCCACCAGTACCTATAATCCCTTCAGCCTTTAAAAACTGGCCGAGGGTAATTTCGTTGTCAAACTGTACTGTCTTTACCATCTCAGGTTCACTCCTATCCGTCTCAGTCATCATTTAATTATACCTTTTTTCGGCTAAAAAAGCATGTTTTTGAGCCAAAAAAGACACTTTATGACTATAAACCACCCTTCACTTTCAATCTTCGAATCATTTAAAGTAAAAACAAAAAACAGACGGTCAGTTAAACCATCTGTTTCTCAAGTTGCTTATTCATTTGCCGGCCTATTTTACAGGTTTCTTGACGGCAATCATCAACAACGTAATGATCAAAAATGCTGTTCCAGCAAGAAACGGGATTGTGATGAAGCCCGCCCAGTTGATATATTCAACATTACATGACACGCCACCAACACATGCTTTGATGGGGGCGAATCCTGGTATTTTCTGCTCCATATAATGATAGACGGAGAAGCCAAGCCCGATCATTGAAAATGTCATCACTAAATATTTGAATGGATAAAAGTCATTCAATGCAGCAAAACCAAGAATCACGACAAGGGGGTACATAAGAATTCTTTGGTACCAGCACATCTCACAAGGGACAAAGTTTCTGATCTCCGAGAAATAGAGACTGCCAAGAATGGCAACGATCGCTATTACCCAGGCAATAAAGAAAAATCTGTTATTTTTCTCCATTACTTTTTCGCATCCTCAATCGCTTGTTCAAGAGATTTAATATTTAACTGATCGCTGACTTTTTTACCGTTGATAATGATAGTCGGTGTTTCGTTGACCTGGTATGTCTGATAGAGATTGATGTCTTTTTCTACTGCTGCTGATTCTGTTTTGTCTTCAGCGGCTGTAACGACTTGATCAACGTCTTTTATATCAGCTTGTTTGGCTGCTTTTTTCACTACGTCTACAGTCAACCAGTTATCTGTACTTGATGTGTCTGTGTTAGGCTGTGCTTCAAATAAAGCATTGTGGAAATCCCAGTATTTTGTCGGTTCACTTTTTAATACTGCTTCAGCGGCATGAGAGCCTATTAATGATTCATTACCATGAAACGGTGTATTGATGAAGTACATTTTTAAATCACCGTTATCCACGTATTTTTCAACGAGTTTCGGTTGAATTTCCATATCGAAAAATTTACATGCCGGACATTTATAGTCACCGAATTCAATAAGTGTGACCGGTGCATCTTCCTCACCCAGCATCGGCTGTCCTTTGACATCTATCTTGCTGTAATCGGTGCTTGTTTCACCATTCGTAGTTGATGCGGTATTGTCTGACTGATCATCCTTCTGGTTGAATATCACCATCAATGCAATTGCGGCAATGGTAATCAATGCAAGTACCATCGCAAATATCATATTTCCTCTATTTTTCATAACAATCTCCTTAACAAATCAAATTAAAAGTAAAACTAAGATAGTATAAATTTTATACTATCTTAGTTCAATAAACCATAATTTAATCATTACTATTTTGTGACAATATTATTTCATCTGCAAGGCCTGTCGGAAGTTCTTCACAAGACCTTTGCCGTAGCTGAACACACTGCCTTTGTAGACGCGCGCTGCGAGCAGCAGTAATAGCACGATGGTCACGATACAAATGACAATACCGATGATGATTGGTAGATCACCTGTTTCTTGAGACAGCGTGCGGAGCAGCATGACCATCGGCGTAAAGAAAGGAATATAGCTGCTGATTTTTACAAGTGTCGTGTCTGGATTTCCCAGACTGAATATCGCAATGTAAAATGCTGCAATATTCAGGAAGGTAATCGGCATCACTGCCTGACCGATATCTTCAACCCGGTTTGTCAATGCTCCGACAATCGCAGAGATACTAATATTGATCAGAAGACCAAGGAGCAGGAAGATGACTGCATAGACAATAATACGCGTTGTCTCTCCAGAATATTTTAGTCCTAGCTCTTTGATCAAGTCGTTTAAATCAAATAAATAGATACAGGCGGCTATCGTCAATCCGAGCAGCGCCATTTGAGTCAGTGCGACAGCAATGATTCCTATAATTTTAGCCATAATATGATTGACCGGCGATACACTTGTCACAATCATTTCAATAACCCGTGATGATTTCTCCATCGCGATATCTGTCGCTGCCTGCGATCCATAATTAATCGTAATGAAGAAGATCAGGAACACACCGATATAAACAATCATAGTATTTAACCCTTTAACATCTTCATTTACATTTTTACCGCTGTCGGACAACACTTTGTTTTTGACTTCTGCCTGAGCGGTCAGCTTGTTGACATCATCTGCGGACAAATTCAATGATTGAGCTGCCTTATTGCTCTGAAGACTTGTGACGACAGCCTGCACCGGAGCGATTTCTGATTCCCCGGCATCATTTTTCGTATAGACTTCTGCTTGTATGTGGTCACCCGATTCCGTCAAGTGGATGAGACGTTCGTAATCTTCATCTTTAACGCCTTGTTTCCCTTTTGACAGCGACATTTTTTTGAGATTCAGCTCTTTGTCAGTCTGCTGATAGGCAGTGATAAAATTATCCTGAAGTGACTCACTGCTGCTTGAGACAGCTGTCATCTCATCTTCACTGTTATCAAAGAAATCAATGATTCTATCCATATTGCTGAGCCCAATTAAAACAAGCATCAGCAGCAATGTTGTATAGATAAATGAACGGCTGGATACTTTTTTGAAGTAAGTCAGCCAGAATGTTGGAAAAAATTTATTCATGATGACGTCCCACCTTTGCAAGGAAGATATCGTTCAATGACGGTTCTGCTACTTCAAATTTAGAGACGTAGCCGAGCTGTTTGACCGCTTCAAACACATGAGGTGCAACTGACTGGTCATCAACTGTCAGACGAACATCGTTACGATGCTGTTTGAAGTTAATAACACCTGGAATATGACGCAGGTGATTAAAATCATGATCGCCTGAGATAATAATTTCTTTTCTACCGAAATCCTGCTTCACCTGTTTAATATTACCTGAGACGACTGTTTTCCCTTTGTCCAATATGCACACACGGTCACACATCTCTTCAACATGTTCCATACGATGTGAACTGAAGACAATTGTAGCACCGTTATCATTCATTTCTTTGACGGCTGTTTTTAAGAGCTCAACGTTCACTGGATCCAGACCACTGAATGGTTCATCCAGTATAAGCAGCTTCGGGCGATGGATGATGGCACCAATCAGCTGGATTTTCTGCTGATTTCCCTTAGATAAGGATTCTATTTTCTTGTTAACATTTTCTGGTACTTCAAAACGATCGAGCCAGTATTTTAACTCCTGGGTAACTTGCTGACGTGTCATCCCTTTCAGCTGTCCGAGATAATTAATCTGCTCATATACTTTGAGCTTAGGATTTAATCCTCGTTCTTCTGGAAGGTAACCGATGTCATCGGTCACTGTGTAATCTATAGGTCGTCCGTTGTAAGTGATGGTACCTTCAGTTTTCTCAAGAAGTCCGAGTATCATGCGAAAAGTCGTTGTTTTTCCTGCGCCATTTCCCCCGAGAAATCCCAGCATTTCATGTTCAGGGACTTGGATATTTAATCGATCGACTGCAGTAAATGTTCCAAATTGCTTTGTTACATTATTTAGATCCAGCATTGAGAGTCCTCCTTTTCTACTCAATATTAACAATGCTATAAATATTTTACAAACCAAAACAGGACGCATGACTTGTAGTCATACGTCCTGTTAATAATTGTGATTAATAAGTTCTGATCGGCAGGATCAGTTGAACGACATTTTCATCATCTTTCGGTTTTAAGATAAAAGGTCTCATCGTACCAAAGAATTCAACTGTGACCTCGTCATTATCAATAGCTTTTAACGCATCCATCATATACTTAGAGTTGAATGAAATCTTCAATCCCTGGCCTTCAAAAGCTGAAGTGCCTACGCCTTCTTTGACAGTACCAATTTCAGGAGAAGTCGATGACAGTTCGACGTGATTCTGGTCAGCTGACAGTTTAATGACATTATTACCTCCTTCACGTGCTAACAATGAGGCACGGTCAATCGCATGGAAGAAGTCTCCGTTGTTAATTGCCAGTGATGTTTCATAGCTTTCTGGGAACAGGCGTGATGTATCAGGATAATTTCCTTCAAGCAGTCTTGAGATAAAGTTCACGTGACCGACTTTGAACAGCACTTGATTAGATGCAAAGAAAATATCGATAGTTTCATCGTCATCGCTGATGATCTTGTTAAGTTCACTTAATGCTTTGCCTGGAATGATGGCATTGATATTGTCCACAGTTGCATTTTCGAGTTTCAGGCGGCGCAGCGCCAATCTATGTGAATCTGTTGCAGTACAGACGAGTTCTCCATCTTTAATCAGCCAGTTAACACCAGTTAACACTGGGCGTGTTTCTGAGGTGGACACAGCAAAATTAGTCTGTCTAATAATATTTTTCAATACTTTAATAGGCAATGTCATTGAATCTTCTTCAGACACTTGAGGAAGTAATGGATATTGCTCAGGATCGAGACCAGATACATTAAATTCAGACTGTCCTGATGTAATCTTTGCCTGGAACTGACTGTTTGTTTCAATGGTCACCGTTGTAGAAGGTAATTTTTTTATGATATCTACAAAGAAACGGCCGGGTAGTACGATAGATCCTTTATCTTCGATTGAGACGACTTCTTCATGATTGATTTCTGCTGGAATAGTGATCTCAATCGATACTTCTGAATCAGAACCTGTCAATAACAGCTTGTTATCAGAGGCATCAATTTTGATACCTGTCAGAATAGGTAATGTTGTTCGTGGTGAAATGGCTTTTAATGTGTCATTTAGCTGTGTGATGAAATAATCTCTTTGAATGGTAAATTTCATAATAGGAAAAACTCCTTATCGTCGTTATATATATATTATATTATATCTTTTAAAATCGTAGTAATAGTAATAGGGACTGTGAATAGGTGGATAACCGCCATGGGCGCGTAGCAGTCAAGATATCCACATGTGTATAAGTTGTTTGTAACTAAAACATGTTCATCCCCATTATCCACAGGTTAGCCGGTAATCTCTTTTTCAAGATTAGCTATCTCTTTTTCAAGGGTCGCATCATGCTCAAGCTGATTTTTGATTTTCTCGTGTGCATGGATTACTGTTGTATGGTCCCGGCCACCGAATTCTTCACCGATTTTTGGCAATGAATAGTCCGTCAGCTCACGTGCAAGATACATCGCAATCTGTCTAGGAAAAGCGATGGATTTTGTGCGTTTTTTAGCTGTAAAGTCTTCCATTCTGACATTATAAAAAGAACCGACAATCGTCTGTATATCTTGAATGCTGATTTTCTTCGGTTTGCTTGTTGAAATGATATCTTTCAATGCTTCTGCTACAAGATCCGGTGTCAATTCACGCTGCACGAGCTTAGAGTATGCACTGACACGCGTCAAAGCACCTTCAAGTTCTCTAATGTTTGATTGAATTTGACTGGCAATATAGAGCATCGCTTCATTTGGAATTTCAATATTTTCTTCTTCTGATTTTTTGCGTAATATGGCGATTCTTGTCTCCAGATCAGGCGGGGTCACGTCCGTAATAAGTCCCCATTCAAAGCGTGAGCGCAGGCGGTCTTCAAGCGTTGGAATTTCTTTTGGTGCACGGTCACTGGAGATGACAATTTGTTTATTGTTTTGATGCAGTTCATTGAAAGTATGGAAAAATTCTTCCTGCGTCGACTCTTTGCCCGCCAGAAACTGAATGTCATCAATCAGCAGTACATCAACATTACGGTATTTTGATCTGAATTCTTCAGTTTTATTATCTTTGATGGAGTTGATGAATTCATTTGTGAATTTTTCACTTGATGTATAGACGACTTTGGCATTCTCTTTGTGTTCCATGACATAATGGCCGATTGCATGCATTAAATGAGTCTTACCAAGACCAACACCACCATAGATAAAGAGTGGATTATATGCTTTGGCAGGTGCTTCTGCAACAGCAAGTGACGCTGCATGACTGAAGCGGTTTCCACTGCCGATGACAAATGTATCGAACGTATTATCAATGTTCAGTTGATTAGGGAGTATTTCCTGCTCACGGTTTTTGGCAACAGGCTCTGGTTTGATATTTTCGACTACTGCATCTTCTCCGGATATAATTTTCACTTCAAGTTTCTCGCCGATTGTTTCTTCTATCGTATCTTGAATAATCGTCATATAGTTTTTGTTCAGCCAGCTTGCATGAAAGGCAGTCGGTGCCTCGATGACTACAAGATTATTGTTCATTGAAGTGATAGATGTATGGTTGAACCATGTTTCATAACTCGGTGTAGATAATTTTTTTTCGAGATTTTCAAGGACCTTCTTCCAGATAGAATCAATTCCACTCAT